>NZ_CH959307.1:477438-759026 GCF_000153545.1 Sphingomonas sp. SKA58
GCACAATCCTGGGGGCTGGCTGCGCCGCGCGTGATCTCCGCGCCCCTTTTCACGACATTTGCGAATAATCTAATTATTCGCAGTTGATGTCGTTCTTGTCGATGGCGCGGCCAGCCAGCGCGCCGCCGCCAGCACCCAGGATTGTGCCCAATGTCTTCGATCCGCCCGGAGCGATGACATTGCCCAGCACGCCGCCGGCGAGCGCGCCAACGATGGTGCCGGTGGTGCCGTCATCCCGCTTGCAGTAGTAACGGCCGTCGCGATCGCGATAAATCTGGTCATTGTTACCCAGACGACGGCGGTGATGGCGCGGCCCGCCATTATAATTGCCGGGTCGATCATAGCCGTAGCCGCGACCGTAATTGTCCGAGGCGCATGCACCGAGCGGCAGCATGGCGAACATCGCCATAGCAAGAATGGGTTTGCGCATATTGGTCTCCTTCTACCTAAACCTATGGCGGACCAACCCCGCAGAAACGATATGGTTGCTTGACGCTACTAGGCTGGATTTCAATAAAAAATAAGCCGCCCGTCACTGCCGTGAGAGGGGGAGTGCGGCAGCGGACGGGCGGCGACCGTCTGCGTCCTCGGGGGCAGGGACGCAGACGAAACTTTGAAAGGAAATGACGCGGCGCTTAGTTAGGCAGCGGCCGCGCAGCGCTGGTCGTGGGGCTGACCATGGGAGCAGTGTCCGTGACAGCGCCATTCTGCGCGCGCTGTTCGTCCAGCTTCACCTTGGCTTCGCTAAAGCGGGTGCTGAGATCATTCTTGAACTCGGTCAGCTTGCCTTCGTCATAGAGCTTCTTGCCAACATAGCCGGCAATGGCGCCGAAAATCAGGGTACGGATCATGATGTTCTCCTTCGCAACGCCGTTCGAGAGGCGTTTGACCCAATAACCTGTTGACCGCAGCCCGGTTCCAATCCGATGTGCAGAAACGACGGTCCTTGGCGGACGTGCGACGGACGGAGGGGCAAGGGGCAGATGTCGGCTTTCGATCTGGTATTCGCGGTATTCGGACTCTTGCTGGGTCTGGCCCTGTGCGAAGTGCTGGCCGGATTTGCGCGTGTTCTGAAGTTGAAGCGGGGCGCGCGGCCAGCGCGGATCGGCTGGCTCACGCCGCTGCTGGGCCTGTTCGTCATGCTGGACCTCACCAGCTTCTGGGGCTTGGCCTTCATGGCGCGCGACCAGATGGACGCGAGCTATCTGACGCTCGCCATCGTGCTGGCGATCACCGGCGGCTATTATCTGGTGGCGTCGCTGATCTTTCCCGACGACCCGGAAGACTGGCCGGACTTCGACCTGTGGTACGAACGCCAGAAGCACATGGTGATCGGCGGCCTGCTCAGCATCAATATCGTCACGATGATCGCCACAAGTATTCTGGACGCATTGCGGCCGGTGCCCCAAGCACCGCCGGGGCCGGCGGGCGAGGTCGGCTTTCTGATCTATGGCCTGGGCGCGATGGCGCTTTTCATGCTGCTGATCGCACTATTTTTTGTCAGGAACCGTCCATCGAATGTCGCGATGCTGGCGGCGCTGAACCTTATCTTGCTGGGGACCAGCATATTGGAGGATTTCATCTGATAGAGGCCGACCAGGTCTAGGCGGATAGCGCCATCCTGGCCCCCGCCCCATGGACGCGATGGACGCGATGGACGATCGCCTGTTTCCCGACAAAAGAATGGGCCGCCATCCGAAAAGGGATAGCGGCCCGCGCCTGTCTTTTAGCCATGGGCGCGCCTGGCGCGCGCGCCGTCGCCGTGGGCCGTCCTATTCGGCCGCGATGCCCGCGGCCTTGAACATGTCGGGGCCTTCCTCATCGGCGTTGGCGGCAGCACTGCCCTTGACCTTCTGGCGACGGTCAAACGCATCCCATACATCGTTCCACTGGCCGCGCGTTGCCGCCTTGGAATATTCGGTCGAGCGGGTTTCGAAGAAATTGGCATGCTCCACGCCGTTCAGTAGCGGCGTGAGCCAGGGCAGCGGGTGCTCGTCGATCATGTAGATGGGCTTCAATCCCAACTGCCCCAGCCGCCAGTCGGCGATATAGCGGACATATTTCTTGATGTCCTTGGGCGTCATGCCGGGCACCGGCCCCATTTCGAACACCAGGTCGACGAAGGCGTCCTCGATGCGGACCGTCTTCTGGCACATGTCCATGATGTCGTCCTTGACGCTGGCGGTCAGGCAATCGCGTTCCTTCACAAAAGCGTGGAACAGGCGCACGATCCCTTCGCAATGGAGCGTCTCATCGCGGACCGACCAGCTGACGATCTGACCCATGCCCTTCATCTTGTTGAAGCGCGGGAAGTTCATCAGCATCGCGAAAGACGCGAACAGCTGCAAGCCTTCGGTAAAACCGCCGAACATCGCCAGCGTCTTGGCAATGTCTTCATCCGTATCGACGCCGAACTGTTGCAGATAGTCGTGTTTGTCCTTCATCTCCTTATATTGCATGAAGGCACTATATTCGCTTTCGGGCATGCCGATCGTGTCGAGCAGGTGCGAATAGGCGGCGATGTGGACCGTTTCCATGTTGCTGAACGCGGTCAGCATCATCTTTACTTCGGTCGGCTTGAACACGCGGCCATATTTTTCGTGGTAGCAATCCTGCACCTCGACATCGGCCTGGGTGAAGAAGCGGAAGATCTGCGTCAACAGGTTGCGCTCATGGTCGGAGAGCTTCTGCGCCCAGTCGCGGCAATCCTCACCCAGAGGCACTTCCTCGGGTAGCCAGTGCAGCTGCTGCTGGCGCTTCCAATATTCATAGGCCCAGGGATATTCGAAGGGCTTGTAGACCTTGGAGGCTTGGAGAAGGGGCATTTCGGGTAACTCCGGAGCGAATATGTTATCAGGGGAGGATCATTGCAACCGGGCCAAGCGACGAACGTTGATGCGCCGTCCCCTCAACAACAGGAGAGCAATGATGGTCGATTTGAGCCAGATCAAGGAACATGCAGAAGTCATCGGCGCCGACGGCGTCCATGTGGGCACCGTCGACCATGTCGAGGGCGACCGCATCAAGCTGACCAAGAAGGACAGCGGGGCGCAGGTCGAGGGTGCTACCGGAAGCCATGAAGGGCATCATCATTATATTTCAAAGGGCCTGATCGCGGAGGTCGAGAGCGACGGACGGGTGCGCCTGTCCGCCAATGCCGACGTCGCGGTGACGTTCGAAGAAGAAAAATGAGGCAGCCGGCGCGGCGGATCGCTCCGCTGCGCCGCTTGCTCCCCTATCACTGACAGGCGAGACATTCGTCATAATTCGTCGTCTCGGCGATTTCGAACCGGGGCGCATCGATCGTATTGTCCGCTTCCACGCCGCCGGCAAAGCCTGCGCGCTGCACCGACTTCGACCGTAGATAATAAAGCGACTTGATGCCCAGTTCCCAGGCGCGGAAATGGAGCATCAGCAGATCCCATTTTTCCACATCCGCCGGGATGAACAGATTGAGTGACTGCGCCTGATCGATATAGGGCGTGCGGTCGGCCGCGAGTTCGAGCAGCCAGCGCTGGTCGATCTCGAAACTGGTCTTGAACACGTCCTTTTCTTCCTGAGTCAGGAAGTCGAGATGCTGGACCGAGCCGCCGCGTTCGAGGATGGAGTTCCAGACCGCCGTGCTGTCCTTCGCCTTGGCGACGAGCAGCTTTTCGAGATAGGGATTCTTGACGGCAAAGCTGCCCGACAGCGTCTTGTGCGTGTAGATGTTGGCCGGGATCGGCTCGATGCAGGCCGACGCGCCGCCGCAGATGATGCTGATCGACGCGGTCGGCGCGATCGCCATCTTGCAGGAAAAACGCTCCATCACGCCTTGGTCGGCTGCATCGGGGCACGGCCCACGCTCCTGCGCCAGCAGCATCGACGCCTCGTTCACCTTGGCATTGATTTGCTTGAAGATGCGCAGGTTCCACGACTTGGCCATCGCCCCTTCGAACGGAATGTTGCGCGCCTGGAGGAAGCTGTGGAAACCCATGACCCCCAGCCCGACCGAGCGTTCACGCATCGCACTATATTTGGCGCGCGCCATTTCCGGCGGCGCACGGTCGATATAGTCCTGCAACACATTGTCGAGGAAACGCATGATATCCTCGGCAAAGGTCGGATGATCCTTCCACTCGTCCCAGGTTTCCAGATTCATCGAGGACAGGCAGCAGACCGCCGTGCGATCATTGCCGAGATGGTCGCGACCCGTCGGCAGGGTGATTTCCGAACAGAGGTTGGAGGTCGAGACCTTCAGCCCCAGTTCGCGGTGATGCTTGGGCATCATCCGGTTCACGGTATCGTTGAAAACGATATAGGGCTCGCCGGTGGCGAGGCGCACTTCGACCAGCTTCTGGAACAGGGCGCGGGCATTCACCGTGCCGCGCACCGACTGGTCCTTGGGGCTGCGCAGGTTGAAGTCGGCGCCATCGCGCACCGCCTCCATGAACTCATCGGTCAGCAATACGCCATGATGGAGATTGAGCGCCTTGCGGTTGAAGTCACCGCTCGTCTTGCGGATTTCGAGGAACTCCTCGATCTCCGGGTGCGAAATGTCGAGATAGCAGGCGGCCGACCCACGGCGCAGCGACCCTTGGCTGATCGCCAGCGTCAGGCTGTCCATGACGCGCACGAACGGGATGATGCCGCTGGTCTTGCCGTTCAAACCGACCGGCTCGCCGATGCCGCGCACATTGCCCCAATAGGTGCCGATGCCGCCGCCACGCGAAGCGAGCCAGACATTCTCGTTCCAGGTGTTGACGATGCCCTCCAGGCTGTCGTCCACCGAGTTCAGATAGCAGCTGATCGGCAGGCCGCGCCCGGTGCCGCCATTGGACAGAACGGGAGTCGCGGGCATGAACCAGAGCTTGGAGATATAATCATAGACGCGCTGGGCGTGGTCCGCATCGTCGGAATAAGCGGCGGCGACGCGCGCGAACAGATCCTGATAGGATTCGCCGGGCAGCAGATAGCGGTCGTTCAGCGTCTCCTTGCCAAATTCCGTCAGCAACGCGTCGCGCGATGCGTCGGTCACGACGGGAAAACGGCGCGCCAATACGGTCGAAGACGACAGCGGCTCGGACGCCTCATTTGACGTCGCCACCGCTTCGCTCTTCTTCTCCAAAACTTCGTCCATTACCGTCGCCACGTCGCCTGTCCCTGCCTGTCCACTATCGCGAAAATCCATCTGCGAGTCCCCGATGTTCCTGTTTCGTTCGATTCGGTCAAGCGCGATTGCGGCAAAGCGCGTCTCGGCATCGACCGGTCCACAGGGGCACGGAAATGGGCCAACTTATCGGATCGCCAGGCCTTCAAACGGCCCACCTCCCAGATAGGCATCCAGGAGGGCGATCACAATCTGTTGGGTAACCCCCGTTAACCCGATACAAGGGATAGTGCCACAGCCGTTCTCAGGCGCAAGAGGGTAAATGACGGTTCCGGGACTCAGCGCGGATCGGCCCTGCGTCGATCCACCGCCTGCATCGCCCCGCCCCTGGCCGCGACGCGCGCTCCTCCCACGCCCCGCGAAAAGACAAGGGGGCGATGGCAAAAAAGAAAATAAATTTGGCTTGCCACGCAATGCCGCGCGCCGCTGATGCCATGACTTTTTGATGACGGAAAAATGACCTTGGCATCGCCGCGTCACCCTTATCGCGCCAGTCGCCGCGATCGGCCAAAGATGCGCTGGCTGGACTTGCCCTTCCCAATGCGTATAGCCGCCGATGCGAAGACCCGCCGTGCAGGGCGGGCGGCAGATATAGGGATTTGGGTAAGATGACGCTCATCAAGACCGCCGACCTCATCGAAAGCGTCGCCGACGCGCTCCAGTTCATCAGCTATTATCATCCGATGGATTATATCCGCGCGCTGGGCACCGCCTATGAAGCGGAAGCCAATCCGGCAGCGAAGGATGCGATCGCACAGATCCTGACAAACAGCCGCATGTGCGCCGAAGGCCACCGACCGATCTGCCAGGACACCGGCATCGTCAATGTCTTCATCAAATGGGGCATGGACTGCCGCCTAGACGACAATAGCCGGTCGATGCAGGACGTGGTCGATGAAGGCGTGCGCCGTGCCTACCTCAACCCCGAAAACCGCCTGCGCGCGTCGATCCTGCGCGACCCCGCTTTCTCGCGCCAGAACACGAAGGATAACACGCCCTGCGTCCTCAATGTCGAGATGGTGCCGGGCAACAAGGTGATCGTCGATGTCGCGGCCAAGGGTGGCGGGTCGGAGAACAAGACCAAGTTCAAGATGATGAACCCCAGCGATTCCATCGTCGATTGGGTGCTGGAGATGCTCCCGCAGATGGGCGCGGGCTGGTGCCCGCCCGGCATGCTGGGCATCGGCATTGGCGGCACCGCAGAAAAAGCGGTGGCGCTGGCCAAGGAAAGCCTGATGGACCCGATCGACATGGGAGAACTCAAGGCGCGCGGGCCCCAGAACAAGATCGAAGAGCTGCGGATCGAACTGTATGACAAGGTCAATGCGCTCGGCATCGGAGCGCAGGGGCTGGGCGGACTGTCCACCGTGCTCGACGTCAAGATCCACGATTACCCCTGCCACGCGGCGGGCAAGCCGGTCGCGATGATCCCCAATTGCGCCGCGACGCGCCACGCGCATTTCACGCTCGACGGCTCGGGCCCTGCCTATCTGGAAGCGCCCAAGCTGAGCGAATGGCCGCAGGTGGACTGGAAGCCGAGCAAGGAAGCGATCCGCGTCGACCTCGACACGCTGACGCCGGAGATCGTGCAGAGCTGGAAGCATGGCGACCGGCTGCTGCTCAATGGCAAGATGCTGACCGGCCGCGATGCGGCGCATAAGCGGATCGCCGACATGCTGGAAAAGGGCGAGAGCCTGCCGGTCGATTTCAAGGGCCGCGTTATCTATTATGTCGGCCCGGTCGATCCGGTGCGCGACGAAGTGGTCGGCCCCGCCGGCCCCACCACCGCCACGCGCATGGACAAGTTCATGGACATGATGCTGGAACAGGGCCTGGCCGCCTGTGTCGGCAAAGCCGAGCGCGGCCCGGCGGCGACGGAGAGCATCAAGACGCACAAGAGCGCCTATCTGATGGCGGTCGGCGGCGCGGCCTATCTGGTCGCCCGCGCGATCAAGGAGGCGAAGGTCGTGGGCTTTGAAGACCTTGGCATGGAAGCCATTTACGAGTTCACGGTCGAGGATATGCCCGTCACCGTCGCGGTCGACAGCGAGGGGCAGAATGTCCACCGCCTCGCCCCGCTGGTATGGCAGGAGAAGATCAAACGCGAAGGGTTGCTGGAACAGGCATGATCCTGCCCTTGCTTCCCGCGCTGAGCGTGGGGAGCAAGGAAGTGACTGATCCTTGTTAATCGCAGGAACTCGCGCCCTGGCCCGGCATTGATTGCCGCACCCCCAGCCGGAGTCCGCCATGTCCTTCACGCAACTCGACCCGCCCCTTCCCGTCGATATCCAGGGCAAGGGGAAGGGCTTTGCCTTCGCCGTCATCGACTATGGCCAGGAGCATAATCTCATCTGGGTGACGGGCCTGAGCGATTCGGGCGAAATCTGGTGCGCGCCCAACCCCATGGTTCGCTTGCAGACCAACTGGACGATGGGCCGGGAGGCTCACCCCGGTGGTGATTGGCAGGGCGTCACACTCGCCCCACTCAAGCCTAGCTAAAGGATCAGGACGCCAGCGCGCGCGGCTGGGCCCGGAGGGATGCAAGGTCGATCGAACGATCGAAAACGACGCCCATCCGGTCATCCTTGGACCAGCGCGCGGTCGCCTGCACCACCAGCCGATCGGACAATTCGACCGAAAAACTGGTGCCGACTGGCACATTCCACAGCCCTTCGATCAGGGCTCCCGTTTCGGAGATGTTGCGCACCCGGCCGGTATAGACATGCCCGTCGTGACGCACGGCCACGGTCCGCAGCATCGTCTTGCGCTCGGGCCGGCTCGACCGATACCCCTTGGGCGTGGCCGCATTCGTGACGCCGCCGCGATGGGCGATCAGCACGTCCTCCATCGGCATTGGTCGGCCATAGATATAGCCTTGGATATGGCTGCACCCCAATTGCCGGATCAGCGCCAGTTCGTCCTGTGTTTCCGCACCCTCTGCCGTCGTGTCCATGTCCAGCGCCTCGGCCAGGCTGACGATCGCCTTGATGATCGCACTGTTGCGGCTGCCCTTGATCGCGGCGCCGCGCACGAAACTTTGGTCGATCTTGATCTTGTCGAACGGCGCTTTCTTCAAATAGCCCAGTGACGAATAGCCGGTGCCGAAATCATCGAGCGCCAGCCGCACGCCGAGCGATTTCAGGCGCGCGAACATCGAATCTGTGTCCGAATCGTCGTTCAGGAACACGCTTTCGGTGATTTCCAGTTCCAGTCGTTCCGGCGCCAGCTGCGCGGCCGCCAGCGCGTTCATCACGGTCGAGGGGAAACCTGGATTGGCGAACTGCGTCGGGGAGACATTTACCGCGACGCGGATGCCTTCAGGCCATTGTGCCGCATCCAGGCAGGCGGTGCGCAACACCCATTCGCCAAGCGGCCCGATCAGGCCGGTATCCTCCGCGATCGGGATGAAGAGCGCCGGCGAAATCGGCCCTCGCGTCGCGTGGTTCCAGCGCAGCAGCGCTTCGTAACCGGTGATCTGTTCGGTACGCGACGACACGACCGGCTGATAGACCAGATGCAGGCCGTCGGCGGCCAGCGCATGGCGCAAATCCTCCTCCAGCTTGCGCCGGTCTTCGGCATCGGCATGCATTTCGGGCGCATAGAAACGGTGCACGCCGCGCCCGTCGCCCTTGGCAGCGTATAGCGCCAGGTCGGCGTTGCGAATCAGCGCTTCGGCGGTCACGCCATCCTGGGGAGACATGGACACGCCGATGGAAACGCCAATGACCACCGATGTCCCTTCGATAGTATAGGGTTCGGCGACCGTCGCGATAATGGCTTTGGCCAGGAGTTCCAGGCTGCTTTTGTCATGATGACGCGGCAGCAATATCTTGAACTCGTCGCCGCCCTGTCGCCCGACCAGCCCCTTTTCCCCCACAACGCGCTGCAACCGCTGGCTGACCTGGCGCAAGAGCGTATCGCCAGCCGGGTGCCCCAGCGAATCATTGACACTCTTGAACCGATCCAGGTCGAGCATCATCAGCGTGCATTCACCCGGTCGGCCATGGCGTGCGGCCACCGCCTGCTCCAGCGAACGCAGCATCTGGATGCGGTTGGCCAGGCCGGTCAGCGAATCATATTGCGCCAGTCGCGTCACTTCCGCCTGGCTGCGTCGCATTTCGGTGAGATCCGTGCCCGACCCACGAAAACCGTGAAACTGGCCATATTCGTTGAACACCGGCTGGCCGGAGATCGACCACCAACGCTCTTCCTTCGACAAGGCCGCGCAGACGGGGATTTCGGAAAAACCGGTGCGGGCGGACAGGTGGAAGCCCAGCGTGCGTTCGCCATCGCCCGCCTGCCGGTCGCCCGGACGCAATATGTCGGTAAAGACCCGGCCGATGAGGCTGCCGCACGGCAGGTTCATCGTCTCGCACAGCGTATCGGATATATAGGTCAGGCTCCCCTGCCGGTCGGTTTCCCAGAACCAGCCGCGTCCGCTGCGTTCATGTTCCTGCAACAGTCGGTCCGATCGCTGGGCGCGCAAGTCCTGACGATGCATCGCCATGGCGCGATCGCGATCGACCGAAGCCTGCCTGACGGTGGCGACCGCCATGACAAGCAAACCGCTGGACAGCAGACCGATCGGGATCAGCCCAGCGCTCCCAATGAAGGCCGCGATCAGCAGGCCTAGAAAATAGCTCATCCCCAGCAAGCGCCGGTCCCCGACGATACAGGCCACCAGCAAGGCCACCACCAGTTGGGACAGGGCCGTCAGCGCCGGCGAAGCGGTTTGGGTCCATCCCAACGCGCCGGCGATCCAGGCACTGTAACTGAGGCCAGACAGAAACAGCATGGGCAACATGGCCCAGGTCTGGATATGGGGCAGCAAACTGCGGAACCGATCCTGTCGCGGCAGGATCATCAACATGCCATCCACCAGGAACATCAGCCCCAGCAACAGGAACTGCGACCAGCCCTGCTGCCGGAAGACGAGCAGCCCCAATATTAGAATGACGCACATTTTCGACAGCAGGATCAGCGGCCACAGTCGCGCGATGTGGAAAAAGCTGCCGCAAATCCAGGTCGCACCGACATCTGTGCCGCTTCGCGTCAGGCCAAGCGCCATCAACAACGTGGCAGGTCGTGACAACTCTGAAGAAGACGCGCGCTTAAGAGACATGAGGCGCCTTCTAATCGCGATCTATTGACAGAGACTTACTTACAGACCGTAAATCAATGGGGCGGCATCCCTTTTCCGCCCCTGCCTGTCACACCCGCATGGGCATCAGCACATAGAGCGCCGGGCTGGCGTCATTTTCCCGGATCAAGGTCGGCGCGGCGGCATCGGCCAGGTGCAGTTCAACAAGGTCGCTGTCGATCTGGCCGAGGATGTCGAGCAGATAGCGGGCGTTGAATCCGATATCAAAGCCTTCGCCCTGGAACGCGCCGGGCACTTCTTCGGCCGCGGTGCCATTTTCCGGACTTGTGACCGACAGGGTGATACGGTCCTTGTCCAGGGTCATCTTGACCGCGCGGGTCTTTTCCGTCGCGATGGTCGCAACGCGGTCGACGCCATCCTCGAAACTGCGCGGGTCGATCTTGAGCAGCTTGTCGTTACCGGTCGGGATGACGCGGCTGTAATCGGGGAATGTGCCGTCGATCAGCTTGCTGGTCAGGATCGCACTGCCCAGGCCAAAGCGGATCTTGCTGGCCGACAGGCTGATCTGGACCGATCCTTCCACTTCATCGAGCAGCTTGCGCAATTCGCCGATGCATTTGCGCGGAACGATGATGCCGGGCATGCCGTCAGCGCCATCGGGCCGCGGCACGGTGACGCGGGCCAGACGATGGCCGTCGGTCGCCGCGGCTTTCAGCACGGGCTGCCCCTCCTCCGACACATGAAAATAGATGCCGTTCAGATAATAGCGTGTTTCCTCGGTCGAAATTGCAAAGCGCGTCTTGTCGATGATCTGCTTCAATGTTTCGGCCGGCAGTTCGAACTGCGTCGGCAGGTCGCCCTCGGCAATCACGGGAAAATCGTCGCGCGGCAGCGTCGACAGGTTGAAGCGCGCGCGCCCCGCCTGGATCAGCATCTTGCCGTCGGCGGCCTGCAACGACACCTGGCTGCCTTCGGGCAGCTTGCGCGCGATATCGAACAAGGTGTGGGCGGAAATGGTCGTCGCGCCGGGCTGCTCCACCTGTGCGGAGATGCTTTCGACCACCTGAAGGTCAAGGTCGGTCGCCATTAGCTTGATCGCGCCGTCGGCCGATGCCTCGATCAGCACGTTGGACAGGATGGGAATGGTATTGCGCCGCTCGACCACCGACTGGACGTGGCTCAGGCTCTTGAGGAGCGTTGCGCGTTCGATGGTGGCCTTCATGTCCCTGTTCTGTCCGTTCTTTTTAAGCCGAGAGCCGGGGGTTCGGTCGAATCCCGGCGACACTGATGGATGCTTCTTCATAACCACTGTTGTCGTCCCTGCAAGCGTGGCATCGCCCTTTCATTACGGATGGGGTTGCAAATGAGGGCGGCTTGCGCTTTGCCCTGGCAATGCGCCGTGCCCTCGCCTGCCTTGTCCCGCTGCTGCTCGCGCCGCCGCCCGCCATCGCGCGCGATTCACTGGGCATTTTCGAAAGCTGGGGGGCATTTCGCGATCCTGCGGCAGGACAATCAGCGCCGCGCTGCTATGCCATTGCCCAGCCGCAGGTCCGGCGCGGCCGCGCGCCGCGGGGCTTTGCCGCCGTAGGCAACTGGCCGCGCGACCATGTGCGCGGACAGATCCATTTTCGCCTCAGCCGCGCCCGCTCACCCGACGCCCCGGTTCGTCTGAGCGTGGGCGAGCGCCGCTTCACATTGGTGGCGGGGCAGGTCGACGCCTGGGCCACGGACGCCCGCGCCGATGCGCAGATCATCGCCGCCATGCGTTCGGCCACCAGCATGAGCGTGTCCAGCGTTGGCGCGGACGGCCGCGCCTTTGCCGACAGCTACGCCCTGCGCGGCGCGGCCACGGCGATCGACGCCGCCGCGCTGGGCTGCGCGCGCCTGCGCTAAGCCCGGCTCCGCCTTACATTTGCCCGAAAATTCCGCTATGGCGCGGCCATGCAGACATCCGCCAGCCCCCTGATGCCGATTCCCGGCGCTATTGATCCTGTGCCCGTGCCGCGCGCCGTGACGCCGCGAGAGGATGGGCGCGTCGACCTGATGGGCCTGTCCCGCGCGCAGATCAAAAGCGTGTTCGAGGAAGCGGGGCTGGACGCCAAGGCGGCAAAGCTGCGCTCCAAGCAGATTTTCCATTGGCTCTATCATCGTGGCGAAACCGATTTCGACGCCATGACGGACCTTGCCAAGCCGATGCGCGGCTGGATGGCGGAGCGATTCGTGGTTGGGCGCCCCCAGGTGGTCGAAGCGCAGGTGTCGAGCGACGGTACCCGTAAATGGCTGCTGCGATCCGATGACGGTCAGGATTATGAAATGGTCTTCATCCCTGATGCAGACCGGGGCACGCTGTGCGTCTCGAGTCAGGTCGGCTGCACCTTGAACTGTTCCTTCTGCCACACCGGCACGATGCGGCTGGTGCGCAACCTGACGCCGGGCGAGATCGTCGGGCAGGTCATGCTGGCCCGCGACGCACTGGGTGAATGGCCCAAGGGCAGCATGGCATCGGCGAATGATGACGATGAAGGCGACGAGGCGTCACACTATACGTCCGATGGGCGGATGCTGACCAACATCGTGATGATGGGCATGGGCGAACCGCTCTATAATTTCGACCATGTCCGCGATGCGCTGAAGGTCGTGATGGATGGCGATGGCCTTGCCCTCAGCAAGCGGCGCATCACCCTGTCGACCAGCGGCGTCATCCCGATGATGGCGCGCGCGGGTGAGGAAATCGGCGTCAACCTTGCCGTCTCGCTCCATGGCGTGACCAAGGATGTGCGTGACGAACTGGTGCCGCTCAACCGGAAATTCGGGATTGAGGAGCTGCTGGCCGCCTGCGCCGCCTATCCCGGCGCGAATAATGCCCGCCGGATCACTTTTGAATATGTGATGATCAAGGACAAGAATGACAGCGACGCGGACGCCCGCGAACTGGTGCGGCTGCTGCGGCACTATAAGCTGCCGGCGAAGGTCAACCTGATCCCGTTCAATCCCTGGCCAGGCACCGATTATGAATGTTCCACGCCCGAACGGATCAGGCGCTTTTCCGACATCGTCTTCGAAGGCGGCATCAGCGCGCCGGTCCGCACCCCGCGCGGGCGCGACATCATGGCGGCATGCGGCCAGTTGAAAAGCGCCAGCGAGAAAAAGAGCAAGGCAGAGATGCGCCGCCTCGCCGAAGAGAAGCAAGCCGCGCTGGGATGACCCGGGGCTGACAGGCTGCGCGTCAAAGCGCAATCAGAACCCCGCCCTCACCCGGCGGGGTTTTTCAGTTTAGGAGGGATGAGGATGACGGACGAGGACATAAGGGCAATCGCGGACGCCTTCATCGCCCGCACCTTGCCCAAGGCCGATTGGACGCATGACGCGCATTTCGCGACCGCGCTCTGGCTCATGCTGAAACGACCGGACCTGCGGCCCGAACGCGACATGGCCGCCATGATCCGACGCTATAATGAAAGCGTTGGCGGGGTGAACGATGACAATAGCGGCTATCATGAGACGATCACGCAGGCATCCTTGCGCCTGGCGCGGCGGCTGCTGGCGAATCTGCCTGACGATGTCGCCCCTTCGGTGGCTTTTGCCGCGCTCAAGGCGTCGCCGCTAAGCGACAAGGATTGGCTGTTCGCCTATTGGTCGCGCAGCGCTTTGATGACGCCGGCGGCGCGGCGCGACTGGCTGGAACCGGACATCAAGCCCCTGCCCGCCTGAATCACTGACGAAAAAGGGCGGCCCCCTTGGGGACCGCCCTTCGCTTGATCTGATCGTGAGAGAGCGATCAGAACGACGTGGATCAGAAGCGGAAGCCCACCCCGACCATGGCGGCGTCGCGGCCACCGACATTCTGTTCATATTCGGTGCGCTGATATTCGGCCGAGATATAGGTGTTCGGCGTCGCGGCGAACTCCAGGCCGCCGCCATAGCGCACGCCTTCCAGGCCTGCGCCGTCGCCATCGAATTCGAAGCGGGTCGAGGCATAGCCGACCTTGCCGAAGGCGAGGACGCGCGGGGTCACGACATAGCCGGCGCGCAGCGACGCGGCGATGTCACGGCTGACGTCAAGGCCGCTGTCGTCGACCGTGGTGTCGCCCAGGCTGACCTCCACGCCGCCGACGATGCGGGGGGCAAGCGCCAGATCATAGCCGGCGGTCACGCCATAGGCGAAGCCATCTTCGCCGCCGATCTTGTCATAACCCATGGTGACGCCGGCGCGCGGCCCAGTGAAGGGCGCAGCGTCCTGAGCGAAAGCAGGCGCAGAAACAGCGGTGGCAGCAGCAATCGCTGCGAAAATCACAGTCTTCATAAAGTCCTCGTTTTTGTTCTTAGCGCCGCGACTTAGATATTCATCCGGCGTTCAGGTTCGATGCAAAGAGATCATGGCATTTTACCTATGGTCACTCCTGCTTCTATTCTCTCCATCTAAAGAGAGAATGGAGCGCGTTGTGCATCATCATCGCGCACCGCCCATCTAGGATCGCAGAAATCAGTTGCAAAGAGGGTCTGAATTTATTTCAATCAATTTCAGGCCCTGTGTTGCAAAACGGTGACATCCTTCCGGACCCAACCCTGTGCGACCCCTGTCGACCTGTCATGAAAGTGCGCTAGAATGACCGCCATGAATATGATGCCAGACAGCGCCGACCCAATCGTCAAGCGCCACCGCCTGTCCACCCGCCTGTGGCACTGGCTAAACGCGCTGCTGCTCTACATCCTGTTCACCAGCGGCCTTGGCATCTTCAATGCTCACCCGCGCCTCTATTGGGGGGCTTATGGCGCGAATTTCGATCCGGCCTGGCTGGAGCTGGACCGATTCGGCAGCTGGTGGACATTGCCGGCCACCTATAATCTGGCGCTATCACGCCATTGGCATCTGACCGCCGCGCCGATTTTTGCCTTTGCGCTGCTCGCCTATATGCTCTGGAGCCTGACCAACAGGCATGTCGGCCGCGACCTTGCCTTTCGCCGCCACGAACTGGCGCCCCGCCATATCTGGCAGGACATCAAGGATCATGCTCGTCTGCGCTTCCCGACGGGAACGGCGGCGCTGCGCTACAATGTCCTGCAAAAAGCGAGCTATATCGGCGTGATTTTCGTGGCGCTGCCGCTTGTCATCCTGACCGGCCTAACCATGTCGCCAGGCATGAATGCCGCCTTGCCCTGGCTGGCGGACCTGTTCGGCGGGCGGCAATCGGCGCGCTCAATCCATTTCATCGCCGCCTTCGCGCTGGTCGCCTTCTTTCTGGTCCATATCCTGATGGTCCTCCTGGCCGGGCCGGTGAACGAAGTGCGATCCATGATCACCGGGCGCTACAAGGTGCCGGAGGAACGCCCATGATCATCGCCCGCCGCGCGCTGCTGCTGGGTGCGACCGCCGCGCTGACGGGCTGCGATCGCCTCGCCCGGAACGAGACTGTCCGAAATGCCCTCTTTTCCGCCGAGAGTTTCCACAAATGGGCACAGCGCAGCTTGATGGCGCGCGATGCCCTGGCGCAGGAATTTCGCCCCGACCAGATTTCGCCCGTCTTTCGCGCCAATGGCACCGCCAATCCGAACACGCCCGAATACAAGGCGATCTGGCGCACGGGCTTTGCCGACTGGCGATTGCGCGTCGATGGGAAGGTCGCCCGACCGCTATCGCTTTCACTGTCGCAACTGCGCACCCTGCCCCACCGCGAACAAATTACCCGCCACGATTGCGTGGAAGGGTGGAGCGCGATCGGCAAATGGCGCGGCGTGCCGCTGCGCACGATCCTCGATGCGGCCGGATTGCGGCAGGATGCGCGCTATATCGTCTTTCACTGCGCCGACGATATGGGGGGCGGCCGATCCTATTATGAAAGCATCGACCTCATCGACGCTTTTCATCCGCAGACCATCCTTGCCTTCGCGCTCAACGACCGGCCGCTTTCGGTCGCCAATGGTGCGCCTTTGCGCCTGCGGGTGGAGCGGCAACTGGGCTATAAGCAGGCAAAATATCTGATGCGGATCGAAGCGGTGGACAGCATCGCGAACATCGGCCACGGCAAGGGCGGCTTCTGGGAAGACTATGCCGGCTATGACTGGTATGCCGGTATTTGACGCCTGCGTAACGACATGACACATGGAACAATATGAAGATATTCGAGCGCGTTCTCAAACGGTTGGTCACGCGTGGGCAACTGACGGTTCATTATGCCAAGGGCGGCAGCTTCACTGCGGGGCGTGCCGACCCGGAATTCCCCAACCTGGCCCTGCGCTTTCACGATAGCCGTGTCCCCTTCGACATCGTCAAAGATCCGCGCCTGGGCATGGCGGAAGCCTGGATCGACGGCCGTGTCGGGATAGAAGGCGGCGGCATCATGGAGTTCATATCCATGATCCGCGCCAATAACCCATGGGAAGCCGGGCGATCGATCGACGCGAAAAGCCGGATCAGCCGCAGCTTTAAGACCGTGCGGCAAAAACTGTGGCGCGCCAATCATAAATCGCGGTCAAAGGCGAATGTCGCCCATCATTATGACCTGTCCGGCGCGCTCTACGCGCTGTTTCTCGACCGCGACCGGCAATATAGCTGCGCCTATTTTCCCGATGCCGACAACGAAACCGGGATCAGCCTGGAACAGGCGCAGGAGGACAAGAAGGCGCATATCGCTGCAAAGCTGCACCTCAAACCCGGGATGAAAGTGCTCGACATCGGTTGCGGCTGGGGCGGCATGGCGCTCTATCTGCATCGCACCTGCGGCGTGGACGTGACGGGCATCACCCTGTCGGAGGAGCAGCTCAAGGTCGCGCGTCAGCGAGCGCAGAATGCGGGCGTCGCCGATCATGTCCGCTTCGAATTGATCGACTATCGCGACATGACCGGCCCGTTCGACCGCATCGTGTCAGTCGGCATGTTCGAGCATGTCGGCACCGCGCATTTCCGCACCTTTTATAACAAATGCCGGGAGTTGCTCGCGCCCGACGGCGTCATGCTGATCCACACGATCGGGCGGGTCGATGGACCCGGCATCACTGATGCATTCACGCAGAAATATATCTTCCCCGGCGGCTATATCCCCGCCTTGTCGGAAATGATCCAGGGCAGCGAAGGCACCCGGCTGATGGTGACGGATGTGGAGGTGCTGCGGATGCATTACGGCCTTACCATCCGCGAATGGTACAAGCGCACCATGGCGCACAAGGCGGACATCGTCGCACTGTATGACGAACGCTTCTTTCGCCTGTGGACTTTCTATCTGGCCGGCGCGGCGACCGTGTTCGAACATGGCGGCATGGTCAATTATCAGGTCCAATATGTCCGCGACCGCCGTGCGCTGCCGATCACGCGCGATTATATGCAGGAGGCCGAAAGCGCCCTGCGCGGACGCTGAACCTTCGCTGACAGCATTATTCCCGCTCGGTTCAGTTGGCGTTCGCCAATGTGCCTCTCATGGCTCGCCCCGACAGGCGACCGGAGAGAGGAGAGACTATATGACCCTGATCTGGAAAGCGGCCGCAGCATTCAGCCTTGCCGTCGCTGGCGTGGGTGCGGCTGCAACGCCCGCGCAGGCACAATATCACAATGCAGGCTGGCGCGACGGGCGCGATCATCGCTGGGATAATCGGCGTTGGAGCGACCGTCGGCATTGGCGCGGCAACCGCCGTGACTGGCGGCGCCATGGCGGATATTATCGGTCCCATTATCGCTATCGCCCGCGCTGCTGGACGCAATGGCGTTATGATCGCTGGCGGCACCGCGACGTAAGGGTGCGCATCTGTCGCTGATCCGATAAGGCTGCGCCGCGCCCTGCCCGGTTGATCGAACGGGCAGGTTGCGGCATGGCTGGGGCATGAGCGATCCCATGCCCGTCATCCAGAGCCTGCTAGCGGGCCTGCCGATCCTGTTGCTGCATCTGGGCAGCGCGACCCTGGTGTGGCTGGCCGCGCTTGCTTTATATCTGTGGATCACGCCGCATGACGAATTCGCGCTGATCCGCGCCGGCAATGAATCGGCTGCCATTTCATTAGGCGGCGCGGCGATTGGCCTTGCCGTGCCACTGGGTTTCTGCCTGGCCGGATCGGTCAATGTCTGGGACGTAATAATCTGGGGCAGTGTGACGCTGGTTCTGCAACTGATCGCCTTTCGACTCGTCGACTTTCTCATCGGCACCTTATCCGCTCGGATCGAGGCGAATGAGCGGTCGGCGGCGATCTTCCTGGCGATGATGAAGGCGGCGGTGGCCTGTCTGACCGCTGCTGCGGTGGCGGGCTAAGAGCGTATGGCGGGCAAGCAGGGTTGTGGCTGCCTGCCCTTCGCTCTGGGTGCGGTGCTTCTGATCGTAGCCTGGGGCGCGCAGCAAGCCGTCATCCCGCCGCTCCAAGTCGAGCAATTCGATCCGCGCAGCCCGCGCCGACCCATGCCGCAATGGGGCGACGAACAGTTTGTGATCGAGGATCGCCCTGGCGGACCCGCCGATTCCATGGGCACCGCCTTTGCGGTCGATCGGGATGGCGCGTGGTTGACCGCCGAGCATGTTACCCATGGCTGCACCCGCGTCGGACTGGAGGATGGCCGCTTCGCCCGGCCCGTCGCTCGCGTGCTGGAAAGCCGGGAGGGCGATGCGGCCGTAGTGCAGGCCAATCTCACCAGCCCCGACGCACTCCCCCTGTCCGATCATGTGCCGCAGCCGGGGACTCCGGGCTATCATATGGGCTTTCCGGCCGGCGAACCTACCCTGGTCGTATCTGAACTGATCGGATCGGCCAGCGCCCGGCGCGGCCTTAGCGAAACCGCGCAGCCGATCCTCGCCTGGGCCGAACGCACTCGCCTGCCCGCTGGCGATGGCACGCTTTCGGGCATCAGCGGCGGCCCTGTCCTGTCCGAAGATGGCCATGTCATCGGCGTCAACAGCGCCGCCACCGATCGGCGCGGCCGGATATTGACGACAGCCCCCGATGCAGTCGTCCGGCTCGCTGTCGCCAGTCGGCTGATCGACGAACGGCCCGTCGCCTATCCGATCGAGAATGTCGCCGACGCCAGCCGTCGTTTTGTCGCCTGGCTGGATCAGGGCGTCATCCGCCGCATCTTCTGCAATGTGGACGCGCCGGCGGGCGGTTGACGAGCGCGCAGGCCAGGCGCTAGGCGCTGCGCAACTTTGCAAGGATTTCCATCATGAGCGATACGCCCCCCGATCATCTGTCCACCAATCCCAAGAGCCCCCATTTCGACATGGATGTGCTCCAGCGCGGCATCGGCATCCGCTTCAAGGGCCGTGAGCGCAAAGATGTCGAGGAATATTGCGTGTCGGAAGGCTGGATCCGCGTCGCCGCCGGCAAGACCCGCGATCGTCACGGTAATCCGCTGACGATCAAGCTGAATGGCGAGGTCGAGGCCTGGTTCGAAAATCCGGCCGAGGGCGCTGCCGACGAAAAGGCATCGGACGGCGAATAAGGGCAAAGGGGCGCCGCGATCAGGCGCCCCTTTTTGCGATCAGTTCAGCATCGTCTCACGCTTCACGTCCGCGATGATGGCGCTCAGACTCCGCTCTACCGGCGCATTGTCAGCAAATTGCAGGATCGCCGGATCGGTGCGCAGATGTGGCGCACGACCGCGCCGTTCCGCCTTGGCTTCGACTATAGCCTGCGCAGTCCGGACCGCGCGGACAGGGGCTCCTTCGCGATCCCAGCGATCGGCGTCCACCCTGGCGAAGCGGATGCTTGCGCCCAATGCAGGATCAGGCGTGAAATCGTGCAGCTTGGCCTTGGACGGATAGATGAAACCGAAGGTCGGATTGGTGCGCGCGCCCATTTGCCCGGTCGGGCTGTGCCATACCCGCACCTGACTCCAGTCCCCTTGGTCCGAAACGTCGATCGCCAGCACATCCTCCTCGATCGCGCCGGGCACGGACCAGTTGGCATGGCGAATGAGGATTCGGCGATCGTCCAGCACGCGGCTTACCACCGCGACATGCCCCAGCGCCATTGGGCCGAACGCCCGGAACGCCAGTACCGCGCCCTTTTTAGGCGCATGCCCGCGCTTGAACCGGCCATCGGCCTGATCCCACCAGTTGAGCGCATCGCCATAAAGATCGACGCCCGATACCGTGCGCGCATAGGGCACGCATTGCAGCACCGACGCGCCCCATGCTTGCGCGCCCGTCATCCCGGACAGCAACAGCGCGGCTGTCCAGACCATCTTTCGAATCATTTGCGATCCCGAAACGTCTAGAATCGCCCCACCGGGATCGACCCTATGCGCACGTCGGTTGGCAAAAGGTTAAAGGCTCAGAAAGCAGAGCGGACCGCCGCGCCACCGGTCGTATCAGCCGACGCGATCTGCACCGGCTGGTCGATCGTCTCAGGCGCTTGAGCGTAGATGAAGCCGCGCGCCGGGTTGGAGCGCGTGCCAAGGCCGCCGATCGGGCCATACCAGACGCGCACGTCGGTCCAGTCATTATTGGGCGACACGTCGATGGCGCGCACATCGCGTTCGATGCCACCGCGATAAGACCAGTTGGCATGGGTCAGCAACACTTCGCGATCCCCGACCACTTTGCTGACCATTGCGACATGGCCGACCGGCATCGAACGGCTGGAAGAAAAGGCCAGCACGGCGCCGACGCGCGGTTCGTGCCCACGCGCGTAGCGGCCTTCGGCCTGGCCCCACCAGGTATTGGCGTTGCCATGAATGTCGATACCGGAAACCTGGCGGGCGAAGGGCGCGCATTGCAGCGTGCCAGCAGCGGCAGGGACGGAAGCCAATGTCGAAAGCGCAAGAATAGACGCCGCGAAAAACGCGCGAAAACCAGCCAACATGTGATTGCGACCCCGACTTTTTGCTTAGGCTTGAACCCCGATGGCCGCTTTAGGGCAGACGCCGCCGGGCTTGAAAAGTCGCTGGCGACGAATCGTTTTGTCGATGCGTTATGTTGTGGAACGAAAGACATGACCGGCTGTTACGGTCAGTCGCGTTGCGGCCGTCAAGTCGCTGAACAGGCTTGGCTCCGTGCCCGTCATCCATATCTGCCCACCGGTTTCCGCCAGCCGGTCGAACAGCGCCGCGCGACGGAGCGGATCGAGATGCGCCGCCACTTCGTCAAGCAACAGCACCGGGGGCTGTCCGCGTTCGTCGGCGACCAAAGCGGCATGGGCGAGCAGAATCGACAGGAGCAGCGCTTTTTGCTCCCCAGTCGAACACAACGCCGCCGCCTGCCCCTTGGCCACATGCGTCACGGCCAGGTCGTGGCGATGCGGCCCGGACAGGCTGCGCCCGGCGGCTGCGTCGCGGCGCCGCTGTCGCGCCAGGCGCATCGCCAGCGGCTCCTCTCCTTGCGGCTCCGCCTCCTCAATGGCGATCATCGGCCGCGCAAAGGGTGCGTCCGGCTGCCGCGCCAATATATCATTGAGGCGCGCGACAAGGTCCGCCCGCGCCGCGCTCAGGACCAGACCATGGTCGTCCATCTGCGCCTCCAACGCGGATAGCCAGGCCGGATCGGCCGTGCGCAAATCGCCGAGCAACCGGTTGCGCGCGCGCATTGCCGCGTCGTAGCGCGCGCTATGCGCGGCATGGCCTGGATGCAGCGCAAGTGTCAGCCGGTCGAGAAAGCGCCGCCTTCCGCCCGGACTGTCCAGGAACAGCCGGTCCATTGCCGGTGTCAGCCATGTGATCGCGAGATGATCGGCCAGCGCATTGGCGGACGACCCGACGCCGCCGATCCGCACCTGCCGGCGTTCCGGCGCGCTTGCCGCGACGCCAGTGCCCAGCACGACCCCATCGACTTCCGCAGCGATGCCAAAGCCCCCCGCCCCCTCCTGCCGCGCCATCGCGCCCAACGCCGCGCCGCGCAGGCCCCGGCCAGGCGCCAACATCGACACGGCTTCCAATATGTTGGTCTTGCCCGCGCCATTGTCGCCGGTCAGCAGCACGAAGGCGTGATCGGGCAGGATCAGCGCGTCCGCATGATTGCGAAAGTCGCTCAGGGTCAGGCGGCCGATCATCGCGTCGCTGTAGCGAGGACTGGAGTAGGAAGGAAGCGCGCTTCGTCAGCAGCGCTTGCGCGTCACTGCCGTCCCATCAGTGACGATGGTGAGCCGCGCGCCATCGGCCGATGGCCTGAAACTAAGGGTGCGCGTCCAGCTTTCGCCCTCACCTGTAAAGGCGGCCTGCACCTGAAGCCTGCCATCGGCCTGCTGGTTGACCGACTGCACGACGCCAACGCTTTCATGGAAAATAAGCTGGTCCGGCTCGACCGTCAGTTCCATCGCATCCGACCGGTCGCCGCAGCGGGCCTGCGTGCCCGCCCAGCGCCCCTGAACGCTGGCGGGGATCGGCCCCGCCGATGACGCGGTCGGTTCAGGCGTTTCGATGGTGGGGGCTGGCTCGACGGGGACGATCGCGTTGGCGGGCGGGGCGGGCTCATCCGTGTCGGGCAGGGCCTGGTCCATGATATTGGTCATGACCCCCGGTTGCCCGGCCTCATTGCCATTCTGCTGCCCACAGGCGCCCAGAAGGATAATCGGCATCAGGACGACGGGCAGGGGGAGCGATGTCACGCGCATGGACAAAATAACCCGGATCGCCTGCGCCTTGTTCCCGCGCCAGTCGGCGGGAACAGTTGGCGGGAAGCAGGCCCGTTACCTGCCTTCCATTCCGGCAGATTAGCAACCATGTCCCGCCCGACGGGCATTCTTGCGGAATTTTTGCGTGGCCGATCTCGTTTCTCACCCGGACAGCTTGCGCTCGGCCCAAATCGCGACCATCACCAAAGCGCGATGCGATGACGCTGCGGACGGCCGGTTTGGCTGCGTGCACGATCCCAAGACCTGTCGTCCTGCTGCGGGAACCGCGTCCCTGAAACCGAGCCCAAATTGAACGAGGAATATGTCGATGAAGCGCCTGTCCCTGATGCTCGCTGCCACAGCCGCTTTGCTCCCTGCTGGAAACGCCATGGCGGCGCTTGCAGTGGGTGCGAAAGCGCCGGACTTCACGACCCGCGGCGCGCTCGCCGGCAAGACCTTTACGCTGACCCTATCGCATCAGCTCAAGCGTGGGCCGGTAGTGCTCTATTTCTTCCCCAAGGCCTTCACCCCCGGCTGCTCGGCCGAAGCGCGCGAATTCGCCGAGAATATCGACAAGTTCAAGGCGGCGGGCGCCACTGTCATCGGCATGTCGGCCGATCCGGTCGACGATCTTGTGTCCTTTTCGACCAAGGAATGCGCGGGCAAGTTCCCGGTCGCATCGGCCGGATCGACCATCATTTCCGGCTATGATGTTGGCCTCAAGATGCGGCCGGGCATGACCGACCGGACCTCCTACGTCATTGCTCCTTCAGGGCGGATCGCGTTCGTTCACAGCGAAATGAACTATGCCAATCATGTGAAGAGCACGCTGGACGCCGTCCGGTCCATGCAGGCCAAATAAGGCGACTGCTGGCGTTCATCCCTCCAGCTTGCTGAGGATGAAGGCCAGCAAAAATCCTGCGACGGCGATAAGCCCGGAAAATTCATGCGCCTCTTCGGTCGCTTCCGGGATCATCGTATCGACCAGCATTGCCAGGATCGCGCCGGCTGCGACGGCCGTGGTCGCAGCGATGATGTCCGGGCTGGCGCCTGCCATGACGGCATAGCCAAGCGCCGCCGCCAGCCCTGACGCCATCGCGATCGCGCCCCACACGCCAAAGATATAGATTGCGCTGCGGCCTGCTTTCTTCATGCCCGCCGCACTCGACAGACCTTCGGGCACATTGGACAGGAACACCGCCGCCACCGTCACCAGGCTGACGCCTGACCCTTCCAGCAAGCTGACGCCGATTACCACCGATTCGGGAATACCATCGAGCAAAGCCCCCACGGCAATCGACAGGCCCGATCCTTCCTGCGCTGTCGCCTGGCTCTGCTTCGGGTTCGAGCCGGACCGTTTGCGATGCTTTGCGCCCGCGCGCGATACCAGGATGTTCGCGCCCGTGTAGACCAGTGCACCGCCGAAAAAACCGATCGCGGTCGAATCGAACCCGCCGCGCCGATAGGCTTCATCCATTAAGTCAAAGGCGACCGCGGAAATCAGTACGCCTGACCCTGCGGCCATGATCGCAGCGATCAGCCTTTGCGGCAGGCGTGCGAAATAGGCGATCGCCGCACCGATCAGCAATGCCGATCCGCCGACCAGTCCCCAAAATCCCGCGATTGCGGCTCCGTCCATGCAGGCAACTCCTTGAACCAACCTGATGCCAGGGGAAAGCGCAGGCGGGACAGGCGGTTCCGGGCCGGTTATCGAGGGGTCAGGAAATCGCCGCCCTCGATTCGTTCCAAGGATGTGACGTCGCGCGCATAGATATAGGTCCATGCATCGACCTGCGCCTGGGGCCCGGCAGCCGGGATCAAGGCGCGGCGATATTCCCAGGGCCGGGGAAAAGCGGGGCTGCATTCTTCATAGTCGTCCAGCCACGCAAGCGTGGATTGAGGATCGCCGAGCGCGTAGAGGTCGCCAACGACCTTGGCATTTCCCCCCGGCACCAGACCGGGATAGTAGTCACTGATCCGGTACAAGACGCCGGCGGTCGTAGCGGGGCCGATCAACCTCCCCTCACGACGCAGGCGATCCGCCACCGGTCCCGCATGATCTGAGCGCAGCGTGCCGTAGACGAACAGAAATGCAGCAGTCACGGCATATGGTCGCGAAATTTACCAAGTCTTTGCATAAATCGCCAATGGCCAGCCACTTTTCCAACGAAACCAACGCATGGCAGCGACGGAAATGGCGGTTTTGCGTTCATAACTGAAATTGGCACGCCCTCTGCAAATGAGTTCGACATCAAGGCCGGATGATCCGGCCAGCCAAGCAGGGAGTTATTATCATGTTCATTGCCAAGATCCAGAACGCCGCCGTCGCCTTCTTCGGCGCCGTTGTCGTCGCCAGCCTGTTCGTCGGCGCAGCGGTTCCGGTCGCGCCGATCGCCTGATCTCCGCACCCGCTATCCCCAAACTTGAGACAACAGAAGGCCAACGTCATGAACAGCAATTTCACCCTCGACCGCCGCCATGGCAAGATCATGGGCGTTTGCGCTGGGCTTTCCAATCGCACGGGCATCGACGTCACGCTCATCCGCGTCGCCCTGGTGCTATTGACGCTGTGCGCATTGGGACCGATTGGCGTCGCCGCCTATCTGCTGGCCGGATGGCTGGCAGAAGGGTGACGCCCACAGTTCTGGAAACCGATCAAATACTAAAAAGGCCGCCCCGATTAATCGGATAGCGGCCTTTTTCGGTTCTGGGCGAGCCCAAATGCCGATGCGGCAACGCCGCTGTCAGGCATAAAGTACCGAATAAAATGTCACCATCTGCACGCCAACGGCAGCAGCGAGGACGGCTCCTTGAAAGATCTGACGCATTATTGACTCCATTGTTGCGAAGGACGGTGGTCCCTGCATGTGTAGGGAGCAATTAGGCCCGTCATATCATTGTAACAATCGCAAAGCCTGACTTTCCGATTGCAACAAACGCAATGGTGTCGGTCAGGCGAGCGCCGCGATCATCGCCTGTGCGGCGGCCGGGTTGCGCTCCTTCGCGCCACTGATGAAAAAGCCATAGACATCGCCGGTTTCGGCCAGCCTTTCTGCACGTCTGGCCCATCGATCGATATCGGCAGGGGCATAGCCGGTTGGCTCGTCCGCCCTCGACTGCATCAGCCGCAGATACGCAAAGCCGGCGTCATGGCCGGCGATTGCGGGATAGTCCTCATGATCCGCCAGCACCACCGCTGCCCCGGCCGCCTTCGCCATGTCGAGAAAGGCTGGATCATCGAAACTCTCATGCCGTACCTCCAGCGCATGCCGAAGCCGCACGCCATCCACAGCATCAGGCAGCAATTTCAGGAATGCGCTAAAATCATCGGGATCGAACCGTTTGGTGGGCATGAATTGCCACAGGATCGGCCCCAGCCTGTCGCCCAGTTCTGCTATCCCCTGCCCGGTAAATTTCGCGATCGATTCGCCTGCCTCGGCCAGGATCTTGCGGTTCGTGCAGTAACGCGAGGCTTTCACCGCAAACTGAAACCCATCGGGCACCGCCTTGGCCCAGTTGGCAAAGGTCGCGGGCTTCTGGCTGCTGTAATAGGTCGCGTTCACCTCGGTGGCGGTCAGATGCTCGCCGACATAAGCCAGTTCATCCTTCTGACGCAGGCCCGGCGGATAGAAGCTGCCGCGCCACGGCTCATAGACCCATCCGCCAATCCCTGTCCTGATCCGTCCTGCCATGCCATACCTCCTGCCCCGCGACAGTGATCGTCAGAGCCGATCAGAACCAGCAAAAAATGCCATTAGCAAAGTTTGCGAATGGTTCTTATTTGCAGGTCCGCTCAGGAGATACCCATGTCGCTCGACCTCATCAAGACTGCCACGTATTTGACGATCCATCTGACCGTCGGCTTCACCGTCGCTTATGTCATGACCGGGTCCCTCGCCTTGGCGGGCGGCATCGCGCTTATCGAACCGATGATTAATGCAGTAGCCTTCTTTTTCCATGAGAAGGCCTGGAAATCCGTGACAATGCGCGTGCCACCAGCATCTGATCGCAGATGGCCGCGTGATCAGGCGCGCTTTGCGTGAATCTGTCTATTTTGCTGTCCGTTTAAGCCCCAGCAGCCAGGGCTTGGGTGCGCGCGAAGGGGTCGGCCTGCCATCGAGGCGACGAGCGCGCAAAATCCTGATCGGCTTGACGATCATCTGCCCGCGCATTGGCCCCGAGCCGCAGCAGGTGGGCACCGCGAGGATTTTCTTCACCACATCCATTCCCGCCACCACATGGCCAAAGGCGGCATAACCGATATAGGTGCCGCGCGCGTCCATATTGGGCGTTGCGCCGACGGTGATGAAGAAGTTGCCCGCGGCCGAATTGGGTCGATTGGGCCGCGCCATCGATACGGTCGCATCCAGATGGCGAAGCCCGGTCTGGCTGGTCGGTTCATGCCTGATCGGGGGAAGCGACCGGCGCAAATCCGTGTCGATCCCGCCCTGAATCAGCCCCAGCTTGGGATTGCTCTTGCGCCGCGCCGCCCGGTAGAAGGTAACGCCGTCGAAGCGGCCATCATCGACATAGGTGAGAAAATTCGCCGATGTGCGCGGCGCTCGCTTCAGATCCACGGCGATCACCATCGTCCCCACCGACGTTTCGACCGCCACTCGGGTATAGCCTGGGGTCGGCTTGTTTGCGGGAAGCGCGAGCACCGCCGAGGGCGCGAGGCTGAAGAGCAAGAGAAGCAAGCGAAAGAGCGGCATGGCCCCCGTCCGTAATTGCGCCGCAGGTCAGGCGCAACCGGACTGCGCCCTCACGTCGCCCGACATGGCAAATCAACGACCTCGATGGCAAAGAAAAGCGGCGCCCACGTCAAGGCGCCGCTTCCCATTCTAGCCGCTTCCCATTCTAACAGTCTGACTTACTTGGCCTGACCCGATGCGTCCGACACAGCGCCGCCGGCCGATCGGAGGTCCTTGCCAGCGCCGTTGACCGTATTGCAGGCAGCAAGGCCAAGCGTCACAACAGCGGTCAGAGAAATAATGATTGCCTTCATGGCCATATCCTTTTTGTTATTGCCCATCAGGCGCGGTTGCCGCGCGTCAGGATCGACAGGGTTGCAAGAGCCAGCGATCCCAGCGCGAGCAGGCTGACAAGCGGGCGTTCTTCATAGAGGCGACGAGCGCTGTCCAGGACGTCGCCCAACATCGTCTCGACCTTGCCTTCGATCTGACGGCCTTGGCCGCGCAGTTCGGTGCCGGTGTCGCCTGTGACCTTACCCAGGCCTTCCTCAAGCGCGCCGGCCTTTTCCTTGATCGCGCCTATGATCGTGTGATTGTTCATTACAATCTCCTCTAAATCTGGATGGTAATGGGATTTTCAGGGGTTGCGGCGGGCGGCGACTACGCCACCCGCCGACGCCGCCGCCGCGCCGAGCAGCATGACGATGAACAAGGTAAACGCGGTGCCCGCGGCATAGTCAGCGCCCTTGCTGCCGGCGTCGATCGCGATTTCCACCGCGTTGCGCTTGGCGGCGATGAAGTCCTGACGCGCGTTTTCCACCTTTGCCCGCGCGTCCGACTGGCTGATCTTCCGCTGGGCGGCGACGATCATGGCGACACGATTTTCCGCCTCCTGGCCTTCAGCGCCACCGCGCGCCATGGCGGGCAGTTCGGCGATTATCGCCTTGCGACCTTGTTCGGGGGTCATGGCTGCCGGGTCGGACGGGGTGTCGTCCAGCAGCGCTGACACCTGCGCTTCGACATCCGTCTTGTCGATACCAGCTGCCTTTGCCACGGCAGGGGTTATGGCACTCGCGCTGGCGGTTGTCGCGCCAGCGATGCCGCCAACGGTCCGGAACGCGCCACCCACGAGACCACCGATCGCGGAACTCAGCAGATAAAATGTGATCAGCAAGGTGAGGCCCCATATGGCGACACCATGCAGGACGCCGTCCACCGGCCGCCGCGTATGCGCAATCGTCGTCGCCGCATAGGCGCCAGTTGCCAGGGCCAGGATAGTGCTGATCGTCCACCAGATGATAGCGCCGATGCCCAGGCCGCCCGCGCTTGCGCCGCCCTTGCCGTTGGGGTCAATGGCCGACAGCCCTATGCCTGCTCCCAACAGGCCCAGCATCAATTCGATCGCCAGCGCGGTCACGGTGCCGACGACCAGTGCGGACCAACTCATTCGCGGGGTGACACGGACGTCAAAATGGGGATCCGTCATGGTGGTAGCCATGGCAAACTCCTTTTTTCTTTAGATCTAAATGGTCAAACGCCGGCTTATGTCTTCAGCGCCTTGATAGCGGCTTCCACAATATCAGCCGCGTCTGCCTCCAGCCTTCCGGCGCGCTTTTCGGCGGCACCTTCCGCCTGCGTTTCCCGGTCTCCGGTGATTTTTCCGATCGCTTCCTTGATCGACCCTTTCACCCGGCGGACATCGCCTGCTGTACGATCCTTGCCCATGCATTCCTCCTTTCTGGCGGTGCCCGACGGCAGCGCCGATAGTGGAGAAATAAGCCCGGCCGGTCGCGACGAGCAGATGCAGAACTACTAAATCATATGGTATTTATGCATCAAAAATATTAGCGAATGGGGCGCTGGAGGGGGTAGCCGCGCTCACGCGCCCATAATATGGCTTGCGCCCGCCGGTTGACGCCGATCTTAGCGTAGACGCGCGCCACATGATTGCGCAACGTGTTGCGGGATACGCCCATTTCCTTGGCAATAGCCGCATCGTCACCTCCTCCGCACAGCAGGCTCAGCACCTCCTTTTCCCGGCGCGTCAATTCGCTGGTTTCGACAGGTCGGGCAGCACCATGAGGTGCGCGAAGATTGGCGAGTTTTTCCACCACCGTTCGGCTGAACCAGTTGGTATCCTTCATCACGGCCTCGATCGCACCGATCAGTTCGAGTTCGCTGTGACGCCGTTCGTGAATGTCCTGTATCACCCACAGAATACAGGTATCCTTACGCAGCGAAATGGATGCCGCGGACACCAGGCAGTCCGTTATCCCGCCATCCTTGGCCCGCAGCCGGGCGTCTCGGCCGCGAAAGGCCGTGCGTTCAGCTAAGTCTTCCAACGCGGCATCAAGAAATTTTGGCTCTTCCCACAAGCGAAGCGCCGGCATCGCTTTCCCCATCGCCTCGTCGGGAGACCAGCCGGTCAGCTGATGAAAGGCGTCATTGGTATCGCACAGCAGGCGTTCGTCCCAGGTCGTGATCGCCATAGCTACGGGCGCAAGCCGAAAGGTTGTGACAAAACGTTCCTCGCTATGCCGCAGTTCATTTTCCGCCTGCCGCCGAGGTTCGAGGTCGGCGAAGGAGAACAGCATGCAGGGTTCATCATCCAGTTCGACGGGTTGCCCCGCAACGATGACCAGCTTGCGCCCGCCATCGGGCAAGTCCAGGTCCGCCTGCATCTGCGGCACCATTCGCCCTTCGCGCAGGCGCTCCTTCGCGACATCCAGAGCGGCTGCATCCTTTAGAATGTCTATATCATACAGCGCCCGGCCGAGAACCTCGTCCTTCTGATAGCCGGTCAGGTCCAGAAAGCCTTGGTTGACCTTTACATAGCGTTGGTCGGCCAAGCGCATGATGACCGCGGGGGCGGGATTGACGTTGAAGGTCTGCTCGAAACGCTGCTCAGCTTCGAACCGCAGCGAGACGTCCTGAATCACGAGTACAAGCAGATCCGGATCGCCATTCATATCAGTCAGAATGAGGCTGCGTATCTGATGAATCCAGCGAGGATCGTCCTCGCCCTGGGGGATGACCTCTACGATGACCTGGCTGAAGGATTCACCGGCAATCACCCGATCAAGCGGATAATCACCCTCCCCGAGCCGGTGATTGTTGCGATACCGCAGCTGGAAGCGACGCCGGTAGTCATCGACATCCTTCCCCAGCCCCGTCAGATCCTCGACACCGTGCATCCGCAACGCGGCATCATTTGCCCACAACAGGGATTGATGGGCGTTGACCAGCAGGACGCCTTCACTCAGGCTGCCGATGATGTGACGAAGGCGATCGAGATCGATCAGAGGATGCGCGTTGGTCATGCCGATGTCGTAGCGGCAACGGACAGATTGCAAAAGCAGCCGATTTCAGATCACGAAAGCTAGGAATATCGACGTCCAGTCGATCCAATGCCACCCAAAAGCAAGGTGGTGGCCCCTAAGACTGTAGAACTTTTGCCTAGGCGGCGTGGACAAATTGATGCCGCGAGAACGTGCCCGGTTGCCGCATGGCCCGCTTCCTCGATCAGTGAATCTTGAACGGGCGAGGCAGCATGCAGGACAAACTTCTCAGTAAAACGGTAGCGATGGCGCTGGGTGAATTGGAGTGCGATGGAGACTTGGTGATCACCTTTCCGAGCATTGAGCCGGTGGCGGATCGGATAGTGGAAGCCGTGCTTGCCGTTGTTCCGAACACGGCCCTGTCACATTTGGAGCTTCTGGGCGTCAGGGGTTTGGTGCTTCACGCCATCTCTGACAAACGCTTCTGCGACTGGGAAATGCCGACCTTGACCGGTTTTACGGCGGTCGAATTTGAAGGTATCGCGGGGAAGCTACCCCGAGATTAAGGTAGCGATCGACACCTGCCGCTGCAGATCCTCATAGGCAAAGCGGCTGAGTTCACAGGCATAGTCGAGGATTTGTCCCACCACCTCGCGACGCGCCTGCGGGTTACGCCAGAGTTTGCACTCGACCACCACCAGCCGACCATGCTCATCCATCAGCAGCACATCGACGAACCCAACTCCAGGGATGGAAAGTTCCCTGGTGACCGTGATCAGCCGGCCGTAGCTCGGGTCTAGCTTATGGACCGGCAATATGTCGGGATGGTCGGCGATGACGTCGCGCAGCACCTTGTGGCACACGCTACAACACTTGGGTATCGTTGGAATCTATCAATATCAGCGTCATGATCACGCCTCCCTGTTTGGGCGCGATCCGACTGCCGATAGCTTCCTCGTCGCGCCTATGTCCTCTCGGGGCGACGGCTAGCAGCCGGATGTTGAGAACCTGCTTACAGACAGGCGCATGTGCCTTGACCGTTGCCGGCTGGACATGCGCGCATGCCACCCGGCCCCAGCATTATGCCGTGACCGACTTCTGTAAAAAGAGGTTCTCACGCCCCGCCTCCCGGCTTTCACGGAAGGCAGGTGTACAATGTTCGACTATGGGCGGCAGGCAAATGGAATGTCGATAAGATGAACAGCGCTTTGTCGTTCTTGGGCGGGTTGTCCCCTGCCCTCATTCCAGGCTCCGCTGACATTTCCACATCCGGGTCGTCTTCCCCCTTTAGATCCAAACCTCCCTGAACTACGGTCTGACCGTGCGCATGTCTGGCGAGGTTCATTGTGAGCTGGTCGAGACGTCTGATAATGGCAAAAGTTGGGACATTCGCGACGCTCCGGTTTCGATTGAATCGTTCAGGGAACCAGACATTCGGTAGCGTCATTGCAACGAGCGTGTTCGTCGATAATGTCGTCGCGTCCTTGGGGAGCGGGCGAGAGCTGCGACATTAGGATCGAGCACCGAAACATGGTAACGACATCCCAAGCTGGGCTGCGGGGGAGTCAGCCGGTGCTGGAGGATTTTCTATTCCGATGAAGACCATAGGCCTGGTGGAACTGGCGAAGATAGCCGGTGTCCACGTCTCTACAGTCTCGCGCGCGCTTGACGACAATCCGCGTGTTTCGGCAAAGACGAAAGCACGCATCAGGGCTCTTGCAGAAGAACATGGGTTCAGGCTGAACCAGACCGCGAGTTTCTTCCGCAGGCGCCGGACTGGCGCGGTGGGCGTGGTTTTCCCCTTGGGTCACGAAGTGCAGCAAAGCCTGTCAGACCCCTTCTTCATGGGGTTGCTCGGTCCGCTTGCCGATGCGTTGGCCGAACAACGCTATGATCTGCTTCTGTCCAGGGTCGTGCCGGGCGACGAAAGCTGGCTGGAAAATATGGTCCGCTCCGGCCGTGTGGATGGCATCATCCTGATCGGTCAATCGGACCAGACCGATGTCATAGAGGGGGTGGCGAAACAGTTTGCGCCCTTGGTCGTGTGGGGTGCGCATCGTCCAGGCTTGGTCCAGACTACCGTCGGCACCGACAATCTGACGGGCGGAGACATTGCGGCACAGCATTTGATCGCCATGGGCCGGCGCAGACTGGCGTTTCTGGGCGATCCCGCCGTTCCTGAATTCGCCGATCGCTATGCTGGCTTCCACCAGGCGATCGGTCAGGCGGCGGAGGTCGAGGAAATCCTGTTGCCACTGCACCTGACGGACCAGGATGCTTACGCGGACATGGCGCGCTATCTGGAAAGTCACCCGTCGCCGGACGGTATCTTCGCCGCGTCCGACGTGATTGCCATGAGCGCGATGCGCGCTGTCGCGGATCAGGGTCTGCGCGTCCCGCAGGATGTCTCGATTATTGGCTATGACGACATCAGCATTTCGGCGCACACGGTTCCGCCACTCACCACCATCCGCCAGGATATGCACAAGGGCGCAAGATTGCTGGTCGACCTCCTCATTCGCCGCCTGGCTGGGGAAACGGTTACGTCGGTTGCGATGACGCCCGAGCTGATCCTGCGCGGTACGGCCTAGGTCAGGTCGCGCCTGCCGGTCGCGCCCCGGTTTCGCCTTCCCGCACGCGCAGGGTCCCGATTGCCGCCATCAGCATCATCGCGCCCGACAGGACAAGGACATTGCGAGGATCGCCGGCCAGCAGCGGCCGGTAGATGATCGGCATCACCAGCGTTTCAATCATCATCGGGACCACGATGAACATATTGAATATACCCATATAGACGCCGGTCCTCTCGGGCGGAACGGTGCCCGCCAACATGACATAGGGATTGCCCATCAGGCTCGCCCAGCCGATACCTATACCAATCATCGCAGGAACGAGGCCCGCCTTGCCAGTGACCATGGAGAGCGAGAGCATGGCGAGACCGGCCAGCAGCATGGCTCCGGCATGAACCGGCTTGGCACCGATGCCCCGGACGATCGGCATCATCGCGAAGGCGGCGAGAAAAGCGACGAAATTATAGAGCGCGCCCGCCTGCCCGGTGAGCAGGACGGCCTGCCGGAACGACGCGCTTCCCGCGTCCGCCGTGGCAAAAAGGGACCGGCCGAGGGCGAAGGCGATATATTGCCAATAAGCGAACATCCCGAACCACTGGAACAGCATCGCGACCGCCAGTTGCCGCATGGGCCGCGGCATGTCCCGCAGCGCCGCGACAAAGTCGTCGACCGCGGCCCTGACGGTAAGCCTTTCCATCGTCATGCGCTGCCGATCTTCTGATTCCAGAGGCAATTCCGGGACGCGCAGAACCGAATAGAGGATTGTGGAGATGGACAGGACGGCGCCGATCAGAAATGCGATACGGGTAATTTCCGGAATGCCGTTAGCGTCTATGAGGTCGGCGCTGACCCCAGCCTGGACTAGCAGGGTTGGAGCGAGATAGGCCAGGGTCTGCGCCAGGCCGGTGAAAGCCGATTGGGTGAGAAAGCCGGCGCCATGTTGCCGTGGATCAAGACGGTCGCTGACATAGGCACGGTAAGGCTCCATGGCGACATTGTTGGCCGCGTCGAGAATCCAGAGTAGCGATGCGGCGATCCATAGCGCGGGACTGTAGGGCATGGCGAACAGGCAGATGCTGCACAGGGCCGCGCCGATCAGAAAATAGGGCGTGCGCCGTCCTAAACGGCTGCTCGTTCGGTCGCTCAAAGCACCGACGAGCGGCTGTACGAGCAGACCGGTGACGGGCCCCGCCAACCAGAGAAGCGGCATCGATGCTTCGTCGGCGCCCAGGAAGCTGTAGATCGGGCTCATATTGGCCTGCTGCAACCCGAAGGAGAATTGCAAGCCGAAGAAACCCAGGTTCATCTCGGCGATCCGAAGAGCACTTAAATGCGGCTTTGCACGATACAGCACGGCTTTTCACCTCTCTCAAAAAAATCGCCGGATTCGCGACATGCTCCGGTCTCTTCGTCTTGTTCACAGCGAATTGTGCAAACGTTTGGTAAATCTTTCTTGGCAAACGTTTGCGCACGCCTTATGCAACGAACATCGAGTCGGCTAACCGACCTTTTGGGGAGTGATGATATGAAAGCATCTGCAATTTTGTTGGCGACGACGGCGCTGTTCGCACCTGTTTCTGCACTGGCGCAAACGGTCGCTGGGGAAGATCCGTCGTCCTTGGCCGACACAACGGAGATAATCGTGACCGCCGTGGCGCGTGGGCAGAACAGGTTGGACAGTTCCGTGTCTGTCAGCTCTTTGAGCGCCGAGGCGATCCAGCAATCCGCACCCCGCTCCGTCGCGGAGGTGTTCCGCAACATTCCCGGCATCCGGTCCGAATCCTCGGGTGGCGAAGGCAATGCCAACATTGCGGTGCGCGGCCTCCCTGTCGCTTCGGGCGGCGCCAAATTCCTCCAGTTGCAGGAAGACGGCCTGCCCGTGCTTGAATATGGCGACATCACCTTCGGCAACGCCGACATCTTCCTGCGCGCCGACTTCAACGTGCAGCGGGTGGAAGCGATACGCGGTGGATCGGCATCCACATTCGCGTCCAACTCCCCCGGTGGCGTCATCAACCTCATCTCCAAAACCGGCGAGACCGAAGGCGGCGCGATCCAGGCATCGACCGGTCTCGACTATAGCGACTACCGACTCGACGTTGATTATGGCGGCAAGCTGTCGGACGACCTGCGCTTCCATATCGGCGGCTTTTACCGACAGGGCACCGGCCCGCGCCAGGCCGGCTATGACGGCAACAAGGGCGGGCAGCTCAAATTCAACGTCACCAAGGATTTTGCGGGCGGCTACATCCGCTTCTACGGCAAATATCTGAACGATCGCGCGATCGGATACCTGCCCAATCCCGTGCGCGTGACGGGCAGCAACAGTGATCCCAAATATCGCAATATCCCCGGCTTCAGCATCAACCAGGATACGCTGCATTCGCGTTACATCACGCGCAACGTGACGCTGGATGGCAGCAATAACCCCGTCGTGAACGACATCCGCGATGGCCAGCATCCTGTCGTCAAGTCCTTCGGACTGGAGAGCCGGTTCGAGATCGCGGACGGCTGGGAAGTGACCGAGCGCTTCCGCTATTCGGACGTTTCCGGGCGCTTTATCTCGAACTTCCCCGCCAACGTGGATTCCGCGACGACCATCGCCGCCGCCATGGGTGGCGCGGGCGCGACGCTTAGCTACGCCAACGGTCCCAATGCCGGCCAGGCTATCGCCAATCCTGCAGCGCTCAACGGCAACGGCCTCCTCGCGCAGATCGTGGTGTTTGATACCAAGCTCAACAGCCTGAACAACATCACGAACGACATCCGACTGACGCGGGATTTCGAGGCAGGCAGTGGAAAGTTCAGCTTTACGGCCGGCTTCTACAAGTCGCGCCAGACAATCGACACCGAATGGCTCTGGACCTCGCTCCTATCCGACGTGGTGGGCGGAGGCAAGGCAGCGCTCGTCAACGTGCGTTCCGCAACCGGCCAGTTCGTCACGCAAGACGGCATCTATGGTTATGGCGCAAGCTATTTCGGCGGCTGTTGCCGGCGCACCTACAATATCGATTACAACACGAATGCGCCCTTCGCTTCGCTGACCTGGACCTCCGAAAAGCTGACGCTGGACGGCAGCATCCGATACGACTTTGGTGATGCTAATGGGTCGATCGCCGGCGCGGATCTGGGCGGCGGCCGGGTCGGCACGGTGTCTCGGGACATGAACGGCGACGGCGTGATCTCCAACGCCGAAACGCGCGTATCGGTCGTGCCGCTCACCAGCCCGGCACCTGTGGATTACAGCTTCAACTACTGGTCCTATTCGCTGGGTGCGAACTATCGTCTCGCGCAGGATCTCGCGATATTCGCCCGCTACAGCCAGGGTGGCCGGGCCAATGCCGATCGCCTGCTGTTCGGCCCGGCCGTCAGCACCGTCGACGGGCATCTGGTCGATTCCAATGCGGCGGTCGATATGGTCAAGCAGGCCGAAGGCGGCGTCAAATATCGCGCCGGCGGCCTTGCCCTCTACGCGACCGCCTTCTGGGCGCGCACCGAAGAGCAGAATTTCGAAGCTACCACCCAGCGGTTCGTGGACCGCAAATATCGCGCCTATGGCCTGGAACTGGAAGGCACCTATCGATCGGGCATTTTCAGCCTTACGGCAGGTGGCACTTGGACCAAGTCCAATATCGTGAGCGACGCGTTGACGCCCGCAGTGGTCGGCAACGTCCCACGCCGGCAGGCCGAGTTCGTATTCCAGGCGACGCCCCAGATCGATATCGGGCCGGTCACAGTGGGGGCGAACTTCATCGGAACGACATCCAGCTATGCGCAGGATAGCGATCAGTTGAAGCTGCCGGGCTACACGACGGTCAACACGTTCCTGCAATACCGGCCGATCGAGCGTGTGCAGTTGTCACTGAATGCCAACAACCTCTTCAATGCAAAGGGGTTCACCGAAGCGGAAGAAGGGGTGATCCCTGCCAATGGCATCGTACGTGCCCGTTCGATCAACGGCCGCACGATCTCCGCCGCCGTTCGGTTGACCTTCTGAACCATGACGCTCGCGGTGACATCAGACAAGGGGGTCTCGAACAAGGTGGACAGTCATGGTTTCCATTGGACCGCCGACCATGTCGCCGCGATCGGCGATGAGAACCGGGCGCCTGTGATCGGCGATCCCGTGCCGATCCTTGCCGGGATCGACCTGTGGGATCATTGGCCCATCATCGACCGGTTGGGGCGGACGGTCGAATTTCCAGATGGTCCGCTGGTCATTGCCCTGTCTGCGCCGGTCATGCCGGACCCGGAGGCGCGACACGCCGTGGCCCGCCTCCGGCTGATGCAGAAAGGATCGGAGGGCTGGCTGGATTTCGGCCACCTTCTTCCCGATGATCTCAATCCGGGAAGCAGGGAATGGGCGGGTACAGCCGTGCTGGAAGAAGATGGCAAGACGCTTTCGCTCTACTACACATCGGCTGGGGTCCGCGGAGAGGCAGAGCCGACCTTCCTCCAGCGGATGCTGCTCACGCGCGGCACTCTCAGTCTGTCCAAAACGGGCGCAAGTGTGCGAGGCTGGACGGCGCCCGAGGACCTGTTCCTGCCCGATGATCGCTTCTATAAGTCGGACATGACAGGGGGCGGGGCCGTCGGCACTATCAAAGCGTTCCGCGATCCGTTCCCTGTCACCGATCCGACGACCGGGGACGAATATATCCTGTTCAGCGCGTCCAAGCCAGGCTCTGCTTCTGACTGGAACGGGCTGGTCGGGGTCGCCCGGCGGGAGGGAGGGGTCTGCACGTTCCTCCCCCCGCTGGTCGATGCCAATGGACTGAACAACGAACTGGAGCGACCGCATATGGTCCGGCACGGCGAGCGCTTCTACCTTTTCTGGTCGACGCAGGCGAAGGTCTTTGCATCCGACGGTCCCAGAGGACCGAACGGGCTATACGGGGCCGTGAGTGACACTCTGCTGGGACCATGGCGGCCGCTCAATGGAACAGGTCTGGTACTCGGCAATCCGGGCGAAGCCCCGTTCCAGGCCTATAGCTGGCTCGTGCTTGACGATTTGAGCGTCTGGAGTTTCGCGGACCTCGTCGGCCTGGCCAAGGCGCCGAGAGATATGGTCGAGGCGCGATCCGCGTTTGCCGGGACGCCTGCACCGGTCCTGCGACTGGCGCTCGACGGCGACAGCAGCAGCATCGTCGCATGACCGACCATCCCGTCGTCGCGTCGCTCGAACTGGGCGGCACCAAATCCATCGCTTCTCTGACGCAGGATGCGCGCATTCTCCAGCAGGAGCGCATCGCCACGGGCGACCGACCCGAGGCGGTGTTGGGCTTCCTGATCGAAACGCTCCAACGATGGAGGAAAGAAACACCGTTTGCGGCAATCGGCATCGCAAGTTTTGGGCCCGTCGGGCTCAATGCCGACCGGGAGGATTTCGGATATATCCTCAACACGCCAAAGCCCGGCTGGTCCAACTTCAACCTGTTGCGGCGCATCAGGGACAGTTTCGATCTACCGATCGGCTTCGACACCGATGTCGGCGGCGCAGCCCTGGCGGAGGGGTTTTGGGGCGCTTCGATGGGCTGCCGCACCCATGCCTATCTGACCATCGGAACGGGCGTTGGATTGGGTCTGGTCGTGGACGGGCGGGTCCATCATGGCGCACTGCATCCCGAAGCGGGCCATGTGCGACTTCGTCGAGCACCGGGCGACAGTTTTCAAGGGATCTGCCCTTTCCATGGCGATTGTCTCGAAGGCTTGATCAGCGGCCCGGCCCTTATCAGCCGGGCAGCCGGGCCGGTCGATCAACTCCCTGCGACCGATCCCCTATGGGCGCATGTCGCGCATGATCTCGCCGAATTTCTGACGACGCTCCTTCTGGTTACATCTGCCGAGCGCATCCTTCTTGGCGGAGGCGTCGCGTTGGGACGACCGATGCTGCTGCCGACCATCCATGCGACAATAGCGCAGCGTCTTAACGGTTATCTCCGTGAATGCGCACCGGCCGAGTTGCAGAAGCGCATACGCTTCGCGGGTCTGGGTGCGAATGCCGGACCTTTGGGCGGGTCGGCGCTCGCCTTGCAGGGGTTGCGATCTCAATGAGAATATTCGACGTTCAACGCCTTGTCCAATCAGTGGTGATCCGGTTTTTCGTTTGCGGATCGTCTGCACCCGAGAGCGGAAAAATCGACGCTGATCGTCTGAGAAGGGTCGATTTCACCCCGGGGCCAATGCCGCGTCGTGGGACAAAGCCGTCATTAGTGAATCCCGCGCGGAACGTCGGCTTTCGGCTGACACAGACTAACGAACTGCATCGGACGTCGATTGGAGAATGACAAAGACTGGCCCCCTTTCTACCTGTTGGATATTGGGCACTCCCGCATGGAAAGCGGACCATCCTTCAGCTGGCCGCTGATGCTAGAGAAACCAAATTCCGGCCATTCGCGGCCGTTCGCTCGTCCCCAACCCAGTCATTTGTTAAGTTAGATGATATGCGTAATCGAAACGGTTTGGCCTGCTGCGGGTGATCGTGTCCCGGGGGATGGTGTAACAGCGGGTATCCTCGGTAGAGGATCGGACTGGATCAGGCTGCCACGCCGGGCAAACTGATGAGGGGATTGTCGCTGACGGTGGCGAGACTTTCAAGTGTCATATATCGGCGAGCCACGGCCCATTCGTCCTGCTGTTCGAGCATGAGGGCTCCGACGAGGCGTACAATGGCCGCGTCATTGGGAAAGATGCCGACAACGTCGGACCTTCGTTTAATCTCTCCGTTGAGACGTTCCAGGGGATTTGTGCTGGAAATCTGCGGCCAATGTTCTTTCGGGAAGGCTGTGTAAGCGAGGACGTCTTCGCGGGAGCCATCCATCATCTCAGCAAGTTTGGGAGCGCGATCACGCAGGGCATCGGCGACTGTTTGCCATTGCTTATGAGCCTCCTGAGCAGTTTCCTGCGCGAAAATTGTCTTGATCATGGCGGTGACGGCAGCACGCTGCTTAGTGGAAACATGGGCGAGCGCATTGCGCATCCAATGAATCCGACAGCGTTGCTGGGTTGCGTGGAAAACCTTGCTGGCAGCGGCGCGTAGGCCCTTGTGATCGTCTGCAATGACAAGCTTGACGCCCCGGAGCCCGCGATCGGCAAGAGAGCGCAAGAAGCCCTTCCAGAAGGTTTCGGCCTCGGTTGGCCCGGTGTCGACGCCCAGTATCTCGCGGCGGCCATCGTTGCTGACACCGACAGCTATTATCGTCGCGGTCGACACAATCCGGCCACCCTGGCGCGATTTGATGTAGGTCGCATCGAGCCACAGATAAGGGAATTCGCCCTCGATTGGCCTGTTGAGGAAAGCGTTAACCCGTTCGTCAATCTCTTGGATCAGTCGGCTGACGGCGCTCTTGGAGATGCCCGTAGCGCCCATGGCCTTCACGAGATTATCGACCGATCGCGTCGAAATGCCCTGGACATAGGCTTCCTGGATCACCGCCGTCAGCGCCTTCTCGGCAGTCCGACGGGGTTCAAGGAAGGATGGGAAATACGATCCCTTGCGTAGCCGCGGGATCTCCAGTTCGATGTGGCCGGCCCTGGTCTCCCAGGAACGCTCTCGATAGCCGTTGCGCTGGACCTGTCGCCCGGCAGGGTCGCGAGCGCCATGCGCGGCGCCAGTCAGCACCTGCACTTCAGCTTCCATCATTCGCTCAGCGGCAAATGCCAACATCTCGCGAACGAGATCCGCATCAGCGCCCTTTTCAACCAGCTCAATAAGGGCCATTCTGTCTGTGGTCATCGTCGTCTCCGATAGGTTCATTGGTTTCGCAACCCGAACTCTACCGAAGATTGGCGATGGCCGCCTAGACAGAAGCCATGCCACCGTTGGGGCATGAAGCTCCGGTCGCTACGCTCCCTCCGCTTCACGCCCCAACGGTGACGCTGTTACACCACTTAACGGGACACGGCCCTGCGGGTTTGGTGGACACCGCGATAGGCTCAATCAAGCTACACCAGCTTCCCTTTCGAAATCTATGGGCTGAGATAGCCAAGGGTCGAGTGCCTCCGGGTCGGATTGTAGAAGCATTCGATATAGTCGAACACATCGGCCTTCGCCTGGGCTCTCGATCGGTAGACCTTCTTTCCGATCCGCTCGGTCTTGAGGGATGAGAAGAAGCTTTCCATGGCGGCATTATCGCAGCAGTTTCCGGACCTGCTCATCGAACAGGTGACGCCATTATCTGCCATGAGCCGCTGGAACTGCTCGCTGGTATATTGACTGCCCTGATCGGAGTGATGCAACAGGGCATCGGTGACGAGTTGCGCCGTCATGCTGTCACTCATCGACCAGCCCACCACGTGCCGCGAGAACAGGTCGATGACAGCAGCCACGTAGAGCCATCCTTCTGCGGTCTAGATATAGGTGAAGTCAGCCACCCATTTCTGGTTGGGCCTGTCGGCCGTGAACTGACGATCCAGCACATTGCCGGCAATGACGGATCGCTCGCCCTGATCTTTGGGAAGACCGCGACGACGCGGACGTGCCCTCAGGCCCTGTTCGCGCATCAGCCTCTCGATCTTGTGCAGACCGCATTGGTAGCCTTCGGCAAGGATGTCGTGCCAGACCCGACGCGCACCATAGGTGCGATAGCTGCTGATATGGCTGGCCCTGATCCTGGCGCTAATCTTCTCATCATCCCGCGACCGCTGCGACGGGGCGCGTGTCAGCCAGGCATGAAAGCCACTTCGCGAAACACCGAGCGCCCCGCATATCCATGCCACCGGCCAGATCCCTCGGTGCTTCGCGATAAAGCTGAACTTCATATCGAGTCCCTCGCGAAGTAGGCGGCGGCTTTCTTTAATATGTCTCTTTCCGCCTTCAGCTTGGCCACTTCGCGGCGTAGCCGCTCTATCTCCAACTGCTCCGGCTTCATCTGACCATTGCCGGGAAAGGCCTGCACCGGATCGGCGGATAACTCCCGAACCCATTTACGCAGCACATTCTCGTGGACATCCAGATCGCGGGCGGCCTGCGCAACAGCAATACCCCGCTCACGGACCAATCTTACCGCCTCAAGCTTGAACTCGCGGCTGAACTTCCTTCTCTGAATTCCTGCTCTCCGATAGGTGAAAACACCTTATCTCGGTGTCCACCAAACCGGCAGCAGGCCAACACGCTGAACCAAACACATCGATCGATCGTGAAGATGAGCGTCTTGCCCGGCTCGCTTTTCTGTCGCCCGACATCGTTGCAGCCATTCTCGATGGGCGGCAGCCATCGTCGCTAACGCCGCGCCGCCTGCTCAAGCAGGTCAACCTGCCGCTACACTGGAACGAGCAGAAGGCTGCGCTGGGATTCTAGCGCCGCCATCAAAATCGTGGGACACTCAAAAGGGCCTCGTGAGACGCGGGGCCTTTTTCTTGGCCTTGACGACAGAATCACCGTCTCTGTGTCCCACGATTTTTGTCGCTGCCCGCAAACCGCGCCGAACTGCCGCGTTCTCACGCCATAGCCGGATCGCGGCTCTCAAACTTTTGCATTTCGGAATGTGTGGCTGGGGCGGCAGGATTCGAACCTGCGCATGGCGGTACCAAAAACCGCTGCCTTACCGCTTGGCTACGCCCCAGCAGCGCGCCGGCATCACCAGCGCGGACCGCCATATAGCGGGTGCTGCGCGAAAGGAAAGCCTAGTCATCACAGTTTCGCGACGCCAATATGGCGCCAACCTTTTTTATCCGGAACATCGCTTTCATGGCTCCGCCTTCCTCCGCTTCCCAAATCAGCCCAGCCTCGCCGCTCTTCCTGCGCGAGGATGAGATACGGCGCGGCATCGAAATGCTGTATTTCGGCTATGGCGCACTGACGCGATCCATTGACGAAGGGCTGGCGGCGCAAGGCTTGGGGCGGGCGCATCATCGCGCACTCTATTTCATCTCGCGCCAGCCCGACCTGACGGTCAAGGATTTGCTGCGTTTGCTTGCCATCACCAAGCAGTCGCTTGGCCGGGTGCTGAACGACCTGATCGATCGCGGCTATATCGAAACCCGCGTCGGCGCGAGCGACAGGCGGCAAAAGCTGCTACGCCTAAGCCCTCAGGGCGCGGCGCTCGAAGCCGAGCTGTTTCGTGCATTGCGCGAAAAAATGGCGGCGGCCTATGCGCAGGCCGGCCAGGGGTCCGTCACCGGATTCTGGCGGGTGTTGGAAGGCCTGATACCCGAAGACGATCGATCGATGGTCTTTGGCCTGCGTGGCAGATGATGACGGTCACGCAACTTTATCGGCGCTGCTGCGCTTGTGGCTGTCTACGCAATGGAAGAGAGGAACCATCATGCGCACTGCAATTATCGCCGGTATGACCCTGATCGCCGCTGCGGGCCTGTCTGCCTGCTCGGAAAAGACGCAGGACAATCTGGAGCGGACGGGCGATTCCATGGGGAACGACATCAGCCGCGCCGCCGATGATGCGGGCGATGCCATCGACAACGGGCTGGACGACGCCGGTCAGGCGATTGATCATGGTGCGGACCACGTCGGCGCCGCCGCTGACGAGGCGGCTGCCGACGCCAAGCGCGAGACCGGCGAAGCCAAGGACGATGTCGGCGACGCGCTGCAGGATGCCGGTCGCGATCTGAAGAACGACTGACGCTTTCCAAGTCAGGCCCAAACACGGGTAGCCAATGCCGCGAGGGCAGATAAGGCGGTCCGGCTCCTTGGAGGATGCCGGGCCGCTTTTCCATTGGGCCTGCATCCCTGGTCGGAAGTCTCGGACCGCAGCGCGCTGGCGCTTTCCGGGTCAGCCCGCCAGAAACATCCTGCACAGGGCCAGGAACCGCGCCGGCTGGTCGGCCATTACCATATGACCGCTGGGCCCGATGGGCATGAGCACCGCCCCCTTGGCGCCGGCATAGGCCTCGCGGAAGCGGCGGGTGATGGCAGCGGCCTGCTGCGCATCGGACCCGACAGCGAAGACGACATGAAGCGGCACTGTCAGGCGCGACAATTGTGGGCCGAGATCGACATTGGCGAGATCGCGCAAGGCGTTGGCGATCACGTCGGGGTCGCTGGTCTTTGCACCGGGCGTCTGTGCGACAATCTGGGCCAGATAGCGCCGGCCGGCCGCCGTGCCGGTGAGGTAGCTGCTGAGTTGGTCGGCAAGAAAGCCCAGCCCGCTTGCGGTCCCGCCGACCATCGCCGCGCCGGCCGGCAGCATGTCCACCACCATCACACGGCCCACCCGGCCGCTCAGTCCCAGTTTCAATGCCAATGTGCCGCCCATGGAATGGCCGATGACCGGGGGGCGGTTGAGGCCCGCAGCGGTGATGTAGCGCGCAATCTCATCCGCCAGCGGCTGGATGAGCGGGCCGCTTTGATTGGCCTGCGCGGGAAGTCCGGCGAAGCCGCGCACATGAATGAGGTGGAACCGATAGCCCGGCAGCGCGCTCAACAAGCCGTTCCATATGCCAGGGCCGCTGGCGAGACCCGGGATCAGCACCACATCCCGTCCTTCGCCTCGCACCGTCACGGCGATCCGGCGCGACGCATAGGGCGCGGCGCGCACCGTCCCGCCCCAAAGCCCCAGTGACGCCGCGGCGCTGCCCGACAGCAGAGCCCGCCTGTTCATGATCATGGTCATGACGCGGCTATTGCCCGGTCGCCGCTGAACCGCAACTGAGCATTGGCGGTCCGGAATCAAGAGGTTGCCGCCGCGCTGCTCCCTCTATCGCATTTGTGGACTCATTCGTCGCATCCATCTTGAAGGCTGAGCCCCAGCCAAGGCCTATGGGCGCATAAGTTCGGGGAAAATCATGTCGTTCAAAGAAAAGCGGGGGGCAGCGGCGCGCCTTGTCTTGTTGATCGCGGCCTTGTCCGCCTGCGTCAGCGCGCCCGAGCGCCCGCGCGCCATGGCCGCCGCCGCCAGCCCGCAAAAGCCGCAGCCCACCACCAATAGCTGGCCGATCCGGCAAGTCGCCAATCCGCCCCTGCCCTATCGCGATATCGACCAGAATGAGGCGCCACCCACCGCGCTGGTCAGCGTCATCCGCAGCCTTGGCCAAAGCTTCAAGGGCAAGGTCGGCATCGCCGTGCGGCGCATAGGGGCCGACTGGACCGTCGCCTGGAACGGCAATTCCCTGTTCCCGCAGCAGAGCGTGTCGAAACTGTGGGTCAGCATGACCTTCCTCGACGCGGTCGACCGGGGCAAGCTGCGCCTGACCGACACGACCACGCTGACCCGCAACGATTTGACACTGTTCCACCAGCCCAGCGCAGCGCTGGTCGCCAAGCAGGGCGGCTGGACCACCAGCTATTCCGATCTGATGCGCCGGGCGATGACGCAGAGCGACAATACCTGCAACGATGCGCTGCTGCGCGCGGCGGGCGGGCCGGACGCGGTGCGTGGGTTCCTGGCGCGGCGGATGATCAAGGATATTCGCTTTGGTCCGGGCGAGCGGCTGCTGCAATCGGCGACGGCCGGCCTCGATTGGAGACAGGATTATTCGCTGGGTCGCAATTTCTACGCGGCGCGCGCCAGGCTGCCCATGTCGGTGCGGGTGAAGGCGCTCGACAATTATCTTGCCAGTCCGCCCGATGGCGCCGCGCCCAGTGCGATCGTCGCGGCGCTGGCGAAACTCAAGCAAGGCGACATGCTGTCACCTGCATCGACCAGGCTGCTGCTCAATGTCATGAGCGAGGCGAAGACGGGGCCGCAACGGGTGAAGGGCGGCGTGCCCGCCGGATGGCATTATCTGCACAAGACCGGCACGGGCCAAGATCTGGCGCCGCGATCGACCGGCTATAATGACGTCGGCATCATGACCGCGCCCGACGGGACCAGCTATGCCGTTGCGGTGATGATCGGATCGACCACCGTGCCGATCCCCGAACGCTGGGCGCTGATGCAGGCGGTGTCGAAGGCGGTCGCGGCCAATCACGAGACGCGGTAGCGGGCTGGAGGGTCGCGCGGATACAGGCTATCCCGCTGTCCATGACCCAGAATCACCTCTACCTCGTCGACGGCTCGGGCTATATTTTCCGTGCCTATCACCAGCTTCCGCCGCTGACCAACCGGCATGGCCAGCCGGTGGGCGCGGTCTATGGCTATACGACGATGTTGTGGAAGCTGGCCGAGGAACTGGGCAAGGCGGAGGGGCCGACGCATCTGGCCGTGATCCTGGACAAGGGATCGCACACCTTCCGCAACGACATGTACGACCAGTATAAGGCGAACCGCCCGCCCGCGCCGGAAGACCTGGTTCCCCAATTTCCGATGATCCGCGACGCCACCCGCGCCTTTTCCCTGCCCTGTATCGAGGAAGACGGGTATGAGGCCGACGACATCATCGCCAGCTATACCAGGGCGGCCGTGGCGGCCGGTTGGCATGTCACGATCGTCAGTTCCGACAAGGACCTGATGCAGCTGATCCAGCCCGGCGTCGACATGTACGACACGATGAAGAATGAGCGGCGCGGGGCCGACTATGTCATGGGCAAGTTTGGCGTGCAGCCAGAACAATTGGGCGACGTGCTGGCGCTGATGGGCGATAGCGTGGATAATGTGCCCGGCATTCCCGGCATCGGCCCCAAGACGGCGGCGAAGCTCATCACCGAATATGGCGGGCTGGAGGCGGCGCTGGACGCCGCGCCCTCCATGAAGAAGTCCAAGATGCAGGAAAACCTGATCGCCCATGCCGATATGGCGCGACTGTCGCGCAGGCTGGTGGCGCTGCATGATGCGATGGACCTGCCAGAGCCGCTGGAGGAATTGACGCTCAAGGGCATTCCGCCCGAACCGCTCCAGACGTTTTTGGAGCATCATGGCTTCAAGACCTTGCTCAATCGGCTGGGCGCGCCGGCGGCGGCGGTTGCAGTGGCGGCAGCGGCGGCCGCAGCGACGGACGAGGCCGCGCCGCCGCCTCCCGCCTTTGCCGACGAACCCGCCATCGACCGCAGCCTGTATGAAACGGTGGTGACGCAGGACGCGCTCGACCGGTGGATCGCGGCGGCGCAGGCGGAAGGCGTGGTGGCGGTCGACACAGAAACCGACATGCTCGATTGCGTATCCTGCGGTCTTGTCGGCATCAGCCTGGCAGTCGCACCAAACGCGGCCTGTTACATCCCGGTCGGCCATGGCGGCACGGACATGTTCGCCGAGCGACCCGCGCAGCTCGACAAGGCATTGGTCCTCGCAAAGCTCAAGCCGCTGCTGGAAGATGACGCCGTGCTTAAGGTGGGCCAGAACCTCAAATATGACATGACGGTCCTGCGCCGCCACGGGATCGAGGTGGTGCCCTATGACGACACCATCGTCATGAGTTTCGACCTGGAAGCGGGCAAGTCGCTGTCGGGCCATGGCATGGACGAAGCCGCGCGCCAGCATCTGGGCCATGAATGCATCAGCTTCAAGGACGTGGTGGGCACCGGGAAGAACCAGATCAGCTTTGCCGAAGTGCCCCTCCCCCGCGCGACCGAATATGCGGCGGAGGACGCCGACGTGACCCTGCGCCTGTGGAAGCGGTTCAAGGCGCGCATCGCGAATGAGGGGACGAACCGCGTCTATGAACTGGTCGACCGGCCGCTGGTCGGGGTGATCGCGAAGATGGAGCATCAGGGGATCAAGGTCGACCGCGAAGCCCTGTCCCGTCTTTCGGCTGAATTCACTGCCGGCATCGCCGCGCTGGAAACCGAAATTCACGAGATCGCCGGCCAGCCCTTCGCCATCGGCTCCACCCAGCAACTGGGCGCGATCCTGTTCGACAAAATGGGGTATAAGGGGGGCAAGAAAGGCAAGTCGGGCGCTTATTCGACCGACGTCACCATATTGGAGCAGTTAAAGGCGCAGGGCGCGCCGATCGCCGCCAAGGTGCTGGAATGGCGGCAGCTCTCCAAGCTGAAATCCACCTATACCGATGCCTTGCAGGCGCAGATCAACAAGGATAGCGGCCGCGTCCATACCAGCTATTCGCTGACCGGGGCGCAGACTGGACGGCTGTCATCCACCGATCCCAATTTGCAGAATATTCCGATCCGCACCGAAGTCGGCCGGCAGATCCGCCACGCCTTCGTCGCGGAGCCGGGCCATGTCATCCTGGCGGCCGACTATAGCCAGATCGAATTGCGGCTGGCGGCCCACATGGCCGATGTGCCGGCGCTCAAGGAGGCGTTCGCGGCCGGCGAGGATATTCACGCCGCCACCGCCGAGCAACTGTTCGGGGAGGTCAATCGTGAGACGCGCGGGCGGGCGAAGACGATCAACTTCGCCATCCTCTATGGCATTTCGCGCTGGGGCCTTGCCGGCCGGCTGGAAATCAGCGCGGATGAGGCGCAGGACATGATCAGCCGCTATTATGAGCGTTTCCCCGGCATCAGCATCTACATCAACGAGACGATCGAAAAGGCGCGGGAGCGGGGCTATACCGAGACGCTGTTCGGGCGCAAAACCTGGTTTCCACGCATCAAGGCGTCGATCCAGCATGAGCGCCAGGGCGCCGAACGCGCGGCGATCAACGCGCCGATCCAGGGCACCAGCGCCGACATCATCAAGCGGGCGATGGTGCGTATGGGACCGGCGCTGGAGGCGGCTGGGCTATCTGGCGTCCGGATGCTGCTTCAGGTGCATGACGAACTGGTTTTCGAAGTGCCGGAGGGCGATGTGGACGCGGCCAGCGCGGTGGTCCGCCGCGTGATGGAAACGGCGGCCGAACCGATCGTGACGCTGAGCGTGCCGCTGGGTGTGGAAATCGGCACCGGACCAAGCTGGGGCGCGGCGCACTGAGGGACGGCAAGTGAGATGCCCGCCTTCGCTGGGATGGATGGCGGGGGTTTTACGACGCGTCACCCCGACGGGCTGAAATCTCCCTTGCGTCCGGTCAATCGAACAATTCTTCCAGAAAGCTTTTCTTTCGCTTCTTCTGGAAGCTTGGACCATGATCATAATGCGCGCGATCGGGGCGGTAGCTGGGTTGAGCGGCAGGCGGAGCCGGCGTCATGCCGCCTGCCGACCGCTCGATGATCTTGTCCAGTTCGCCCCGGTCAAGCCACACGCCCCGGCATTGCGGGCAATAGTCGATCTCGACGCCCTGCCGATCCGTCATGGCGAGGCCGACATGACAGACCGGGCAAAGCATGGCGGACAGCTGCGCTGCGTCCCGCGTCATTCGCGCTCACCGGTCAGGCTGAGCAGCATCTGGAACAGGTTGACGAAGTTCAGGTAGAGCGACAGCGCGCCCATCACCTGCATCTTCTGCGCGACTTCATGACCGGCATAATAGAAATATTCGGACTTGATGCGCTGCACATCCCAGGCGGTGAGGCCGGTGAAGACCACCACGCCGATGATCGAGATGACCATCGCCATCGCCGAGGAACCGATGAAAAGGTTGATAAGGCTGGCGACGATGATGCCGATCAGGCCCATGATCAGGAAGCTGCCCATTTTCGTCAGGTCGCGCTGGGTCGTATAGCCCCACAGCGCCATGGCGAGGAACATGACCGCGGCCGAGAAAAAGGCCTGCGCGATGCTGCCGCCGGTGAAGACCAGGAACACGCTGCCCAATGACACGCCCATCACCGCCGCGAAGGCGTAGAAGGCGGTACGCGCGCCTGCCGTCGTCATCTTTTCGATGCGGAAGCTGAAAAAGAACACGAACGCCAAGGGCGCAAAGATCGCCACCCATTTGAGCGGCGTGCCGTAAATGGCGGCGGCAAGCGCCGGCGTGTTGCCGACCAGCGCCGCGACGAGGCCGGTGATGACCAGGCCAAGGCCCATATTGCGGAAAACGCCGAGCATATGCGCGCGCAGGCCGGCATCGGTGTCGACCGACCGGCTGGCGCCATAGCCCGGCATGCGAACGGGATTATTCATGTGTCAAACTCACTCCATCCAATCCATCTGGTTCGAGTGAGCCCGGCGCGGTCTTCTGTGGCACGTGAGGGGGCAAACGCCACAAAACCTGCACCGGGCACACCCGATGCGGTCCGACATCGCGACGGGATGCAAGGGGGTAAACATCCACGTCGCCAGAGGGGCCCGGCCCGCATCATCAATATCGGGCAGGACATGCGCCGCCGCAAGATGTCGCGCGTCTCGCAACATTATATTACAAATGCGCAGCCTACGCCTGAGGATTGACCCCGATCGCGTCTCGCGACATGGCTGGCCGCATGTCCCAAGACCAGCCTATCGCCGCGCCCTTGCGCCTGTTCAACAGCCTGACGCGGGCGGTCGCGCCGTTCGCCCCGATCGAGGACGGGCACGCGCGCGTCTATAGCTGCGGCCCCACCGTCTATAATTATGCCCATATCGGAAATTTACGCGCCTATGTCTTCACCGACACGTTGCGCCGCACGCTCCTGTGGAAGGGGCTGTCAGTCACGCACATCATCAACATCACCGATGTCGGCCATCTGACCAGCGACGCTGACGCTGGCGACGACAAGATGGAGGCGGCCGCGCGGGCGAGCGCCAAGAGCATATGGGATATCGCCGCCCATTATACGCAGGCATTCAAGCAGAATATCGCGGATCTCAACATCATCGCGCCCAGCGAATGGACGGTCGCGACCGACTATGTTCCGCAGATGATCGAATTTGCGGAAAAAATCGCGCCGGATCATTGCTATGAGCTGGACAGCGGCCTCTATTTCGACAGCCGCAGCGTGCCTGACTATGGCGCGCTGGCCGGTGGCCGCGACGATGCAGCGCACGCGCGGATCGACCCTGTCGCGGGCAAGCGCAACCCCAGCGATTTCGCGATCTGGCGCAAATCACCGCCGGGCGAACAGCGTCAGATGGAATGGGACAGCCCATGGGGCAAGGGCGCGCCCGGCTGGCATCTGGAATGTTCGGTCATGTCCCAGGCGCGTCTGGGCCAGCCCTTCGACATTCATACCGGCGGCATCGACCATCGCGAAATCCATCACCCCAATGAAATTGCGCAAAATCAGGCCTTCCACGCCTGTTGCGACCCGGACGTTGGCGCTGTCGACGCGGGTTTTACCGGCGCGCGCTGGTGGATGCACAATAATTTCCTGGTCGATAGACAGGGGAAGATGTCCAAGTCCAAAGGCGGCTTCACCACGCTGTTCAGCCTGATCGACGCGGGCGTGCACCCCCTCGCCTATCGCCTGCTGTGCCTGGGCGCGCATTATCGCAGCGAACTGGAATTCAGCGCCGACAATCTGGCGGCCGCGCTCACGCGGCTGAAGCGGCTGGTGATGGGCGTGGAGGGATTGAAGGCGCGCGCGGAAGGCGTGACCTGGCAGTCGCCCCGGCTCGACTATCTGCGCGCCAACCTGCACCCCAAGCTGGCGCCGCTGCTCGAACAGTTCGACGCCGCGATCAGCGATGACCTGATGACGCCTCGCGCGCTGCCGTTGCTGGAAGAGGCGATTGCGGTGAAAAAGGTGCCGGCGGATGAAAAGCTCTGCCTCATCGCCGCGTTCGACCAGGCACTGGGCTTCAATCTGTTGAGCCTGACGCGTGCCGACTTGAGGATGCGTCCCAAGGACGCGCAGCTGACGGCTGATCAGGTCGAGACAGAATTGGAACGCCGCGCAGCTGCGCGCGCGAACAAGGATTTCGCCCTGTCCGACACGATCAGGGACGAATTGATCGCCAAGGGGGTCGAGGTGATGGACGGCGATCCGCTGCGCTGGGACTGGCGGCCTGCGCTCGGCTCTTGACGGCGGGGATGGCGACACCGCAAAGGACGGGCGGGGCAGATCACTGAGCGGGGGCGATGGTGAAGCGATTAACGCGGCTTGGGCTATTGCCGGTTTTGCTGCTTGCAGCATCGCCGTCACTGGCGAAAATGCCGGCATTTTCGCCGACCGATCCCCGCCATGCCGGGCTCTACCGGTTGGAGGCGGCCGCATCGGCCCTCTATGACAGCGACGATTATGCGCTGTCCATGTCGCAGCAGACCCGCGACGCGTGGATGCGGCTGCATGACGCAGCGCTCAAGATCCGAACCAATGGACACCCGCATCCATTGGCGGGCGTCGCGCTCGTCACGCTGGCGTCCATGGACCAGCTGGACGGCAGAAATACCGACGCGTTGCGTCGATCGGACGAGGCGCTGGTCCTGCTCGCGCCATTTGCGGATGCCTATCCGATCGCCTGGATGCAGGGGCGGTCAGTCAAGGGCTATGCGCAAATGGCGCTGGGCGATGTATCGGGCGGCGCTGAAACCCTGGCGCAGGCGAGCCGCACGATGGACGGCTATGTCGCCAGCCTGCCCCCTGACGGGATCGATCGGGACGTGCATATGCTGCGGTCCAACATCGCCTTCATCCATGCGCAGGCATTGATGCGGCTAGGCCGGAACGCCGAAGCGGTGGTGGCGCAGAAAGCGTGCATGGACGCGCGGATCGCGGCGGTGGGGCCGAATAGCGCGGATGCGATCGGCGCTTACTATACCTATGCCCAGATGCTCCAGCGCGCCGACCGGGTCGAAGAGGCCGAACATTATGCGCGGCTGGCGGTGGATGTCGCAACCGACCATGTCGACCGCAAGCATCCCAATTACGCCCGGGCGCTGGAGGCGCTCGGCCTGCTGCTGTCGCGCACCGGACGGCGCGCCGAGAGCCTGGATTATCTGCAGCGCGCCATCGCCATCAAGCGTGAGACGGTGGGAACCGACAGCCTGTATTTCCATTTCGCCCTGCAAAATCTGGGTTCCGTGCTGTTGGCGATGGAGCGCTATGCCGACGCCGAGCCGCTGTTCATGGAGGCAGAGCGCGGCTTCCGAGCGTTGGAAGGCGAGAACAGCCCACAGTCGGCGCGCGCGCTGGCCTGGGCCGGCGCGGCAAGTCTGGCCGAAGGTCACCGCGACGACGCGATCGATCGCCTGAGCAAAGCCATCAGCCGGGTGCAGGCCGGGTCCGACAAGGACAGGGATATCGGCCAGCGCGCCTATCCCTACCTGATCGCCGCACTGATCGAGGCGAAGCGGATGGATGAGGCGCACAGCGCCGCCGCCGCCTATGCCAGGGAAAGCGCGCAACTCGACAATGCCCCCGCGCTGCCGCTGGCGCTGGCGGCGATGGTGCTGGCGCGCACCAATCCGGGAGGCGGAGACATCAGTGAAAGCGCGCACCGGCTCGTTGCGGTGGTGCGCGCCGATGCAGCGGTCAACAATGACGGCGAACTCAATGAGGAACAGCGGCTGGCGCTCGACATCGCGTTGGGAACGGCAGCAGAGATCCAGGATGGCGAGCTGGCGCTCAATGCCATGGCGATCATGGCAGCGTCGCGCATCGCCCATGCCAATCGGCTGGTCGCGCAAAGACTGGTCGAGGATCCAGCGTTGGCCGGCCGGGTGCGGACATTGCAGGATTTCGGCAGAGTGCTTGAGCGGGCGGATCGCGATGTGTTGAAAGCGCTGGCGGTCGATAGCGGCGTTGCCGAAGCCCGCGATCGCCACGCGGCCGCCGCCGCTGACGTGGCGGCAGAGCAGAGCGCGATCGCCCGCGATTTTCCCCGCTGGGCGGAGGCGCGCGGTGTTGAGCATCCCGACCTGCCCGCGCTGCGCCGCGATCTGGGCAGGAATGAGGCCTATCTGGCGATCATGCCGGCCTTCAGCGGCGTCTACATGCTGGCGATCAGCGACACCGCCCTTCGGATCGAGCGGGCTGGCATGAGCCGGGCCGATCTGATCGCGCTGGTTGGCCGGCTGCGCGACACGCTGTCACCGGAGGGATTTGACGGACAGGCGGCCTATCAACTGCATGAGCAGATACTGACGCCAGGGATCAAAAGCATCCTTGCCAAAACGCGATCCTTGCGGATCGTGCCGACCGGAGCCTTCGCCTCCGTGCCATTCGCGATGCTGCCGCAAAAGCCGGTAACGACGGCGCGGCGCGACACGCCTTGGCTGATCCGGCGCTTCGCGCTGACCGTGCAGCCAGGCTTCCTCACCGCCCCTGCGCCGACGCGACAAACAGCGATGAAGGATCAACGCTTCCTGGGCATTGGCGCCCCCGCTTTCGCCGACGCAGCGTTGATGCCGGCGACCAGGGCCGGCGGACCTTTTCGCAGCGGAAACGCTGCGACGCTGTCGGCGCTGCCCGCCCTGCCCGGATCATCGGCGGAATTGCAGGCGGTGGCCGCCCGGTTCGGCCCGGCGCGCGCGACCCTGCTGACAGGCGCGGATGCGAGCGAGGGTGCGCTGCGACGAATCGACCTGACATCCTATGGCGTCATGCTGTTCGCGACGCACGGGCTGGTCAGCGGCGAGATGGAGGGGCTGACTGAGCCGGCGCTGTTGCTTTCCCCCGGTGAAGGCGATGACGGGCTGCTGACAGCGTCGGAAGTGGCGACGATGCGGATCGGCGCGGACTGGGTGATCCTGTCCGCCTGCAACACGGCAGCGGGTGAGACGGCGCAGGCGCCCGCCTATTCGGGATTGGCGCAGGCGTTCCGCTATGCCGGTGCGGGTGCGCTGCTGGTGTCGCACTGGCCGGTGCGGGACGATGCCAGCGCCTTCGTCACGCTGGAGACGGTGAAGGGCGCGGATCGCGGGCTGCCGCGCGCGGTGGCGTTGCAGAAAGCGATGCTCAAGCTGATGCAATCCGGGCGACCGGATGCGGCCCAGCCCTATATCTGGGCGCCGTTCATCCTGATCGGGCGCTGAGCGGTCAAAGCGCCTCCAACGCTGCGCTCGCTTCCATCCAGACCTCCTCGGCCGCTTCCAGCTTCTTTTCGACCGCAGCGCGCTTTACCATCAGTTCGCTGGTGGTCATCTTCGCTTCCGCGCCGGTCGCCGCCTTGGGATCGAACAGCGCCTGGTCGATGCGGCTGCGTTCGGCGGCAAGCGCCGCCATTTCCCTTTCCGCCTTGCTGACCGCGTTCTTCGCCGCCTTCTGCTTTTCGCGCCACTGGGCCGCTTCGCGCTTTTCCGCCTTGCGGTCGACCTTGGGCGCGTCGCCGCCCCCTGCCCCGTCCGCGCCATTGCCGTCGGATTTGCGCAGGATGATGTCGGTATAATCGTCGAGGCTGCCATCGAATGGCTGGGCCGTGCCATTGTCCACCAACACCAGCCGGTCGGCGACCAGTTCGATCATGTGCCGGTCGTGGGACACGATCACCACAGCGCCCGAATAGTCGTTGAGCGCCTGCACCAGCGCTTCGCGGCTGTCGACGTCGAGGTGGTTGGTCGGTTCGTCGAGGATGAGGAGGTGCGGCGCGTCGCGGGTGATGAGCGCCAGCGCCAGCCGCGCCCGCTCGCCGCCCGACATGCTGCCGACCTTCTGCGTCGCGCGCTCGCCCGAAAAGCCGAAGCGGCCGAGCTGGGCGCGCACCGCGCCGGGCGTCGCGCCCTTCATCACGCGGGTCATATGTTCGAGCGGGGTGTCGGTGATGTCGAGTTCCTCCACCTGATATTGGGTGAAGTAGCCGACATTCATCTTGGCCGAACTTTGCATCGTCCCTTCCATCGGGGCGAGCTGCGCGGCGATGAGGCGGGCGAGCGTGGTCTTGCCATTGCCGTTGCGGCCGAGCAGCGCCAGCCGGTCGTCGGGGTCGATGCGCAGATTCACCCGGCGCAGAACCGGCGTGTCGGTATAGCCGACCGAGGCCATGTCCATGGTGATGAGCGGCGGGCGCAGTTCGGGCGGGCTGGGAAAGCCGAAATGCAGCGTCGGATCCTCGATCGCGGCGGCGATGGGCTGCATTCTGGCCAGCGCCTTGGCGCGGGACTGCGCCTGCTTGGCGGTCGAGGCGCGGGCCGAGTTGCGCGCGACATAGTCCTGGAGTTTCTCGCGCTCGGCCTGCTGCTTGGCGCGCGCCGCTTCCTGTTGGGCGAGCCGTTCGGCGCGCTGCCGCTCGAACGCGTCATAGCCGCCGGGGTAGAGCGTGACCTTCCCCCCTTCCAGATGGAGGATATAATCGACGACATTGTTCAAAAGGTCGCGTTCATGGCTGATGACGACCACGGTGCCGCGATAGCTTTTGAGGAAATTTTCGAGCCAGAGCGTGGCTTCGAGGTCGAGGTGATTGGACGGTTCGTCGAGCAGCAGCAGGTCGGGATTGGAAAAGAGGAGGGCGGCCAGCGCCACGCGCATTTTCCAGCCGCCCGAATAGCTGTCGAGCGGGCGCCCCTGCATTTCCTCGTCGAAACCCAGGCCCACGAGGATGCGGGCGGCGCGGGCCGGCGCTGTATAGGCGTCGATCGCGGTCAGCCGCTCATAGATATGGCCGAGGCGATCGGGATCCTCGGTCGTTTCGCTTTCGGCCATCAGCGCGGCCCGCTCGGTATCGGCGGCAAGCACGGTGTCGAAGGGGGTGGCAGTGCCCGAAGGCGCTTCCTGCGCGATATAGCCGAGCCGCGTGTCGCGCGGCATGTCGCATGAGCCTTCGTCCGGGTCGATCTGGCCGATCATCACCTTCATCAGCGTGGATTTGCCCGCGCCGTTGCGGCCGATAAGGCCCACGCGGCTGCGCGGCGGCAGCGCGGCGGCGGCGCGATCGAGAATGGTGCGGCCGCCCAGGCGCACGGTGATGGCATTGAGGTTCAGCATGGCGCGCGGCCTAGAGCATTTTACGCGACGCGAAAATGCCGCGCTGCGATTTTGTTGGTGCGCGGCGATAAGTCCGCGCGAATTGCCGGAAGCGACGCGCCGGCAGACGTTTTGCAAGGCCGAGCGGCTTTGCGAAGTTCACACCGTCGCAGCCTGCACGCAAAGCCGCCAAACGGACCGGTAGCGTCGATTTCGCAATAGGAAAATTTCTGCAAAATCCGCGCGCCGATGCGAAGGGCGGCGCGGGGTGGTGGAGGCGCGGACGATGGAAGGAGCCGGGGGAATGATGGCATGGCATGGGGGGTGTAGGACAGGGGGTGATGGGCGGGTGCGATTTGTCTGAGCGCTACCCACTCAGGCCGTTCCGGCGCAGCCGCTAGAACGTCCGGCGAAGCCGGAACCGGTCCTTCGCGCGTTTGAACGACTGCCGGTCGGCTACGCGCCCATTAGCAGCTATTCAGAGGCTTGATCATAAAGCCTAAAAGCTGACATAAGGTTTTCCGTCAATCAGTGCGCTTGAATGGTAGCATTGAAGCTCGGCACTGATGCCGTCCACGCCGGTCGGAAGTAGGACTACAAGAGGTAGCGATGGACATTGTTTCCGGGATTGGAGCAGTAACTTCGGCACTTGGCATTGCCAAGACCCTTCGCGGCATCGAAAAGACCTATGATGAGGCGACGTACAAGGCGCAAGTCGCGGATTTGATTAATGCATTGACGGATGCCAAACTGGCGATGGCCGATGCCAAGGAAAGTCTTGCTGAGAAAGACAAGGAAATTGAGCGATTAAGGGCCAGCTTTGAATCTAAGGCGAGGCTTGTCCCAGGTGACGGTGGCTATAGTTATTTAACTGACGAAAACGCCAATCCAGTGGGTTATCCGGTTTGCCCGAAGTGCGAACAAGTCAACGGCCGAATTATCCAGACTAAGGAGCATGAAAACAGCGGGAAGGCCCGGTGCCCCGCCTGTAGCGAGGTTTATACGCCCGTAGTCTGCTACCTTCCCCAAGGTGGCGGTTTTGTGACCAAGCAACATAAAGAAAGCGCCGATTGGAATGCGGCAATGTCGCGTTCTCGCACAACGTCGTATTTTTAACAGTTTCGCGAAGGTGTGGGGGCGAGGCGTCCGCTTTGGGTGGCGGCTTTCCCGAAAGCCGCCAGTCAGCTACCGGCCTGTGGCGCGCATTCTTGGAACGACGATCGGGGCTTCAGGAATGGCAGGTGTTGGATAGGGGCCTGCCATTCCCGGCCCAGCTCACGAAAGTCGGTTTTGTCCCAAACTAGGTCGGCGGTGACACATCCGAGTGCTGACGTGGCAGCGCTCCCTCAAACGAGACCAGCGCTCCCCCCCCTCACCCCTGCCCGAACAGCTTCGTGCCGGCGACGCCTATGACGATCATCGCCATGAAGCCGGCCTGGACCAGGTTCACCTTGTCGCCGAAAAGGATCACGCCGCCGATGATGACGCCGACTGCGCCCAGGCCGGTCCAGATAGCGTAGGCGGTGCCGGCGGGGATGGCGCGCATGGCGAGCGCGAGGAGGGCCATGTTGAGGAAGCTCAGGGCGATGGGGACGATCGACGCCTGCCAACTGGCGATGGTCGCGGCCCATTTGAGGCTCAAGGCCCAGCAGATTTCGGTGAAGACGGCAATGCCCAGGATCAGCCACGCCATGCGTGTCCCTCTTTCTCTCTCGCGGGCTCGGGAAAGCGACGACAGGCCGGCGGAAACCCGGAAGAGGCGGCTGTCGAAGGGGGTGGTGGACGCACTAGGGCTCGAACCTAGGACCCGCTGATTAAGAGTCAGCTGCTCTACCAACTGAGCTATGCGTCCACACTGGCCTGTCTGTTTTCCGCCCTTCGCGAAAGGAAAGGCGACCGCACCGGCCGGTGCAGTGGTGGACAGGGCTGGATTCGAACCAGCGTACGGGAAACCCGGGCAGATTTACAGTCTGCTGCCTTTAACCACTCGGCCACCTGTCCAGTGCCCTGCACGTCGAAGAAAGGCTTCCCCGCCGCGCTGGAGGCGGCCTAATGGCGAATGGAGGCTTGCCTGTCAATGGCCTGATGTGAAAAGAGCGGGGCCATGAAAAAGACGCATCGTTCCGCCAAGCCCAAGGGCGCCTTCCCCCGCTTCTACGGTCGCCATGCCGTGACCGCGGCGCTCGCCAACCCCAACCGCACCGTGCGCAAGATATGGGGCACGCGCGAGGCGCTGGGCGCGCTCGACCTGCCGCCGGTGCTGCCCATCGTCTATTCCGACGTCGCCGACATGGGGCGGATGGTGCCGTCTGACGCGCCGCATCAAGGCATCGTGGCGGAAGTCGAGCCGCTGGACGATGTCTGGCTGGGCGATGTGCTGGAAGAGGGGCAGGACGATAAAAGGCCGATCCTGGTGCTCGATCAGGTGACGGACCCGCATAATGTGGGCGCGATCCTGCGGTCGGCGGCCGCGTTCGACGCGCTGTGCATCGTGACGCAGGACAGGCATGCGCCGCCCGAATCCGGGGTGCTGGCGCGGGCGGCTTCGGGCGCGCTGGAGATCGTGCCGTGGGTGCGGGTGGTGAACCTGGCCCGGGCGCTGGATGAGATCGCCGAAGCAGGCTATTGGCGCATCGGCCTGGACGGCGAGGCGGACACGACGATCGGCGAGGCGATCGGCCAGTCGCGCGTGGCGCTGGTGCTGGGGGCCGAAGGCGAAGGGCTGCGCCACAACAGCATCGCCCATTGCGACATCATCGCCAAGTTGCCGATCAGCCCGCGCATGGAGAGCCTCAACGTGTCCAATGCAGCGGCGATCGCGCTCTATGCGGCGACCAACCGCCAGGACGGGTAAGGCAAGAGGGGGACAAAGGCATGCGGGGGCTCGTTCGGATCGCAGGCGCACTGGCGGGACTGCTAACGCTGTCGGCATGCCTGGTGACGCCGGGTCGGTTCGAATCCAGCCTCGACATCCGCGCCGACCGCCGCTTCGCCTTTGCCTATAAGGGCGAGATACTGGCGTCGGACATGACCCCGGCGGGATGGACCGGCGGCGATCGGGACGCGGATTCGCCGGACGACGAGACGGCCGAACCGGCGCTGTTGCCCGTAGCGGCGCAGGCGCAGGAGGATTTCAGCGCGGATGGCGCGGACGATGACGATGCGCAGATGCAGGCGATCGCCGCTGCCCTGCTGCGTGAAAAAGGGTTCCGGTCCGCCCGCTATCTGGGCGACCATAAATTCGAGATCGACTATGCGGTGAGCGGGCGGCTGGACCACGCCTTCCTGTTCCCGTTCAACATCGACGCGCAGATCATATTGCCGTTCGTCGCGGTGGAATTGCGCGGCGACGAGCGGGTGCGCGTGAAAGCGCCGGGCTTTGCCACTGGATTCGACAAGAGCCAGGGACCAGGCGGTCTGGGCGGCGCGGGGGACAAGGCGGCCAAGGCGCTGAACGGGCGCTTCACGCTGACCACCGACGCGCCGATCATCAGCCAGAATCAGGAAGAGGGCGCGCAGGACGCGCCGGAGGGCAAGCGCATCGTCTGGAAGGTGACGCCGCTGACCAGCGATGCGCCGATGGCGACGCTGCGCCTGGCCCCCTGAGAAGCGGTCAGTCCTCCGGCGCGATGGTGACGCGCAGGCCGTCCAGTGCGTCGCTGAGGACGACCTGGCAGGACAGGCGGCTGGCGTCGGTGCGATGGTCGGAACTGTCGAGCAGGTCATTTTCATCTTCGCTCATCGCCGGCAATGCGTCGGCAAAAGCGGGATCGACATAGACATGGCAGGTCGCGCAGGAACAGCAACCCCCGCACAGCGCCAGCAATTCGTCAAAGCCATTGTCGCGGATGACTTCCATCACCGACAGGCCCTTGTCGCCATCGACAGACTGTTCCTCACCCGCACGGTTGACCACGATCAGTTTCGGCATCTATCCAGTCCCCTAGAATTTTCTTCGCCGCTGTGGCGGAGGGACGCCGCGAAATCAAGGGCGCGCTGGACGCAAAGATGGTGACTACGGCAGAACAGATGCGCGAAAGCCTGGACGTGATCGCGGCGCTGGAGCCCGGTTTTGCCGCAGCGATCGCGCGGGTCGGCTATCCCGCGCCGCGGGTGCGTACGCCCGGCTATGAGACATTGTTGCGCACGATCGTGGGGCAGCAGGTGAGCGTTGCGTCGGCCGCCGCCGTCTGGCGCAAGCTGGAGGCCGAACTGGGCGAAGGCTGCGCGCCGCAAGCGCTGCTGGCGCGCGATTTCGACGCGCTGCGGGCCTGTGGCCTGTCGCGGCAGAAGCAGGGCTATGCCCGCAGCCTGGCCGAGCTGGTGGTGTCGGGCGGCATCGACCTGCACGCCCTGCCGTCCGATGACGAGGAGGCGATCGCCCAGTTGGTGCAGATCAAGGGCATTGGCCGCTGGTCGGCGGAAATCTACCTGCTGTTCGCCGAAGGCCGCCCCGACATCTGGCCGGCGGGCGACCTGGCGGTTCAAATCGAAATCGGGCGCATCCTGGGTCTGCCCGAACGGCCGAGCGAAGCGTTGACCCGACAGGTGGCCGAGGGTTGGCGCCCGCATCGCGGCGCGGCGGCGATCATGGCCTGGCATCATTATAACACCGAGGTATTGTGACCCCATGACCCTGCCCCACGCCCGTTATATCGTCCTGCAGCATGAGGGCGTCTGGAAGATCAACCTCGACAATAAATATTATGGCCCCTTCCCCACCCAGGCGCAGGCCGTCGAAAGCGCGAGCGGCACCGCGCGCAAGGCGGCAGACGCGGGTTATCCAGCGTCAGTGATGGTGATGACGGGCACGAATTTCGAAACAGTGTGGACCAACGTTCAGCCGTGAACCGAATGTTCAGCCCGATGACCGATTTTGAGCGTGCAGCGGAAACCATAAACCTGATCGCGCTGTTGTTTCGCTCCAAGGGTGTCGTCGGATAGCAGAATGCGCAAAAAAGTTCTCATCGTTGAAGACGAGATATTCGTCGCTTTGGAGATCGAGCAGATCGTGGAGGATGCAGGCTTTGGCGTCGGCGCGATCGCGGCTGACCGCGCCGCCGCCCTGGCGCATGCGCGGGATTGCGATATCGCCCTTGTGGACCTCAATTTGCGCGATGGCCCGACAGGCCCCCAGATCGGCATGGAGCTGGCCAGCCAGCATGGGGTGCGCGTCATCTATGTCACCGCCAACCCCGCACAGATCGGCGAGGCAGCCGTGGCGGCGCTGGGCGTCATCACCAAGCCGTTTCGGCCCCAGAGCATTGCTGCGGCGCTTGAACTTGCGGCGGCCGAGCAGCCGGAGATCATGGCGGCAGAAATTGCCGGCTTTACGCCTTTTCCGCCACCCGGCTCATGGAACGGGATGGAATCCAGAGGGTAAGACACAGACCGTCGGAGCGCCAGTCGCGCTCAAGCCGGCCGCCCAGCTGACGTTCGACGCTTAGCGTCATCAGCCGACTGCCGAACCCTTCCGTATTCGCAGGCGCCGTTACCGGGCCGCCCTGTTCGCGCCATTCCAGCCGCACATCGTCCCCTTCGCGGGCTATGTGAAGATGCACGCGACCGTCAGCCACCGACAAGGCGCCATATTTGGCGGCATTGGTGGCAAGTTCGTGGAAGAGAAGCGCAAGCGGGGTGGCGGACCGGTCGTCGATCGCGGGATCATCGCCCGACAGCAGGATGCGCGATCCGTCGATGTTGCGATAGGGCGCGAAAATCTGGTCCAGCACGCCCCATAAATGTCCCTGCCCCTGACCGGCGCGCGGCGCCGATTCAGCACTGTGCGGCCGCACGAAATCATGGGCGCGGCCCAGCGCCAGGATACGATCGCGCAGATCATCGGCGATGGGCCGGATGGTCGGGTGTTCGCGAGCGGACAGACCGACAAGGCCCGCAATCACCGAAAAGATATTCTTGATCCGATGAGACAATTCATGCGCGATCAGTTCGCGCTCTTCCATCATCAGCCTTTGTTCGTGGATGTCGGTGCAGGTGCCGATCCAGCGAATGATCTGACCTTTGGAATTGCGGATCGGCAGGGCGCGGCCCAAGGTCCAGCGATACTGGCCGCTATGATGGCGGAGCCGATATTCGATTTCATAGGGCTGGCCGGTTTCCAGGCTCTTGCGCCACCTGTCCCAGGCAGCGTCCTGATCGTCGGCGTGAAACATGCCGCTCCAGGCGGCGCCATCCGTCGATCCGACAGGCACGCCAGTATATTCGTACCAGCGGGCATTGTAATAGTCATGATAGCCGTCAGGGAGCGTTGACCAGACCATTTGCGGCATGGTGTCCGCAAGCGTCCGGAACATCCGGTCGCTGTCGGCAACGGCGGCGGCGTCCAGACGCTGCTGGGCGATCATGTCGCGATCGCGCCGGCGCCCCTCCAGTTCCATCATCACCTGACGCGCCAGCAGTTCCAGCCCTTCGCGTTGGAGCGGCGTCAGATCCGCCCGCGATGCTGTGTCGATGACGCACAAAGCGCCCAGCGGTTCGCCGTCACGACCAATCAGCGGCGCGCCTGCGTAGAAGCGGATATGTGGATGACCGGTAACCAGCGCATTGTCCGCGAAACGCGGATCGGCAGCGGCATCGGGTACGATGAAAATCTTTTCGCCCAGCATCGCATGTGCGCAAAAGGATACGTCGCGCGGCGTTTCCTGCGCGTCCAGCCCGACCCGCGCGAGGAATCGCTGCCGCACATCTTCGACGATGCTGACCAGAGAAATGGGAGCGTCGCAGAGATGTGCCGCGAATGCGGTGATATCGTCCAGCGTCCGGAAGCCTCCGGCATCCAGGTCATACAGCGCCAACAGCGCTCCGCGATCGGTAGTCAGCCCGGCGTCAACCATCGCCGACGCGTTCGATATCCGCGCCGACCGCCGAAAGTTTTTCCTCCAACCGCTCATAGCCGCGATCAAGATGGTAGACGCGGTTGACGCGCGTTTCCCCCTGCGCCGCCAAGCCGGCGAGGATGAGGCTCATCGAGGCGCGCAGGTCGGTTGCCATCACCGGCGCGCCGACCAGTTGCGATACGCCGCGCACCACCGCCGTGCGCCCGTTGACCGCAATATCCGCGCCCATGCGCGCCAGTTCGGGCACGTGCATGTAGCGATTTTCAAAGATTGTTTCGGTCAGCACCGACGCCCCGTCCGCCAGTGTCAGCATCGCCATGAACTGCGCCTGCATATCGGTCGGGAAGGCGGGGAATGGCGCGGTCGAAAGCGTCAGCGGCCGCAGCTTGCCGTCGGAGGATATGCGGATGCCCTGCTTGTGCGCGTCGACCTGGACCCCGGCATCTCGCAGTCCCGCCAGAATGGCGTGCATGTCGTCGGCATTGGCGCCGATCAGATCCAGCGACCCGCCAGTGATCGCCACGGCGCAGGCATAGCTTCCCGCCTCGATCCGGTCGGGCATGACGCTGTAAGTCGCGCCATGCAGACGCGGACGGCCCTGGATGACCAGCCGATCGCTGCCAATGCCTTCGATCTCCGCCCCCATGGCGACGAGAAGATTGCACAGATCGACGATTTCCGGTTCGCGGGCGGCATTTTCGAGCGTGCATTCACCCTTGGCCAGGACCGCCGCCATGACGGCATTTTCCGTGGCGCCGACCGACACCACGGGAAAGGTATACATGCCCCCCGGCAGGCCGCCATCGGGCGCGCTGGCGCGGACATAGCCCGCGGCCAGTTCGATCTTCGCACCCAGAGCCTCGAGCGCCTTCAGATGCAGGTCGATCGGGCGGTTGCCGATCGCGCAGCCGCCCGGCAGCGACACCCGCGCTTCGCCGGCGCGCGCGAGCAGCGGCCCCAGCACGAGGATCGACGCGCGCATCTTGCGCACGATATCGTAGGGCGCTTCGGTCGACGTGACCCGCCCGGCGCGCAGCGTCATGACACGGCCGAAATCTTCGGGCCGCGCCCCCTCGATCATCGTCGAAACGCCGAGTTGGTTGAGCAGATGGCCAAAGCTGTCGACATCCGCCAGACGCGGCAGGTTGCGCAATGTCAGCGGCTCATCCGTCAGCAGCGCGCAGGGCAACAGCGTCAAGGCGGCATTTTTCGCGCCGGAAATAGGAAGGCGGCCGTTCAGCGCGTTGCCGCCGCGAATATCAATGCGGTCCATTCCGCAGGGTTAATAGCGGCAAACGCGCCATGTGCAAGGCAACTGAGACGGCGCGATGAGCCTGCCTCATGAACTGCGGAAGGAAATTTTCGAACGCGCTCGGGAATTGATCGAGTTTAGTGCAGAAGCTGAAAATGCAGCCAAAAGGCGCTCAAGGCGTTTTGCCATCGTAACGACTATTTTTTACAAGAAGGTGTGTTGGTGGCAGAAAGCTGTTTTGCAGAGCAGTTGTCGCGCCATTTGCCCTTGACCGACGCGGAACAGGCGGCATTGGCGAGGCTGGAGGAAAATCCGCGCAAGGTGAAGCGCGGAGCGGTCATCCAGCGGGTCAACGATCCGATTACGGAGTTATTCGTGTTGCGCGAAGGGCGGGTGATGAGTTTCGTCATCCTGCCCGATGGCAGCCGACAGATATTGCGCGTCTATTTTCCGGGCGACTTTATCGGATCGGCCAGCACCATCTATACGCGTGCGCCGGAATCATTGGTGGCGGTGTCGGATTCGGTGATCTGCCCGTTCGACAAACATGCGCTGCGCCGCCTGCTGGAAGAGCATCCGCGCGTCGCGGCGCTCCTGTTCCTGCTGTCCAATGCCGAGCGCGTGTCGATGACCGACCGGCTGGCGTCGCTGGGCCGCACGTCCGCCAAGGCGCGGGTCGCGGCGTTCCTGCTCGACATGTTCCATCGGCTGCGTGTCACCGACGACAGTATCGAGGATAGTTTCGATTTGAAGCTGACCCAGGAAGAGATCGGTGATTCGATCGGTCTGACATCCGTCCATGTGAACCGCATGATTCGGCAGATGGAGCAGGAAGGCCTGATCAGCCGCACCAATGGCCGGTTCCGGATGCTGGACATGGAGCGGCTGGAGGATATCGGCCATTATACCAATCGACACAGGGACATGGACCTGGATTGGCTGCCGGTCGGCTGACGACATCAGGGACCGCTTTCAGGCGAGCAGCTCGACATCCCAGTAGAGCCAGTCGTGCCAGCTTTCATGCAGATAGCCCGGCGGAAAGCCACGACCATGTTCCTGAAGCTGCCAACTGGTCGGGCGGATCGGCTGCACATGCAATTGCATATGCGCTTCCTTGGGCGTGCGGCCGCCTTTTTTGAGGTTGCAGGGCGAACAGGCGGTGGCGACATTTTCCCATGTCGTGCGGCCGCCCGCGCGGCGCGGCACGACATGGTCGAAGGTGAGGTCGCTGGTCGCGCCGCAATATTGGCAGGCGAACTTGTCGCGCAGGAACAGGTTGAACCGGGTGAAGGCGGGATGTTCGGACGGCTTCACATATTGTTTGAGCGCGATGACCGACGGGATCTTCATCTGAAGACTGGGGCTATGCACCTCTCGCTCATAGGAGGAGACGATATCGACCCGTTCCAGAAACACCGCCTTGATCGCCGTCTGCCAGGGCCACAGGCTTAACGGATAATAGCTGAGCGGCGTATAGTCCGCATTCAAAACCAGCGCCGGACAATTTTCCGGATGTCGTATCAGGTCGGGATGGTACATAGAAAAACGTCTACCCCCTTGCCGAAGCCGCTGATCCACCAGCAACATGACGCGCACATGACAGCATTAACGAATATTGTTCGTCAAGAGCCAGTATGACACGGCCCGTCGCACCACAGCATATGGTGACGCGCTTCGCGCCAAGCCCGACGGGGCGGCTGCATGTCGGCCATGGCTGGTCCGCGTTGATGGCGATGGACCTTGCGCGCGGCGCTGGCGGGACGATGCGCCTGCGGATCGAGGATATCGACGGCACGCGCAGCCGGCCCGAGCATGTAGCGGGCATTATCGAGGACCTGCGCTGGCTGGGCGTGGAATGGGACGGCGACATCCTGTTCCAGTCGCAACGGATCGGCCATTATATGGCGGCGCTGGATCGGTTGCGGGACATGGGCCTGCTCTACCCCTGTTTCTGCACCCGCGCCGACATTCAGGCCAGCCTGACCGCACCGCACGGGCCGGAGGGGCCGGTCTATCCCGGCACCTGCCGCGCGCTGGGCGCGGAGGAGCAGACCCACAGAATCGCGGCAGGAAAGGCGCATGCATGGCGGATCGACATGGCGCAAGCGACGGCGCGCGCGGGGCCGCTGTGCTGGCATGCCTTTGGCGCGGAGGGCAGCGAGGTCATTGCGGCCAATCCGGCGGTCCATGGCGATGTGGTGCTGGCGCGCAAGGATGCGCCGGCCAGCTATCATCTGTCCTGCACGCTGGACGATGCGGCGATGGGTGTGACCCATGTCCTGCGCGGTGCTGATTTGCGCCATGCGACGGACATTCACCGGCTGCTCCAGGCGGTGCTGGACCTCCCCTCCCCCGCTTATCGCCATCACCCGTTGCTGGTGGACGCGCAGGGCCGGCGGCTGGCCAAGCGCAGCGGATCCCTGTCGCTGGCGCAACTGCGGACGCAGGGCATCGACCCGCGCGTTCTGGCTGCCGACCTGCGTGCGGGGCGCTTTCCGGTTGGCATCAGCGGCGGAAAAGCATAGGCTACGTCCATGAATACGGTCCTTGTCATCGCCCTCATCCTCGCCATGATCGCGACGCTGGTCGCTCTGATCCGGGGGGTTATTGCCTTCCTCCAGACCACCAAGGAGGATCTGAACGCGCCCGAAGGCAGCGGCCCCAGCCCCGCGCGCCTCAAGCAGAACCGGATGATGATGAACCGCGTCCTGTTCCAGGCGGCCGCGATCATCATTGTCGCGATCCTGTTGATGGCCAAGGGACATGGCTGAACGCAGCGGCCGGACGCCATGGTGAAGCTGAACAAAATCTACACGCGCACGGGCGATGGCGGCACCACCGGGCTGGCGGATGGAACGCGGTTGCCCAAATATGCCCCGCGCATGCAGGCCGTGGGCGATGTCGACGAGGCCAATAGCGCGATCGGCCTTGCCATCGTCGCCATGGACGCACGGCCCGAGGCCCAGTGGCTGACCACCATCCAGAATGACCTGTTCGATCTGGGCGCGGACCTGGCGACGCCCATCCCGGAGGGCGACGACGAACCCTGGGCGCTGCGGATCGTGGCGAGCCAGGTCGCGCGGCTGGAGGCCGAAATCGACCTTATGAACGCCGAATTGGCACCGCTCGACAGCTTCGTGCTGCCGGGCGGGTCGGCGGCCGCCGCCGCCGTCCATTTGGCGCGCGCAATCACGCGGCGGGCTGAACGCAGCGCCATGGCCGGCGCTGCCGATGTCGCGCTCAACCCCCAGGCGCTGGCCTATCTCAATCGCCTGTCCGACCTGCTGTTCGTGCTAGCCAGGCGGTTGAACGACAATGGCGCAGACGACGTCAAATGGGTTCCCGGCGCCTCGCGCTGACCGGGCGCCAGTCCACCGGACTCAGGCAGGGAACGGGTTGCCGCATCCGCTGCGATTAACCCTCTTTCTTCAAAGAGCCTTCAGACTCCGCGCAGATGTCTCCTTGCGGTCATATCACGGGATCGCTCATGCAATTCTATCTCGCCACCTCCTTCATATTCCCGCGCTCATTGCGCCTTCGCCTGTTCGCCGTCTGCTTCGTCGCCACCCACCTCCCCCTGCTCTGTTATATCGGGTGGGGCGCAGCCACCGGGCGGTTGGCGCTGGCCGAAGTGGTCATGCTGACGCTGGCGACGGTCGCGGGCACCGGCCTGGCCCTTTACGGGATCGGCGCGCTGCTGAGCCCGATCCACACGCTGGCCGAAGCGCTGAACGCGCAGCCCGACGATGGCAAGTCGCTGCCGCAGGTCGGGGACGTCATAGCCAATCTCTACGCCGGCGTGCAGCGCGCGGCCGCGACGACGCAGGCCCATATGAACGACCTGGCGATCGCCGCGAACGAAGACCCGCTGACCGGCGTCGCCAACCGGCGCGGCTTCCTGGCGCAGATCGATGCGCTGCCAGCCGGGCTGCGCAAGGGCTGCATCGCGCTCATCGACATCGATTTCTTCAAACAGGTCAACGACATCAAAGGGCATGACGAAGGCGATCGGGTGCTGGCGGCCTTTGCCGACCGGCTGGCGTCGCATGTGCGCCGCGCCGACTTGGTGGCGCGCTGGGGCGGCGAGGAATTCGCCATTTTCTTTCGCGATGCGGCGGACGATGAGGCCAGTTGGGCGCTGGCGCGCATTGCCCAACAGATGCGGCGCGAGCCGATCGGGCGGGTCAATGGCCGCATCATCAGTTTTTCCGCAGGCTTGAGCCGCTGGTCGGGGGGGCCGGTGGAAGAGGCGCTGGCGGCGGCCGACGCCGCCCTTTACGATGCCAAGCAGGCCGGACGCGACCGCGTGTGCCGCGCCGCGGCCCCAGATGCGGTCCCCTGCCCGTAAGGGAAGGGGAACCGTTACGCCTTCCACGCGCTTTTCCACCTTGGAGCGGAACAAACGTACGGAAGGGGCATGAATGGCCAGAAGCTGGGGCGATGCCCGCCAGAATGATCTGGTGACGCGATACCGCGACGTTCGACATATTACGCAGACCATCGCCGCACCGCTGTCGGATGCCGACGCAACCGTCCAGTCCATGCCGGACGCGTCACCGGCAAAATGGCATCTGGCGCACGTCACTTGGTTCTTCGAAACCTTCGTGTTGCGCGATCATGCTCCGCGCTATCGCCCGTTCGACCAGCGCTACGCCTATCTGTTCAACAGCTATTATGAGGCCGAAGGGCCGCGCCATGCCCGCCCGATGCGCGGCATGCTGACCCGTCCTGCGCTCAGCGACATCATGGCCTATCGCGCCCATGTGGACGCGGAAATGGAAGCCATATTGCCCAATCTGTCGCCCGCCGCCCAGCAGCTGGTGACATTGGGCCTGCATCATGAACAGCAGCACCAGGAATTGATGCTGACGGACCTGCTGCATCTTTTCTCGCTCAATCCGCTGGAACCGGCGCTGTTCGAACCACGCAGCGCGAATGCGGTCGATCTGCCCGGTCCGCTGCACTGGATCGAAGGGCGGGAAGGACTGACGGAAATCGGCGACGACGGGCGCACCGGCTTTGCATTCGATTGCGAAGGACCGCGCCACCGCGCGCTGCTGCATCCCCATGCGCTGGCGCATCGTCCGATCACCAATGGCGAATGGAGCGCCTTCATCGAGGATGGGGGCTATGAAACGCCCTCGCTCTGGCTGTCGGACGGTTGGGCCTGGGTGCAGAAGGAGACCGTGAAGGCACCGCTTTACTGGCAGCAAGGCGAACAGGGCTGGACCCGCTTCGGTCTCGACGGCCGGCAGCCGGTCAACCCGGCCGCGCCGGTAACGCATATCAGCCTGTATGAAGCCGACGCCTATGCAAGTTGGGCGGGCGCGCGCCTGCCCACCGAAGCAGAGTGGGAAAGCGCGGCGCAGAATATCGCACCGGGCGGCGGCAATCAGTTTGACGGGTCCACCTGCCCCCGTCCCTATCCTGCCGCCCCCACCGATATGCTGAAGCAGATGTTCGGCGACGTATGGGAATGGACCGGCAGCGCCTATCGGCCGCATCCCGGTTTCCGCGCCGCAGGCGGCGCTGTGGGCGAATATAATGGCAAGTTCATGTCGGGCCAGTTCGTGCTGAAGGGTGGCAGTTGCGCGACTCCGCGCGGCCATATGCGGGCCAGTTACCGCAATTTCTTTTACCCCCACCAACGCTGGCAGTTCACCGGGCTGCGGCTGGCAAAGGATCTGTGACGATGCTGCTGACCGAGGATGCCCCCGCCCGAACGCAGAGGATCGACCCGGCTTTTCGCCGGGATATATTGGAGGGGCTGGGACAAGAACCCAAATCGACGCCGCCGATCTGGTTCTATGACCGGCGCGGGTCGGAATTGTTCGAGCAGATTACCGACTTGCCCGAATATTATCCGACCCGCACCGAAACCGCTTTGCTCAAGGCGCATGGCCCGGACGTGGCGCGCGCGGCGGGTGCAGGGCGCGCGGTGGTGGAATTTGGCGCGGGCAGTTCGCGCAAGACGCCCCATTTGCTGCGCGCAATTGATCCGGCCGCCTATGTGCCGATCGATATCAGCGGCGATTTCCTGCGTGACAGCAGCGCCGAACTGGCGCGCGCCTTCCCGCAATTGCCGGTCCTGCCGGTGGTGGGCGATTTCAACCAGCCGCTCGACCTGCCGAAGGAAATAAGCAGCATGCCGCGCCTGGGTTTTTTCCCCGGCTCCACGATCGGCAATATGGAGCCAGGAGCGGCGGTCGACCTGCTGCGCGCGATGCGGCGCTTGCTGGGCGAGGACGCGATGCTGCTGATCGGCATGGACCGGATCAAGGATCGCGACCGGCTGATCGCCGCCTATGACGATGCGCAGGGGGTTACGGCGGCATTCAACCTCAACTTGATCGAGCGGATCAACCGGGAGCTGGACGGCGACATGCCGATTGACGGCTTTGCCCATCGCGCGGTCTGGAATGATGAGAAGGCGCGGATCGAAATGCATCTGGAAGCGGTGCGACCGCTCAATTTCCAGGTCGCGGGCGCGCGCTTTCACATGGAGCGTGGCGAGACTATCCACACCGAAAGCAGCCATAAATATGGCACACGCGACCAGCGGGTGCTGCTGCGCGCGGGCGGCTGGGACCCAGCGGACGAGTGGACAGATGCTGAGGGCCTGTTCGGGCTGGTGCTGGCGCAGGCGGCCTGACCTCCCTGTCGGTCCCGTTCAGTCCGTTGCGCGGAGTAGGTCGCGCAGATCGGCAAGGCTTGGCAACACATGCGCGCAGGCCAGCGTCAGTTCCTCGGTCGGGGGCAGCAGGTCGGGCACCATGACGGTGGCGATCCCGGCCGCCGTCGCCGAGCGGACGCCGGCATGGCTGTCCTCCACCGCGACGCAATGCGCAGGGTCGATGCCCAGGCGGCGGGCGGCAAGCAGGTAGGGTTCGGGATCTGGCTTTGGCCGTTCCACATCGCTGCGCGTCACGATGACATCGAAATAATGTATCAGGCCGCTGCGTTCCAGCCGCTGCTGCGCGAAGGGCGCGGCGGTGGACGTGGCGAGCGCCATCGGGATGCCGGCGCGCGCCAGATGATCGAGCAACAGGTCCGCGCCGGGACGAAGCGGAATGCCGGCATCCTCCGCCGCCTCGAACAACGCGTCACTGTCGGCATAAAATTGCGCGAGTGGGAAGTCCGGGCCAAGCCGCTCTGCCAGAACCCGCTGATTTTCATCGCGATGGATGCCGACCATCGACAGCAACAGGTCTTCCCCAAGCGGCCAGCCCAGCGCATGGCCGGTATCGACAAAGGCCCGGCGATGCGCGGATTCCGTATCGATCAGCGTGCCGTCCATATCGAAGATAACGGCCCGGACCGGATCCGGGAGGGTCGTAGAAGGCGCGGGCGCGGTCAGGATGTCGGAAGCCATGTCTGACATATAGGCGCGGCCCGTGTCGCTGCCATTGCAAAGAGCGCAGCGGTAATTGTCAATCGCTGACCTGCGCCGACCAGGTCCTGATCCAGTGCCAGGCGCCGCGGCATTCGCCCATGCTGGTCGCTTCGGTCAGGCGGAAGCGCGATCCGTCCCAGACATAGGTTTCGCTGCCGCCGCAATCGCCGATGCCGCGGCCCTTGGCAAAGCTCGACAATTCCGACTTTTCCGGCACCCATCCGGCGTTGACCAGCATCGGCTTGGCTTCTTCCTCGCTCCAGCCGGGTTTATAATCGAAGGGCGCGAAATGAAAGGCGCGACGCCCCGCGATGCCGGTGGCGATCACGGGTATGGTCGTGAAATTATAGGCACCGCTGCCACAGGGGACGAGGATCAACGTCTCCGTCCTGGACAGACGATGGAGTTCGGGCGGTTCGGCGTCGCGCATCTCGTCCGTGCAGCCAGTGAACGTGCCAAGAGCGGTTCTTTCCTCCCGCCACAGCGCGATGGGCGCGCCGCCAGTGGGAACCGGCGCGCGCTTGATGACCGGGGCGGGCGGCGCCGCGCGCACGGCGAGCGGGCCGAGCGGCCCTGTCGCGACGAGCGCGGTGCTGGTCCCTGCCCGGCCCTGCCGGGCGTCCATGTAGCGAAGCGCCGCGCCCGACCCGGCGAGCGAGGGCCGGCCCAGAAGGCGGCCGCCGGCCCGCAATTCCATCTGGCTGCCCTGCGCCATGGCGATCGCCAGCGCAGCCGCCTGCGGCCCGCGCACCGTGGCGTCGCCATTGCGGCTGCGCCCCGTGGCAAGACGGCGACCATCGATGATGAAACTGACGTCGCCGTCGCCCTTGGCGTCTCGACTGACCCAGACTTCCGCTTCGGCGTCGGGTCCAGCTTCGCGCAAGACACCGATCATGACGGGATTGTCCGGCCATTCGCCGCCTTCGGGCAGCAAGGCAACGGCTTCGCAACGATTGCGATTATCGCAGCCGATCGTCCAGTCCTTGTAGGTTTCCAAGGTGCCGGGCGTCGGCGCTTGCGCCGCGCTCATGCCCGACCAGCTCAGGGCCGCCAACGCAGCCGCAAGAAAAGTGTTTGCCCCCATGGCGTTAACCATAGCCTAGTTGAGGCGAAAGAAACAGGGCTTCTGTTACGCTTTCGTCCTGATCGGGCTTAAAGGCTCAACATAAGGCCTGCCAGCGCCGCGCTCATCAGATTGGCGAGGCTACCAGCGACCAGCGCCTTGATGCCTAGCTTCGCGATCATCGGCCGCTGGTTGGGGGCAAGATTGCCCGTCACCGCCATCTGGATCGCGATGGAACTGAAATTGGCGAAGCCGCACAGGGCAAAGGTGACGATGGCAATGGTGGTGGGCGACAGCGCACCCTGAACCTGACCCAGATTGATGTAGGCGACAAATTCGTTGAGCACGACCTTCGTGCCGAATAGGCCGCCTGCCACCTGCGCTTCGGTCCACGGGATGTTGAGCAGATACATGACCGGGGAGAAGACATAGCCCAGCAGCATCTGGAAGCTGAGATCGGGATAGCCGAACAGCGCGCCGATGCCGCCCAATATGCCGTTGGCGAGCGCCACAAGCGCCACGAAGGCCAGCACCATCGCGCCGACCGCGACGGCGAGCTTGACACCTGTCTGCGCCCCTTGCGCGGCGGCCATGATGATGTTGGCGGGGCGTTCCTCATCATGGGTGGCAGGCGGCATGGGCTCGCCCGGCGTCGTTTCGCTCATAATCGCGGCCGGGCCGGCGCCGCTCATCCGCGCATCGGGCAGCGGCAGATCATGATGCGACCCCAGCGGCAGTTCAGGTTCGCGTTCAGGCTCATCGGGCATGATGATCTTGGCCATCAGCAAGCCGCCGGGCGCAGCCATGAAGCTGGCGGCAAGCAGATAGTCGATCCGGATCCCCATGGAGGCATAGGCGGCCAGAATGGTGCCGGCGACCCCCGCCATGCCGCTGGTCATCACCGCAAACAGCTGCGCGGGGTTGAGCGCGGCGAGATAAGGGCGGATCACCAGCGGGCTTTCGCTCTGGCCGACGAAGATATTGGCCGCCGCGCACAGGCTTTCGACCTTGGAGACGCCCGTCACCTTTTCGATCGCGCCGCCGACCCAGCGGACGACGAACTGCATGATGCCCAGATAATAGAGGATCGACACCAGACTGGCGAAGAAGATGATGACCGGCAGCGCGGCGATCGCGAAGCTCGCGCCGCCGATATCGGGACGGGCGAGCGGCCCGAAGATGAAATCGGTGCCCGCCTGCGCATAGCCGAGCAGGTTCGACACACCCCGCGACATGCCCGCGATGATCGCGCGGCCAGCCGGTACGTAGAGCACCAGCAGCGCGATCCCCGCCTGCAACAGGAAGGCCGCGCCCACCACGCGCGGACGAATGGCGCGGCGGTTGGATGAAAGGGCGAAGGCGATGGCGAGAATGAGGACGATGCCGGCGAGGCCGATGAGAAGATGCATGAAGCGCTTTCGCGGGAATAGGGCAAACGCCACCGACTATATGGAGAGCGGCGCGCGGAAGCCAGCCTTTTGGGCGCTTGCTATGCCGAAGTGGCATCCTCCCCGCCAAAGGCGATCGACAGCCATGAGGTCATCGCGTCCACCGCCAACGGCGTCAGGCGCATGATCCGGCGGCGTTGGCCACGGGGCGACAGACTATGTTCGGCCAGCAGGCCGCGCCGTTCCAATATGCCGACATGATTGAGCATGACATTCATCGACAGGCGCAGCGTTTCGGTGAGCTGTTCCAGCGTCATCGTGCGATCTTCCAGTTCCGCCTGGAAGAGGGCCAGCAGCAGGTCCCAAGCCGGGTCGGCGAACAGCCCCTGACCAAAGAGCATCGAGCGCGCCCGCCGCGCCTCCACATAGCGCGCGAGCATGGTGAAGCCATCGCCATCCTGCCCGTCGAGAACCGGTGGTTCTTCCTGCAACGCATGAAAACGGGTGAGGCAGCGTTGCAGCGCGACCACCAGATCGACGGCCTGCTGGCTGGGCATCGCGCGTTCAGGCGGCATATGCGCGGTCATGGCGGGCCTTTCGGTCGAGTTCGATGCCGATGATGGTGAAAAGCAGGAGCGGGATGACCCAGACCGTGCTGAGGCCGGCGTAGATGCGTCCAATGAAGTCCGGCATCAGCAATGTTACGACATGGGTTAGCACGGTCATCATTTGACAGGCGGCAACCCATATGGGCCAGTAGGATCGGCTTTGAAACATCAGGCCCAGCAATGCGATGAAGGTGGCAAGATCCACGCCCATCAACCAGAGCTGCGTCGCATTCCAGGAGCCGGCAAGTTGCGCTGGAATCGATAGCAATGCCGCTGCGGTCGCAATGACCGCCAGCAATCGGCCATCGCGACCGCCAAAGCATAGGGCGAACACGCAGGCCATCACCATCAAGAGCCAGAAGGAAGCCGCCAGCATCCGAATCTCCGTTTGTGAGAGGGGTCAAACATCCGGTCGAACGCCAGCGACTTCCCGCCTGGTCAGGCGACCAGGGTCAGGTGCCGCGCGGTTTCGCGCTGATGTTCTTCCTGTTCTAGGCCAATTGGGCATCCGAAGGCCGTGGGCTCATACTGGCTGCGTTCGACACACCGCGTCAGGAGAGCCGTCGCCCGGACCATGTCGCTACGGCCCTCGATGATCTTGGTCGCGCTTTCATGGATTTGCTTGAGAATGCGCTGGCTTTCGCTCGCGGTCATGCCCGAGTCTTGCGAAGCGGTAAGAAACGCGGCGGTCAGATGGGCCGCATCGGCAAGCGCGCTGTCCAAGGCAGCGAACGTCTGACGGGTCTGGGTGGCGACAGCCTGGGTCTTGACGGGGTCGAGGTTCAGCACAAGTCTTCTCCTTCGCACACACCATGATGGGCGGTGCGCCTTGCAGCGTAACAATATCGGGACAATCAACTCAGGACCGTGAAGGCCCCGCGAATGAGCAGCAGCAAAGCGACGACGCCGACACCGGTCAAAATAGCGGCCCGGACCATCGCCAATATGCGGCCATCGATACTCAGTTCATTGGTCGATCCCCCTAGCGGCGGGCCGAAGGCGAGGATGCGTCGCAAGAGCGTTCTGGGCTGCTGCTCATCATCCGGCCTATCCGGCTGAGCACTGGATGACGCAGGTTCGGGATCGGAGGCAAGCGGTTGCGATTGATATATCAATGGCTGATATGTGCCGTTCTGGGGCGATGGTTGTTCAGCCGAAACGAAAAGGCGCGCCGCTTCCTTGCGCGAAGGCACGTTGAATTTGCGCAAACTGGTGCGCACGCGCTGATCGACCGTATGCTCGGACACATGCAGCTGCCGCGCGATTTCCTTGGAGTTGAAGCCCTGCGCGACAAGGCGCAGACACTGCTTTTCTCCCTCGCTCAAGGCTGGCAGGGTCTCCGCCACTCCGTCTTTCCTCCTGCGTGCGGCCATGGTGCCCAACGATCATTGGCGATCATAGCACCCGTCACGCAACTTGCTTGCAAAAGCATCGGTTACGATTCGGTTCGCTCTAGGGCGCAAAGATGACATGACAGGGCAAGCCGACGCAAATGCGCGCGGCTATGCGTCCCCTGACCTGTCCCATTTTGAGTCGCGCCGTAAAAATGAAGGGGCCGGCACCTTGCGGCGCCGGCCCCTTCGAAAATCAATCGCCGATCAGGCGGCCGCCTTCGCCCGGCTCATGCGCTTGCGCTCATTGGGATCGAGATAGCGCTTGCGCAGGCGGATGGTCTTGGGCGTCACTTCGACCATTTCATCATCGTCGATATAGGCGATGGCCTGTTCCAGCGTCATCTTCTTGGGCGGTGTCAGGCGGATCGAGTCATCCTTGCCGCTGGCGCGGAAGTTGGTGAGCGCCTTCGACTTCATCGGGTTGACTTCAAGATCTTCGGGCTTGGCGTTCTCGCCGATGATCATGCCTTCATAGAGGGCTTCGCCCACGCCCACGAACAGGATGCCGCGTTCTTCCAGCGGACCCAGGGCATAGGCATTGGCTTCGCCCGCGCCGTTCGAAATGAGGACGCCGTTCTTGCGCCCTTCAATCTTGCCCTTGTGCGGGCCATATTTTTCGAACAGCCGGTTCATGATGCCCGTGCCGCGCGTGTCGGACAGGAATTCGCCATGATAGCCGATCAGGCCGCGCGAGGGCGCAGAGAAGGTAATGCGGGTCTTGCCGCCGCCCGAGGGGCGCATGTCGGTCATTTCCGCTTTGCGGATGTTCATCTTGTCGACGACCGTGCCGGAAAATTCATCATCCACGTCGATGACGACGGTTTCATACGGTTCGGTCTTGCCGCCGTTTTCGTCTTCGCCAAACAACACGCGGGGACGGCTGATTCCTAGTTCGAACCCTTCGCGACGCATGGTTTCGATGAGAACGCCCAGCTGAAGTTCGCCACGGCCGGCGACTTCGAAACTGTCCTTGTCTTCCGATTCGGTGACCTTGATCGCGACGTTGGATTCCGCTTCGCGGGCCAGGCGATCGCGGATCATGCGGCTCGTCACCTTGCTGCCCTCACGACCGGCCATCGGCGAATCATTGACGGCAAAGCGCATCGACAGCGTCGGCGGGTCGATCGGCTGCGCCTTGATCGGCTCGCTGACCTGCGGGTCGGCGATGGTGTTGGCGACGGTCGCGACGGTGAGGCCAGCCAGCGAGATGATGTCGCCCGCCTTGGCTTCGTCCACCGGCACGCGGTCCAGGCCGCGGAAGGACAGGATTTTCGACGCGCGGCCGGTTTCGATCACGTTACCGTCCACATCGAGCGCGTGGATCGGCTGGTTGACCTTGAGCGTGCCCGACTGGACGCGGCCGGTCAGGATGCGACCCAGGAAATTGTCGCGGTCGAGCAGCGTCACGAGGAAGCTGAACGGCGCATCCTCGTCCAGCGCCGGCGGCGGCACATGATCGACGATCTTCTGGAACATCGGCTCCAGCGTCCCTTCGCGGCGCTGCGGGTCTTCGCTGGCATAGCCGTTGCGGCCCGATGCGTAGAGGACCGGGAAGTCGAGCTGTTCGTCATTGGCGTCCAGCGTCACGAACAGGTCGAATACTTCGTCCAGCACTTCCTGGATGCGCTCGTCGGGGCGGTCGACCTTGTTGACGACGACGATGGGCTTCAAGCCCAGCGCCAGCGCCTTGCCGGTGACGAACTTGGTCTGGGGCATCGCGCCTTCCGACGAATCGACCAGCAGGATGACGCCGTCGACCATCGAGAGGATGCGTTCCACCTCACCGCCGAAGTCGGCGTGGCCGGGGGTGTCGACGATGTTGATGCGGGTGCCGTTCCATTCGACCGAGGTGGGCTTGGCCAGAATGGTGATGCCGCGTTCCTTTTCCAGGTCGTTGGAATCCATCGCGCGTTCTTCCACGCGCTGATTGTCGCGGAAGGTGCCGGACTGGCGGAAAAGCTGATCGACGAGGGTGGTCTTGCCATGGTCGACGTGCGCGATGATGGCGATATTACGCTGGGACATGAACGGCCTTTGGGATCGGGTTTCCCGGTTCGGCACCACGCCGGGACGGGACTATCGGGCGCGCCCCTACAGGAAATGCCGCGCTGCGGCAAGGGCAGGCGCATCGGCGGAGGGATGAGACAGAATAACATGGATAGTTGCACAGCCGTATAACTGCTTTATGGAAGCAACACAGGATCGCACCATCAGAAAGGACCATTTGCCCATGCGGCTGCCTATCTCCCTGACTCTTGTTTCTCTGGCTGCGCTGGCTTCTCCCGCGCTGGCGCAGAAGGACGCGCCCGACGCGCAGAAGCAGCATGCCGAAAAGGTCGCCGAGGCGGTCGCGGCCAATTGGGCCAGCGCGCCGGTCGAGGAAGTGACGCAAAGCGGCAAGGGGACGGCGCGGGTGGATGGCAAGAGCATCGCCTATACCCAGACGGCGGGCACGCTGACCATCCGCGATGAACAGGGCAAGCCGATGGGGAGCATGTTCTATACCGCCTATACCGCGGCCGGAAAGAACCGCCCCGTTACTTTCTTCTATAATGGCGGCCCGGGGTCTTCGTCGCTCTGGCTGCGCATGGGAAGCTTCGCGCCGATGCATGTGCGCACCACCGACCCGCAGGCGGTCAAGCCCGCGCCGTTTGACGTCGGTCCCAATAATGACAGCCTGATCGGCAGCACCGACATGGTATTCCTGGACGCGATCGGGGCGGGCTATTCGCGCCCGATTGGCGACACCAAGGGTTCGGACTTCTACGGCGTGGATCAGGATGTGGACGCCTTTGCCAAGGCGATCATCCGCTACACGACCAAGAATGGCCGCTGGGGCGACCCCAAATATATTTTCGGAGAAAGTTATGGCACGACCCGGTCGGGCGCGCTGGCCTATCAGCTGGAGGATCGCGGCCTGGCCCTGAACGGCGTGGTGCTGCTGTCATCGATCATGAATTACGGCATCCGCCAGTCGGGCTTCGACACGATCCATATCGGCTATCTGCCAAGCTATGCCGCCACCGCCTGGTATCATAACAAGGTGCCCGGCGGCCGCCCCGCCAGCCTGGAGGCATTTGTCGAGGAAGCGCGGCAATTCGCCAATGGCCCCTATGCCACCGCGCTGCTGAAAGGATCCGACATCACGCCGCAGGAGACGGACGAGATCGCGCGCCAGCTCAACCGCTATACCGGCCTGTCGGTCGATTATCTCAAGCGCGCGAATTTGCGCGTGAACCTGTCGCGTTTTCGCAAGGAATTGCTGCGCGACGAGCATGCGACGCTGGGGCGGTTCGACAGCCGCTATACCGGCATCGACGCCGACACCGCGGGCGAGGAACCGGAATATGACCCGTCGAGCACCGGGATCACCGGTCTCTATGTCGGCAGCTTCCTGGATCAGGTGACGCGCCAGATCGGCTACAAGACGGACTTGTCCTATCGCCTGAGCGCACGGGAGGGCGGCGATTTCAAATGGGACTGGAGCCACCAGCCGCCCGAAGGGGGCAAGCAGAATGTCGCCGACGTGACCGCCGACCTGTCGGCCGCGATGCGCACCAATCCGCATCTGCGCGTGCTGTCCCTGAACGGCTATTATGACATGGCGACGCCCTTCTTTTCGACCGAGCGCGATCTCAAGCACATGATGCTGGAGCCGCAGCTGCGCGGCAACTTGCAGTTCCGCTATTATCCGGCGGGCCACATGGTCTATCTGAATCCCGAGGCGCTGCACCAGATGCGGCTGGATATGGAGCGCTATTACGCCGAAGGGGGGCGCTGAGCCCCGCGGTCAATAGCGCAGGCGGGGATACCAGTCCGGGGCGCGTCCGTCCGGCGTTAGATCGAGGATGGACCAGAGCGGCGCGATGTCTGGCGCGTCACGCGGGTCCTGCCCCGGATCGGCCATCTCCATCCGCATTTCGCTCTTCCAGAAAAGACGGACTTCGTCTCCGTCGCGGCGGAAGACCGCAAGGGCTGGGTTTTCGGTGCCGTCGTCGTTGATTAGGCCAAGGTCTCGCGCATAATCGTCGTCGACGGTCTGCACGAAGTCGAGGTCGCGCCACTGACGTTCCTGCGCAAACAGGAACTGCCGCTCGACCGGACTGCGGCCGATGATCTTGAGCGCGACGCGCTGCTTGATGTCGGCTGCATTGCCGTTCACCGCGCCTAGCCAATTGGTGCACATCGGACAGGGCCGATTGCGTTGCGGCCCGAACATCCAGAAATAGGCGACCAGCGTATCATGCTCTCCAAACAGGTTCACCAAGCCGGTTTCGGAGCCCTGTTCGTCGAGAAAGCGATAGTCCTTTTCGATCACCGGGCCGGGCGGCAGTGCTTGTCGCTGCGCCGTAAGGCGCGTCATGTGGCGGCGAAATTCGATTTCCTCCACAAGTAGCGCTTGTCGCGCCTGCGCATAGGCTTCACTTTCGCCGGGGAAGGCAGGCTTGCGGTGCGCAGCGAGGTCCCGCGCGGATGGTAGCGGTTCGGTCATGGCGCGGTCCTTTCTCCAGTGGTCAATGATCGCTGGCGGCGAAGGCGCCAATTCCGGTTTCGGCGCGGACGCGCTGCGCTGGATAGCCTGCCTTGTCGATCGCCGCGCGGGGCGAGCGGTCGACTAGCGAAATGAGCCAGATGGCGAGGAAGCCGGCGGGCACCGAGACGATCGCGGCCGAACTATAGGGGAAAGGCGCATCCCCCAGCCCGAAGGTCGTCGTCCAGACCGCCGACGACAGCAGGGTCAGCACGAAAGCCGTGAGCAGCCCGATCGTCCCGCCCCAAGCCGCGCCGCGCGTGGTGCATCCGCTCCAGAGCAGGGACAGGATCAGCACCGGGAAATTGCCCGACGCGGCGAGCGCGAAGGCGAGGCTGACCATGAAGGCGACATTCTGCTTTTCAAAGACGAGGCCGAGCAGCACGGCAAGCGCGCCGAGCGCCAGCGTGGTGATCCGCGACACGCGCAGTTCATCGGCCGAGCTGGCCTGCCCGTGGCGCAGGACGGTGGCGTAAAGATCATGGCTGACGGCAGAGGCGGCCGAGAGCGTCAGGCCCGCGACGACCGCGAGGATCGTGGCGAAGGCGACCGCCGAAATGAAGCCGAGAAAGGCATTGCCGCCGATGGCATGCGCCAGATGGATCGCCGCCATATTGCCGCCGCCGCGCAAGGCCCCCTGCCCGTCAAGATAAGCGGCATTGGTGCCGACAAGCAGGATCGCGCCGAAGCCGATGATGAAGGTCAGGATATAGAAATAGCCGATCCAGCCGGTCGCCCAGAGCACCGACTTGCGCGCCTCCTTCGCGTCCGGGACGGTGAAGAAGCGCATCAATATGTGCGGCAGGCCCGCCGTGCCGAGCATGAGCGCAAGGCCGAAGGAGATGGCGGACACGGGGTCCTTGATGAAGCCGCCGGGCGCCATGACGGCGCGGCCCTGCTGGGCTGCCTGGTCCGCAGACGCGCCGGTGGCCAGCGCGGCCTGCGTCTTCACCTCGACGGCGCGGGCGAACAGGGTTTCCAGGCTGAAGCCGGCCTGCGCCAGCACCATCACCGCCATGAAGCTGGCCCCGCCCAGCAGCAGCACCGCCTTGATGATCTGGACCCATGTGGTCGCCCGCATGCCGCCGAACAGGACATAGAGCATCATGAGGCCACCGACGATCACCACGGCGGCGGCATAGGGCAGGCCAAACAGCAATTTGATGAGTTGCCCCGCGCCCACCATCTGCGCGACGAGGTAGAAGCTGACGACCAGCAGCGTGCTGACCGCCGCGAAGCTGCGTACCGGCGGCTGGGCGAAGCGGTAGGAGGCGACATCGGCGAAGGTGTAGCGACCAAGGTTCCGCAGCCGTTCGGCCATCAGGAACAGGAGGATCGGCCAGCCGACGAGGAAGCCGGTGGAATAAATGAGGCCGTCATAGCCATCCGTGAAAATCTGCGCCGATATGCCCAGGAAGGAGGCGGCCGACATATAGTCGCCCGCCATGGCGAGGCCGTTCTGGAAACCGGTGATGCCGCCGCCCGCGGTATAGAAATCCGACGCGGTACGGGTGCGCGCGGCCGCCGCCTTGGTGATCCAGAGCGTCAGGCCGACAAAGGCGACGAACATCGCGATCGCCACCCAGTTGATGGGCTGGCGCTGCGCCTCCCCCTCCAGCGCGGCGGCGAAGGCGGGCATGGGTAGCAATAGGGCGAATGCCGCAAGCAGCTGCGCCTTCATGCGCCATGATCCCGAATTATGGCGGCCATCTGCGCATCATGATGGCGATTGGCCTGGCGCACATAGAGGCCGGTCAGCGCGATGGCGAGCAGGATGAGGCCAAGGCCGAGCGGAATGCCAAGCGAGGTGATGCCCGTCCCGACCGGCGTCGCCAGCAGCGCAGGGCGAAAGGCGATCAGCAGCAGGTAGCCGACAAAGGCGACGAAGATGACCGCCGAGAGCGTCCAGCCCAGCCGCGACCGGCGCGCCACCAGCGCTTCATAGCGTGGATCAGCCGCGACAGCCGCCACCAGCCTGTCCTGTTCGTCCTGCACCCTGCCCCCTTCCCATCATGCGGCGAGCGTCGCCATATTGCGGCCATGCTAGCCCGGCGGCGGGCGATTGCAATGGCGGGGGCGCAGGCCTTATAACAGGGGCTCGAAAAGTTGCGCAGACTTGCGACTGGCTGTTTTATGCACATATAACAGTTCGTGCCGCCCTTGGGCTTATCAGGAGATGACATGGCTTCGACCGCGCCCACCGCTACCGCCGACCCGCTCAACCTGACGCCGCCCGATCCGGTGCCAGCGGTCGCGCCTGACAAGGCCGCGGGGCTGGTGCCGATCGACGAGGAGAAGAAGTCCAAGCTGGACGAGAAGGTCGACGCCTTTGTCGAGGATCTGGTCGCGCAGGACGCCAATTCGCCCGAATTCGGCAAGCGCGTGGATCAGCTCACGAATATGGGGCGCAAGGAAATCGCCGAGGCGGCCGGACACAGCAACCGCTTCCTGGACCGGCCGGTGCGCGCGATGGACAGTGACAGCAAGGTCGGCGCCGACCTGGCCGAATTGCGCCGCACGGTCGAGGATCTGGACCCTGGCAAGCGCGGCAGCCTGCTCGCGCCCAAGAAACTGTTCGGAATCATCCCCTTCGGCAATAAGATGCGCGACTATTTCGACGGCTACAAAAGCGCGCAGGGCCACATCAATTCGATCCTGGGCAGCCTTGCCAGTGGCAAGGACACGCTGATCAAAGATAATGCCGCGATCGATGTCGAGCGGCAGAATATGTGGGCCACCATGGGTCGCCTGGAACAGATGATCCATATCAGCAAGACCATGGACGCGCGGCTGGAAGCCAAGGCGATGGACCTGGATTCCACCGATCCGGCCAAGGCCAAGGCGATCCGCGAAAGCGCGCTGTTCTACATCCGCCAGCGCACGCAGGATTTGCTGACGCAGATGGCGGTGACGGTGCAGGGCTATCTGGCGCTTGATCTGGTCAAGAAGAACAATGTCGAGTTGGTGAAGGGCGTCGACCGCGCGAGCACAACGACGGTGGCGGCGCTGCGGACGGCCGTGACGGTGGCGCAGGCGCTGGTCGGGCAACGCCTGGTGCTGGAACAGATCACCGCGCTCAACACCACGACCGCCAACATGATCGACCGGACCGGCGAACTGCTGAAAAGCCAGACCGCGCAGATCCATGAGCAGGCAGCATCGAGCACGATCCCCATCGAGACGCTGCAGCGCGCTTTCCAGAATATCTACGACACGATGGACAATATCGACACGTTCAAGATGAAGGCGCTGGAGAATATGAAGACGACGGTGAACACGCTGTCGAACGAGGTGGAGAAGTCCAAGGGCTATATCGCGCGGGCGCAGGGCCAGGCGCAGGCGGCGCAGGAAGCCCGCATCGACAATCCGCTGCTGAGCGCGATCGAGGGGTGAGCGGGATGCGCGCTGCTTCCTTCCGTTCGGTTCGAGCCTGTCGAGAACTGTTCCCGATACGCCGTCTCGGCAGGCTCGACGGCTACTCGAACCGAACGGAAACGGGACAAGCATGAGCCGGTCCGACCGCGTGCTGGCCGATGCCGAGGCGGTGCTGCGCCGCCATAGCGAACGCGGACGCAGCCTGTCGGCGCGGGCGCGCGACCGCCGCAATGCGTCGATCATGCGGCGGCTGGGGCGCATTGGCGGCGCGATCTTCGTCATCCTGATGGGCGCGATGATCGCCGGATGGTTCCTGCCGCTGGGCACCAATGGCGTGATGATCGTGCTGGGGCTGCTGCTGATCGCGACAATGTTTTTCGCATTGCTGCCCGGCGACCGTCCGGTCAGCGCCGACACGCTGGCGCAGACCGAACTGCCCGCCCTCCCCCTCAAGACCGAAATCTGGCTGGAAACGCAGCGCAAGGCCCTGCCCGCGCCGGCCGTGACCCTGATCGACAGCATCGGCGTGCGGCTGGAGACGCTGGCGCCGCAGTTGGAGCGGCTGAATGAACAGGACCCCGCGGCTCTGGAAATCCGCCGCTTGCTGTCGGATCATCTGCCTGAGCTCGTCACCGGCTATCAGTCCATTCCCGCGCCCATGCGGCGGGAGGAACGCAATGGTCGCGTGCCCGAAAAGCAGCTGGTCGAAGGGCTGGGCGTCATCGAGGCGGAAATTGCGCGCATGACGGAAAATCTGGCCAGCGGCGACCTTGACAAGCTGGCGACGCAGAACCGGTTTCTGGAACTGAAATATCAGGAAGCCAAGGATCTGGGCCGCTAGTGCCGGCCTGATCCCGTCATGATCCACCTGACCCTCATCATCGTCGATTTCCTGACCGGGCTGCTGGCGGCCGGGGCCTGGGCGCTGGCGTCGGCGGGGGGGGCTATAGCGGCGGTCGTGGGTGGCGGATTTCTGGGCCTGTCGATGGTGCGGAGGTGGCGGCGCAAGAGCTGATCAGCCCTGGTGCAGCACCCGTTCTATGACAGGGCCGGGCAGCGCCGCATCGAAATGAAGCCCGAACCGCTTGCCGCCTGCCCATACGACCCGGCCCGCAACACCCAGACAATCCGCATCGATCAGCACACGATCGCCCGCGCCGAACAGCGTATCGCTGTGGCACAGCGCGCCGGTTGCCGACAGGTCGAGCAGATGCCCGCGCACGGATGCGCCATCGCGCCACAGGGAAACGGGTTCGAATAATTTATGGCGCGGCGCGCGTGTAGGGCCGAAGGACAGCTCTGTCCTGGGTTCACTTTGCGTCATGCTTTACCTCCCGGATGCCTACTATAACGCATCGGCAGGGACATGGGATCATCCTTTCAGCCTGATCGCCATATTAACCCTGTGATCGCTGGTTGATCGCGCAGGGGATGATGGCGGACGGATCCGGGCGCGCCACAATGCGGCGGAACCGCGCGAAATAGCCCCCAGCCGTTGGTTTGGGGATGAGTTCCTCCATGCGAAAACCCATGGTCGCGAGTTCGCACGCCAGCAGGCGCGGCGGCGTACCGTGCTGATCAGTCGGCCGATCCGCATCGACGACGATCAATTCGCCGTCGGGCTTAAGCGCCGGGCTAAGATGCCAGAGGAAGGCGTAAGGCTCTGCAATCTCATGATACATATGGACCATCAGAATGCGATCGAAGCTGTTTTCGGGCAGGCGCGGGTCTTCGGGCGCGCCCAGCTTGACGCTGACATTGTCCCATTCCTCACGCGTGATGCGCCGCGAGAGCGCCTCTATGACTTCGGGCAATATGTCTTCGGCCAGGACCCTGCCGGTGGGGCCGACCCTTTGGGCCAGACGCACCGTATAATAGCCTTCGCCGGCGCCGATGTCGGCGACGGTCATGCCGGGACGGATGCCCGCCCGGTCCATGATGTCTTCCGCCTCATTGACGCGATCGCGCGCTTCCTCGCTGGACCAGCGGGTCGATACGATCGGCGCCACCGGGCGATCGGCGCGGGGAAAATCACGGGCGGCGACAGGGCGCTGGGACGCATTGCCGCCGCTCAACTGATCGCAGGCGGACAGGAGGACAAGCACGCCCGCCAGTGCCGCCCGGATCATCAATCGACATCCTCCACATCGACCTTCTCGCCCGTCACCTTCTGGCTGAGCGCGGCCGCCATGAAAGGATCAAGCGCGCCATCCAGAACATCGTCTGGCGAGGTCGAGGTGACGCCGGTGCGCAGGTCCTTCACCAGCTGATAGGGTTGCAGCACATAGGAGCGGATCTGGTGGCCCCAGCCGATTTCGGTCTTGGCCTGATAGTCGCTCGACGCGGCTTCCTCGCGCCGCCGCAGTTCGGCTTCATAGAGGCGGGCCTTGAGCATGTTCATCGCGGTGGCGCGGTTCTTATGCTGCGAGCGGTCATTCTGCGACGCGACGATGATGCCCGAGGGAACGTGGGTGATGCGCACCGCGGAATCGGTGGTGTTGACGTGCTGCCCGCCCGCGCCCGATGCGCGATAGGTGTCGATCTTGAGGTCACTCTCCTTGACCTCGATATCGATATCATCGTCGATCACCGGATAGACCCACACGGATGAAAAGCTCGTGTGGCGGCGCGCGCTGCTGTCATAGGGGCTGATGCGGACGAGGCGATGGACACCGCTCTCTGTCTTGGCATAACCGTAGGCGTTTTCGCCCTTCATCAGGAAGGTCGCCGACTTGATCCCGGCCTGGTCGCCGGCCTGATAGTCCACCAGTTCGACCTTGTAACCGCGCCGTTCGGCCCAGCGGCGATACATGCGGCTGAGCATTTCGGCCCAGTCCTGGCTTTCCGTGCCGCCCGCGCCGGCGTGGATTTCCAGATAGGTGTCGTAGCTGTCCGCCTCCCCCGCAAGCAGCGCCTTGATCTTGTCCTCGTCCGCCCGGTCGGCCAGCGCCTTGAGCGCCGCGACCGCTTCGTCCACCATGCCTTCATCGCCCTCGGCCTCGGCCATCTCGATGAGTTCGGCAGTATCGGACTTTTCCGCCTCGATCGCGCGGGTCGCGCCGATGGCGCTGTCGAGCCGGGTGCGCTCGCGCATCACCTCCTGCGCCTGCTTGGCATTGTCCCACAGGGTCGGGTCCTCGACGCGGGCATTGAGTTCGTCCAGCCGGCGCAGCGCGCGGTCCCAGTCGAGCGACTGGCGCAGCAGGGCAAGCGCGGCATCGATACGGTCGATATATTGCTGCGCTTCGGCGCGCATGGTCATGTCTCCAATAGGCGGCGCAAGGCCGTGTGCGGCCGCTGTAGCGGGTTGCGGCCGTCTTGTCGAAAGCGGGTTACTTCGCGATACGCGGGCACTTCGTCAAGGGTCAGCCCTGTGTCACGCTTTCGAGCACCGCGGCGCGCAGTTCGGGCAGACCCATGCCCTTCTCGCTCGATGTGGCGATGATGTCGGGATGAGCGGCCGGGCGCTTGCGGATCGCGTCGGCGGTCTGCTGCGTCACGGCGGCGAGCGCGCTCGCCTTGATCTTGTCCGCCTTGGTGAGGACGATGCGGTAGCTGACAGCCGCGCCGTCCAGCATGTCGAGCATGTCGGTATCGACATCCTTGATGCCATGGCGGCTGTCGATCAGCACCAGCGTGCGCTTGAGCGCCGCGCGGCCGCGCAGATAGTCGTTCACCAGGAATCGCCATTTCTTGACCATGTCCTTGGGCGCCTTGGCATAGCCATAGCCCGGCATGTCGACGAGGCGGAAACGCAGCGGATCGCCGACGTCGAAGAAATTGAGTTCCTGCGTGCGGCCGGGCGTGTTGGACGTGCGCGCCAGGCCGTTGCGGTTGGTGAGCGCATTGAGCAGCGAGGATTTGCCCACGTTCGAACGGCCCGCGAAGGCGACTTCATTCACCGCCATGTCGGGCAGGAATTTAAGATCCGGCGCGGACTTGAGGAAGGCGATCGGCCCGGCAAAGAGCTTGCGCGCGTCCTCGATCAGGTCGGGATTGTCTTGGTCGGTCACAGCAACATCCGTTCGGTTCGAGAACCCTGAGCCTGTCGAAGGGCGAGAACCCCGTGCGCCGTTCTCGACAAGCTCGAACCGAACGGAGGTAGGCGTTGGCGCTATTTCGCCGGCACTGCGGCTGCGGGCACCGGGTGCTTGCGATAGAGCCACCATTGCTGCGCCATCGACAGGCAGTTGTTGGTGATCCAGTAGACCAGCAGGCCCGCCGCGAAGGGCGCCATGATGAACATCATCATCCAGGGCATGATGCCCATGATCTGTTGCTGCATCGGGTCCATCTGCGTCGGATTGAGCTTGAACTGGAAATACATGCTGATGCCCAGCAGCAGCGCCAGCACGCCGATGCCCAGGAACGCGGGCGGCGTGAAGTCGAGCAGGCCGAAGAGGTTCAGGATATGCAGCGGATCGGGCGCGGACAAGTCCTTGATCCACAGGACGAAGGGCTGGTGCCGCATTTCGATCGTCAGCATCAGCACCTTGTACAGCGCGAAGAAGATCGGGATCTGGATGAAGATGGGCAGGCAGCCGGCGAGCGGGTTCACCTTCTCCTGCTTGTACAGCTCCATCATCTTCATCTGCAGCTGCTGCTTGTCGTCCTTATGCTTTTCCTGCAGCGCCTTCATCTTCGGCTGGAGCGCGCGCATCGCCGCCATGCTGGAAAACTGGCGCTGGGCGATCGGGAACATGATCGCGCGCACGACGAACGTCAGGCAGATGATGGCGACGCCGAAATTGCCGATATGTTCAAACAGCCAGTGCAGCAGCGCGAAGATCGGCTTTTCGAACCAGTAAAACCAGCCCCAGTCGATCGCCCGGTCGAACAGCGGCACGCCGGCGTCCTGATAGGCTTCGAGCGTCTTCACTTCCTTGGCGCCGACGAACAGGCGCTGCGTCTGCGTCACCGCCTTGCCGGGCGCGACCATGTTGGAGCCAAGCGCGACATCGGCCTGATATTGCGTGCCCGCGCCCTTGCGGAACTGGCCGGCAAAGTCGGCGTCGGCAGCCGGCACGAGAGCAGACAGCCAATATTTGTCGGTGAAACCGATCCAGCCGCCCTTGGACTGGAAGCTCTGGACCGACGGTCCCTTGTCGAGATCTTTGTAATTGACATCGTAATTGGCCGCGCCGTTGAAGACACCCATGGGTCCGACATGGATGGTCCAGGTATCGGGATCCTTGGGAATGCCGGTGCGGCTGATATAGGCATAGGGCTTGACGCCCACCGTGCCGGTGCCGGTGTTCGACACTTTCTGCGCGGCAGTGATCATGTAGTTGTCATCGACCGACAGGCGGATTTCGAAGAGCTGCCCCGCGCCGTTGTTCCAGCTGAGCGTTACCGGGCTAGTCGGCGTGAGTGCGCTGCCCTGCGCGGTCCAGAGCGTGTTGCGATCGGGCGCGCGCAGCCCTTCACCCTGCCAGCCGAAGCCTGCGAAATAGGCGTCCTGCGTGCCCGACGGGCTGTAGAGACGAACGGCCGGCGAATCCTTGGCGATCGTTTCCTTGTAGGTCGGCAGGACGATGTCATCGATGCGCGCGCCCTTGAGGTTGATCGAGCCGGTCAGCTTGGCCGTGCGGATGGGGATGCGCGGACTTTCCCTGAGCACGAGCGCGCGGTCTCGGATCGCGGCCGGGCTGTCGGCGGCGGGGTCCGCATCGGGCCGGGCGACGGGGACCTGCTTGCCGCCCTCAATCTTTGTGGCGGGCGGATTGGCCGTGGGGAAGAAATAGTTGGAGATATAGGGCCAGCCGAACAGGATCGCCGCGGTCAGCAGCACCGCCAGGATGATATTCTTCTTGTCGTCCACGCTTTTGCGCTCCGCCGTCTTGTGATCTGTCGTGTCAGGGCACCGGATCGTAGCCCGATCCGCCCCATGGGTGGCATCGCATTAGCCGCTTGAACCCCAACCAGCTACCCTTGATCGCGCCATATTTGCGCACGGCCTGAATCGCATATTCCGAACAGGAGGGCGCATAGCGGCAGGTCGGCGGCAGGATTCGCGACGGGCCAAGTTGCCAGAAACGCGCGATCAGGATGAGCAGGCGCGCGATCATCGGGGGTTGCCGGGACTTTTCGCGCGCGCAGGCTTGCCCTTGCGGTGCGCGGGATCGCGCGGCGCATCGACCGGCCGCGTCATGATCTTGCCAAGCGCCTTTTCCAGTTCAGCACGCAGCAGGGAGAAGTCCCGCTCAATCCCGCCTTCCCGGCCGATCAGCACATGATCGGCGCCGGCAATGCCAAGGGCGGGCAGCAATTCGCGCGCCAGAACGCGAAAACGGCGCTTCATCCGGTTGCGGATGACAGCGCCGCCAATCTTTTTCGTGACCGTGATGCCATAGCGCATCGCCGGATCACCATCGCCGCGTTCGCGCACCAGCAGGACAAAGCCCGGCATCGGCGCACGCCGTCCGCGATTCGCCGCCAGAAAATCTGCGCGCCGGACCATGATGGCCGGCGCGACAGGCTGATCCGACGATGATGTCAGGCGCAGAGATTCTTGCGGCCGCGGGCGCGACGGGCGCGCATCACATTGCGGCCGCCGGGGGTCGCCATGCGGGCGCGGAAACCGTGACGGCGCTTCCGAACCAGATTGCTCGGCTGAAAGGTGCGCTTCATCGTTCATTCCTCAAAAACAACAAGAGAATCGGGTGTGACAAAAAAGGGCCGCTTACGCAGCGGCCGCCAGTCAGGGGGCGTCCGATAGGGAAAAGGGATGGGGAAGTCAATGGCGGGAAGGCAGGCAGTCCGGCAATCGGTATGACTTACTTGCCGCGCGCCGTTGCCACACCTTCCTTGAGCGCGTCATAGCCGACCGCGCCGCTCAGCACCTGATCGCCGATGACGAAAGTGGGCGTGCCGGTCGCCTGCAATTTCTGGGCGAGCGCGATGTTCGACTGGATTTCCGAATCATATTTGCTGGACGCCATCGCCGCTTCGGCATCCGCCTTGCTGATGCCGGCCTTGGCCGCTGCGGCGAGGATGGTGTCGCGCGTCACGCGCCCGGCGGCGTAGAGCGCCTTGTGATAGGGCATATACTGGCCGCGCTCGGCCGCGAGCAGCGACACCTTGGCCGCGTCGCCGCTTTCTTCCGACAGGATCGGCAGTTCACGATAGACGACCTTCACCTTCTTGTCCGACCCCACCAGCTTGCCAAGGTCGGGTAGCGAGGCACGGCAATAACCGCAGGCATAGTCGAAAAATTCGACCACGGTGACGTCAGCGTCCGCCGCCCCTTCCCATGCGCCGGCATAGGGGGTTTCGAGCGCGCTGCGGCTGGCGTCGATCACGCTGGAGAGGCGCTTGGATTGCAGCTTCTCGATCGCCTGTGGAATGATTTCGGGATGCTCCAGAATATAATCATGGACGATCTGCTCGATCGCGGCCTTATCGGTCGCGCCGACGCTGGCGGGAGCCTGAACGGCGAGCGCGGCGCCGGCAGCGGCGGCGATGAAGGCGAAGGCGCCAAGGGTCATCTGGATGGTCCTGTTGGAAAGGGCCGCGCGAAAGCTCGGCCGGTTCTGATCTGTCATTGCTATCTTTTCTTCCGCTGCTGCTCGACCGCGGCGCGCGAGGTCATGGCGATATCCTGCGCGCGCAGATAGTCAACCGTGCCGGGCTGCAATCCCTGCACCGCCAAGTCGGCGCTGCGCAGCGCCAGATTATGATCGCCCATCATCGCATAGCGTTCCGCCGTGGCGAGAGCGGCGCGCGGCGTGTCGCCGCGCCGCTCGTAAACGACACCCAGCTGATACCAGGCAAAGGGATTTTCGCGGTCACGCTGCACCGCCACGCGCAACACCTGTTCGGCCTCCGCGAAATTGGCCGGGTCCTCGGTCGCGATGAGCGCGTGAGAAAGAAGCACGGAAATCAGCGGCTGATTGGTGATCTTCACCGCTTCGCGCAGCGGCGCGATCGCGTCAGCGGGCCGCCCGCTCTCCAGCAGGATCTGGCCCTTCAATTCCAGGAAATAGGGATCATGCGGCGCGGCGGCGAGCAACGCATCGGCCTCGGCCAGCGCCTTTTGCGGATAGGCGCTTTTGTGCCAGGCATAGGCCCGGGCATAATGGGCGGGGAGCGACTGATCGCTTTCGGGATATTTGATGAGCGTTTGCTGCGGTTCGGACACGAAGCCGATCAGCTTCGCCTTGATCCGCTCGAACCGCGCCTCCAGCTGCGGGTCGACCGGTCTGTCCCAGGCGGGATCGACCTCATAGACCTCCCGCAGGACGCTGATGCGTTCGCCCGACAGCGGGTGGGTGCGCCCATAGCTATTGTCCTGCGGAATGGCCAAGCGATATTCCTGATTTTGCAGCTTCTTGAAAAATTCAAGGCTCCCCCGGCCACTGATCCCGGCACTGTGGAGATAGCGCGCGCCGGCAAGGTCGGCGGAGCTTTCCTGCGCACGGGAGAAGGCAAGGAATTTGCTCATCGCGGCCTGCTGGCCAAGGCCCATGATGCCCATGCCCGCTTCCGCGCCGCCCGCCGCGATCGCCGCCGCGCCGAGTACCAGGCTGAGCAGGGTGACGCTTGTCGCGTCCTTGATCCCCTCGCCCGAGCGGATGATGTGCCCGCCCTCGATATGTCCCAGTTCGTGCGCGACCACGCCCTGCAACTGGTTCACATTGTCCGCCTGCGCGATCAGGCCGCTATGAACCCAGACATATTGGCCGCCGGCGACGAAGGCGTTGATTTCCGGGTCGTTGATGACGAGGACCTGGACATTTTTCGGCGTCATGCCCGCCGCCTTGACCAGCGGCGCGGACATATCGGCCATGAAGGCTTCGGTTTCGGCATCGCGCAAAATCTGCTGAGCGAGCGCGGGGCGGGTCATCAGCGCAAGCGCCGCCAGCGCAAGAGCCAGAAACTGGAGCAGACGGGCCATCACCCGCCGCCCTTGCCATGGCCGTCCTGAATGCGCCGTGAAGCGCGCCACAAGGAAAAGCGCCGCTGCGCACCGGGGGAACCGGACGGGCAGCGGCGCTTCATATTCCAACTCTTCGCGTGCTTACTGACCGAAGGTGCGCTGCCACCAGCCGCGACGGGGCGCACCATCGGCGTCCTCGCCTGCTGCATCGTCGTCGGCAGCGGCGGCATCGGCTGGCACCGGTTCCGCCGAAGCGGTCGGCTCGGGCTGCGCGACAGGCGCAGCGTCAGCCGGGGCCTGCGGTACAGCTTCGACGGCGGGCTCCGCCGCCTCTGCCTCGACAGCGACCACCTTCTTGCGGCGCGTGCGCTTGGGCTTGGCTGGCGCGGCATCTGCGTCGGCGGCCGGCGCATCTGCTGCCGGCGTATCGGCTTCAGCCGCCGCGCCTTCGCTCGCCACCGCCTTCTTGCGACGCGTGCGCTTGGGCTTGGCCGGTGCGGCATCCGCTTCGGGCGCAGGTGCAGGCTCTTCCGTCGCGACCGGAGCGACTTCGGCCGGAGCCTCGGCCGTTGCCGCTGCTTCGGCGGTGTCCGAGTCCGCTTTCTTGCGGGCGCGGGGACGGCGACGCGTCTTGGGCGCTGGTTCGGCCGCTTCCTCGCTTACCGGCTCAGCGGCAGGGGCTTCTTCGGCGACCGGTTCTGCAACCGCTTCCTCGGCGTCGGCCGGGGCCGTTGCATCGTCCTGCTCGATCGCGGCGGTTTCGCCCGCTTCGCGCCGACGGCGGCCACCGCGACGACCACGACGGCCGCGACGGCGCGCACCGCCTTCTTCACCATCGGCATCGCCCGCGTGCGCGGCGACATCGCGATCCTCGGCTTCATCGCCGTCCTCGGCGTCGGTCTCGTCACCGGACTCATTATCGTCCGTTTCCGCTTCGGAGCCGGCATCGCGCTGGTCCTCGCGCTGGCCGCCCCGGCGACGGCGACGGCGACGGCGACGGCGGCCGCCTTCGCGATCCTCGTCCCCCCTGTCGCCCCGCTCCTCGCGCTCGGCGCTGTCCTCGGCGTCCTCGACCTCTTCGATGTCGTCTTCATCCTCGGGCAGGTCGATATCGTCATCATCCTCGACCAGCGGCGCGTAGGTGACGACACGCTCCGGACGGGGGCCGCTGGCTTCGACCGACATGCGCGCACCCTCAATCTCGCCATCGGGCAGGATTTCGATCCGCACGCCATAGCGCAGCTCGATCTCGTCCAATTCGCGGCGCTTGTTGTTGAGGACGTAGAAGGCCGCTTCCTGGCTGGCGCGCAGGGTGATGAGGTTGCCGCGACCGCGCGCCGCTTCCTCCTCCAGCATGCGCAGCGCGCTGAGGCCCGCTGACGACGCCGTGCGGACAAGGCCGGTGCCCTCGCAATGCGGACATTGGCGGGTGGAGGCTTCCAATACGCCGGTGCGCAGCCGCTGGCGGCTCATTTCCATGAGGCCGAAGCCGGAAATGCGGCCGACCTGGATGCGGGCGCGATCGTCCTTGAGCGCCTCCTTCATCGCCTTTTCGACCTTACGGATGTTGGAGTTCATCTCCATGTCGATAAAGTCGATGACGACGAGGCCCGCCATGTCGCGCAGGCGCAGCTGGCGCGCGATTTCGCGCGCAGCTTCCAGATTGGTGGCGACGGCGGTCTGCTCGATGCCATGTTCGCGCGTCGACCGGCCGGAGTTGATGTCGATCGACACCAGCGCCTCGGTCGGGTTGATGACCAGATAGCCGCCCGATTTGAGCTGGACGACAGGGTTGTACATCGCCGCCAGCTGATCCTCGACACTGGCGCGCTGGAACAGCGAGACAGCGTCGGCATATTGCTTCACGCGCCGGGCATGGCTCGGCATCAGCAGCTTCATGAAGTCCTTGGCGGCCTTGTAGCCATCCTCGCCCTCGACGATGACTTCCTCGATATCCTTGTTGTAGATGTCGCGGATGGCGCGCTTGATCAGATCGCTATCATTGTGGATCAGCTCGGGCGCCGACGCCTGGAGCGTCTTTTCGCGGATCTCGTCCCACAACCGCGCGAGATAATCGAAGTCGCGCTTAATTTCGGGCTTGGTGCGCTGAAGTCCCGCAGTGCGCACGATGCAGCCCATGGAGGAGGGCAGGTTCATCTCCGCGATGATGGTCTTCAACCGCTTGCGATCGGCGGCGTTGCTGATCTTGCGGCTGATGCCGCCGCCATGCGACGTGTTGGGCATGAGCACGCAATAGCGGCCCGCCAGCGACAGATATGTGGTCAGCGCCGCACCCTTGTTGCCGCGCTCTTCCTTGACGACCTGCACCAGCAACACCTGGCGGCGCTTGATGACGTCCTGGATCTTGTAACGGCGACGCAGGGCCATGCGCTTGCGACGCAGTTCGTCCGCAGCATCGTCGCCATTCTTCCCGCGCTTGCGGCGGCCACCCTTGGCGGCTTCGGGCGCCGGGCTTTCGGCATCCGCCTCGGCCGCGTCCTCATCCTCATGATGATGAGTCGCCTCGACCAGCTCGACGCCGTCCTCGCCCGCGTCCTCGTCATCCTCGATCTCGGCGCGCAACGCGGCCTCTTCCTCGGCATGGGCGCGCTCTTCCTGCAGCAGCGCCTCACGGTCCTCGCGCGGGATCTGATAATAATCGGGGTGAATTTCGCTGAAAGCCAGGAAACCGTGACGGTTGCCGCCATAATCGACGAAGGCGGCCTGGAGCGAAGGCTCCACGCGCGTCACCTTGGCGAGATAGATATTGCCCTTGAGCTGCTTGTGCTCGGCCGATTCGAAATCGAACTCCTCGATCCGGTTACCTTTGACGACCGCGACCCGGGTTTCTTCCCGGTGGCGCGCATCGATCAGCATACGCATTGTCATTTATAAGTCTCCGGCGTGCGCGGGCTGCGGCGTGAAGCCGCGCCGCCACGCGATAAGAAAAGAATGCCGGCCGGCGCGCGCCATCGGGCGCGGCGCAGGCAAGCATCCGGTTTTGAAGGAAAATCTGCGCGTCTGCTGCATCGGCAGGGCCGGACAAGGCGCCGGGCCGCACCATCCACACCGCCATGCCCGTTACCGGGGCAAGCGTGGATGGAAAATCATGCCTCATGCAGCGTCAACCTGTTCTGTCTCGCCCGCACAACAGCGGGCGCTCGTCTGACCTGAAGACTGACCGAACATACGGCAATTCTTGCAGGAATGGGAATGGTTAGCAGTCAATAGCCCGGGCGGCAACGGTTGGTCGAAATATTATGCCTTTGCGCCGCCTCCGCCATCGGCGTCCTGCGCCAGCATGGTGAAGATGTCGTTAACCAGCTCATTTTACCGGGTTAAAAGAAGGCGATGCTTAATCGGGTGTTCAGCGTGGGGACGCTGGACGGGTCAACGTCGATGATATTTGGCTGGACGGCCGACAGGCCTGCGGTGCACAAGCGGCGCATGTTGCAGAGCCTTGCCCTGGCAAGCATTCTTCTTTCCTCCCCCGGCCAGGCGGGCGGCATCGCCGGCGTCGATGTGCAGGGGGACCGGGTGGTGGTGCGTTTCGATGAGCGGGTGGAGGGCGCGTCCGCCTTCTTGCTCGACGGACCGCAGCGCATCGCCCTTGATATCGATGGCGCGCAAACGGGGCGCTTTCCCTTTTCGCCGGGCAATGGCGCGGTGGCGAGTGTTCGTCAGGGACAATTGAGCCCGGAACGCGCGCGGGTGGTGCTCGACCTTGCCAGCCCGGCGACGCTGGCCGACGCGCGCATCGCGCCGGACGGCAAATCGCTGAGCTTCGCGATCCAGGGCGTAAGCGACAGCCGCTTTCGTAGCGAACTGGGCCGCGGCCGCATGGCGTTCGACGCGCCGGCCGACATGGCCGCGCGCCCGCAAAAGCGGCTGCATTCGATCACCGTGCCGATCCCGCCCGCCGCGCGCGGCGTCGCCCTGCCCCCGGTGCAGGGCGTCAATGACGGCGCGCGTCCGCTGGTGGTGATCGACGCGGGCCATGGCGGCCATGATCCCGGCGCGATCAACAAGGATAATGGCAAACGCGAAAAGGATGTGACGCTGGCGATCGCGCAGGCGATCCGCGACCAGCTGGTCAAGGGCGGACGGGTGCGCGTCGCGCTGACGCGGGACGATGATCGCTTCCTGGTGTTGCAGGAACGCTATGGCATTGCGCGCAAGATGGGCGCGGACCTGTTCATTTCGATCCATGCCGATGCCGCGGAAAACACCGACGCGCATGGCGCGACGGTCTACACATTATCGGAAACCGCGTCGGACCGGGAAGCCGCGCGCCTGGCCGCGCGCGAGAACAAGGCCGACATCATCAACGGCGTCAATCTGGGCGGCCAGTCGGGCGATGTGTCGTCGATCCTGATCGACCTGACACAGCGCGAATCGCTGAATATCTCCTCCAGTTTCGCACGGCTGCTCCAACGCGAAGCGTCGCCCTTTGTACCCTTTCGCAGCGCCTATCATCGCTTCGCGTCGCTGATGGTGCTCAAGGCGCCGGACACGCCGTCGATCCTGTTCGAAACCGGCTATATCAGCAATGAAGCGGACTCCGCCTTCTTGTCCTCACGCGAGGGTCAGCAAAAAATCGCGCGGGGCGTTGCAAAGGCGATCGAAGTGCATTTCGCGCGCAAGCTCGCGATGAGCGGCGTGGCGGCGGGCGGCTGATGGCGCGGCCCGTCGAAACGCCACTGGCCTTGGCGGCGATTTGACCCTAGAGCCTCTTCCCCATGGAAGAGGCCCATTCCGATACCGCCCCGACATCCTTTGCCTATCGCCTGCGCCGTGACGCGGGCGGCGCCATGGCGCGGCTGCGGCCGCTATGGGGCCGGCGGCTGTTCCGCTGGCTGGCGGTCCTGCTGGGCGGCTTCCTGCTCGCGATCTTCCTGTTCTGGCTGATTTTCGCGCGCGGCCTGCCCGATGCGGCGACCCTGCTGGAATATGAGCCGCCGCTGCCCACCATGGTGCGCGACATCAACGGGCAGCCGGTGCACAGCTACGCCCGCGAACGGCGGGTGCAGTTGCAATATAGCGATTATCCCGCGCTGCTAATCCGCGCCTATCTGGCCGCCGAGGACAAGACGTTTTTCGAGCATCATGGCGTTGATTTTCCGGGCTTTGCCGGCGCCGTCGCCGACTATGTCAGCAAGCTGGGGTCGGGCCAGCGCGCGCGTGGCGGATCGACCATCACGCAGCAGGTGGCCAAGAACCTGCTGATCGGCGACGAATATTCGCCCACGCGCAAGGTCAAGGAGATGATCCTGGCCTGGCGCATGGAAAATGTCCTGTCCAAGCAGCAGATATTGGAACTCTACCTCAACCAGATATTCCTTGGCCGCAACGCCTATGGCGTGCAGGCGGCGGCGCGCGCCTATTTCGACAAGGATGTCGCCGACCTCAGCCTGCCTGAAATGGCCTATCTGGCGATCCTGCCCAAGGGGCCGGCCAATTATCGCCCCGAAAGCGAAACCGGCCACGCCCGCGCGATCGAACGGCGCAACTGGGCGCTGGGCGAAATGGAGCGCAATGGCTGGATCTCCGCCACGCAGCGCGCGCAGGCGCAGGCGCAACCCCTGGGCACCGTCACTGTGCGCGGATCGAGCTTCGACGCGCGCGCAGGGGGCTATTATATGGAAGAGGTGCGCCGTCGCCTGATCGACCGCTTCGGTGAAAAGGCGCAGGACGGCCCCAATAGCGTCTATGCCGGTGGCCTGTGGGTGCGCAGCCCCTATGATCCCGTGGCGCAGGAACGCACCAAGGATGCGCTGCGCAACGGATTGCTGCGCTTTGGCGCGGGGCGCGGCTGGTCTGGTCCGGTGGGGCATATCGATCCCGACCGGGGCTGGGAGCGTGAACTGGCCGCCAGCTATGTCGGCGTCGATTATGAGGGCTGGCGCATCGCCGTCGTCATCGATCGATCATCGTCCCAGGCGCAGATCGGCTTTTCGGACGGCAGCACCGGCACCCTGCCCGCGTCGCTGGCGCAGACGCCCTATCGCCGAACCGGCGGCCCCGCCTTTTCCGCGTTGAAGGCCGGCGACCTGATTGTCGTGGCCAAGAATGGCGATGACTGGGCTTTGCGCACCGTCCCGGAAGTGTCAGGCGGCATGGTGGTGCAGGAAGTGCATTCCGGCCGTATTCGCGCGATGCAGGGCGGGTTCGATTCGCGCCTCTCCTCCTATAACCGCGCGACGCAGGCGCAGCGCCAGCCCGGCTCCACGATCAAGCCCTTCGTCTATGCCGCCGCGCTGGACAATGGCATGACGCCCGCGTCGATCATCGTCGATGGGCCGCTGTGCGTTTACCAGGGCGCGGGGCTGGGGCAGAAATGCTTCCGCAACTTTTCCGGCGGCAGCGCCGGGCCGCAAACCATGCGCTGGGGCGTCGAGCAATCGCGCAACCTGATGACGGTGCGCGCCGCCAGCCAGACCGGCATGGACCGGGTCGTGCGCACGATCAAGGCGATGGGAATTGGCGATTATCAGCCCTACCTCTCCTTCGCGCTGGGTGCGGGCGAAACAACGGTCGAGCGGATGGTCAATGCCTATGCGACGCTGGCCAACCAGGGAAAACAGAATCCGTCCAAGGTCATGGATTATGTGCAGGACCGGCGCGGCAGGGTGATCTGGCCCGAACGCTGGCGCCCGTGCGACGGGTGCAACATGGCCAATTGGGACGGAAAGCCCATGCCACGCTTCGGTTTTGAAGGGCGGCAGGTGATGAACCCGATGACCGCCTATCAGGTCGTGCATATCGCCGAGGGCGTGGTGCTGCGCGGCACCGCCACCGTGCTGGCTGATCTCAAGCGCCCGCTGTTCGGCAAGACCGGCACCACCAACGGCCCCACCAATGTCTGGTTCGTGGGCGGATCGCCCGACCTGGTTGCGGGAGTCTATGTCGGCTATGACAAGCCCCGGAGCCTGGGCGGATGGGCGCAGGGCGGCCGGATCGCCGCGCCGATCTGGAAGGCGGCGATGGCGCCGATCCTGGAAACCATGCCCAAGACGCCCTTTGTCGCGCCGGCGGGCATCCGCATGGTCACGATCGACCGTCGTTCGGGCAAGCGCGTCTATGGCGTGTGGCCAACCAACGATCCCAAACCCGCGGTCATCTGGGAAGCGTTCAAGCCCGAAACCGAGCCGCGCCGGTCGATCCGCAAGGAAGAGGCCGAAGCGCAGGCGAAGGCGGCCGATGCCAAGGCGGCAGCCGCCGTGGCGCGCGGGCGGCAGCGTACCGACGCCGACTTCCTGCAGGATCAGGGCGGGATTTACTGACGGGCGCCTTCGTGCGGAGGCGCCCGCTTCATTTGTACAGGATCGTGTCGGAACCGGACACCATGAGCTGGGACAACTCATATCCCGGCGGCGCATCCGTCAGGTCGTGCTGGCGGCTGATGAGCGTCCATATGTCGCGCGAAAAGCCCGCCGCCTTGACGTCGCGGTAGAACATGTCTGCCGAATAGCGGTTCAGCGTGAGATATTCCTTCCACATATGACCCAGGATCAGGTTGGGGTGCACAACCGACTGCTCGTGTGCCGTCTTTTCAATGATGGCGCGCATCGCCGCCCTGTCATGCGTCAGATGCGCGAAAGGCACGGGGACGAAATCCGACAGGTGACTGCCGAAATAGGAATGGAACCAGGGGAAAACCTTGATGAAGGCGACCCCGCCTGTCCTGAGCACGCGCTTGATTTCGGCCAGCACGGCGGGGACATCGGCGACATGCTCCATGACGCCCCAGCAGAATATGATGTCGAAATGCGCGTCCGGAAACGGCATGGATTTGCCGTCATAGACGACAGCGGTGACACGATCCCTGAAATTGGCGGCGTCGGGGAAACCGCCATCGACCAGGGTCTTGAGGCTTTTGTCCGGGTCCGGCGTGGTGATATCCAGACCGATGACCTGCTCGGCGCCGCGCGAGGCGAGGCCATAGGTCATCAGCATCTCGCCGCACCCCAGGTCCAGGATGCGTTTCCCCTCCAGACTGCCGATGGCCGCGACAAATTCGTCGACGACGCCGACATAATGGTTGCGGACCCATTCGTTCATGTCCGGCAGAAAACTGATATCGTCGTCACTGCTCTTTTGCTGGTCGGGAACGGGCTGTCGCTCTGTTTTCGCTTCACCACCCTTGAATTTGCGCACAATATGGCGTCGTATCGATGATAGTCGCAATCGTCATTCCTTCGTGACCCGCCAAAGACAGCCGGACAATACAGACATGTCCCTGCCAGCCCCAGCATTATGAACGATATGCCTTTTTTCCGATCGGGATGAAATGATCGCTGACAGCCGCCCCCGCCGGATCGCCCGCGCCGTCCTGGCATTGGCCTATCTGATCGCAGGGGTAGCGCATTTGCGTTCGCCAGGGGGATTCATCGCGATCACACCCGACTGGGTGCCCTATCCAGCCACTGTCATCTGGCTGACCGGCATCGCCGAAATCGCCGGGTCGATAGGCCTGATGCTGCCACCCTTTCGCCACGCTGCGGGCATCGGACTGGCGCTTTATGCGCTGTGCGTATGGCCGGCCAATATCCATCATGCGCTCAGCGACATTCCGCTGAACGGCGTGCACCTGAGTTGGTGGTATCATGGACCGCGGCTGGCGCTGCAACCGGTCATCATCTGGTGGGCGCTGTGGGTGAGCGACGTCATCGACTGGCCATTTGCGCGGCGGCGCTAAGGCGGTTGTCTTTGCCGCCCGCCCCCCTAGGGTGAGGCCAAAGTCCTGAACAAGCGGAGCAAGGCGGCGTGACCCGGCATATTCCCTGGATAGTGACAGCCATTATCGGCGTCGTGGCCCTGACCGTCGTGGCGATGTCACGGGGGGAAAGCGTCAACGCCCTGTGGATCGTCGTCGCAGCGGTCAGCTGCTTTCTGGTCGCCTATCGCTATTATGCGCTGTTCATCGCCCGGCATGTCATGCGGATAGATCCTGCACGGCCCACCCCCGCCGTGCGGCGCGCCGATGGCCTGGATTATGTCGCGACCGACCGCACCGTCCTGTTCGGCCATCATTTCGCGGCGATCGCGGGCGCCGGGCCGCTGGTAGGGCCCGTGCTCGCCGCCCAGATGGGCTATCTGCCCGGCACGCTGTGGATCATCTTCGGCGTGGTGCTGGCCGGCGCGGTGCAGGATTTCATGGTCCTGTTCATTTCCATGCGCCGCGACGGCAAGTCGCTGGGCGAACTCATCCGCATGGAGATGGGCCAGGTTGCCGGCACGATCGCCCTGTTCGGCGCGTTCATGATCATGGTCATCATTCTGGCCGTGTTGGCGCTGATCGTGGTCAAGGCGCTGGCCGAAAGCCCCTGGGGCATGTTCACCGTTGCGGCCACCGTGCCGCTCGCCATGGCAATGGGCGCCTATACACGCTGGATCAGGCCGGGCCGGATCGGCGAGGTGTCGGTGCTGGGCCTCATTGGCCTGATCGCCGCGATCATGTACGGACAGGCGGTTGCGCAATCTCCGACCTGGGGGCCGGCCTTCACCTTCACGCCGATACAGCTTTGCTGGATCCTGATCGGCTATGGCGCGGTGGCGTCCGTGCTGCCTGTCTGGCTGTTGCTCGCGCCGCGCGACTATCTGTCGACCTTTCTCAAGATCGGGGCAATCGCCGCGCTCGCCATCGGCATCGTCATCATGGCGCCGCCGCTCCAGATGCCGGCGCTGACGCGATTCGTCGCCGGCGACGGGCCGGTCTGGGCCGGTGGTCTGTTTCCCTTCTTGTTCATCACCATCGCCTGCGGCGCGGTGTCGGGATTTCATGCGCTGATTTCCAGCGGGACCACCCCCAAGCTGATCGCCAGCGAAGGCGATGCGCCCATGATCGGCTATGGCGCGATGCTGATGGAGGCGTTCGTGGCGATTATGGCGCTGGTCGGCGCGTCGATCCTGGACCCGGGCGTGTATTTTACCATGAACAGCCCGACGGCTTTGATCGGCACTGACGCCGCCAGCGCGTCCGCCGCCGTCACCGCCATGGGTTTTCCCATATCGGCCGATACCATCACCCAGACAGCGCGGGATGTGGGCGAACATACGATCATCAGCCGCGCGGGCGGCGCGCCGACGCTGGCCGTGGCCATGGCGGAAATCTTCAGCCATGTCGTAGGCGGGCCGACAATGAAGGCCTTCTGGTATCATTTTGCCATCCTGTTCGAAGCGCTGTTCATCCTGACAGCCGTCGACGCGGGCACGCGGGCGGGTCGCTTCATGTTGCAGGATCTGATCGCCCTTGTCGTCCCGGCCTTCAAGCACAGCGACAGCCACATGCCCGGCATCATCGCCACTGCCCTGTGCGTCGCGGCCTGGGGGTTTTTCCTCTATCAGGGCGTCACCGATCCGCTGGGAGGGGTGAATACCTTGTGGCCGGTGTTCGGCATTTCGAACCAGATGCTGGCGGCGATTGCGCTGATGCTGGGCACCGCCGTGCTGTTCCGCATGAAGCGGGACCGGTTCGCCTGGGTGACGATGCTGCCAACCGTCTGGCTGCTGATCTGCACATTGTCGGCAGGCTGGCTCAAGCTGTTTTCCGCTGATCCCAAGGTTGGTTTCCTGGCGCATGCCGCGAAATTCAGCGAAGCGGCAGAAGCCGGCACGCTGCTTAGCCCGGCGAAATCCATGGGCGAGATGCAGCGCATCATCTTCAACGATCGAATCGATGCCGCGTTGGTGGGCCTGTTCCTGGCGGTTGTCCTTGCGATCCTCTATTTCACCGTCCGCACCTGTATCGCGGCCCGGCGCAGCGCCGCCCCTACGGCATGGGAGATCCCGGCCAGTCTGGCACCGGCGCGATGACGGGGTTTATCAAAAAGCTGCGGCAGGCGGCCCATATGATGGTTGGCATCCCCGATTATGATGCCTATCTGCGCCATATGGCCGATCATCACCCCACCAAGCCGGTGATGGACCGCACCAGCTTTTTCCGAGACCGGCAGCAAGCCCGTTATGGAGGACGCAATGGAGGCCGGTGCTGCTAATCTTGCAATTATATTACAAAGATTTGCAATTTTACGAATATAAAGTTTAATAGATTGCCTGTTTTTCTATTGCTGTTTCCCGGCGCTCTGATACGGGGCGGCCGTCACTGGTGCCCGACAGCTTCAGGACACGCCCCCTGCCCATCCCTTGCGGCGGGGGGCGCCCATCCCTAACCCTTTGCATTGAAACCCGCAATCATGCCTGCCGTGATTGACAGGGCGATTTCTGCGGGACCGATCGCGCCGATATCCAGCCCTGCCGGGCCGTCGATTCGCGCAAGCGCATCCGCGTCAAACCCCGCGGCGGTCAACCTGTCGAGCCGCGCCGCATGGCTGCGCCGCGAACCCAGGGCGGCGATATAGCCGGTCGGTGCGTTCAACGCGGCCGTCAGCGCGGGGTCGTCGATCTTGATGTCATGGCTGAGCGTCACGACCGCCGTCGATTCACCGGGATGGCGCGCGGCAATGGCGTCATCGGGCCAGCGATCGTCCAGTTCCACGCCCGGAAACCGCTCCGCCGTCAAGAAGCGCCCGCGCGGATCGATCACGACCGGGGCAACCCCGATCGCCTGGGCCAGGGGAACCAGCGACTGGGCGATCTGCACCGCGCCGACGATCAACAGGCGGCGCGGCGGATCGTAGCGGTTGAGGAATGCGCCCTCCCCATCGCCCTCGCGCGTCTGGCCAGTGGCAAGATCGGTGGCCAGCGTCGCAGCCCGTCCCACTGCGCTGGCCTTCGCCACCACGTCGAACAGATGGGGCGGAAAGCCTGCGTCCGATACCGGCTGCACCAGCACTGCGATCTCGCCGCCGCACGGCAAGCCGACATCCCAGGCATCGCCGTCCGCAACGCCATAGCGATGCACATGCGCGGGCCGGCCGGCAATGACCTCCGCTGCGCGTTGCAACACGTCGGTTTCCACGCACCCGCCCGAAATGCTTCCTTCCAGTCGGCCATCCTGGTGCACCAGCATATGGCTGCCACGCGGGCGCGGCGCGGAACCCCAGGTGGAAATCACGGTCGCCAGTGCCATCGGCGCGCCGCGCCATTCGATCGCCTTGCGAATCACCGCGCCATTGTCGTTCAAAACATCCTGCTCCCGGTTCGTGCCCAGCATCGCGCTGCCGCCAAGCAATGGGGATGAAGCGGGGCTAGTGCAAGCGCCGGCCCGTCCATACGACGCGTCCGACGATGTCGACCAGTGTCGGGTCGATGTCGGTCCAGTCGGGATAATGGGCATTGTCGCTCAAGACGCTGAACCGACCCCGCAGCGGCCCCATGGCGATGCGCTTCACCATCAATACGCCATCCAGCCGCAGCACATAGACGCCATCGCGCAACCGGTCGGCGTCATCATCATGATCCACCATGATGTCGTCCCCGTCGCTCAGCGTCGGCGCCATCGATTCGCCATCGACGCGAATGATCGAGACGCGCTGCGGCCGCACCCCCAGATGGCGGAGCCAGCGCGCGTCGAAGGCCATGACGCCGGCCGTACGCTCATCGTCATCCAATGTGCCGCCGCCGGCCGACGCACCCAGCGCCAGCCGCGGAACGGAAACGACGGCGGGCAGACCGCGACCGCGCACGGGCGCAGGAGCGGCGGACGCCACCCCCCCCAGCATATCTTCCGACACGCCGAAATAGCGCGCCAAAACACGCCGATCATCCTCGTCCAACTTGCGCGGCGTGCCACGCTTGATGAACTGCTGAATATAAGCGGCGTTGCGGCCGATCAGGCGGGACAGATCCGCATAATTGTCCCCCCGGTCGGCAATCAGCCGATCCAGTGTGGCACGCGCGTCCTGCGATTGATCCATATTCAGTCCATTACCGTAGGAATTTAAATAGACAAGTAGGAAATTGGAAATGAAGATAGGATTTCACCTATCGACTTACCAACACGAGTCGACAACAAGGGGAAACGAAACAGATGCTTTTGCCGGTCATTGAACGATTCCTGCGTCACATGACATGCCGCCAACGCGCTTTGGTCGCAGTAGCGCCCGCGATCCGCGGCTGGTGTTTGACTGCGGCGCGGCCGCGAACCGGGAGCGCGACTAACGAGGCGCGTGGAACATTTCATGAACACTTATCGCAGGAGCCATGGCCAATGACAAGCATGGATGCACATTTCGGCCGCCCCAATCTGCTCCGAAATAAAGATATCCGCCGCCGTGGGGCCGATCCGCTGCCGCTTCTGCTGGCGCAATTACTGCTGAGGGCAGGCCGTCCGACGGTGATCGATCGCACGACCAGCCGTCCATGGGCCAGCGCCTTGTTCGAAGGGCAGCGCCATACGATCTGGCTGCGCTTCAGCGGCGCGGAAGCGCAGAAACAAAAAGATCGGCTGCTCGCTGGTCTGGACGACGCGGAATGGACCCTACCCGGCCATTTCGTGGCAGACATCGCAGTCGATGGCGAAGGGGTTGCGGATGAGGATGTCTGGGTCCGGTTGTCGGCCCTGACCATCCGCGACTGGTAGCCGCGCGGATCAGCGCCGCCGTTCCGCCATCGTGCGCAAGGTGCCGAGCGCCGCGCGCAAGGCTTCGTCCGCGTCAGGTGCGACGCTGTCGCGCACCGGCACGGCCGGTGCTACCGGCATGTCGGCCAGCACGGGCGCAGGGGTGACGCGGCGGCGGGACGCCAGGCCCCGTTCCAACCGATCGGTCAGTTCGGCGACCGACAGGCCATGCGTGGGCAGCGGTAGCGGCGCGGGCCGGGCTGCCTCGACCGGCTCGTGATCGGCAGGTTCATCGTCCCGAAGCACTGCGGGCTGTTCTGTATCCGCCCGGAACGCGGGCGGTTCGGCTGTCGGCTCGGCTAGACCAACCGGGCGCGCAAAGGCCGGGATGGGTTGATCCTCTTTCGCCATGTCATCCGGCGAACGCGCGGCAAAACCCTGCATCGGCACGACAGAGCGCGCCTCTGGCTCGGGCGCGACGACCAGGGGGCGGCGCTTGGCGTCGGGCCGGGCAAAAATCTCGACCCCGTCAAAATCGCGGCTGGCGAAGATGGGCGGACGCGGCGGCGCGTCGGGATGCGCGTCGGCGCGGCGAAGCGCCGGGGCCTCCGCCACACCGGTCGGCGTGGCGCGGCCCCGCGCAAGGGCTGTCAGCTTGGAAAAGGCGAAACCCATCTGTCTTGCTCCTTGGGCGCTCAGCGGTCGCCCGTCCGTATCCCGTTCATCCTCGGCCTGGCGCGGATCGCGGATCGCCGCGACAGCCCCTGTAATCAACAGCCCCACAAACCCGGCCATCATCAGCCGCGCCGTCACCCCGAGTGGCGGCGCGGCTGCCGGCACCGCTTCGCTCAGGCCACTCGAGGCCACCAGCATTTCCAACAGGCCGACCGGCGTCGCCAGCAAGGCGACAGCGGCAGCGACGCCTGCCAGCGCCGCCATTGCCGTTCCCCGTCTGGCGCTCGCCCTGTTCAACCTCTCGACCTTCGTTTTCGTTCACGCCGCCGCGCGACTCTCACGCGACCGTGCTAGCAACAGTTGGTAAACAGGTTCGTAACGCAGAATATTGGATGACCAGTTCCGTTCACGCTCGACATAGGCGCGCGCGACCCGGCGGCGTTCATCCCATTGCGCGCGATCGGCGAACAGGGCGGCAAGCGAATCGGCGATCGCCGCCGGATCGTCGGGGGCGAACAACATGCCCGTCACCCCGTCCTCAATCAGTTCGCGATGACCGCCGACATCGGAAGCAGCCACCAGCCTGCCCTGGGCCATCGCCTCCAGCGGCTTGAGCGGCGTCACCAGATCGGTCAGCCGCATCGCCTTGCGGGGATAGGTCAGCACATCGACCTGCGCATAATAATGTTCGACCTGATCATGCGGCACGCGGCCGACGAAGGCGATATGATCGGCGAAGGGCGACGCCATCGCCTGCGCGCGCAACGCCTGCTCCATGGGTCCGCCACCGACCAGCAGCAGCTTTGCCTGCGGCCGCGCGCGCACGAGTCGCGGCATGGCGGCGATCAGGTCGCCCAGCCCCTCATAATCATAGAAGCTGCCGATGAAGCCGACCACGTCCGCGCCGTTCAGCCCCAGCTTTGCCGTCAGGCCAGGATCGCGCGGCACCGGCGCCCCGAACTGATCCATATCGACGCCATTGGGCGACACGATGATCTTGGACGGATCAATGCCGCGCGCGACAAGATCGCCGCGCAGGCCTTCGCATATCACCGCGACCGCATCGGCATCCCGCACGGCGCGGGTTTCCAGCTGTCGCGTCAGCCAATATCGGGGGCTGCCTTCCCGCCCCGTGCCGTTGCCGACCGCCGCATCCTCCCAGAAAGCGCGGATTTCGTAGATCATCGGAATGCCGTGCCGCCGCGCGACGCGCTGCGCGGCGATGGCGTTCAGGACCGGCGAATGCGCATGAATCACATCGGGCCGCCATCGCTGCACCAGAGCCTCGATCGCTTCGGTATGGGCGGCGAGATCGCGCCACTCGCGCACCAGTGCATTGCCCGCCGCCGGCGTTCCAGGCGTGCGGTGAAAGACCAGACCGTCCACCATCTGCTCATCCGGTCCGGCGGCGCTATGCCGCCGCCCCGTAATCCCGCGCACATCCCACCCTTTGGCGATCTGCGCACGCAGGATCGCCCGGGTCCGGAACGTATAGCCGCTGTGCATCGGCAGACTGTGGTCCAGCACATGAAGAATGCGAGTCATAGCCGGTCCTGTCTGCGGCAAAAGGTTTAACGGCCCGTCAACTCTGTCAGGCTAGGACACAGGTCCCGAAGCGATAATGCAAGCGAGCCATGATAGACACTTTGTCCCTGTTGATCAGCCATGGCGTCATCCTGCTCGCCGCCTGGCGGCTTTTGCCGCGTGCCGATCTGGATCGCGATCCGCCGGCGCAGGAGCCGCATGGCGATGCGTGACCTGTTCTTCATCGCGTTCCTTGGCCTGTTCGGGTTGATGGGGCTGCGGCGGCCGTTCCTGCTGGTCGCGGTCTATGCCTATATCGACATCGTTTCGCCGCAGCGACTTTCCTATTTCCTGCTCAATTCGATTCCGATTTCCGCAATCGCCTTTGCGATGATGGTGGGCGCATGGCTGCTGGTCGATGACAAGAAGGATTGCCGTTTTTCCGCGCGGCAGGGATTGATGCTGCTGCTGCTCGCCTGGTGCGGCTATACCACGCTGACGGCCGATTTCCCGGTCGAGGCACTGACCAAATGGAATTGGGTGTGGAAGGCGATCATCGCGGGCGTCTTCCTGCCGCTGGTGCTGCGCACGAGGCTGCGGATCGAGGCGCTGGCCCTGTTCATGGTGCTGTGCGCCAGCACGATCATCATCAATGGCGGCATGAAGACGGCCCTGTCGGGCGGCGGCTATGGCGTGCTCAACCTGATGGTTGAAAATAACAGCGGCCTCTATGAAGGCAGTATCATATCCTGCGTCGCGATCTCGCTGATCCCGCTGATCCTGTGGCTGTCGAAACATGGCACGGTCTTCCCGCCCGACTGGAAGGTGAAGATGTTTTGCTACTGCCTGTGCCTCGCTTGCCTGCTGATGCCGGTCGGGACAGAGGCGCGCACCGGCCTTGTCTGCATCGTCATTCTGGCCGGGCTGATGCTGATGCGTTCGAAGCGCAAATTTGTTTACGGCCCGCTGATGCTGCTGGCGGCGCTGATCTCCATCCCCTTCCTGCCGGCCAGCTTCACGCAGCGGATGCAGACCATCGAAAATCACCAGGGGGATGAAAGCGCCTCTACCCGGGTCGCGGTGTGGATGTGGACGCTCGATTATGTGAAGGAGCATCCGGGCGGGGGCGGCTTCGACAATTATCTGCAGAACAGCTTTACCTATTTCGCGCAGAGCACGGTCACGGACAGCGGCGGCACGCGAGTCGAGCGGCGGTTGGTGACGGACCGGGGCCGCGCCTATCATAGCGCCTATTTCGAACTTTTGGGCGAGCAGGGCTATTTCGGCTTTGCGGTGTGGGCGTTGCTGCACCTCATCTGCTTCATCCGTACCGAAGCGATCCGCCGCGCCTATCGCAAGCGTGATGGCCCGGACGATGCCTGGGTCGCGCCCTTCGCGCTGGCGCTGCAACAGGGCCACATCATCTACATGATCGGATCGCTGTTCGTGGGCATCGCCTATCAGCCCTTCATCTTCATGATGCTGGCATTGCAGATCGGGCTCGACACCTATCTGACGCGCAAGCGCAAGGCGGCGGCCAAACAGCAACTGGACAGAGCCATCGCTCAGGGCAACGGGGCGATGGCGTGAGGGGCGATATGACGCCGCTCACCGCGGCACACGGACTGCTGCTTGGCCTGTTCCTGGCCTTGCCATGGCTGGGGCGGAGCGAATGGCTACCCTGGGGTGCGGAGGTGCTGTTCCTGGTCGGCGGATTTCAGGTGCGGGTGGCGGATCGGCGCTGGAACGCGCGTGGCAGCGCACTGGACTGGATCAGCCATATCCGCATGGCCCCGGCGCGGCTGCTGCCCTGGGGCGCAATGGCGATCATTGCCGTAATCGCGCATCGCCCGCAGGATGCGCAGGCGATAGCACTGGTAGCGATCCTGAGCGAAACGCTGGTCTATCCGGCCTGCGTTCGCCTGCTGGGCAAAACGACCCGCGCCATCGCCGGCGCACTTCTGCTGATACTGTTGGCGACGCTTGGGATGATGGACGGCAGCAATGCCCGCTTCGCCCTGTCATTCATCGCGGGCGTCGCGACCGGTATCCTCTGGCTTCGGGGACCGGACGGCGACCTTAGGACGACCATGCTGGCCATCACAAGTGTCGCCATCGCTGTCGGCGTGGCAGTCACAGTTCCTCAACTGCTGCCGCTCGCGTGGCCGTTGACGGCCATCAGCGCGACATTGGCGCTGGCGCATCTGTCGATGCTACGCCGCCGCCCCATGCCGTGGCAATCAGGCGGCGACGCTATCCGTCGATTCAGGCGGGGACCGCAGCCCCTTGCGTCACCGCCTTCTTGAAGGCGTCGACAAAGGCGGGGATGTCGTCCGGGTTCCTGCTGGTGATCAGATTGCCGTCGACCACGACTTCCTGATCGACGACCTGCGCGCCGGCATTGGCAAGATCGGTACGCACGGACGGCCAGGACGTGACGGTCTTGCCATCGACGGAGTCTGCTTCGACCAAGAGCCAGGGACCGTGACAGATGGCGGCGACGGGCTTGCCCGATGCGACAAAGTCGCGGACGATGCGCACCGCGCGCTCATTGGTACGCAGCGTGTCGGGATTGGCGACGCCGCCGGGCAGCACCAGCCCGTCATAGTCCTCGATCTTGACGGACTCCAAGGTCATGTCGGGCGTGATCGTATCGCCCTTTTCATCATGCTGCATGCCCTGGATCGGATCAGTGGCGGGCGACGCGAGCGTGACCTTCGCACCGGCGTCGATCAGCTTCTGGCGCGGCTCGAACAATTCGGACTGTTCAAACCCGTCGGTGGCGACGATCAGGATGCGGCTCTGCTCAATGGCTGGCATAAATCTCTCCTTCGTTTGGGGTGAAATCCTTCAACGGGCGAGCGCCCGCGGGGTTGCGGAACGAAGCGATGAACGGCGGGTTTTGCGGCATGAGAAGGAAAATATGGCCCAGTCCGCACTCGTCCACACGAATGATACAAGCCCCGGCATCACGCGACGCGCGCTCAAACGCGGATGGGCCTATTATGATGGTGATGGGCAGCGAATCACCGACCGGGACGAAATCGACCGGCTGAACGCCATCGCCCTGCCCCCCGCCTATCGCGACTGCTGGTTCTGCGCCTCCCCCTTTGGCCATATCCAGGCGACGGGATATGACGACAGGGGACGCAAGCAATATCGCTATCATCCCGATTTCCGCGCAGCGCAGGAGGCGGCGAAATATGCCGGCTGCCCGGACTTCGGCCGCGCCCTGCCCAGGTTGCGCGCGCAGCTGGACAGCGACCTGTCGAAGCGTGGCCTGCGCAAGGACCGCACGATTGCCGCCGTCGTCCGTCTGCTGGATCTGGCCAAGCTGCGCGTGGGCAATGAACATTATGCCACCACCAACAAGAGTTTCGGCGCCACAACGCTGCGGCGGCGCCATTTTGACATCGCCGGACGCAAGATCATGCTGCGCTATCGCGCCAAATCGGGCCAGGATCGGGAACTGGCGGTGACGGATACGCGGCTGCTGCGCTTCGTGCGGCAGGTGCAGGACCTGCCCGGCCAGCATCTGTTCCAATATCTGGATGAAGACGGCGACGCCCGTCCGATCAATTCGTCCGACGTCAACGCCTATATTGCCGAGGCCATGGGCGCGCCCTTTACGGCCAAGCATTTCCGCACCTGGGGCGCGTCCGTCATCGCGTTCGAACAGCTTGCGACCGGCCCGGTGTCGCTCAAGGCAATGATCGCGCCGGTCGCTGAAGCGCTCGGCAACACGCCGGCGATCAGCCGCAAATCCTATATCCATCCCGCCCTTATCGCCTTGTGCAAGGATGACCAGGAGGATTGGCGCAGCACGCTGCGTCTGCCGCGCCGCACCCGCTATCTCTCCCGCATGGAACGGGGCCTCATCGCCTTCCTCGACGACATCGCCGATTGTAGCCCATTGGCCGCAGCGGCTTGAACCCGACCACCGTCATGCTCTACCCCCGGAGCTAAACCGGCGGGTCCGCGATCCGCCTCGATATTCCAGCCAGCAAGACAGGACAGGCATGGCCGACGCAAAAGACCCCGCCCTCCCGACAAAAACCATGCGCGCGCCCGACTTTCAGGCGATGTGGAGAGATACGGCCGACTGGTTTGCCGTCCATTATATGCAGATCCTGATCGCCATCGGCGCGGCCGTCGTCATCTATCTGCTGCTCGCCACGCTCAAAGGACTGGGCAAGCGGTACAAGGGCAGCCGCGGTGATACGATCGGCTACACCAATGTGCTGGGCCGGACGGTCGCAAAGACCACGCATTTCTTCATGGTGATGGTGTCCGCCCGGCTGGTGGCGGGTTATGCCGACGCGCCGCCCGTCGTCTATCGCACCATCGTTTTCCTGTTCACCATCGCCACCGTCTTGCAGGGCGCGATCTGGGCGCGCGAAGTCATATTGGGCCTGATCGAACGGCGCACATTGGCGGAGGATGGCCAGGGCGAAACGCTCGCCAATGCCATGGGCCTGATCCGCGTGCTGGTGACGGTGGCGTTGTTCGCGATCGCAGGGATCGTCGTTCTCGACAATCTGGGCGTCAACGTCACCGGCCTGGTCGCGGGCCTTGGCATCGGCGGCATCGCCATCGGCCTTGCCGCGCAGGGAATTTTTTCCGACCTGTTCGCAGCGCTGTCGATCATTTTCGACAAGCCGTTTCGCCGGGGCGAATCCATTTCCTATGACACGACGACTGCCACAGTGGAAAAGATCGGCCTTAAATCGACCCGGCTGCGCGCGTTGACGGGTGAGAAGAAAGTGATTTCCAACGCCAATCTGCTGCAAAAGGAAATCACCAGCTACCACACACTCGACCATCGCCGGCTTAAATTCGCCATCGGCGTCATTTACCAGACCGCCCCGGATGTCGCCGAACAGATCCCCGACATCCTCAAGGGCATCGTCGATGATCTGGGCGGCACCTTCGTTCGGTCCGGCTTTGTCGGATTTGGCGCGTCCAGCCTTGATTTCGAGCTGGAATTCGAAGTCTATCTGCCGGGATGGGACGATATCTACAACATCCGTCACAATATCGGCCTCGCCATCCTGCGTCAGTTCAACGAGCGCGGCATCGAGTTCGCCTATCCGACACAGACGACCTTCACCGCTGCTCCGGACGGCCGGATGATCATGCCCTATGCGGAAGTGCAGCCGGTCAAGCGCGTCGACCTGGAGGGATGACGGCAGTCTGGCGCGCAGGCGACTCGCCTCATCGGCGCGCGCTTGCTGGGGCAAGGCTGACTCCCTAGCGGCCTTGATCATGAAGATCATGCCATTCCTGTTCGCTGCCGCCGCTTTTGCCGCGCCTCAGGCCGCCTTGGCCCAGGGGTTGGGCGCTGAAATCAACTATGGCCGCGCCGACGGTCATTGGGGCACCGAAATCGGGGCGGGCTATGCCTTCGATATGGCCGGTTTCAGCCTGACGCCAGGCGGCGGCGTTTATCTCCGCGATGGCGACACCAAGCTCTATGGGCGGGTGGAAGCGGCCTATACCATCCCCCTGTCAGCAAGGATCGGTGCTGGTGCGCGGATTAGCGGCGATAACATCCGCCCCTACGCCACGGTCGCCATGCCATTGCTGCCCAAGGTTCGGGCCAAGGCCAATGTCGGGCCAAAATATTATGCTGTGGGCCTGACGCTGGGTTATTGAAAGACGACCGCTAAGATACTGTCACAGGCCGGTTGCCTTACTGCAATTGCGTGCCGGATCATCTTGCACCCTATGCGCGCGCCGCATGAACGGGCATAGAGTCGCCGCCTTGCCTGCATCAGGAGATGATTGTCCGTGACGTCCCGTGAGCTTACCGGTTTCCTGCCCCTTGACGACAGGCACTTGACGGACGCGCAATGGTCGCGCCGGCTGTCCGACATGGCGTGGCGCATCGGTTTCGGGGCGATTGGCTGGCCGTGGCTGCTCGCCAGCCTGTCGGGCGGTCGCAAGGCGGACAAGCGGGCCTTGCTTGACGATTTGGGTCTTGCCCATGACGCCCTGCCGCATCTGGGAAGCTGGAAGGCGGATGTCGGCTTTTTACGGCATATTGTTCGGGAAATTGCCCGGCTGCGCCCGGCCCATGTGGTGGAACTAGGCGCGGGCGCGTCATCGCTAGTGGCTGCGCGCGCTTTGCAACTACATGGCGGCGGGCAATTGCACAGTTTCGACCAGCATGGTGGGTTCGTTGATGCGACGCGGCAATGGCTGGGCGACCATGGCCTGTCGGTCGACATTCGCCACGCTCCGCTGACTCAGGACAGCAGCGACTGGCCGGGGCGCTGGTATGCGCTGGACGGGGTGCCGGACCAGATCGACCTCATCATCATCGACGGTCCGCCCTGGAGCGTGCATCCGCTCGTGCGCGGCGCGGCAGACAACCTGTTCGCACGATTGTCCCCCAATGGCGTCGTACTGCTGGACGATGCGGCGCGGCCCGGCGAACGACTGGTCGCGCGCCGCTGGCGACAACGCTGGCCCCATATCGACTTTCGGCTGGTAAAGGACGGGACCAAAGGGACGCTGGTCGGCCGTCGACGCGACACCTCTGTGCCGGTCGCCAATGACAACGACCGCGGCCGGACCTGGCGTCATATCCAGCGCGCCGCCGGGATCGCGGCTTTGATCGGCGCGGGTTGGATCGCGCGCGGCGAACTGGGCGAATTTCCGCAGGCCGCGCAGGCAAGCAGTTTCCTCGATGAGGCGGCCGCTTCTCGCCGCGCGGGACTGCTGCGCCAGGCGATGGCGTCGCAGGTGGAAAGCGCAACCCTCAACCCGCAGGAGATCGAGAACGCCACCGGCATCGTCCTGCCCGAACTGCCGCGCGATTGGCGCATTACGGACGTTCAGTTGTTCCCGACGTCCGACAGCCCGGCCATCGCCATGGCGCTGGAAACGCCGCGCGGCGAACATCTGTCCTTTTTCGCCGACCGCGCCGAAACACCGGCCGAGGCCAAGCCCCTGATCGAACGGCGCGCCGCCGACGTCGTCGCCTATTGGGAGGTCGGGAACATGGCCTATGCCCTGACCGGGCAAGCCGCACCGGCGCGGATCATGGAACTGGCCGGGGCCGTCGCGCCGGCGGGCTGAAGGAGCCATTGAGGGCGACAAGGCAGGCTGCTAAGCGCTCGTCATGGCGGATGACAGCAGCATTTCGAACACGCGGCCGGCGCTTGGCAATCTGGCGATGCTCTGGCGCTTCGCGCGTCGTTATCCCGGCAGGATCGCGGGTGCGCTGATCGCCCTTATCGTCTCATCAGCCGCGACGCTCGCCATTCCCAACGGATTTCGCCTGGTCATCGACAAGGGGTTCATGGGCGGCGGCGACATTGGCCGCTGGTTCGAATATCTGCTGATGATCGTCATCGTGCTGGCGCTGGCCAGCGCGCTGCGCTTCTACTTCGTATCCTGGCTGGGCGAGCGCGTCGTGGCCGACATACGCTGTGCGACGCAGGCCAATCTGCTGCGACAGGCACCCCGTTTCTTCGAGGAAAACCGCCCGTCGGAGATCGCGTCGCGCATGACGGCGGATACCGCGATCGTGGAGCAGGTCGTCGGCTCCACCGTATCGGTAGCACTGCGCAACATGGTCACGGCGATCGGTGGCCTTGTCTACCTGTTCGCACTCGCGCCGAAACTCGCCGCGCTGCTGCTGCTCGGCATTCCGGTCGTCCTGCTGGTGCTGATCGGCCTTGCCCGGCGGGTGCGCACCCTTTCGCGCGCCAGCCAGGACCGGCTGGCCGACATTGGCAGCGCCGCGACCGAAGTGCTGGGCGCGATGAAGATCGTTCAGGCGTTCGGGCAGGAAGAGCGGGAAGCGGCCCGCTTCCGTGCGACGGTGGAACGCGGCTTTGCCACGGCGCGGCAGCGCATCCGGCTGCGCGCGATGATGACGGCGGTCGCCTTCGCGCTCATTTTTGGCGCGATTACCGGCGTCATGTGGCTGGGCGCGATCGACGTTGCCGCGGGACGGCTGTCGGGTGGCAGCATTGCCGCCTTCGTCCTGACCGGGGGCCTTGTTGCTGGCGCGTTCGGCTCGCTGTCGGAAAGCTGGGGCGACCTGCTGCGCGGCGCAGGCGCGGCAAGCCGGCTGGGCGAACTCATGACCGCTGCGCCAGAGATCAGCCCGCCCGCGCGGACGCACATGCTTCCGCCGATGGAGCGCGGCGCGCGCCTGACATTCGATCAGGTGCGGTTCCACTATCCCACGCGGCCCGACCAGGCGGCGCTTCACGGCATCGACCTCTACATCCATCCCGGGGAGACGGTGGCCGTGGTCGGACCTTCGGGCGCAGGCAAATCAACGCTGATCCAGCTGGCGCTGCGCTTTTATGATCCCGATGCCGGGGCCATCCGCCTGAACGGCGTCGCCCTGCCTGACTTGGCGCCGGCGGATCTCCGCGCGATGATGGCGATGGTGCCGCAGGACAGCGTCATCTTTGCCGCGTCCGCGCGCGACAACCTGCGCTATGGGCGCTGGGATGCAACGGATGCGCAGATATGGGACGCGGCGCGGGCAGCCAATGCCGAGATGTTTCTGCGCGACCTGCCTCAGGGGCTGGACAGCTTCCTGGGCGAAGGCGGCGCGCGATTGTCCGGCGGCCAGCGACAACGTATCGCCATTGCCCGCGCGCTGCTGCGCGACGCCCCCATCCTGTTGCTGGATGAAGCGACGTCCGCACTGGACGCTGAATCCGAACGACTGGTGCAGGACGCCCTCGCAACGTTGATGCAGGGGCGGACAACAATTGTGATCGCGCATCGGCTGGCGACGGTCCGGTCGGCCGATCGCATCATCGTGCTGGACGAAGGGCGTATCGTCGAACAGGGCAACCATGCGGCCCTGATCGCGCGCGACGGCCTTTACGCCCGACTGGCGCGATTGCAGTTTCAGGATGGCATGGCCGACTGAATGGCCGGGGTCAGGCGTCGGCCTGCCGCCGCCCGATCTGCACCACATGATCCAGAATTGCAGGGTGTAACGGCCGTTCGAAGCTACAGCCTGATTCATGCCCGCGGGTCCACAGAACACGCGCGCGCCGCCCTTCAAAGCCGGGCAGCATGATCCAGAGATCATCGCCAGGGCGCAATTTCATGAAGCTTTGCAGGCGAAAGCCGGTAATCGACAAATCCGCGATGTGGCTGCTGAACCAGGTTTCGCCGGGACGACGAACCTTAATGCCGATCTGGACAGCGCGTCGTTCGGCAGCGCGGCGTTTGCGATCCTGTTCGAATTGCGGGTTAGCGCTCATGATCAGTCCTTTGCGGGACATTAGCCCGCACGGGTAAGCAAAATGTTAAACCGCCACGCAGGCGCCATGGCTTGAAGATAAGGCGCAAAAAAAGGGCCGCCGATGGCGACCCTTGATCCGTGCAATCTTTATCCAATGATCTCAGGCAAGAAGCGCGAAGGGGAAGTCCTTGCGAAGCGCACCGCGCCTGAAATCAGCGGTCAGAAATTGCCATATTGTTCGTTGCCGACGAAACCCAGCTTGGTAACGCCTGCGCGCTTGATTTCCGCAAGCACCGAATCGACGACCACATAACGGGTCTGCGCATCGGGCTGGAACTGGAGTTCCGGTTCGACCGGCAACCGCAGCGACTGCTGCAGATACTGACGCAGGGTCAGCAGGTCGATCGGCGATCCGTTCCAGGTGATGACGCCACCAGCATCGATCGCAACCTTGTTCTTGACCGGGTCGATGACGCTGTCGGAAGGCGGCGCATTTTGTGGCAGGTCGATCTTCACCGCGTGGGTCTGGATCGGGATGGTGATGATGAACATGATGAGCAGAACGAGCATGACGTCGATCAACGGCGTCGTGTTCATTTCCACCATCGGTTCGCCATCTTCGGAGCCGGCACTCATTGCCATGGGGATTTCTCCTTCTTCAACCGATCAGAGGCGGACGGTGCCCGAACCGGGTTCCGGTTCGGAGATGAAGCCCACGCGGGGGAAACCGGCGCGCTGCATCGTGTAGATGGTGCCGCCAATGCACCGATAGGGTGTATTGATGTCACCGCGGATATGCACTTCGGGCAGATCTTCGGGCTTCAGATTTTCGACGCCACCCGCCTTCTTGATGTCCGCTTCCAGCTTTGCGACGGCGCGATCGAGCAGTTCGCTCGACGTCACCGGCGTCATGCCCCAGAAAACCGCACAGCTGCCGTCGGCGGCTTGTGTGATCGACAGGGAAACATTTTCCGGCTTCGTCGTGGTCGGCTCGAACTCCACCTTGGGAAGCTGCAGCTCAACCGTCTGTACGACGACCGGGACCGCGATGAGAAAGATGATGAGCAACACCAGCATGACGTCGACGAGCGGCGTCGTGTTGATGTCGGACATCGGCTTGTCGTCACCGCCGTCGGAGCCAACACTCATTGCCATTGATATTATCCTAACCTTGGTGTCGATGGCCGCCCATCAGTCTGGGAGACGGGTATGGGAGCCATGGTCGGCGGGGAACCGGGCGGTCGCAGCCGCCACCCGATTCCCGCAACCGTCGTCTTGAGACCGATCAGGCCTTGGTCGGCGTGGCGGCCGGCTTGGCAACCGGGGCGCCGGGCGCGGCAGCAACGGTCGGCTTCACGGCACCGTCCGAAACCAGATAGGCCAGCAGGTCGACGGTGAAGCCGTTCAGCTGCTCGGCGATCGCCTTGTTGCGGCGCTGCAGGAAGTTGTAGGCAAGCACCGCGGGAACGGCGACGGCCAGACCCAGAGCGGTCATGATCAGCGCTTCACCGACCGGACCGGCAACGGCGTCGATCGAGGCCTGACCGGCGGCGCCGATCTTGATGAGCGCGCGGTAGATGCCGATAACCGTACCGAACAGACCGATGAACGGCGAGGTCGAACCCACCGTGGCGAGGAACGCCAGGCCGCCGTTGAGCGACGAGTTGATCGCGCCTTCCGAACGGGCAAGCGAACCGTGCAGCCAGTCATGCGCTTCGACCGGATCCTTCAGCTTGCCATGCTCTTCCTGCGCCTTGATGCCGTCGTCGACGATCTGCTTGTAGGCCGAGTTCTTTTCGAGCTTGGCCGACGCTTCGCGCAGCGAGGCCGAACGCCAGAAGGTCGCGCGGACCTTCTTGCCCTGGCTGATCACCTTCTGCTGTTCGATCAGCTTGGTGAACAGGATGTAGAAAGTGCCGACCGACATGGCGCACAGGATGATGAATACGGTCCAGGCGATGGTGCCGCCCTGTTCAAGGGCTTCCATCAGGCCGTACGGGTTTTCGGCCTGGGGAGCCGCAGCTGCGAGATACATCAACATGTTCAAGACTTCCCTCTCAATGAGATCAAGCTTGGGAAAGGCGGCGCCGGGCGCGCGCCTCGCCCATTTGGATTATTCCGGCAGACGCCAGGTGATGCGCCCGGTGTAAGTGTCGGGCATGTCCTTACCATCGGAACCCTTCGCCGGCTTGAACCGCGCGCGGCGCGGCAGCAGGCGACAGGTGGCCTCATCGAGATCACTATGACCGGTCGAGGAGGTGATGGTGCAGTTGGTCACCCGACCGTCCGCGCCGATGTCCAGGCGGAACCCAGCAGTGCCCGAGCGTTCTTCACGCTGAGCGCGGCTAGGATAGTCCGCATCGCTCAGCCACGAACCCGGATTGCCACGTGGCGAAGCACGCGATGCAGCAACGGGCGGCGGCGGTGGAGCCGGCGGTGGCGGTGGCGGTGCGGCGACCGGAACCGGGTTGAACACCGGGGGCGGCGTCCGCACGGTCTGGATCGGCGGCGCAGGCGCCGGGGTCCGAACGATAGGCGGCGGGGCAACGACCGGCGGCGGCTCGACCGGCTGGTCTGGCGGCGGCGGCGGCGGTTCCTCGTCAGGTGGCGGGGGCTCCTCCTTCACGTCGATCACGTTCAGCTGTTCCGCCGCCTTTTTGACATATTTCATGCCAAGACCGGTGACGAAGGCATAGCCGAGAACAGCGTGAATCAGGGCGACGATGACGATCGATATCGTGCGACTCGATCCTTGCGAGTGGTCAGCATAGGCCATTCGGCAACGACACTCCTTAACTCATCTTACCAGTGGTTTATACAAATCAGCCAAAAACGACCCAAGCTGTCCGGGCTGATCCCGGCCACCTTTGGCCCCTGTCCGTTCATTTGCTACCGAGCGAACTCCTATCGCGACGCATCGTGGCACGCAAACGCTTTATCGTTATCTTCATTTGCGTTTACCATTTCCTATCAGAAACACTTGCCTGTGACATCCGCGCCACGGGCTGAAAATACAGGACGAAGCAGTAGATGAAACCCGCCACTTGCCCTTGCAGACTAACGATGGCCTGCCTCATTTCCGCCGCAACTGCCGGGGTTTCTCCGGCATTTGCTCAGGACGCTCCAATGGTAACGTCATCATCCGGCGCGTCAACGCGTGATGTCGGCGGATTGACCTATGCGGATGTCGTTGATCTGGCCGAACAGGCCCCGATGGTCGCCCATGTGCGGATTCGCAACAGCATCGCGCTGAAGCCTGAGCGCGCGACGGGCGTGCCGCAGGGGCATCGGCGCGTCTATATCGAGGCGGAAACCCTAGGCCTGATTCGCGGCGAAGGCGGCATCAGCCCTACCGTCACCTATCTCTACGACGCGCCGCTTGACGCGCGCGGCAAGCTGCCCAAGCTCAAGAAGGATGAGGTGATCATCTTCGCCCGGGCCGGAAGCAGGCCTGGTGAAATCCAGTTGGTGAGCCCCGACGCCCAGGTCCCGGCGACGCCTCAGGCTGTCGCGCGCGTCCGGACGATCCTGTCCGCACTGGTTGCGCCCGATGCCCCGCCCCGCATCCTGGGACCGGGCGAAGCCTTCCATGTCGCGGGCACCATCGCGGGAGAAGGCGAGACGCAGATATTCCTGCGAACGGAAACGGACGATCCAGTGTCGCTTTCCATCCTGCGCCGGCCGGGGCAGGCGCCGCGCTGGGCGGTCGCGCTGGGCGAGATCGTCGACGAGGCCGCCCGCCCGCCTGAGGAGGGCAGCCTGCTCTGGTACCGTCTCGCCTGCGGACTCCCCCCAGTCCTGCCGCCACAATCGGTTCGCACCTTGTCGCCCCCTGATGCGCAAGCCGCCCGCGCCGATTATCAATTGGTGATAGGCGCGCTCGGTCCCTGCCGTCGGAGCCGCAGCGTCCAATAAGGGCGCTTTTCCTTGGACAGGCGGGCAGACATGGCTATCAGCGCGGCATTGGGAATTAGAAGGGAAGCCGCCGCCATGACCAATCTGCACCGCCATGCCCCGCTGCGCGTCGCGCTCGTCGGTCTCGGCACGGTGGGCGGCGGCGTCATCCGGTTACTGGAAACCAATGGCGACCTGATCGCCCGCCGCGCCGGCTGTCCGATCCAGATCGTCGCCATTTCCGCGCGCGACCGCAACAAGGATCGCGGCGTCGACCTGTCGCCCTATGAGTGGGTCGACGACATGACCACGCTGGCGGCACGCGACGATGTCGACGTGGTGGTCGAACTGATCGGCGGCGCGGATGGCCCCGCGCTGACCCTGGCGCGCCAGTGCCTCAACGCGGGCAAGCCGTTCGTGACCGCCAACAAGGCGATGCTGGCGCATCATGGCCTGGACCTTGCCCGGCTGGCCGAAACGGGCGGCATCGCGCTCAAATATGAAGCGGCAGTCGCGGGCGGCATCCCGGTTATCAAGGGCATGCGCGAAGGCGCGGCGGCCAATGAGATCAGCCGTGTCTACGGCATCTTGAACGGCACCTGCAATTACATCCTGACCACCATGGAGAAGGAGGGGCGCAGCTTCGCCGATGTGCTCAAGGAAGCGCAGGATCTCGGCTTTGCCGAGGCCGATCCCGGCATCGACATCGACGGGGTGGACGCCGCGCACAAGCTGTCGATCCTCGCCAGCCTGGCGTTCGGCACCGAATTGGATTTCGATGCGGTGGCCACCACCGGCATCCGCCATGTCATCGCCGCCGACATCGCGGAAGCTGCGGCGCTGGGCTATCGCATCCGCCTGGTCGGCATGGCGCAGAACGCACCGGTCGATGGGCCTGACGGCGGCCTGTTCCAGCGCGTCCATCCCATGTTGGTGCCGCTCGATCATCCGCTCGCCCATGTCGACGGGTCGCTGAACGCGGTCGTGGCGGAGGGCAATTTCGTCGGCCGGCTCTTCTTCCAGGGACGCGGGGCTGGCGATGGCCCCACCGCATCGGCGGTCGTCGCCGACCTGATCGACGTGGCGCGGGACGAATATGGCGACGCCTTCGCCATGCCGGTCGCCGCGCTCACGCCCCATCAGTCGGCTGACGCCGGCGCGCGCCTGGGCCGCGCCTATCTGCGTTTCCGGGTCAAGGACCGTCCTGGCGTGCTGGCGGAGATCGCGGCGGCGACGCGCGACGCGGGCGTGTCGATCGAGAGCATGATCCAGCGCGGCGCCAATCAGGAAGATGGCGTTCTGGTGGCGATCGTCACCCATGCGGGCGCGGAACGGTGCGTGCGCGAAACGCTGGAACGGCTCAGCGGATCGGACAGCCTGCTCGAAGCGCCGATGGTGATGCACATCTTGGACTAGGCACGGGGTCAGCGCGGCGTTGCGCCCCGGAAACGATCCGGCAGTGGCGGCGGCGGGGCCAAGTCAGCGTCCGCGTCGACGATCGCGGTCGCGGCTTTGCCCAGAACATCGACCACCTGAAAGACCGACAGGCCGCCGGTGCAGCCCGCGCCTTGCCCGCCGACCACGCCGCACGCCCCCTGCCGCACCGGCGCGGCCGAAGCGCGTGGCGCGTCGCCCGGAAGGATGCGGTCTGCATCGGTCTCGCGCGGCAATGGGAGCCGCTGACGCGCGTTGCGCTCCGCCCGGTTGCCGCACACTATGATGCCTCCGCCGCTGCGGTCGCATGGCTTTACCACCTGCGTTTTCGCGCGGTAGGCCACCATCGGATCGGGCTCGTCCTGCGCCAGCCCCCTGCCCGGCCACAGCAGCATCAAAGTGAAAAAAAGGGCTGCTAGGCGCATGCGACCACAGGATCATCCGATCATGGCGGAATGATGGCCATGCTCGACAAGGCGGCAGCGACCGCCTATCGGCTGGGCGACAAAGAAGAAAAGAGGATGTGATGGAACAGGCAGGCGCGAATCTGGACCGGGTGCTGGTTCTGGAGATGGTCCGCGTGACCGAAGCAGCAGCGATCGCCGCTTCCCGGCTGATCGGGCGCGGTGACGAAAAAGCCGCCGACGCCGCCGCGGTCGAAGCCATGCGGCTGGCCTTCAACGATCTTTACATGGACGGCACCGTCGTGATCGGCGAAGGCGAACGCGACGAAGCGCCAATGCTCTATATCGGCGAGAAGGTCGGCAGCGCGATCGGCAAGGGGCCACGGATCGACATTGCGCTAGACCCGCTGGAGGGCACCACCATCACCGCCAAGGCCGGGCCGAATGCACTGGCCGTGCTGGCCATCGCGGAGGAAGGCGGGCTGCTCAATGCGCCTGACGTCTATATGGACAAGCTGGCCGTGGGTCCCGGCTATCCCGACGGCGTCATCGACCTGGACCGGTCCGTCCGCGACAATGTCGCGGCGGTGGCGGCGGCCAAGGGCGTCGAACCGCATGAAATCATCGTATGCGTGCTCGACCGGCCGCGTCATGAAAAGCTGATCACCGAACTGCGGGCGATCGGCTGCGGCATCATGCTGATTCCCGATGGCGACGTGGCCGGCGTCATCGCGACGACCGACCCGGAAACCAATATCGACATCTATATGGGATCGGGCGGCGCGCCCGAGGGCGTGCTGGCCTGCGCCGCGCTGCGCTGCGTCGGCGGCCAGTTCAAGGGCCGTCTTCTTTTCCGCAATGAGGATGAGCGGCACCGCGCCCGCAAATGGGGCATCACCGATTTCGACAAGGTCTACGACCTGAAGGACCTGGCGAAAGGAGACTGCATCTTTGCCGCGACGGGCGTGACCGACGGATCACTGCTCGACGGGGTCAAGCGGCTGCCCGGCGGCAAGCTGACGACCGAAAGCGTGGTGATGCGCGCCAGCACCGGCACCGTGCGTTGGGTGAAGGGCGAACATCGCGTCCGCACCACGTCGGGCGAGGGATGAACCAACGGTGCATAGCGCCGGCCAGGCGCTAGTGGCTGGCCCTGTGATTGAGATCATGGCCAAGCGCCAATATGCCAACGCCGATCAGCGTGTAGACGCTTTCCTGCAACCCATGATCCATGGTCAGCGCGCCCGTCATGACGCCCAGGCCCAGCGATCCGACGGCGGCCGGCATCATGAAACCATGGACGATCGCACCATGCCCCAACGCGATCGCGCCCAGTGTGATTGCGATCATCAGGCCAGCTTCATGAAAGATCGGACTTTCGAAAATCCCGCCGGCGGACGCGAGCAAACCAAGCACGACGGCGGTCACGAAACAATGAGCGACGCACAAGCCCGATACGGCGATCGCCAGGCGATCCAGTCGTCCCGAAATAAGGGCTTGGCGAAGGCTTTGCGACATGGTCCCGGCTACATAGGCCAGTTCAAACCAAGTTACAACATATCATTGAAAATTTACCGGGGCTGGAAACGCCCGGTCAGGCGGCCTGACGCAGGCAGTTGCGGCCGCTATGCTTGGCGTCATAGAGGGCGCGGTCGGCGGCCTCCAGCATCGCCGATCGGGTCGATCCGCCATCCAGTTGCACCAGTCCGGCGCTGAACGTCACGGCGATCGTATCGTCCTTGTCGTTGACGCGGATCGGTGCCGAAAGCCGCTGGCGCAGCCGGTCGCACAACTGCGCGGCGGCGCGCCGGTCGCAATCGACCAGCAGGATCGCAAATTCTTCTCCGCCCAGCCGGCCGATGCTGTCCCCGTCCCGCAGTTCGGGCTGGATCGCCTGCACGAAACCGGTCAGTACGCGATCTCCCCCGCCATGGCCGTAACGATCATTGACCGACTTGAAATGATCCAGGTCCATCAGCAGCAGGCTGGACCGCGCGCCGTCGGCGGCGCGCAGCATTTCGGCGTCCAGCTTGTCCAGAAAGGCGCGACGGCTGTCCGCCCCGGTCAACGCGTCGCGTGCGGCGACCTGTTGCAGGGCGCGCTGACGCGCCTTGTGCCGGGATATGTCGCGGATCATGCTGACGACACCAACCGGCTGGCCGCGTTCGTCCACGACCGCGCGGCTGACCATCTCGCAACAGTCCAGATCGCTCAGCGCCGTCAGCGGGCGAAATTCCGCCTGATGGACGCTGCCGGGATGCGCCAGTGCGCTCTGGCATATCGCGCGCACCATTTCCCGATCCCGCGCATCGGCCAGATCGGTCACGCCCTGGCCCACCAGAAGCGCGGGCGCGCAGCCCATCTGTTCCAACGCAGACGGAGAGGCATATTCTATCACGCCGGCAAGATTGACGTTGAGCACGACGTCGCCGCTATGTTCGGCGATGGCGCGAAAGCGCGATTCGCTTTCCTGCAACATCTGGAACAGGCGACGACGCCCGTTCAGCTCGGCCGCGACGGGCATCGACAACAGGAAGCTGAGCGCCAGATAGAATTGAAACGCCAGCACCCGCTCACCCGTCGAAAGTGGGATCAGCATCAGCGGGCCGGTGTCCGACATCGTCGCCACCCCGCCTATCACCGCAAGGATCACGATAGAGGCGGCCGCCCCGACATGCCCCACACGAAAGGCGATCAGCACCAAGGGCAGCATGGGCGCGAACAACATGGGATAGCGCGCCCAGTAGAAGACATGGACCGTGACCAGCGTGAACAGGGCGAGCAAGATCAACGCTTCGATCTTCACGGCCTTGGGCGTATCGCGCAGCCAGCGGGACCATTCGCCCTGGAGCAACAGGATGACGACCGGGGTGCATGTCAGTCCGCCCAGCGCATGCCCGGCATACCATTGCAGCCAGGATGCGCTGAACCCCACCGGCGTAGTCGCCGACGCAACGGATGCGGCCGCCAGCCCCGTGACAATGTCCGCCACGCCGCACAGGGCCAGGATGAAGACAACCAGCGGTCGGACCGACCCTGTGACGATATCGTCCTTGAGGAAATAGCGGCAGATCGCCGCCACGATCAGCGATTCGCTGACGTTGATGAAGGCCATTGGCACAGCGGCGGCAGGACCGATCCCCAACAGGGCGGTCGCTACGGCACTGGCGAGGGCACAGGCAAATACCGCGCGTGGCCAGTAGGACATGCGGGTGGTCAACAGCTCCGCCATCAGGAACGCGTTGGCGATCCAGATGAAAGCCAGCCCCCCTTCGAAGCGCGAAATCGACACAGTGAAACTGGCCGCAGCAAAATAGACGCAGCCTGTGATGACGGGCGCAAAAGGAGAGTTCGGGCTACGAAGAGAGAAGCGCGACATGGTAGGATCGGATTTAGGACGGCATCCTTAATTTTTCGCTCATGATCCCCCGGTCGCGGTCCGCAAAATGTCGTTCCAATTCCCAAGCCGCGCCGCCCGCGTCGGCGCGGTCATGCGGGGTTTGAAACGCTGCCGGATCGGCATCGCCGCCGCCGCATCGTCCAGCGAAGCATGCAGTCCTGCACCCACGGCCGCCAGCATTGCAGCGCCGCGCGCGGTGGTTTCGACATCGGCGGGTCGCTCGACGGTGAGGTTCAGTATGTCGGCCAGGTCCTGCGCGATCCAGTCATTGGCACTCATGCCCCCATCGATGCGCAAGTTCGTCCAGGGCGCGCCATCAGCCGCGAAGGCGCCGGCCAGATCATGAACCTGATGCGCCATGGATTCGAGCGCGGCCCTCACGATATGCGCACGGGTCGTTCCCTGGGTCAGCCCGGCGATCACCCCGCGCGCTTCAGGCCGCCAGTGCGGCGCGCCAAGGCCGGACAAGGCAGGCAGCAGGGATACGCCGCCATTGTCCGTAACGGAACGGGCCAACGCCTCGGTCTCTTGCGCCGCGCGGATCAGCCCCAGTTCGTCCCGCAGCCACTTGATAAGACTGCCCGCGACGAAGATCGACCCTTCCAGGGCATAGTGACGGCGACCGCCCTGCTGGCGCAGGATCGTGCCAAGCAGCCGGTTGTTCGATCGGGGCAGGACAGTCCCGGTCGGCGCCAGGATGAACGCGCCGGTGCCCAGCGTCGCCTTCGCCGGGCCGGGCGACAAGCACCCCTGCCCGATCGTCGCGGATTGCTGATCGCCGGCCAGGCCGCAGATCCGAATCGCGCCGCCCAGCAGGCCGGGGCTGGCCGCGCCGAAATCCCCCTCATTGTCGACAATGTCGGGCAACGCGGCGACCGGCACGCCGAACAGGTCGCATAAGCCCCTGTCCCAGTTTGCGCCATCAAGCGCCAGCAACTGGGTGCGGCTGGCATTGCTGGCGTCGCTGATATGCAGGCCGCCGGTCAGATTCCAGACCAGCCAGCTTTCGACCGTGCCCAGCGCCAGCGCATCCCCGGCCTGCGCAACAGCTGTTTCATGGTCGATCAGCCAGCGCATCTTGCTCGCGGAAAAATAGGGGTCGATGACTAGCCCGGTCCGTTCCTGGATCATCGGTTCATGGCCCGCGTCGCGCAAGGCCCGGCACTGGTCGGCGGTGCGACGGTCCTGCCAGACGATTGCAGGGGCGAGCGGCCGACCGTTGCGTTTGTCCCAGGCGATGACGGTTTCCCGCTGATTGGTGATGCCGATGGCGGCGATCCGGTCCGCGCCGCCGGCCTGGGCCACCATATCGCGCGCGCAGGCCAGGCTTTGCGCCCATATCTCGATGGCGTCCTGCTCGACCCAGCCGGGGCGGGGATAATGCTGGCCAAGGTTGCGCTGCGCCGTCGCCATGCGCGTTCCATCGGGAGTGTAGAGCATCGCGCGCGTGGAAGTGGTGCCCGCGTCCAGCACCAGCAATCGGGCGTCCGTCATTGGCCCTCCCTTATCCAGCGGTCCAGCCGGGCCACCTGGTCCGGAGTGAAGCGCAGGCCCAGCTTCGTCCGCCGCCACAGCATATCCTCGGCGGTGCGCGCCCATTCACGCTCAATCTGCCAGATCGCTTCCGCCTGTGTGAAGCCGACGCCGAAAGCGACACCCAGATCGCTCCATCCCCGCGCTGTCCCCAGCCATGTCCAGGCATCGGCGCCATAGGCGCGGCCGATGCGATCGACACTGGCGGCATCGAGAAACGGATAGTCCTGCGCCAGCCTGTCCAGCAGCGCCGACAACCCCGTCATGGGAAAATCCCCGCCAGGCAATGGGGCGTCCGCTGTCCAGTCGCCGCCGCGCAACATGGGAAGGTGCGGCTTGAGCATATCGACCGCCTCGGCGGCCAGATGCCGGTAGGTGGTGATTTTGCCGCCCAGCACGTGCAGGGCCGGGGCTTCCCCCTTCCCGCCCTGGTCAAGCTCCAGCCGATAGCCCCGCGTCGCCGCTTCCGGCCGGTCGGAGCCATCATCGATCAGCGGCCGCACGCCGGCATAGCTCCACACTACATCGTCCGGTGTCACTGGTCGTGCGAAATAGCCGCTGGCGGCATCGCAGAGATAGGCAATTTCCTTCGCGCTCGCCGCGATGCTGTCGGTTTCGCTGTCATGATCCTGGTCGGTCGTGCCGATCAGCGTGAAATCACGCTCATAGGGAATGACGAAGAAAATCCGGCCATCGGGCAGCTGGAAGAAATAGGCAAAGTCGTGATCGAACAGACGTGGCACCACGATATGCGATCCGCGCACCAGCCGCATCCTGCGACCCGCCAGCCCTTCCCCGCCCCCCGGCAGAGCCAGCACCGACGGCCCGGTCGCGTTGACGATCGCGCGGGCGTGGAAACGCAGGCCCGCGCCATCGGCCGCACGCGCGTCTATCGCCCACAGCCCTTCTTCCCGCGTCAACCCGACAACCTGCGTTCGGGTCTGGACGGATGCACCGTGTGCAGCAGCGTCGCGCGCGTTAAGCAGCACTAGCCGGGCGTCATCGACCCAGGCATCCGAATAGCAATAGCCGGTGGCAAAGCCCGGTTTCAGCGTCACGCCGGCTGCATGACGGCGCAGATCGATGCCCTGCGTTGCCGGCAGGGCACGCCGTCCGCCCAGATGATCGTAGACGAACAAGCCCAGGCGCAGCAGCCAGCGTGGGCGCAGCCCCGGCGTCCATGGCAGGACGAAGCGCATCGGATGGATGATATGCGGCGCGATGCGCCACAGACGCTCCCGCTCGGCCAGCGCCTCGCGCACCAAACCGAATTCGCGATGTTCCAGATAGCGCAGCCCGCCATGGATGAGCTTGGTGGACGCGGAGGATGTGCCCTGCGCCAGGTCGCCTCGCTCCAGCAACAACACCTTCGCGCCCCGGCCCGACGCATCGCGGGCGATGCCGCAGCCATTCACCCCGCCGCCAATCACGGCCAGGTCATAGAGGGCGGCTGCTGGGCTCTGCTGGGTCACGCCATCGGGTGTAGGCGGACGCGGCAGGCATGAAAAGAGAGGAGCGCCTCGGTCTGTCAGTCGACACGGCAAACAGGGTCGACCTGCGGGTCAGACGGGCCTCGCCAATATCCGCGGCGAGAGCAGGACCCATGTGGCTAAGCGGATATGGTCAGGCCTTCTCCAGCGTGCACTGAAGCGGGTGCTGGTTCTGCCGGGCGAAATCCATCACCTGGTTCACCTTCGTCTCCGCGACTTCGTAGCTGAAGATGCCGCAAATGCCGACGCCGCGCTGATGGACGTGCAGCATCACCCGCGTGGCTTCCTCCATGTCCATGCGAAAGAAGCTTTGCAGGACATGCACCACGAACTCCATCGGGGTGTAGTCATCGTTGAGCATCAGCACCTTGTAGAGCGACGGCTTTTTGGTGCGGGTGCGCGTGCGGGTGGCGATGCCGACATTGGGACCGCCGGGGCCTTCGCCCTGATCGTCCTGGTCCCGGCCCGCCATGTTCACGGGCCATGATGCGGTGATGAGACTGTTCATGATGCGCAAGGATATGGCGATTCGCCCTGATATGGCAAGGGGGCGACGGCGCCGTTCGCCGCTCGTCCCGCCTCCAAAGGACAAGGGCGCCCCCTTCCAGCGGAAGAGAACGCCCGTGACTCAATGGATTTTAGCGGATCGCGCCGATCAGGCGGCGATCGACTTCACCTTGTCGGTGACCAGCGACATGCGCGCGGTCAGCGGCTGGGCAACGTCGCCGGCCAGCTTCATCATCGCTTCGCTGTTCTTCGCGGCTTCCTTGGTGAAGTCGTCGAAGCTGCTGGAAAACAGCTGGCTCTGCAGCTGGAAAAATTCGGTCGGCGTCTTGGCGGTGGCCAGGCTCTTGAACGAAGCCGTCGCCTTTTCGAAATTCTTGCGGGTGAAATCGACGGCTTCCTGGCCCATCATTTCCATGCCCTTGGCGGCGATCTTGCCGGATTCGACCATGGCTTCCATATTGCCCTTGGCCATGTCGCTCATTTCCTCAACCGCCTTGGTCGACTTTTCGACATGGGCCTTGGCCTTGTCGTTGAAGTCTGAATAAGCGGTTTCAAACTTCGCCTTGGCGTCTTCGGCGAACTTCTTTCCGGTTTCCATAACGTCGTTCATCATCTTGGTTCCTTCTATCGGGGGCAGCGGCTGGGTGCTGGCGGTTGCGGCCATTTCTGTCGGGCTCTTGATCATGCTGGAGGCGGGCGCGGCCGGAACAGGCGGCGGCGGCAGGGGCGCAGGCGGCTCCGCCGGCTTAGGCGCAGGTTCCGATTGCGGGTTCGTCTCAACCGGCTTGAGCGCCCCTTCCGGTGCTTCCTTGACCGGATTGGCGCTGGCCGCCTTACGCGGCGCGGGCTTCTTTCGCGCTGGCTCCGCGCCAATGGCGGCTTCGGCCGCCATCAAGGCTTCTGCAGCCGACATCGTGGTCGACCCTGCTTTCGCGCGCGCTGTAGTCCTCGGTCCCTTCGGGCTATCGGCCATGACCATCCTCCGTTTGCTGCACTGCACAATACAGAAATCAGGTTGCCGTTGCAAGGCCTGTTGTGCGGTGCAGCAAAAATGTGCCAACGGTTCGTCGTATTTTTCTGGAAGTCTGACTTTCGCTACGGAATCATAGCGTCTACCGGGCCTTTACATATCGGCCCGGCGCATCTTCGATAGCTTTCAGACGGCCTTTCCCGGGCACCCGGGCACCTTCAACAGCCGCCATGTGCGGATGGATAGCGCCGAGCCATGCACGCCAGTCCGGCCACCAGCTGCCCTTGGTTTCCTTCGCTTGTTCCAGAAACTGCGCCAGGGATGGCTGCGCTTCCTCGCACGCCCAATATTGATATTTGCCGGCCGCCGGCGGGTTGACCACGCCCGCGATATGGCCCGACCCGGCTAGCAAAAACCGCACCGGCCCGCCAAAATGTTCGGTCAGCTTCCACACGCTGTCTAGCGGCGCGATATGGTCCTCCCTGCCGGCCTGGACATAGGCCGGGGTGCGGATGGCGCGCAGGTCGATCGGCGTGCCCGCGACGCTGATCGCTCCGGGCGAAACCAGCAGATTGTCGCGATAGAGTTGCGTCAAATAATCCTTGTGCCAGCGGGCCGGCAAATTGGTCGTGTCGCCATTCCAGTAAAGCAGGTCGAACGGCGGATAATCCATGCCGAGCAGATAATTGTTGACGACATAGTTCCAGATCAGGTCCCGCCCGCGCAGCAAATTGAAGGTCGCGGCCATATAGCGCCCATCGAGGAACCCTTGCGCCGACAACTGATCCACCAACTTCATCTGCTCATCGTCGACGAACAGGCCAAGGTCGCCGGCCTGGCTGAAATCCACCTGCGCGGTGAAGAAGGTCGCGCTCGCCACCTTGTCCGCTTCGCCCCGCGCCGCGAGCAGCGCCAGCGTCGCGGCCAATGTGGTGCCGGCCACGCAATAGCCGATGGTGTGGACGCTCTCCACGCCCAGCAAATCGCGCACCGTGTCGATCGCGTCGATCTGGCCGCCCAGGATATAATCGTCCCAGATAAGGTCCTTCATCGAGGCGTCAGCGGATTTCCACGAGACGAGGAAGACGCTGATCCCCTGGTCCACCGCCCATTTGACGAAGCTTTTTTCCGGCGACAGGTCGAGGATGTAGAAGCGGTTGATCCACGGCGGGAAGATGATGAGCGGCGTTTCCAGCACCTCTTGGGTCGAGGGCGCGTAGTGGATCAACTGGTAGAGTGGGGTTTCATGGATCACCTTGCCCGGCGTCGCCGCGATATTGCGCCCAAGCTCGAACGTCGTGCCATCGGTGTGGGTGAGTTGCCCCTTCTCCATGTCGGCCAGCATATGCTTAAGGCCAGTGAGCAGATTTTCGCCGCCGCTTTCGATTGTCTTGCGCATCACCTGCGGATTGGTGAGCGGGAAATTGCTGGGGGCCATCGCATCGAGCAGCCCGGTAGTGGCGAAGCGCAGCTTGGCTTTCTGCCGGGGATCGACGCCATCGACCGCATCGGCCATCTTCATCAGATAGTCGGACAGCAGCAGATAGCTCTGGCGGATAAGGTCGTAGAAGGGATGCTCGGTCCACGCCGGATCGGCAAAGCGCCGGTCCCTGGAGGCGGCCGGGCTGGTGGCCGGCGCGGGATCGGGCCGCTCGCGCAGCAGGCCGCCGGCATCGAGAAAACGCTGCCACAGCGCCAGCCCTTCGTCGGCGAAGCTTGTCTGGATGCGCGCGACGAGTGCGGGATCGAACGGCAGCGCCTGGCCGGTCGATCCGGCCGCCTGCTCCAGCATCAATTGCTGGGCGCGGCCCAGCACCTGCGTCCATTGCTGCATCTCTTCCAGCGTCGGCAGGCGGGGCTCCATGACGTTGCTTTTTTCCATGGCCACCATCCTCTTCCTGGCATTGCGCGCGTCGCGGCTTTCGCTGGCATGTCCCTATCCGGCCGGTTATAGCCCGATTATGACACGCCAGAGGCGCGTCACGCACTATTCCCTACAGGATGCTTTCAGGAAAGCCCCAATAATGTCCGAAGAATTCTACCGCATGAAGCGCCTGCCGCCCTATGTCATCGCTGAGGTCAATGCGATGCGGGCCACGGCGCGGGCGGCGGGCGAGGATATTATTGACCTGGGCATGGGCAATCCCGATCTGCCCCCGCCAGACCATGTCATCGACAAGCTGGTCGAAGTGGCGCGCAAGCCAAGCGCCCATGGCTATAGCCAGTCGCGCGGCATCCCTGGGCTGCGCAAGGCGCAGGCCAATTATTATGGCCGCCGCTTTGGCGTGGACATCGACCCGGAAACCGAAGTCGTCGTCACCATGGGATCGAAGGAGGGGCTGGCAAGCCTTGCCACCGCGATCACCGAGCCGGGCGACGTCGTGCTGGCCCCGAACCCCAGCTACCCGATCCACACTTTCGGTTTCATCATCGCGGGCGCGACCATCCGGTCGGTGCCGACCACGCCGGACGAAAATTATTTCCGCTCGCTTGACCGGGCCATGGCCTTCACCGTACCGCGCCCGTCGATCCTGGTGGTCAACTATCCGTCCAACCCGACGGCCGAGACGGTCGACCTTGCCTTTTACGAGCGGCTGGTCGCCTGGGCGAAGGAGAACAAGGTCTGGATACTCTCCGACCTCGCCTATTCCGAGCTTTATTATGACGGCAATCCCACGCCGTCGATCCTGCAGGTGCCCGGCGCCAAGGACGTGGCGATCGAGTTCACATCCCTGTCCAAGACATATTCCATGGCCGGCTGGCGCATGGGCTTTGCCGTGGGCAATGCCAAGCTGATCGCGGCGATGACGCGGGTGAAATCCTATCTAGACTATGGCGCCTTCACCCCCATCCAGGCGGCGGCCTGCGCCGCGCTCAACGGGCCGCAGGATATCGTCGAGAAGAACCGCCTGCTCTACCACAAGCGCCGCGACGTGCTGGTGGAAAGCTTCGGCCGCGCCGGATGGGACATTCCTGCAGCGCGCGCCTCGATGTTCTGCTGGGCGCCCTTGCCGCCTGCGCTGAAAGAGATGGGCAGCCTGGAATTTTCCAAGCAATTGCTCACCCATGCCAAGGTCGCGGTCGCGCCGGGCGTGGGCTATGGCGAGGACGGTGAAGGCTATGTCCGCATCGCCATGGTCGAAAATGAGCAGCGGCTGCGGCAGGCGGCGCGCAACATCAAGGCCTATCTCAAATCCATGGGCATCAACACGCCATCGTCCAAGGGCGCGGCCTGAGTTTGGTATCGGAGCCGATCGCATGAGCGGCATGATCCTGCTTCCCCAGGTCAGCCAGGTGGCGGCGACCATCCAGCTGGCGGTCGCGCCGGTGTTCATGCTGGCGGGGCTGGGCGCGTTCCTCAATGTCTGCGCCGGGCGGCTGGCGCGGGTTATCGACCGGGCGCGCAAGGTGGAACAGAGCGTGCTGGTGACGCGCGGGCGCGAACATGACCGGCTGGTTGCGGAAATTCGCGTGCTCGACAAGCGGATGAGCGTGGTCAACGGCGCGATCTTCCTGTCTGTCGCATCGGGCTGCGCCATCTGTCTGGTCGTCATGCTGCTGTTCGCCGCCGAATTGTTCAACGCGCACCTGGGCACGGCGATCGCGTTGATCTTCATTTTCGCGATGCTGCTCCAGACCGCCGCCTTCGCCACCTTCATCCAGGAAATCCGGCTGGCGTCGCGCACCATCCACATCCGCAACGAGGTGCTGTTCCATCAGGCCGAGGATGAGGATGATAGCGAGGCTCCGACCGGCGCATGACCAAATTCACCGTTAACGACCGGCCGGTCCAATATCGCATGGACCCCGACACGCCCTTATTATGGGCGTTGCGCGACGCGTCCAACCTGACCGGCACCAAATATGGCTGCGGCACGGGCGATTGCGGCGCCTGCACGGTCGACATCGACGGGGAAGCGGTGCGATCCTGCCAGCTCAGCATCGCCAACGCCGAAGGGCGTTTCGTCACCACCATAGAAGCCTTGTCGCCTGACCGCGGCCATCCGCTGCAACAGGCCTTTGCCGCCGACAATGTGTCGCAATGCGGCTATTGCGTGCCGGGCGTCATCATGGCGGCTTCCGTTTTGCTGCGGCGAAACAGCAATCCAACCGACGAGCAGATCGACGCTGCGATCACCAATATCTGCCGCTGCGGCATCTATCCCCGGCTGCGGGGCGCGATCAAGCGGGCAGGCCGGATCATGCGCGGCGAGGAACGGATCGCCGCCGCCCCGCCGCCTGGCATCACGCCGGAGGAAGCGGCGCGCAGCGTGCCGGCGCTGGGTCGATCCGCCAGCCCGCCAAAGCGGCAGCCGTAAAGCATGGCATAGCCCCGGCGCAGCGGGACTGCGCCTCGCTCACCCCTGCTTTCCGATCACCGGCTCCAGCGCCTGCGCCAGCGTTGCGCCCGAATAGGGTTTCTTGACCAGCGTCACATGCTGAAAACGCGGCGGCAGTTCCAGCCCGTCGCCATAGCCGGTGGCAAAGATGAACGGCACGCCCCGCTCGGCCAGCAGGTCGGCGATGGGCAGGCTGTTTTCATGGCCAAGGTTGAAATCCAGCACGGCCAGATCGACGGGCTGAAGCGCGATCGCTTCGCGCGCGCGTCCGACGCTGGCGGCGGTAAACACCTCCGCGCCCAGATCGCGCAAGGCGTCCTCGCCATCCATGGCGATGATCATATTGTCTTCGACCAGCAGGACATGGCGGTCGCGCAGCAACCCGGGCACGGGAGCGGCAGCAGGCTTTACGCGATCGCGTCCCACGCTGTCAGGCAGCACCGACACGACATGGCGCGACGGGATGCAGAAATGCGCCTCGATCCCCGCCAGGCGATAATTGATCTCCGCATCGCCGCCCAGATCATAGGGGATGGACCGTTCGATCACAGTGGAGCCGAAACCGCGCCGGGTCGGCGCGACGACCGGCGGCCCGCCGCTTTCGGTCCAGTCGATCAGCAGGCTGCCATCCGCATCCACCCGCCATTCGATCGCGACGATGCCGCCATCGGACAACGCGCCATATTTGGCGGCGTTGGTCAGCATTTCATGAATGACGAGCGCCAATACCGTGAAACAGGCAGGGGTCAGCAGGACGTTGGGGCCGGTCAGGCGTACGCGATCGCTGCGCTCGGCCAGATAGGCGCCGGCTTCCACTTCAATGAGATCGATGAGCCGGGCCGGGCTCCAGCGGTCGGCGGTAATCTGGTCATGCGCGCGGGCCAATGCGTGGACGCGACTTTCCAGCGTGCCAATAAAATCTTCGACCGACTGCGCGCTCTCCCGCGTCTGGGAGATCAGGCCGCGAATGAGCGACAGGATGTTGCGAACGCGGTGATTCAATTCGGCGATCAGCAATTCCTGCTTCTCGTTTGCCCGTTGCCGTTCCGCGTCTGCCGAATCGGACAGGCGCAGGATGACTTCCAGCAAGGCGGTGCGCATCGCCTCCGCCACGCGCAGTTCGGCGGGCGTAAAGGGTCGCGCGGTGCCTTTGACCAGTTCCGACCATTCCTCGAAACTCTTGCGCGGCGTCAGGCGCGGGCCGTTGGGACCATATTCGATATGCTTGTCCTGCTTGCCCGCCCACCGCACGGAGCGCAGCTGTTCGGCGCGAAACAGCACGACATAATCGCGTGGCCGGCGGGAAATCGGGATGGCCAGCACCCCCGCCGCCCGGTCGGCATGACGGGCCGCATCGGGCAGCAGTTGGGACAGGTTGTCCGTGGTGAATATCTGGCTCGCCGCCGTTCGATTGAGCATCGACACGATCGCGGCAAAAGCGTGTTCATCCGGGGTCAGCCCAGACAGGCTGATATGCCCGTCAATATAAACGCCCACGCCATCGGCGGGAATGGTGTCGAACATGATGTCGCCCAGCCAGCGCGCGTTGGACAGCAGGTCATGATCCTGGGCCACCGCCGACAGCAACCGGTCAGCCACCTGCCGCGCCATGCCTTCATAATGGGCGGTTTCCGCCCGCTCGCGGCTTTCGAGCATCATCGAGAATATCTGGCCGAACAACTCAGCGGCGCTGCGCTGCGCAAAGGTCGGCAATCGCGGTTCATAATGGTGGCAGGCGAACAGCCCCCACAGCTTGCCGCCGACGATGATCGAGATCGACAGGGATGCGCCGACGCCCATGTTGTGCAGATATTCGATATGGATGGGCGATACCGCGCGGGTGAGACACAGCGACATGTCGAGCGCCGCGCCATGGGGGTCGAGCGCGGGCACGACCGGCACCGGCTGCGCCTGCACATCGGCGATGATGCGGAATATGTTGCGCAGATACAGGGCGCGCGCCTGCGAGGGAATGTCCGACGCGGGGTAGTGGAGTCCGAAAAAGCTTTCGATGCCGGGCCGCAACGCTTCGGCTACGACCTCGCCATCGCCGCCATCGGCGAAGCGATAGACCATCACGCGGTCGAACCCGGTCAGCGCGCGCACCTGCCTTGCGCCATCGCGCAGGAAGGCGGACATGGATTCGGCCTGCGCCAGGCGCGACACCATGGAGCGAACCGTGCTGCTCGCCTCCATCTCGTCATGGCTGGCGGGTTCCGCCTCCACGATCACCATCGGGCCGGAAAAATGCACCGCCACGTCGAAGGCGGGGCCATCCTTGATGAGCGGAAGCGAAAAGAGCCGCTCCACCGAATCAGGACCGCGCAGCAACGTGATGCGATTGCGCAGCGCGTGGATCGCATCTGCTTCGAAAATATCAGCGACCGGGCGGCCCAGCATATCGTCGGGGGACAGACCGATAAATTGCGCGCTGTTGGCGGACGCCCGTGCCACCAGCCAGTCGGCCGTCAGGGCGATGAGAAAGCCGAACGGCTGCACCGCACCCAGAATATGGATCGGCTCGCGATCACAATTGCTCAGGTCGACGGCGAAACCGGGGTCGGTCGCGTCGCTGCCGGGATCGCCTTCAGCCATGCGCCACCGCCTTTTGCGCCGCCGCGCCGGCGGCAAAAAGGGCGAAGGCGGCGAGCGCGCCCTGCACGGCGTCGTTCAGCCAGCCTTCGCCGCCTTCCGCAGCAGCGCCGTCAAGCGCGCGCTGGAAGGCCAACCATTCCCCCTTATCATGAGTCGCGGAAAGATAGGCGCTGGGGAGCCCCGGGCCGACCCGGCGGGCGAGGAAGGCGCCGCCAAGGCGCGACCCTTCCAACGCATAGAGCAAGCCCCAGCGATACCCGTCGCCCCCCGCGGATTCGAGGCTGAGCGACTGCGGCGGCGCGACGCCCAGAGCGGCGAGATCCTGCGCCAGAAACGGCATACGCGTCTGGTTCGGCTGCGCTGCCGGCTCCAGCGCCGACAAAGCGCGGCTGTGCGCGCTTAGAAAATCGGCATAATCCCGAGCGTTATCAAGGGAAAAGTCCGCAAACAGCGCATCAACCCGATCATGGCTCGCCATCGTCGCTTCACGCAGGGCCTGACGGGTGCGGCCGGCATCGGGGGATTTCGTCACTCGGTGGTCCTAAGAGGGATGGGAGAAAATGTCTTTAATCTGCATCAGCTTCGGTCAGCCCTGGGGTGGCTGCGCTGACGCACCAGTCTTGCACCCTACGTAAAACCTTCCCCAAAGACCATATTGGGTCGCAAGATTCTTTCGCAATGCTGACATGAAGGTTCAGCGATCGCTCACCACCATGCGCCTATAACCTGATCATCAGGGGCGCTGTGCCCCGTATCAGGAAAGTGCTGGACCCATGTTCAAGAAGATCATGCTGGCAGGATTGATGGGCGCGACTGTGCTGGGCGGGATCGTGCCGGCCTATGCGCAGGAACGTGCACCCCGCGGCGAACGCGGCATGCGCAATGGCGATGGCGCCGCCGTGTCGCGCGGAAATCGCATGAACCAGCCGCGCGGTGACGCCGGCCGCGCCGCCGGAACGCAGCCGCGCGCCCAGCCGCCGCGTCAGATGGCGCCGGCGCAACCCGACAATCGCCTGCGCGGAAACGCCGCCCGCGCGGTCGAGCAGGCGCGCGAACGGCGCGAGCAGTGGCAGGCCGGGCGCGCCGAACGTCGACCGGGCATGGATGACCGGCGCGGCGATCGTCGCGATGGCAGGCAGGATTGGCGCAACGAACGGCAGGACCGACGGGCCGATCGTCGGGATGACCGGCAGGAAAGGCGCGCGGATCGCCAGGATGATCGTCGCGACTGGCGTTCCGACCGGCGCGACGACCGGATCGATTGGCGCAATGATCGCCGCGATGCCAGGCCGGGCGACTGGCGCTGGACAGGCGGGCGCGAACGGGTCGATGTGCGGCGCTTTGACGAACGGACACGGTGGAATAACCAGCGGCGCTGGGACAATGGCTGGCGTCAGGACCGCCGCTATGACTGGCGCAGCTATCGCAACCGCTATGGCGATCGCTACCGGGTCGGGCGCTATTATGCGCCGCGCGGATGGAGCTATGGCTATCGATCCTTTTCGGTCGGGCTTTTCCTGAACGACCTGCTCTACGCCAATAATTATTGGATCAACGATCCCTATGCCTATCGGCTTCCTCCCGCCTACGGCACACTGCGCTGGATCCGCTATTATGACGATGCGCTGCTGGTCGATGTTCGCGACGGCTATGTCGTCGACGTCATCCGCGACTTTTTCTGGTGACGCGCCGGTTTCCTGAATTCGCGGCTTCCTGAACTGGCCTTCAGGAGTCCCTGGCCCCGGCGCGGCGACGCGTCGGGGTCTTTTCATCGCCGTCCTCCCTGTGGCAGGGAAGGCCTATGACCGGTTCTTTCGATGCAGACGCTGCCGATGACGGCGGCATCGCCTCTCCTGCTCGCGCCGCCATAGGCGATGCCGTGCGTGCGCGGCTGGAGCGCAACCCAATGGTGAGCCGTATCGATACGCCGCACCTGGAGATATTCGGGCGGCAGGATTTCCTCAGTCCAGACGAATGCGCCGAACTGCGCCGCCTGATCGACGCGAATGCGCAGCCGTCGACGCTTTTTTCCGGCAGCGCCAACGCGGACTATCGCACCAGCCACAGCGGCAACCTGTCGCCTCGCGATCCGCTGGTCGAACGGATCACCCAGCGCATCTGCGCGCTGACCGGATTGCCGGCGATCAACGGCGAAACGCTCCAGGGACAGCGCTATACCCCCGGCCAGGAATATAAGGTCCATTGCGACTATTTCCCGGCGACGGCGGACTATTGGCAAAGGATGCGCGGGACGGGCGGGCAACGCACATGGACGGCGATGATCTATCTGTCCGCTGTCGAGGCCGGGGGAGAGACGCATTTCCCGCAATGCGAATTCATGGTCCCACCGGTCGAAGGGATGATCCTGATCTGGAATAATATGGACCGGGATGGCGCGCCCAATCGCTTCAGCCTGCATGCTGCCCTGCCCGTGGAGCGCGGCACCAAATATGTCGTCACCAAATGGTTTCGCGAACGTCCCTGGGGCTGAAAGGCTGATACAAATTGCGACATAAATGACTGGAATCTGACGGCGCCATTCCCGGTCCGTTCAGATGCGCGGGGCCATATTTCTCTTCACTGGCGCAGGAACCGGAAAGCCAAAGATCGGTTCGACGCCAAGCTGAATGGGAGACCAAAGATGCGTAAACTGATCATATTGGGCCTGCTGGCCGCCACCGTCGCCCCCAGTGTCGCTTCGGCCCAATCCTACGGCGAAGCGCGCCGCAGCGAGCGGCAACTGCGCGAGGAAAAGCGCGATCTACGGCAGGCGCAGCGCTATGGTGATCGCCGTGATGTGCGCGAACAACGCCGCGAAGTGCGCGAAGCCCGCCGCGAAGTGCGCGAAGACTGGCGCGACTATCGCCGCAGCCACCGCAACGTTTATCGCGGCGGCAACTGGCGCGCGCCCTTCCGCTATACCGCCTGGAACACCGGCGCACGGTTGCGGCCAGCCTATTATAGCTCGCGCTATTATATCGCCGACCCCTATCGCTATCGCCTGCCCCGCCCGGGCGCGAACCTGCGCTGGGTCCGCCACTATAATGATGTGCTGCTGGTGAACGTCCGCACCGGACGGGTGATGCAGGTGCATCGCGGCTTCTTCTGGTAAACCAGAGGGCGCAGACGCAGCGGCCCCGTTCCAGATGGAACGGGGCCGTTTCTGTCGTGCCGTGCAGCCGACGAGGGTGTACCGCCCTTGGCCGCGCCGCCCGTTGCCAGGCGCACGCGGCCGATAATGCGCGCGAGGCGCATCATCAGTCCGAAAGGGGGGTGGACCATAGGGGCAAACGCCGTTTTATGGCCATTGTTCCCCATTTTTTCCGGATCAGGCGGCCAGCGCCTCCGCGATCAGTTTGCGGCTGTTTTCGATGCCATAAAGGGCGATGAAGCTGCCCATGCGTGGCCCCTGATCCGCGCCCAGCAGCGTCTGATACAGCGCCTTGAACCAGTCCCGCAGCTCGGCGAATCCGAATGCTTCGTCCTTGCCGATGGCATAAACGATATTCTGGATGTCCTCCGCGCTGGCATCGGCCGGCAGCGCCGCCAATTCCAAGTCCAGCCGCTTGAGCGCCGCTGCCTCGTTCGCCTCCGGCGCGCGGCGCTGGAGCGTCGGCGCGACGAAATCGCGGTGATAGGCGAGCGCATGACCGATCAGCTCGTCGAGTTCGGGATAGGTGTCGACGCTCGCGCCCGGCACATAATTTTGCAGATAGCCCCACACCTGTTCGCGGCTCGCATCGCCCATCACGCCGACCAGATTCAGCAACAGGCCGAACGTCACCGGCAGCTCGCCCTGCGGCAGCTTGCCGTCATGGATATGATGCACCGGATTGCCGAGTTGCTGCTCGATGGTCTGGCGCGGATAGTTGCCGCGGAACTGCCAATATTCGTCCACCGCGCGCGGAATGACGCCCATGTGCAGCTGCTTCGCCTTTTTCGGCTCGCGATAGGCGTAGAAGGCCAGGCTTTCCTGCGGGCCATAGGTCAGCCATTGTTCGAGACTGAGGCCGTTGCCCTTGGACTTGGAGATTTTCTCGCCCTTTTCGTCCAGGAACATTTCGTAGTTGAAGCCTTCGGGCGGGCGTCCGTCCAGCGCGCGGCAAATCTTGGACGATTGCGTGACCGAATCGATCAGGTCCTTGCCCGCCATTTCATAATCGACGCCCAGCGCATACCAGCGCATCGCCCAGTCGACCTTCCATTGCAGCTTGGCGCCGCCCGACAGGATCGACTGCTCGATCGTCTCGCCATCATCCTCGAACCGCACGAGGCCTGCTTCCGCGTCGATCACCTCAACCGGCACCTGGAGCACGATGCCGCTTTTCGGCGAAATCGGCAGGACGGGCGAATAGGTTGCCTGCCGTTCCTTGCGCAGCGTCGGCAGCATGATGTCCATGATTGCCTGATAGCGCCGCAGCACCTGCCGCAGCGCGTCGTCGAAGGCACCGGCGCGATATTGTTCGGTCGCAGACACGAACTCGTAATCGAAACCGAAGCGGTCGAGAAATTCCCGCAGCATCGCATTATTATGATGGGCGAAACTTTCGAACTTTTCGAACGGGTCGGGCACCTGCGTCAACGGCTTGCCCAGATGCGCATTGAGCATCGCCTGGTTGGGCACATTGTCGGGCACCTTGCGCAGCCCGTCCATGTCGTCGCTGAACGCCACCAGGCGCGTGGGAATATCCGACAGCGCATGATAGGCGTTGCGCACCATCGTCGTGCGCAGCACTTCGTTGAACGTGCCGATATGGGGAAGACCCGATGGGCCATAGCCCGTTTCGAACAGGATATGCCCTTTGTCCGGCGCGCCGTTCGGATAGCGCTTGAGCAGCTTGCGCGCTTCTTCATAGGGCCAGGCCTTGGACGCCTGAGCGGCGGAGCGGAGCGGATCGGGGATAGTCATGATGCACAGCCCCTAGTCCTGACGGCAAGGAAAGAAAACGCCTTTTGATGACAAAGGCCGACAGGAGCACGCGCCGCTTTGCGTCATCGATGTACAATATGCTATAGATGTGTGAAGTGGAGGCGATATGCACATACAACGCAGCCATCAACGCGTGTCTGTTGAGATACCTGTCGTCGTGACAACCGTGCTCGACTATCAGGATGGGGTGGTGATCGATCTGAGCGAGGGCGGCGCGCAGGTGTCGGGATGTTCCCTGCCTGCGGGAATGTCCTGCCAGCTGGATCTTGATGGCCACATCACCTTTGGCCTGGTGCGCTGGTCCGAAGAGGATCGCATGGGCATCCGTTTCCCCTATCCACTGGCCGAAGGCCCCTTGTTCGACAAGCTGATGCTGGCGCGCGCCGCGCGCACCGAGGCGATGACTGTGCCGCCTCGCGTGCAGGGTGCTGGTTTTGGCCGCCGGATGGGCTGAAACAGGTTTTCCTTTTGTTCCCGCTGCTCTAAGCCGGCGGGGTGATTGATCCCGCCTCCCTGCCAGCGCTCCACGCCAGCCATGGCGGCATCTGGCTTCGCGAAGAGGGCCGCACGATGGGCCTGGCCAAGGGGCAGGCCATCGCTCGCGCGGCCGAAACGCCGGTGCTGCTGCTCAACGCGCCCCTGACCGGCCAGCGCCTTGGCTATCCCGAACTCAACGGCCTCGATCTGCTGGAGCTATGGGCCTTTCTCCATCCCGCCCGCTTTCTGGTGCCCACGCCCAAGGGGCTGGCGGCAGCGCTGGGACTGCCAGCGCCGCCGCAGGAGGGCGACATTCCCGCCTTGCTGCAACAGGCCGCGACGCTGTTGCTGGACCGTCTGGACGCGCCGGACTGGCTGGAGCGAGAGGGCGGCTGGACCGCGGCGCAGGCGCTGCACCGTTTGCGCTGGCCGTGGTCGCCGCTGGTCGCGCCGCGCATCCCGCGCCCCAAGGACGCTGAACGCTGGCTTTTTTCCAAATTGCCGGAGTGGGAGGAGGCGCAGCCTCGCCCTGCCCCGCGCACCATCAGCCTGAACGAGGATCAGGTGCTCGCCCGGCTCGACGCGCTGACGGGCGCTGGGGCCGAGCCGCGCCCGGGCCAGCGCGCCTATGCCGCCGCCGCCGGCGATGCCTTCACCCCCAAACGCCATCGCGACCAGCCCAATATGCTGCTGGCCGAAGCGGGCACGGGCATCGGCAAGACTTTGGGCTATCTGGCGCCAGCCTCCCTCTGGGCCAGCGAAGCGCAGGGGACGGTATGGGTATCGACCTATACCAAGGCGCTGCAACGCCAGCTCGATCGCGAATCCCTGCGTCTGTTTCCCGACCCGGCGCTCGCGGCAAGGCGGGTGGTCGTGCGCAAGGGGCGTGAAAATTATCTCTGCCTCCTCAATCTGGAGGATGCGTTGCAGGGCGGCTTTTCCGGGCGCGCCGCGATCCTGGCGCAACTGGTCGCGCGCTGGGCGGCTTTTACCAAGGATGGCGACATGGTGGGCGGCGACCTGCCCGGCTGGCTGCCGACGCTGTTCCGCCGCAATGGCTCCACCGCGCTCACCGACCGGCGCGGCGAGTGCATCTATGCCGGCTGCCCCCATTATCGCAAATGCTTCATCGAACGATCAGCCCGGGCGAGCGCGGACGCCGACATCGTCATCGCCAATCATGCGCTGGTCATGATCAACGCCGCGCGGGGGCGCGAAACCGGACAGCGGCCCCAGCGCATCATCTTCGACGAAGGTCATCATCTGTTCGACGCAGCCGATTCGACCTTTTCCGTTGCCCTTTCCGGGCAGGAAGCGATCGAGTTGCGCCGCTGGATCATGGGGCCGGAGGGCGGATCGCGCGGCCGCAGGCGGGGCCTTGCCGCGCGTCTGTCAGATCTGGCCAGCTATGATGAGGAAGGTGGCCAGGCCATCCGCGCCGCGATCGATGCAGCGCAGGCGCTGCCGGCCGACGACTGGTTGAAACGCGTCGTGGCGGGCGAGCCGTTCGGCCCGCTGGAGGCGCTGCTCGCGGCGGTGCGCGGCACCGTATACACCCGCGCCGCCGATGCGGGCGAAGCGGATGCGGGCTACGGGCTGGAAACCGAACTGGCCGAACCTGACGGGGCATTGGTGGAAGCGGCGCAGGAGGCCGCGCTTGCGCTCGATGCGCTCATCAAGCCGCTGGTGCGTCTGGCCCGCCGGCTGGAAGCGGTGATCGAGGATGCGCCCGACTGGCTGGATGGCGCGGCGCGGGCGCGAGTCGAAGGCGCGATCGCATCGCTGGGCTGGCGCCGGGATCTGATCGCGGCATGGCTGGCGCTGCTGGCGCGGATCGGCGGCCCCGCCGATCCCGACTTTGTCGACTGGATGACCGTCGATCGGGTCGAAGGACGCGAATATGATATCGGCATCCACCGCCATTGGCTGGACCCGACCCGTCCGCTGGCCGAAACCGTGCTGAAGCCCGCGCAGGGCGTGCTCATCACCTCGGCCACGCTCAAGGGCGGGGGCGAATGGGACAATGCCGAAGCGCGCGCTGGCGCGATCCATCTGCCCCATGGCGCCCAACGGTTCGAGGCAAGCAGCCCATTCGACTATCCGGATCGCGCCGAAGTGCTGATCGTGACCGACATCAAGCGAGGTGACATCGCCGCGCTGTCGGGCGCCTATGGCCGTTTGATCGAGGCGGCCGGCGGCGGGACGCTGGGCCTGTTCACCGCCATCCGTCGGCTGCGCGCGGTCCATGCCCGCATCGCCGATCGACTCGCACGCGCGGGCCTGCCGCTTTATGCCCAGCATGTCGATCCGATGGACACAGGGACACTGGTCGATATTTTCCGCGACGATCCGCGCGCGTCCCTGCTGGGCACCGACGCGCTGCGCGACGGGGTCGATGTGCCCGGCCATTCGTTGCGATTGGTGGTGATGGAGGGCGTGCCATGGTCCAAGCCCACGGTGCTGCATGCCGCGCGCCGATTGGCCGGCGGGGGTAGCGCCTATGACGACCGGCTGATCCGGGCGCGGCTGGCGCAGGCCTTTGGCCGCCTGATCCGCCGGGCCGAGGATCGGGGCAGCTTCGTCATCCTGTCCGCCGCCATGCCCAGCCGCCTGCTCTCCGCCTTTCCGCCCGGAACGCCGGTGCGTCGGCTGACGCTGGATGAAGCGATCATCGCCGTCAGTCGATCCGCCCGGAGCGAAAGCCTTGGCGAACGCCCCGCCATCGGGCATCAGGGGCACGAATCCGGCTTGCCCCGACAGGAGTGACAATGAAGCGGCTGACCCTGTTGCGCCACGCGAAGTCCGATTGGGACGATCCGGTAGCGCGCGATTTCGATCGCCCGCTCAACCAGCGCGGTGAAAAGGCCGCGCGGCTAATGGGAAAGTTCGCCGCACGCCAGGGGATGCGTTTCGACCAGCTGGTGGCCTCCCCTGCCGAGCGTGTGGTGCAGACGCTGGACGCCTTTTTCACCGGCTATGGCGAAACGCTGGAGGCGCGCTGGGACCGGCGCATCTACCTCGCCTCGTCCGCGACGCTGTTCGACGTGGTGCGCGACCTGCCCGAAACGGCGGAAGCAGCGCTCATGTCAGGTCACAATCCCGGCTTTGAGGAACTGATCCTGGATCTGGTGCCCGACGACGGCAAAAGCGCCCTGCGCGATGACGTCGAAGTCAAATTCCCCACCGCCAGCCTGGCCGTCATGGACTTGGCGATCGAGCGCTGGGCCGATGCGCGGCCCGGCGTCGCCACGCTCAAAAGCTTTACGCGGCCGCGCGACCTTGATCCTGCACTCGGGCCGGAAACGCGCTAACGCGGCGCGCCGGTCGGTCAGACGCCGAGCGCCCGCGCCAACATGGCGCGCACCGTTTCCAATTGGCTGAGCAGGGTTTCGGGCGCGGCGTCAACCGGCGCAGGCGGCATGCTGCCCGCGCCCTCGCTCAACGCCTTCTGCGCCCCCTTTACCGTGAAGCCCTCGACGCTCAGCAGATGATGGATCCGCCGCGCCAGCAGCACGTCGTCGGGCCGGTAATAGCGGCGGTTGCCGGCGCGTTGCAGGGGCCGCAAGGCCGGAAAGCGCGTTTCCCAATAGCGCAGGATATGCTGGGGCACATCGAGTTCAGCGGATAATTCGCTGATCGTCAGAAATGCCCCCTCCGCCTTTTTCATGACTGCAATGTTGCACCCGCCCCCACCAGGGCGTCAACCGCAACCGACGGCGTCCGACAGGAAAAAGCGGCGGATAATCCTGCGCTTGTCAGGCGACGCGATCGCGCATGGTCTGGCTGGCGCGGAATGTCAGCACCCGGCGCGGCTCGATCGGCACTTCCACGCCGGTCTTTGGATTGCGCCCCATGCGCTGGGTCTTGTCGCGCAGGACGAAGGTGCCGAAGCTGGAGATTTTCACATTCTCGCCGCGCTCCAGCGCGTCCGACATATGATCCAGAATGGATTCGACCAGCGCCGCCGCTTCCGCGCGCGACAATCCGACATGACGGTTGAGGCTTTCCGCCAAGTCCGCCCGCGTCAAAGTGCTCATTTCGCCCATATTGGTCCCCTCTCGACCGATTGCGTCAGTCACCCCCCGATGACCAAAGGCAAATTTGACCGATTCCTGCTGATTCGGCAAGCAGCACCAATGATCATAGACGTAAGACGCAGGCACCCCAGGTAAAGCCGCCGCCCATGGCTTCCAGCACGACGAGGTCGCCGGCTTTGATCCGCCCGTCGCGCATTGCAAGGTCGAGCGCCAGCGGAACCGACGCAGCCGACGTATTGGCGTGCCGGTCGACCGTCACGATCACACGCTCGGCAGGCAGCTTGAGCTTGCGCGCGGTCGCATCGAGAATGCGGGCATTGGCCTGATGCGGCACCAGCCAGTCGATGTCGCGCGCGTCCAGGCCAGCCAGGCTCATGACTTCGTTCAAGACCGAGGCCAAATTGACCACGGCATGGCGGAACACTTCCTGCCCCTTCATGCGCAGCTTGCCTACAGTGCCGGTGGTCGAAGGGCCGCCATCGACATAGAGAAGCTGATTGTGCCGACCATCGGCATGGAGTTTCGACGCCAGGATGCCCCGTGCGGAGCGGGGGTCGGTGGCCGCGCTTTCCTCCGCGCCCAGCACGATCGCGCCCGCGCCGTCGCCGAACAGGACGCAGGTCGTGCGATCTTCCCAATCGAGGATGCGGCTGAAGGTTTCCGACCCGATCACCAGCGCATGCTGCGCCGCGCCCGACCGGATCATGCTGTCCGCCACGGTCACGGCATAAAGAAAGCCCGAACATACTGCTGCGACGTCGAACGCGACACAATCGTCGATGCCGAGCGCCGCCTGCACCTTGGTTGCGCTAGCGGGGAAGGTCTGGTCGGGCGTCGCCGTCGCCAGGATGATGAGGTCGATGTCCTGCGCGGCCAGGCCAGCCGCTTCCAGCGCGGCCTTGGCGGCATCGGTCGCCAGCGTGGCTGTGGTTTCCCCCTCACCCGCGATATGGCGCATGCGGATGCCGGTGCGCTCGACGATCCATTCATCGCTGGTGTCGACCGTCTCTGTCAGTTCGGCATTGGTGACGACGCGCTTGGGCAGGGCGGAGCCTGTCCCCAGGAGAATAGAACGGCGGATCACTTGACGGGCTGCTCCAGCTTCGATGCGACGGCGCCCAGCCCCTCGACGCCCGCCATGTCGGCGGCGATGCGGCGGGTAATATCCTCTTCCAGCAACCGCGCGGCGACATGGACGGCATTGGCTACGCCCTTTTCGTCCGCGCCGCCATGGCTTTTCACCACGACGCCGTTGAGGCCCAGGAACACCGCGCCATTATGGTTATTCGGGTCCAGATGATGTTTGAGCATATACATGGCCGGCTTCGAAATGAGGAAGCCGATCTTGGACCGGATGGAGCTGGTGAAGGCCTTGCGCAGGACGTCGGTGACGAAGCGGGCCGTGCCCTCCGCCGTCTTGAGCGCGACATTGCCGGAAAATCCGTCGCACACGATGACGTCGCTGTCCCCGCGCGCGATCTTGTCGCCTTCGGTGAAGCCGTCGAACTGGAGCGACAGGTCATTGGCGGCGCGCAGAATGGCCGCGGCATCACGAATTTCGTCCGTGCCCTTCAATTCTTCGGTGCCGATGTTGAGCAGGCGCACGCGCGGCCGGTCAAGATCGAAGGCAATGCGGGCATAGGCCGCGCCCATCACCGCGAACTGGACGAGGTTGCGCGCGTCACATTCGGTGTTCGCGCCCAGATCCAGCATGATGGCGTCATTGTCGCCCAGCGTCGGCAACATGGCGGCCAGGGCCGGCCGATCCACGCCGGGCATGGTGCGCAGCGCCAGCTTCGCCATCGCCATCAGCGCGCCGGTATTGCCGGCGGATACCGCAGCGCCGGCATCACCCGCCTTCACCGCGGCGATCGCCATCGCCATGGAGCTGCTCTTCTTGCGAATAGCGACGCTTGGCTTGTCCGAACCGTCGACCACGCTGTCGCTATGAACGACATCGGACGCCGCCCGCAAATTGGGGTGACGGTCAAGCGCGGCCTTGATCCGCACTTCGTCGCCGAACAGGGTGAACCGCAGGCCTTCGTGCCGATGGCGGGCCAAGGCGGCACCGGCCATCATCACACGCACGCCTTCGTCCCCGCCCATCGCGTCGATTGCGATTCGCGGTTGTCTGGACACTGTCAGGTCACCCCTTTGCGGAGTAGAGAATGGGCTCAGGCCCCGACGGCGACGACTTCGCGGCCGTTATAGTGCCCGCAGGCGTCGCACAGATTGTGCGGGCGCTTGAGTTCACCGCAGTTGGAGCATTCCTGGTAGGCCTCGACGCGCAGCGCGTCGTGGCTGCGGCGCATGCCGCGACGGGAGGGAGAAGTTTTCCGCTTGGGGACAGCCATGTCGGCACCTTGTTCCGTATAATGATCTGGTTGTGCGACTGGCCGGTTTCCGATGGGATGCCGACGCCAACGGCGCCGCAGACCCATGCGGCCCGGGTGATCGCGAAGCCATGCGCCTATAGCGCTTTTTGCCGTCCACGCAACCCCTTCCTTCCTTTGCGCTTGCCCGCCCGGCCCCGCGCTATAGGGTGCGCACGTCGAGATACAGGGGAATATCGGATGCTGCTGCCGATCACGTTGACCTTTGCCGCCGCCTGCGCGCTGCTCAATCTGTGGCTGGCGATTCGCTGTGCGCGGTTTCGCATTTCGGACAAGATCATGCATGGCGATGCCGGTCATGCGCTGCTCGCCAAACGGATGCGCGCCCACACCAATTTCATCGAATATACGCCGATCATCCTCATTCTGTTCGCACTGATCGAACTGGCGGCCGGGCCTTCGCTGTGGCTGTGGATCGGGGCGCTGGCCTATATCCTGGCGCGCGTTGCCCATGCCATCGGAATGGATGCGGACAAACCGACCCTGTGGCGTGCGGGCGGGGCGCTCGTCACCTGGGGCGTCATGGTGCTGCTTGCGGGCGCCGCGCTTGCCCTGGCCTATCACCAGACGCGCGAAATGCCGGTGCCGCCAGCCCTGGCGGCGCAGGCCTAGATCAGCGCGCCAGCACCGAATCGGCCACGAACGGATTGGTGCGGCGTTCATGGGCGAAATTGCTCATCGGCCCATGGCCGGGCACGAAGGCGGTTTCGCCGCCCAGCGGCCATAATTTCCCGGTGATGGCGTCGATCAGTTGCTGGTGATCGCCACGCGGAAAATCAGTGCGGCCAATCGCCCCCTGAAACAGCACGTCGCCCACGATCGCCAGCTTGCTGGGCGCATGGTGGAACACGACATGGCCGGGCGTGTGGCCAGGGCAATGATAGACATCCAGCGTCAGATGGCCGACCGTCACCTGGTCGCCATCCGCCAGCCAGCGGTCTGGTTCGAAACTTTCCCCCGGCACATTCCAGCGCTCGCCATCCTGTGCCAACCGCTCGATCCAGAACCGGTCCTCCTCATGCGGCCCCTCGATCGGGACGCCGAGGTCGCGCGCCAGAACGCCCGCCTGCCCGCAATGGTCGATATGCCCGTGGGTGATCAGCAGCTTTTCGATGGTCACGCCATGTTGCTGCGCTGCTTTCTTGAGCATCGGCAGGTCGCCGCCCGGATCGACGAATGCACCCCGCATCGTCTCCGTGCACCAGAACAACGTGCAATTCTGCTGCAACGGGGTGACGGGGATCAGGGCGGCTTTGAGCGGCGGGTTGGTCATGCGCCCGATGTGGCGAAACCGCACGCGCCGCGCAAGGGTCAGTCCTCCGCCGCCAGCGGGATCGGCTCGGCCAGGCTGATGCCGTCCAGCACCTTGGCGGTTTCGTCGCGCACGCGCAGCATGATGCGATGCAGCCGGCACTCGCTTTCGGGCAGGCAGTTGGTGCAGCTTTCATGCGCGAAGCGGCTGGCGCAGGGGGTCAGGGCCAGCGATCCGCGGGTCAGCCGGACGATATCACCATAGCTGACGTCAACTGGCGCCAGCGCCAGCCAATAGCCCCCGTCCCGGCCGCGCTGCGTCGCCACCAGCCCTTCGCGCGATAATTCGGACAGGATCACGGTCAGGAACTTGGCCGGAATATTCTGCCGCGTGGCAATCTCGTTCAACGGCACGGGGCCCTGGCGGTAACGGTCGGCAAGATGCTGGAGAGCGCGAATGGCGTAACGGGTCTTCTGGGACAGCATGATCCCGTTATTCGCCCGCGCCCGTCATTTGACAAGCGCTTAGGGCGCGGCCGTCATCGCCGCGCGCGCCTGCCCTGGAAAGTCGGTGAAAAAGCCATCGACCCCGGCTGCGACGATCGCGCGGACATAGCCGGCAAAGTCACCGCGCCCTTCGGGATCATCGCCGCGCTGATATTGGGTGGGCAGGAAGGGATTTTCCATTCGCAGCGTCCAGACATGCACCTGCAAGCCCGCATCATGGGCGCGGCCAACCAGCGCCGTCGCGCCTTCGGGCGCGATCACCTGCGCGGCGGACGGGCCGATGCCATCGGCATAGGTCGCGATCTCCGCCAACCCCTGGACCGTCAGCATGTCGTCATAGCTGGTGCCCGGCATATCGGCTGGCCCGCCCTGCGCGTCCACCAACTGGATGAGGCGCAGCCGGGTGGCGGCGCGCAGCGCCTTCAGATTGCCGACCTCGAACGACTGGATGAAGACCGGATCGGCCTGCGTCATATAGCCGTAGCGGCTGAGCAGATCGAGCAAGGGTGCCTGGTGGGGCAGGCCGATGCCCGCGAAATAGCTGGGGTGCTTGGTTTCGGGATAAAGGCCGATCCGCCGGCCGCTTTCCGCTTCCTTGGCGCGCACCAGCTTCAATATCTCCTCGAATGTCGGGATCTGGTAGAGCGCGTCAAAGCGCTTGTTGGCCGGGCGCAGGTCGGGCAACCGTTCGCGCGCGCGCAGGGTGCGCAGTTCCGCCAAAGTGAAGTCCTCGGTGAACCAGCCCGCCATTTCGACGCCGTCAATGACCTTGGTTGTCTTGCGATCGGCAAATTCGGGATGATTGGCGACGTCCGTCGTCCCGCCAATCTCATTTTCGTGGCGGGCGACCAGCACACCGTCCTTGGTCAGCACAAGGTCGGGTTCGATATAATCCGCGCCCTGGTCGATCGCGCGCTCATAGGCGGCCAGCGTATGTTCGGGCCGTTCGCCGCTCGCGCCGCGATGCGCGATGAGGATGGGGTCCGCGCCGGGCGCCGCCCGGGCTATCGAGAGAGGGAGGAGGCTCATCAGAACAATCAGCCCTAATCGCGCCAGCCTCCGCACGCTCATGCCTTCACGCCATGCAGCGCATTTTCGTAGGTCGTCGCCTTGAACCCGACGATCGTACCCTTGCCGGTGTCCAGGATCGGGCGCTTGATCATCGAGGGATTGGCCATCATCAGCAAGATCGCCTTGTCCGCATCGATATGCGCCTTGTCGCCCGCGTCCAGCGCCTTGAAGGTCGTGCCGGAGCGATTGAGGATGGTTTCCCAGCCATGCTCCATTACCCATTCCTCCAGGCGGTCCTTGTCGACGCCCGATACCTTGTAATCGTGGAAGCTGTAGGGGACGCGCTCATTGTCCAGCCAGTTGCGGGCCTTCTTGATGGTGTCGCAATTCTTGATGCCGTACATGGTAATCATGATGCTGTGCTCCTGTCACCCTTTGAACGCGGTGACTTCGATCTCGATCTTCATTTCCGGCTTGACCAGCCCTGCGATAACGCAGCTTGCCGCCGGGCGGATGTCGCCGAATATGGGGCCGGCGATGTCGCCCATCACGTCCCAATAGGCGGCGTCGGTGATATAATAATTGACGCGCACCACGTCGGCGAAGGAAAAGCCCGCTTCGTCGAGCGCCTTGCCAATGGTCTTGAATGCGTTGCGCCCCTGTTCGACCACATCGCCTGGCATCACTTTGGTATCTGGGTCCATGCCCGTCGTGCCGGCCACGAAGCACCAGTCACCTTGAACGACGGCGCGCGAATAGCCGACCTGCGCCTCGAAGGGCGAGCCGGAGGAGATGAGCTGGCGAGGCATGAAGGATTCCTGCTGCGGTGCGAAAGGATCGCAGGGCGCTTTGCCCCCTCCTCCGCGCCCTGTCCAGCGCTTTTCCCGGAACAGCCGCCCCGGCCGGCCGTTCATCAAGGCCGTATAGTTGACAGGAGACGCATCATGGACCGCCCCACCCCCGATCGCGAGATGGAAGAGAATAGCGAACAGGCCGAAGCCGGCACCCAGGCGCAGGACGTGGCCGATGACGCCGCCACCCGCAGCATTGACCTGAGCGAAGACAGCGAGCGGGGCGGCAAGACCGATCCGGCGCAGCTCGTGCCAGACGACACCGAGGATCTGGTAGAAAAGATGAACGCGATGAACCGTTCGGGTCGGCTCGACATGGATGCCTATGCCGGCGAACCGCAAATGGACGACGAAGAGGACGTTCTGGGCGATACCGAGGATGCGGATGACGAGGACGGCCTGCCCTGATCGGTCTGACTGGCATCCAGCGCCAGATTTATCATGCCCCGGGCGAGGTGGCCCAGTGCTTGCGCCATGGCATCACCCATGGCCGGGTCCAGCCCGTCTTGTCCGGCGATGGCGCAGGTCATCGCCGTGGCCCATTGATCGGCCAGCGCCGGGGTCACGGGAAAGACCCGGTGCAGCGTCATGATGCAGGGGCCGCGTTCGAACCAGTCTCGCGGACCGCCGAGCCATCCGACGATGAATCGCGTCAGGCCGTGCCGCACCGGCCCCAGGTCCGCCGCATGAATGCCGCGTAGCGCCACGAACCGGCTGTCCTGTTCCACCAGATCGTAAAAGCGATCCACGATCGCTCTCACGACGATCTCACCGCCGATGCGGCCATAAGGATTGGGTAGCGACTGGGGCGATGCGGCGGCGTTCATGGACTGGCTCCAATCTGGATCATCATCCCATGGTAGCACCATCAGCAAGCGGCGCTTTGACCGTGGTCAATTCCTGTCTGATCCACGTTCGCGGAAAGATGGAGCAGTCTTAACCTCTCCTTTCCCGACGCCATGGCACAACAGGGCATGGCAACAGGATTTCTCCGGACCAAGCGGCGGTCACGCACACGCGATGCGCATAATAGCTGGTCGCGCAGCGGTGCTACCGCCAGACTCCAGCGCAAAGCGGTGGATCGCAGCGTCAGCGGCCCTGCGCTCGTTTATATGGTTTGCCTGGGGCTGTTGCTGGGTTGGTATGGCCCCGGCTGGCTGGAAGCCGCCCGGTTATTCGATCACGCCGGTGAGCATTCGCCCGCGCGTCCTGCGGCATCGGCCGACATGCTGACCGCCAGCTTCGGCCTCTGCCACAGCGGCGGCGGGACAAATTGCGTGGTCGACGGCGACACCTTCTGGTTCCAGGGGGCCAAATATCGCATCGCCGACATCGACACGCCCGAAACCCACGGCCCCCGCTGCCCGGCCGAAGCAGCGCTCGGCGCGCAGGCGACTCGCCGATTGCAAAGCCTGATAAACGCGGGCGCATTTTCACTGGAGCAGGGAGATCGCGATACGGATCGCTATGGCCGCTCGCTCCGCATTGTCACGCGCAGCGGAGAGTCGATCGGGGCCATTTTGGTCGCAGAGGGGCTGGCGCGAGACTGGGATGGCGCGCGCCATCCCTGGTGCTGAAGCGGGAAGACGTTACGAAACCTAACCCCTTCCCGCCGTATCTTCAGCGGCAGTTCAATCCGCCACGATCAATTTCCCGGCCTAGCAACGCGCCTGCGCCACCACCGATCAGCACACCCGCGATGTTGGACTGACCCCGATCAATCTGGCTGCCCAGCAGGCCACCCAGCGCCGCGCCGACGATCAGGCCGGTCGTGCCGTCCGAACGGCGGCAATAATAGCGATCGTCATAGCCGCGATAGATGCGCGTACGGCGGTCGACACGGATCGGCGCGTAGCCGGTCCGATAATAGCGGTCCGGACGATAGAAGCGACCATAGCGCGGGTCGGGCCGGTTCCAGTCATAGCGATAGACGACCCGGCCGGGCCGGCGATAAGCACCGCGACGGTCGCCCCGCCAGTCGCGCCGCGCCTCGCGCACGTCCCGGCGATAGTCGCGCTGCGCGCGGCGCTGATCCTGCACATAGCGTCGCTGCGCCTGGCGGCTGTCGCGGCGATACTCACGGCGGGCATCGCGGACATCCCTGCGATGTTCGCGCGCCTTATGGCCCGGCTGGGCCAGCGCAGGCACGGCGGTGATGCCGGTCAGCGTCATTGCGCCCAGCGACAGGGCCGCAAGGGCGCGCTTGAACGGGGTCATCATGGCTCGAAGCTCCTTGAATCATATCATGGCGACAGAACTCGCTGTTGTGAAACATGTTGCATGAACGATACAAAACCTGCCGTTCAGGCAGGGGACAGTGCGACCTAGCTTTACGTGGACCGCAGGGGGACGCCCTGTTCCCCAAAACCAGGATGATGGCTTCAATCAACCCCTCGTTCGGGCGCGGCAAAGGTGGTTGGGCTGGTCAGCACCACACGTTGTAGCCGCGTGCGATCGTCACAATGCTGGCAATGGGCCTGATCGAACAGCGTTTCGATAACCCAATTCTGCGCCGAGACATCCCATATGACCCGTGCATCGCGCGCGACATGATCGCTGCCGCAGATATGGCAGATATAGGCGTGGCGGATTGGTCCGGACAGAGGCATGCCTCCACCTTATCGCCCTTACCGCCGAAATGGCGGCAGTTTGCGCCATTTCGGACCTGATTGCGCACCCCCACATCAGACCGTCCGATTTTTCGGGAAATCGGGAACATCATGGGTCGGGCTGCCTTCCGGTCATGATATAAGCACGACTCACAAGGAGACGACGCATGACCATCGCACGTTTCGAAGATCATCCTGCCGCAGACGTCTGGACCCCGCTGTTTCAGGCCTGGCAAATTCCGTGGCAGATGACGCTCCAATGGTGGGACTTCTATGCCGAGGTGCTGCAGGTTTCCGATATGCATGTTCCCTATGGCAGGGCGCCTGCAATGCCCAAGGATCAGGAACCGCTGCATGTGGAGGAGGCGGAGGGGCTCTGCGCCTGACGGCGACCGCCCCGACCGATTATCCCCGCGCGACCTGAAATCCCGCAAAGGACTGGCTTACCGGCATCAACTCCAGCCGGTTGATGTTGAGGTGCGGCGGCAGCGTCGCGACCCACAACAGGGTCTGCGCAATATCCTCTCCCGTCATCGGATCGGCGCCGCCATAAAGCGTATCCGAAGCATCCTGGCTACCGGTGCGCACAAAGGTGAATTCGGTTTCGACCATGCCCGGTTCGATCGAGGTGACGCGCACCCCCGTGCCGTGCAGATCGGACCGCAGGCCAAGCGAGAATTGCTGTACGAACGCCTTGGTCCCGCCATAGACATTCCCGCCCGCATAGGGATAGGTCGCCGCGACCGAACTCAGATTGATGATCGCGCCCTTGCGCTCCACCAGACGCGGCAGCAGCTTGTGGGTGATGGCGATAAGCCCGTTTATATTGGTGTCGATCATCTGCCGCCATTGCGCCAGGTCCGCCTTGTGCGCCGGCGCGGTGCCGAGCGCCAGACCGGCATTGTTGATCAGCAGGTCGATGGCCTGAAATTCCGGGGGCAGCGATGCCAGCGCCCCGTCGATCGCCGCCTCGTCGCGCATGTCGAAAGCAAGCATGTGCATCTTAGGGCCAATTTCGGTCGCCAGCGCTTCCAGCCGTTCGGCCCGTCGGCCCGTGCCGATCACGCGCCATCCCGCTGCTGCAAAGGCGCGTGCCGCCGCTTCGCCAATGCCGGCGGTGGCGCCGGTGATGAGAACGGTCCGGTCAGTCATGCGGTCTCCTGTTGGCAAGGCGGGACCGGCGAATATCAGCCATCCCGCGTGCATCGTCGCGCCTTATGTGGCGTAGCGATGCGCGCGAGACAACCGCTCACGGCAGGGCTCAGGCGGCAGGCTGATCACTGACCGGACTTTCCATCGCGGAGGATCGAGTTCCTTTCGGATGCAAATTCCTCGTCGGGGTCCTCCGACGGACTGCCAGCCGGGCCGGCCAAAGGCGCATTATCACGTCCCCGCACCAAACACTCCGCCTGCCGTGGCGGCCGCATCGAGTTACCGGTTGTTAACGATTGACTGCCAGATTCGGCTCCTTGCCATCGTGGCGCATCAGGGCTGCGGGCGTATTTTCGGAGGTGCCGGACAATGACTATCACGGAATTGGCAGCACGTTTCGATCGGCGTCGCCATGCGCGCTTCGTCACCGCGTTCGAAGCGGATTTGCTGGAGGGCGAGGACTGCCGCAAGGTCATCGTGGGCGACGTTTCGGCGGGCGGGTGCCTGCTCGAACATCGCGATGGCTTCCGCATTGGGACCACGGTTCGGCTGCGGGCCAAGGATATCGACATGGAAGCGCGCATCATGTGGTCGCGCGGCGACCTGTGTGGCATGCGTTTCGCCCAGAGCGTCGATCCCTGGCAGGTTATCCGCGCCAATGTCGATGGTGCCGCGCGGATTGAGGACATGATGAATCAGGCGGCACGCCTGCGGCCTGAACCCACCCGCTAAAATCCTAGCGATCCTCCTCGTCGCTCAGGATGCGCATCGCTGCGCCGTCCGGATCGTCGAACTGGCCCGAGCGCAAAGCCGCGAAAAAGCCCGCCAGCGCCACCCCGCCGCACAGCAGCGCAAGGGGAATGAGCAGCGCCAGCCCGGTCATCGGGCAGCGCCATTGAGCCGGAGCGCGTTGGCGACGACGATCAGCGACGAAAGCGACATGGCGACGGCAGCAACCAGCGGCGTGACCTTGCCCGCCACCGCCAGCGGAACGGCCAGCATATTATAGCCGATCGCCAGCGCGAAATTCTGCCGCACGATGTGAATGGTGCGCCGGGCCGCGCGCAAGGTGATGCCGACAGGCGCCAGGACATCGCCCAGAAACACCACATCCGCCGCCAACTGACTGGCGTCGCTGGCGCAGGCCGGGGCCATGCTGGCATGCCCCGCCGCCAGCGCCGGTCCGTCATTCAGTCCGTCCCCCACCATCAGCACCTTGCGCCCCTGGCGCTTCATGCGTTCAACCAGCGCCAGCTTGTCGGCGGGCCGCAAATGCCCGATCGCGGTGGTCCCCGTCGCGCGCGCCACCGGACCCAGCGCCTCGGGCCGATCGCCGCTCGCGATCAAGATCCTGTAGCCGGCGCTCCGCAAGGCTGGCAGGATTTCGCCGGCGTCCCGGCGCAGGGCATCTGAAAATCGCAGCAGGTGCGCCTCCGTCCCATGCCGATATTCGCTGGCAAGGCCGAACAGGCTGACAAGGCCGCGCGGCCGCGCCAGCGATACCGCGACCCCCGCATGGCGCGCGAACAGCCCCTCCCCCGGCACGTCCCGCAGATTGTCCAGCCGGGCCGCCTCTACGCCATGCGCCTCCAGCGCCTGCCGCAGTGCGATGCTGAGCGGATGGCGACTGGCGCGCGCCAGGGCCAGCAGGATCGCCCGATCCTGCCGCGCCATCGCATCCATTCCCTCGGGCACCGGACGGCCCAGCGTCAGCGTGCCGGTCTTGTCGAAGACGATGCTGTCCACCTCGGCCATGCGCTCGAGCGCCGATCCATCCTTGACGAGGATACCCTGGCGCATCAGCGCGCCGCAGGCGACGACCTGCGCAGCGGGCACCGCCAGTCCCAGCGCGCAGGGGCAGGTGATCAACAGCACGGCAATGGCGACCAGCATCGCCTGATGCACTCCGGCCCCGGCCATCATCCATCCGGCAAAGGCCAGCGCGGCGGTCAGGTGCACGGCGGGCGCATAATAGCGCGCGGCCTGGTCGGCGATGCGGACATGCCGCGACCGGCCCTGCCCCGCTTCGTCCATCAGCCGGGCGATATCGGCGATCACCGTGTCCGGCCCCGCCGCCGTCACTATCACGGTAATCGGGGCCTCGACATTCAGCGCGCCGGCCTGCACCGCGTCGCCCGGCCCGACACGGACGGGCGCGCTTTCGCCGGTCAGGAACGCGATGTCCATGCCCGACGCCCCTTCGACCACGCGCCCGTCCGCGGCCAGTCGCTCCCCTGCTGCGACCAGCATCCGCATCCCCGGCTGCAACTGCGCCGCCGCCGTCCAGCGGCTTTGTCCGCTGTCGGTCAACACCAGCGCGCCGGGAGCGCCATGTTTCAGCAGCGCCGCGACGCTGGCGCGGGCGCGTCCGCGCATCATCGCATCCAGGCTCCGTCCCGCCAGCAGGAAGAACAGCAGCATCACCGCGCCGTCGAACCAGGCGTCCGCACCCCCCGTCGCGGTTTCATACAGGCTCATGCCCGTCGTCAGCAGCACGCCGATGCTGATCGGAACGTCCATATTGGTCCGCCCCTGCCGTGCCGCCGCCCAGGCGGACCGGAAAAAGGGCTGGCCGGCATAGGCGATCGCGGGCAGCGCGATCAGCGCGGAAAGCCAGTGGAACATCTGCCGTGTGCCGCCGTCCGCCCCGGACCACACCGAAACCGACAGCAACATGATGTTCATGGCGGCGAAACCCGCCACCGCCAGCGCGCGCAGCAGCGCCCGGCCTTCCGCCGCCGCCAGATCGACGCCCGGATCGGCCAGCGGTTCAGCGTCGAACCCCAGCGCCACGATCGCCGCCTTGAGTGCGGGCGGCTCCATCGCCGGATCATGGCGCACAATGACGCGCTTGGCGCTCATGTTGACGCGCGCGGAAGCGATCCCGTCGATGCACGCCAGGCCGTTCTCGATCTTGGCGATGCATCCGGCACAGTGAAGCGAAGGAACGACGAACTGGCTTTCGTTCAGGGCGGCCTCGGCCGGAGCGTCGTCGACCAGGGGCTGGGTCGCCATCAGTCGATCTCCGCCATCAGATGCCGCTGCTGGCGATCCCGTGTCACCGTCACGCGCAGTTGCCATCGCCCGGCTGGCAGGACGCGATCGCTGACATAGCGCCCCGGCCGTTCCTCCTGCATCACCAGGGCGATATCGGCGGCGCGTCCCAACGGATGCTGGGCGACGGCACGCACCTTGGCGCCCTTCACCGCCGCGCCCGCTTCGTCGTCCAGCCGCACCATGACATGCCGGCCCGCATCCGTCGCGATTTGCTGGTGCCATCCCAGTGCGGCCTGCGCCCTTGCCTGCCCCAGATAGGCGTTGAACTTCTGGCTCTCGACATAGCTGTTGTCGACCACGGTCCCGCCGAAGCTGCGGACCGCGACCGTCGCCATCACCATGTTGACCGCGATCACCACGACAAAGAAGCCGACCAGGATTGCGGTCATGTGCCAGCCGGTGAACTGGCGGGAGGAAACTGCATCGCGCATGTCAGGGCCTTTCGAAACGAGCGTCTTCGCTGTCGCCGCCGCCTTCGCGATCGGTCGCCCGCACGATGAAGCGGAAATCCTGCCGCTGCGGGCCGACGGCCGGCGCGGCAATGAACAGGCGCAGCTTGGCGACGCTGTCGGCCGGCACGGTGGCGACGATGCGGCTCGATGCTTCGTCCCTGGGCGTCGCGTCGGTCCACAAGGCCCCCCCGGCCAGGCCATCGGTCGATACGGCAACCGGGCGCGGCCGCGCCTCCATGTTGCGGATCTTGACGGTGTAGGCGTTGCGGATCGCGCCATCCGAAAGTCGCACGAAAATGGGGTTGCGGTCCTGCTGCGCCGCTATGTCGATGCGCGTTCGCGCGCCCAGTGCGAACAGCATCGCCGCGCCGATCGCGCTCCACGCCGCCAGATAAGCGATCGTGCGGGGGCGCAGCAGCGATTGTGACAGGGGGCGCGGCGGGCTGCCTCGCTTTTCCGCTTCGGCGTCGTCCTCGGTGCAATAATCGATCAGACCCCGGGGCCGGCCGACCTGCGCCATCACCCGGTCGCACGCATCGATGCACAGCGCGCAGGTGATGCAGCCGATCTGCGGGCCTTCGCGAATATCTATGCCGGTCGGGCAGACCGCGACGCACTGGTCGCAATCGATGCAATCGCCAAATTCCTGCGGATGGGCGGCAGCCTTCTTCAGGCTGCCACGCTTTTCCCCCCGCCAGTGCTTGTAGGTGACGACCAGCGACTTTTCGTCCAGCATGGCCGTCTGGATGCGCGGCCACGGGCACATATAGATGCAGACCTGTTCGCGCAGGAAACCGCCCAGCAGGAACGTCGTCGCCGTCAGCACCGCTGTCGTTGCATAGGCGACCGGCGCGGCCGTGCCGTTCCAGAAGGCGCGCTGCAAGGTCGGCGCATCGGCGAAATAAAAGATCCACGCGCCTCCGGTCAGGAAGGCGATGACCAGCCAGACGCCCCACTTCGCCAGCCGCCGCGCCAGCTTGCCCGCGCTCCACGGCGCCCTCGCAAGCCGGATCTGCGCATTGCGATCGCCATCGATGAAGCGTTCGACATGCTGGAACAGGTCGGTCCATACGGTCTGCGGACAGGCATAGCCGCACCAGGCGCGCCCCACCGCCGAAGTCACAAGGAACAGCCCGATCCCCGCCATGATCAGCAGACCCGCCACATAATAGAATTCATGCGGCCAGATTTCGATCGCGAACATGTAGAAGCGCCGATGCGCCAGGTCGACGAGCACCGCCTGGTCGGGCGCATAAGGCCCCCGGTCCCATCGAAGCCACGGCGTCCCCCAATAGATCGCCAGCGTCACCGCCATGACCGCCCATTTGAAACGCCGGTAAAAGCCATCCACCGCCTTGGGGTAGACACCCTTGCGCTTCTCGTAGAGATCGCCGGAGCCGGCGGGCATCAGCATGACATCTTCCTTCAGGGTTGGGCGGCGGAGCTGTCCGCAGGGGCTGGGGCGGCCGCTGGCAGGGCTTCGCCGCCACCCAGGCTGTGCACATAGGCCGCCAGCATCCGGATCGTCGCCTTGTCCAACTTGTCGTTCCAGCGCGGCATGACCCCCTGGCGGCTGTTCCATATGGTCTGCCGGATCGTGTCTGCATCGCCGCCATACAGCCATATGCCATCCGTCAGATTGGGCGCGCCCAGTTCGCGGCTGCCCGTGCCGCCCGCACCATGGCAGACCGCGCAATTGTCGGCGAACAGCTGCGCGCCCCGACGCGCTGCGTCGTTCGGCTTGTCCTGGTGGCTGATGACGCGAACATGCGCGACGACATCATCGACCTGCTGGGGCGTCAGCAACTGGTCGCGGCCAAATGCCGGCATGATCGACTGGCGCGTGTCGGCATGGTCGGGGTTGCGGATGCCATCGGTGATCGTCTTCTCGATGGTGGCGAGATCGCCGCCCCACAGCCAGTCGTCATCGTTGAGATTGGGATAGCCGTTCGATCCGGCCGCCCCCGCCCCATGGCATTGGACGCAATGCACCTTGAACGCCGCCCGGCCGCCTTCGACCGCAACGCGCATCAATTCCGGCCGGCCGGCCAGCTTCTCGATGGTGGTGGCGGCGATCGCCTGATGCACAGGCGCCAGTTGCGCATCCCGCGCGGCCAGCTCGCTCGCCAACGCCCCCCGGCTCGACCATCCCAGCATTCCGCGCGTGGCGCTGTCGATCATGGGCCAGGCGGGATAGGCGATGGTGTAGCCGATCGCGAACAGGATCGTCGCGTAGAAGGTCCACAGCCACCAGCGCGGCAACGGCGTGTCCAGTTCGCGGATACCGTCCCATTCATGCCCCTTGAAGGGCGTGCCGGTCGCGGCATCGACGGCTTTTGTCGGTTCGTCAGCCATGTTCGGCCTCCGTCGCTTCACTTTCGCTTTCGAAGATCATCGTCGCGGCGCGATGGCTGTGTCGTCGCCCGTGCGGCAGGAAATGCCACCCGATCAGCAGCCCATAGGTCGCCCCCATGAACACCAGCCCCCAGCTGTCCGCGAAATGGCGCAGCGCGTCGTAGTTCATCGCCCTTCCTCCTTCGGCGCGACCTGACCCGGCAGGGATTCCTGGGGTCGGGCGGCATCGACATCGACCAGCGTGCCGATCATCTGGAGATAGGCGACCAGCGCGTCCATCTCGGTCAGGCGGCTCGGATCACCGTCGAAATCGCGCGCCTGCGCCTTGGGATAGCGCGCGAGCAGGTCGGTCGTGTCGGCATCGGGATCGGCCTGCGCGGCCAGATCGTCATTCGCCTTGCTGATGTCGGCGTCGCTGTAGGGAACGCCCACCCGCGTCAGGGCCTTGAGGTCGGCGCGCATGTCCCCGGGCTTGAGGTCGCGCTCGGCGAGGAAGGGATAGGTCGGCATGATGGATTCGGGCACGACCGCGCGGGGGTCCTTCAGATGCTGGACATGCCATTCGTCGGAATAGCGGCCGCCCACCCGCGCCAGGTCCGGCCCGGTGCGCTTCGACCCCCATTGGAACGGGTGATCATACATGCTCTCGGCGGCCAGGCTGTAATGCCCATAGCGCTCCACCTCGTCGCGAAAGGGGCGGATCATCTGACTGTGGCAGTTATAGCAGCCTTCGCGAATGTAGATGTTGCGCCCGGCCAGCTCCAGCGGCGTATAGGGGCGCATGCCCTCCACCTTCTCGATCGTGTTGTCGATCCAGAAGAGCGGCGCGATCTCCACGATGCCGCCGATGGCAACGGTGATCAAAGCGGCAATGCCCAGCAGGGACACGTTCCGCTCCAGCGTGCCATGGTTGAAAAATTTGGAAGCCATGTCCTGTTTCCCCTTCAGGCCGGGCGGGCGATCAGCGGCTTGTCGGCCGCCATGTCGTGCGACGCGTCGTGCATCGGCTTTTCTTGCCGCAGCGGGCTGCCCGCGATGGTGCGGCCGATATTCCAGCCCATGATGATGGCCCCGCTCAGATAGAGCAGCCCGCCCGCCGCGCGGATCAGATACATGGGCCACATCGCGCTCACGACTTCGGAAAAGGCGTAGACCAGGTAGCCGTCGGCCCCATATTCGCGCCACATCAGCCCTTGCATGATGCCCGCCACCCACATCGACGCGGCGTAAAGGACGATACCCACGGTCGCGAGCCAGAAGTGCCAGTTGACCAGCCGCAGGCTGTAGAGCCGCTCGCGCTTCCACAGGCGCGGCGCCAGATAATAGAGGCAGGCGAAGGTGATCATGCCGTTCCAGCCGAGCGCGCCCGAATGCACATGGCCGATGGTCCAGTCGGTATAATGGGACAGGCTGTTGACCGCCTTGACCGACATCATCGGTCCTTCGAAGGTGGACATGCCGTAGAAGGCCAGCGCCATCACCATCATGCGGATGATCGGATCGGTGCGGATCTTGTCCCAGGCGCCGTTCAGCGTCATCAGGCCGTTGATCATGCCGCCCCAGCTCGGCATCCACAGCATGATCGAAAACACCATGCCCAGCGTCTGCGCCCAGTCGGGCAGCGCGGTATAGTGCAGATGGTGCGGCCCCGCCCAGATATAGAGGAAGATCAGCGACCAGAAATGGATGATCGACAGGCGATAGCTGTAGACCGGCCGCTGCGCCTGTTTGGGCACGAAATAATACATCATGGCCAGGAAGCCGGCGGTCAGGAAGAAGCCGACCGCATTATGGCCGTACCACCATTGGGTCAGCGCATCCTGCACGCCGGCAAAGGCGGCATAGCTTTTGGACCCCAGCAGGCTGACCGGCATCGACAGGTTGTTGACGATGTGCAGCATCGCGATCGTCAGGATGAACGCCAGGTAGAACCAGTTGGCGACGTAGATGTGCGGTTCGGACCGTTTGACGATGGTGCCGCCGAACACGACCAGATAGGCGACCCAGACGATCGTCAGCCACAGATCGACATACCATTCGGGCTCGGCATATTCCTTGCCCTCGGTGATGCCCATCAGATAGCCGGTCGCAGCCAGCACGATGAACAGCTGATAGCCCCAGAAAACGAAGTCGGCGAGTTTGGGCGCGAACAGTCGCGCGCGACAGGTGCGCTGCACCACATAGAAGCTGGTGGCGATGAGGGCGTTGCCGCCAAAGGCAAAGATCACCGCCGATGTGTGTAGCGGCCGCAGCCGGCCGAAGCTGGTATATTCCAGACTCAGATTGAGCGCCGGAAAGGCGAGTTGCAACGCGATATAGAGTCCGGCGAGAAACCCCGCCAGCGCCCAGAATACCGTGGCGATCACGCCCCAGCGGATCACATCGTCATAATAGCGCCCCTGATCGGCCGGCATCTTCAGCAGGCCGCGGGCAACGGCTGCATAATCGGCCCGGCGCATGGCGATGATTGCCAGCCCCAGCGCGACCAGGCTGACAATGCCCATATGAACGGCAAAGCCGCCATCGCGCGCACCCAGCATCGCTGCAAAGGCGACCAGGGCCAGCGCGAACCAGCCTCCCGTCCGCAAAACCAGTCTATCCATGGACCTTTCCCCGCTTCACGTCCCGGTCCGCGCCGCCCGTCAGAAAAAGCACGCGGCGTGTCCTGGGATTGCTGTGTCAAATGCAGGAAAGCGGGTCTTTACGGGAAAGTGCGTAGGCGCCTGATGGCAGGGGCGAAGCTCCCCATTCCTGCGGCTTCTGCCGTGCGAGGGGGCTGCTCCACGCGCCCGTTCGAATGTCGTGCGATGGCGGCTGCGTCAAAACAGGCTTGTCGATGACGGGCGGCTCAGGAAATTTCGGCGAGGCGCTCCAATGCGGCCTCATCCACCAGCCGTACGCCCCTGCGCCCGACTAGGTCGATCAGCCGCTCCCGCTTCATGTCCGTCATCTGACGCGACACGGTCTCGATCGTCAGTCCCAGCACATCGGCAATCTGCTGGCGCGACAAGGGCAGCGTGATCACGCCATCGCGATCACCGCGCAATCGCCGCCCGATGTCGATCAGGAATGTCGCGACCTTTTCCCGCGCGCTCTTTCGGCCTAGCAACAGCATCCAGGCGCGGGTGCGGTCGAGCTCGTCAAGCGTGCGTTGCAACAAGCGATGCTGCAAAGCCCCATGACCTGTCGCAAAGCCATCGAAGCTGCCGCGCGGAAAAAGACACAGCCGCGCGTCCGTTAGCGCCGTGACGCTGTGCGGCGTGCGCGCGCCGAAAGGCCGGCCGATGAAATCCGATGGATAGACCACGCCGACAATCTGTTCGCGCCCGCCTCCGGTCGATGTGGACAGCTTGAGCGTGCCTTCGATGACATTGGCGACGATGCTGCTGTCGTCGCCTTCCCACATCACCGTTTGCCCGGCCTTCACCGACACGCGCCGCCCGATCCGGCTCAAGGCCGCACGATCCGCGTCGCACAGGTCGGCGCAGATCGCCGCGTCGCGCACCAGGCAGATGGTGCAGGCGTCAATCGGACGGGGCCGAAGGGCGGCGGGCACGGCGCCATTTTGCGCCAGGTCAAATCGCATATCCATGGCTGCTGCATGACGCAGCGGCTGGTCGCGCCCTATCCGTAATCGTCCCTATGCAGGCGGCGCCGTCAGGCCAGCCCCACTTCCTTCAGCGGAATGGCCGGGTCGGCCAGTTGCTGCGTATCCAATGCCGCCCCGGACAGGACATGGGCGCGGCCCTGGACATAATCCTTGACCGCATTGACGCAATCGAGCGCGATCACCTTGCCGCCCTTCAGATACACCACGGAAAAACTTCGGCTGTCAGGATCGCCGCGCACCACCACCTCGTCGAAACCGGTGGAAAGGCCCACGGTCTGGAGCTTCAGATCATATTGGTTCGACCAGAACCAGGGCACGGCATTATAGGGCTCGCCTTTTCCGACGATGTGCGCGACGGCAGTCTTGGCCTGGTCATTGGCGTTCTGCACCGATTCCAGCCGCATCGTCGCGCCGCCCGCAAAACGGTTGGCATGCGCGGCGCAGTCGCCGATCGCATAAACGTCAGGCAGCGATGTGCGGCAATATTCATCGACATCGACGCCATTGCCGCCAACCGCGCCCGCCGCGATCAGCGGGCCGGTTTCCGGCACGATGCCGATGCCAACGATCACCATGTCGGTCTCGATCCGTTCGCCATCGGCCATCAGCACGGCCGTGGCCTTGCCGTCGGCCACCTCGATGCAATCCATCTGCGCGCCGGTGCGCAGGTCGACGCCATGGGCGCGGTGTTCCGCCTCGTAAAAGCGCGACAGCGGCTCGCCCGCAACGCGCGCCAGCACCCGGTCCAGCGCTTCGAGCAACACGACCGTCTTGCCGAACTTGGTAAGCACAGCCGCCGCTTCCAGCCCGATATAACCGCCCCCGATGATGGTCACATGCCGGACGCTGTCCATCTTGGCCATCATCGCGTCGACATCGGCGCGGCGGCGCACGGCGTGGACGTTATCGGCATCCGCGCCATTGCAGGTCAGCATGCGCGGGCTGCCGCCCGTGCACCAGATCAGCTTGTCATAGCCGATCTCCCGATCGCCCACGGTCACAAACTTGCCCGCAGGATCGACGCTTTTCACCCGCTTGCCCAGCAGCATGTCAATCTTGCGCTCTTCCCAGAAGGCGGCGGGGCGGATCAGGATGCGCTCGAACGGCTTGTCGCCAGCGAAATATTCCTTGGACAGCGGCGGACGCTCATAAGGCGGGTCCTTTTCGTCGCCGATCATGCCGATCGACCCTTCAAACCCCAATTGCCGCAGCGAAATCGCCGCCTGGGCGCCGGCATGGCCCGCACCCACGATCAGAACGTCATAAAGGCTCATATGCCCGCAATCCTCTTCACCTTGCCGCCTTTTGCGGGGGTGATTGGCGCGCTTTGACAGCCGAAGCAAGGCCGATATGCGAATGAATGGGGAAAATGGTAGCGGAGGAGGGACTTGAACCCCCGACACGCGGATTATGATTCCGCTGCTCTAACCAGCTGAGCTACTCCGCCCCATGGGCATCGCGCGGCACATGGCCGACGGTGAGGCGGCGCTATACGCAGCGGCGCTCGGGCGGTCAACGGGGCGCGCGAAAAATTTGGCGGGCGCATGATGCGCGCCTCAAAATCCCGCGTTAAAACGAACAGAAACGACTTTTCCGCCATTTAGAGTCAACAGCCTGGCAACCTTTTTGCCACTCGCCACTTTTGCCTTGCATTCACCACGGCGCGGCGCACTAATATTGCAATGCACAACCGGCCGCCGGCCGAGGGAGGATCGTCCAATTGCCCTTCCATGAAATGTTCGAGCCCGACGGGTCAATCCGCCCCTGTTATGACGAAGTGCAAAAATGGGTGGACCGCACCGGCATTGCCGGGCTCAACCGACGCATGGACGAGGCGGAGGCGATTTTCCGGCGCATCGGCATCACTTTCGCCGTCTATGGCGAAGGCGGCGATCCCGAACGGCTCATTCCCTTCGACCTGTTGCCGCGCATCTTCACCGCCAATGAATGGCGTATATTGGACCGGGGCATCCGCCAGCGCGCCCGCGCCCTGAACGCCTTCCTGCACGATGTCTATCATCGCGGCGAAATCGTGAAGGCGGGCATCATGCCCGCCGACATCATCTACAAGAACAGCGCCTATCTGGCGGAAATGGCCGACTTCACCCCGCCGGGCAAGGTCTACAGCCATATCGTGGGCATCGACATCGTGCGCACCGGGCCAGGCAGTTTCGAAGTGCTGGAGGATAATTGCCGCACCCCTTCGGGCGTGTCCTACATGCTCGAAAATCGCGAGATCATGACGCGCATGTTCCCCGAACTGTTCGCGCAGGGCGTGGTCGCGCCCGTCGATGATTATCCCGCCGAACTGCTCAAGAGCCTGAAGGAAGTCGCGCCGCCCGCGTGCAAGGGCGACCCTGTTGTCGTCGTGCTGACGCCGGGATCGCTCAACAGCGCTTATTATGAGCACAGCTTCCTGGCTGACCTGATGGGCGTCGAACTGGTCGAGCCGGCCGACCTGTTCGTCGACGATGATCGCGTCTGGATGAAGACGACGCTGGGGCCAAAGGCGGTCGATGTCATCTACCGGCGGATCGACGACGAATATATCGACCCCCTGGTCTTCCGCCCCGACAGCCTGCTGGGCGTGCCCGGCATCTTCAACGTCTATCGCAACGGCGGCGTGACATTGGCGTCGGCGCCGGGGTCCGGCATCGCCGATGACAAGGCGGTCTATATTTATGTGCCGGAAATGATCCGCTTCTACCTGGGTGAAAAGCCGATCCTGGACAATATCCAGACCTGGCAGTGCGGCAAGCCGGACGAACGCGCCTATGTGCTGGAAAATCTGCACGATCTGGTCGCCAAGGAAGTCCATGGGTCGGGCGGATACGGCATGTTGATCGGCCCCAAGGCGAGCCATGCCGAAGTCGAAGCCTATGCGGAGCGCATCAAGGCCAATCCGGGCGAATTCATCGCCCAGCCCACGCTCGACCTGTCGACCGTGCCGACGCTGGGGCCGGCGTCGGTCGTGGGCCGCCACGCCGACTTTCGGCCCTATTGCCTGGTCGGCAAGCAAATCCGACTCGTGCCCGGCGGCCTTACGCGCGTTGCCCTGACCGAAGGATCGCTGGTGGTCAATTCCAGCCAGGGCGGCGGGGTCAAGGATACCTGGGTGCTGCAGGAATGATGATGAGACCCGTCCCGACCCATGAGGCCCGCCCATGCTGAGCCGGACCGCCGAAAATCTTTACTGGATGGCGCGCTACATGGAACGCGCAGAGGCGACCGCGCGGCTCCTGACGATGGGGCAACGCATGGCGATCCTGCCGGGCGCGCATCATCGCGACGAATGGCGATCGGTCGTGCGCGCGACGGGGGCGGAATATCGCTTTCCCGAAGGATCGACCGTCACCGAAAGCGACGCCGTCGCCTATCTGATGCTGGACCTCGACAATGCCAGCTCGATCCGCTCCTGCCTGTTGAAGGCGCGCGCCAATGCCAAGTCCGCGCGCACCATGTTGACGCAGGACATGTGGGAAGCGCTCAATGAGGGCTGGCGCAAGCTCGACAGCTATGACGTGGCCGAAGCGCGCCAACAGCTCCCCAGCCTGATCGACTGGGTCAAAACCCGCGTCATGACCTTTCGCGGCGCTGCCCATTCGGGCCAGTTGCGCAACGAAGGTCATGATTTCCTGCGCTGCGGATCGGCGCTGGAGCGCGCGCAGATGACGCTGCGCCTGCTCGACGTCAAATATTATGTCCTGCTTCCCGAAACCGAGGTGATCGGCGGCAATCGCGACCATTATCAATGGACGTCGGTGCTCTATGCGCTGTCGGGCGCGCGCGCCTACCATCATGTCTATGGCGGCACCTACACCCCTTGGCAGATCACCGACTTCCTGATGCTCAACCGCCTGTTTCCGCGCAGCGTCGCCTATTGCTACGACCAGCTGGCCTACCGGCTCAACCGCCTGGCCGGCTGGCACGACGCCAAGGGGCCGTGCCACGACACGGTCAAGGATATGGTGGCCGGCCTTGAAAGCCAGGACAGCGGCGAAATCTTCCGACAGGGTCTGCACGAAACCGTGCAACATGGCCTGATGGTGACGAACAGGCTGGGCGCGGAGATCGCCCAGACCTATCACTTCGGCTGATGGCCTGGATGACCCGATAATGAAGCTGATCGTCCGCCATCAGACCATCTACAGCTATGCCGCCGCCACGGGCCGCGTCGCGATGCGCCTGAAACTGACGCCGGTTGATACGCCTGCGCAGCGCGTGCTGGACTGGCAGGTATTGGTCAATGACGACAGGCTCACCGGCTTCCGCACCAACAGCTATGGCGAAATGGAGGCGATCTGGGTTTGCCACAGCCCGCTGACCCATGCAGCGATCGTGGCCGAAGGACTGGTCGAAACGCAGGATCGGCATGGTGTGATGGGCCATCTCAATGGCCGGGTCGATCCCCGCTATTTCCTGCGCGAAACGCGGCTGACACGCCCTTCAGAAGCGATTGCCGCGATGGCGCGCACCCTGCCGACCGGTGGCGGTCCGCTCGCCATGCTGCACGCCCTGTCGGCGGCCGTCGTGGACGCGGTCCAGTATCGCGCCGGCGTCACCACGTCGGACACCAGCGCAGCCGATGCGTTCGCGCTTGGCGCTGGCGTGTGCCAGGACCACGCGCAAATCTTCATTGCCGCCGCGCGCACGCTTGGCGTACCAGCCCGCTATGTCTCGGGCTATCTACTTTCAGGCGATGGCGACACGCTGCACGAAACCCATGGCTGGGCGGAGGCCTGGCTGCCGGACCTGGGCTGGATCGGCTTCGATCCATCCAACCGCGTCTGCGTCACCGAACGCTATCTGCGGATCGCCAGCGGCCTGGACGCCGATGACGCCGCTCCGATCCGGGGCTCCGTCACTGTCGCGGGGGACATCTGCATCGACGCCGATGTCCGCATCGCGCAGGCCGAAGAGGGGATGGAGCAGCGCCAATTGCAACGCCAGCAGCAACAAAGCACGCCCCCGATTCCAGGCGCAGGTTGAAAACTCGGTCCGCACGTCGGATGGAGGGTCCGACGATTCGTCGATCGGATCAATTGCATCGGGAGGCCGGGGGGCCATGACTTATTGTGTGGCCGTACGCGTCGACCAGGGGCTGGTGATGCTGTCCGACACCCGCACCAATGCGGGCATGGACAATATCGCGCGCTTTCGGAAGAGCTTTACCTATCATGTGCCCGGCGAACGGGCGATCACCCTGCTGTGTTCGGGCAATCTGTCGATCACCCAGGGGGTCAAGTCCCTGCTGAGCAAGGCGATCAAGGAATCCGCCTTCGACCCGGATGTCGAAACCATCCTCAATTGCGACACCATGTACCGGGTGGCGCAGATCATCGGCGCGGCGATGCAGGCGATGCAGCAACGCTATCGTGAAAATATCGAAATGGGCGGATCGGGCGCCAGCGCATCGATCATGGTCGCCGGGCAGCGCCGGGGCGGAAAGCCGCGCCTTTACCTCGTCTATTCCGCCGGCAATTTCATCGAGGCGACCGAGGACACCCCCTTCTTCCAGATTGGCGAGCATAAATATGGCAAGCCGATCCTCGACCGGATCATCGCCCGCGAAACCAGCCTGGAGGACGCGACCAAGGCGGTGCTGGTGTCGATGGATTCGACGCTGCGCTCCAACCTGTCGGTCGGCATGCCGCTCGATCTGGTCGTGATCCCGACCGACATGTTCGATTTTCGCGTCCGCACCCGCATAGAAGCGGATAACGAGGAATTTGCCCGTATCTCGCAAAGCTGGAGCGCCGCCCTGCGCAAGGGGTTTGAGGATTTGCCCAACGTGCTGGGCTGACGCGAAAAAGCGCCCCCTGCCCGCTGCGGGCCATGTGCTTCCAATGTTGGATAATCTCTGATCTATCCTGGTGGATGACCGCCCCCATCCGCCATGTCGCCGACCCTGACAGCGCATCGCGCACGGCCCCGCGGCCGCTGCGTGGCGGCGGTTGGCGCGGCGGGCTAGTGTCGCTTCGTGGTCGTTTCGTGGTCGCTTCGCAGGCGCGAAGGGGTCGCTTCGAGCCCAAAAAGCGCAAAGCGTGTGAACTTCGCTCCTGTCACGCCGGCGTCAAAGGCATGCGGCCCGACTCAGCCGGGTGGAGCGTCAGCACCCTGGCCGGCGTGAAAGGCGATTCGCAACGCTTCGGCCAGGCTGCGGACCTCCAGTTTCTGCATCAGGTTGGCGCGATGGATTTCGACCGTCCGAGGGCTGATGCCCAGGTCATAGGCGATGGTCTTGTTGGGCAACCCATCGACCAGCCCGTTCAGCACATCGCGCTCGCGATCGGTAAGGACGTTGAGCCGCGCCTGCGCCTCCATGGCCCGCGCCGACAGACCACGCTCGGCGACCGACTGGCGCTGGGCCGCCGCAATGCACGCCAGCAGCGCCGCCTTCTCGAACGGCTTTTCGATAAAGTCGCTCGCCCCTGCCTTCATCGCCTGCACGGCCATGTCGACATCGCCATGGCCGGTCATGATGATGACCGGCAGCATCACGCCCCGCCCGCGCAACGCGCGCTGCACCTCCAGACCGTCCATGTCGGGCATGCGCACGTCCAGCAGCACGCAGCCCGGCGCCAAATGCCCAGCCTCCTTCAGGAACGGCAGCCCGCCCTCGAACAGCTGCACGGCAAAGCCGCTTGTCTTGAGCAGGAAGGACAGCGACCGACGGATCGCCTCGTCATCGTCGACGACATAGATGGGGTAGGCTTGGCTCATATCTCGTCAGCGCGGTCCAGGGTGAAATGAAAAGCCGTACCGCCCCATTGCGACGGCGTCGCCCAGATGCGGCCGCCATGACCTTCGATGATGGTCTGGCTGATCGACAGGCCAACGCCCATGCCGCCCGGCTTGCTGGTAGTGAAGGGGGTGAAGAGCGTGCGCGACATGGCGGGGTCGAGCCCCGGGCCGGAATCGGCCACCACGACTTCGACCTTGCCGTCCGCATCGGGCGCGGCCGTCAACCGCAGGATGCGCACGGGCAATCCGTGCATCGCCTCCACCGCATTCTTGACCAGATTGATGATCACCTGCTGCAACTGCACGCGGTTGACCAGCACCTTGTCGATACGCGCGTCCACCTGCACATCCATATCGATCCCCCCGCTCTGCATGCCGATAAGCGCCAGCGCCGCCCCCTCGGCCAACAGCGTGCGCAGCGTTTCGGGGCCGCGCACCGTCTCGCCCCGCTTGATGAACTCGCGCAGCGACCGGATGATCTCGCCCGCGCGCAATGCCTGCCCCGCGCTTTCGCGCATCGCCTCGCCCAGCAATTCCCGGTCGATGTCGCCCGGCGTCGCCAGCAGGTCGCGCCCCGCCTCCATATAGTTAGCGATGGCGGCAAGCGGCTGGTTTAACTCATGGGCCAGCGCCGATGCCAGCGTCCCCATGGCGGTGACTCGCCCGGCATGGGCCAGTTCGGCCTGCAAATCGGCGACCCGCCGCTCCGCCTGCTGCCGCTCGGTGAGGTCGCGGATGAAGCCGGTGAATAGCCGCCGGCCGCGATCCTGCACCTCGCCCACCGACAATTCTATCGGGAAGACCGATCCGTCGCGCCGCCGCGCGCTGGTCAGCCGGCCAATGCCGATGATCCGTTTCTCGCCGGTCCGCATATAATGGTCGATATAGCCATCATGCCGCTCGCGATCGGGCGAAGGCATCAGCATCGCGATATTTTCGCCCAGAACGTCGCTTTCGGCATATTGGAACATGGCCTGCGCAGCGGCGCTGAACGACACGATGTGACCCTGCCTGTCTATGACGATCAGCGCATCGGGCACGGTGCTCAGGATCGACGACAGCAGCGCCTGTTCAAGGCTATGCGCCTGCCGGTCCAGTCCGTCTGTCTCGTCATCCGCCACAGCCATCGCGGAACCATGCAATCCTTTCAGTGCGCCAGCAAGAGCGGGATGCGCGTATCGCGCAGCAGGGCGCGCGTCACGCCGCCAAAGATCATTTCGCGCATTCGGCCATGGCCATAGACGCCCATGACCATCCAATCGGCGCCAAGGCGCACGGCGGCTTCCGCCAAAATCGTTTCGATCGCCGCGCCCTCGCGCGGCAGGGCATGCAATTCCACCGCAACCCCATAGCGGGCCAGATATTCGGCGGCCTCAGTCGATGGAAACCGGTCCTTGTCCGCTTCCTCGACCGTGACGATATGCACGGCCTGCGCGCGCTTCAGCAGCGGGGTCGCGCGTGTGAGGGCCGCGGCCGCCGGGGCCGATCCATCCCATGCGACGATCGCGCAGCCCGTCGGATCGACATGGCGCGCGGTGGCCGGCATGGCCAGCACCGGGGTCCGTCCGCCCAGCACCACGTCCGCTACCAGGTTGAGCGGATCGTCCACATCCTGCCGCATATGTTGCGCCAGCGACAGGATCACCAGATCGGTCAGGCGACTGGCGAACAGCAACCCCGGCACTGGGTCGCTGGACCAGTATCTCCAGTCCCAGGACACATCCTCCCGGGCCAGCCGCGCTTCCAGCCGCAGCCGCACCGACGCATCATGCGCTTCCAGTTCCTCCATCACCGACGGTGCCAGCGCCGCGCCGCCAAAGGCATCGGCCATCATCATCGCGGGCATGGCCGCCAACTGGACGCAGCGAATATGCGCGCCGGTCGCGCGGGCAATATCACAGGCCGCCTGCAACCGCGCTTCGGCCCCTCTGTCGTCATGCACATGCAGCAGGATCGTCTTCATGATCGGCTCCTCCAGATCATTGAGGCTCGCCACGATGGCTATCGGACGCCCGTCCGGCCCGCCATCCGGGATAGTCCCTATTTCGGCGCTGCGTCGGATCGCGGAAAATGGTGGCCATGACCTGGTCGACCATCCGCCTGGAATTGGCGCGCACGCCCACCTTCCCCAAGGGATCAGCAGCGCGAAGCTATGTGCTTCGCCTGCCGCTCGATCCGGCCGGGATGATCGACGAACAGGAATATCGCACCCGGCCGGAACTGGCGACGGTGCGCCGCTTCTGGCCCAACGAACCCGACCAGCACGGCTATCTGCTGCGCACCGGTGATGGCTGGGCGCTGTCCTATGCGCCGGGCGACGCGGACGACGAGCGCATCTACCGGCTGGACGCCCACAGCATCGCGCCAGGCAGCTATCTGACCCTGACCGAACCCGACGGCACGCGCCTGCCCTTTCTCGTGCGCGGGCTCGCCGCCGCCTGATCCTCAAAAGGAGCATGCCCATGAATGACCTTGTCACCCGCACCGGCTTCCGTTTTTCGACCCGCCCCGCGACACCGGCCGATGCGGAGGCGGTGGCGGCCTTCTTCGACATCGTATCGGATGAAGGCCGTCGCTTCCGCTTCCTGTCGTCGGTGCGACATCTGACCGTGGCGCAGGCGCAGGACATAGCGGCCTTCGACCATGGGCGACACGAAACCATCCTCGCCCTCCTGCCGGGCACAGACGAGATCATCGCCGCAGCCACGCTTGCTGCCGATCAGGCAATCGAAATCGCCGAAGTCGCGATCTCCATCAGCCCGCACTATAAGGGGCGTGGCATTGGCTGGACGCTGCTCGACTATGCCGCCGCGCAGGCACGGCAATGGGGCGTCCGCGCAATCCAGTCGATCGAGAGCCGGGAAAATCACGCCGCCATCACGCTGGAACGGGAAAAGGGCTTCGTCGCCCGGCCAGTCGATGGGGACCCTGCACTGGTTCTGCTGGAACGCCAATTCTGACCGCTTGGGCGACGACCGATATTGGGTGGGGGCAGGAGAGGACGACGCCCTTCTCCCCTGCCCCCCGTTAATTAGAAGCGCATGCCGACGCCCACACCAAATACCAGCGGATCAAGGTCGACATGCACTTTCTGTACGCCCGCCGCCGTGGTGGACAGCCGCGCCGTCGTATCGATATCGATATATTTGACGTCGATATTGAGGAACAGCCGGTCGTTGAGGTCGATGTCCACCCCAGCCTGCGCGGCCCAGCCAAAGCTGTCGGACATATGCACCTTCGTCTGGCCGGCTGCGCTCTCCAGCGCGCCCGACGCATCCTCACTATAGAACAGCGTATAATTGACACCCGCCCCCACATAGGGCCGCACGGGGGCATCGGGCAGGAAATGATATTGCGCGGTCAGCGTCGGCGGCAAGACCCAGGTCGATGCCAGCTTGCCGATCGATCCCGTCGTGCCCGTGCGCCCGCTGGCGCTATGCTTGGTGGTAGCGGCGATCAGCTCAAATCCGATATGGTCGCTCGCCATCCAGGTGACGTCGATTTCCGGCGCGACCGCATTGTCGATGCTGACCTTTTCGCCCGGGAAGGCTGGCAGCCCGCTCCCGCTCTTCTCATTGGGCGCGACGACGATGCCGCGCAGTCGGACAAGGATGTCGCCCTGTTTCGCCTGGGCGGGCACGCTCGCAAAAACGGCGGCGCCGGCAGCAGCGAGCAACAGCGTCTTGATGGGCTGCATAATGGATCTCCTTCCCTTCGATATGACCTATTCGGAGATGCCGCTCTGGCCCGCATCGGCGGGCGCTGCATTGATCAGGCGCAACGGGAATTTTGATCGAGCGCAATGCAGCCGCGTCCTCGCCATGCGAGGCAAGCGGCATGTGGACCTATCATCCCGACCTGCTCGCCGGGCCCGTGCCCCGCTACACCAGCTATCCCACCGCCGCGCAGTTCAGCGACGCCGTGGGCGCCGACGCGATGCTGGAGCGGATTGACCAGATTGCCCAGGGCACCCCCGTCTCGCTCTATCTGCACATTCCCTATTGCCATGACATATGCTGGTATTGCGGGTGCAACACCGGCGCTGCCAATCGCAGCCATCGTCTGGCCGCCTATGTCGATGCGCTGGAACAAGAGATTGCGACGACGGCGCAGCGCCTTGGCGGTCGCGGGCATATCACGCGCATCGCCTTTGGCGGGGGCAGCCCAAACAGCCTGCCGCTGGTCGATTTCGTCCGCCTGCTTCAGCAGGTGATCCGCTGCTTCGGCGCGCGCGATGCGCAAATCTCCGTCGAACTGGACCCCCGCAGACTGGACCGGGCGTGGATCGACGCGATGGGGGTCATGGGGGTCGGCCGGGTCAATCTGGGCGTGCAAACCTTTACCCCGGCCGTGCAGGCGCGGATCGGTCGCATCCAGCCGCTGGACATGGTGGAACGCGCAGTGGAGCGCTTCGGCCGGATCGGCATCGCGGTGGGGTTTGACCTCATGTACGGATTGCCGGGCCAGTCTCTCGACGATCTGGCCGCGACACTGGAAGCGACCATGCGCATGGCGCCCGCGCGCATTGCATTGTTCGGCTATGCGCATATGCCACGCCTGCTCCCGCGTCAGCGCCGGATCGATGCCAGCGCGCTGCCGGATATGGAGGCCCGCTTCGCCATGGCGGCGCTGGGGCATGCCCAGTTCCTGGCGGCCGGCTATCTGCCGATCGGTTTCGATCATTTCGCGCTGCCCGGCGACAGCATGGCGCAAGCGGCGCGAAGGGGCGGGCTGCGGCGCAATTTCCAGGGCTTCACCGATGACGATGCCGGCGTCCTGATCGGCATGGGGGCAAGCGCGATCAGTGCCTTCCCAGACCTGCTTGTGCAAAATGAGAAGGCCGCTGGCGCCTATCGCGACAGGATGGCGACAGGACAGGCCGGCGCCTGTCGCGGCGTGATCCGGACACCGGATGATCAGGCGCGCGGCCGCGTGATCGAGTCGCTATTATGCCGGGGCGAGGCCCATGTCGGCACCCTCCCCTTGCCGGACCTTTCCCGCTTTGAGGAACTGGGTCTGCTGCATCGGCAGGGCAGCCATGTGACCTTGCATCCGACCGCGCTGCCCTATGCCCGCGCCATCGCATCGACCTTCGATGCCTATCTGGAGCCGCGTGAGCAACGGTTCAGCCATGCAGTATAGCGTTTCGGTCCTGCCAGCGCTGGCGTGCCTGTCGCTGGCGACGGCCGCCATACCCCATGCCGCCGCGCCCGCTTCCGTGCCCTTTTGCGGAACGCCCCCACCTGGCTGGGTCCCGCCCGGAGGAAAGCCTGTAAAGCCCGAACAGCAGCCAGGCCCGTGCCATCTGATGCTCTGTTCCGGTAAGAAAGAACGCGCCGGGCGGGTGCCCCCTGGCGGCGGCGATGATTCGGCCTGAAAGGAATGCCGACACCGAAAGCGACGGGTCAGAGCCATGGGCCAAGATCTAGCGGCACTGGACATTCTGGCCCCATGGCCTATATACCGATCGGTATGGAAACGGTGACACAAAGCGGGAGAGGGAGGCCACGGGAGTTCGATCCCGAACAGGCGCTGTCGGCTGCGCTGCAGGTGTTCTGGCGTCGCGGCTATGAAGGCGCTTCGCTGGCGGAATTGACCGAAACCATGGGCATCACGAAGCCCAGCCTTTATGCCTGTTTTGGCAACAAGGAGTCGCTGTTTCGCAAGGCGCTCGACCTCTACGAACGCGACAAGCTGTGCTACATGAAATCCGCGCTGGACGCGCCGACGTCGCGGGAGGTGGCCGAACGGCTGTTGCGCGGCTCCCTGGCGATCCAGACCAACAGCACCGATCCCAAGGGGTGCATGGGCGTCATCAGCGCAGTGGGCGGCACCGCTCATTCCGAATGTATTCGTGACGAAATCCTGGCGCGTCGGGCATCATCGGATCGCGCTCTGGTCGCACGCCTTGAACGCGCGCGCGACGAAGGCGACCTGCCCGACCATGTCGATCCGGCCGCGCTGGCCTGCTATCTGTCGACGGTGTTGCAGGGCATGGCTGTGCAGGCTGGCGCAGGCGTCGCGGTCGAGCGGCTGGAAGCGCTGATCGACACCACCTTGTCGATATGGCCGGGACGTTGAATTCAGCTTCTATGCCGCATCGCAAATAAAATACCTTCCGGTACAGAAAAGCCTCTTGACCAGACAGGTCCGGTTAATATATACCGCTTGGTATAGAATGAACTGGGCATCTGCCCGGGGAGGTCAATCTTGAACGTTATTCCCATCATCTTCCGTTGTCGCTGACGGCGGGGTAACGGCGCACATCGGGTCCGCCCGGTCGCATCGTTTCCATCATCACAGCCTTTCTCCCTGACGCGTAGCCGCGCGGCCAGACGGGATGGTCTGCGCAAATTTCGGGCGCAAGCCGCGGGACGCCTTTGATCGCGCTCCGGGCCTAAGGACGCGCATTCGCTTCAGACAGGATTTTCACAGGGACAGGAAGGAGCATCCTCATGGCTTTCCTTGATTTCAGCCAACCCATGGCCGGCCCCGCCCCGGTTGCATCAATCGCTCAAGGGGTTTCGACCCCCACGGACTTCACCCAGCAAGAATGGCAGATTGTTGCACTGGCGCGCACCGATGGCTTGCGATCCCTGCAAGGGCCGGGGCGCTTCGTCCGCCTGCGCCGCTGGATTTTCGGCGAAGACACGAACCTGACGCTCGCCAGCGAACGACTGGAGGCGTTGCGGCGCTTGGCCGTCGAAGCCTGGCATCGCGGCTATGCCGTATCGCTTTCCGCCCTGGCCGCCTTTCGCGCCGCGGGCTTTTCCACCGCGCAGCTTGAACTGCTGCTCGCCACCATCAGTGCGGGCCGTCATGCCCGCCCACGCCGGAGTTTCGCATGAACCAGATGAGCAAAATCTATACCGACGGCGCGCAGGACGCGGCCGCACGGAAGCCCCGTCGCCGTTGGTCGCGCCGTCAGGGCGGGATCGCCGCGATCGCCCTGGTGGTGGCACTGGGAGGCGTATGGAAGCTGGTCGATAAACCGCAAGCACAGGCGCAGGCGGCGCAGATCGCCACGGTCGGCATATCCGCGCCGCTGCAACGCGCCGTGACCCAGTGGGACGAATATGTCGGCCGCTTCGCCCCCAGCCAGACCGTCGACATTCGCCCCCGCGTGTCGGGCGCCGTCACCGCCATTCATTTTCAGGACGGCGATTATGTGCGCAAGGGCCAGCTGCTCTTCACCATCGACCAGCGTCCGTTCCGCGCCGCGCTGGCCGAAGCCCGGGCAAGCGTCGCATCCGCGCGCAGCGCGTTGCTGCTGGCGAAGAATGACTATGCCCGCGTCCAGCGTCTGACCGGCGACGAAGCGGTTTCGGCCAGCGAGGTCGATTCCCTGCGTTCGCGTTTGCAGGCGGCCCAGGCGGAACTGGCGGGCGCGCAGGCGCGCGAACGCAGCCGCGCGCTCGACGTCGAGTTCACCCAGGTTCGCGCGCCCATTTCCGGCCGCGTGTCGGATCGCCGCGTCGATATCGGCAATCTGGTGTCAGGGGCGGAGGGCAATGGCGCGACCTTGCTGACCACGGTCAACAAGCTCGACCCCATCTATTTCAACTTCGACGCCTCCGAAGCGCTCTACCTCAAGTCGCAACGGGATCAGGCGGACGGCGGCCTGGTCGAGGTGCGATTGCAGGATGAGGCCGACTATCGCCACAAGGGCAGGCTCGACTTCACCGACAATGGCCTCGATCCGCGATCCGGCACGATCCGCATTCGCGCGGTCTTCGCCAATCCCGACAATTTTCTGACGCCGGGCCTGTTCGGCAATATGCGCCTTGCCAATGGCGGCAAGGCGAGCGCCCTGCTAGTGCCGGACGCAGCGATCCAGTCAGATCAGGCGCGCAAGACCGTACTGGTCGTGGGCAAGGATGACAGCGTTGCCGCGAAGCCTGTTGAACTGGGACCTGTTGTTGACGGGCTGCGCATCATCCGCAGCGGGCTCAAACCGCAAGACCGGATCGTCATCACCAATGTTCAGGCGGCAATGCCCGGCGCCAAGGTCGCGACACGGCCCGCGACGATCCGGCCTGCGCCTGCGCCGGTGACCCCGGTTGATAGCGTGACCCCGGCCGCAGCACAGGCGACGTTCGCCCGATAAGCGCCCGCAACAGCTCGATATTCCCAAGCCCGTGATCCGGCCCAGCCGGATCGCGCGGCATCCCTTTCGCTCGCAAAGGACGATCCGATGCGCTTTTCCCGTTTCTTCATCGACCGGCCGATCTTCGCTGCCGTGATCGCGGTGGTCATCACCGTGGTCGGCGCGCTGGCCTTCATTGGCCTGCCGGTCAGCCAATATCCCGACATCGTGCCGCCCACCGTGACGGTGTCCGCCCAATATCCCGGCGCATCGGCCGAAACCGTCGCATCGACCGTCGCCGCCCCGATTGAGCAGGAAATCAACGGCGTCGATGACATGCTCTACCAGAGCAGCCAGTCGACCGGCGATGGCAAGGTGACGATCACCGTCACCTTCAAGATCGGCACCGACCTGGATGCCGCACAGGTGCTGGTGCAGAACCGCGTCGCGGTCGCCGTGCCGCGCCTGCCCGAAGAAGTGCAGCGCCTGGGCGTCGTTACCCGCAAGACCACGCCCGAATTCCTGATGGTCGTGAACCTGCAATCGCCCGACGGCACGTTCGACCGCAATTACCTGTCCAACTATGCGCTGACGCAGGTGCGCGATCGTCTGGCTCGGCTTGACGGCGTGGGCGACGTGCAACTGTTTGGATCGCGCGACTATGCGATGCGCATCTGGATCGACCCGGATCGCGCCGCCGCGCTGGACCTGACCGCCGGTGAGATCGTGTCGGCGCTCCGCGCCCAGAACGTCCAGGTGTCAGCCGGCTCGATCGGCCAGCCGCCCTATGACCGGGGCGAAGCCTTCCAGATCGGCGTCGAAATGCAGGGCCGTCTCAAGACGCCCGAGCAATTTTCCGACATCGTCATCCGCAGCGATGCCGACGGGCGTCAAGTGCGCGTGCGCGACGTTGCCCGCGTCGAGCTGGGCGCGCAGGATTATGGCATCAACACCTATCTGTCGAACAAGCCCACCGTCGTCATCGCGGTGATGCAGCGGCCCGGCTCCAACGCACTCGACGCGGCGGAAAAGGTGCAGGCGGAAATGGATCAACTGTCCCAGCGCTTCCCCAAGGGGCTGGAATATAGCGTCATCTACAATCCCACCGAATTCATCAGCCAGTCGATCGACGCGGTCTATCACACGCTGGTCGAGGCAGTGCTGCTGGTGGTGCTGGTGATCCTCGTCTTCCTGCAAAACTGGCGTGCGGCGATCATCCCGATCATCGCCATTCCGGTCTCGCTGATCGGCACCGCGACGATATTGGCGGGGCTTGGCTACAGTCTCAACAATCTGTCGCTGTTCGGGCTGGTGCTCGCGATCGGCATCGTCGTCGATGACGCCATCGTCGTGGTCGAAAATGTCGAACGCAACATCGAAAACGGTCTGTCGCCGCTGGAGGCCGCGCGCCTGTCCATGGACGAGGTATCGACCGCGTTGATCGCGATCGTGCTGGTGCTGTGCGCGGTGTTCGTGCCGACGCTGTTCATCACCGGCATTTCGGGCGCCTTCTATCAGCAGTTCGCAGTCACCATCTCGACCGCGACGGTCATTTCGCTGATCCTCTCGCTTACTTTGTCGCCGGCGGCCGCCGCGCTGCTGCTCAAGCCCAAACATGGTCCCCGCGACCGCAGCGGCGATCCGGTCTGGCGGCAGAAGCTCGGCCAGGGCGCTGACGCGTTCAATCGCGGGTTCGACCGGATGAGCGCGGGCTATGGACGCCTCACCCGCTTCCTGGTCGCACGGCCCAAGAAGATGCTGCTGACCTATGCCGGCCTGATCGCCGCCACCATCGCCCTCTTCTGGGTGACGCCCGGCGGTTTCATTCCGGCCCAGGATCAGGGCTATTTCCTGGCCGTGGTCCAGCTACCTTCGGGCGCGTCGCTGGAGCGCACGGACAAGGTGACACGCGAGGTCGCGGAGAAGATCCTGCCGATCAAGGGGCTGCGCGGCGCGGTGATGTTCGCGGGCTTCCATGGCCCGTCGCAGACGCAGGCCCCCAACAGCGCGGCGATCTATTTCCCGTTCAACAGCTTTGCCGAGCGGGAGAAGGAAGGCGTCACATACGCCGGCATCATGGAGCAGGCGAACAAGGCGGTTGCGGGCTATGACAAGGCGCGCATCCTGCTGGTGCCCCCGCCGCTCATCCAGGGCATCGGTTCCGCCGGCGGCTATCGCATGATGCTGGAGGACCGGGAGGGACGCGGCTATGCGGATCTCAACAAACAGGCGAACGACCTGATCGCCAAGGCGAACCAGTCACCCAGCCTGTCAATGGTCTATACGCTGTTCGACGTTGGGACGCCACGCGTCTATGCCGATGTCGATCGCCGCAAGGCTGACCTTCTGGGCGTGCCGCCCGAACGCATCTTCGAAGCGATGCAGGTCTATCTGGGCTCCGCCTTCGTCAACGACTTCAACCTGCTCGGCCGCACCTATCGCGTCACCGCACAGGCCGATGCGGAGCATCGCGGATCGGTGGCGGACATCGCCAATCTAAAAACGCGGTCGAACAGTGGGCAGATGGTGCCGATCGGATCGGTAGCCACGTTCGAGGACAAGACCGGCCCTTATCGCGTGGTGCGCTACAATCTGATGCCGGCGGTGGAAATCGACGGCGACACGCCGCCTGGCTATTCCTCAGGCCAGTCGCTCATGACGATGGAGAAGCTCGCGGCGGAAGCGCCGTCCGGTTATGGCGCTGAATGGACGGGCGTCGCCTTTCAGCAGAAGAGCGCGGGCAATACCGCGGGGCTCGTCTTCGGCATGGCGGTGTTCTTCGTCTTTCTGGTGCTGGCGGCGCAATATGAAAGCCTGACGCTGCCGCTGTCGATCATCCTCATCGTACCGATGTGTCTGTTCGCGGCCATGCTGGGCGTGAACCTGCGCGGGATGGATAATAATATCCTGACGCAAATCGGCCTGGTCGTGCTGATCGCGCTGGCGGCGAAGAACGCCATCCTGGTGGTCGAATTCGCCAAGCAGGCGGAGGAAGAACAGGGCCTTTCACCAATCGAGGCGGCGGTTCAGGCGGCGCAGACCCGGTTGCGGCCGATCCTGATGACCAGCTTCGCTTTCATTCTGGGGGCGGTGCCGCTGGTGATCGCGAGCGGCGCGGGCGCGGAATTGCGCCAGGCGCTGGGCACGGCGGTCTTCTTCGGCATGACCGGCGTCACGGCCTTCGGCCTGCTCTTCACCCCTACCTTCTATGTCGTGTGCCGCGCGCTGGGCGATCGCTTCGCCCAGCGCCGGCGCGGGCAGGCGGACGCGACCGCGATCCAGCCCGCCGAATGAGGACGAAAACCATGACAAGGCATTTCATTACGCTGCTGCTCGGCGCCAGTGCGCTGACCGCCTGTGCCGCCGGGCCGGACTATCGCCCGCCCGCACCGCCCGCCAGCGCAGCCGCCCCGTTCATCGGGGCGGCGGACCCGGCGGTCGCGCAGAGCCCGGCGCAGGATCATTGGTGGCGGCTCTATGACGATCCGCTGCTCGACACGCTGGTGCGCGATGCGCTGGCGGCCAATACCGACATCCGCGTCGCGGTCGCCCGGCTGGAGCGCGCCCGCGCCCAGCTGCGCGGTGCGCGGTCCAACCGCTTGCCCAGCACCACGCTCAGCGGATCGCCGACCTATGGCCGCGTGTCCCAGGCGCAGACACTGCCCGGCATGGACCGGGAAAACTGGACCATCGATATGGGGCTGGACGTCGCCTATGAGGTGGATTTGTTCGGCCGGGTCAAACGGTCGATCGAGGCGGCGCGTGGCGATGCCGCAGCGGCCGCCGCCGACGCCGATGCCGTGCGGGTCGCGGTGGTGGCCGATACGGTGCGCGCCTATGTCGACGCCACCGCCTCGGCCGAACGGATCGCTGTTGCCCGTCAGACGGTGGATTTGCTCGACCGGTCTTTACGCATCACCCAGGCGCGCTTTGACGTCGGCCGATCGGACCGGCTGGACGTGGTGCGGGTGACGTCGCTGCGCGATCAGCAAGCCGCGCTCATCCCGTCGCTGGAGGCCGACCGCAACGCCGCCCTGTTCCGCCTTGCCACATTGACCGGCCGTACGCCGCAGGACCTGCCGGACGCGGTGCGCGCGGCGCGGCAGACGCCCGACCTGACGCAGCCGATTCCGGTCGGCGACGGCCGCGCGCTGCTGGCGCGACGGCCCGACGTGAGGGCGGCGGAACGACGGCTGGCGGCCGACACGGCACGGATCGGCGTGGCGACGGCCGATCTCTACCCCCGCATCACCCTGGGCGGGTCGGTCGGTACGACGGCCATTGGCGGCGGCGACCTGTTTGGCGGCGGCCCGCTCAACTGGCTGCTGGGCCCGCTCATCAGTTGGGCTTTCCCCAATCAGGAGGCTAATCGCGCGCGGATCGCCGCAGCGCGCGCCGACGGCGACGTCGCGCTCGCCAGCTTCGACGGCACCGTCCTGCGCGCGCTGGAGGAAACGGAAACGGCGCTGTCCAATTACGCTCAGGCGCTGTCACGCCGCACCGCGCTACAAACCGCGCGGGATGAGGCCGCCCGCGCGGCGCGCATCAGCACCGCCCGCCAGCGCGAGGGACGGATCGACTTCCTGACCGTTCTCGATGCGCTGCGCACCCAGGCTGCCGCCGACGCGGACCTCGCCAGCGCGGACCGCAACGTCGCCTTCGCCCAGGTCGACCTGTTCCGCGCACTGGGTGGCGGCTGGAGGGAAGGCTAACCCAAGAAGGCGGGGCAACAAACCCCGCCTTCGTCTCCGATATCAGTCGCGAAAATTGCCGGCGAAGGCGAATTCATCGATCGGCTTGCGGCCGCTCGGCGTTTCGCGCGCCTGCAGATGGTCGGGCAGGATCGCCTTGTCCGCCCGCCGGCCGATAGCGACGGCGGCTTCCAGGCGGAAGCGGTCTGGTACGGCGAGTTCGATGCGGGCGCGGTCGAAATCGACCCCCGCCATGGCATGAGTATGATAGCCCATGCGCGTCGCCTGAAGCGCCAGCGCCAGCCATGCCGCACCCGCATCGAAACTATGGCTGTGCGAGGGCGTCCAGTCGGTGGACCCCGGCGCGGCGGTAAGCGTGTCAGACAACAGCATCATGAGCACTGATGCCTCTTTCGCCCAGACGCTGTTGCCCGGCACCAGCAGATCCAGGAAACGCGGCCAATCGGCGCTATCGCGATGCGCGTACAGGAACCGCCAGGGCTGATAATTGGAGGCCGACGGGGCCCAGCGCGCGGCGTCGAACAATGTATCGAGATCGGCCTGCGGCATTGCCGAGCCATCGAAAGCGCGCGGCGACCAGCGCTCCAGCAACAGGGGATCGACGGGACGAGTGACGGCGCGCGGGTCTGTGGCCATGATATGCCTCATGATGGTGGAAGTTACGCCATTCATGCCCGGCTCTCGCGTGGGAACGAAGCATTTATTTGGCAACGCAGCGTTTAACCGATGCTTTCCCCGAGACGCGACGACGCGCGCCGCATGTCCTCCGCTTCATGTTCAGTGTCATGGGTATCCAGCAAGGTGATCGCAGGGTCGCGGATCAAGGCCTGGGTCAGGCGGGTCCACCAGGATAGTGGCACCTCGGACTCAATATCGTTCATGGCTCTCCTTAGCGCCGACTCGTCGCGGCTTACTATCATTATGATAGAGATAAACCGGACAAGCAATGTTCGCCGCGCGGACAGAAATGCTTGCGTGCAGCACCTTGCCGTTAAAATGACGGTATATCGGGACAAGGGAGACATCGACCCGGACAGCCTTTGGACGCGTGCAGTTCGCCAAAGGCTGTCCGGGCGCAACATCATCTGCCTTGGAGGGGCAATGACAACGTTGTCCTCGCTTGTTAAAGGCATTTCCCGGCAAATGCAAGTGGGCTGATTGGCTTTGAATGGAATGAGAAAGGGAGCGCGTGTGCCAAGGCCCACCGCTCCCCCCTTCCCTATGAAATTTCGCGCTCTTTCAGCCGGCGAACAAATGCGTGGGCAAGCCCTTCACGCCGCAGTCGACCTCAAAAAAGCCGCCATCATGCTCGGAAGGATCGTCCAACCCGACAGTCGCGGAACTGACGAACATTCGATCGAGATCAGGGCCGGCAAAGCAGATATTGGTCACCTGCCGTGCCGGCAGGGCGATCGCGCGGTCCAACCGGCCATCAGGGGTGAAGCGGCTGACCCGGCTACCACCCCAATGCGCCACCCAGATATGGCCTTCGGCATCGACGGTCATGCCATCGGGATAGCCATCCGTCTCCGCGAACTGGATGAACGGTTCGCGATCCGTGGCCCCCTCCTCCGTCCGGCGGAGGCGGTATATCTGCCGCTTTGCCGTGTCGCTGTGATAGAGCCATTGGCCGCAGGGCGAGAAACAGGGGCCATTGGGCACCCGATATTCGCTGTCGATGACGGTCCAGCTGTGATCGGGCGCAAGGCGGTAAAGCGACCCGCGATCATGCTCTTCGGCCATGTCCATCGTGCCGCACCAGATATGGCCCTGGCGGTCGGCCTTGCCGTCGTTCATCCGGTTTCCCGGAAAGTGCGGTTCGGGGTCGCCGATGGGATCAATCGTCAGCGGGTCGAGCGTTAGCGCGGCAAAGCCGCTCTGAAAGCCGGCTATGAAACCGCCCGCCTGCCGTTCCGCCAGCCAGCCGAGCGGTTCCGGCATAGCAATGCGGGTGACAGCCCCGTCATCGAGCGACAGGCGGTTGAGCGCCGGGGCGAGGATGTCGACCCAGTAGACGGCGTTTCCCCGCGCCGACCACAATGTCCCCTCCCCCAATATGTCCGCGCCTTCGCGCGCGATCATCCGCCATTGCGGCATCAGCGCTTCACCGATAGCCGATAGATCATCTGGTGGTGATAGGGCTTGCCCGGATCGACCCGCGCCGACAGGAAGGATGGCTTGTTCGGCGCGTCGGGGAATTTCTGCGGCTCCAGCGCAATGCCGTCGCCCATCCGATACAGATGGCCGCCCTTGCCGACCAGCGTTCCGTCGAGGAAGTTGCCAGCGTAGAACTGCACGCCCGGCTCGGTCGTCAGCACTTCGAGCACCCGGCCCGACACCGGGTCTTCCAGCCGCGCGGCCAGTTCGGGCGTCCGGGTCGCCCCCTTGTCGAGCGCCCAATTATGGTCATAGCCCCGGCCATAGACGATCTGCTGGTCGCGGCCATCGCGAATGCCATCAGCAACGCGGCGCGGCATGCGGAAATCGAACACGCTGCCGTCGACCGGCTTCAATTCGCCCGTCGGGATGAGGTTGGCGTCGACCGGCGTGAAGGCCTTGGCGGGGATGGTCAATACATGACCCAGCGCCCCTTCGGGCGACCCTTCGCCTGCCAGGTTGAAAATGGCGTGGTTGGTCATGTTGACGATGGTCGGCTTGTCGGTCTTCGCGTCGAAGGCGATGCCCAGATTGCCGCTTTCGTCCAGCGTGTAGGTGACAGTAACGTCCAGCTTGCCAGGATAGCCCGCATCGCCATCGGGACTGGTGAGCGCCAGCACCGCCTTGGCGGTCGGCCCGCTCTTGATCGACACGACCTTCCAAACCTGCTTGTCAAAGCCCTTGCCGCCGCCGTGCAGCGAATTGACGTCATTGTCGTTTACCGGCAGCTGATAGGCCTTGCCGTCCAGGCTGAATTTGCCGCCGGCGATACGGTTGGCGTAGCGGCCAACGGTGACGCCGAAATAATTGGGATGGTCGGCATAATCCTTTGCGTCGTCATAACCGAGCAGCACATCCATGCTCTGCCCGTCCTTGCCCGGCGCCATCAGCGACTGGAGCGTCGCGCCATAGGTCAGGATTTTCGCCGTCACGCCCTGACCGTTGGTAAGCGTCAGCGTTTCGATGGCCGCGCCGTCGATCGTTCCGGCCGGCGCGCGGCTCGCTTCGGCGGCAAGCGCTGTTCCGCTTGCGAGGCTGAGGGCGAGCGCATATGACAACGCTGTTTTCAACGTGACGACCTTTCGCATTGGACTTCCTCCCGGTGACGCGCGCCCATTGACGGGCGGTTTCGCGGGATATACTCCGACAAAATTGGCGTGCGCAACCCTTGATCGGTCGCCCGCCGCCTGGAACTGCACTGGAGAAGGATGAATGGCAGGACCGATCTCGTCTGGCGCTGCGCCGGCCGCAACGCATAATCCCGGCACGCGCTACGGCCCCGCGCTCGCGCTGCTCGCCAGCCTCTTTTTCATGTGGGGCTTCATCACCGTCATCAACAACACATTGCTGCCGCATCTGCGCAGCGTGTTTGATCTGAGCTACACCCAGACGACGCTGATCGAATCGGTCTGGTTCATCGCCTATTTCTTCGCGTCCATCCCATCGGCCAAGCTGATCGAACGGGTGGGCTATCAAAAGTCGATGGTGATCGGTCTGCTCATCATGGCGGCGGGCGCGCTGGGCATGACGCTGGCGGCCTCCATTCCATCCTATGGCGTCACGCTGATCATGCTGTTCGTGATCGCCAGCGGCATCACGCTGTTGCAGGTTGCTGCCAACCCCTATGTCGCGGTCGTCGGCAAGCCCGAAACCGCCTCCTCGCGCCTCAACCTTGTGCAGGCGATGAACTCGGCGGGCACGATGCTGGCGCCGATGTTCGGGGCCTATCTGATCCTGGGCCGGTCCAAGGGCGGCACTGCGCAGGGCGAAGTCGTCCTCACCCAGGCCGAGCGACTCGCCGATGCGCAGTCGGTCATCCTGCCCTATGTGCTGGTCGCGATCGTGCTGACCGTCCTGGCCGTGGTCATCGCCCGCTTCCCCCTGCCCGCCATGGGCAATGCGACGCAGCGCCACAACAAGGAAGAACGCAAGAAGCATTCGCTGTGGAAGCACCGCAACCTGGTGTTCGGCATTCCCGCGATTTTCATCTATTTGATCGCAGAAATCGGCGTCGCCAACCTGTTCATCAATTTCGTCAGCCAGCCGCAGATCGCTAACCTGACCCATGAACAGGCCGGCAATTACCTGACCTTCCTGTGGGGCGGCATGATGGTCGGCCGCTTTGCGGGTTCCGCGATCATGCAGCGCTTCGATGCCGGCCATGTCCTCGCCGCCTTCTCGATCGGCGCGTTCATCGTGATGCTGGTAACGGTGTTCACTACAGGCCCCATCGCCATGTGGTCGCTGATCCTGGTCGGCCTGTTCCACTCGATCATGTTCCCGACCATCTTCACGCTCGGCATCAAGGGGCTTGGGCCCCTGACCGAGGAAGGATCGGGCTTGCTCATCATGGCGATCGCCGGCGGCGCGCTGGTGGTGGTGCAGGGTTGGCTGGCCGATCATTATGGTCTGCAGACCAGCTTCCTGCTGACCGCCGCCTGCGAACTCTATGTGCTCTTCTACGCGCTGTGGGGGTCGAAGACGACCAACGCGCTGCCGGACCAGCAAATCGAGGCGTAACGAGCCGAGGGGTCGCACCATCGGACAGGAAAAAGGGCCGGCGCTTGGGATATGCGCCGGCCCTTTTTTGCGTTCTGCTTTCTGTGCGCCTTATCGCTCCATCGCGCTCGCCGTGTCTTCGAGCGCGAGATCGACCAGTACGCCCATCGCCTCGGCCGCCGCCTTCGGGTCGCCCGCGACGATGGCGTCATAGACGCGAACATGATCGGGAATGGGATTGCGCGGCAGGGCGCGGGCGCGCTGCTTGAACTGGGTCGTCCAATTGACCGCCGCACCGATACTGGCCGTGAGCACCAGCAGGGCGTCATTGCACGTGGCGTTGAGGATCGCATTGTGAAAATCACGGTCGGCCGCGCGGCCGGCGTCGGTCGCCAGCGTATGACGACGCATCGCGGCGAGCGCGTCCTTCATGAGCTTGAGGTCATCCTTGTCGCGCCGCTGCGCCGCCAGCCGGGCCGCGGCCGGCTCGACGATGGCGCGCAATTCGAACAGGTCGCGCACGAACTGGATGTCAGGCTCCCCGGCAAAGGCCCAGGCCAGAACATCGGGATCCAGCAGGTTCCAGCGCGTGCGCGGCAGGACGCGCGTCCCCGCCTTGGGCCGGCTTTCGACCAGCCCCTTGGCGGTCAGCACCTGGATCGCCTCGCGATAGGCGCTGCGCGACACTTCCAACTCCTCGGCAAAAGCGACTTCGCCCGATAAGGTGTCTCCGGGTTGATATTGCCCCGACAAGATCGCGGTGCCCAGCTTGTGCGCGATCGCGCCGTGCAGCCGACGACCCGGCCCCCGCGTCGCCCGGTCCTTGCCGTTGCCAGTCGCCTCTTCCGCTCGCAACGACGGACTTTCTTTCACCATTCGGGCTCCTCCCCACCTTGATCCTTTGAGGCATAGTTCCCTCTAAAATACAATCATTGCCTTTGCCATCGCCTTGCAATATGTCGGAGTAATTGAGCTTCATCGCCTGAGCGACATATCGTCGCGCGGGCAGCAGCTATTTCGTCGGATCCAGCGCCGGCAGGGCGCGCGGGAGGAGAGTGTTCATGTCATTGCGTCTGTTGCAGCATCGTTCGGATTCGGGCGAGCGCGCCGTCATCGCTGCACAGGGCGATACCGCCTATCTTGTCCCCGGCTTCGCCAGCATCCGCGCACTGGCGCTCCATGCGATCGCGCAGGGCATCGATCTGGCGCAGGCGGTGACCGACGCCGGTCAGGGCAGTGCGATCGATATCGCAGCGGAATATGAGGCCGGCAGACTGCTTGCGCCGATCGACCATGATGATGGCGCCCATCTGCTGATGACCGGCACCGGCCTTACCCATCTCGGCTCGGCCGAAGGCCGCGACAAGATGCATCGCGAAGCCGCTGCGGCGGAAAAACAGACCGACTCCATGCGCATGTTTCTCGAAGGTCTGGAAGGCGGCAAGCCTGCGGACGGCGAAGTCGGACAGCAGCCCGAATGGTTCTACAAAGGGGACGGGTCGCAATTGGTCGATCCCGGCGCCCCCTTCACCATGCCCGCCTTCGCCCAGGATGGCGGTGAGGAACCGGAACTGGCTGGCATCTACCTGATCGGCGAGGATGGCACGCCTCACCGACTGGGGCTGGCGCTCGCCAATGAATTTTCCGACCATATCACCGAACGACACAATTATCTCTGGCTTGCCCATAGCAAGCTGCGCCAGGCTTCGCTGGGTCCGGAATTGCTGGTCGGCACGCCGCCCGAACATATCGAGGGGGCAAGCCGCATCCTGCGCAATGGCGAAGTGATCTGGGAAAAGCCCTTCCTGTCCGGCGAGGGCAACATGTCGCACAGCTTTGCCAATCTGGAACATCATCACTTCAAATATGACCTGTTTCGCCGCGCCGGCGACGTTCACGTCCATTTCTTCGGCACCGCCACCCTGTCCTTCAGCGACGGCGTGGCATGCCAGGAAGGCGATGTGTTCGAAATTCTCGCCGCGCCCTTCACCCTGCCGGTGCGCAACGAACTGAAGCGCGCCGCACCTGTCCAGGTCGCCGTCAAGACGCTCTGAGCGAGATGGACCCGATCCGTATCGCGATCGTCGGCATCGGCAAGATCGCGCGTGACCAGCATGTGCCGGCCATCCGAGGCAATGGTGCGTTCAGCCTGGCTGCAACCGTCAGCCCGCATGATGCGGGCCTGCCCGGCGTGCCCCATCATGCCAGTCTGGATGCGTTGCTGGCGCAGGGGCCGGCGGTGGATGCGGTCGCCCTCTGCACCCCGCCGCAAGTCCGCTATGAACTGGCCGCGCAGGCGCTGGGTCGCGGCGCGCATGTGTTCCTGGAAAAGCCGCCCGGCGCCACGCTCGCTGAAGTGGAAGCGCTGAAAACCCAAGCGGACAGGGTCGGCGCGACGCTGTTCGCGGCATGGCACAGCCGTTTTGCCGCCGGCGTCGCCCCCGCCCGCGCCTGGCTGGCCGAGCGCCGCATCGACAAGGTCTCGATCGTCTGGCGGGAGGATGTGCGCGTCTGGCATCCGGGGCAGGCATGGATCTGGCAGCCGGGCGGGCTTGGCGTGTTCGACCCCGGCATCAACGCCCTCTCCATCGTCACGCACATATTGCCCCGCCCCTTCTTCCTGAAGGACGCGACTTTGGTCCTGCCGGAAAACCGCGCCGCGCCGATCGCCGCCGACATCGCCTTTCGCGACACGGCGGGCGCGCCGATCCATATGGATCTGGACTGGCGGCAGACCGGACCGCAAAGCTGGAACATTGTCGTGGATACCGATGCCGGCGTGCTCAGGCTCAGTCAGGGCGGCGCGGTGCTGACCCTGCCCAGCGGGACCGAACATGGCGAAGATATCGAATATGCAGGACTCTACAGCCGCTTTTCCACGCTGATCCGTGGCGGCCGCAGTGACGTCGATACAGCGCCGCTACGGCTGGTCGCCGACGCCTTCCTGCGTGGCCGCCGCGAGACCACCGACCCTTTTCACGACTGATTGCAACAGGAGAGGACCGACATGATCAGTTATTTGCGCCGCGCGACCGCCGCGCTGCTGCTGGCGACGAGCGCGCTGGCGGCCCCGGCCATTGCCGACACCGACGGCACGCCGACCAGTGCGACCATCCACGCCGACACGCCCGGCCCGGTCTATGACCGACGAATCTTTACCCAATTTGCCGAACATCTGGGCAATGGCATCTACGGCGGCCTGTGGGTCGGCAATGACAAATCCATCCCCAACACCAACGGCTTTCGCAACGACGTCGTCGCGGCGCTGCGCAACCTGTCCGTGCCCGTCATCCGCTGGCCCGGCGGCTGTTTCGCCGACGAATATCACTGGCGCGAAGGCGTCGGTCCCAAGGCGAAGCGCCCGGTCAAGGTCAACACCCATTGGGGCGGCGTGACCGAGCCCAATAGCGTGGGCACCGACGAATTTTTCGAATTGCTGCGTCAGGTGGGGGCGGAAGCCTATGTCGCGGGCAATGTCGGCAACGGCACGCCACAGGAAATGGCCGAGTGGGTCGAATATATGACTGCGCCCGCCGGCACCCTGGCGGAAGAGCGCGCGAAGAACGGGCACAAGGAACCCTATGCGGTGCCCTATTTCGGCATCGGCAATGAACTATGGGGCTGCGGCGGCAATATGCGCGCCGAATATGCCGCCGACGTGACCCGCCGTTACGCCACTTTTATCAAGGCCCCGCGCGGCACGAAAATCCTGAAGATTGCGGCCGGCGCCAATGTCGATGACTATAATTGGACCGAAACGATGATGCGGGTCGCGGCCGACCAGCTGGACGCGCTTTCGCTCCATTATTACACTCTGCCCCAAGGTGGCTGGCCTCCCAAGGCCGATCCGGTCAATTTCGGCGAGACCGAATGGGCCGACACCCTGGCCAAGGCCGTCCATATGGACGAGCTGATCACCAAGCATGTCGCGATCATGGACAAATATGACCCCAAGAAGCGGGTCTTCCTGGCGGTCGATGAATGGGGCACCTGGTATGCGCAGGACCCCGGCACGCATCCCGGCTTCCTGCGCCAGCAGAATACGCTGCGCGACGCGCTGGTCGCCTCGGTCCATCTCGACATTTTCGCCAAGCATGCCGACCGCGTACGAATGACCGCCATTGCGCAGATGGTGAATGTGCTTCAGGCAATGATCCTGACCGACGGCAAGAAGATGGTGCTGACCCCCACCTATCATGTCTTCGAGATGTACAAGCCGTGGCAGGACGCGACTGTGCTGCCGATCGAGCTTGACACGCCATGGTATGGAAAGGGGCAATTCACCATGCCGGCAGTGAGCGGTTCGGCCGTGCGTGGCAAGGACGGCAAGGTGCATGTCGGCCTGTCCAACCTGGACCCGAACCAGCCCAACACAGTGACGGTGAAGCTGGACGGCCTCAACGCCGCGACGGTGGCCGGCCGCATCCTGACGGCGTCGGCGATGAATGCGCACAACAGCTTCGATGCGCCTGAAACGATCAAGCCCGCGCCGTTCACCGGGGCGCAGGTCAGCGGCGGCACGCTCAGCGTCACCCTGCCGCCCAAATCGGTCGTGGTGCTCGACCTGCAATGACAGTTTGGAGCGGGCGGAGGGTGGAATCGCCGCCCGCTCCATCCCCTTTGTCGTCGCTCCATGGCGGGGCGGCGGCACGCATCTGAATGAAGGAGAGGCCGCCATGGTCCGATCGATCCTCTGCGCCTGGGCGGGCCTTGCCCTTTTCGCCGCGCCGGCCTGCGCGCAATCCTCCGCCGATGCCGCCGACGCGTCGCTCAACAGCCGCTTGGCGGGCGACCTTACGCCAACCCATGACCCGGTCATCATCCGCGAAGGCGGCATCTATCATGTGTTCAGCACTGGCCACGGCAAGCGACTGATCGAAACGCGCACCTCCTCCGACCTTGTCCACTGGAAAGCCGGCGACCCCGTCTTCACTGCCCTGCCCGCTTGGGCAAGTCAGGCGATTCCAGGCAGCAACGGCATGTGGGCGCCCGACATCAGCTTCGTCGATGGTCGCTATCGCCTCTATTATTCGGTCTCGACCTTCGGCTCCAACCGGTCGGCGATCGGCCTTGCCACCTCAAGGACGCTGGATCGCGCCTCGCCCGACTATGGCTGGCGCGACGAAGGGATGGTGGTCCTGTCGACGAAGGAAGATGATTACAACGCAATCGACCCCAATTTCATCATCGACCGGCAAGGACGTCACTGGTTGACGCTGGGCAGTTTCTGGACCGGCATAAAGCTGTTCGAGCTCGACCCGAAAACCGGCAAGCCCAAGGATCCGGAGGCCAGGCCCATCAGCATTGCCCGCCGCCCGGCTCCAGCCGGGGGCCCTGCTCCGGTGGAAGCGCCCTTCATTATCGACCATGGCGGTTATTACTGGCTGATGGTCAGCTATGATTATTGCTGCAAGGGCGTGAACAGCACATATTATACCGTGATCGGCCGATCGAAGGAAATTACGGGCCCCTATGTGGGGAGGGATGGCAGCAAGCTGATGGAAGGGGGCGGAACCATCTTCCTGCGCGCCGATCTTCAGGAACAGCAGCGCTGGCGCGGCCCGGGTCATGCCGGCTGGCTGCATGACACGGACGGCAAGGACTATGTCGTCTATCACGCCTATGACAAACAGGCGGACGGCGCGCCGACCCTGCGCATCGCGCCGGTGACATGGGGGGCTGACGGATGGCCCGTAGCACAATATTGATCCTTATTAGTCTGACTTAACCGGAGAAACCTGATGTCTTTCGCCCTGTCCCGTCGCGGCTTCATCGGTAGCGCTGCCGCCCTGTCGGCAGCGCCGGCCGCAGTGCGTGCGGCCAAGGCCGACGCCGCCGCCCCGGTGCCCGTCAACCCACTGGTCAAGAACCGCGCCGATGCGCAGATTTTCCGTCACGAAGACGGCTATTATTACATGACCGGCTCCGTGCCTGAATATGACCGGCTTGTTCTGCGCCGCTCCAAGACCATCGCCGGTCTTGCGACAGCCAAGGAAGCGGTGCTGTGGCGGCATGAAGCCAGCGGGCCGCGCTCCGGCTTCCTCTGGGCGCCCGAACTGCATCAGATCGACGGCGTCTGGTATATGTATTTCGCCGCTGGCCCGAGCGGCGGCGGGGACGACGTGTTCCGCATCCGCACCTATGCGGTGGTGTGTGACGGTGCCGATCCCATGACCGGGAAATGGCGCGTGCTGGGCGAATTGCAGACGCCGTGGGACAGCTTCAATCTCGATTCCACCATCTTCGTCCACAAGGGCGTGCGCTACATGGCCTGGGCGCAGCGCGAACCCGGCATCGACACCAATTCCAATCTCTATATCGCGCCGATGAAGACGCCGCTGACGTTCAGCGCCCAACCCGCGCGGCTCACCGTCCCGACGCTCGACTGGGAAGTGCGCGGCTACAAGGTGGGGGAGGCGCCCGCGATCCTTCATCGCAATGGCCGCCTGTTCATGACCTATTCGGCCAGCGCGACCGATGCGCGCTATTGCCTGGGATTGCTCACCGCCGACGAAAATGCCGATCTGATGGACCCCAAAAGCTGGACCAAGTCCAAGCAGCCGGTGTTCGTCACCAATTCCCAGACCAGCGTCTATGGCCCCGGCCACAACAGCTTTACGGTCGACGAACAGGGCCGCGACATGCTGGTCTATCACGGCCGTGACTATGAGGAGATCAAAGGCGACCCGCTGTTCAACCCGGACCGCCACACCCGGGTCCAGCGCCTCTATTATACGGCCGATGGCACGCCCGATTTCGGCGTGCCGGTGGGCAATGGCCCCCTGCCCGAGCGCTTCGTGTCCGCCGCGAACCCGGCCGCGTTGCTGGCGCATGAAGGCACGCGCCTGATCGGCGGCAACCCATCGCTGGCGCAGACGCAGTTCCGCCAGACGAAGGGTCGCGCAGGCAAGGACAGCATCATGCTCTCGCCCATTCTCATGCCGGACCATTATCTGGTCGCTGCCAAGGATGGCACCGTGACGCTGCAACCCGACAGCAAGAGCGCGGACTTTTCGCTGCGTAGCCAGTTTGTGCGCCTGGAGGAAAAGGGGCAGGGCCTGCTGCGGCTCGCCGCCGTCGCCGCACCGGGCAAGGCCATCGGCATGGTCGATGGCCAGGTCGCCCTCGTTGCCAGCCGCGACAACTCCGCCTATTGGCGGGCGGACTGACAATCCACTAAGTCAGACAAACGGCCATCATTCAGAATGCCGGCGGTCCGAACGGTCGCCGGCTTTTTGCATATTTTTGCGGTCTTCCGTCCCGCTTTCAGCCCAATATGCAGCATAAATGTCACTGACCCAGGCCATCCTACATAGTGGGCCGATTTTCCACTTGCGCTTCATTTGTCGGAGCAATAATTAGTCGGAGTAATCGAAACATGGGCATGGCGTATGCGCCAGCCCCTTGGGGAGGATATCCGATGGCTTTGAAGTCCGTCATTTTTGGTTCCACATCCATGGTTGCGCTGATGCTGGCGGGTGCCGCGCAAGCGCAGACCGTGCCCGACTCCGCCGCCGCGCCGCAGGCGGACGATGAGGTCAACGAAATCGTCGTGACCGGCGTGCGCGCGTCGATCGTGGGTGCGCTGAATGTCCGCAGGGAATCAACGCAGATCGTCGATTCGATCGTGTCGGAAGATGTCGGCAAGCTGCCCGACAATAATGTTGTCGAAGCGCTTCAGCGCGTGACCGGCATTCAGGTCACCGATCGTGCGGGTGGCGAGACAGCGACGATCACCATTCGTGGCCTGACGGATCCGCTTACCACCCTCAATGGCCGCAATATCTTCACAGCAGCAGGCACATCCTTCGCGCTCCAGGATATTTCGGCGAACCTTGTCAGCCGTGTCGACGTCTACAAGACCCGTTCGGCCGACCAGCTGGAAACCGGCCTGGCCGGCCAGATCGACGTGCAGACCCGTCGCCCGCTCGACTTTGATGGCTTCACCATCTCCGGTCTCGCGCGCGGCATTTATTCCGAACTGGCGGACAAGGTGAACCCCAACGTGGCGCTGCTGGTCAGCGATCGTTGGGAAACCGGGATCGGCGACATCGGCATCCTGGTGAATGCCAGCTTCACCCGCGCTGAATATCGCAACCAGAATCTCCAGGCCGGCGCGATGGTGCCGTTCGCGACGGAAAATCCGCCAGAAGGATCTGGCCTCACTCCGCTTCAGCGCATCTTCCCGGGCGATCGCAACCAGAACTGGACGCCGGGCCTCGATGCTGGCCTACCTACCGCGCCGGGCTCCACGCTTAACATCAATGGCGTCGAGACACCCTATTATCTCTCGCGCGACGCCGTCATCGCGTCGGACCTCTACGGCAAGCGCGAGCGGCCATCGATCAACGCCGCGCTGCAATGGGCGCCCAATGACAGCTCGGTCTACACCGCCGAAGTCTTCTACACCGGCTTCCGCGGCGAAACATTCAACAGCCTGCACTTCAGCTTCGCCGACTGGTGGGGCGACCTGCCGGCCGACGTGGCGAACAGCTTCGAGCTGTATGACGGCACGAACATCATCAAGTCGCGCCGAATGGGCTCGGTCGCCGGCTTCAACAGCGGCGACATGGCAACCAATCGCACGGACAGCTATGTCTATGCCCTGAACGCGAAATGGGACGTCGGCTCGCAAGGTAAGATTTCCGCTGACGTCGCCTATCAGGACAGCAAGAACGAAACCTCCTTCTTCGCCATCCGCACCGATCGCGGTCCGCTTGATCTGGATGTCGATTTCAATGCCGGGGGTGGCTTGCCCGCCTACAGCTTCGGCAATCAGGATGTGCTGACGGACGCGAGCCAGTGGACCGTTGGCAACCTGTTCGACAGCGGCACCAAGAATACCGGCAGCGCGCTTACGCTCATGCTGGATGGCGAATATAAGTGGGACGAAGGCTTCCTGCGCCGCATCAAGGCGGGCTTCCGCTACGATGATCGCAAGGCCGACAGCTTCGTCCGCGATCAGGGCGCCGGCGGGCTGGGGGTGACTCTGGACGCCTTTGGCGAAGGCACGCCCTTCACCAACAGCGGTTTCTTCGATGGCCGCGCCGACATTCCCACCAGCTGGGTGCTGGCCGATCCGCGCAGCATGAACAAGGACGCCGTTCGTCAGCTGTATCGCGCCGTCGAGCCGGGCCTTCTGCTATCGGACCAGATGACGTTCGGGCGCGTGTTCAGCATCAACGAATCCAACCTTGCCGCCTATATCCTTGCAGATGGGGAGTTGGAGCTTTTCGGGCGGCCGCTCCAGCTTCAGGCCGGCGTGCGCTTCGTCGCGATCGACACGCTGTACGACTATTTCGATCGGGGCAATGATTTCGCCCGGACGACGGTGTCGACGGGGTCGGAGAAATTCCTGCCGTCCTTCACCGCGCGCTACAATATCACCGACAATCTGCGCATTCGCTTCAATTACGGGGAAACGCTGCGCCGTCCCGCCTTTGGCGATCTCAATCCAAATCTCTCGCTGACCGGCGATCTGTCGCGTATCGGCTTCGGCACGGGTTCGGCGGGCAATGCCAATCTGCGGCCCACGCATTCGAAGAATATGGACTTGGCGCTCGAGTGGTATTTCGAACGCAACAGCGCGATTTATGTGACGGCGTTCCAGCGCAAGATTGACGGGCTGGTCGTCCCGCTGACTGTGCGCGAATTCATCCCGAACAACTATCTGCCGCGCAACGAAACCTATACCGAATTCTTCAATATCACGCGTCCGGCCAATGCCTCCGACGGGACGCTCAAGGGGCTGGAAGTGGGGCTGACCTATTTCCCGTCCTATCTGCCCAGCGTATTAAACGGCCTCGGCTTCACGGGCAGCGCGACGATCCTGGATTCCGAACAGACCATCCCGGTCGTCAACAACGCAGGTGAGATCACCGGCACTACCAAGTCTGCCTTCTTCGGCGTGTCGAAGCTCTCCTACAATGCGACGCTCGCCTATGATAATGGTCCGATCGGCGCGCGTCTGTCCTATATCTGGCGCAAGGGCTTCCTGAACAACAATGAAGGCCGGTCTTTTGCGAACCCGATCGGCTTCTGGCGCGCGCCAGAAAAGAGCTTGGACTTCCAGCTGACCTGGAACGTCAATGACGACATCGGCATCACCTTCGACGCCGTCAATCTGACCAAGGCCAAGCAGCAGAATTACTATAAGTTCGGCGACGTCGGCAATCCGACGGAATTCAACAGTAGCACGCTGCTGATCGACCGCACTTTCGCCTTGGGCGTTCGCTTCAAATTCGACTGAGTGCCCGGCAGGGCGCGGTGTCTCCTCACCGCGCCTTGTCTCCATGGCGGTCGGTCCGGGAAGTCTCTCCAATTCCCGGACCGGCCGCCATTTTATTTGGCGGAAAGTTGTTTTGCGCACGCCCCGGCCGCTCGCCGGGCGGCATCGGCTCGCTCAGCTATCGACGCTGATCACCCCGCGGCGGATCTGGTCGAGTTCGATGCTTTCGAACAGGGCCTGGAAATTGCCGTTGCCAAAGCCTTCATTGCCCTTGCGCTGGATGATCTCGAAAAAGATCGGGCCGAACATATTCTCCGTGAAAATCTGGAGCAGGATGCCCTCGCTTTCGATATCACCGTCGATCAGGATGCGGTTCCGGCGCAGCCGTTCCAGATCCTCGCCATGGCCGGGCACGCGCTTGTCGACCAGTTCATAATAGGTTTCGATCGTATCCTGCAGCCGCACGCCGCGCGCGCGCAGCTTTTCCACCGTGTCATAGATATTGTCGGTCGTGAGCGCGAGATGCTGGATACCCTCGCCATGATAGTCGCGGATGAACTCTTCGATCTGGCTCTTGTCGTCCTGGCTTTCATTCAAGGGAATGCGGATCGCGCGATCGGGTGCGATCATCGCCTGGCTGGTGAGGCCGGTCGCCTTGCCCTTGATGTCGAAGAATTTCTGCTCCTCGAAATTGAAGAGCGTGCGGTAGAATTCGCTCCACACGCGCATCTGGCCGCGCCGCACATTGTGGGTCAGGTGGTCCAGCAGGTCCAGCCCGACGCTGTTGGCCGCTTCCTTGTCGCGCCAGCCGGGCATCTCCGCCCAATTGGCATACAGATCCTCGCCATCCTTGATGAAATAGAGATAGGCACCGCCAATCCCTTCGATCACCGTGTCATCCTCTTCCGTGGCCTTGGCCCCATGATCGAGCGCCCAGGCAAGCGCCGCTTGCGGATCGGCCACACGGAAGGCCATGGCGCTGGCGGACGGTCCATGCACCCCGCGAAAGGCAGCAACCCGCCCGGCATCGTCCCGGTTCAGCATCAGGTTGATGCGCCCCTGCTTGTAACGGGTGATATTCTTGGTCGGATGACGATGGGTCGCGGTAAAGCCCAGCGCCTCGAACTGCGCGGCCATGGCGTCGGGATCGGGCGAGGTGAATTCGACGAATTCGAACCCGTTGAGGCCCAGCGGGTTGGTGGATGCAGCGTCGGGCTGCTGGTCCAACATGGTGGCGGTCATAAAGGCTCCTCTTCCTTCTGTCTGGCATAGGCCTGAGTGCCGCGCGTCAGCACACGGTCCTCAGGCGCGATGGTATCAGTGTCATAATCAGGCAGCGCGACGAGATCGGCGTAGAGCGGGGCGAAATCCGTCTCCGTCGTTTGCGCCAGCAACTGCTCGAAACTGTCGATGACGAAATAGCTCTGCTGGAAATCGTCGATGCGATAGCGGGTGCGCATGATCCGTCGCAGGTCAAAGCCGATGCGGTTGGGCGACGGATCCTCCAGCGCGAAATGCGATTCGGCGTTGGATGACACGATCCCCGCGCCATAAAGGCGCAGGCCCGCATCCGTCTGGATCAAGCCGAATTCGACCGTATACCAGTAAAGCCGCGCCAGCTTCGCGATGGCGCCCATTCCGTCCGCACGCAGTCCGCCGCGGCCGTAGGCCTGCATATAATCGGCGAACACAGGGTTGGCGAGCAGCGGCACATGGCCGAACACATCGTGGAAGATATCCGGTTCCTGAAGATAATCCTCCTGTTCGGGCGTGCGAATGAACCGACCGGCCGGAAAGCGCCGGTTGGCGAGATGATCGAAGAATATGCGGTCGGGCACCAGCCCCGGAACCGCGACCACTTCCCATCCCGTCGCCGCGCGTAGCCGCTCGTTGAGCGCGGTAAATTCCGGTATGCCCGGGCGGTCCATGCGCAAAATGTCGAGACCCTGGAGAAATTCGGGGACCACCCGCCCCTCCAGCATCGCCGCCTGTCGTTCGAACAGCCGGTCCCACATCGCATGATCGCCCGCGTCATAGGCGGTCCAATCCTGCGAAATTGTCCAGTCGGCTGCCGCGCCGACGGGCGGATTTTGGGCGTCCATCTCCATATGCGCATCATCGCAAACGACGCGCGAAAATGCTTTTCAAAATCCCGGCAGCTTGCAGCCTGACTGAAAGCGATGTTCGTGATATGCCAATCGCATGACAAATTTACCCAGCCTCGACCTGCTAGACCGCCGTATCCTTTCGGAATTGCAGCGCGACGCGACGCTCAGCAACGCCGAACTCGCCGAACGGGTCGGGAGCACCGGCCCGTCCTGCTGGCGGCGCGTCCGTGCGATGCAGGATCAGGGCCTGCTAAGGCGCGCGGTGTGGATCGCCGATCCCAATGCGCTGGGGCAGGGCGTCATTGTGCTGTGCCATGTGCGGATGAAGGAATTTTCCGCCGAAGCCATTGCCGCGTTCGAGGATTTCGTGCGCGCCCACGAACAGGTGATGGAATGCTATTCGATGTCGGGCGAATGGGATTATCTGCTGCGCGTCGTCGCGTCCGACGTCGCGGACTATGAACATTTCCTGATGCGCACCTTACTCAAACATCCGTCGGTGGCAGGCGCATCGTCGCAATTTGCGCTGTCGACGACCAAATATGAGACAGCCTTGCCGATCCGCTAAGCCGGGATTTTACTCTTGCTCCCATCCTGTTACCATGCACAAAGCTTGCCAGCCGCGCGAGGACTGCCAATCCATGCGCGCGAACCCATGGCTCGCCAAGGATGACAGGATGCACGACGTGACCGTTCAGGACCGGCCGACCCCGGCCCACCCCCTCGCCCCGCAGGAAGTGGGCGATGGCCTGTCCGTCATCTCGATCGCCAAAAGCTATGACAAGCGCGTGGTGCTGTCCGACGTGTCCTTGACCGTGGGCAAGGGCGAAGTGGTCGGCCTGCTCGGCCCCAATGGCGCGGGCAAGACGACCTGTTTCTATTCGGTCATGGGGCTGGTCCGCCCCGATCGCGGCCGCATCGTGCTGGACGGGCAGGACATCACCGGCCTGCCCATGTATCGCCGCGCGATTCTGGGCCTGGGTTATCTGCCACAGGAAACCTCGATTTTTCGGGGGCTGAGCGTGGCGCAGAATATCAGCGCGGTGCTGGAACTGGCCGAACCGGACAAGGCGGCCCGCGCGGCGCGGCTTGAACAACTGCTCGATGAATTCGGCCTCACCCGGCTGCGTGATTCGTCTGCCATGGCGCTGTCGGGCGGTGAGCGTCGCCGCTGTGAAATCGCCCGTGCCCTGGCGGCCAACCCCTCGATCGTGCTGCTCGACGAACCCTTTGCCGGCATCGACCCCCTGTCGATAGCCGACATTCGCGATCTGGTGAAGGACCTCAAGAATCGGGGCATCGGCGTTCTCATCACTGACCATAATGTGCGCGAAACGCTGGAAATCGTCGATCGCGCATGCATCATCTATGGCGGTCAGGTGCTGTTTGCCGGCAATCCGACCGAACTGGTCGCCAATACTGAAGTCCGCCGCCTGTATCTGGGCGAAAATTTCCAGCTGTAACATGGGGCGGGGGCGGCCTTTCCTCCTCGACCGGGCGCTCGCCTGATGGCGCTGGGGCCGCGCCTCGACATTCGCCAGAGCCAGTCTCTGGTCATGACACCGCAATTGCAGCAGGCGATCAAGCTGCTGGCGCTGTCCAATCTGGAACTCGACGCCTTTGTCGCGGGCGAACTGGAAAAGAACCCGCTGCTCGACACCGGCCCAGATGATGCGCCTGTCGCGACCGATGGCATCGACCGGACTGTCGAGGCCCCGACGCTGGCGGCCGAAAGCGGAGCGAGCGACGATCTGATCGCGCAGGGCCTCGGCGCGGCCGACAGCCCGCTCGACGTCGATCATGGCGCGGAAACCTTCATCGACGATGGTCCGGGCGACCGGATCGCGTCGGCGCTGGGCACCGGCGGGGGCATGGAGCCTATCGGCGGCGGCTATGCCGAGGATGCACCCGACTTTGACAGTTTCGCTGCGCCCGACAGCAGCCTTCAGGAACATCTGATGGATCAGGCGCGCGCCGCCCTTGCGGGCATGGACCTGCTGATCGCGTCGCAGTTGATCGGCCAGATCGACGAGGCGGGCTATCTGGAGGCGAACCTGCTGGCGACCGCCCATGGCTTGGGCGTGCCGCTGCATCAGGTCGAACGAGTGCTTGGCGTCATTCACGGCTTTGACCCCACGGGCGTTGGCGCGCGATCGCTCGCCGAATGCCTCGCTCTGCAAGCCAAGGAGGCGGATCGTCACGACCCCTGCATGGCGCGGCTGCTCGCCAATCTGGACCTGCTGGCCAAGGGTGCCCTCCCCCAGCTGCGCCGCATCTGCGGCGTGGATGAAGAGGACATGGCCGACATGATCGCCGAATTGCGCGGCTATGACCCCAAGCCCGGCCTGCGCTTTTCCGCCTCCACCGCCGCCCCGGTAACGCCCGACCTCTTCATTCGCCCCGCCAGCGACGGCTGGGCGATCGAAATCAACAGCGCCACCCTGCCCCGCGTGCTTATCAATCGCAGCTATTATGTCGAACTGTCGACCGGCAAGCAGGACAAGGATAGCAAGGCCTGGCTGGCCGACTGCCTAGCCAGCGCCAACTGGCTGGTGAAGGCGCTCGACCAGCGGCAGAAGACGATCGTCAAGGTGGCGAGCGAGATCCTGCGCCAGCAGGAAGGCTTTTTCCAAAAAGGCGTCGCGCACCTAAAGCCCCTGACGCTCAAGGCCGTGGCCGATGCGATCGGCATGCATGAAAGCACCGTCAGCCGCGTCACATCGAACAAATATCTCTCCTGCCCGCGCGGCCTTTACGAGCTCAAATATTTCTTCACGAGCGGCGTGGCGGCGGCCGGCGGCGACGGCGCGGTGTCGGCCGAAGCGGTCAAGAGCCATATCAAGGCGCTGATTTCGGCCGAAGATCCGCAAGCGATCCTGTCCGACGACACGCTGGTCGATATGCTGCGGGCCAAGGGCATGGATATTGCCCGCCGCACCGTGGCCAAATATCGCGAAGCCATGGGTATTGGGTCGTCCGTGCAGCGCCGCCGGCAAAAAGCGCTGAAGGGCAAGGCAGCCTGACCCGTTCGGTAAGGCGGTGCCCGCGCCGGAAGGGCGGGCATGTTTTGTCATGCGCTCCGCTCTAGCCCTTGCCTCCCCCAGCCGCTAAGGCCGCGCGATGGCGCGCGACATTCCCACGCTTCTCCACGATATCTTTGGCTTCACCGCCTTTCGCGGGGTGCAGGAACAGGTGGTCGGCCGTGTCATGGCGGGCCGCCCGACGCTGGCCATCATGCCGACGGGCGCGGGCAAATCGCTCTGCTACCAGCTTCCCGCCGCCGCGCTCGATGGCTGCTGTATCGTCGTGTCGCCGCTGATCGCCCTGATGCACGACCAGTTGCGCGCCGCCAATGCGGTGGGCCTGCGCGCCGCCAGCCTCACCAGCGTGGACGCCGATTGGCGCGAAACGCAGGACCGGCTGCGCAGTGGCGATCTCGATCTTCTCTACGTCGCGCCCGAACGCGCCAGTCAGGAGTCGTTCCGCAACCTGCTCCGTTCGGCAAAGATCGCGCTTTTCGCCATCGACGAAGCCCATTGCGTGTCCGAATGGGGCCATGATTTCCGCCCCGACTATCGCCTGCTACGCCCGCTGCTCGACGAATTTCCGCAAGTCCCGCGCCTTGCCCTCACTGCGACGGCGGACGCGCATACGCGCGCCGACATTCTGGTCCAGCTTGGTATTCCTGAAGACGGCCTTATCATCTCGGGCTTCGACCGGCCCAATATCCGCTACGCCGTCCACTCGCGCGAGGGGCTGACGCGCCAGCTTGCCGATCTGCTCGCCCAGCATCCCGGCCCCGGCGTCGTCTATGCTCAGACCCGCGCCGCGACCGAAAAGCTTGCCGAGACGCTGGGGCGCGGCGGGCGAGCCGTGCGCGCCTATCATGCCGGCATGGACCCTGCGACCCGCGCCGCCAATCAGGCCGCCTTCATCGCCAGCGAGGATATGGTGATGGTGGCCACTGTGGCCTTTGGCATGGGTATCGACAAGCCCGATGTCCGCTTCGTCGCGCATGCAGGCCTGCCCAAATCGATCGAGGGCTATTATCAGGAATCGGGCCGCGCCGGTCGCGACGGGGAACCGGCGGTCGCACATCTTTTCTGGGGAGCGGAGGATTTCGCCCGCGCGCGCCTGCGCATCGCCGAACTCGAACCCGCGCGTCAGCAGGGGGAGCGCGCCCGCATCGCGGCGCTGGGCGCGCTGGTCGAAACCGCGACCTGCCGCCGTGCCATCCTGCTGCGTCATTTTGGCGAAAGCCCGCCGCCCACCTGCGGCAATTGCGACAATTGCCTCTCGCCCCCGGCCAGCGTCGATGCGACGGAGACGGCGCGCAAATATCTGTCCGCGGTCTACCGCACCGGGCAGAGTTTCGGCGCGGGCCATATCGAAGCGGTGCTGACAGCCGCCGCCAATGACAAGGTGCGCGAACGCGGCCATGACCGCATTTCCGTGCATGGCATCGTCAGTGGAGAAGAAATGGCGTTGCTGCGCCCGGTGCAACGCGCGTTGCTGGTCCGCGACGCGCTGGAAACGACCGAGCATGGCGGGTTGATGCTTGGTCCCAATGCCCGCCCGATCCTGCGCGGCGAAGAAGAGGTGCGCATCCTGATGCCGCCAAAGCGCGAACGGCGCGGCCGCCGCAATGCCCGCAACGGCGCCGACGCCAATCCCGTGGGAGATCCGCTGTTCGACGCCTTGCGCACCTGCCGCCGCGAACTGGCGCAGGACCAGGGCGTGCCGCCTTATGTCATCTTTCATGATTCCACGCTGCGCGAAATGGCCGAACAGCGCCCGGCCAATATCCGCGAACTCAGCCACATCAGCGGTGTCGGCCAGAAGAAGCTTGACGCCTATGGCGACGCCTTTCTGGCGGCAATTCGCCCGTTTCTTTAAACCCAGGCAGCGCAGCCGCACCATCTCCGCCGCGCCCTCTGGTGAAGCAAAGGCCTTGCCAGCGCGGTCATCGAAAGGCATCGCTCTGCCGCAGAAGGAGAAGCCCCATGTTCCGCACGCTCACCGACCGCATCCTCGTGTCCCCGCAGATCAGCGTGGAGCAAGTCGCGGAGGCAAAAGCGCAGGGCGTGACGATGATCGTCAACAATCGGCCCGATGATGAAGAGCCGGGGCAGGTCAACGGCGCGGAGATCGAGGGCGCTGCGCTGAAGGCCGGCATCGACTATGTCGCCGTGCCGGTCGCCCATGGCGGCTTTGCCCCCTGGCAGCTCGATGGCATGGCGCAGGCGCTGGATCAGGCGGGCCAAGGCAAAATCCTCGCTTATTGCCGTTCGGGCACGCGCAGCACGCTGCTCTGGGCACTCACCCGCGCTCGGGCCGGGGATCACCCCGATGTGCTCGCGGCACAGGCAGCGGCAGCGGGCTATGACATCAGCCCGGTGCGACAGATCATGGACGCGCTTAAACCGCAATAACCGGGCGGTTCAGCATTCCACCGTCACATGCTCCATGCGCGGCAGCGCCTTGATCCGCGCCCGCACTGCCGCGCCATCGGCGCCCGGCGCAAGGCTCAGGATCGCGGCATGGGCATGCGGGCCGATCCGCCAGACATGCAGGTCGCGGATCGTCGCCCCCTCGGCTTCCGCCTCCAGCCGCAGCCGCGCCATCAGCGCCGGCTCGGCGGTGTCGAGCAGGATCGCGGCCGTGTCCTGCATCAGACCCCAGGCCCAGCGCGCGATGACCACCGCGCCCAGCAGGCCGACCGCCGGGTCCAGCCACCACCAGCCCATATAGCGTCCGGCCAGCAGCGCCGCGATCGCCAGCACCGACGTCAGCGCATCGGTCAGCACATGGATATAGGCCGCGCGCATATTATTGTCGGCATGGGCATGGCCGTGCGCGTCCCCATCTGCGTGGCTATGGTCATGCCCCAGCAGCAGGGCGCTCACTATGTTGATGACCAGGCCAATGACCGCCACCAGCGTCGCCTCCCCGAATGCCACCTGCACTGGCTCGAAGAAGCGCGTGACGGATTCGACCGCGATCAACAGCGCCGTGACGCCCAGCAACAAAGCGGACGCGAAACCCGACAGGTCGCCGACCTTCCCCGTGCCGAAGGTGAAGCGCGGATTGCGGGCGTGGCGGCGCGCATAGCCATAGGCCGCCGCCGCCACCGCGAGTGCGCCGGCATGGGTCGCCATGTGAAAGCCATCGGCCAGCAAAGCCATTGACCCGGTCAACCAGCCGAACGCGATCTCCACCACCATCGTCGCGGCGGTCAACCACACGACCCAGATGGTGCGGCGCGCATTGCGGTCATGCCCGGCGCTCAGGTAGATATGGTCGAAATAATGGCGTTCTTCCGCCTCCCCCGGCGTGGCGGTTGGCGGCGGTGGCGGCATGCAGTGATCGCGACCATGCTCATGGGCGTGATGATGAGCGTCGTGCATCGTCATTTCCCATAGCGGCGGATCAACGCCAGCATTTCCTCGGCAGCCGCGGCCCGCGCAACGTCGCTTAGCCCCGGTCGCGCGACATGCGCGCGCATATGCTGCTCGATCAGTTCTTCCATCAGGCTGCCGACAGCGCCGCGCACCGACGCGACCAGCTGCAACGTCTGCGAACAATCGGCGTCGCCAGCCAACTGCCGCTCAACAGCGGCGATCTGGCCCGCGATTCGTCGCGTGCGCGCGAGCAGCTTTTCTCTATCCTCGACAATATGCATAATATACCCCCCTACACTATAATGACTTTTCTGCCAAGGGAGCGGAAGGGATGCTATCGCCCGCGTCCTCCAATCCCTATCAGGGGTTCATGAATTCCATCGACTGTGACCTTGTGATCGTCGGCGGCGGCCTCGCCGGCGGACTTGCCGCGCTTGCGCTCGCCGCCTTGCGTCCGGAATTGCGCCTGCTCCTGATCGAACATGGCACAGAGCCGGGCGGCAACCACATCTGGTCCTTTTTCGACGGCGACGTCGCCCCGCAGGATCGCTGGCTGGTGGACCCCATGATCGCGCATCGCTGGACACAGGGTCATGCCGTCATTTTTCCCGGATTTCAGCGCGACCTGGCCACCCCGTATAACAGCATTACTTCCGTCACTTTCGCTGTCCATGTGCGCAAGACGCTGGGCGATCGCCTCCTCATCGGCGCGGACGTGCGAACACTCGCGCCCGATCGTGTCACGCTGGCCGATGGGCGCATCATTCACGCGCAGGCGGTCCTCGACGCGCGGGGACCGGGCGACCTTTCGGCTCTGCGCTGCGGCTGGCAAAAATTCGTCGGTCACGCGCTGCGCTGCGCTGCGCCCCACGGCGTCGAGCGCCCGGTCATCATGGACGCCAGCGTCGATCAGCATGACGGCTATCGCTTCGTCTACCTGCTCCCCTGGGACGACCACAACATTTTCGTCGAGGACACCTATTATAGCGACAAGCCCGACCTCGACGGCGTGGTGCTGGACGAGCGGATCGCCGCCTATGCCGCAGCGAAGGGCTGGGACGCGCAGAGCGTCCACCGGGAAGAAGGCGTGCTGCCTGTCGTCCATGGCGGCGACTTTGATCGCTATTGGCCGGTATCCGATCCCGTCGCCCGTGCAGGCGTGCGCGCCGGCCTCTTCCAGCCGATGACCGGCTATTCATTGCCCGACGCCGTCCGCTTCGCGCTCTGGCTGGCCCGTCAGCCGCTGGACGGCCTGCCTGCCGCCACTCGCGCCTTTGCACGGGCGCATTGGCGACAGGGCGGCTATTATCGCATGCTGGGCAAGATGCTGTTCGGCGCGGCCCGACCCGACGAGCGCTGGCGAATATTCTCCCGTTTCTATGGCCTCCACCCCGCGCTCATCCAGCGATTCTACGCTGGCCAATCGACCATGGCTGACCGTTTGCGCATCTTGTGCGGCAAGCCACCCATCCCCATAAGGAGCGCCATGCGCACCTTGCTGAACCCGCCCGCCTGATGTCCAGAACCGCTATCGTCATCGGTGCGGGCTTTGGCGGCCTCGCCCTTGCCATTCGCCTCCAGTCGGCCGGCGTCCAGACCACCTTGGTGGAAGCGCGCGATCGCCCGGGCGGCCGGGCCTATATGTGGGAAAAGGACGGCTTTACGTTCGATGCGGGGCCGACCGTCATCACCGATCCTGACTGCCTCGCTGAACTGTGGCGGCTGTCAGGGCATGACATGGCGCAGGATGTCACCCTGATGCCCGTGTCGCCCTTCTACCGGCTCAACTGGCGCGACGGCACGAATTTCGACTATTCCAATGACGAGCCAGCGCTCCGGGCCGAGATCGCAAAGCTCGATCCCGGCGATGTCGCGGGCTATGAGCGTTTCTGCGATTATGCCGCCGGCGTTTACGAAGAAGGCTATCGCAAGCTCGGCCATGTCGCCTTCCTCGATTTCGCATCGATGGTGAAAGCGGCCCCGGCGCTGGCCAAGTATCAGGCATGGCGATCGGTCTACTCGATCGTCGCGTCCTATGTGAAGAACGAAAAGCTGCGCGAGGCGCTGTCCTTTCATACCCTGCTGGTCGGCGGCAATCCGATGAAGACCAGTTCGATCTATGCCCTTATCCACAAGCTGGAGAAGGATGGCGGAGTCTGGTTCGCTCAGGGCGGCACCAACCGGCTTGTGCAGGGCATGGCCACCCATTTCGAACGACTGGGCGGCACGCTGCGGCTGGGCGATCCAGTCACGCGGATCGAAACCTATGGCGACAAGGCAACGGCGGTGCACACCGCTTCGGGCTGGCGCGGCGAGGCCGATGCGGTCGCTTCCAACGCCGACCTGATGCACAGCTATCGAGACCTGCTCGCCCACCATCCACGCGGACAAAAGCAGGGCGAGAAACTGGCGGCCAAACGCTGGTCGCCCAGCCTGTTCGTGCTGCATTTCGGGATCAAGGGCAGCTGGCCGGGCATCCCGCATCATATGATCCTGTTCGGCCCGCGCTATGAAGGGTTGCTGACCGATATTTACGATCATGGCGTGCTGCCGCAGGATTTCTCGCTCTACCTGCACCACCCGACCGTCACCGATCCGTCGATGGCGCCCGATGGTCATTCGACTTTTTACGCGCTCGCCCCGGTGCCCCATATGGGCAAGCTGCCGATCGACTGGGACCAGTTCGGCGCGACCTATGCCGAGCGCATATTGGATGAGATCCAGCATCGGCTGATCCCCGACATCCGATCGCGCATCGTCACCCAGTTCCACTATACGCCGCGTGACTTCGGCCGGGATCTTGCCGCCCATATGGGCAGTGCCTTCAGCCTGGAACCGCTGCTCACCCAAAGCGCCTTTTTCCGCGCGCATAATCGCGACGATGTCATTCCCAATCTCTATCTGGTAGGGGCCGGCACCCATCCCGGCGCGGGCATTCCCGGCGTGGTGGGCAGCGCCAAGGCGACCGCCGCGCTGATGCTGGACGATTTGAGCAGGACTTAGATGAAAAGACTGGCAGTCTATTGCGGATCGGCGACGCCAGCCGACCTTACCTATATCGATGCGGCGCGTCACGTCGGCCGCACGCTCGCCGAGCGGGGCATCGGCGTCGTCTACGGCGGCGGGCGGCTTGGCCTGATGGGCGCGGTCGCGGACGCCGCGCTGGAAGCGGGCGGCGAAGTCGTCGGCGTCATTCCCGAAGCGCTGGTCGGCGCGGAAGTCGCGCATCGCGGTTGCACGCAACTCCATGTCGTCCAGACCATGCACCAGCGTAAGCAGCTGTTTACCGACCTTTCCGATGGGTTCGTGACACTGCCGGGCGGCGTCGGCACGATGGACGAATTATGGGAAGCGATCAGCTGGGCGCAGCTGGGTTATCATAACAAGCCCGTAGGCCTGCTCAACGTAGCGGGCTTTTACGATCAGCTGATCGGTTTTAACCGCCAGATGGTGGAAAGCGGCTTCATCCGGCCGCAACATGCCGGCATTCTGGTGCATGAAGACAGCATCGAAGCCTTGGTCGATGCGATGGCGGCCTATCAGCCGCATGAAACGATCTTCGCGATGAAGGCCGCGCGGCTGTAACCCCTCGACGCCGGCGGCGCACGCGGGCATGGATGGGGACTATGACCGATCCCATCGCCCCTGATCGCGCGAGGCTCGTCGCCCATGCCCGCGACAGCATCGCGCGCGGCTCCAAAAGCTTCGCCATGGCATCCAAGCTGTTCGACCGGCAAACCCGCGAACGCGCCTGGCTGCTCTACGCCTGGTGCCGCACTTGCGACGATATCGCCGACGGGCAGGACCATGGCGGGGCAATGAGCGTCGTGGCCGACGCGCAGGCACGCCTTTCGGATATGCGGGTGATGACCGACCGGGCGCTGCGGGGCGAACCCACCGGCGATCCGGCTTTTGACGGCTTTGGCCTGGTCATGCGGGAATGCCGTATTCCGCACCGCTACGCCCATGATCTGATCGAGGGCTTCGCGCTTGATGCCCGCGATTGGCGGCCCCGCAGTCAGGATGACATGCTGCGCTATTGCTATCATGTCGCCGGCGCGGTCGGATGCATGATGGCGGTGCTGATGGGGGTCGACCCGCATGACGATGCGACGCTGGATCGCGCCTGCGACCTTGGTCTTGCCTTTCAACTGGCCAATATCGCCCGCGATATCGGGGAAGATGAGGCGGCGGACCGATGCTACCTGCCCGTCGAATGGCTGGTGGAAATGGACATTCCGCCTGGCGAGCATATGAAGCCATGGGTTCGCCCACGCCTTGCCATCCTCGGCCGCCGGCTGACGGATATGGCCGCAGCCTATGAAGATAGCGCGCGGCACGGCACTGGCATGCTGCCACCGCGTGCCGCCTGGGCCGTTCTGGCCGCCGCCGGTATCTATGGCGATATTGCCCGCACCGTTGCGCGGCGCGGACCAATGGCATGGGATCACCGCGTGGTGACGCGCAAGAGCGACAAGCTGATGTGGGTCGCGCGCGCTGGGATTCAGGTCGTCGGGCGCGCACGGCGTTGGCCCGCCGATGCGGAAAGGCCTTCGACGCTCTGGCATCGTCCCGCCAGCTAATCCAGCAAAGGCGCTGGAAGGACGGCCGACACTTTCGTACCTGCCCCCGTCTCCAAAAAAATAGGCCGGCACTTTCGTACCGGCCCAAGGCATGTTCGCAGGAGGAACATCGGAAGGCGGGGCGGCGGTTGCTGTCGAACAGGGTGACCGCCCGGCCAATTCAGTGAAAATTACGGGTTGTAGGCACGCTCGCCATGTTCGCCGAGGTCCAGGCCTTCATATTCGACCTCCTGGCTGACCCGCAGGCCGGTGACAGCTTTGGCGACGAAGATTGCGATGACGGTGCCGATCGAAGCCCATATGGCGGTCGCAAGAACCGCTTCGATCTGGATCACCAGTTGTGCGCCAATGCCGACCGAACCGTCGCCGGGGCCGCCAAGGCTCGGCGCATAGACGATGCCGGTACCGATTGCGCCGATGATGCCGCCGACGCCATGGATGCCAAAGGCGTCGAGGCTGTCATCATAGCCAAGCTTCGGCTTGAGAACCGTGACAGCATAGAAGCAGATGATCGAAGCTACAGCGCCCAGCACGATCGCGCCGAACGGTCCGGCATTGCCCGCTGCCGGCGTGACGGCGACGAGGCCTGCGATGATGCCCGAACAGAAGCCCAGCGCCGAACCCTTGTGGCCGTTGAGGCGCTCCGCCAGCATCCAGAACAGACCGGCTGATGCGGTGGCGACGAAGGTGTTGATCATAGCCAGTGCGGCCGAGCCATTGGCTTCAAGGGCCGAACCCGCATTGAAGCCGAACCAGCCGACCCACAGCAAGCCAGTGCCGACGCCCGTCAACGTCATGCTGTGCGGCGGCATGGGCTCCTTGGGGAAGCCGATGCGCTTGCCAAGGATGAGGCAGGCCACCAGTGCGGAAACGCCCGCATTGATGTGGACCACGGTGCCGCCCGCGAAGTCGAGCGCGCCAAGGCCAAAGAAATAGCCGTTGCCAGCCCACACCATGTGCGCGACCGGGAAATAAACGATCGTGAGCCATATGAGGGCGAAGACCATCACGGCGGAGAACTTCATGCGTTCCACCACCGAACCCAGCACCAGCGCGACGGTGATGGCCGCAAAGGTCATCTGGAAGCAGATGAAGACATATTCCGGGATGACGACTCCGTCGGTGAAGGTCGCCGCCGTGCTGTCAGGCGTGACGCCGGCCAGAAACAGTTTGCCAAAGCCGGAAATGACCGCGTTGCCGCCGTCGCCAAAGGCCATGGTGTAACCATAGATCACCCAAATCAGCATGGCGAAGGCAGCGACGGCGCCAATCTGCGTCATGACCGACAGCATGTTCTTGGTGCGGACCAGGCCGCCATAGAACAAGGCGAGGCCCGGCAGAATCATCGCGAGGACGAGAACGGTCGATACCATCATCCACGCGGTATCTCCCTTGTCCGGCGTCGGCGCGGCGGCGGCCGCGTCCTGCGCCCAGGCGGGCAGAGCGGCGAACAGCGACAGGGCACCAGCCCCCGCCACGCCGCAGAATTTCTTGGAAAAGCTCATCATTTCCCCCTTCTTACAGCGCGGTTTCGCCGGTCTCACCTGTGCGGATACGCACGGCTTGTCCCACATCGAGAACGAAGATCTTGCCATCGCCAATCGCTCCCGAATTGGCGGCGGCCTGGGTCGCTTCGACCACGCGTGGCGCCAGGTCGTCGTCGCAGACGACCTCAATCTTGATCTTCGGGACCATGTTGGTGGAATATTCGGCGCCGCGATAGATTTCAGTCTGCCCCTTCTGGCGACCGAAGCCCTTCACTTCGCTGACCGTCATGCCGGCGATGCCGAGCGAGGACAACGCCTCGCGGACATCGTCCAGCTTGAACGGCTTGATAATAGCCATGACAAGTTTCATGTCGCCCCCTGTGAATGGTGTGCGGGGACATATCAGCAAGGGCCGTGCCAAAAAGATAAAGACGCGTTAATGCGGGCTTTGCGGCTGGATATGCGAAAAGCTCCGCTGCAAAATTAAGCAGCAGCAGGATGTTGCCTAAAATTTGTGCACGGAGCTCACCAATCCGCGCCGTCGGCAATCACATCTTCTTCCTCGAATCTGGTCATGCGGCCAAGCACGGCATTACGGTGCGGAAACCGACCGAATTGCTGGATCATCTCATGATGTTTGCGGGCGAATTCGAGCCATTTGGCGTCGCCCGCTCCCTCGAACAGGGTGAGGGACAGGTCTTGATCGGCCCTGTCCTCGCTATGCATGAATGGCATATAGAAGAAACACCGCCCTGCGCCGCCGATCTGTACATCATATCCATGCGCGATCGCGCCACGCGCTATATCCCGCGCCAAAGCGTCCGTAGCAAAGGCATCAGCGGTGCCGCGAAACATGTTACGGGGCAATTGATCGAACAGGATAACCGCGGCCAGCGCGTCATCGGCTCGATCCTGGAAATCCGCAGCGGCCTGGCTTTTCTTTTCACGCCACAGATGGGCGAATTTTTGGGCGCATACATGGTCCAATTGTGGATCATGGCTCCACCACCCTTTTTCGCCTACCTCATTGAACCAGAAATCAAGCAACGCGGCCGCCCAATCGGCGGTCACGGCATCATGGCTGTCGGTCAGCATGTTCATGCATGACTAATGTCGCACCGGCCGCAACGGTTCCCGCCGTTTACGGAGCAGTTGGCTCGGTTGGCCGCAGGTAACGGCCTAGGCGGCCGTGCCGCCGACCGTCAGCCCCTCCATCAACAGCGTAGGTTGGCCCACGCCGGCCGGAACGCTTTGGCCACCCTTGCCGCACATGCCGATGCCCTCATCCAGCGCCCAGTCATTGCCGATCCCGATAACCTTGGTCAGCGCGGTAGGGCCGTCGCCGATCAGCGTCGCACCCTTTATGGGATCACCCAATTTGCCATTTTCAACTTTATAGGCCTCAGTGCATGAAAAGACGAACTTGCCCGACACGATATCCACCTGACCGCCGCCAAAGCTCTTCGCGAAAATCCCGTTCTTCATACGGCTGAGCAACTCCTCCGGATCATCCTGCCCGCCCTTGATAAAGGTGTTGGTCATCCGCGGCATCGGAGCATGCGCATAGCTTTCGCGGCGGCCATTGCCCGTGGGCGCAACCCCCATCAGCCGGGCATTCAGCCGGTCCTGCATATAGCCGCGCAGAACCCCGTCCTCGATGAGGATATTTTCCTGCGTTGGCGTGCCCTCATCATCAATCGACAGGGACCCGCGCCGATCCATGATGCTGCCATCGTCAACGACAGTGACGCCCGGTGCCGCGACGCGTTGACCAATGCGTCCGGAAAAAGCGCTGGTGCCCTTGCGGTTGAAATCGCCCTCAAGGCCGTGCCCAATCGCCTCGTGGACCAGAACGCCGGGCCAACCGGGTCCTAACAGCACGGTCATCTCGCCCGCAGGCGCTGCGACAGAGCGCATATTGACGCGCGCCTGCGCCAGCGCCTCATCGATCGCGCGGTTCCACACCGCCTTGTCCATCACCTGATCATAAAGATAGCGGCCGCCAATGCCAAAAACACCCGTTTCGCGCCGGCCGTCCTCCTCCAATATGATGGAGACGTTGAGACGCACCAGAGGGCGAATATCGGTCGCGGTAAAGCCATCGGCGCGCACGATCTCCACCACCGACCAGCTGCCTGCCAGACTGACCGACACCTGCGCGACGCGCGGGTCGCGCGCGCGGGCGGCAGCGTCTATCTCTGCGCAGAGCGAGACCTTTTCCGCAAACGGAACGATTTCTAGCGGATTGGCGTCGGTATAAAGATGGCGATTGGTACGCTGGGGCGGCGGCGCAGGCTGATCCTTGGCGGGATCAAGCAGGGTAAGCGTTTGCGCCGCCTTGGCGATGGCCGCCTCGCTGAGATCATTGGCATGCGCAAAGCCGGTCATTTCGCCCGAGACACCGCGCAGACCAAAGCCGGCATCAGTAGAATAGTCGGCGGTCTTCAGCCGGCCATCGTCAAACCCGAAACTCTCGCTTGCGCGATATTGCAGATATAATTCACCGTCGTCGCAACGACCTAGCGCCTGGGCCGTCAGCCGGCGCGCGCCATCGGGATCGAGCAGACCCGGACGATAAAGAAGGCCACGGGCATCGGTGAAGAGGGAAGCGGTATCGGTCATGCGCCCGATATAGGCGCGCCCTGCCTGCAACCCAACAGAAAAGCTTACAGGCTGGCGCCCGAAGCGATATCCGGCTTGGTGACGACATCGGGGGTATCCGCAACGCCGCCGATCAGCACGAAGCGACGGTCGCAATAGCCGCAATCGACATAACCGTGCTCGTCGATTTCCAGAAACACCCGCGGATGGCCGAGTGCTGCGGGAATATCGCCCGATCCGTCGCAGGAGACGCGGGGCTTTGAGACTCGAATGATTTCAGGCGGCTGGATCATGACATATGGAATTAGCAGCGGCCGCATTATATCGCAATATGCCCGATCACATCGGGCGCGTCAGTTCGCGAGCGCACACATCGTTCCAATCCTGCGCGGTCGATGCCGACCTTAGCCGCCACGCCGCGCAATCCTGCGTCGCAATGACCGCCAGGGGCGAACAAATCAGCAGCGCGGGAAGGATAGCTTCGGCAAAAGCAGCGATAGTCGGCATATCGAATATGTGGCCAATCGCGGCTTGCCACAGGCTGAACGTTGCGAAGGCGAGATGACATTGCAGCCCGATTGTCCCATCGAGCGCGCATGGCTGGGGATTTACATCAAGGCGAATAGGGAGATTCAGCGACGGCGCGACTATCGCCAATATAGATGGTGGGCGATGACGGGCTCGAACCGCCGACATTCTCGGTGTAAACGAGACGCTCTACCAACTGAGCTAATCGCCCCCGTGGGGAAGGCGCCTATTGCGGCGAAATAGGCCGGCGGTCAAGCCTCAGCCGCACAGCAATCTGCGGCTAGCGCCGAACCAGCGCACCATCGCATCGGCCGTGTCGTTCGCCAGCGAAATAAAAACGCGCCGGCCGTCCTGCGGGTCGGCATGTCGCTGCACCATGCCCTTGTCGGTTAGCGTTCGGATCCAGCGCAACGCCGTCGTGGGCGGTACGGCGGCGGCGATGCACAGGCTCGATACGGACACGCGTTCCTGTTCCAAACGTGCGGCGAGCAAATCCAGCAGCATGTCCCAGGCTGGATCAGCGAACAGGTCGCCAGGCAGAAAATCCGCCCGGATACGCCGTGCGCGCAGCATGTCGCGTATCTGCTCTGCGCTCACCGATCCCCCTTGGACCGGACGCGCCGGGGGAGAGAAAGGCGGGATCACGGGCATGCCAATATAGTCACTGGGACGGTCGGATATCCGTGGCCCAAGATCGAAGCTTGGCGTGGCGGAAGCCTTCCCCCGTTGCGTCAAGGCGTCGATCGTGCGCGCAAGGCGGCCTACTTCTTCGCTCAACTGCTGCAATCGCAAGGCTTCCCGGTCGACTTCATGCACGCTGCCGCTGAACGGACGATGCTCACCGGCCGCGACCAGCGCCGCCGCCAATTCCACCGGGTCGGGATCGCACAAGAGCTGGGTGTGTGCGCTGCGAATGCATGCAAAGGCAAGGTCGACCGTATCCCATCCAGCCACCAGCACAACAGCCATGCCAGTCTGGATTGCCTGTGTTTCCACCTGGACAAGCAATCGCTCCAGCGTTGCGGTCATGATCGGGCAAAACAGCAGGAGCGTGTCGCAGTGCGTCTGCTCATCCAGCCTGGCCGACGCTTCGGCCAAGCCGGTTACGCCTAACAACCGCAGCTTGGCGGCATCCGCAATCGGCGCCACTTCTTCCATATCGGCCCAGTCGGCGATAACGAGCAGACTTTGCCGATCATCGCGCTGCGCGATTGGCAGGTCGGCCTCCCGAAAGGGCACATCGTTCAAAAAACTGTCCGTCATGATTCTGCACCTGTTCTAGCTTCGTTCCAGAGAATAAAGCAAGAACGGATCGATTCACCGGGACTTCTGGCCGATCCGGACATTCAATGGACAAATCACTGCGACACCACCTCTCACCGGGGTTCATCGTATCCGGTTTCGATCCTTCAAAACAATGTGCTGGCGCGGTTGGCGGCGGGCGGCGCGATCGGTCGCTATCGGACCAGCTTCCTCCATTTTCGACTTATTTTCATAGCAATTAAACGCCCGTGGCGCGTGCAAACGCAATGTAAAGCGCACGCAGACGCATCGCAACGGGGCCTGGCCTGCCGTCCCCGATTGTCTCCCCATCGATCCGCACGACCGATTGGCACAAGGTCGATGCGCTGGTGATGAACGCCTCCTTCGCCTGTTTGGCCTCCGCGACGGTGAAGGAGCGGCGGATGAGCGAAAGGCCGTTTTCCTGCGCCAGCGTCGCGATAGCCGCACCGGTGCAGCCAGCCAGAACGGACTGGCTGTAGGAGCGGGTGACGATGCCTTCTTCGGTCAGGATGAAGGCGGTGGACGATGCGCCTTCCGTCACGAAGCCATCCTCCACCATCCAGGCTTCCTGCGCGCCCGCGTCCCGCGCGGCCTGTTTGGCCATGGCCTGCGCCAGCAGCCCCACGCTTTTGATATCGCGGCGCGCCCATCGAAGGTCGGGGGCGGTGGCGACGGCGATGCCGTCATGCGCCGCCGGAACGTCCAGAAACGGCTTGGCCTGCACGAACAGGAACAGCGTGGGTTTCAGCCCTGCCGGTGGAATGAAATCCCGCGTCCTGTCCGCCCCGCGCGTCACCTGCAGATAGACCAGCCCTTCGGTCAAAGCGTTTCGGATGACCAACTGTTTCTGCACCGCCTCAATCTCTTCAAGGCTGAGCGGAAGGTCGATGCCGATGGCGCCGGTCGAACGCTCCAGACGTGCAAGATGCGAAGCGCTGTCGACCAGCTTGCCGTCGATGACCGCGGCCACCTCGTAAACGCCGTCGGCAAACAGGAAACCGCGATCAAGCGGCGAAATGCGTGCTTCGTCCAGCGGGAGATAGGCTCCGTTCAGATAGGCGACGGACATGATGTTCGGATTTCCTTGGCAACGGACAATGGGGCGCTTTTCCGTCTTCCACACAAAGGGTCAAGCCACTCCGCAGGTTATGGCCGTCGTAAAATCCGGTCGTGGTCGGGAACAAGCGCAAAGGCTGGCCCTATGGGTCTGACCCAGCGTCGGCGCCCTCCGCTTATTTCGCAGGATCAAGTATGCAGCCCCAACCGGGCCTGTAGCGGGCCGTGCGCGTCGCGAGCAGCGGAACGCTGGCACGGACGGCGCGCTGTTCCGGCGCGTCGGTCAGCTTCACCAAGCCCATGCCGGGCTCCTTGTCGTCGGTGCAATTGCCCATTGGCCGACCTTCGACATAGCGGCAGGAACAGCCGATGCGCGCGCCATAAGCAGCACCGAGTTGCGCACGGGCATGGATCGCCGGCCCGTTCCAGGCAAGCAGGCCAAGACATATTAGAACGATTAGCATCGCCCCGATCCACCATTTCCGTCGAACCGCCATGGCTCTTTCCCGCGCTCGCCTGTAAAGGCGCCGGCTTATGCAGATCGACAGCCGAATCGTAAAGCGTCTTGGCCTGGGCGCAGGCGTTGCCGCGTTGGTAATCGCAGGATCGCTGGCGGGGCGCGTCGCCCCGACCCCCGAGCCGGTCTATATGGTCGCCCCCGATGTCGTGGCAGGCGAAAACGCGCTACGCGCCGCGATCGACCCGCTGTTCGACGATGAAGCCATGGGTCAGACCCGCGCATTGCTGGTGATGCGCGACGGCAATATTGTTGCGGAACGCTATGCGCCGGGCTTTGGTCCCGATACCAAACTGCTTGCTTGGTCGATGGCGAAGACCGTGACCGGCGTGCTGGCCGGACTGATGGTCGCGGACGGCAGGCTGGCGCTCGACGCTCCCGTGCCGGTGCCCGCCTGGAGCCAGCCGGGTGATCCGCGCGGAAAGATCACCCTGCGGCAATTGCTGACCATGAGTTCGGGCATCGACCATGTCGAGGATGGCGATCCGGTCACGGCGGGCGATACGGTGCGCATGCTGTTCCAGGACGGCGCGCAGGACATGGCCGCCTATGCCGAAGCCAAGCCGCTGGCCCATGCGCCGGGCGAGAGCTTCGCCTATTCGACCGGCAGCACGATGATTCTGTCGGACCTGATGACCCGGATGCTGACCAATAGCGAGGACCCGGACGTGCGCCGGCGCGCGATGCAGATGTTCATCGACGGACGGCTAAAGGCACCGGGCAGGCTGCCGAGCCTGACCCCTGAATATGACGCCCATGGCACGATGATCGGCGGGAGCATCCTGCACATGACCGCGCGCGACTATGGGCGCTTTGGCGAATTGTTGCGCCGGCGCGGACGCACGCCCGCAGGACACCAGATTTTGCCGGAAAAATGGATCGATCTGATGACGACGCCGTCGCGGCGCAATCCGGCCTACGGGCTGCATATCTGGCTGAACCGCAACAGCGATGAAAGCGCGCTGATGCCGGGCCAAGCGCCCGAAAGCCTGTTCGGCTGCGTCGGGCATAATGGCCAATATATCCTGATATCACCATCGCAGCGGCTGACCGTGGTGCGCATTGGCATGTCGCCGCGAAAGGAGGAGCGGCGCGCGGTGCGCGCGGGACTGGCGCGGTTGATGGGATTGTTTCCGGGTTAAAGCAGGAAGCGTCCCTCGATCACGGTGCGGCAGGCGCCGGTTAGCATCACGCGGTCGCCCTCCAGCGCGCAGCCGAGCCGACCGCCGCGAGCAGACGCCTGCTCTGCGCTGATCTGCGTTTTGCCGAGCCGCTCCGCCCAGAAGGGCGTGAGAAGGCAATGAGCCGAGCCCGTCACCGGGTCCTCATCCACGCCGCCGCCGGGCACGAAGACGCGGCTGACGATGTCGCTGTCCGTGCCGGGCGCGGTGGCGATCAGCATGACGTCGCCCTGTGACCGCAGCGCGGCAAAATCCGGGCTCAGCGCGCGCACGGCGGCTTCATCGGGAAAGAGGAAAAGGCTGTAGCCGCCGTCGCGCCAATGCGACTCGATGGGAGCGCCACCCAGCCCTTCGGAGAGATCGGGCAAATCGCGCGGCGTCATGGTCCAAGCCGGCAGCGACAGGGCATAGCCCTGTCCGGCCCGCGATACGCTGAGAATCCCGGCATGCCGCGTACGAAAGCGGACCGCATCGCCCTCCATCAGCACATGACCGCTCGCCAGCGTAGCATGACCGCACAGCTTTACTTCCAGCGTCGGCGTGAACCAGCGCAGCGCATAATCGGCATCCGGATCATCCGGCGTCGATACGGTAAAGGCGGTTTCGGAGAGGTTGTTTTCTTGCGCGATCGCCTGAAGCGTCTCGTCGTCCAGCCAGGCATCGAGCGGCATGACAGCGGCCGGGTTGCCGGTAAAGGGTGCGTCGGCAAAGGCATCGACCTGGGTGAAGGGCAGGCTGCTCATGAGGAATATCCTTTCGTTGACGGCCTTATGCCCGTCCGCCTGCCCGCCTGACAGGGCCGACCCGGTACAACTGGCCGCTCATCCCAGCAACACCAACGCGCCGCAGACCGCCAGGCCGACGATGATGTTGAGAGGCACGCCGATGCGGACGAAATCGGCGAAGCGATAGTCGCCCGCCGCATAGACCAGCGCGTTGGTCTGATAGCCAATCGGCGTTGCGAAACAGGCCGACGCCCCAATCATCAGCGCGATGACGAGCGGGCGCGCATCCACCTGCAATTGGTGCGCCAGCGCGATGACGATTGGCGTCATCAGTGCCGCCACCGCATTGTTGCTCAGCAGTTCAGACAGGATGAGCGCGGTGAAATAGACGATGAAGATCAGCGCCCAGGGCGGCGCGACCTGCATCAGCGGCGTGATCCATCCCACCATCATCGCGACGCTGCCTGCCTGCTCCAGCGCCACGCCGACCGCCAGCATGGCGAAGATCAGCACCAGGACGTCCCCGTCAATCGCGGCCCAGGCTTCCTCGGCATCGATGCAGCGCGTGGCAAGGATCGCGCCGACAGCAATGATCGCGGCAAGGCCGATGCCCATGATGCCCAGTGCCGACAGGATAATCACCATCGCCATGGCGAGGATCGCGATCCAGGCCTTGTTGCGGCGGAAGGCGCGGGTGCGGCTGATGTCGACGCCCATGAGATTGGGATTGTCGCGCAGCGAGCGCATCGCGTCGTCGCTGCCCGCAATCAACAGCCGGTCAGCGCCGCGGATGCGGGCCTCCGCCAGATTGGGACCGGGCAGGTGCCGGGCGCGGTTGATGCCGATGATGCGCACGCGCAAGGCATGCAAAAACGGAATATCCATCAGCCGTTCGCCGATCGAGGGGTGGCTTGGCGCGACCATCGCCTCGATCACCGTGCCTTCACGCCCCGATGTTTCGGAATCCGCGGCGATGCCCAGTTCGAAATGGCCTGATTCGCGCAGCGTCATGATCGCGGTGCCATCGGCGCGAACGATCAGGCGGTCGCCGGCGTGAAGTTCCTCCTGCGACAGGTCACCGCGCCGTATCTCGCCAGCCCGCTTGAGGCCCAGCAGCGCCGCCGAGCGCCCGAACACCGTCAATGACCCGATGTCCTTGCCGATATAATCGCTGTCATGCGGGACCACCAGTTCGGTCAGATAATCCTGCGCATTGCCGCCATCCTGGCCCGAAATCGCTGGCGGATCGCTGGGCAGCAGGAAGGACAGTCCAACGAGCGCCGCCAGCCCCGCGACGGTTCCCGCAATGCCGAAGGGCGCAATGTCAAAAATGCCGAAGGGCGTCATCCCTTGATCCGCCGCGATGCCCGCGACGATCAGGTTGGTCGATGTGCCGATCAACGTGATGCAGCCGCCAAGCACCGCCACGATGCTCAGCGGCATCATCAATTTCTTGAGTGGCACGCCCGTCACCTGCGACAATTTGAAGATGATGGGAATAAGCACGACGACGACGGGCGTATTGTTGAGGAATGCGGACGCAACCGTCGCGCCCAGCATGACCTCCACGACCGCCAGGCGCGGATGTTTTTCCGCGCGTTTCATGACAAAATCGGCCGCCCGATTGATCGTGCCGGTCCGGATCAACGCGCCCGCCAGCACGAACATAGCGCCGATCGTCAGCGGGGCGCCATTGGAGAAGACGGAAAAAAGCCCCTTTTCATCCAGCAATCCCAGCGCGGCATAGGCGCAGGCGCCCAGCACGGAAACAACGGTCGGCGAATAGCGTTCGCGCACAAATTCCACGAACATCAGCGCCAGGATGACGAGGCCGATTTCCGCGCGGTAGACGCCCAAGAGCGCGGACATGAAATGCATCTGGCGTTGGCCCCCTGGAACGCGTGAAGCCGCGTTTTAGCCCCGGTCAACGAAATGGGCCAGCCATGGTTGCATGGCTGGCCCGTGTCGCGGCGTTGAGGGGACGTTTTGACCGTCAATCCACGCTTTTTCATCGCCACGTTTTCCGCAAAAAACGCTTTGACGCGCAGTGACGCTCCCCAGGCTTACGCTCTGCCGCACGCCCTCCCGCGGGCGTTGAGTGTCATCCTAGCGTAACAGAGGCGAGTCGTCTCGCACGGAACGGACGTCCGGCGCAGGATTGGCGCGGTTCGGCGCGTCAGTCGCCTATACCGCCGCACTGGGCGCGGTGAAGCAGCTTCTGGTCGGCGAGGACCAGCGCCATCATTGCTTCCACCACGGGCACGCCGCGAATGCCCACGCAGGGGTCATGCCGCCCCTTGGTGATGATCTGCGATGCGTCGCCATCGCGCGTTACGGTATCGACGGGGATCAGGATGGAACTGGTCGGTTTGAAGGCGACCCGCATTTTGATCGGCTGGCCAGTCGAGATGCCACCGGCGATGCCGCCTGCATGATTGGCGAGGAACGCGGGGCCATCGGCGCCCGGCCGCATGGGATCGGCATTGTCTTCGCCGCGCAACCGCGCCGCGGCAAAGCCGTCGCCGATCTCGACACCTTTGACTGCGTTGATGCTCATCATCGCGGCGGCCAGTTCGCTGTCGAGTTTGGCATAGAGCGGTGCCCCCCACCCCGCCGGCACGCCGGACGCGACGCATTCGACGACCGCGCCCAGGGACGAACCGTCAAGGCGCGCGGCGTCGACCAGTGCCTCCCAACGCTGGGCGGCTTGCCGGTCCGGGCAGAAGAAGGGGTTTTCACCGATCTGCGCCGGATCGAAATTGGCGTAGTCGATCGCGTCGCCGCCAATCTCGCTCACATAGGCAAAGATGTCGACGTCCGGGATGACGAGCCGCGCCACCGCGCCTGCCGCCACGCGGCTGGCGGTCTCCCGCGCTGACGATCGACCACCGCCGCGATAATCGCGAAACCCATATTTGGCGTCATAGGCATAGTCGGCATGGCCCGGGCGATAGGCCTTGGCGACGTCGGAATAATCCTTGGACCGCTGGTCGGTATTCTCGATCATCAGGCTGATTGGGGTGCCGGTGGTGCGTCCCTCGAAAACACCCGACAGGATGCGCACAAGGTCCGCCTCGCGCCGCTGGGTCGTGAATTTGGACGTGCCGGGCTTGCGCAAGTCCAGCCATGGCTGAATGTCCGCTTCGGTAAGCGGCAGGCCGGGCGGGCAGCCATCGACCACCGCGCCAATGGCCGGCCCATGGCTTTCGCCCCAGGTAGTAAAGCGAAAGACGCGACCGAAGCTGTTGAAACTCATGTGTCCAGCGCCCTATTTTTCCAGAGCAATATCCGGTGCATCTTCAGCCTTCATGCCGATGACGTTATAGCCCGCATCGACATGATGGATTTCGCCGGTCACCCCTGCCGCCAGGTCAGAGAGAAGATACAGGCCCGCGCCGCCGACATCCTCGATCGTGACGTTGCGACGCAGCGGCGAATTCAACTCGTTCCATTTGAGGATGTAGCGGAAGTCGCCGATGCCGCTGGCCGCCAGGGTTTTGATCGGCCCCGCGGATATGGCGTTTACGCGGATATTTTCCGGCCCCAGGTCCATCGCCAGATATTTGACGCTGGTTTCAAGCGCCGCCTTGGCTACGCCCATGACATTATAGTGTGGGATCACCTTTTCCGCGCCATAATAGCTCAGCGTCAGGATGCTGCCGCCGTTCGGCATCAGCGCTCGGGCGCGCTTGGTGACGGCGACAAAGCTGTAGGCGGACACGTTCATCGTCAGCAGGAAATTATCCAGGCTCGTATCGACATAAAGGCCGCGCAGTTCATTCTTGTCGGAAAAACCGATGGCGTGGACGACGAAGTCGAGCGCGCCCCAGCGCTGCTCGATCTGCGCGAAGGCGGCGTCAAGCTTGTCCATGTCAGTGACGTCGCAGTCGATGAGGAAGTCGGAGCCAACCTGTTCCGCAAGCGGCCGCACGCGCTTGGCCAGCGCATCGCCCTGGTAGGAGAAGGCCAGTTCCGCGCCCTGCGCATGCAATTGCTTGGCGATGCCCCAGGCCAGCGACTTGTCGTTGGCCAGCCCCATGATGAGGCCGCGCTTTCCTGCCATCAAGCCTGTCATATCGTCGTTCCGTTTCCTTTGTCCTGCCCGGCCGCGTCCGTTTCCTCATCGGGAAATTCCGCCAGCGCCGCGTTCAATTCCGCGCCAATTACCACGCCAAGGCCGACTAGGAAGAAAAAAATAAGGGTGATCATCACGCCCGCAAGACTGCCATAGGTGCGCCCATAGCCCCCCAGCAGAGACAATGTGGGCGGCAGCAACAAGGTCGTGCCATACCACCAGAGCGCGGTGGCGACCGCACCAGGCCATTTGGGAAAACGCCGATCCTTGTATGCCGTAGGCGTCAGAGCCACGAACAAGGACCAGAGCGCCACGCACACGATCGCCATCGGCACCAGCCGCGCCGACGCGACCAGCGCAATGGCGTCGTCCGCCCAGGGAACGAGGCGCACCAGAAACTGGTCGATCCCGGTGATGACCACCTGCATCGAAAAGGCGAACATGACCGCAAACACGCTGAACAGCGTTATGCCGATGGCGCTCAACCGATATTGCCAGAAGGCCTTCGTGCTCTTCGTGCCATAGGCGCGGCGCAATATGTCGCGGATGGTTTCGATGAGGCTTCCGACCGTCCACAGCCCGACCAGTCCGCCCAGCCACAATAATGGTCCGGAGCGGGCGGTCAGAACATCGTTGATCGGCTGGCGGACGACATCGGCCACGCCGCGCGGCACGGTATAAAGAAAGGCGTTGAGGGCCTGAAGACCATCCTGGGTGCGCCCAAACACGCTGGCTACCGCCGCTGCGACGATGAAGAAGGGGAACAGCGTCATCAAAGAGAGATAGGCAAGGTTCCCCGCGTGGATGAAACCATCGCTATAGGTGCCGACCAGCACACGTTTGGCCACTTCGAAACCATGCGACCCCGGCCGCACCCTGGCGATCTGGCGATGAAGGCGCGCCCGCGCGCCATGTCCGGACCGGCGGCGCGATTCCGGCGAGAGAGGAGACGGCATCGGCATCAGCCGATCCTAACGCCTCATACGCCCAGATGGGCGCGCACGGGGCGCGCATCCTGCCAGTTGTCCACAAAAGCGCGGATCGCGGGATCGTCGGCCGGCAGGTCGATGTGGAGCGTCACGAGCTGATCCCCGCGCCGCCCATCCTTGCCGGTGAACCCCTTGCCGCGCAGCCGCAGCGTCTTGCCGGACGATGTGCCTGCCGGAACGCCCAGCATGACCGGTCCATCGACGGTCGGCACCTTGACCTTGCCGCCCTTAACAGCCTCATCCAGCGTGATGGGCAGGTCCAGCAGGACATTGTCGCCATCGCGCGTGAAAAAGGGATGCGGTTTGACCTCGATCGTCACGATCGCATCCCCCGCGCCGCCCGGCCCCGCCTGCCCTTTGCCAGACAAACGCATTTGCGTGCCAGTGTCCACGCCGGCAGGAAGCTTGAGATCGATCGTCTTGCCGTCCTGCAACGTGATCCTCTGTGGCGCCAGGGTCGCGGCATCGGTAAACTGCACTGCCAGCCGATAGGCGACATTGGCACCTTTTTGCGGCGGTGCCTGCCGGCCAAAACCACCGCCAAAGCCCGCGCCACCGCCTGCCCTGCGGCCTGCGCCGCCGAACAGTCCTTCGAAAATGTCGCCGAAGTCCGCCCCGCCTTCGCCAAATTCGAAATGAGCCGACTGGCCGCCAGGGTTGCCGCGAAAGCCGCCATTGCCGCCGCCAAAGCCGAAGGGCGCGGTCGGATTGCCGTCGACATCAATCTCCCCCCGGTCGAAGCGGGCGCGTTTGTCCTTGTCGGACAGCAGGTCATAGGCGTTGGTCGCGGCGGAGAATTTTTCCGCAGCCTGAGGATTGTCCTTGTTCCGGTCGGGATGCAGTTCCTTGGCCAGCTTGCGATAGGCGGATTTGATCTCCGCCTCGCTGGCGCTACGGGCTACGCCCAAAGTGGAATAGGGATCAGCCATTCATCCTACCTGTTGCAAAAAAGCATCACTTGACGCCTATGTGGACGATGCATCGCCGACATTCAAGTCAGGGATGTGCGGAGAAGGCTGTCAAATGGCGCATATCGACAGCGTAGCGCGAGCTGCCTAGAAAGCGCACATGACCGATCCCTTCATCCTTTTCGATGCCTGGTTTGCCGAAGCCCGGAAAACCGAAGTCAATGACAGCAACGCCATGGCGCTGGCGACCGCAGATGCACGCGGACGCCCGTCATCGCGCATGGTGCTGCTAAAGGGGCACGGGCCGGACGGCTTCATCTTCTACACCAATTTCGAAGGGCGCAAGGCGCGCGATTTGCTCGAAAACCCCCATGCCGCCTTGCTGTTTCATTGGAAGTCGCTGCGGCGGCAAATCCGTATCGAAGGACAGGTTGATGCTGTCGACGACGCGACCGCCGACGCCTATTTCGCGACGCGCAGCCGCGACAGCCAGCTTGGCGCATGGGCATCGGACCAGTCGCGCCCCCTGCCCGACCGGCAAGTCTTCATGGACCGTTTCGAGGAGGTAAGCGCGCGCTTCGAAGGCGGTGCGGTACCACGACCGCCGCACTGGTCCGGTTTTCGCGTGACGCCCGACCGCATCGAATTCTGGCAGGACCGCGCGCACCGCCTGCATGAACGCCGCCTGTTCGAAAGGGAAGGCGCAAACTGGCGCGAGGGGCTGCTCTATCCCTGACAAATGCCGTTAGCCTCACTAGGAGGGCGACCGGCAGACGAGGAAAGGCGGTCCTGCTTCGTCTTCCCTGATGCGACTGGACGCGCGCAATTGCCGGGCGGCCATGCGCCTGTTAGGTGTCTGGCCTGACAGATGTACACATAAGGCGGGGGCGTGCCTGTGGGCGGCCTTAGAGGAACTTGATGCGAAACAGACTGACGGCGTTCATCCTCATCGGCATGGTCGCGGGGGTGCTGACCGGATATGTAGCCAATCTCTGGGTCGGCGGCGACGAAGCCACCGCGAAGGATGTGGCCGGATATTTCCACCTGCTCGCCGACATCTTCCTTCACCTCATCAAGATGATCATCGCCCCGCTGGTCTTTTCCACGCTGGTCGCTGGTATCGCCCATATGGGCGACAGCGCCGCACTGGGCCGCATCGGCGGGCGTGCGCTCGCCTGGTTCATCATCGCCAGCCTGATTTCGCTGACGCTGGGCCTCATCCTCGTCAATTTTTTCCAGCCCGGCGCTGGCTTGAACCTGGTCCGGTCGGGTGTCGATTCGGGCGTGAGTACCGAGGGCCTCAACTTCCGGGACTTCGTGCTCCATATCTTCCCCACGTCGATGATCGGGGCGATGGCGGAAAATTCGATCCTGCAGATCGTCGTCTTTTCGCTGTTCGTAGGTGTTGCGCTGACGGCCATCGGCGAGAAGGGCAAGCCAATCGTCACGGTGATCGAGGCGATGGTCGAACTGATGCTGCAAGTGACCGGCTATGTCATGCGGGTCGCGCCGCTTGCCGTTTTCGGCGCGCTGGCCTCGTCCATTACCGTGCAGGGGCTGGGCGTGCTCCAGACCTATGGCGAACTGGTCGGCGAATTCTACATCGCGATATTCTGCCTGTGGGGCTTGCTGTTCCTTGCCGGATCGCTGTTCCTGGGCAAGCGGATGATCAAGCTGGTCCGGTATGTCCGCGAACCGATCCTGATCGCCTTTTCGACCGCGTCGTCCGAGGCGGCCTATCCCAAGATGCTGGAGCAGCTCGATCGGTTCGGCGTGCCGCGGCGAATCTACAGTTTCGTGCTGCCGCTGGGCTATAGCTTCAACCTAGACGGGTCGATGATGTACGCGACATTCGCGACCATCTTCATCGCTCAGGCCTATGGCATCGACCTGCCGATCACCACGCAGATCACCATATTGCTGGTGCTGATGGTGACCAGCAAGGGCATCGCCGCCGTGCCGCGCGCCAGCCTGGTCGTCGTCGCCGCGACGCTGGGCCAGTTTGACCTGCCGGTGGAAGGCATCGCCTTCATCCTGGCGGTCGATCACTTCATGGATATGGGCCGCACCGCGACCAATGTGCTGGGCAACGCGATCGCGACGTCGGTCATCACCAAATGGGAAGGCATGCTGGAGGTCGAGGAGCCCGAGGATGTGCCGCATCCCAAGGCGCCGGCGCATACATCGGCCGATGGCCGGCGCGGGCTGGAGCTGGCGTCCGACATGGTGGAGGATCCGCGCAAGGGGTGATGCCGCCTCGCGCTGGCCCACTCACCATAACACGCCGCGCGCCGGCTTGATCGGATCGGGCGCCGGGTCGCCGATCGACTGGAGCAGGTCGATCTCGATCGTGCGGCACATGGCCGTCAGCGGATTGTCGTGCACCGTGTTGGCGAAGGGATCGACCAGGTCGTCGCCGATGCGCAGCACCGCCAGGAACATCAGCCCCGCGACCGTCGAACCCAGCGGCGTGGCAAAGCCCAGCGTTTCAACGAGGCCGATGGGCAGGGCGATGCAGAAGATGTGGGTGAAGATGGTAGGCAGATAGCGATATTGCACGGGCAGCGGCGTGTTCTTGATCCGCTCCATCCCGCCCTGCGCATTGGCGATATCCACCAGCACGGCCTCCATCTGGGTCTGCTGGATCGTGTCCAGCCAGCCGTTGCGCCGGCCGATGTCGATCCGCCGCCCGGTGCTGTCGAGCAGCCCGTTGGCAGGATTGGTGCGGGCGAGCGCCTTGCCCTTGTCCTCCTCCGTCAGGAATTTCGTGACATCATCGCCGATGGGCTGGCGGCGCAGCTGGCAGCGCAGCGCGTTTACATAGGCGATCTGCCGCTTGACGATTTCACGCTTGAGTTCGGCGGCGTCCGGGTCGGGCATGAAGTTACGGGTCGCGCGGGCGATGTTGCGCGAGGCGTTGATCATCGCGCCCCAGAGCGTGCGCGCTTCCCACCAGCGTTGATAGGCGCTGTTCGACCGGAAGCCCAGAAACAGGGCGAGCGCCGAGCCGAAGATGGTGAGCGGCAATTCGGGCGCCTTGAAGGGCAGCAGATAATAAGTGACTGTGACCGCGCAATCCCAGATGAACAGGACCGTCAGCGGCTTCCAGACTTCGGACGCTATGCGGCGGAAGCTGGGGACGGGATCAACGATCATGTGGCTCTCCGAATACAGAAATGCTGCAACGCAACATCAGCGGAGAGGCTCCCCGGTAAAAGGGCCGCAACGAAAAATTACAGTTCCGCCGATCAGCGCAGTTTCGCGATCGACAACCCGTCCTGTTTGGCACGGGCCTTGACTGATTCCTCGCTGCGCGTGAGCGCCCTGGCGATGGCCTTCAAGGCCATCCCCTTTTTCGCCAGGCTGTGCAGCTTCTGGATTTCATCCTGCGTCCAGGGCTGTTTGTGCCGCTCGAAGCGTTCTCCTGCCATGGCCATCAATCCGCGAAGGGATCGCGGACGAGGATGGTGTCGTCGCGTTCGGGAGACGTGGACACGAGCGTGACCGGGCAGCCGATCAGCTCCTCGATCCGGCGGATATATTTGATCGCCTGCGCCGGCAGGTCCGCCCAGCTGCGCGCGCCCGCCGTGGTGTCGCTCCAGCCGCCGATCGTTTCGTAGATCGGCTCCGCGCGCGCCTGGTCCTGCGCATGGGCGGGGAGATAGTCGAATGTCCTCTCGCCGATGCGATAGCCGGTGCAAATCCTGAGTTCCTCGAACCCGTCGAGCACATCGAGCTTGGTGAGCGCGATGCCGGTGACGCCCGACACGGCGACCGACTGGCGCACCAGCACGGCGTCGAACCAGCCGCAGCGGCGCTTGCGGCCCGTGACGGTGCCGAATTCATGGCCACGCTCGCCCAAGCGCTGGCCAATGTCATTATCCTGTTCGCTGGGGAAAGGGCCGGAGCCGACGCGGGTGGTATAGGCTTTGGTGATCCCGAGCACGAAGCCCGCGCCGCTGGGGCCAAGGCCGGTGCCGCTCGCCGCCGTGCCCGCCACCGTGTTCGACGAGGTGACGAAGGGATAGGTGCCATGGTCGATGTCGAGCAAGGTGCCCTGCGCCCCTTCGAACAGGATGCGCTTGCCCTCGCTCTTGGCCTTGTTGAGCGTTAGCCAGACGGGCTTGACGAAGGGGAGGATGAAGGACGCGATTTCCGTGAGCTCGGCGATCAGCGCGGCGCGGTCGATCGGCGCTTCATTGAAGCCCGCCCGCAGCGCGTCATGATGCGCGGTCAGCCGGTCGATCTGCGGGCCGAGGTCATCGAGATGGGCAAGATCGCACACGCGGATGGCGCGGCGGCCGACCTTGTCCTCATAGGCGGGGCCAATGCCGCGCCGGGTGGTGCCGATCTTGCCCGCGCCGCTGGCATCCTCACGCAGACCATCAAGGTCGCGGTGGAAGGGCAGGATCAGCGGGCAGGTTTCAGCGATCTGGAGATTGTCGGGCGTGATCTCCACCCCCTGCCCCTTCAATTTGGCGACCTCATCCCGGAAATGCCAGGGGTCGAGCACCACGCCGTTGCCGATGACCGACAGCGTGCCGCGCACGATGCCCGAGGGCAGCAGCGAAAGCTTGTAGACCTTGTCCCCCACGACCAGAGTGTGGCCGGCATTATGACCGCCCTGGAAGCGGGCGACGACATCGGCGCGTTCGGACAGCCAGTCGACGATCTTGCCCTTGCCCTCGTCACCCCATTGGGCGCCGATCACGGTCACATTTGCCATGGATACAATCCTTCCGCCCGCCGCGGTGACCGGCCATGCCCTTCGACGGGACTCGACATGCCGGTGGGATGAGGGACGCGGGGGCGTCCGAATGCGGGGCGCGGGTTAGCCGCGTGGGGCCGCCGCGTCAAGGCTGGGCGCGCCGGAGCGTCGGGATAGTGGGGCGCAAGAACGTGTCGCCTTCGGCCGAAGTTCATAGTGTGGCAGGGCCTATGCGCCCATGAAGCGACCGCGACGCGACCATAAGGCGACCACGAAGCGACACCTGGCAAAGATGGCGTCGACGGCCCGACGATGAGCGCGCGGCGCGGGGAAGCGGCGCGTTGCGGGCCGGGGGTGGCGGCGGGGCCATGTGGGAGGGACGCAGGCGTCATCCCCAAGGGTAGATCAGAGAAAATCCTACATTGGAAGGGGGATGGAGGGATCTAGCGGTCGCCCGGCGGCCCGGCCACGGGTCGGAGAAGCTGGGCGGCCCTTCGACAGGCTCAGGGCGAACGGGGGCTATGTGGAAACGACCATCATTCACCGTCATCCCGGCCTTGAGCCGGGATCCCGCTTCTTCATGTGAGCGAAGAAAAGCGGGATGCCGGGTCAAGCCCGGCATGACGACTGTAGGAATGGCAGGAAGCGACCGTTCTCGGACGTTCATAAGGTAGATGTGCTTGCCCGAAAGCAGCCGTTGGTCCACTCTTCGCGAATGCCCACCGATGCCGATCGTGACGAACTTGAACTCCGCGTCAGCGACGTCGCATACGAAGTCGCGAATTTTGCTTGGGCTGATTTGGCGGAGCGTATCCCCTTAGGGAAAACCTACACAAGGCCCGCGAGCGATGGCCCATACATGGCGGTCACATGGGATGCGGATTGGAAAGGTCGGGTTGGAGGCCCCATATTTATCAAGGTCCAAGGTTTCCTCGACCATGACCATCAAATGCCGACTTGGTGGACCGGCGAGATCATTCGCAAGCGTGGCCTGCTGGACGTGCTTTTACGTAGATCCGAACGAGATACCATCAAAACGTTCAGGAGCGGAGCTACAGGCGATTGCGACCACTGCGGACATGCAATCGGTTATCATCATGCTGGCACGGAGGCGGAAATGCTTTGCACTGTCGAGGGCTGCGATTGTCCCGGATATGTCGAGAGGGCGGTGCCGCTGAACTGGCAGTAGAGCGGCGTCTATCCGTTCGGATCGTCGAGAAAGCAGACAGTCTCCTTGCCACCCCTGATCGCTATTGGCCAGGTCGATTTACGCCACGAGGCCCGAGCAGCCACTCGTCCCCTCACCATTTATCGATCCGTCACTTGTTGGATTACATCGAAGCGAGAAATGCTCGTAATGTTAATCTGACACGCATAATTTCCCATAAATTTCCCAGACAAAACTCTGCCTCGCCCGCTTAGCGATGCCTTTCCAGCGATCGGAGAAAGCGTAGAGTTTTCTTTTTCCCACTGCGTAAGATACTGGAGCGCGTCCGGTTCAAATTTTAACCAGCAACCCTGTCTATACTTCCGCTTGTTCGTGCATATTTGTGGCATATCGTCACAAATATACAGTTCACTTGACTCGAAGGTCCATGCGTAGGTTCCCACTATCGCAAGATCAGGGCCATAAATCTGCCCTCTGTTGGCTCCATCCTCATATGCGTCAGTCACGTCAGACGCGCACGCGCACAGCAGGAAAACACCGCCCGCCATCATTGCCTTTGTATTTTCCAGTGCAGCACAGCGGGAAAAGAGCATAGCGAATCTCGCGAAAATGCAGAACATGCTTCACCGTAATTACGATGACGTATGGCTGCTATATTGTTTTGATCGATCGAAGCTTTTAGTCCGCTTACCACCCATCCCCGTCGTTCGTCCAAGGCGCCCGGCAAAGAGCGGGGATGCTTCGCCTATGCGTCAATAAGCGCGCGGGTCCGGGCCGTCGAGCCAGTGGGAGCAGCGGTGGGCGGCGCCGTCTTCGCCCTCGTGGAGCGCGGCGATGGTGTGCCAGCCCTGCGCCCGCAGTTCCGCCGCCCGCGCGGGGTCGTGGCCGAGCGGCAGGAACAGGCGTTTCGGGCTGTCGCCGCCGAAACCCGCGTCGATCAGCGGGTCGGGATAGAGGGAAAAGCCCATCGCCGGTTCATCCGCGCCGTCGGCGCTGGCAATGGCGTAGCTGCCGCCGCGGCCGATTTCGCCGACGAAACCTTCGGCGAAGATCGAGAAGCCGAACCAGTTCTGGAATTCAAAGCCATGGCGTTCGGTGGGATCGAGCGTCAGGGTGATGTCCCAGCCGATCGGTTTGGCGATGGCGCGCAGGCCCGCGATGCGGCTGTCGATCGCGCCGCCGACACGGGCGCTGAACGCCTCCAGCCGCTCCATCGCGGCATGGAACGGGCCGGTCGCTTCGATGAGCGGCAGATAGGCGGCGGCGGCCGGGCCATGGGCGGCGAGCGCGCCGGCATCCTTGGCGTCCAGCTCGGCGCGCACCGCCTCGACCTGGGCATCGCCAAGCGGCAGCGGGCCGGCGGCGAGCATGTCGACAAGGTCGGGCAGCGTGAAGTCGATGGTGATGCCGGTGACGCCGGCGGCCTGCAACGCCTCTATCGCGATGTTGACGATTTCGACGGCGGCGGGGACGCTGTCGCTGCCGATCAGTTCGGCGCCCAGTTGCATCTTTTCGCGTTCCGGGCGCAGCTGGGTCGCCTTCTGCCGGATAACAGGGCCGGCATAGGACAGGCGCAGCGGACGCGGCGCGGCGGCAAGGCGGGTGGCGGCGATGCGGCCGACCTGCGCGGTCATGTCCGGGCGGAAGGCCAGGGTCCGCTGCGACACGGGATCGACGACGCGCACCAGATCCTGCGCGCGCATGGAGGTGAGCCGCTGGGTCAGCGTATCCTCAAACTCCGCGAGCGGGGGCATGACCCGTTCATAGCCATGGGTCGCGACGGTATCGAGCACGCGCCGCACCAGCCGCGCGGACGCTTCGGCCTGGGGCGGCAGGCGGTCGGACAGCCCTTCGGGCAGGAGGCCGGGGGGGATGGTAGTCATGAACGGCCCTTTAGCGGAAATTGCAGGTGAGGCCATCCCCCGGCTCCGTTCGGTTCGAGCGTGTCGAGAACTGTTCTCGACGATGCTTCTCGACTTCGCTCGAAGCTGCTCGAACCGAACGGTGAGGCCGTTTCACGCGAAGCGGAGCAGCTTGACCTGGTTGACGCCAGTGAGGTTGCAGATTTCCCAGCGCAGCGGTTCGGTGACAGTGCCATCGACCGAGAGCAGCAGCACCGCTTCGCCGCCCTGGTCGCGGCGACCAAGGTGGAAGGTGCCGATATTGACGTTCGCTTCGCCGAGCGTCGAGCCTAGGCGGCCGATGAAGCCGGGCGCGTCCTGGTTGACGATGTAGAGCATCGTGCCGCCCAGATCGGCCTCCACCTTGATGCCGAACAGTTCGACAAGGCGCGGCTGGGCGTGGCCGAACAGCGTGCCGGCGACCGAACGATCGCCGTTGGCGGTGGTCACGGTGACGCGCACCAGCGTCTGATAATCGCCTTCGCGGTCATGGCGCACTTCGCGCACGTCAAGGCCGCGCTCCTTGGCCAGGAAGGGCGCGTTCACCATGTTCACCGTGTCGGAATAGACGCGCATCAGCCCGGCGAGGACGGCGGCGGTGATCGGCTTGGGGTTGAGCTGTGCGGCCTGGCCCTCGACCTCGACCGCGACGCCGGTGATGGCATCGCCTTCCAACTGGCCGATCAGGCTGCCAAGTTTCTCGGCGAGCGCCATATAGGGCTTGAGCTTAGGCGCTTCCTCGGCGCTGAGGCTCGGCACGTTAAGCGCATTGGTGATGCCGCCGTCGAGCAGATAGTCGCTGAGCTGTTCAGCGACCTGCAATGCGACATTGACCTGCGCCTCGTCGGTCGATGCGCCCAGATGCGGGGTGCAGATGAAGTTCGGGGTGCCGAACAGCGGCGATTCCTTGGCCGGCTCGGTCTGGAACACGTCGAGCGCCGCGCCCGCGACCTGGCCGCTATCGAGCGCGTCCTTGAGCGCGGCCTCGTCGATCAGGCCGCCCCGGGCGCAGTTGATGATGCGCACGCCCTTCTTGGTCTTGGCGAGGTTCTCGCGGCTGAGGATGTTGCGCGTCTGGTCGGTGAGCGGCGTGTGCAGCGTGATGAAGTCGGCCCTGGCCAGCAGCGTGTCGAGATCGGCCTTTTCCACGCCCATTTCGACGGCGCGTTCGGGCGTCAGGAACGGATCGAAGGCGACGACCTTCATCTTGAGGCCAAGCGCGCGGGTCGCCACGATCGACCCGATATTGCCCGCGCCGATGAGGCCCAAAGTCTTGCCGGTGACTTCGACGCCCATGAAGCCGTTCTTTGGCCACAGGCCCGCTTGCGTTTGCGCGTTCGCTTCGGGCAGCTGGCGGGCGAGCGCGAACATGAGGGCGATGGCGTGTTCGGCGGTGGTGATGGAGTTGCCGAAGGGGGTGTTCATGACGATCACGCCCTTGGCCGAAGCATAAGGAATATCGACATTATCGACGCCGATGCCGGCGCGGCCGATGACCTTAAGGTTGGTCGCGGCGTCGAGGATCTCCTTCGTCACCTTGGTCGACGAACGGATGGCGAGGCCGTCATAGTCGCCGATAATGGCCTTCAATTCTTCGGGGGTCTTGCCGGTGATGACGTCGACATCGACGCCGCGTTCCTGAAAGATGGCGGCGGCGCGGGGGTCCATTTTGTCGGAAATAAGGACTTTGGGCATGTTTCAGTTCCTTGTTTGCCCGTCATCCCTGCGAAGGCGGGGATCCATCTCCCGACGTTGGCACAGCAGGATGGGGCAGGAGACGGGTTCCCGCTTTCGCGGGAATGACGAATTAAGAGTGCGGAGCCTCGTGCTTGGCCTGCTCTTCAGCCTTCACTGTAGCATAGGCCCAGTCTAGCCACGGCCCTAAGGCGTCAATGTCTGCCGTATCGACAGTCGCACCACACCAAATGCGCAAACCCGCAGGCGCATCACGATAACCCGCGATGTCATATGCTGCACCTTCCTTCTCGAGAAGCGATGCAAACCGCTTAATCATGTCCTGATCGAACAAAGCCACATACAGACACACGCTGGTCTTTGAACGATATTCTGGCTCAGCAGCTAAATGATGTAGCCAGTCACGGTCGGCGACGATCTTGTCCAGAGCGGCCGCGTTGGCGTCGGAACGGGCGATCAGGCCATCAAGGCCGCCCAGCGACTTGCCCCATTCCAGCGCGAAGATCGCATCCTCGACCGCCAGCATGGAGGGCGTGTTGATCGTTTCGCCCTTGAAGATGCCTTCGGCAAGCTTGCCCTTGGCCATCAGGCGGAAGACCTTGGGCAGCGGCCAGGCGGGGGTGTGGGTTTCGAGCCGTTCGACCGCGCGGGGGCCAAGGATCAGGACGCCATGGCCGCCCTCCCCGCCCAGCACCTTCTGCCAGGAGAAGGTGGCGACGTCGATCTTCGTCCAGTCGATATCATAGGCAAAGACCGCGCTGGTCGCGTCGGCGAAGGTCAGCCCCTCGCGTGTCGAGGGAATCCAGTCGGCATTGGGCACGCGCACGCCAGAGGTGGTGCCGTTCCAGGTGAAGAGCACGTCATGGCTGAAATCGACCTGGGCAAGGTCGGGCAGCTGGCCATAATCGGCGCGGATGATGGTGGGGTCGAGCTTGAGCTGCTTGGCGGCGTCCGTCACCCAGCCTTCGCCAAAGCTTTCCCAGGCGAGCGTGGTGACCGGGCGCGCGCCCAGCATCGTCCACATCGCCATTTCAAAGGCGCCGGTGTCGGAGCCGGGGACGATGCCGATGCGATGCGTGTCGGGCAGCTGCAAAATCTCGCGCATCAGGTCGATGCAATAAGCGAGGCGGCTCTTGCCGATCTTGGCGCGGTGCGAGCGGCCGAGCGAGTCCGTGCTCAGCTTGTCGGCGCTCCATACAGGCGGCTTGGCGCAGGGACCGGAAGAGAAAAAGGGGCGCGCCGGCGTGGTGGCGGGCTTTGCGGCAGGCGCAATGGTGGCGTCGGCGGCAGTCAGATCAGTCATGTCATGCTTCTCCTTGCAGAGAGCGCGCGCGGCGTTGGGACCGCGTGGCCCGTCGGCCGCCCTAAAGATCGCGACGAAAGAGTCAAGGTGATTGTCGGAATGCGACGAGCCGAGCGGGCGGTTAACTTTCGTAAAGGATTGGCTTGGTAAACATCTGATTCATGGAAAAGCGGGCGATGAGCAATCTGCGCGGCGCGGCCACGGCTGCGTTCTTGGCAAGCATGATGACACTGGCGGGGTGCGGCGGTGACCTGGTGCCGCGCGGCAAGGTGGCGCGCGCGTCGAAACCGGTGCGTGCGCCCGCGCATGCAACACGCCCGCCATCGCAACCCGCGCTGGAAACACGGCAATGTTTCGCCAAGCTGCAATCCCAGGCGGTGTCTTTCACCCCCCTGCCCGACCGCAATTTCGGCGGTGGGTGCAATGCGATCAACAGCGTCAAGCTGCTGGACATCGGGGTGCCCACGACAGGGCTGGGCGCGATGACATGCAACCTGGCCGCCAATTTCGCGGCGTGGGCGCGCTATGGCGTGCAGCCCGCCGCACGGGTCGTCTTTGGCGCGGAAATCGAGAAAATCGAGACGTTCGGCACCTATAATTGCCGGCCGATCGCCGGACTGAGCAAGCTGAGCGAACATGCGCACAGCAACGCCATCGACGTGTCGGCCTTTGTCCTGTCGGACGGGCGGCGGATCACGGTGCAGCAGGGCTGGCATGGCGACCGGCGGACGCGCCAGTTCCTGAGCCTGATCCACGCCAGCGCCTGCAAGCGCTTCAACACGGTGCTCAGCCCGGACTATAATGCCGCGCATCACGACCATTTCCATTTTGACATGGGCGGGCGTGGAGGGTTTTGCCGCTAAAGCAGCGGGGGGGTTTTGCCGCTGAGCCAGAAGGCGATTCTGTGACCGGGCGTCTTGGCAATGTCATCGCTGACGCCTAATTGGCCATGGATGACAAGAAAAGAGATTGAGGAACGCAAGTTCCGCCCTGCCCGCGAAGAGGCAGGCGACGCCGCCAAGCAGACCGGCACTCCCCAGACGCAGAGCGCGGCCTACAGGCTGGCCTTCCAGGACGACGAGTTCCTGCTGCGCGAAGACCTGCGGCCCGTGCGCTTCCAATTGGAATTGCTCAAGCCCCAGTTGCTGATGGATGAGGCGAAGATCGAATCGACCTTCGTCTTCTACGGTTCCGCGCGGATTCCCGAACCCGATCAGGTACAGGCGCGGATCGACGCTGCGCCGACGCCGGAGCTGAAACGGCTGGCGGAAAATCTGGGGAAGAAGGCGCATTATTACGAAGAAGCGCGCAAGCTGGCGCGCATCGCCGCCCAATATCCTGTGAATGCGGCGGGATGCCGCCATTTCGTCGTCTGTTCAGGCGGCGGCCCGTCGATCATGGAAGCGGCCAATCGCGGCGCGCAGGATGTCGGCCAGACCACCATCGGCATGAACATCGTCCTGCCGCACGAGCAGGCGCCCAATCGTTTCGTGACGCCGGAGCTGAGTTTCCAGTTCCACTATTTCGCGCTGCGCAAGATGCATTTCCTGCTGCGCGCGCGGGCGCTGGCGGTGTTTCCCGGCGGCTTCGGCACGTTCGACGAGATGTTCGAGCTGCTGACGCTGATCCAGACCGGCAAGATGAAGCCCATTCCGATCCTGCTTTACGGTCGGGACTTCTGGAACCGGGTGGTCGATTTCGAGGCACTGGCCGACGAAGGGGTGATCTCCCACAAGGATCTGGACCTGCTGACCTGGGTGGAAAACGCGCAGGAAGGATGGGACGCGGTGCAGCGTTTCTACGAGGATAGCGACGCGCCGGGGTGCTAGACCAGGCCGTTCCGTTCGAGCGGCCTTGGCTTGTCGAAGGCGAGAACCATTCTCGACCGACGCATCTCGACAAGCTCGACGCCGGCTCGAACCGAACGGGTTCGTATGGCCGATCTTCTGCCCTCTTCCCCTTGCCCTCTTTCGTTGGCCGCTTTAGGGCGCGGCCATGTTGCCGGCGCTTTCCCATGTCGATACCTGGATCTTCGATCTGGACAATACGCTCTATCCGGCGAAGGCGGACCTGTTCGCGTTGATGGACGTGAAGATGGGCGAGTATATCCAGGGCCTGCTCGGCTGCGACCCGGTGATCGCGCGGGAAACGCAGAAGCGATACTTCATGGAGCATGGCACGACGCTGGCAGGCCTGATGCACCATCATGGCATCGAGCCGGGCGACTATCTGACCTATGTGCATGATATTTCGATGGACCGGCTGGCGGTGGACGAGGCGCTCAACCGCCATATCGCCGCGCTGCCGGGACGCCGCCTGATCTTCACCAATGGCGATGCGGACTATGCCGGGCGCGTGCTGGAGCGGCTGGGCCTTGGCGGCGCATTCGAGCTGATCCACGATATCCACGCCTGCCAATATGTGCCCAAGCCTGATCCGGCCGGTTATGACGCGCTGTGCAAGGTTCATGATGTCGACCCGACGCGCGCGGCCTTCTTCGAGGACATGGCGCGCAACCTGCGGCCCGCCAAGACGATCGGGATGACGACCATCTGGGTCAATAACGGGTCGGAAGCGGGCAATCATGACCATCATCCCGACTTCATCGATTTCGAAACCGACCATCTGACGCCGTTTCTGGCGCGCATTCTGGGGGAATGACCATGAGCCAAGACCTTATCGCCATCATCGACGCGGCCTGGGAAGACCGGGCCAATGTGACCCTGCAAACGCAGGGCGACGTGCGTCAGGCGGTCGACCGGGCGCTTGGGATGCTGGACAAGGGCGAGTTGCGCGTCGCCGAGCCGACAGAGGCGGGCTGGCAGGTCAATCAATGGGCGAAGAAGGCGGTGCTGCTGTCCTTCCGCCTGAACGACAATGCCCTGATCGAAAACGGCCCGGGCGCCGGCCATTGGTGGGACAAGGTGCCGAGCAAATTTGCGGGCTGGGACGAGGCCGCGTTCCGCGCCGCCGGTTTCCGCGCCGTGCCGGGGAGTTTCGCCCGCGCCGGATCGCATATCGCCAAGAATGTCATCCTGATGCCGAGCTTCGTCAATATCGGCGCGTTCGTCGATGAAGGCACGATGGTCGACACCTGGGTGACGGTGGGCAGCTGCGCGCAGATCGGCAAGAATGTCCACCTGTCAGGCGGCGTGGGTATCGGCGGCGTGCTGGAGCCGTTGCAGGCCGATCCGGTCATCATCGAAGATGACTGTTTCATCGGCGCGCGGTCCGAAGTGGTCGAGGGCGTGCGGATCGGCAAGGGATCGGTGCTGTCGATGGGCGTCTTCATCGGCCAGTCGACCAAGATCGTCGACCGCACCACCGGCGAAATCTTCATGGGGCAAGTGCCGCCCTATTCGGTGGTCGTGCCCGGCAGCCTGCCCGGCAAGCCGCTGCCCGACGGCACGCCCGGCCCCAGCCTTTATTGCGCGGTGATCGTCAAGCGCGTCGATGCGCAGACGCGGTCCAAGACCGGAATCAACGAATTGCTGCGCGACTGACGAGGCGGGTTTCGGGGAGGGCGCGGCCCCTCCCCCTTTCTTCATTCCAGCGCCAGCAGCGCGAAGGTGGCGAGCCAATGTTCGCCCATATAATCGCCCGCGACATGGGGCAGGCTGGCGTCAAGATGCACGCGCGCGGCATGGTGCGCCAGGGTATGGACCGGGTCGCTTTCGCCCAGCGCCGCAGCGATCCCGCGCCAGCACCAGGCGCGGCTGAGATTGAGGCCGTCGAGATGCGCGATCTTGCCATCGCTGCGATCCGACACGGTGGCGGGCGTGAAGAGCGTCGCCGGCTCGCCGCTCCCAAGGTCCGGCAGGAAGGCGTGAAACCATGCGGCAAAATCCGTGCGGTCGATGAGGCGGCTCATCAGCAAGGCTTCGCAGAGCGCCGGGGACAGAAATTCGTCGCCGCCCGGTTCCCACGCCTGACAGGCGCGATCCTGTGCGAACCAATGCAGCGCGCGGTCATGGATCAGCGCGGCAAGCGCGTCGTCGCGCCCCTGCGCCCAGTCGCGCGCGAGGATGAGGGCGAAGGCGATGTTGAAATGGGTGCCGACGCGCAGAGGATAGGTGAGCCTGGGCAGGAACGCATGGAAGCGGGCGGCGAAATCGTGCGCCAGCGGTTCTAGCGCCGCCGCCCAGGGCGCATCATGGCGCGCCAGTTCCGCGTGCAGCGCCAGCGCCCAGGCCCAGCCATAGGGGCGTTCGAACCCGGCGCTCATCGGGCGAGCGAGATAGGCGCGCTCGCCTGCGACATTGGCGGGCGTCAACATCGCGTCGGCGCGCGCGCGGATGGCGGGCGCCTGCGCCATGGCGGGATATAGCCGCATCAGCCGCATCACCTGCCACCAGCCATGGACGCAGCTGTGCCAGTCGAAGCTGCCATGGAAGATGGGATGATGCTCCCGCGGCGGCCGGGCATCCTGAGGTCCGGTCAGCACCAGGTCCATCTTGAAGGGATATTCGCGGCCGAGATGCGACAGGGTGAGGCCGGCGAAACGGTTGGCGATGTCGGGGGTGAGCAGGGTCATGGAAAGGCGAGCCAGTAAATGAGGAGGATGTTGACGACAAGCAGCGGGACGGCGGTGCCGACCTGCCGCTTGATGACGCCATGCTTGTCCTTGAGGTCGAGCAGGGCGGCGGGCACGAGGTTGAAGTTCGCGGCCATCGGCGTCATCAGCGTGCCGCAGAAACCCGCCAACATGCCGATGGCGCAGACGATCGCCGGGTCGCCGCCATAGGTCCGGATGAGCAGCGGCAGGCCGATGGCGGCGGTCATCACCGGGAAGGCGGCAAAGGCGTTGCCCATGACCATGGTGAAGAGCGCCATGCCAAGGCCATAGGCGATGACCGCGCCCAGGAGGCTGCCCTGCGGGATCGCCATGCTGACGATCTGGCCGACGACATCCCCCACCCCTGCCAGCGCGAACACCGCGCCGAGGCTGGCGAGCATTTGCGGCAGGATGGCGGCCCAGCCGACCGAATCCATCAGCCGCCGCCCCTGCTGGAGCGGTTCGAGCGGAGACGCGCGCAGCCAGAGGCAGCCCACTACCGAGGCGATCAGCACGCCCAGCGCCAGGGCAATCAATGTCGCCTGCTTGCCATCGAACCAGTCGGGGGCTTGTTTGAAGGCGAAGGTGCCGATGAGCGCGGTCGCCGGAATGATAAGCGCGATGACGAACAGGCGATTGCCCATGCGATCGGCCCGGTCGCGGCGCACGGCGTCGGGCAGCGCGGACTGCCCCCGCCCCATGCCGCCCAGCCCAGCCAGCGCGACAAGGCCCAGCAGCAGGACGCCATTGCCAAGATCGCCCAGCCAGTCGCCACCCCACATGCTGAGCGCCAACAAGGCCCAGAAGGCGGAGGTGGTCCAGCGGCGCGGATTGGTGCGGTCGCCAAGGCTCAGCAGGGCGAAAGCGGCGAACATCGCGCCAGCGACGGCATAGACCCAGTGCAGGGTAATCATGCCGGGTCCTCCGGTGCGCTGCGCTTCAGCCGACGGTCCAGGCGCCAGAGGCGAAAGCCATGGATCAGGAAGGCGGCGATGGCGGTCGGGATCGCCCAGACCGACAGATGCAGCGGCTCCAGGCTGATGCCATATTGCTCCAGCAGCCCCTTGATCAGCAGGATCGACCCGATGGCGAGGAAGATGTCCTCGCCGAAGAACAGGCCGATATTGTCGGTCGCGGCGGCCCAGGCCTTCACTTCCTCGCGCCGGTCATCGTCGAGATCTCCGGCCTGCGCCTCTGCCGCCGCTTCGGCGATCGGCGCGACGAGCGGGCGCACCGTCTGAGCGTGACCCGCGACCGATGTGAGGCCTACCGCCGCCAGCCCCTGGCGCAGCAGCATATAGCCGGCGAGGAACTGCCCTACGGTCGCGCCGCGCATCTTGGCGATGAGGCCGCGCGCGCGCTCCTGCAAGCCATAGGCTTCGAGCAGGCCAACGACCGGCAGCACGATCCAGATGATGCTGACATAGCGCGCTTCGTTGAACGCCTTGCCGAAAGCGGCGAGGATGGTGAGCAGGTCAAGGCCCGCCGCGATGCCGGTGACGATCGCCGAGGCGAGGATCACCAGCAGCGGATGAAAGCGCAGCAGGAAGCCCGCGACGATGATGGCGATGCCGAGCAGGACCCACATGGCCGCGTCCTACTGCCCTGGCCGATAGCGGCGTTCGACATGGCCGGCGAGTTCATCGGGATAGAAATAGACGGGCCGCAAGGTGCCGGCTGCATAGAGCGCCGACTGGTCGTTGAAATGGGGCGAGGCGGGATCGCCGCTTTCGCCGCCGACGCTGACCGCTTTGGCGTGGACGCGATCGCCGAATTCGACGGCGGCGATGAAGCTGTTGCCGCTGGTGCCATACCATTTTCGCGTGCCGGGATAGGCCCGCGCGCCGAAGGAGGCGAGCGAGCCCCAGCGCGCCGAGCTGAAGGGCACAGCGATGCTGGGCGCGGCATCGCTGAAATCCTGGGTGATGGCGCCGGTCAGCCTCTGCAACCGGTTAATGTCGCCCCAGGGCGTGCGCCAGGTGCCGAAATCGCGATCCAGCCGCTTCACGACGCTCGCCAGCAGGGTCAATTGCACGTCAGGGGACGCGGCGGCCATGCGATCATAGAGGGTGCGCGGAGCCCCCTCGCTATGGTCCAGCGTCCATTGGCGCAAATCCTCCGCCCAGTGCGCCGCAAGGCTGTTGGGCACGGACGTCAAACCCCAGCGATAATCCCAGTCGCGCAGCATGGCGATCGGTTGCGCCAGCAGCGCCTTGCGCGCATCCGTGTGGGGCAGAGTGTCCCACGCCTTCACGAGCAGCGGCAGGAAGCGCGCAAAGGCGGGCTGGTAGCTGTCGAACGCGGCCGCCGTCAGCGTGTCGAGCGTGAAATCCTGTCCCGCCGACAGCAGCATGACGGCATGGTCGCCGCGCGGATTTTCGCCCATCATGTCCATGTAACGCGGGAAGTCGGCCGCCTTCTGGCTGTCCCTGCCCGCCGCCGACCAAGGACCGTTATTGGTGTTCTGGATCCAGCCGCCCGCCGGGTTGCGCAGGGACGGCAATGCGTAAAGCGGGGTCAGCCCCTTCCAGTCGGTGGCGGGATCGCTGCCGTCCACTGGTCGACTATAGTCGAAACGGTCATCGCGAAGGGGCACGAATTGTGGGTGCAGATAGGCGATGGTGCCTTTGGCGTCGGCAAAGATGGTGTTGTTGGACGAATTGGCCTGACGTGTCGCCACTTTCACAAAGGCGGCGTAATCGCGCGCCTTCGTCCGTAAAAAGGATTGCTCCAGCGCGGGGATGGGCTTGTCCATCATGGCGAAGGCGACCCATTTGCCGTCCTGATCCCCGATGATCGGGCCATGATGGGTGCGATAGACGGTGAAGCGGCGGTCGGCGCGGCCGCCGTCTGACGCGCGATAGGCGATGGTGACGGTGGAGGCGCGGACCGGACGCTGCTGTCGGCCATAAAGATAGGTCAGTGCGCCGTCCGGCCGGCGCGTCACGGTTTCGAGAAATTCGTCGACGGCATCGACGGTGCTGGAGGTGTGCATCCACCCGGCGGTGGGGTTGAACCCCTGATAGATGAAGAATTGCCCCCAGGTTGCCGCACCATAGGCGTTGAGCCCTTCATCGCTGGTCATCTGCAGTTCGGAGCGGAAGAAGAAGCTGGTATGCGGGTTGATCCACAGCAGGGCATGGCCGCTGGCGCTCTTGCCCGGCGCGATGGCGAAGCCGTTGGAGCCGCGCGGTTCGGGGTCGGGATCGGCCATGGCGAGCGGGCGGCCGCCGGGCGCGCCGTAAAAGGCCTTGAGCCGATCGAGCGGGATGCGTTCGATGTCGCCGCCGATGCTGCCTTCGGTGAAGCTGAGCGCCATCCAGGGTTCAAAACGGGTGATGACGCGCGGCTTTACCTGCGGGTGTGTGGCAAGATAGTGGTTCAGCCCATCGGCCCAGGCGTCCATCAAGGCGCGCAACCAGGCGGGACTGGCGGCATAGTCGGCGCGCAGCTTTTGCGGGTCCATATAAAGGCGCGCACGCAAATCCTGCCAGATCGCGTCTTCGCCATCCGCCTCCGCCGTGCGGCCGAGCGCGGTCAGATAGTTGGCCTCGATCCGGTTGAAGTCGTCTTCGGCCTGGGCGTAGATCATGCCGAACACGGCGTCGGCGTCGCTGCGGCCGTGGACATGGGCGATGCCCCAGTCGTCGCGCTGAATGGTGACCCGCGCCGCCTGTTCCTGCCAGCGCGCCCTATCGGTCTTTGCGGCGACGGGATGGGCGGTAAGAAGGACGGGCAGGATGCAGGCGAGCGACAGCATGATTTTCATGGCTGCCAGCTAACTCGCTTCGCGGCCCCCTGTCATCCCCCCCTGTCATCTCCATGGTCTGTTTCGCATCAGGTCCGCGCGAACGGATCTTCGCGCAGGGACTTGCCCGCCGTTTCGGGCATGTAGCGCAGCGCGACAAGGCCGACGAGGCAGGCCGCCATCATCAGGAAGGCGGGCATGAGTTCGTTGCCGGTCCAGGAGATGAGGCCGCTACCAATCGCAGGTGCGGTGCCGCCGAACAGCGAGGTCGAGACGTTATAGGCGATGGCGAAACCGGCAAAGCGCACCGAGGTCGGGAATAGCGCGGGAAATGTTGCGGAGATGGTCGCGAGCTGCGGCACATAGCAGAGGCCAAGCAGCACGAAGCCGACAATCGCGCCGACAAGGCCGGTCGCCATCAGCAGATAGAGCGGCACGACGCCGACGAGCAGGCTGAGCAGCGAGACGCGCCACATCGCCCGTCGCCCGACCCGGTCGGACAAATGCCCAGCAAAGGGCAGGAAGACCATCATAAAGACCATGCCGATGATCGGCACCACCAGCGCTTCGTCCGTAGTGAGACCGATGCGCCGCTGAAGATAAGTGGGCATGTAGCTAAGCAGCGTATAATTAACGACATTGAGCGCCACGACCAGCCCGCCCACGACCAGCATCGGCCGCCAGTGGCGCTCCAGCAGTTGGCCAAGGCTGGGGCTTTCCGCCTTGCCGCTGGCCTGCCCATCCTCGCGGAAGATCGGCGTATCCTCCATGCGGGCGCGCAGATACATGCCGATAAGACCCATGGGCGCGGCCACCAGAAAGGGGATGCGCCAGCCCCATGCGTGCATGGCGGCGTCACCCAGCAGCAGCGAGAAGCCCAGCATCAGCAGCGCGCCGAAGGAAAAGCCCGCCAGCGTGCCGAATTCCAGGAAGCTGCCGTAAAAGCCGCGCCGGTCATCGGGCGCATATTCGGCCATGAAAGTCGCCGCACCGCCATATTCGCCGCCCGTGGAGAATCCCTGCACCATGCGCAGCAGGATGAGCAGCGCCGGCGCCCAGAAGCCGATGCTGGCATAGGAAGGGATCAGCCCGACCGCTAGCGTCGCGCCCGACATCATCAATATGGTGAGCGCGAGCACGGATTTGCGCCCCATGCGATCGCCCAGCGGTCCCCAGAAGAGGCCGCCCAGCGGACGGACGAGGAAGGAGATGGCAAAGGTCGCGAGCGCGAACAACACCGCGTCATCCACTTCTCCCGGAAACAGCGCCGCGGAGATATAGGTCACGCCATAGGCATAGATGCCATAGTCGAACCATTCGGTGGCGTTGCCGAGTGCCGAGGCCGCAATGGCCCGCCGCAGCGTCGCTTGATCGACAGACCCGGCCGCTCCGGGGGGCGCGGCGATGGTGGTGGCGGTCATGTCATGTCTCCATCGGGCAGATGATCTGCGGTATTGGGGTCAAGCAGCGACGCCATCGGGGTCGTGCGCGGCACGATCTGGAAATCCTGCTGCTCGGGCGCGGGCACCGGATCGGAGGACAATTGACGCCACAGGCCAAAACCCAGTGTCGCGCCAGCGCACAGGGCGATGAACAGGAAGAGGCCGCTTGCGCCCGCCAGCGTCATCATCGCCGCCGCGCCCATCGGCCCCAGCGCCGCACCGACCGAATAGAGCAGCACCAGCCGGCCGCTCGCCGCGACCCGTTCGGACGCGAGCAGCCGGTCATTGCTGTGCGCGACGCACAGCGGATAGAGGGCGAAGCTCAGCCCGCCAAAGGCCGCGCCCAGCACCAGCAGCGGCAGGCCGCCCCGGCTGAGCATCGACAATGCAATGCTGACCGCCAGGGTCGCGGCGAAGCTCCAGACGATCACGGCGCGCCGGTCATAGCGGTCCGACAGGCGGCCGAGCGGCCATTGCATCGCGACGCCGCCCAGAATGACGATCATCATGAAACTAGCGGTCGCGCCCAGATTAAGACCAAGGCGACGGACATGCACGGCGGCCAATCCGTAAAAGGCGCCCAGCATCAGCCCGGTCGTCACCGCACCGATCACGCCCAGCGGCGATGCGGCAAAGAGCGAGCGCAGCGAAAAGGCCGTCGCCTCCTGCGGCGCAGGCGCGCTCGACCGGGTGAGACAAAGCGGAATGATGGCCAGCGAGATGAGGATGGAGGCGATCTGGAACGGAATGGCGGGCAGCGTCCCGCTCGCGCCCAGGAGCAACTGGCCGACCGCCTGGCCGGAATAGAGCGCGACCATATAGGCGGCAAGGATGCTGCCGCGGGTTTCCACATCGGCCCGGTCGTTGAGCCAGCTTTCAAGGCAGATGAAAACGCCGGCCACGCAGACGCCGTCGATCAGCCGCAGTGCCGTCCAGAGTAAGGGGTGGTCGAGCAATACATAGGAGAGCGTGCTGGCCGACAGCAGCGCGACGAAGGCGGCGAAGGCGCGGATATGCCCGACCTGCCGCACGATGCCCCCCGCGCGCAGAGCACCTATCACAAGCCCGCCGAAATAGGCGGTGGCGACCGCGCCGATCGCCATGGTGCCGGCACCCGCCCGCTCCAGCCGCAGACTGATGAGGGTCGATAAAAAGCCACTGCCCGCCATCAGCATGAAGATGGCGAGCAGCAGGCTCTGAACGGGACGAATCGCAGCGATCATCTGGCGCGCCCGGCGGCGCGCGGCGCTCAGGCCGCGCGCCGGCCCTCCGCTGCTGCGGGTTCGTCATTATCCTCCACCAGCGCGCGGTGCAGCGCGGCGACGGCAGCGTCATATTGGCGGACATCGACAACGAACTGGACATCCACATTGCGGATCTGATGCTGCATAGCGATCACATCGATATCGGCCTGCGCCAAGGCTTTGAGCGCGTCGGGCATCAGGCCGGGGCGTGAAATGTCGCTGCCGATCACGGAGACGATCGCCACGGGGTGGGCGGAAATGGACGCGTCGGGATACCGGTCCTGCAAGTCGCCGATGACCTGCTTCACCTTGACCGCGTCGGCTGACAGATAATGGGTGATGGTGTTGGCGTTGGACGCCTTGCTGACGATCCATATGCCATGGCGGGTCAGCACCTCCAATATGGCGGCGTCATAGCCCTTCACCCCGACCATGTCCTGTTCGAAGAATTGAAGCGCCTGCGCGGTGCGGATGCCGGTGACGATTTCGACGCGAGGCGTGTCCGACACATAGTCGCCGCAGATGAGCGTGCCGCCATCTTCCCGGTCGAACGTGTTGCGGACACGCAGCGGGATGTCGGTCTGCCGCAGGCCGCGCCCGGCGCCGGGATGGATGGCCTCCATGCCAAGATTGGCGAGCTGGTCCGCCACATCATAATTGGTGCGGCCGATCTTGCGCGCCTTGTCAGTGCCGACCAGCTTCGGGTCCGCGCTCGACAGGTGAAATTCCTTATGGATGATCGCCTCACGTGCCTGCGTCAGCACGGCGATGCGCGAAAAGGTCATTTCGGAATAGCCACGCGCATAGCGGCGGACCATGCCCTCGCTGCACCCGGCATAGCCGGTGACGATCGGCAGGGTGGTGGCAAGATCGATGGGGGCGAACGCCTGTTCGATGCGTTCATCAAGGCCGCGCATATCCTGCTGATCCCAGAGCGTCAGATCGACAAAGCAGGCGTTGACCCCGCGATCGCGCAGCAGCAGCGCGGTCGAATGGGCGCTGTGCGCTTCGCCGAGCCCGGCAAGCAATTCGCGCACCGTGATCAGCTGTTCCTTGACGCAGAACCGGCCATGGCTGCGCAGGCGGGCCAGATCGTCGAGGCAGGCGGCAACCGCGTCGATGCGCGCATCGACAAAGGCATTGGCTTCGGCCAGGCTCTCGGCGCGCGCGAACATATCGGCGTTGCGCGCATGCATAGCGCCGCGCACCGTTTCGATCGCGTCGCGCCAGCCATCGGCGCCGTCGTCGGCGACGAAACGGGCATAGACGCCGGGCTTGCCCGATTTCTTATGTTCCAGCAGCAGGTCGGTCATGCCGGCATAGGCGGACACGACGAAGACGCGATTATAAAGGTCCGCGCCCTTGCGCCCCGCGATCAGAACATTGTCGAACAGCACGGCGGTGGCCGCCATCGACGTGCCGCCGATTTTTTCCACACTATGTTGGCCGCTCATGCCAGCGCCTCCTCCATCAAAAGTCCCGTGACCGGCGTAATGGCCTCCGGCTCTCCGCGCGCGGCGATGAATTCGGGGCGCGGTTTGTCAACGCCGAAGGGCGCAGTCAGGCGGTTGCTGACCGCATTATAGACCATGAAGGCGTTGGCGCGGGGGAAGGGCGTGATGTTGCCGTTCGACCCGTGCATGGTGTTGCAGTCGAAAATGACGACCGACCCGGGCTTTCCGGTCGGCGCGACGATGCCATGCTTGTGCGCCAGTTCGGCCAGGCTGTCTTCGTCCGGTACGCCATATTCCTGTTTCTTCAAGGACTGGCGATAATGATCGTCGGGCGTTTCCCCGATGCAGGTGAGGAATGCCTTGTGGCTGCCGGGAATCAGCATCAGCGGGCCGTTATTGGGCGTATTGTCCGCCAGCAGCACCGACATGGACAGCGCGCGCATGCGCGGCATGCCGTCTTCCACATGCCAGGTTTCAAAATCGCTGTGCCAGAAAAATTCCTTGCCGGTGAAGCCGGGCTTATAGTTGAGGCGCGACTGGTGAATGTAGACGCGATCACCCAGCAGGAACTGCGCGACGCCGGCCAGACGCCTGTCGGCGGCCAGGCGACCGATCACATCGCTCTGCGCGTGAATCTTGAAGATCGAGCGGACTTCCTTGCCGCCCGGTTCGGTGATGACGGTTTCGTCTTCCAGCGCTTGCGGATCGGCCAGCAGCTTGCCGGCCTCGCGCTGCAGGAATGCGACTTCGGCGTCCGAGAAAATATCTTCCAGGACAAGAAAGCCGTCGCGGTCGAACTGGTCGGCCTGGGCGCGGCTGACGGGTGCGTCTTCGCGCCATTGGCTATGCACGACAGGATCGAGGCGCGGCAGAAATTCCGCCGCATCGGCATGGCGGGACGGGTAGACGTCTTGCATGGGACTTCCCCCCTTTTGATGGTGATGACTAAAAATCGAGCGAGGCTTTCCGTCCGGTCTCGCTACGGACGGAAAGCCTTCGCACCGCCGGTCAATCGACGAATGCGGGTTCCTTGACCTGCTCGGAATCGGCGGGATAGGCGCCGCTTTCGTCATGCACTTCCTTGCCGGTGACAGGTGGATTGAATACGCAAGCGCACAATATGTCGGTTTCGGGCCGGACGATATGCTTGTCATGCTTGTCGAGCGCATACATGACGCCCGGCGCCAACTGATGCGTCACGCCCTCGCCCAGATCCTCGATCGTGCCGGTGCCCTTGAGCACCAGAACCGATTCCAGATGGTTCTGATAGTGCATGTGCAATTCCTCGCCCGCGTACATGGTCGTGACGTGGAAGGAAAAGCCCATATTGTCGTCCTTCAGCTGAAGGCGGGCGCTTTCCCAGCCCTTGGACTTGATGTTGCGGTCGGACTTGCGGATGTCCTGAAGCTTGCGGATGAACATGTCTGTCTTCTCCTTTATTCTGCGGCGACGCCATAGGTGACGGTCAGCGCGGAACGGACGGCTTCCTCAAGAATGTCGAGACCCGCCGAAAGGACGGCGTCGTCGATCACGAGGGGCGCCAGCACCTTGACGATTTCGTCATGCGCGCCGCTGGTTTCGATGATGAGCCCCTGCGCAAAGCAGGCGGCGGTGATGGTTCCGGCGACCTCGCCCGACCCCACGTCAATGCCGCGCATCATGCCGCGACCGCGAGTCGAGAGGCCATGTTCGGCGGCCATCGCGTCGAGCCGCCGCTCCAGCAGCGCGCCGCGACGGGCGACGTCCTGCTGAAAGGCGTCGTTGCTCCAGAAATGGCGCAGCGCAGCCGTGGCGGTAACGAAGGCGTGGTTGTTGCCACGGAAGGTGCCGTTATGTTCGCCCGGCGACCACTGGTCGAGTTCCGGGCGGAACAGGGTGAGGGCAAAGGGCAGGCCCATGCCCGACAGCGACTTCGCCAGCGTGACGATGTCGGGGGTGAAGCCCATGCCTTCGAAGCTGAAGAAATTGCCGGTGCGACCAACGCCTGCCTGAATGTCATCGACGATCATCAGCGCGCCATGGCGCTTGGCGATTTCGGCGATCTTACGCAGCCATTCGGGCGACGCGGCATTGAGACCGCCTTCGCCCTGCACGGTTTCGACCAGAATGGCAGCGGGGGCATCCAGGCCGCTCGATGGATCGGACAGGCGGCGCTCCAGCAGCTCGGCCGTATCCACGTCGGGGCCATGATAGCCGTCATAAGGTTCATGACTGACATGGTTGAGCGGCACGCCCGCGCCACCGCGCTTGGCGGCGTTGCCGGTGCAGGCGAGCGCCCCCAGCGTCATGCCGTGGAAACCGTTGGTGAAGGCGATCACCAGTTCGCGCCCAGTGATCTTGCGCGCCAGCTTGATCGCCGCCTCGACCGCGTTGGTGCCGGTCGGTCCGGTGAACATGGCGCGATAATCCAGGCCACGCGGCGTGAGAATGACGTCTTCCAACGTCGTCAGGAAATCTTCCTTGGCGTCGGTGTGAAGGTCAAGGCCGTGAGTCACGCCGTCATTGGCGATATAATCCATCAGCGCGGTCTTGAGCACCGGATGATTATGGCCATAGTTCAGCGTCGAGCAGCCCGACAGGAAGTCGAGATAGCGACCGCCCTGCGTATCGTGCATCCACACATCCTGCGCCTTGTTGAACTGGCGCGGCATCGAGCGGGCATAGCTGCGTACGCCCGATTCACGGCGTTCGTAAATAGCGCGGTCGGGAATGGACGAGGTCGGTTTGGGAAGAAGGGTCGTGGTCATGGCTCAAATGTCCTCCTGTTGGTGCCGCCCCTTTGGGGTCAGCGGACCGATGCGCGCCTGCCATTCTGTGGCATGGGCACCGGCGAAATGGGCTTCGCGTTCGAAACGGGCGGTCTTTTCCAGCGGCGCGCCCCAATTGCGGGCCAGCCCCTGAAACAGCGCCCAGGACGCGTCATTGTCATCAGTGATGGTCGTCGTCAGATGCGTGACGCCATCCTGTTCCGGCCGGCCAAGCAAGGCATCGATCATGCGGCTCGCGAGGCGCTGGCCACGCGCCGCGGATGACACCGCGACCTGCCAGACGAAGAAATTTTCCCGAGCGACGGGCGAACGATAGCCCGATACCCATCCGACCACCGCGCCGTCGCGGGTCGCAACGATGCAGCTGTCGGCGAAATCGGTGCATTGCAGCAGGTTACAATAGGCCGAATTGGGATCGAGCGGCGGGCATGCCGCGATCAACGCCGTAATGGCCGGCCCGTCAGTGCCGACAGGCTTGCGAAACATGATGTCCTGCTCCGTATCCGGATCAGGACGCGCAGAAGCCCGTGGCGGCACAGCCGCTGTAGCTTGAGTGTCGAAGATTGTTCATCTCCCGAATTATTTTCTAGGCGAAGGACTCAATGCCTTCTCGATACGGGCTGGAATATGCCATTTTTGACGAATTTTTCAACCCCAGCCTTGAAATTTTATTTTGCAGTGCGAAGTATTTTGGCTGGCGGAAAAAGGAGCGAAGACAATGTTGGTGGCCATGCTTTGGTTCCGCTATGGAGCCAAATATGCATGCTAATATCGCCACCCAGACCCTGCGCGCGCTCCGCCGGATCATGCGCGCCACCGAGATTGGCAGCCGCCAGCTGGCGGCGGCCACCGGCCTGACGCCTTCGCAATTGCTGGTGCTGCGCGAGATCGATTCGCGCGATGCAGCAACGCCCGGGGCCATCGCCCATGCGCTGCATTTCAGCCAGGCAACGATTACCACGATCGTCGATCGGCTGGTCGCGCTCAACTATGTCCAGCGTCAGCGCAGCGAACGCGACAAGCGCCAGTCGCATCTGCGAATCCTGCCGGACGGCGTGGCCGCGTTGGCGGATGCGCCCGATCCCTTGCAGACGAAGTTCACCGACGGGTTCGGCAAACTGGAGCCCTGGGAACAGGCGATGATCCTGGCGTCGGTCGAGCGCCTGTCATCCCTGATGGGCGCGCAGGATATCGACGCCGCGCCGCTGCTGGACAGCGGACTGATCGACCGGTCAGAACCGGTATGGCAGGTCGACTAAGCGCGATCAGTAACGCGATACACCCTCGCAACTTCCGCTGTCCTACAGATAACCATATGGGATAAATGCTCTGCCTCATATCGAAGCAGGAGGCAGCCATGGACGTGCAGGATTTGATTGACGAGGTGATCGCGCGCGAAGGCGGCTATAGCGATCATCCTGCGGACCGGGGTGGCGCCACCAATATGGGCATCACGCATGCGGTCGCGCGCGCCAATGGCTATTTCGGCGCGATGCAGGCGCTGCCGCGCGCCACGGCGGAATCGCTCTATCGCCGCCTTTACTGGGAGCAGCCCGGCTATGCCTTTGTAGCGGAACTGTCCTGGTCACTGGCGGCGGAATTGTTCGACACCGCGGTCAACATGGGCCCGCCGACCGCGACGGGATTTTTGCAGCGCGCGCTCAACGCGCTTAATCGCAATCAGAAGGACTATCCCGACATCAAGGTCGATCGCCTTCTGGGCGGGCGCACGCTCGGAGCGCTGCGCGCGTTTCGCGCGCTGCGCGGCCCGTCGGGGGACATAGTGCTTTTGAAGGCGATGGAGGCGCTGCAAGGCGAGCGCTATATCGCGCTGGCCGAAAGCCGCCCCGCCAACGAGGCCTTCCTTTATGGATGGCTGGCCAACCGGATCGGTTCGGGCGCGCGGTCATGAGCGATGCGGGAGAGACCGAGCCGGACATCTGGACGCGGCGCGCGCGCCCGGCCTTTCTCTATGTCATCTATGCGCTGCTGCTCTGGTCCATCCCGATGGGGCTGATCGCCGGTATCGACCCAGACATGGCCGCCGCCATCACGGCGGGCATGCACGCCTATCTCAACGCGCTGCCCGAGCCGCTCTACGCGCTCTTTGGCACGGGGTATCTGGGCTATACCGCCGCGCGCGTGTGGGGGAAGGCGAAGGGCAGAGAGCGATGATGCAAAGGGGGCGGTGCTGGATGCACCGCCTACACCCTAATCAAAATCGCCGATGCGCGGCAGCATCCACGGTGTCACAGGTGCCGCGAAAGGCGTAATCGCCCGTGCCCTTGATACTGATCTGACCGCTCATCCGATTGATCTGAATGCGCGGCTTGTTGAGGCCGTTAAGCCGATATTCTCCACTGACATGATCGGGCTGGATGGAAACGGCGTAGACGTCCCACCAGCCATCGTTCGTCCCGCGAGAATGGATTGGCGGGATCAACTTGGCAGGCAGCTTGATCCGGCCGCCACCCGCCCAGAATTGCAGCATGACGGATGCGTCGAACTGCTGCGCCGTCATGTCGACGCGGTTACCATAGATATAGCGTTTGCGATCATGATCCCAGGTCCAGCCATAGCGGTTCTCAAGGCCGGGGCGCTGACCATCCCCGAAGCAGACGAGGCCGATCTCCACCGACTGCCCGTCGATCATCGGCCTTTCTTCCGATGCGGCATAGCTGGGCGATTCGCGTCGCGCCGGCGCATATGCCGCAGGCGGCGCATCCGTGCGATCGTGCCGGCGATATGCTTCGTCAGTCCGGCCGGCAGCGTGATCCTGACCACAATCGGGCGCAGGGCTGTCCGTAATGGCCTGATAACGACCATCCATGGTGACCACGCTGAGGCAAAGATGCCGCTCGGGATGCCACCAATAGCTCCACTTTCGGTCATCCCCGGTTTCGGTACGCACGAAGCGGTAGCCCCGCGCCTGAAGCTGGGTTTCCCCGCCGGCGCCCCGCGCGCCTACGAGGTCGGCGACATCAGACGGGGTCTGGGCCGCGGCCGGAATAGCCGCGATGGTGAAAAGGAAAAGCAGATAGCGCGAAGCAATCATGACAGCCTCACGGCAGTTCAGGATCAATATATATCCCAACTGCAGGCGAAGTTCCAGCGGCGTGCCTGCGCCAGATCGCCGGGATTTTTCCGGTTTGCCAAGACATGAGAGGGGCCGCCGGGCGGAAATACCCCCGACGGCCCATCATTGACATGGTCAGCGGCCAGAAGCGCCGCCCAGTGGGAAATGGTGAATCGCGCTCTATCAGGGGAGGAGCGGGCCTGTATGTCGGCCTTCGCAAGGCTCCGGAATCACCCTGACATTCTCGACGCTTGCGCGTCGATCAGCGGCGCATTCCCCGAATGGACTTGACCGACCCCATTGCTGAACCATGAGACATCGGATCACCTCCTTTCGCTATGTTGAGCCCGTGTGGCCGCCGCGAGAGCAAATCCGCATCCGTCCACAGAGCGAAATGTGAATCAGACGAAGGCGATCTTCAAGCCTTGTTTTATTCTTTTTTGGAATCATACTTGTACGTCTGCGTCGCGCCGGCATCGCGTTCCCGATCAGGCGCGACAATCCTCCACCACCCGCGCGATTTCCGCCCAGACCGGCACGACCAGAGGCGCGATGCCGGATGCATCGACGCCGATCTTGCCACGGCTATAGGCCATCTGGTCCAGCACGCCGTCGCTCGCCGCCCGCGCGGCGACCAGGGCCGGCTGCGCGCCACCCTGGGCGGTGGCGGGCCAGCTGACCGCGCCATAGCTGGTGCGGATCACGATCGCGCCCTGCCCTGCGCCATAGCGCGTCAGGATGACGCGGCGGCTCGCCAGGTCGCAGCGCAGCGTCAGCAGCGGCTGCGCCGGCGGGCCGAACCGAGCAATGCTGCCCCGCTGTTCGGCGCTGTAGCTCCAATTACCTGGCGTCAACGGGCGATCGGCCCAGGCGACTGAGGAAGCGACCGGGGTTGCGGGCGCGGGGGCCGGAGCAGGTGCAGGCGCAGGCGCAGGCGAAGGGGCCGGCGCAGGCCGGGGCGCGGGCGCCGGGCGGGCACGGGCCGGCCGCGTGGGCGCTGGCGCATTGCCGGGAGGGCCGACGCACGAGGCCAACAGCACCAGGAGGGACGAAGCGGTAGCAAAGGTCGAGGAAAAGCGCATGGTCCCCGTCATGCCGGACCGCGCCGAACGGCTCAACCCGAAAAGGACCGATGGTGCGATCAGCGCCGCCAGCGCGCCCAAATGGCGGTCGGCAGCAGCAGCCCGCGCCGTTCCTCCCGCACCGCCAGTTCGCCTGCTTCCACCGTGCCGGGCAGGTCGGCGAACGCCTGACGCAGCAATTCCCCGATCGCCAGCGCCGACATGCGCACGGCGTAAACGGTCAGGAACAGAAAATGGCTGTCGGCGTCGAGCAAGGCGCGGCAATTGGCGATCAGGCCCGGCAAATCCTCCTCCAACCGCCACACCTCGCCATCAGGGCCACGGCCATATTTCGGCGGATCGAGCAGGATGCCGTCATAGCGGCGCCCGCGCCGAACTTCGCGGGCAACGAATTTGGCGGCATCCTCGACGATCCAGCGGACCGGCCGGTCCTCCATACCCGACAGCGCCGCATTGGCGCGCGCCTGCGCCACCGATTTCTTCGACGCATCGACATGGACCATCCGCGCGCCGCCGGCCGACAGGGCCAGTGTGCCGACGCCCGTATAGCCGAACAGGTTCATTACCTCCGCATCGGGCTTGTCGGCGATGGAACCGCGCAAATCGTCCCACACCGGCGCCATGTCGGGAAAGAAGCCCAGATGGCGAAAGGGCGTGCAGCTCGACTGGAACGTCACCTCTTTCCAATGGAGCGGCCAGCCCTCGACCGGCACCGGCTGCTCATAATACCAGCGGCCGCCGCCATCCTCGTCCGATCCGGGAATGAATTCGCCGTCCGCGCGCCAATCGTCACTCGCGGGCTGCCACATCGCCTGCGGTTCGGGGCGGATGAAGCGGAAACGGCCATAGCGTTCCAGCTTGCGCCCGTTGCCCGAATCGATCAGGCCATAGTCCGACCAGGGTTCGCCGATGAGGGTCGTGAGGTTCAAGCCGGACCGGCTCCGTGCCGCGGCGTCGCGCGCTCAGCGACATAGGTGGTGATTGCCTCGAACGTGGCGGGCAGACGGTCATAATGCTCTTCGCGCGCGAACAGGTCGCCCACCCGCGCCGGCAGCGGCGGACGCAGGCCGGTCGCCCGCTCCACCGCATCGGGAAATTTGGCGGCATGGGCGGTCGCCAGCGTGACAACGGGCACGTCGGCGCCAACGTCAGCGGCGCGTGCGGCGGCAAGGCCGATGGCACTGTGCGGATCGATCACGTGCCCCGCTGCGTCATAGGCCCAGCGCATCGCCATGGTCATGGCATCGGCGTCGATGCGCGCCGATGACAGCAGGCCCGCCGCGCCGTCGCGCTGCGCATTGGTGAGGCGCATCGCACGGCTCGATTCGAAACCCCGCATCTGGTCGGCAAGCGCCGCGCCATCGCGGCCGCCCGCGTCGAACAACAGCCGCTCGAAATTGGAGCTGACTTGAATGTCCATGCTAGGCGTGGCGGTAGGCACGACCTGCCCCTGGCTATAATCGCCCTCCCCCAGCGCGCGGTGGAGAATATCGTTCACATTGGTCGCGACGATCAGCTTTGCCACCGGCAGGCCCATCCGTGCGGCGACATAGCCGGCAAAGACGTCGCCGAAATTGCCGGTCGGGACGGAAAAGGCCACGGCCCGTTCCGGCGCGCCCAGGCGCACGGCAGCGTAGAAATAATAGACGATCTGCGCCATCAGGCGCGCCCAGTTGATGCTGTTGACGGCGGACAGGTTGAAGCGGCTCTTGAAATCCGCATCGTTGAACATGGCCTTCACCAGCGCCTGCGCATCGTCGAAGCTGCCGGAGATGGCGATATTATGGATGTTGGGCGCGCGCACCGTGGTCATCTGACGACGCTGGACGTCGGACACGCGGCCTTCGGGGTGCAGCATGAAGATGTCGATCTTCGCACGTCCCGCCACCGCATCGATCGCCGCCGATCCGGTATCGCCCGACGTAGCGCCGACAATGGTCAGATGATCGTCCCGGCGCGACAGGAAGCGTTCAAACAAATGGCCGAGCAGTTGCAGCGCCACGTCCTTGAAGGCGAGCGTGGGGCCATGGAAGAGTTCGAGCATCCACTGCTGATGGTCCAGCTGGACCAGCGGCGTCACGGCCTGATGGCTGAACCGGGAATAGGCGGCCGCGCACAAGTCGCGCAATTCGTCTTCACTGAGCGATCCGGCAACGAACGGAGTCATGACCCGAACGGCGGTTTCGACATAGGAGAGGCCGGCCATCGCGCGAATCTGGTCAGCGGTGAAGGCCGGCCATTGCGTGGGCAGGTAAAGGCCGCCATCCGACGCCAGCCCCGCCAGCGTCACATCCTCAAACCCGAGCGCCGGCGCGCTCCCCCTGGTGCTCTGATATTGCATGATGGCTAAGCGCGGTAGCGGCAGCGAGCGCGGGGAGCAAGCGTTTAGGCGGGCTTGCCGCTGCCGCCTCGCCGGCGCAGGGCCAATATGTAGATCACCACCGCCACCGCCGCGAAGAGGAACCATTGGACGGCATAGGCCAGGTGATTGTTGGGAAGATCGGCGACGCTGGGTGGTGCCAGCGGCTTGAGGCCGGGTGGGGCGGATCGGGCGATCAGCATGGGTCGGAGTGGCGGAGCTGCACCGCCGACGCGAGAGAGCAGCGGGCGATGGTCGGGTTCCTGGCTGATCCAGCCGGCAATCTGGCCGCCGGTCCAGCTGGGCACCTGATCGGGCTTTTGCCCGACGCCGACTGCGACCAGCACGCCCGGCCCTTCCGCGCCGGTGGCGCACTGCGCGATATGGCGATAGCCGGTGCTGCCATCGGCCGCCCGCCCGGCCTCCACGCGCCAGTCGACCACGCGCAGGCAATGCACGGACGATCGGCGGAACAGCAGGTCGGGCGCAATCGGCGGCAGCATGGGAAAGGCGACGGGGGGACGCTGGGGATTTGCCGCAGCCAGGGCGATGGCGTCACGTTTTTCGGCGCGGCGCTCCAATTGCCAGATGCCAAGGCCGATCATCGTGAGGACGGCGAGGGTGACCAGCAGCGTGGGCAGGGTCGGGATGCGTGTAGAAGGGTGAGACGGTCCGGTCATGCGGGATGCTTACCCAATAGCTGCCGATAGAGAAACGGCCGGCGTGTGAAGCGCCGGCCGTCGATCCTGATTGCAATATCGTCCGTGCGCCGGCTCAACCGCCGTGGACCGGCGCGCTCCAGCCGCCCCAGACATAGATGGCGACGAAGAGGAACAGCCAGACGACGTCGACGAAATGCCAGTACCAGGCCGCGGCTTCGAAGCCGAAATGCTGGCGCGGGGTGAAATGCCCCTGATAGGCGCGGACCAGATTGACGATCAGGAAGATCGTGCCGACCAGGACGTGGAAGCCATGGAAGCCGGTCGCCATATAAAAGGCCGAGCTGTAGGGATTGCCACCGAAGCCGAAAGGCGCGTGCATATATTCATAGGCCTGGATGCTGCTGAACAACGCGCCCAGGATGATGGTGCACCACAACCCTTTGATCAGGCCGTCGCGGTCGCCATGGATCAGACTGTGATGCGCCCAGGTGACGGTCGTGCCCGAACACAGCAAGATGAGCGTGTTGAGCAAAGGCAGCTCAAACGCATTCATCACCTCGATATCCTTGGACGGAAAGAGGCCGTCGATCGGCGGCAGCAGGCTGGGGAAGAGCGCAAAGTCGAAAAAGGCCCAGAACCAGCCGACGAAGAACATGACTTCGGACGCGATGAACAGGATCATGCCATAGCGCAGATGGAGTTGCACCACCGGCGTATGATCGCCCGCATGCGCTTCGCTGATGACATTGCCCCACCAGCTGAACATGGTGAACAGCACGCCGGCCAGCCCAATCAGGAAGACCCAGCCGCCGCCCGGCCCCATGGCGTCGGGATGCATCCACATGATCGCGCCCAGCGCCATCACCAGCGCCGACATCGAGCCGAAAAACGGCCAGATGCTGGGCGGAAGAATATGGTAATCGTGATTCTTGGCGCCTGCCATGCGTATCTTCCCCGTTTCCTGTTCTGTGCCGGACCTTAGCCCGCCTTCTGCCCCTGCTCAACAGGGTAGAAAGTGTAGCTCAGCGTAATCTCTTGCGTATCCTTATTGTCGGGATCGGCCAATATCTTGGGATCGACATAATAGAGCACCGGCATCCGCACTTCCTGCCCCGGCTGCAACGTCTGCTGGGTGAAGCAGAAACATTCGATCTTGGTGAAATAAGCGCCGGCCTGAGTCGGAGTGACGTTGAAGCTGGCGGTGCCGGTGACGGGCCGATCCGACATATTTTTGGCGACGAAAATGGCCATCGACTTGGCGCCCACGGTCACGGTCTGCGTCGGGCGTTCGGGATGGAATTGCCAGGGCATGCCGGGCTGAACATTCGAATCGAACCGGATCGACAGCATGTGCCCGGTCGCCTGCTGCACATCCACGCCAGCATCGGCGCGCTGCGTCGTGCCGTTAAAGCCTGTTTGCTGGCAGAAGATACGATAGAGTGGCACCGAGGCGAAGCCGAGCCCCAGCATGGCGAGGCCGACGCCGATCATGGCGAGGAAGGTGCGCCGGTTGCGCCGCGCGCGATCAAAGGGCGAGGGCGGAAGCGTGGCCATCAGATCGCGTCGCTCGCGCCGATCTTCGCCAGCGTGATGGCAAAGAATAATATGACGAGAAAGCCGAGCAGCAGGCCGGTCACGATGGACCGCGACTTTTGCCGGGCGCGCACCAGATCCTGTTCTTCGGGCGTCATGCCAGCAGCCAGCGGTCAACGACCACCGCCCCAAACAAGAGGAAGAGGTAGAGGATCGAATATTTGAACAGGCGCTTTTCCGGCTTCATGCGCGCAGGATCGCTTTCGCGCCGGCGATAGACCTGAAAGGCGAACAGCGCGAACAGCGCCGTACCCAGCAGCGCAGTCGTGCCGTAGATGACACCGGTGAGATTCAGCAGAACGGGCGCGAGCGCCGCGACCGCCATGATGGCGGTGTAGAACCAGATTTGCCGCCGGGTCGCGACCTCGCCCGACACGACGGGTAGCATGGGGATGCCGGCGGCGGCATAATCGGTCTTCACGAACAGGGCGAGCGCCCAGAAATGGGGCGGCGTCCAGAAGAAGATCAGCATGAAAAGGGCAATGGGCAGCGCGCTGACATCGCCGGTCACGGCCGCCCAGCCGATCACTGGCGGGAAAGCGCCGGCTGCGCCGCCGATGACGATATTCTGCGCCGTGCGGGGCTTGAGCCAGATGGTGTAGACGAAGACATAGAAGAGGATCGAGACGGCGAGCACGGCGCTCGCCAGCCAGTTGGTCGCCATGCCCATCAGGATGACCGAGAAGAAGGAGAGGCCGACGCCAAAGTGCAGCGCGGCTTGCCGGTCCATGCGGCCGGCCGGCAGCGGGCGGGAGGCGGTGCGCTTCATCTTTGCATCGATATCCGCTTCCCACCATTGGTTGAGCGAGGCGGCGGCGCCCGCGCCAAGCGCAATGCAGAGAATGGCGGTGAAGGCGAGGACCGGGTGGATATGGCCGGGCGCGGCGAGGAGGCCGCACAGGCCGGTGAACACGACCAGCGTCATCACGCGCGGCTTCGTCAGCGCGACGAAGTCGCGCCAATGGGCCGGCAGGACGGGCGTGTGAACCCCGGTCAGGAAGGGCGAACTGGCCATAATCTCCTCATGCGATCAGCGCGCATCCTACACCCGCGCACCGATGTCGCGCAAATGGGCGGAAGGTCCAAGCCGTCCGCCCATGTGCGTCCCCGTTTGTCAGTCGACGACGGGCAGCGTTTCAAACTGGTGGAAGGGCGGCGGGCTGGTCAGCGTCCATTCCAGCGTCGTCGCGCCTTCGCCCCACGGATTGCCTTCCGCCTTCTTGCCGGCCGCCAGCGACCAGATCAGGTTGACGAAGAAAATCAGCATGCCCGCTGCCATGATTTCATAGCCATGGCTGGCAATGCCGTTCCAATAGGCAAAGGCTTCGGGATAATCGGGGTAGCGACGCGGCATGCCCGACAGGCCCAGGAAGTGCATGGGGAAGAACAACAGGTTCACGCCGGCGAAGAAGACCCAGAAATGGAGCTGGCCGAGGAACTCGTTATACATTTTGCCCGACATTTTCGGGAACCAGTAGTAGAAGCCGGCGAACAGGCCGAACACCGCGCCCAGCGAGAGCACATAGTGGAAGTGCGCCACGACATAATAAGTGTCGTGCAGCACATCGTCGACGCCGCCATTGGCAAGCACCACACCGGTGACGCCACCCACGGTGAAGAGGAAGATGAAGCCCAGCGCCCAGACCATCGGCGTCTTGAAGCTGATCGAGCCGCCCCAGATCGTCGCGATCCACGAGAAGATCTTGATGCCGGTCGGCACCGCGATGACCATGGTCGCAGCGGTGAAATACATCTTCACGTTCACCGACATGCCGGTGGTGAACATATGGTGCGCCCAGACGACGAAGCCGACCACGCCGATCGCGACCATGGCATAGGCCATGCCGAGATAGCCAAAGACGGGTTTGCGGCTAAAGGTCGAGACGATCTGGCTGATGATGCCGAAGCCCGGCAGGATCATGATGTAGACTTCGGGGTGGCCGAAGAACCAGAAGAGATGCTGGTAGAGTTCGGGATCGCCGCCGCCTGCCGCATCGTAGAAGGTCGTGCCGAAATTGCGATCGGTCAGCAGCATGGTGATCGCGGCGGCCAGCACCGGCAGGGCGAGCAGCAGCAGGAACGCCGTGACCAGCACCGACCAGACGAACAGCGGCATCTTGTGCAGGGTCATGCCCGGCGCGCGCATGTTGAGGATGGTGGTGATGAAGTTGATCGCGCCCAGGATCGAGGACGCGCCGGCGATGTGCAGCGACAGGATCGCCATGTCGACGGCAGGTCCGGCCGACCCGCTGGTCGAAAGCGGCGCATAGACGGTCCAGCCGGTCCCCGCGCCATTGCCGGTGCCGCCGGGGACGAAGGTCGAACCCAGAAGCAGCGCGAAGGCAGGGATGAGTAGCCAGAAGCTGATATTGTTCATGCGCGGGAAGGCCATGTCCGGCGCGCCGATCATGATTGGCACGAACCAGTTGCCAAAACCGCCGATCATCGCAGGCATCACCATGAAGAAGACCATGATGAGACCATGCGCGGTGATGAGCACGTTCCAGAGGTGATAGGCCTGATCCAGAGTCGCCGAAGGGCCGTCGCTGAAGCGTGCCCAGGTCTGGAGATACTGGATGCCCGGTTCCGCCAGTTCGGCGCGCATCAAGCCCGAAATCGCGCCGCCGATGATGCCGGCGATGATCGCGAAGATCAGATAGAGGGTGCCGATGTCCTTGTGGTTGGTGGACATGAACCAGCGCTGGAAGAAGGCTGGCTTGTGATCGGCGTCATGATCATGCCCATGGGCGTGATCGCCATGATGATCTGCGGTAATGGTGGTCATGGCCTTGCCCCTCTCAAAGCGTCGTCGAACCGGCGTCGCTGGCCGGCGGTCCGGGCAGTGCGCTGCCCTGTTGCGGTCCCATCTGGCCGGCCGGGGCGGCGGTGCCGCCCTTCAACGTGCCGCCCTGCGAAAGGACCCACTGGTCGAACTGAGCCGGCGGCAGCGCCTCGATCGCGATCGGCATGAAGCCGTGGCGCGCGCCACACAGTTCGGAACATTGCCCGTAATAGACGCCGGGCTTGTCGATGGTGAAGCTCTTTTCATTGAGGCGGCCGGGGACGGCGTCCATCTTCACCCAGAGCGAGGGCACGGCAAAGCTGTGGATCACGTCGGCGCCGGTGATGATCAACTTGATCGGGCGACCGACCGGCAGCACCAGACGATTGTCGGGTGCCAGCAGATAGGGCTCGCCATTGGCCTTCGCCTGATCCTCCGTCAGCATGTTCGACACAAATTCAGGAATGCCGGCGTCGGGATATTCATAGCCCCAATACCATTGATAGCCCGTGACCTTGACGGTCAGCGCATCCTTGGGCGCGGGGCGATACTGGTCGGCGAGCAGTCCGATCGAAGGCACCGCGATCGCCAGCAGAATCAGCACCGGAACCACCGTCCAGACGACTTCGATCACGGTATTGTGCGAGGTTTTGGACGGCACCGGGTTGGCGGCGCGGCGATAGCGCCACATCACATAGAGCATCAAAACCAGGACGAAGATCGAGATGATGGTGATGATCGGCACCAGCATGACATCGTGCAGCCAGCGGGCGGTCCTGCCGGTTTCGGTAAACTGTTCCTGCAACGTGATTTCGCCCGGACGCGGCATGCCGATGCCTTCGGTCGGCTTCATGCGCGGCGGCGGCGCAACCTTGGCCGCAGGTGCCGCTTCACTGACATTCGCGACATTGGCATCGGCCGAATCGGCAGGCGCACCAGGATCGGAGGATTTGGGATCGGCATCGACCGGCGTGGCGGCAACGGGTGCGGCCGCTTCATTCTGCGCAAGCGCCTGGCCATTCATCGCCATCGCCGGCGCAAAAGCCAGCAGACCAGCGAGAATGAACGATTTCACCTTCATCATAGCGTCTTCGTACCCCTAACCCCTTGGCGCCGCTGCAACGAAAACGCATCCATTTTGCCGTCCTCGCCCGTTCGGTCTGCGGCGGCTTATAGGGATGCTTTCCCGCTGCCTCAAGCACAGATGGAGCAGATTTTCTTCGCTGTTGCAACGCATCCCCGGCCCGCCTATCTCGCTGCTTCGCGCACAGGGGCGCGGCATGGCGGCGTGTCTGCGCGCGGCCATGGGGTGAAGGCGGCCCGGCCACCGACAGGGTGCCGGCCGCGCGACGGGATGTGAATGCGACATGACTGACGAGGACGTATTGGCGGAATTCCGAGCGGCGGGCGCGCTGCTGGAGGGGCATTTCATTCTGTCGTCGGGTCGTCGCAGCGGCAATTATCTGCAATGCGCACGGGTGCTGATGAATGCCGAGCGCGCCGGCAAGCTGGCGCGCGCGATGGTGCAGAAACTGCCCCGCGAAGTGCGCCAGGACATTGATCTGGTGGTGTCGCCGGCGATGGGTGGCCTCATCATCGGGCATGAAGTCGGCCGCGCGCTGGACCGGGACGCGATTTTTCTGGAGCGGCCGGAAGGGACGTTCGAATTGCGCCGGGGCTTTGCCATCACGCCGGGACAAAAGATACTGATGGTCGAGGATGTCGTGACCACCGGCCTGTCGTCACGCCAGGCGATCGAGGCGGTGGAGGCCGAGGGCGGCATCGTGATCGGGGAAGTGGCGCTGGTCGACCGGTCGGCGGGCGAGGTCGATCTGGGCGTGCCCTTCTATCCGCTCGTGTCGATCAATTTCCCGGTCTATGACGCGGACGCGCTGCCACCGGAACTGGAGGCCATTCCCGCGACCAAGCCCGGCAGCCGGAAGCAATAGCCCCATGCCCACGCCGCTGCGCCTCGGGGTCAATATCGACCATGTCGCGACCATCCGCAACGCGCGGGGCGGCGCGCATCCCGATCCGGTGAAGGCCGCGTTGCTGGCCGTTAAGGCGGGCGCGGACGGCATCACCGCCCATCTGCGCGAGGATCGCCGCCATATCCGCGACGAGGATATCGCGATGCTGATGGCAGCGCTGGACGTGCCGCTCAATCTGGAGATGGCGGCGACGCAGGAAATGCTGGAGATCGCGCTGCGCCACAAACCGCACGCCGCCTGCATCGTGCCCGAAAAGCGCGAGGAGCGCACGACAGAAGGCGGGCTGGACGCAGCGGGGCAGTATGAGGCGCTGGCACCGATCGTCGAGAAGCTGGACGAGGCCGGCATCCGCGTGAGCCTGTTCATCGAGGCGGACGCCGCGCAGATCGACGCAGCCATCCGGCTCGGCGCGCCCGTGGTCGAATTTCACACCGGCGCCTATGCCCATCTCGACGGAGCGGCGCGCGCGGGCGAACTGCGCCGAATCGCCGATGCCGCCGCGCTGGCAGCCAAGAACGGGATCGAGCCGCATGCCGGCCATGGCCTGACCTTCGACAATGTCGGACCGGTCGCCGCCATCCCGCAGATCGCCGAACTCAATATCGGCCATTTCCTGATTGGCGAGGCGATTTTCGGCGGGCTGGAAGGCAGCATTCGCGAGATGCGGCGGCAGATGGATCTGGCGCGGTGATGCTCCCAAGCAGGTATCCCGGCAGAGGCTTGGATCGCAGGCGTCAAGGGTTCAATCTGGAGGCCCAAGACCCCCGCCTTCGCTGGGGTGACGGCCTTGGACGGCCGTCATGATCATCGGACTTGGATCCGACCTCTGCAATATCGAGCGTATCCAGAATTCGCTCGATCGCTTCGGCGACCGCTTCATCCAGCGGGTCTTCACGCCGGTCGAGCAGGCCAAGGCGGCGCGACGTCCGCTGACCCGCGCGGGCACGCTGGCCAAGCGCTTCGCCGCCAAGGAGGCTTTTTCCAAGGCGGTGGGCACGGGGTTCAGGGCAGGCGTGTTCATGAAGGATATCGGCGTCGTCAATGCGCCGTCCGGCGCACCGACGCTCGCGTTGACCGGCGGCGCGCTGACGCGGCTGGAGTCGATGGTGCCGGTGGGTTATAGGCCGGTCATTCACCTGACGCTCACGGACGATCATCCATGGGCGCAAGCCTTCGTCATCATCGAGGCGCTGCCTTCGTGACCCTGCCCCCCGCCGAACGCCAAGAGACTTCGCCCATGCCGGCCATCGACACGCCCCAGGACAGCGCCGCGCAAGCCGGGGAGCAGGAAAAGGACGGCGTCAACTGGTGGCATGAACTGCGCAGCATCACGCTGCTGATCCTGGCGGTGCTGGCGTTCCACAGCTTCGTCGCCAAGCCTTTCTACATTCCGTCCGAATCGATGATGCCGGTGCTGCTGACCGGCGACCGGCTGGTGGTGAGCAAATTCCCCTATGGCTGGTCCTATGTCTCGCCCAGCTTCCACCCCCTGCCCTTCCTCAAAGGGCGCGTGCTCGGGCGCCTGCCCCAGCGCGGGGACATCGTCATCGTGTCCCCCCACAACCGGCGGGAGGATTATATCAAGCGGGTGATCGGCCTGCCCGGCGACATCATCGAAGTGCGGGGCGGCCAGGTGATCCTCAATGGCACCGCGGTCAAGCAGAAGGCGATGAAGCCGCTGCGCCTGCCGGTCGATGGCAACGCCCCCTGCTCGCCCGATCAGTTTCCCGGCGCGCGCGTGCACGGCGCGGACGGTCGCGACTATTGCGAACTGCCGGTGCGGCAGGAAATCCTGCCCAATGGCAAGACCTACCTCACCATCGACATGGGACCAAGCGCGCTAGACTGGTACGGCCCGGTGCGCGTGCCGGCCGACCATGTCTTCCTGATGGGGGACAATCGCGACAACAGCGCCGACAGCCGCGCGCCGCTGGCGGAAAACGGCCTTGGCGGGCCGGTGCCGTGGGAGGCGATCGGCGGCCGGGCCGAATTCATCACCTTCAGCCTGGACGGCGACGCCAGCTGGAATCCGCTCAGCTGGATCCACGCCTTCCGCAGCGGTCGAGCCGGGAACAGCCTGCGTCCACGGAGCGTTGCTGCCCCTGATTGACGATCAGAGGGGCACGGGGTTTTGAGCGAGACACACAAGCATGTCGAGGAACCCGGCCCCAGCGAAGTGCGCAGCCCCCTGGTCCAGCAGGAACTGAAGCGCGCCGGCGTCTGGTTCGGGCTGGCGATCGCCATCGCGCTGACGGCGCTGCTGGCGCAGCCGCTGATGCTGATCCTAGGGGCGATGGTGCTAGCCACGATGATGGACGGCGGATCGCGGTTGCTGGGGCGTATCCTGCCGATCGGCAGGGGCTGGCGGCTGACGATTGTCCTGTTGAGCGCGGTCGCTTTTCTGGTGTGGACATTCTACCTTACTGGATCGAGCCTGGCTGCGCAGGCGCAGGCGATGCGCACCATCGTCGAGGCGCAGGTCACGCGGATTGGCGGCTGGATGCAGCAACTCGGCATCACGGCCACGCCCAGCGATTTGAAAGGCCTGGCCCAGCAGGCAATGAGTTCCATGGGGCGCGTGACGGCGGCGCTCGGCACGGCAATGGGTGCGATCACCGGCGGCGCGATGATGCTGGTACTGGCCATCTTCCTGGCGACCGAACCCAAACTCTACGAGCGCGGGGTCGCCTGGATGCTGCCGATGGACAAGCGCGCGCAATTCTACACCATTGCCGACAAGATGGGCTGGACGCTCCGCCGGCTGATGTTCGGGAGAATCATCGGCATGTCGGTCGAAGGCGTGGGCACCTGGCTGCTGCTGTGGGTGTTCGGCGTGCCGATGGCCGGGTTGCTGGGCATCCTCACCGGCCTCCTCGCCTTTCTGCCCAATATCGGGGCGATCATATCGGGCGTGCTCATTGTCCTGGTGGGCTTTTCCGGGGGCATGGACACGGGTCTCTACGCCGTGGGGGTTTATCTGGTCGTGCAGATCGTCGACGGCTATCTGATCGTGCCGATGGTGGCCAAGCGCGCGGTCGATTTGGCCCCTGCGCTGGTGCTGGCGGCGCAGATCCTGTTTGGCGCACTGTTCGGCATCATCGGCCTGTTCCTGGCTGACCCGATCGTCGCGATGATCAAAGTCTATCTGGAGGAACGGTCGAAAGCATCCAGGTCCGACAGGGACAAGGCGCTGCTACAGCCCGCCGACGGTTGATCCAGGGTCAAATATCATAGGGAACATACGGGCTTTCCGTCGCTTGCTTTCAGCGTAAGATAGAAAAAACTGAAAGGAGCGGATCATGATGATGGACCTCGACAAGCAGAAGAAATTGCATTTCGATCTCACGAATGTGGGATTGCGCGCGCAGGCGACGGCGGCTGGATTGCTTCAGCTGTGCCTTGAACTGCGCGATTCGGGTATTCTGGACGAACCGGCGATCGACAGGATCAAGAATGCGATCGCCTGCGATATCGAGGTGTCCGCGCCCCGGTCAGTCGCCTGCCCCGAATATCGCCGCGATGTGCGCGAGCGGCTCGACAAGCTGTTTGCCGGACAGGCCAAGGTCGGCGATGCAGGGGCACTTGCCTTTGGCGAGACGCCGGAAACCATCTGCAGTGACAACCAGTAAGGCAAAAGAAAAGGGGCCGACAGGCGGCCCCTTCCTCTCACTCGACTGGCTGCACGGCTTACTTATTGCCCCGGCTGCGGCGCCGCGCTCTGCTGCTGCATCATCTGCTGCTGCAACTGCATCAATTCCGCCTTGGACTTGAAGTCATGCAGGGTCACATCGAAGACCAGCACCGAGCCACCGGGGATCGGGCCATTGTCTTCAGCACCGTAACCCAGTTCCGACGGAATCCAGAGCCGGTACTTGCCGCCCTTCTTCATCTTTTGCAGGCCTTCGGAAAAGCCGGGCACGACGCCATCGACGGGCATCGGCGCCTGCGGATTTTCATCGAACACCGTGCCGTCCAGCAGCGCCCCCTTATAGCCGACAAGCGCGACATCGCTGCTCGTCGGGCTGGGGCCGCTGCCCTCTTCCAGCACCTTGTACTGGAGGCCCGATTCGGTCGTAACCACGCCCGTTTCATGGGCATTCTGAGCCAGGAAGGCAGCCGGCGACGGCGCGACGCCCTGCTGCCCCGCCCAGGCGAGGCCGCCCGCTGCCAGCGCGACGATGGCAACGCCGATCCAGAGCCGGGTCAGCGACCCCTTAGCGATGGGACGAAGGGGAACAGCCGTCGTGGACATGGGCGATGCTCGCTAAAATCAGGGCAGGAAAGTCGTCAGCGGACGGGGGCGGCGCCGCCCTCGTCCGGGATCGGGCGTCTTAACGAACGCCGTCGCGCTCGGCGCGCTTGCGTTCCATCTTGCGCGTGCGACGAACCGCGGCCGCCTTTTCACGAGCGCGCTTTTCCGACGGCTTCTCATAGTGACGGCGCAGCTTCATTTCGCGATACACGCCCTCGCGCTGCAGCTTCTTCTTGAGCGCGCGAAGAGCCTGGTCGACATTATTGTCGCGAACGATGATCTGCATAAGTCCGTCAATCTCCAATCAAAAACGGGCGGGTCGCCGGGACGTTTCTGTCCTTCCCGACGGCTCGACCGAATAGCAAAGCCAGTGAGTCGTCGCAGGTCGCCCTGCGCCATGTGGGCGGCGCCCTACCAGCAGAGTCGCGCAAACTCAAGCCTAAAGGCCATGATCTCGACTTTTGCGCCGGGCGGGCGGATAGTGGCCCGATAATAGACAGGAGGATCGCCAATGGCCAGCGCCGCATACAAAGCCGACATGACGCCGCAGGAATGGGAGGCGCGCCAGCAACTCGCCGCCTGCTACCGCATATTCGACCATATGGGATGGTCGGAACTGATCTACAACCATATCACGCTGCGCGTGCCGGGCGAGGAGAGCGCCTTCCTGATCAACCCGTTCGGCCTTGGCTATCAGGAGGTGACGGCATCCAATCTGGTCAAGATCGACATTGACGGCCAGGTGCTGGACGGCAGCCCCTATCCAGTGAACCGCGCAGGGTTTACCCAGCATAGCGTCTTTCACCGCCACCTGCCCGACGCTCATTGCATCGTCCACACCCACACGACCGCAGGGATGGCGGTGAGCGCCTGCGCTGAAGGATTGCGGCCGATCAGCTTCTACGCCGCCGCCTTTGCAGGGCAGATCGCCTATCATGATTTTGAAGGCGTCACGATCCGGCCCGAGGAAGGCGACAGGCTGATCGCCAATCTGGGCAGCAAGCGGGTGATGATGCTGCGCAATCATGGCACGCTGGTCATGGCGGCGAGCCTGCCGGAAGCCTTTTTGAAACACTGGTCCTTGCAGCGCGCCTGCGAGATCCAGGTTGCGGCCAGCGCGGCGGGCACGCCGGTCGACATCCCGGCCGACGTGATCGCCGTGCATCAGCGAGACCTGGCCGGCGTGCAATTGCCGGTCGGGCCGGGCGTTTCCGATTTCCAGGCGATGGTGCGGGTAATCGACCGGATCGATTCAAGCTGGAGGCAGTAAGCCGGGGCCGCGGGTCAGGCCTTGCCGAACCCGCCGCCACCGGGCGTTTCGATGATGAAGGCGTCGCCGGCGCAAAGATCGACCGTGGCGGTGCTGCCAAGCGGTTCGACGGTGCCGTTGGCGCGCTCCACCCAGTTGCGCCCCGGCGCGCCGTCCGCGCCGCCGTTCAGGCCGAAGGGCGGCACCGTCCGTCGGTTGGCCAGGATGCCGGCCGTCATATCCTCTAGGAAGCGAATGCGGCGCACCGCGCCATCGCCGCCCCGATGCCGCCCTGCCCCGCCGGAACCGGACCGGATGGAAAATTCCTCCAGCAATACCGGGAATCGGGTTTCCAATATTTCGGGATCGGTCAGCCGGCTGTTGGTCATATGTGTCTGGACCACCGAAGCGCCGTCGAAATCCGGTCCCGCGCCCGATCCGCCAGCGATCGTCTCATAATATTGGTGCCGGTCATTGCCGAAGGTGAAATTGTTCATCGTGCCCTGCGCCCCGGCCATGACGCCCAGCGCGCCGAAGATCGCGTCCGTGACGACCTGGCTGGTTTCGACATTGCCCGCGACCACGGCAGCGGGGTGACGCGGCCGCAGCATCGACCCTTCGGGCACGATAATGGTGATGGGTTTAAGGCAGCCGTCATTCATCGGCACAGCCTCGTCAATCAGCGTGCGCACGACATAAAGCACGGCAGCGCGCACGACCGACAGGGGCGCGTTGAAATTGCCGGGCAGCTGGTCCGACGATCCGGTAAAGTCGATGGTGGCGGCGCGCGCGTCGGCATCAATGGCGACGGCGACTTTGACATATGCGCCATTGTCCATGGCATAGGTGAAGCAGCCGTCGGCAAGGCGCCCGATCAGCCGGCGGACGGCCGATTCGGCTTGATCCTGAACATGGGCCATATAGGCTGCAACGGTCTCGACCCCATATTCGTTACTTATCCGTATCAATTCAGATGCACCCTTGGCGCAGGCGGCGATCTGGGCGGACAGGTCGGCGATATTCTGGTCGATATTGCGGGCGGGATAAGGCCCTGAGCCAAGCAGGTCGCGAATCGCCACTTCGCGAAAATCGCCGCGATCGACGACCAGCAGATTGTCGAGGATGACGCCTTCTTCCTCCACCGACTGACTGCCCGGCGGCATCGACCCGGGCGTGATGCCGCCAATATCGGCATGATGCCCCCGCGCCGCGACGTGGAAGGCAGGCGCGGGGCGGCCTTCGACGAAAACCGGCATGATGACCGTGACGTCGGGCAGATGGGTGCCGCCGTCATAAGGCGCGTTGAGCGCGTAGACATCGCCCGGCTGCATGCCGCGCCCGTCGATCGGCCGCCCGTCCGCACCGGGACCGCGGCGTTGCAGGATAGCGCGGATACTGTCCCCCATGCTGCCCAGATGGACCGGCATATGCGGCGCATTGGCGACCAGATTGCCGGCGGCATCGAACAGCGCGCAGGAAAAATCGAGCCGTTCGCGAATGTTGACGGAGGAGGCGCTATGCTGAAGCGCGGCGCCCATTTCCTCGGCGATCGCCATGAAAAGCCCGCCCATCACCTCGAGCCGTACAGGGTCGACGCCGCTGCTTCGGCTCGCCTCTGGCGCGGGGCGGGGCTGGTGCCGGCTGAGGATGAGATTGCCGATGGCGTCCACGCGCGCGCGCCAGCCCGGCTCCACGACGGTGGTCGATACAGGGTCGATGACAAGCGCGGGACCGTCAATGTCGCTGTCGCGATTGAGGCCGGCGCGATCATGCACGGGCGCGGCACGGCCGCCGCAATCGACCTGCGCCAGCGGGGGCGCAGCCGCATCGGGGAAGAAGACAATATCGTCCATCGCCGCCCGGGTGGACGCGATCGCCTCGACCCGCGCCATGTCGATCAGGATCGCGCCACGCCCGTCGAAGCCGAAGCGCGCGCGGTGCTGCGCCAGGAAGTCCGCGCGCATCGCCGGCAAATCAGCAAGCGGCACGTCGAACAGGCTGTCGGTGCGGTCATAGCGAAGCCGCAGCAGGATTTCGGTCCGGTCCGCCTGCGGCAGATCGGCGCGCGCGTCCGCCTCCATGGCGGCGAGTGCGGCCTCCAGCTGTGACATGGCGTCAGGCGCGAGCGGCAAGGCGAGCGTGCGTTCCCGCACCGCCCGCCGGTCGGCCAGACCCATGCCAAAGGCCGACAAGACACCGCCAAGCGGATGGATCATTACCCGGTCCATGCCGAGGGCGTCGGCGACCAGACAGGCATGCTGCCCGCCCGCGCCACCAAAACTGGCCAGGGTATAGCGCGCCACGTCATGGCCGCGCGCGACGGAAATGCGCTTGATGGCGTTCGCCATATTGGCGACGGCAACGGCGATGAAGCCCTCCGCCGCCTCGCGCGGGGTCATCACGCGGCCCGTTTCCTCCTTCACCTGCGCGCAGAGGGTGGCGAAACGCTGCGCCACGACGTCGCGATCCAATGGCTGGTCCCCGTTCGGGCCGAAGAGGCTGGGGAAGAAACCGGGCTGGATCTTGCCCAGCATGACGTTGCAATCGGTGATGGTAAGCGGCCCGCCGCGCCGGTAGCAGGCCGGTCCCGGCACTGCGCCCGCGCTTTCCGGCCCGACGCGAAAGCGACCATCGACAAAGGTGCAGATGGAGCCACCGCCCGCCGCGATCGTGTCGATCCGCATCATCGGCGCGCGCAGGCGAACGCCGGCCACCCGCGCTTCATTGTCCCGTTCATAGCTGCCGGCATAATGGGAGACATCGGTCGATGTGCCCCCCATATCAAAGCCGATCACGTCACGGAAACCCGCCTGTTCCGCGGTGCGCGCCAAACCGACGATGCCGCCCGCCGGCCCGGACAGGACGGCGTCTTTGCCGCGGAACAGCGATCCGGGGGTCAGGCCGCCATTGGATTGCATGAAGAGCATGTCGGCCCGCCCGCCCAGAGCCGCGTGAAGCCCATCCACATAGGCGCGCAGCACAGGCGAGAGATAGGCGTCGGCCAGCGTGGTGTCGCCCCGGCCCACCAGCTTGATCAGCGGCGTAACATCGTGGCTGATGCTGATCTGGGTGAAGCCGACATCGGCAGCGATTTGCGCCAGTCGTTGTTCATGCGTGGGGTAGCGATAGCCGTGCATCAGCAGGATCGCGACAGCGCGCAGCCCCTGGCCATATGCCGACTGGAGCGCGGCGCGCGCGGCCGGTTCGTCCAGTGCCACGCGCACGTCGCCATTGGCGGTCATCCGCTCGTCGATCTCGATGACGTCGTGATGGAGGGGATCGGGCAGGCGGATATTGCGCGCGAACAGATCGGGGCGTTCCTGCGTACCGATGCGAATGGCGTCGCGGAACCCGCGCGTGACGGCAAGGAGGACGGGCTCACCCTTACGCTCCAGCAAGGCATTGGTCGCGATGGTCGTGCCGATGCGCAGCGAACAGGGCGGGATAGGGCCGTCGCCTACGCCAGTGAGGCGGCGAACCGCTTCGACCGCGGCATCGGCATAGCGTTCAGGATCGCTGGAGAGCAGCTTGGCAGTGTGCAACCGCCCATCGGGGTCGCGCGCGACCACGTCGGTGAAGGTGCCGCCACGATCGATCCAGAAATGCCAGGTCATGGCATGCTGATGGCTGGCATCATGGGATATGGCAAGACGGGTCTGGGCGAATGCGGAACGGCTGCAGTCCTAAAAGCCGTTCCGCACCCCAACTCTCAGCCCGGGCGGGAGAGAGGTGACTGGTGAGAGACGGAACGAACAACCCGTGCCCGTCCCGTCCCTTCAAACATCAAAATTTCGCGACGACACCGGCCATCGGACGGATCGAGCGGAAATTGCCGAGCGTGTCGGCCTGAACGCGTAGACGGATGTTGCTGCTCTGGGCCGAGCTGCCCATGTCTGCGGGCGACAGTTCGACGCCAGCACCATAGGTCGTGCCATGGAAGTCGGGGCTGTCAGGACCAAGCGCGTCAAAATTGACCCACTTGTAACCGACCTTACCGAAAATCAGGCTGTCCTTGCCCGCTTTGACCCCCGCGCGGCCCGCAACGCCATATTCCCAGTCGATGTCGCCCGACACACCTTTGGATGCGGTGCCTTCGACGCCGACCACGAGCGGCCCTGCGACATTGTAATTCACGCCGGCGACGCCTTCGACCATACGGCCCTTATAGCCGACGGGCGGGATGCCCTCCTTGCCGGTTTCGCTATCGAAATTATGCACGCCACCCATGACGCCGACATAGGGTTCGATGCGGCGGGTAGCGCCGGCGTCATCGACTGACCCGCTTTGGGCCATCGCGACGGCGGGAATCAGGGACGCGGCAGCGGCTGCCGAAATAAGCAGTGTCTTCATGGGGTTTGACCCTTTGATCTGTTGTTGATGCTTGCGGCGGTTTGGACCCGCCGGGCCGCGCAAATGGTGCTTCAAGCGACCGGAGCGGCAGGGATCAAAATGACCTTGGGCATCGGAAGGTTTCCCGCCTGAATGACGAAAGTGCGGCAAAGCGCGATATTGTGGCGCAGAAAACACGGTTTCTGTCAGCCATATGAACAATAGGCGTGTTTCCTGAACGCTGCATAAATCAAAGTTTCGCAAGGGATCGGCTATTCACAACCAATTCAAACTCCACGCGTTACGCCAAGCAGCAAGAGGATAAGGAGACAGGCGATGACTGGACCTGCAAGACGGTTTCTGGCCGCCATCGGCTTGGCTGGCGCGTTGGCACTGGGCGGTTGCGCCTATGACGATGGCTATGGCTATGGCGGGGTGGGTGTTGGCAGCGGCTATTATGGCGGCGGCTATTATGACCCCTATTACAGCCCGGGCTATGTCGGCGGCGGCTATGGCTGGTACAATGATTTTTATTATCCGGGCACGGGATATTATGTCTATGATCGCGGCGGCCGGCGTCATCGCTGGACGGCCAGCCAGCGGCGCTACTGGGAAGCGCGGCGAAACGATCGGCGCGACGGCCGGTGGCGGGACCGCGATCGTGACGGACGGCCCGGCTGGCGCGGCGATGGACGGCCCGATCGTGATGGACGCCCCGGCAATTGGCAACGGCCGGATCGCGATGGACGGCCCGATCGTGATGGGCGTCCGGGCAATTGGCAACGGCCGGACCGTGACGGACGTCCCGGCAATTATGGTCGCCCGCGTCCCAATGGCAATGACGGTCGCGGGGACGGGCGTGGTCGATGGAATGGCGGGCGCGGGCGCGATGGCGCGGCCACGGTCCGTCCGTCGCCCAGGCCCCAGGCAAGTCAGCCCCGGCCCCAACGCAGCATGAGCGCGCGGCCTTCGCCAGGATCGCGCATGTCCCGGCCAATGCGGTCGGGCGGCGGCCGTGAACCGGCAAATCGGGTGCGCCCGAACTGATGCGGGGAGCGATCAGGACAAGCGCGCTGGCCACCCTCCTGCTCGTCGCGGCCTGCGACGGGCGGGAGGAGAGCGCAATCGACAATCTGGCCAATGGCGCCAATCAGGCGCAAGTGCAAAATAATGTGCGCGCCGAAGCGATGGCGCTGATGGAACCGCTCGCCCCGCCGGAACCCGGCACGCCGGGCGGCCTGCCGGTGGATCCCGCGCCCATCGAAGAAGGGTCGATCGACCCGGACAGTGCGCAGGGCGCGGCCCAGGTGGTGCAGGGCTATTATGGATTGCTGGAAGAAAAGCGGTTCGAGGATGCGCAGGATATGTGGAATCCCGCAACAGCGATCGGCGCGCAGGATGACGCGCATTTCGCGGCGCGGTTCCGGGGTTTCAGCGAAATCCACGCCAATATCGGTGCGCCGTCAGAGCCCGAGGGTGCCGCCGGCTCGCTCTATGTGACCGTTCCGGTTCAGGTTTATGGCCGCATCGCCGCAAACGGCAAGCCTTGGTATGCGCTGCGGCAGGTGACGCTGCGCAGGGTCAACGACGTGCCCGGATCGACGGAAGAACAGCGCCGCTGGCACATCCAGTCGATCGGCGCCTATGCTCCTGAGGAGGCGCAGGTTGCGTCCAGTGTGACCGCGCCGATTTCCATCACCGATGGCATGGCGCGCAGGAAGCAGGCAGAAGCGA
>NZ_CH959307.1:759126-794241 GCF_000153545.1 Sphingomonas sp. SKA58
CCCCGCTGCCAGTTCAGGCGACGGTCGCCTTGACAATCTTGCCGGGCGTACGCGGCGGCTCGCCCTTGGGCAGCGCGTCCACATGCTCCATGCCCGACGTCACTTCGCCCCAGACGGTATATTGGCCGTCGAGGAAGGTCGCATCGTCGAAACAGATGAAGAATTGGCTGTTGGCGCTGTTGGGATTGGACGCCCGCGCCATCGAGCAAACGCCGCGCACATGCGGCTGACGGCTGAATTCGGCCTTGAGGTCGGGCTTGTCGGGATGGCCGCCCATGCCGGTGCCGGTCGGATCGCCGCCCTGCGCCATGAAGCCGGGGATGACGCGGTGGAAGACGACGCCATCGTAGAAGCCTTCCTTGGTATTTTCGACGATGCGCGCGACATGGCCGGGCGCAAGGTCGGGGCGCAGCTTGATGACGACGTCGCCGCCGCTGTCGAGGGTGAGGGTGAGCGTTTCGTCGGCCATGAAAAATCCTCTCTTGCCGGGGACATGGGAATGGAGCCCATATAAAGGCTAATGAAGGGGATGGAAGCGCTGTCTCCTTATTGCATTTCCGGTGGGCATGGGCGAAAGCGACGATATGTTACAGGAACCGGACAGTAGGGGGCGCCATGAGCGAGCGCGGCGATGTGGCCGAACCCCTGGTGCATGGGGATGATTTCGAAGACCCGGTGATCGAGGCGGCGGAGGCCAGCCACGATGAGGACGACCGGCTGAAGCCCGAATATCTGACGGCCGTGCTCGACGCGGTCGAGGATGGCGACAGCGAAAAAGCGCGCGAGCTGGTGTCGCCGCTGCACCCCGCAGACATTGCCGACCTGCTGGAACTGGCCCCGTCCGACCGGCGTGCCGATATTGCCGCGGCGCTGGGCGACCTGGTCGGCGCGGAAGTCCTGTCCGAACTCAATGATTATGTGCGCGACGACCTGATCGGCGCGCTGGCGCCGGAACAGGTGGCGGAGTTCGCGTCCGAACTGGACACCGATGACGCGGTCGCGATCATCGAGGATCTGGAGGAAGCCGACCAGCAGGCTGTGCTGGAGGCGATGGAGCCTGAGGATCGCGCCGCGATCGAAAGCGCGCTCGCCTACCCGGAGGAATCCGCCGGCCGCCTGATGCAGCGCGACCTGGTCGCGGTGCCCGAGCATATGACGGTCGGACAGGTGATCGACTATCTGCGCGACAGCGGCGATTTGACGCGGGATTTTTGGGAAATCTTTGTGGTCGATGAAGGCCATCGGCCGATCGGCACCTGCCAGCTCAGCTGGATCCTGACCTGCCCGCGCGGCGTGCCCATGAGCGACCTCATGAAGCGCGAGCAGACGCTGATCCCCGTCGACATGGACCAGGAGGAAGTGGCGCTGCGCTTCCAGAAATATGCGCTGATCTCGGCCGCCGTCGTTGACGGCTCCGGCCGGCTGGTAGGCATGATCACGGTGGACGACATCGTCCACATCATCAGCCAGGAAGCGGGCGAGGATATATTGCGCCTGTCGGGCGCGGGCGAAGGCGACATCAACGAACCGGTGCTCGACAGCTATCGCGCGCGGGTCCGCTGGCTGCTCACCAATTTGCTGACCGCGCTGGTCGCATCCACCATCATCGGCATTTTCGAAGGGACGATCCAGCAGATGGTGGCGCTGGCGACGCTGATGCCGATCGTCGCGGGGGTGGGCGGCAATGCCGGCAGCCAGACGATGGCCGTGACCGTGCGCGCGCTCGCCACCAACCAGATTACCGGCTCCAACGCCCGGCGCACCATCTTGCGGGAAATTCGCGTCGCGGTGCTGAATGGCGTGACCGTCGCCATCGTGCTGGGGATCGGCGTGTCGCTGGTGTTCCAGAATATGGCGCTGGGCGGCGTCATCGCGGCCGCCATGGTCACGAACATCATCACGGCGGGCCTGGCCGGCGCGTCGGTCCCGCTGGCCTTTGACCGGATGAACCTGGACCCGGCTGTCGCATCCTCCATCTTCGTGACGATGATCACGGATTCAATGGGGTTCTTCGCTTTCCTGGGGTTGGCGACCGCGGCGGGATTGACGAGCTGATCCGAGCGCCCATTTAAACCCGTAATGCCCCTCCATATGACCAAGATCGCCTTCCGCAGCGAAGGCCCCGCGTCGCTGCGCGCCTGGCTGGAAAGCCAGGCCGGATTGGGCGAGGCGCGGATCACTACCCGCTATCTGCCCAAGCGCGTCGAGGAGATGGCGGGCGGATCGCTCTACTGGATCCACACGCACACCATCATCGGCCGCAGCCCGCTGCTTGGTTTTGAGGAAACGGGCCAAGGGCGATATTGGGTGCGGCTGGCGCCCCGACTGATCCCGGTGCGCGCCATCCCCAAGCGCGCGCATCAGGGATGGCGCTATCTGGAGGACAAGGACGCGCCGCCGGACCTGGGCGGCGGCGAAGCGGATGATCTGGAGGCGATGCCGCCCGCCATGCTCGGCGAGTTGACCCGGCTGGGACTGGTCTAGCGCCAGGACTCTCAGAGCGGCATGAGCGCCGCGACGATCCAGCGTTCCTCGGCGCGCAACACGCCCCAGGCGCGCGCAGCAGCGCGGCTGTCCATCGCTTCGACGCCGATGCCCCGTGCTTCCAGCGCGCGCACGAAGGGCCGTGGTGGCTGGCGCAGACCAGCGCCCGTGCCCAGCAGCATGAATTCCGGCGCAGGGTCGAGGCTCAGGAGATCGTCGAACTGCGCTATGTCGAGCGCATTGATCGGCGGCGCATCGGTCCAGGCCATGGCGCGCACCGGGCTGAGGAGCAGGCCATCGGGGAACACATCATCGCGCACGCGAAAGCCGCGCCCCTGAAAGCCGGTGACGATCGGCCCCTGCCCGCTCTCGTCACGGCGCAGCTTGATGCCCGAATCGGTCAGGGTCGCGCCCCGTCATCGCGCGGCCCGACACGCTCCGCCTGGGCGGCAAGGCCGGCCTTCGACGCCTTCTTCTCCGACGCCTGCGGGGTGAGGCCCAGTGAGATTAGCAGCGAAGAGGACACATAGATGGACGAATAGGTCCCCACGACGACGCCCAGCATCATCGCGGCGGTAAAGCCCCGCAACACATGGCCGCCAAACAGCAGCAGCGAACCCAGTGCCAGCAGAATGGTCAGCGACGTCATCACCGTGCGCGGCAGCGTTTCATTGACCGACAGGTCGATGAGCGCCTTCATGTCCATCTTACGATATTTGCGCATATTTTCGCGGATGCGGTCGTCGATCACCATCTTGTCATTGATCGAATAGCCCACGATCGTCAGCACCGCCGCCACGATGTTGAGGTCGAATTCCAGCTGGGTGATGGCGAAAAAGCCGAGCGTCATCAGCACGTCGTGCATGATCGCGACGAAGGTCGAGACCCCGAACTGCCATTCATAGCGTAGCCAGGAAAAGATCGCGATGCCGACCACGGCCAGCACCACGGCCAGGATGCCGTTCTGGATCAGTTCGCCAGACACTTTGCCCGACACAGTGTCGTAGCGGGAAAAGGTGACACCCGGAAACTGCGCCGTCATCGCGTTACGGGTCTTTTCCACCACCGCGTTGGCCGCGCCCGCGCCGCCCTGCTCAGGCAGCGGCAGGCGGATTTGCACCGTCTTGGGATCGCCGAACTGCTGTAGCGAGCTTTCGCCCACGCCCAGGCGGGCGATGGTGGCGCGCACCCTGTCGGTTTCCACTGCCTGCGGGAATTTCGCCTCGATCATCAGGCCGCCGACGAAATCGACGCCCAGATTGAGGCCCCTATGGGCTACGGCGCCAATCGCCAGCACCGTCAGCAAGGCAGTGAGCGCGAACGCCCATTTCCGCATCGCGACGAAGCCGATATTGGTGTTGTCGGGGACAAGCTTGAGCAGTTTCATGGCTTAAAACCTAATGCCGTTCGGGCTGAGCCTGTCGAAGCCCAGTCCTTCTTGAAGACCAGTCCCTTTCCGAAGAAAGAACAGCCCTTCGACTAGCTCAGGGCGAACGGAGATGCGACGCGCGCGCATCAGATCGTGATTTCGGTCGGCCGCTTGGCGCGGACCCAGCGCGACGCCAGCAGGCGTGTGAAGGTGACGGCGGTGAACACGCTGGTCGCAATACCGATCAGCAGCACGATCGCGAAGCCCTTGACCGGCCCGGAACCGAGCGCGAGCATGATGCCGCCGGCGATCGCATGGGTGACGTTGGCTTCGAAAATGGTGCGGCTGGCTTCCTTATAGCCATGTTCGATCGCCTGCACCACGTTGCGGCCACGTCGGCGCTCCTCACGGATGCGTTCATAGATGAGCACGTTGGCGTCCACCGCGGTGCCGATCGTCAGCACAAAGCCGGCGATGCCCGGCAGCGTCAGCGTCGCGCCCAAAATGCCCATCACGCCCAGGATCACCAAAACGTTGATGGCCACGGCGATATTGGCATAGACGCCGAAACGGCCATAGCTCACGAACATGAAGGCGGCGACCGCGACTACTGCGATGATCGATGCGATGAGGCCGGCGCGGATCGAATCGGCGCCAAGGCCCGGCCCGACCGTGCGTTCCTCCACCACCGTCAGCGCGACGGGCAGCTTGCCCGAGCGCAGCGCGATGGCGAGCTGATTGGCGCTTTCCACGGTGAAATTGCCGCTGATCTGCGCGCTGCCGCCAAGGATCGGTTCGTTGATGTTGGGGGCGGACAAGACCCTGCCGTCCAGGATGATGGCGAAGGGGCGATTGACATTCTGCGACGTCACCTGCCCGAACTTGCGGCCACCAGAGCCATTGAAGCGGATGTTGACGATCGCCTGGTTATTCTGGTCATAGCCCTGCGTGGCGTCGGTCAGATCCTCGCCCGACACCATCACCTGCCGCTTGACCGCGATCACGGGAACGCCGGACGGATTGTCGGGATAGGGCAGGACTTCGCTGCCCACCGGCGCACGGCCCTGCGCGACTTCGGCCGGATTGGCGGCCGTGTCGACAAGCTTGAATTCCAGCTTCGCGGTCTGGCCGAGCAGGTCCTTCAACGCCTTGGGATTCTGAAGACCCGGCACCTGCACGACGATGCGATTGTCGCCCTGCTGCTGGATCGTGGGCTCGCGCGTGCCCATTTCGTCGATGCGCTTGCGGATCACTTCGGTCGCGACTTCCATCGCGCTCTTGATTGCATTGTCGATGCCGGCATCGGTCGGCGTGATGACGATGGTGGAGCTGTTGACCACCTCGACATTGAAGTCGCGCTGGCCGGTGAGGCCCGCCCCTTGGGTCAGCGGACGAATCCGTTCGACCGCAGCATCAACCTGGGCCGGATCGCGGACCATGAAGCTGAGCTTCCCATCGCGGCTGGAGATATCGCCGATCGCGATGCGTGGGTCGCCGCGCCGCAATTCGGTGCGGACCTGCTCCTCCATATTGACCAGCCGCTGCCTGGCGACGTCCTGGGTCGATGCCTCCAGCAGCAAATGGCTGCCGCCGGCAAGGTCGAGGCCCAGATTGACGCGCGTCTGCATGAAGCCGGGCAGCTTTGCGACGGCCGCGTCGGGCAGGAAGCTCGGCACGGCGCACAGCACGCCGATCAGGAGCGGCAGGAGGATCGCGGCGATCGCCCAGCGCGAAAAGTTCAGCATGACGCCGCTCAGTCGTTCGCGGGCTTGGCGGTCATCGGATCGATGACGTCGGTCAGCGTGGCCTTGACCGCCTTGACCTTCATGCCCGGCGCCAGTTCGACATCGGCATAGATATCATCGACGCGCACCACCTTGCCCACCAGGCCGCCGCCGGTGACGACCTGATCGCCCTTCTTCACCGCGTCGATCTTGGCCTTGTGCGCCTTCATCTTCTTTTGCTGCGGACGGATGAGCAGGAAATAGAAGACGACGAAGATCAGGACCAGCGGCGCCATCTGCACCAGGATACCGGCGCCGGAGGCTTGCCCGCCCGCGGTTTGGGCAAAGGCTGGGGTAATGAACATGGGTGGGACTGCCTTGTTGTCTGTCGGTCGCGGGCCGCCACACGGCACCCACGGATCAAGGGCGGGCGGCTAACACAGACAAGGGGGCAGAGGCAATATGATAAGGACATGGGACGAGACGCGCGCGCCAATGCGATTGAGCCCTTGCATCGGGGCGATCATGGCTCTATTGGGCGCCCTCCGGTCGGGACGTAGCGCAGCCTGGTAGCGCATCACACTGGGGGTGTGGGGGTCGGAGGTTCGAATCCTCTCGTCCCGACCAATAATTCAATGACTTAGCCTCACCTACCCTGCCCCACATGGCGCGCGGGCGGGTTATGGGCAGTTTCCACGACCTATCCGGCTAGCCAGTCTGGCAATTAGCTGTTGGTATGTAGCTGTTGGTATGTGGCGAAGGCTGCGACGGCGCGTTGAATAGCCGATTCGACAGAATGTGCGTAGGTCTGCGATTTAGAGTTAGACCTTGAGAGCGACGTTTCCTTTGCTAATCTTGAACCATGGGAACGATAGAACTCGCGACGGTTGTGCAAGCCGTTTCTTCCGTTTTGGCCTTTATCGCGGCTTTGATCGCCGTTTGGGTTACATACAAGGCTCCCGCTCAAGCGGCAAATCTTCAGAGAGAACATGATGCCGAATTGGAGCGACAGAGAGAACGTTATCAAATACTGAAAACACTCATGGAATATCGTGGGGTAGACATTTCAGCGCCAGAACCCGTCGCAGCACTCAATATGATAGTCATCGTCTTTCAAGACGAACTCAATGTTTTGGATGCTTGGCATGAGTTTCTTTGCTACGCTGATGGAGCTGATAATCACACAAATCGCTTAAACGCATATATGGGCATAATAGTGTCGATAGCGAAGAGCCTCGGATATTCGGACCAACTTACCGTCACAGCTATCGACCGAGGATATTACCCACGCACAACGTAACAAACCCCGCCTACGACAACCGTTCATATTTTGGGAAATGTAGGCGATTTTCACCCCATCGGGGGCCAACCTGTTCGTTCTGATCGGTTCGTTCCGGTTTGCAGAATATTTCTGGCGGGGCCGATGCCTTTGTCCTTCACCGACGTCTTCCCGGTATCGTTGCCGCCAAAATAGGCAAATCAAGTGGGCATTGGCCTTCATCCTGATGGGCGGCGAGCCGATCATGTCGACGCCCGCCAGTCGACCAGCGCCCGGCGAGGGGGCTATGGCGATCGGCAAGGATACAAGGGGTGTTTCAAGGTCAGATGACTGACGCTATCTTCTACAGCTTCCGCCGCTGCCCTTATGCGATGCGCGCGCGTATGGCTGTGGTCGCCAGCCAGGCCCGCGTCGAACTGCGGGAGGTCAAGCTATCCGCAAAACCGCAGGCTCTGTTGGCGGCCTCACCCAAAGGCACTGTCCCCGTGCTCGTCTTGCCCGAGGGCCGGGTTATCGACGAAAGCCTCGACATCATGCGCCATCTATTGGCCCGGAATGATCCTGACGGCTGGTTGAACCGCAATGACTCGGAGCTGATCGCGCTGAACGACGGCCCTTTCAAGCATGACCTTGATCGATATAAATATCCTGAGCGTCATGGATCGGATGCTCTGTATCATCGAAGCGCTGCGGTGGCGTTTCTCGAAAGGCTTGAGCGCAGGCTGGCGTGCACCCCCTATCTGGCCGGTGGCGCATGGGGGCTGACGGACGCAGCCATTATGCCGTTCATTCGACAATTCGCCGCGGTCGACCAGGGTTGGTTCGACACTCTTGCGCTTCCGGCCGTCAAAAGCTGGCTGCGCGCCTGTACGTCGTCGAACCTGTTTGCCACGGTGATGGTGCGCCCATCCCCCTGGATGCCGGGAGACGCTCCAGTCCATTTCCCGTCATGAGCCGATATTGGACACGCGGCTGCCGGCGGACTGGTTGCCGTCAGCACGCGACGCCATTCGATCGCCGGCGTCAGCGCGGTACCGACCCTGATCCTGTCCGCCCCCCCAACGCGCACCGGAATGGGATACATCATGCCATGACGAGCAGGCGGACCAGCGCGTCAGCGCTGGCGCTGCGCTCTGCCGATCAACAAAGTGGTGATGCTGCCAATCATGGTCAACGTCGCCAGCGGGATCAGCGCCATCGGAAAACTGCCTGTCTGATCCTTTATATGCCCCAGCACGGATGTTGCGCCGCCTGTGCCGAGATGGGCTATGGTGTTGATGGCAGCCACGCCTGCGGCGGCCATGCTGGGTGGGAGCGTTTCGGTCGACAGGGCCCAAAATGGCCCCTTGATGGCGTAATTGCCGATCAGAACAAGGGTGAGCAGGATCATGGTAATGGTCAATGACCCCGTCAGCAGCGTCGCGAACAAGCTGACCGAGGTCAGCGCCAAGGGGATAGCCGTCGACCACATCCGCTCTCCCGTCTTATCAGCGATACGGCCCCAGATGACCATGAAAATGGCGGCAAACCCAAACGGGATCATATTGAATAGTCCCGTTTCCCAAGTGCTCAGGCCAAAGGATTTGAGGATTTGCGGCTGCCAGATGGACAAGGCGTTGCTGGTGGCGGAGCTGCCGCAATACACCACTGCCAACGCCCATACTTTGCCATTGGTCAGCGTGCGCCACACCGAACCGGGCTTTGCGGTGCCCGGTGCATGCTCGTTCGCCAGCGTGTCTGTCAGCCAGCTGCGTTCTTCGGCCGACAGGAAGCTCGCGTCCTTAGGACGGCTCGGCAGAAGGAACAACGCGACCAGTCCCAGCAGAACGGCCGGCAAGGATTCCATGATGAACAGCCATTGCCACCCCGCAAAGCCCGCCATCCCATCCAGCGAGAGCAACAGCGCGGAAATGGGCGATCCCAGAAAATTGGACAGCGGAATTGCGACCATGAAGGTCGCCACGATCCTGGCCCGATATGCGCGCGGAAACCATTGCGCGAGATAGAGCACCGCGCCGGGGAAGAAGCCCGCTTCCGCCGCCCCCAGCAGGAAGCGCAGGCCATAGAAGGAATAGGCGCCCGTGACAAAAGCCATGCCGATCCCGACCAGACCCCAGGTGATCATGATCCGCGCGATCCAGACCCGCGCGCCGAACTTCTCCATCGCGACGTTGCTCGGCACTTCAAATAGCACATATGCGATAAAGAAGAGGCTGCCGCCGATACCAAAGGCTGTCTGCGTCAGTCCAATGTCGGCGTTCATGGTGAGCGCGGCAAAACCGATATTCACCCGATCGACATAGGCGATGAAATAGCACAGGATCAGGAAGGGAACGATCCGCCACGCCACCTTGCGCATCGTCCGGCGCTCTATCTCGCTCACCAACGCATGGGAATTGGCGGACGTGCCGTCCGGTACAATGGATATGGTCATCAGCTTTCCTTTGTCGGGGAAGATGTCATGCAATCAGAAGGAAACGGCGACGCGGCCAACCACGGTGTTGCCTTCGTCGGCGCCGGCAAAGGCGCCCGCGCGGTTTTCGGTGCGCCAGCGGATCCAGTTCGGGGTCACGCGAACCCAGTCGAGCAGATACCAGTTGAGCCCCAGCGTGGTGGAATAGCCCTCGCCACCCAGAGGGCCGGAATAGGAGACTTGGTCGTAGCGAGCGGCAATTTCGACCGCGCCCCAGCCGCCATCGGTTATGGGCCACAATACCCGCGGCTTGGACCAAACGCCGCCGCGCGCGACATAGGGCGGCTTCTCTCCGGTCAGATAGACACCGGTGCCGATCGATCCGGCGCGCACGCCGACATGCCGGCCGCCCGCACTGTCGCGCGCCCACACATCGCGCTCGCCATATTCGCCGAACATCCAGAAACTCTTGTAGACGCCCCCCAGTTCAAGGCCAAAGGCTTGCCCATGATCGGGATCGAGCAGACTGGATGCCTGGACGGTGATGAGTTCGTTGAAACGGCCGCCGATGCGGGTCGAGAGCGGGATGCTTGCGACTCCGCTCGAAAAATCTTCGCGATACCCCCAGGCCCCCAGATGGACGACAGCCTCACTGTTGCGCCACGGATTCCAGTGGACCCGACCGGTCAGGGTCGTGCTGTCGCTCACGCTACCATTGGTGCTGGCTTCGTTGCCGTCGAGCTGAACGGCGGCGTGCCAGGTTTTGCCATAGACCCGCGCCATGGCGCCCAGGCCGAACGATCCCTTTCGCGGGGCTGTTGCCAGCGCTGTGGCATTGCGTTTCAGAAAGGGCTGGCTGTCGGAGCTCGACGCCCCTTCCATCGACCGGTCCGTAAGCCTGTTGCCCAGCGACAATTCGTAAATATTGTCGCCCCATTTCTTGGTGAAGGATAAATAGGCGCCGCGCAGTGCGGCCTGATTGTCGGTCAGATCGAATTCGACCTGATAGCCGATCATGTCGCCAAGCTTGCCTTCGACGCCCAATCGGATCGCGCGCGCCTTGGTCCCGGTGATGTTGCGCCGGTCGAAATTCGACCCGAAGCTGCTCGACGTGTCGAACAGCATCCGGCCGCGAAGCCGCATGGCGGACTTGCCGTCTGCACTGGTGATCTGGGGCAGGCCCTTGGTCCAGTCAAAGCTTTCGTCATCCACATTGGCCGCCTGCGATGGCGATGGTGCAGTCAGCGGATCGGAAGCAGGCCGCATCGCCGCGTTCCCAGCCGGCAGGTTGCGCAGTCGCTCCAGCCGGTCGAGGCGCGTTTCCACGACAGGCCTTGCCTTCGCCACCTCAGCCGCGGTGACCGCCGTTTCCTGCACCACAGGCTCCAGCGCGGCCAGGCGGCGTTCCAGCGCATCGATCCGTGCCTGCTGCGCTTCCAGCGCGGCAGCCTGATCCCTAACCAGTCGTTCGAGCCCCAGCTTCGATGTCTGGGCCGTCGCGGGAAATGCAGGCAGCAGGAAGAGCGCGGCGCCGGCCGCCTTTTGCATGGACATCAGCGTGCCTTGAAAGCTTTGAACCCAAATAGTCGGGTCGGCGTGGATGTGAGGATCGCGGATCTCGCGGCAGGGTCAGGCACCCAGCGGTCAAGTGCGCCGCGGCATTCGCCCGCATCAGCGACATTTTCGAACTGGGTATGAGGCCAGTCGCTCCCCCAGAGCAGTCGATCCGGACCAAAGGCGTTCAACAACCGGGGCGCTGCGTTCTCGGCCAGTTTCGCCCCGATCCGATAGGGCGCCGACAATTTTACATAGACCTGGCCGTTGCCGGCAGCTTCCAGAAGATAGCGAAAGCCAGGATCCTTGACGCCAAGGACGGCGTCGGGTCGGCCGAAATGATCGACCACCACCGGCGCTCCGGACTGGACCAAAGCCGGCAGAAGGCCGGGCAACCGGGCGGCTTCGCATTGGATCTCGATCTGCCAGCCAAGCTGTGCGACGACTGCAAGATGCCGGCGCCATTCAGGACTGCCAAAGTCGGGATCGTTACGGCCAATGAGGTTCAGCCGAATGCCAGCGACTCCCGCCTTTGCCAGACGCGCCATGTCATCGATCGGCGTCCGGCGCGGCAGAGCCACTATTCCGCGCAATTGCTCCCCATGCTGCTCGAGCGCACGGAGCAGATAGCTGTTGTCGAAACCCAGGAAGCTGGGCTGGATCAAAACGCCCCTGGCCATGCCATTGGCGCGCAACATGATCAGATAGTCATGCAGCGTGGCGTCGTAATCGACAGTGTAGCGACGGCGCTGCGCGAGGGGCAGGTCGCGCCGGAACACATGGGCGTGCGTATCGATTGCGGCTGTTCCTTGGAAATCCCTGCCAAAGGCTGGCGACGCGGCAAACGCGATCGCGCCTTGGAGGAAGGATCGACGAGCGATCATGCGGTCGCGCCTTCGATCAGATTGACGTCGCGGGTTTCGGGCAGCGCCGGCAGGATAAGAACGACCAGGCCATAGCTGGCCGCAGCAACGATCCCGATCAGAATGTCGAGCGGCATCGCCGCCGATGCCCAGCCGATAAGGCCAGGCAGCAAGGCGGACGCCAACCGCCCGCCATTATAGGCCAGCCCGACGCTGGCCCCGCGCACGGGAGCGGGAAACATCTCGGCAAACCAGCAGCCCAATATCGCAGGCGTGCCGCCGGCGGCGAAACCAACGGGCAAGGCAAGGATCACGATGATCGCTGGCCCGCCATCGGTGAGGGCAAAGAGCAGGGCGAACAGGGCAGAGCAGGTTGCGAACAGGGCAATGACCGGCCGCCGCCCGAGCCTGTCCGACAGAAATCCCGCCACGAGGCAGCCAGTCGCGAAGGCGAGCGTCATCAGCAACAGCGCAAGCCCGGTTAGCGTCGGAGAATAAAGCCGCACTGTGCTGAGCAGCGTCGGCAGCCAGGTGAACAGGCTGTGAAAACCACCATGCGCGCCCAGGCCGACGAGCGAGGCGAGAAGCAGTCGTTTCCGGACAGAAAATTCTGCCAGAGGCGCAATGCCCGCGTTGTTAAGCGCGCCTGGCGCCCGCTCCCGCGCGATGAGCCGCCGGCGAAACCAGAAAATCAGGGCGGCAGGCGCTATGCCGATCAAAAACATCGCGCGCCAGGCCAGATCGCCGGGGAGCCAGAGCGTTGCCGCCAGATACACCAATACGGCAGCCGCCCAGCCGACCGACCAGGCGCTTTGCATCATGCCCAGGAAAGATCCGCGCTTTCGCGGCGGTGCGATCTCCGCCAGCATGACCGCCCCAACGGACCATTCTGCGCCAAATCCCAGCCCCTGGGCACCCTTGAGGACCATCAACTGCCAGGGTGCGGTGACGAAGACCGCCCCGAATGTCGCAATGGCGACAACCAGGATCGATATGGTGAGAATCCGGATGCGTCCGAAACGATCCGCCAGATGGCCGCCCAGCGGACCACCGACAGCAGCACAGCCAAGGCCGAATGTGATGATCGAACCCGCCTGCTGCGGGCTGAGATGCCAATTGGCGAGCATCAAGGGCAGAGCAAGACCGAACAGCTGATAATCGAAAGCATCGGCTGCCCAGCCGCCAAAGCTGGCAGCAGCTACCGCCTTTCGATCTGATGGGGCGGAATCACCCTCGACCATTCACCTACTCCTATAGTCATCTATATGACATTAGCGGCACGAGGCTGTCAAATGTCTTTCCGATGAATGTCCGTCAGTGAACGTCGACTTCGTAGACGAACTGGTCCGCCAGACCGTGGGAGGTGCGCCATTCCAAAGGATGGTCCGCATGATCTATCGCTTGCCGTTCGATCCGCACGACACTGGATCCGGCCGGCGCCTCCAGATCGCACGCGACGTCCGCATCCGCGGTCTCCACTGTCAGACGCTCTTTCGCGCGCGCGACGATGCGGCCGAAATGCCGTTCATAGGCCGGATATAGAAGCGGCGTCAGCATTGCGATGTCCATATCCAGTATCGGTCCAAACAGGGTGGCCGATAGCCATATTTCCTCGCGCAGCAGCACTTTGCCTCCGTCGGTCCGCAGACGGATCATGCGGATTGCGTTTTCCTCAGGACCAAGGCGCAGCCTGTCCCGGACGATATCCGAAGGGGTGGCCAATGACCGGGATAATATCCGACTGTCCGGCGCGATCGACCGTTCTCCACTCGATCCCAGACGGAAGAAACGGAACAAGGATGTACTGAAATCGGCGCGCCGCACGAACATCCCTCTGCCATGCGCCCGCTCGATCACGCCGTCGCTGGCCAGCTCATCGATCGCCCGGCGGATGGTGCCGATGGCGACGCCATAGATGCTGGACAACTCCGCCTCCGTCGCGATCGCCTCACCCGCCTTCCACTCGCCGCGCGCAATGCGGGCAGCGATATCGTCGCGGATCTGCTGATACCGTGGCAATCGGGGATCGGCCTTGATCACGATGCGGTCCCCTTTGCTATGCCGGGAGAGCGGATCAATATGCCCTCCATGTCCACCAAAAGCGGTCGCCCGGCAGAATGGAAGTGCCGCCCATTTCGATGACGCCATCAATGTCGCCGACGTCACGATGCGCCGACCTGCGCGGCATCGTACCTAGGCACGCGATGCCGATATCCCTCTTTGCGAGCGCCATCATGTCGCTGACCGCGCCTGGAATTATAAAATCGCGGGTCGCAAACATGGGATATTCCAAAGTCATATATATGAGCTGGTTAGCTTTGAATATGGAGCAAGGCCAGAATAAATGGATATGTGGCAAAGCCTCGCTCTGCCCGGACGATGGGGCAAAGTGTGAAATGCCCCATTTGCCGACGGCCCAGGCCCTTCTGACTGTTTGGTGCAAGGAACAGCGGCGTCCTTATTGTCGTCGGCGACGCCGGCCCCGTTAGACCAGACCGATCCGTCGCCAAAACGCGAACGATATCGAGCGGCCCTTTGCCCCGGCGCTCTTCTCGTGCTCTGAGGATGAGAAATGGTGCTGCTGGCGAGGATTGAACTCGCGGCCTCTCCCTTACCAAGGGAGTGCTCTACCACTGAGCTACAGCAGCAAAACCAACTCGATCGGCTCTCCTGACTGCTCTACAGAGCCGGCAGGTTCGCCGTGACTTCCTACGCAGCCCCGCTTTTGCTCGGCAAGCCCCCTCTCAGGGAGCGCTTACCGCCGAGCCAAGGCAGCCCTACGTCCGGTCCGCAACGCCATCTGCGCCTTTGGAGGCCGGGCCTATGACCGCCAGAACCGCTTGTGTCAAGGCGGCTTGCTGCGGATGATGAATTTTGCTTATGCCGCTTTCATGGCTGAAACGCAGGATGAGAAAAAGGCACGGCTGGCGCAGGCTTTGCGAGACAATCTGCGCCGTCGCAAGGCGCAGAGCCGGGACGCTGTCCGCGAAGAGGGGGACGCGTCGCCCCCGCCCCACCCGTCCCGGCGCTAGACATCAAAGCGGCGCGCAGGCGTCCTTAAGCCATATGTGGGCGTCGCCATCCAGTTGCGGGCCGACTACCTCCAGCACTCGGGCGTGATAGGCGTCCACCCATGCGCGTTCGTCGGCGCTGAGCATGTCGACAGCAATCAGCGCGCGATCAATCGGTGCGAAAGTCAGCGTTTCGAAGCCAAGCATCTCCTTTTCCGCACCGGGGATGGCGCGCTGCTCCACCAGGACAAGGTTTTCGATGCGGATCCCATATTCGCCGGTCTTGTAATAGCCCGGCTCATTGGAAAGAATCATGCCAGGCACCAACGGTTCGTCGCCACCGCCAAAGGTGGCGATGCGCTGCGGTCCTTCATGCACCGACAGGAAGCTGCCCACGCCATGTCCGGTGCCATGGGCATAGTCCAGCCCTTCGGCCCAGAGATACTGGCGCGCCAAAATGTCGAGTTGCCCGCCGCGCGTTCCCTTCGGGAAAATGGCGCGGGCCAGCGCGACATGCCCCTTGAGCACCAGCGTGAAGTGGCGCTGCATGGCCTGGGTCGGCTCGCCCACCGCGATGGTGCGCGTCACGTCGGTGGTGCCATCGCGATACTGGCCGCCCGAATCCACCAGATAAAGCGTGCCGGGTTCGATCGGGCGGTTGGTCTTTTCCTCGACGCGATAATGGACGACCGCGCCATTGGGTCCGGCGCCGCTGATCGTGTCAAACGACAGATCCTCCAGCAGGCCAGTATCCTTGCGGAAAGCCTCCAGTCGATCTGCCGCGGACAATTCGGTGAGGCCACCCTTGGGCGCTTCAACCGACAGCCAGTGGAGGAAGCGGCTCAGCGCCGCGCCATCGCGCGCCTGGGCAGCCTTGTGCCCGGCGATTTCGGTGTCGTTCTTGATCGCCTTGGGCAGGACGGCCGGATCGCGGAGCGCCAGCACCTTGGCACCGCCCTGTTCCAGCGCCTCGAAAATGGCGGCGACAGCGCGTTCGGGGTCCGCGACCACACTCTTGCCCTGCAAGCCCGCCAGCGCGTCCGCAAAGGCGGCGCGATCATGGACGCGCACGCCATTGCCCAGATGCTGAGCGACGGCATCGTCCATTTTTTCCGGCGCAACGAAAAGGTCGGCGGTGGCATCGGCGTGGACGATGGCATAGGCAAGGGCGACCGGCGTGCGATCGACATCCTTGCCCCGTATGTTGAAAGTCCAGGCGATCGAATCGAGCGCCGACAAGATCGCGGCGTCCGCCTTCTTCGATGTCAGCCAATCGGCCATGGCAGCGCGCTTTTCCGCCGCGCTGCGCCCTGCAAAACGATCATCATGCACGACCAGGCGGGCGTCGCTCGGCGCCGGGCGATCGGGCCAGACAGCGTCGATGGGGTTAGTGTCGACCGCGACGAGTTCCGCTCCCTGCTCGGCCAATGCTTCGGTCGCCTGCCGAACCCAGCTGCGCGTGTGGAGCCAGGGATCATAGCCGATCCGTGCACCCTGCGACGCATGATCCTTCAGCCATTGCGCAATCGAGGTTTGTGGCACGCTTTCATAGTGCCAGTGCGCCCCATCCACCTGTTCGCGCACTTGCAGCGTATAGCGTCCATCCACGAAAATCGCGGCTTCCTGCGGCAGAACGACGGCGCTGCCCGCCGACCCCTGAAAGCCCGTCAGCCAGGCGAGCCGCTGGGCATAGGCGCCGACATATTCGCTCATATGTTCGTCGGTCAGCGGCACCACGAAACCGTCCAGCTTCTGGCGCACAAGCTGCGCGCGCAGGGCTTTCAGGCGATCTTCATAACTGGACATCGGTCATTCCTTGGATCATTCCGGCCTCTTGCGCCGGCGACAATGTCGACAACATAGAGGGCCACGCCGCCATATGCCAGCGCGGCCCCTGTCTGGAACATGGATAGTTAATGACCGACCTTATGCAGCCTGCCCCATCCTCACTGTCTTCCCCGCCAATCGCCGCATGTCGTCAGCACAGCGTCACCCATCATGGCATCACCGTGGATGATCCCTATGCCTGGCTGCGCGACCCAAACTATCCCGACGTCAAGAACAAGGAAATTCTGGCCTATCTGGAAGCGGAGAATGCCTGGTTCGAAGCCGCGATGGCGCCGCACAAGCCTCTGGTCGATCGGCTGTTTCAGGAGATGAAGGGCCGCATCAAGGAAGATGACCAGTCGGTCCCGCAAAAAGATGGCGACTATGTTTACTGGCGCGCCTTCGAAATCGGCGCGCAATATCGCAAATGGTATCGCCGTCCTGCCGCGGGCGGGCCTGACCAGTTGATCCTGGACGAACCGGCACTGGCGGATGGCCATGACTATTTCCGTCTTGGCGCACTCTCGGTCAGCCCGGACGGGCGCTACCTCGCCTATGCGATCGACACCAACGGGTCGGAACGGTTCGAGGCGCGGATCAAGGACCTGGAAAGCGGGTCATTGCTGCCAGAGATCATTCCCGGCACTTTGTCGTCCCTGGTCTGGACGTCGGACAGCAAGGGGCTGCTCTATGGCCTCGCCAATGAAAGTTGGCGCACCGACAATGCCCGGCTACATTGGCTGGGACAGGATGTCGCCAGCGATGTCGAGCTGTTTCACGAGGTTGACGAGGGCTTTCGCGTATCCATCGGCCTTACCTCCTCGGAAAAATATATCGTCATCGCGACCGGCGACCATGTGACGAGCGAAGCGTGGCTGCTGCCCGCCAATGACCCCACGGCAACGCCGCTTCTGGTAGCTGGTCGGCAACCCGGCCGCGAATATGACGTCGATGAACATGGCGGGACGCTGTATATTCGCACCAACGACAGCCACCCCAATTTCCGTCTGGTGAAGGCGACGCTGGAAGCCCCTGGCGAATGGGAGGAAGTGATCGGCCCGGACGCGCATTTCTATCTGACCGATTTCACCCTCTTCAAACATTTCTACGTGACCGAAGGGCGGCAGGACGGGCTCGACCAGATCGAGTTGCGCGACTATGCGACGCATGAAGCCAAGCGCATCCCGTTCCCGGAGGCGAGCTATTCGGCCAGCCTGGACGATAATCCCGAATATGATGTGACGAAGCTGCGCATCGGCTATGAATCGATGGTCACGCCAGACACCATCTATGATTATCATCTGGATACAGGCGAACTGGAAGTACTGAAAGTCCAGGAGATCCCGTCGGGCTATGACGCGACCCGCTATGCGACCGAGCGGCTGATGATCCCGGCGCGCGACGGCACGGACATCCCGGTGTCGATCGTCTATCCCGCCGATTTTCCCAAGGATGGCAGCGCGCCGCTGCATCTTTATGGCTATGGCGCCTATGGCATGGCGATGGAGCCGGGCTTTTCGACGAGCCGCCTGTCGTTGCTTGATCGCGGGTTCGCCTTCGCCATCGCCCATATCCGTGGCGGCGATGATCTGGGTCAGCAATGGTATCTGGACGGCAAACTGGACAAGCGCGGCAACACCTTCACCGATTTTGTCGATGTGGCCAAAGGGCTGATCGAACGCGGCTATGCCGCCAAAGGGCGGGTGAGCATTTCGGGCGGGTCGGCCGGTGGCGAACTGATGGGCGCTGTCATCAATTCCGATCCCGATCTGTTCGGCGCGGTCGTCGCACATGTCCCTTTCGTTGACGTGCTCAACACGATGCTGGACGCCAGCCTGCCGCTGACGCCGGGCGAATGGCCGGAATGGGGCAACCCGATCGAGGATGCAGAGGCGTTTCGCACCATTCAATCCTATGATCCCTATGGCAATGTCAAAGCGCAGGCCTATCCGCCGCTGATGGTGACGGCCGGTCTGAACGACCCGCGCGTCACCTATTGGGAGCCGGCAAAATGGGTGGCGCGGCTGCGCGCAACGAAGACGGACGACAATATCCTGCTGCTCAAGACCAATATGGGCGCGGGTCATGGCGGTAAGTCCGGGCGGTTCGAAAGCCTGCATGAAACGGCCGAGGAGTTCGCCTTCATTCTCTGGCAATTGGGGGTGAAGGGCTGATGGCGGCGAGCTTCACCAAACAGATCACCGCGCTGCCCGAGCATATTGACGAACTCGGCCATGTGAACAATGCCGTCTGGGTGCAGTGGATGGAGCAGGTGTCGGTGGAGCATTGGCGACAGGACGCCGATCCTGCCCATGTCGAAGCCTATATTTGGGTCGTGACCCGTCACGAAGTGGACTATCGCGGCAATGTGAAGGAAGGGGAGAAGGTGACGGCGCGCACCTGGATACCCGAAGGTCCGCGCGGGGCGCGGTTCGACCGGATGATCGAGTTTATCGGTCCGGATGACAAAGTGAAGGTGGCGGCCAAATCCACCTGGGCGATCATTGACAAGGCATCGGGCCGAATCCTGCGCGTACCGGCCGAGGTGGCGGCGAACTTCGTGTGAGCGCGCCGCCGGCGTCGAGCGCGGTCGAGGAGCAGGAAGCGCGCTTGCCCTGTTACTCGACTGCGCCCGAAACCAAGGACGACTGGTTCAGGCGGCCTGCGCCTTGAGCAATTTGTCGATAGTGAGCGGATAGTCACGCAGGCGGATACCGGTGGCATTGTAGATTGCGTTGGCCACCGCCGCGCCCGCACCACAAATGCCCAGTTCACCCACGCCCTTCGCCTTCATCGGTGAACTTTTGTCGTCCAGTTCGTCCACGAACAAGACGTCCTGATGCGGGATGTCGGCATGCACGGGCACCTGATATTCGGCCATGTCATGGTTGACGAAGAAGCCGAAACGGGTGTCAACGTCCAACGCTTCCATCAACGCAGCACCGACGCCCATGGTCATCGCGCCGATCACCTGGCTGCGCGCCGACTTGGGATTGAGAATACGCCCGGAGGCAAAAGCCCCGCCCATGCGCCGCACCCTAACCTCGGCGGTGTCCATGTCGACCCCGACCTCGCAGAAATGCGCACCGAACGTCGCCTGCGCATATTTCTTATCGAGATCGCCATATTCCATGCTGTCTTCGGCCCACAGCCCCTGCGCGCCGGCAAGCGACGCCAAGGTCTGCGACTGGTTGCCCATCCGCACCAGCCCATCTTCAAATTGCGCCTGCTCGGCCGCATAGCCCGCTTTTTCGGCCAGCTTGGCGCGCAGCGCCATAGCGGCGGCATAGACGCCAGCGGTGGAACTGTTGGCGCCCCACTGGCCGCCTGACCCGGCCGACACCGGGAAGCGGCTGTCGCCCAGGCGGACCGTGACCTGATCGAGATCGACGCCCAGCATTTCTGCGGCGGTCTGCGCGATGATCGTGTAGCTGCCGGTGCCGATGTCGGTCATGTCGGTTTCGACGATGACCTTGCCACTGCCGTCCACGCCGATGCGGGCGCCCGACTTTTCCGTCAGATTATTGCGGAAGGCCGATGCCATACCCATGCCCACGAGCCAGCGGCCGTCACGGACCTGGCCTGGCTTGGGATTGCGCCTTTGCCAACCAAAACGATCCGCACCCGCGCGCAGGCATTCCACCAGCTTGCGGCTTGAAAATGGCCGTTGCGGCCCGGCTTCGGGGTCGAATTGCACATCGTTACGGATGCGCAGTTCGACCGGATCGACGCCGCAGGCTTCAGCCAGTTCGTCCATGGCGACTTCCAGCGCGAGCAGTCCGACCGCTTCGCCCGGTGCGCGCATGGCATTGCCTTCAGGCAGGTTCAACGTGACCAGGCGGTGCGCGGTCATGCGGTTTTCGCCACGATAGAGCAGCCGCGTCTGCTGCGCCGCCGTTTCCGCGCCGCCGCCCGGCAAGTCGCCCGACCAGACTTCATGCGCGATCGCGTCGATCACGCCATCCTTGTCCGCGCCAATCCGGATGCGCTGGATCGTTGCTGGCCGGTGCGTCGTATTGTTGGGGATTTGCGGGCGGGCAATCGCCACCTTGACGGGCCGGCCCACCTGACGGGCGCCTAGCGCCGCCAGCAACGCATCAGCGCGCAGGAACAATTTGGAGCCGAAGCCGCCACCGATATAGGGCGACACGAATCGGATATTCTCCTTGGGAATGCCCAATGTCTTGGCCATGTCGCCCACGCTCCAGGCGATCATCTGGTTCGATGTCCACAGCGTCAGCTTGTCGCCGTTCCAGGCGGCGATGCTGGCATGGGGCTCCATCATCGCATGACTTTGATCCGGCGTGGTGTAGGTCTGTTCGACCTTGACCGCCGCCTTGGCAAAGGCGCCGTCGAAATCGCCAGCCTTGGTATCGGGCGGGCCACCGAAGCCCTGCGGCGGAATGACGCCGTTCAGCCGCTCGGCCGCAAGATCGAATTTGCCATCTTCCGGCGCATAGTCGATGCGAACGAGGGCCGCGGCGGCGCGCGCATTTTCAAATGTATCGGCAACGACCAGCGCCAGCGCCTGCTCATAATGTTCGATCTGCGGGCCGCCCAGCAGATGCGCGGTGTTCATATTGCCTTTCGACAATTTGCCGGCGTTGGCATGGGTGACGATACCCAGAACGCCCGGCGATGCCTCCGCCGCGGTCAGATCCATGGCGACGATCCGGCCCTTGGCAATGGCGGACCCCACGATCCAGCCATAGGCGGCATTGGGCGCGGCGTCGTGACGTTCATAGGCATAGGCTGCCGTGCCCGTCACCTTGGCCGGGCCATCAATCCGGTCATGCGCAACGCCGATGACGCGCCCCTTGTCGATCGGGTTCGGTCCTGCTGGGGTATCGAACTTCATGCCCGTGCCTCCTGCTGGCGATAAAGCGATGCCAGCGTCCTTTCGACCAACGGTCGTTTGAAATCATTATGTTCGGTCGTCTGTGCACCAGCCAGCGCGGCCTGCGCCACCGCCTTCGCGCCTTCGCTCGCGGCGGCGTCTGCCTCCGCCGTGCGCCAGGGCTTGGCGCCAATCCCGCCGAAAGCGAACCGGGCGGTTCCGTCCTTGCCGAAAATCGCCGCGACCGAAACCAGCGCAAAGGCATAAGAGGCGCGGTCACGCACCTTGCGATAGACATGAGTGCCCGCCACTGGCTTGGGCAGCGTCACCGAGGTGATGATCTCGCCCGCATTCAGCACCGTTTCCTTATGCGGGGTTTCGCCGGGAAGCAGGTGGAAATCGGCGATCGGTATCGCGCGTTTCGTCCCATCGGCCCCCATCGTCTCGACCTGCGCATCGAGCAGGCGCATCGCCACTGCCATGTCGCTGGGATGCTGGGCGATGCAGGCATCGCTGACGCCCAATATCGCGAGGCTGCGGCTCATGCCCTTGAGCGCGCCGCAGCCGCTGCCGGGCTTGCGCTTGTTGCAGGGCATGCGGATGTCGTAGAAATAGGGGCAACGGGTGCGCTGGAGCAGATTGCCCGCCGTCGTCGCCTTGTTGCGCAACTGGCCCGACGCGCCCGCGACCAGCGCGCGGCTCAACACGCCATAATCGCGGCGCACGGTTGTGTCCGCCGCAAGATCGGTATTGCGCACAAGCGCGCCGATGCGCAGGCCGCCCTCTTCCGTCTTTTCGATGCGGTCAAGGCCGAGCCGATTGACGTCGATCAGATGGGTCGGCGTTTCAATCTGCAATTTCATGAGGTCCAGCAAATTGGTCCCACCGGCGATGAAGCGCGCGCCCTGGACTGAGGCTGCGGCCTTTGCAGCCGCTTCCACGCTGTTGGCGCGTTCATAAGTGAAAGGCTTCATGCCTTGGACTCCCCGGCTACATCGCTAATAGCGGCGATGATATTGGAATAGGCTGCGCAGCGGCAGATATTGCCACTCATGCGCTCGCGCACTTCGTCCTCGCTGAAAGCGACCCGATCGAGATTTTCGGTAACATGACTGGGAACGCCCGCCTTGATTTCCTCCAGCACCGACACGGCCGAACAAATCTGACCCGGCGTGCAATATCCGCACTGGTAGCCGTCATGGACGACAAATGCCTTCTGCATCGGGTGCAGGGCCTCGGGCGTGCCCAGCCCCTCGATCGTGGTGACTTGTTCGCCGTCATGCATCACCGCGAGCGTCAGGCAACTGTTGATGCGTCGCCCTTCGACGATGACGGTGCAGGCGCCACATTGGCCATGATCGCACCCCTTCTTGGTGCCGGTAAGCTTGAGATGCTCACGCAAGGCATCCAGCAGGCTGGTGCGCGGGTCCAGCTGCAAATGGACTTCCCGGCCGTTTACGGTGAGTTCGACAGGCGTCATCGGGGTTCCTTTTTTGGCAGGAGCGGACGGCGCGGCGTTCGCCTGCGTGGCAAGGGGAGCCGCCGCAGCAAGCGCTGCGCCGCCCTGGAAAAGCCCGCGGCGGGTAACATGATCGGATGTCATGGCTGGTCCGTCCCTCTCAATCTGTCGATGATTACGAAGCGCGGCGCGAAATGATCCGCCGCGTCAAAAAGTTTCGCTTGTGGCATGACGATAGAGCGTTTTGGGTGAGGTGAAAAGCCGGCGCGAACGGCGATCGATCCCGTGACGCAATCCAGCTCCAGATTTCTGGACGCCGTCCATCTGGCGGCAAGCTGCTGAACTAATGTGACTTTTATCCTTACGGGAGGATAATTTCACTTTTCTGCAATTCTCCCCTTGCCCCCATGGCAGACCGCTGCTAGTTCGCCGCCACCCGCCGAGAGGAACACAGCCTCCGGCCGCCAGAGCGGGCGTAGCTCAGGGGTAGAGCACAACCTTGCCAAGGTTGGGGTCGAGGGTTCGAATCCCTTCGCCCGCTCCAGTTTTCCTCAAAGAAAACAGCGGATTGGCGGCCTTCTAGTCGCTTTTTTGTTGGAGACAAAGCCTTCGGTCAGGCCCGTTGTCTCCACAATGTCTCCAGAAAATCGGTAAGAATGGGCCGCTCCTAGCGTTGGATGGCGAAGGTTGCGCCCCATCCCTTGTGCCTTTGTGCGGCTTTGTTGCCTTGTTGAAAACGACGAGAAGGCTGGAGACAACGGCTCCGCCGATTGGAGACAATCAGGTCGAACCTGGAGACAGCGCTCTCATAGACGATCCTGCGCCCGGACGCAGGAAGTCGGGCAGTCGTTTCGCCAAAGCTGCCCGTGCTTCTCAAACCCAGTCGCTATACGCATTGAGCGCGAGCGCCGGTGCCGTTGGATGGACCGCAGAGCTAGACTGGTTCGCCATCTACTTCGCAGGAGAGTGACGTAAGAACATATGGCGAAACTCGGCGAGCTTCGGCAGTGTCTGAGCTGGACTTTAAACGACCACGAGTCGCGGGGAGGGACTGGGGGCGGATGATTCTCACTGACAATGAGACAAAGGTCGATCTTCTCAACAACGAGGCGATCGCAAGGACCATCATCGAACTGCTACGCGAGAGACCTGAGCGCGCCGTGACGATCGGAGTTCACGGCGATTGGGGCGCTGGCAAGTCTAGCATCCTGGAGATGATCGAGAACGGGCTCAGCTCGGATAAGGACGTCCTCTGCATCAAATTCAACGGCTGGCGTTTTCAAGGTTTCGAGGATGCCAAGATCGCGTTGATAGAGGGCATCGTCACCGGCCTTATTGAACAACGGCCGCTGCTCACGCAGGCCGGCTTGGCCGTAAAGGACATCTTCAAGCGCATCGACTGGCTCAAGATCGCGCGCCGAGGGGGCGGCCTTGCTTTCACCGCATTCACCGGAATCCCCACCGCAGATCAAGTCGGCGCGGTGGTCGGCACTCTCAAAGGGATATTTTCCGATCCCTCCAAGCTCGCCACGAAGGAGAATTACGACAAGGCCATCGACGGAGTGCAGGGTCTGTTGCTGTTGATTTCCACTGAGAAGTGACCCGGGTAGGGCGTAAATTTCCACTGAGAATTGACCCATGTTGAACTCGTCCCTGGCTTTGACAAGCGAGGGTATATGGAGTGTTGGACATGGCGTTATTGAGCGTTATCCGGCGCTGGCATTTTCGCGATCATCTACCGATCCGGGAGATAACGCGGCGCACCGGACTATCACGCAACACGATCCGCAAATATTTGCGGTCCGAGACGATCGATCCGCGGTTCAAGGTGCCTGATCGACCAAGCAAACTGGACCCATTTGCTGAGCATCTGGCGGCCTGGCTGCGGCGCGATATGGGCCGATCGCGCAAGCAGAAGCGCACGATCAAGCAGTTTCACGCCGATTTGGTGAGCCTGGGTTATGAAGGATCCTACAACCGGGTTGCCGCTTTTGCTCGGGACTGGCGCGAAGATTATCGGCGCCAGCAACAGATTGGCGGGCGTGGGACATTCGTGCCCCTGTCGTTCGCGCCGGGGGAAGCTTTCCAGTTTGATTGGAGTGAGGACTGGGCAATCATCGCCGGGGTTCGGACCAAGCTGCAGGTCGCGCATTTCAAGCTCAGTTACAGCCGGGCATTCATCGTGCGCGCCTACCTGCTGCAAACCCATGAGATGCTGTTCGACGCCATAATCACGCCTTCCGCGTGCTGGGCGGCGTGCCGCGCCGGGGTATCTATGACAATATGCGCACGGCCGTCGACAAGGTCGGGCGTGGCAAGGAACGCACCGTCAACGCACGCTTCCTGACGATGGTCAGCCACTATCTGTTCGAAGCTGAGTTCTGTAACCCGGCTGCGGGATGGGAAAAGGGGCAGGTCGAGAAGAATGTCCAGGATGCGCGGCACCGTCTGTGGCAACCCACGCCGCAGGTCGAAAGCCTTGATGCGCTGAACCTGTGGCTGGAGGAGCGCTGCAAGGCGTTATGGGAGGACATCCCTCACGGGATCGAACCCGGATCGGTTGCCAATGCCTGGGCCGATGAATCTGAGTGTCTGATGGTTGCGGGCAGGCCCTTCGATGGTTTTGTGGAATATCGCAAACGGGTATCGCCGACGTGCCTCATCCACTTTGAGCGCAATCGCTACAGCGTACCGGCCTCTTTCGCCAATCGCACTGTCAGCCTGCGCGTCTATCCTGATCGCTTCCAGGTCGTCGCCGAGGGGCAGCCAATCTGCGCACATCAGCGCATCATCAACCGCTCTCACGACGGTCCAGGTCATACGGTTTATGACTGGCGCCATTATCTGGCGGTCGTGCAGCGCAAGCCCGGCGCCCTGCGCAACGGTGCGCCCTTCCTTGAGCTACCCGATGCGTTCCAGCGTCTGCAGCGACATCTGTTGCGCAATCCCGGCGGCGACAGGGAAATGGTCGAAATACTGGCGCTGGTTCTTCATCATGATGAGCAACTGGTGCTGACGGCGGTCACCATGGCGCTGGAGGCTGGCGTTCCGACCAAGACCCATATCCTCAATCTGCTCTATAGGCTGGTCGACGGAAAACCGATCTCCACGCCGCCGGTGACGGCGCCCCAGGCGCTCAAGCTGGTCAGCGAACCGATGGCCCAATGTCGAACGCTATGATGATCTGCGCAAGGAGAAGCGTCATGCGTCATGACCTGCCAGCGGCGCCATCGTCGTCATGCTCCGCAGCCTCAAGATGCATGGCATGGCGCAGGCCGTCACCGATCTCATGGAACAGGGATCTCCAGCGTTCGAAGCCGCCATCCCGATCCTCTCCCAGTTACTCAAAGCCGAGACAGCAGAACGGGAGGTTCGGTCTGTGGCCTATCAGCTCAAGATCGCGCGCTTCCCTGTCTATCGCGATCTGGCCGGCTTCGACTTTACCAGTAGCGAGGTCAATGAAGCTCTGGTGCGTCAGTTGCATCGCTGCGACTTCATCGACATCGCCGACAATATCGTGCTGGTCGGCGGTCCTGGCACCGGCAAGAGCCATGTGGCAACGGCGCTGGGCATCCAGGCCATCGAACATCATCGAAAGCGCGTCCGCTTCTTCTCGACGGTCGAACTGGTCAATGCGCTCGAGCAGGAAAAAGCACAGGGCAAGGCCGGTCAGATCGCCAATCGCCTCCTGCACTCCGATCTCGTTATCCTGGATGAGCTTGGATATCTGCCGTTCAGTGCTTCAGGTGGCGCGCTGCTCTTCCACCTGCTGAGCAAACTCTACGAGCGCACCAGCGTCATCATCACCACAAACCTGAGCTTCAGCGAATGGGCCACCGTGTTCGGCGACGCCAAAATGACCACGGCGCTCCTCGATCGGCTTACCCATCACTGCCACATCCTGGAGACCGGCAACGATAGCTTCCGCTTCAAAAACAGCTCTGCCAAGCAGGCCAGAACCCAAAAGAGAAAACCACGGGTTGACCCACCCGTGACACCCGAAACATAATCCGCAGACGGGTCACTTCTCGATGGAAAACCCGGGTCACTTCTCAGTGGAAATCAACAGTCTGTTGCAACCGGGAGAGTCGAAGAACGTCCCCGAAGAGATCGAGGCGTTCCGCAAGGCTTTTGACGACCTGCTCAAGCAGGCGGGCGTCACACAGCTGATCGTCCTCATTGACGATCTCGACCGCTGCCTGCCGGACACCGCGATTGAAACGCTCGAAGCCGTTCGCTTGTTCGTATTCACCGACCGCACCGCGTTCATCGTCGCGGCCGACGAGGCGATGATCGAATATTCGGTGCGCAAGCATTTCCCCGAGCTTCCGGATACGACCGGGCCTCGCGACTATGCGCGGAACTATCTAGAAAAGCTGATCCAGATACCGTTTCGCATCCCGGCTTTGGGAGAGACCGAAACCCGTATCTATGTCACGCTGTTGCTCATTGGCGCCGAGCTAGGCGAGGACGATCCCGCTTACTCGGCGCTCATCACCGTCGCGCGTGAATTGCTGAAACGGCCTTGGCAGACAGCCGGGCTCGACGCACAGACGGTCAAGACTGCCTTGGGGGAGAAAGCCAGCAAGATTCAGAACGCGCTCACCTTGAGCGATCAGATCGGTCCGATCTTGGCCAGCGGCACTCAGGGCAATCCGCGGCAGATCAAGCGCTTCCTGAATACCCTGCTGCTGCGCCATCAGACTGCGCTCGCTCGCGGCTTCGGGGAAGACGTGAAGCTGCCCGTCCTGGCGAAACTGATGCTTGCCGAGCGTTTCCTCTCCAGGTTGTTCGATCAGATCGCCAGTGCAGCTGCTCGCGATCCCGACGGGCGTTGTGCTGATTTGGCGGCGCTCGAAGCCGCCGCATCGGAGGAGAAACCAGCCCCCAAAGCCAAGCGGTCTGGGCCGAAGATCAGTTCCATCGATGACGCCAAGCTGACCGCTGTGCCGGACTCCAAGGACAGCGCCATCCTCACTGAATGGAAGGCGGCTGACGCGATACGCGCCTGGGCGCGGCTGTCACCCTCGTTGGCCGAGGTTGATCTGCGCCCCTACCTGTTCGTGACGAAGGATCGGAAGGATTATTTCGGCGCCGCCTCCGTCCTCGGCCGTTTGGCCGCGGTGGTCGAAAAGTTGCTCGGTCCGAAACTTGCCGTCCAGGCGTTCGAAGGCGAACTCAAGCAACTCGTTCCGGCCGAAGCCGCGCAGGTCTTCGAAGAGCTGCGCGGGCGCGTCATGGGCGGGGACGCCTTCGATACCGTGCCGCCGGGCGTCGATGGGCTCGCGGTGCTGGTTCGCGCCCATCCGACGCTTCAGGCCAATCTTCTTGACCTGCTCGAAGCCTTGCCGGCGGATCGGTGCGGGCCGTGGCCTGCGTCGGGTTGGGAAGGTGTTCTCAAAGATTCCGACGCCATGGGGCGCTTCGAAAAGCTGCTCCAGCGTTGGTCCACCTCCGGTTCGTCCTTCTTGAAGCCGACCGCGAGCACAGCGCTTCGCATGCGGAAGGGTGGGCGCTAATGGGCACGTCGAACGCCTACGCGGGCGCCGGCGGCGGCACGCCGCTCATTCCGAGCTGGTTGGAGGGCGATGGTGACGGCGGAGGCGGGCCGGGCGCGGGTGATGGCGACGGCTCCCTCCAGCCGTCACCGGATGGAACTCCTCCGGCAGTTCCTCCCGCGCCAGCGCCTCGGCCGGTCGCCCCGGCGGGCACCTCGGACCGATTCACATCGGCACGAAACAATTTCACGCGCTTCGTAAGCTCGGGTGGCAGCGACCATCGGAGCCTTGGCCGCGCGGTCTCGCAATATGTATCCAAATCGGCCGGCGGTTCGCGCCTGGCAGCGCAGCGTATGGGCTCGTCGCGTGGTGCGGGCGCCGGACTCGTCCGGTTCCTGAACGACGCCAGCGTCAATGGCATTCGCGAAGCACTGCGAACCCTGAACCTGGAAAGCCTCGCCGGGCGTCCCATTGAGGAAGTGTTCGCCGGCCTCGCCGACTACATCTGCCCCGAGGGCGGGTCGATCGACGAAGGGATCGCGCGAGACGCCTTCGTAGAGACGATCGCCGATCTCGCCGGAGCGGGCATCACTGATATCGACGCGCTCACGCCGGGCCAGATTCAGACCGTCTTCGAGCTATACGCGACGCACGCGATCGAGGCGCGCATCTGCAACGATATCGGCACCAAAGTCGTGACCTTGCCCGCTGATCCGCGCGCGGCTGAGAGAGTTCAGGCGCAATTGCGTGATTTCATCCAGCGTGGGGTCAGCGACGCGATCAACGCTGCGAACGTCAACATCCAGTCGTTGACCCCTGATGCGGTGATGGGTTTTGTGACCGTTGTCTATCAATCCGCCTTCGACGTGTTGCAGACGATGGGCGATGGGGAGGCAGCGAAATGAGGCGCCATGTTATCATCGGCCGTTTCGGACCGGACGATAAGACCCGCGTTCCGAAGGCGCGCGACGAAGTCGCATCGGTCTTGCAATTGGTGGCGGGCAAGCGTCTCGATCACGGGATTGGCCATGCCTTGGCCGACCTCAACGCGCTGCACCTGATCCCGAGTGAGATTGGCGCGGACATGCTCGTGGTCGCGGCTCATGTCCACGCGGCGGACACCCGCATCTCCCGCTCCACGGAATCGCAGGATGCTTGGACGCGCGAGATCCGGCTAGTCATTCCAGTCAGCGATCCGGTGCGATGGACGGCTGCGGCGCCGATCCTGATCCGCGCCCTCAACTTTCTGACCGGCGACAGATGGGACGTGGGCTTCCGTAAACGCGCCAAGGGCTATGCGAAGCTGGTTCCCACCGTAGCGCCAACCCTTATTCCCGCCCCGTTCGACGGCGTTAGTCTATTCTCCGGTGGCTTAGACAGTCTGATCGGTGCGATCGACAGCGTGAATGCCGGCGAGACACCGCTTCTGGTCAGCCACGCGGGTGAAGGGCTGGTGAGCAAGTCGCAGGAGCAGTGCTTCGATGGCTTGAAAGCCGCTTACAAATCATCCGCCTTCGATCGGCTCCGAGTGTGGATGAGCTTCGATAGCGGCCTGGTCGAGGATGTAGAATCGGAAGACACCACGCGCGGCCGCTCGTTCCTGTTCTTTTCGCTCGGTGTCGCCGCTGGCACGGCGCTCGGTCGAGATTTTGTGCTGAAGGTTCCGGAGAACGGTCTGATCGCGCTCAATGTGCCGCTCGATCGGCTCCGGCTCGGCGCGCTCAGCACTCGGACGACACATCCCTTTTATATGGCCCGGTGGAACGATTTACTCCACGCGCTTGGCATCGCCGGTAAAGTGGAAAATCCTTACTGGAACAAGACGAAGGGAGAAATGGTCGCTGATTGCGCGAACCCAGCCTTGCTAAAACAGCTCTCCCCTCAGTCGCTATCATGCTCATCCCCGACGAAGGGGCGCTGGAAAAAGAAGCCGCAAGGGCATTGTGGATATTGCCTGCCCTGTCTCATCCGGCGGGCATCTCTGCGAGGGAAGGACAGGACGGTTTACGGCGTGCCCGACCTCAAGGCTACCACGTTGGACACCCGACAGGCCGAGGGACAACAGGTCCGATCCTTTCAGATCGCCATCGCGCGCCTGTCGAAGCGTCCCGAACTCGCGAAGGCGCTCATCCATAAGCCGGGGCCACTTTATGACTATCCTTCTCGGCACGATGAGTTGGCCGATGTCTATCGTCGTGGATTAGCCGAGGTTGGACGCTTGTTGGCTGGCGTTCGCGCCGCGCCCTCGTAAGAGGCCCTATGCGATCGGGCCTCATCGACTTTCACTGCCACCTCGATCTCTACCCTGACCATGCGGCTGCGGTGGAGCGTTGCGAGCGCGACGGTGTGTTCACTCTCACGGTGACGACTACGCCCAAGGCGTGGCCGCGGAACCACGAATTGGCATCCCCCACGCGCCATGTCCGCGCCGCCCTCGGCCTTCATCCCCAACTGATCGCCGACCGGGCACATGAGATCGGACTATGGGAGGAATTGCTGCCGAGAACCCGCTACGTGGGTGAGGTCGGGCTGGACGCCGGCCCACGCTTCTACAAGTCGTTCGAAACCCAGAAAGAGGTTTTCGCTCGTGTGTTGTCGCTCTGCGCCGCGGCGGGCAACAAGATTGTCACGACCCATAGCGTCCGAGCGACCAAGACGGTGCTCGATATGATCGAGCAGCACATGCCGCCACCTCGTGGGCAGGTAGTGCTGCATTGGTTCACAGGCACCGCCGCAGAAGCGCGAAGAGCGGTTGATCTAGGCTGCTATTTCTCGGTCAACGCGGAGATGCTTGCGAATGAGAAGCGCGCGGCGCTAGCCAAGACACTGCCCTTGAATCGCATCCTGACGGAAACCGACGGGCCGTTCACTCAAACCGACGGACGGCCGGCTACTCCGAGTGATGTCTGGATCGCCGTGGAAGGTTTGGCCCGTCTGCACCAGATGGCGCCGGCCGATATATCCGGCAGGCTCATGCGGAACCTTAAAAGCCTGCTCGCCGAACGAGGTTAGGCGCCCCAAGCCTCAATGACTTGCGACAGCGGGAAGGGATTCTGCTCCTTCCGCCACTCATGATAGGGCGCCGCGGTCTGGCTGTATGGACCGGGCTCCGGCCGATCGAACTGAACGCGCGTCGGAATATGAAAGGCGCTGCCGAATACGATCGCCTCGCCTGAAGACAGAATCGTCACCTGATCGAGCAGTCGTCTTGCCTGCATCGGGATGATGCGCCGGAAATGGTCGATGTCGTCAGGGTTTTGCAGGCGGTGGCTGATAAAGTTGGCGCACTGGCTGATGATGGTCTGGCTGATCTCGCTCGGCCGCTGGCTGGCAATGATGAGCGAAAGGCCGAATTTGCGGCCCTCTTTGGCGATCCGCTCGTAGGTCAACCGGGCGAGGCGATGTCCGCGATCCTCATCTGAGCGGGCCGGGCGCGCATAATTGTGCGCCTCTTCGAGAACGAGCACCCAAGGATGCTTGTAGCGCGAGGCTGCGGGCAGGCGTTCACGCGCCTCCAGCAGCACCCGCCCGATCACCGCGCACGCATAAGGGAGAACCTCGTTGCTCAACATGGACAAGTCGAGCACCGAGACTTTCCGCCCTGTGGCAGCGCCAAGTCCGAAGCGCGCGAACCATGAGGACAGCTTCTCAATCTTCGTATCGGCTTCCTCATAGTTGAGGAAGGAACGCCACCGCTTATCGTCGAGGCGAGTCTTCAGCCGCAGCTTCAACGTCGTCAGATGGGCATCCACGCGGAACGTATCCTCCTTGGACACGGCGCGATTGATGAGCGACGGATCAGTGAGGGTTGCGCGGGCGATTGGTAGGGGAGAGTCAGCGGTGCGTGCGCCTGCTTCCGTTGTTTCGCTCCCGCTGACAATCAGCGCACGGATGGCATCTTTGAGTTTGTTCCCCTCCGTCGAAATCGTGGCCTGATTAGCCATCACATCCTGATTATACTGATCGACAGTGCGATGAGTGGCAAAGAGCGCTTCAAACGCCGCAGTGTCGATTTCCGTATCCGCGAGGTGTCCGACAATGGCATCACAATAAGAACCGGCAAACTTTCGCTTCACTTTTGTAAGTTCGCTTAGCAACTGGTCGAGCGCGCTCATCGCATTTTGAAGCGCGCTCATGCTCGCAGCAGCCATCTCATCGCCGCCTTTGGCGATTGCCCACCAATCCTTGAGCACCGGCTCCTGCGTCTGCTCCGACGCGCTCAGCCAAGCACAGATTTCCTCAGCGTTCAGAAACCAGAGCGGAAGGCCGAACTCCTTCCCGTTGAGATAAACCCGATCAGGCAATCGCTGAACCGCTTCGGCGGCCGGAAAGGCTTTGGCATATTCGCCATTGATGTCGAGGATGAAGACGTGTGGCTCCTCGGCAGTGCCATCAAGCGCCGCCATCGCCTTCTGGATCAGGCTCGACACCGAGAAGGATTTGCCCGAGCCAGTATTGCCGACGATCGCCAGCGGGCGCGAGAATAGGTCGTTATAGGAGGCGCGGACGACATTGCGGTCCTGGCCAGTCGGGAATCCGATTTTCAGATCGCAGTCGAAATCCTTGTCGTCATAGCCTTCGGGCTTGTTGCGCCGAGGCGGAATCTCGAACACCGCGCGCAGGATGTCCGGCGACCCGATTTCCGCCGGTGTATCGAGCGTCGGCAGCACGGAAATGCCCGGACTGAAGGCGGGCTCGTCATCGGTATGTTCGATCGTCCCCAGCAACTGCACGCTGGCGACGCGGCGCGGCTTCATGAGTTCGAGGCTGAGGTCATCGCCGCTGCCGGGATCGAACGTCTCGCGGGCTTCGAGATCGGTGATGATGCCAATCACCGTTTCGCCGGCGCCCAGCGAGAATGTGAGGTAGGCGTTGATGGCAATCGCCGCCTGAACCCCATCCGGCGTCGCGCGCAGCGCCGAGCGGGTCTCGGGCAGCAGCTCCACCTTCACGCGAAAGCCCTGGACCGAGACGATGTGGCCGACGAGCCGGGGGTTATCCATTCGTCGTCTCGGTGCCCGGTTCGGCCGACGTCGTGGACGAGGCAATCTGCTTCTCGAAGCGCCGCAAGCGCAGGAAATCGTCGAGCCACTGCACGTCCGGCATCACCGTCCGCGCGAAATCGTCAAAGGTCGCGTGCTTGAACGGCGCTGCGGCGAAGGCATCCGTCGTCGGACACAGGACGAAGGCGCGCTTGCCGAGATCCTTGTATCGCCGGATGCGCTCGATCACCGCACTGTTCGGATTGGGTTCGACCACCAGCATCACCAGCGACGGATTCATCAGCGCGTTCTCGATGATCCGGCTGACATGATCGTCGCCGAAGCCATATCCGAGCACGAGGAGGAAAGTCTGGGGGATACCGAGCCGGACCTGAAAAGACCGGAACAGATGCGCGTAGGGCATCGTCAGCGTCTGAGCGAATTTGTTGGCGGTCGGCAGGATTCCGACCGAGGGTGTGCCTCCGGCCAGAGACACGAGCGACCCCGCCTTCTCCTGCGGGGTCAGGGCGGCGTATGACCGAAACGGAGCAAGGTCGGGGTGACGCGCGCGCATTTCATTGCCGTGCTCGAACCAGTGGATCGAGCCGTGCAGCTTGTAGAAATGCAGAAACTTGTCGAAGCGTCGGACACGCCCCTCGGCCACCTCGCCGGGATAGTAGATGTCCAACCCATAGACGGAAGGATCGAACCGCGCCGACGCGCGCCCGGTGAACCCGTCGAAATACTGCACGCCGAGCAATTCCAGCGCCTGCTCGAACAGCGTGTCATAGTTGAGCGTGAAAAGATGAGTGCGCCCGAGATTGCTATCCCGCGCCACGAGCTTGGACAGGAACGCGAGATGCGGCGCGATCTTGTCGGCGGACGTGGCCAGCCCGGTATCGGGCAACGAAAGCGCGCATTCGGCGAAGATCGCCATGCGAAGCCGATCGACGAACCAGCGCAGGTCGGCGACGCTGGGCGCGGGCGTGCTGGGCCAGGTCACGGCGGAAAATGGCCCGCCCGCTGATTCCACAACGACCAGGGCATTGGCGACGAACGAGAGCCATGCCTCGAAACCGATTGGCTCATCGTCGTCGAAGGCGGCAAGAAGGACAGCGTTTTTACGGGCTTCGATAATGGGAGTGATCGAAGCCGGAATGTCGGGCAGCGCCTCTATCGCGGCGAATACTGCCGTTTCCAGATTGGCCATCGTCTTGCCGCCGGCGGAAACCGACGTGCCCGATCCCGTCAGAACGACGAGATTCTCCATTCGAAGCCATTCGGAAATGAGCGCCTGAAGGCGGACGCGCCCCTGCTTCTGATCGAGGCCCGCCAGCAAATCTCCGACGCCGCCGTCTTCGGCGAGGCCGATGAGCTGATATTCGATAGGCGCTGGCGGCACAGCCGTCATAATTCTCCCCCTTACATGCCACCACGCTTACACGCTGATGATCTGAAACCCTTTCCGTGCCGCCAATATCGTCAGCCTGCGCGAGCGGCCGTCTTCGGCTTCGCCCGGCGTTTGGTGGTGATCTTGCCGGATCTGGCTGCGACCCCGAGAGCAACATCGCCCAAACGCTCGATCCGCAACGGCGCCCGTGATGGCAGCCGCACGATCAGATCGAGTTGCCCACCAACCGCCTCGACATAGCTCCTGAGCGTCGAGAGATACATATCGGCCTGCTTCTCGATCTTGGATACCGAGGGCTGCTTGACGTTGAGCGCCGAAGCGATCTCGACCTGAGCCTTGCCCGCCACGCGGCGCAAATTCGCTCAGCTCTCCACTTGCTCATTCAGCTCCTGCGCGCGCGCCTC
>NZ_CH959307.1:794341-800827 GCF_000153545.1 Sphingomonas sp. SKA58
GCGCGCGCGCTCGGGAGCGCGGCAACGACATCATTTAGATCCGGCCCATCATTTCTTTCCTTTTCGCGGCCGCCAGCCGATCGAGGTGCGCTTGGTAGCGTTTGTCCGCTTGGTGATGAGCGTCTTGTAGAAACGCTTTTCACTGCCGCCGGACTTGTCACCAGCTACCAAGAGGATCGCCTTGCGCTCGGGGTCGAACGCGAAGGCCACCCGCCACACACCGTTATCGGCATCGAACCGCAATTCCTTCATGTTCGCGAACGACGAGTCGTTCAGCGTGTCCGCGTGCGGTCGGCTCAGTTGTGGACCGAACGCGGCGAGGAGCTTGGCCGAAGCGAGCAGTTCGTCCTGCACCGCTTCCGGCAATTCCTCGAACTCCGCATCAAACTCGTCGCCGAACGCGACTTTCCATTCCATATATAGCCTCCAAGCTATATCGTCAAGATTGGCCTGTTGGGCGCTGGCCCATTCACTGGCAGCGTGGCAACCCTTCGGTGAGAAGATGAGCATCGACGGGCCGGCGATGGTTTCGCCCTTGATCTTTTTGCCCCGATAAGTCCTATAGAGTGAGTATCCCCCGGTGGTCCCTGCTCTGCATACCGCCGGGGCACTTTATTTCTAGCCGCAGCCAATAGTCTTCGCAACGCGCTTCCAGCGTGCGGATCATGCTGTTGCTGTCCTCATCCTATAGGGTTTTGAGGGGGAAAGACTTCCCCTGCTGACAAGCCCCATGCGGGTCTCGCCAGACCCCTTCGAGCGGGGACACCCCGCAACGCCCCGATATAGAGCGCGGGGATTTAAGGAGCGCACTCTGGCGGCTGACGCCGCGCAGGGGTCGCGCGTCATTTTCCCCAGCGCAGCACTCTCGCTCTGGCCAGAGGGCACGGCGACGGCTGGCCCCCAGGCCCGCGTGCACGCCACCGCGCCGGCCGTCCACCGCAAGGGTGCGTCGTTTGTGGCGCCGCGAGCGGCGCGGTGCTTGGGGCTCCGCCCCCGGCGCACTTCGGAACGTCTTCCGCCCAGCTTCCTCCCCCCGGCTCAAGGCCGGGGTCCGTGCAGCCGGTTCCCCGCGAAGCCGTCCCTCCGTTTGCACCCCCGGTCTCGCCGACGGGCAGGGTTTCAGCGCGGCGCTTCCCGCTGCGCGGAAACCCAAGGAGTAGGAAGATGACCAAGACTGTTCAAATCGAAACCACCGCTGCCGAGCCTGTATCGGGCATCGAGATTTTCGTGCCCCTCAACAAGCTCAAGAAGTCCCCCAAGAACGCCCGCAAGGTGCCGCATGGAGAGGCCGCCATCGAGGCGCTGGCCGCTTCCATCGGGCATAAGGGCTTGATCCAGAACCTTGTGATCGAACCGGAAATGAAGGGCGACAAGCCGACCGGCGCCTATTTCGTCACCGCTGGCGAAGGCCGCAGGCTGGCCTATCTGTTGCGCGCCAAGCGCAAGCAGATCAGGAGGAACCACCCGGTTCGCTGCCGTCTCGACACCGAGAACGACCCGTCCGAGATCAGTCTGGACGAGAACGTGACCCGGACCCCGATGCACCCCGCCGATCAGTTCGAGCGGTTCCGTGAGCTTGCGGACGGCAAGGGATGGGGCGCGGAGGAAATCGGCGCGCGGTTCGGCGTGTCGGGCGGTGTGGTGAAGCAGCGGCTTCGCCTTGGCGCTGTTAGTCCGAAGCTGTTGCAGGTCTATCGCGAGGACGGGCTGACCTTGGATCAGCTTATGGCCTTTGCCATCACCGAGGACCACGCCCGGCAGGAGCAGGTATTCGAGAACCTGCATCACAACCGGGAGCCGTGGATCATTCGGCGCGACATGACCGCCAACAACGTGCCCGCCGATGATCGTCGTGCGGTGTTCGTCGGAGCCGACGCCTATATCGAGGCGGGCGGCAACATCATACGCGACCTGTTCAGCGAGGATCGAGGCGGTTTCTTCGAGGATGCGGGCTTGCTCGACATGCTTGCGGTCGAGAAGCTGCGCGAGATCGCGGACGGAGTGCAGACCGAGGGATGGAAGTGGGTTGAGGCCCATATCGACTATCCCCATGCCCACGGTATGCGGCGCTTCTATCCGCAGGCCGTGGACCTGTCCGACGAGGACGAGGCCCGGCTTGATGCCCTGTCCACCGAGCATGACGAGCTTGCCGAAGGCTATTCGTCCTATGACGAAATGCCCGAGGACGTGGCGAAGAAGCTGGAAGCGGTGTCCGATGAGATCGACGCCATTTCGGCCAAGCGTTACGCCTACGATGCCAACGTGATCGCGCATGGCGGGGTGTTCGTTGTGCTTCACCATGACGGCACGGTCAGGATCGAGCGGGGTTTCGTCCGTCCCGAGGACGAGGCGCTGGCCGATCCGCAGCCCGAGGACGAGGCCGAAGCCATCGACCCGGAGGCCGTGGCGGACGAGCAGGCCGAGGACGGCGACGAGGACGTTCAGGATTTCGAGGATGAGGACGAGGAACCGGGCAAGCCCATTTCCGACAGCCTCATTCGCGACCTGTCCGCCCACCGGACGCTGGCCCTTCGCGTGGCGCTTGGCGAGCAGCCCGGCATTGCGTTGATCGCCCTGACCCACACGCTTACGGCGCAACTGTTCTACAGCTACGCCGAGGCCGGTTGCCTTGAAATCCGTCCGACCGTGACCCCGCTTGGCGGTCATGCGGCGGGGATCGAGGATACGTCGCTGGCGGCGCGGGCGAGCGGGGCGCATGACGCATGGGCCGAGCGGATGCCGCGTGACGCGGCCGACCTGTGGGGCTTCATCGTCGCGCTGGACGATGAGCAGCGGTTGGCGTTGCTGGCGCATTGCGCGTCCCGCACCGTCAACGCCCTGCGCCTGCCGTGGGATCGCAAGCCCCGGACGCTGCAAGCGGCGGACAGGCTGGCGACCGCGCTGGCGCTGGACATGGCGAAGGACTGGACGCCGACCGTGGACAGCTATCTTGGCCGTGTCACCAAGGCGCATATCCTTGAGGCCGTGGCCGAAGGGGTGTCGGAGGATGCGGCCCGCCGTATCGCAGACAAGAAGAAGCCGGACATGGCCGAAGCCGCCGAGCAGCGTCTTGCCGGGAAGGGCTGGCTTCCCGCTGTGTTGCGGACGCCGGAGCCGGAGGCCGAACCCGTTGAGACGGAGGACGCGGAAAGGATCGCGCAGCCGTCCGAAGCGGAGGCCCCCGATACCGGACCGCAGGACGGCGAGGCCGTGGAGGTCGAGGCGGTGGAACAGCTGACCGAACCCGAAGCGGAGGACGCCGACCCCGATCCGGTGGACGAAGATGACGCCTACTCGGTTGCCGCCGAATAGCACGGCAAGGGGCCGGGGCCGCGTGAGCGGTCCCGGCCTTCCTTTTGTTCCGGTGTTGCCCGGCCCTGTCCTGCGCGACGCCTCACCCCCGCAAGGAGCTTCCGTCATGCGCCGCCGGTTCCGTGTCATTGCCCGCCGCAACAACCAGCCCGGAATATTCTGCTGTGTCCGGTGCGGTCAGCCGATCACCGATTTTTCCGAGGATCGCACCATCGTCCACAACTATGTTCTGGACCATTGCGCCGCCTTCATAGCCGAGCATCGCGCCTGTGCGGGCCGTCCCTTGTTCAGCGCGGCGGCGGCGCGGCGCTGGCGGGAGGCGCATCGCTGATCGACGCTTGCGGCATCCCTTTTACAGCCTGCGAAAAATCGCGGCCGCGCCCCTCACCGGGCGCGGCCGCTCTGTCATGGGGATGATCGGCGCTCGCCGGGCATGGCCCGGCTCGCGATTCTAGGAATCCTCGCTCAGCAGGCTCTCGAAATCCCGGCCGCCGTAGAAGATCCCGACGATGACGACCGCCGCGTCTTCCACCGCAAAGGCGATGGTGACGCGGCGGCGCCAGGCGATCGTCCGCAGGCCCGGCCGCAGATCGTCGCGCATCGTGCCGCGCCGGGGAAAATCGGTCAGCTTGCCGATATGGCCGACGATGCCATCGGTGAAGCGCTGCGCGATGTCCGGCGACGCGGCGGCGGCGATATAGTCGTAAATGGCATCGAGATGGTCACGCGCTTCCGGCGTGAGGATGATGGAATGGGCCACGTTCAGCCGCGCTTGGCGGCCCGATTGTGGCGCTCGGCCAGCCCGGCGCGCACGTCGTCGAGCGGAATGCCGCGCGAGGGATCGGCCTTGTAGGCGTCATAGGCGGGGACGACCTCGTTGCGCAGCCATTGCTCGATGGCCCGGTCTCGCGCCTGGAGCGCGCGCAGCCCGTCGCGGATCACTTCGCTTTCGCTGGCATATTCGCCCGACGCAACCTTGGCACGGACCTGCGCGGCCATGTCGTTCGGCAGCGTCACGCTGAACTGTTGAGTCGTCCGCATGGATGGGCTCCTTTACGGATATGATTTAATCCTATCCGCACGATCCTTCAAGGTCGTCGCCGTAGCTCACGCGACCAGAGGGCAGGAGCGCCCCGCCCATGTCGGGCGACGCGCTGTGCCGGGCCGCGCAGCCAGCCCATATTCGCGAGCGTCCCGGTCCCGAATCCGGCGCTCGGCCGGCATCGCACAGGCCGGGCCTGAACCTGTCCGAAACGCAGGACGCACCCCCCGCGCTGATTTTCCACATGGCAGCGCTGCGCTCCGCTGCATCGGCCGCAGCGACACGGAAGCCGGGGCTATGTCGCCCTTGCATCTCGCTCGCGCGAAACCCGCCCGTCACGCCTTGGGCACCGAACCATCGCCGGCGCCGCCACGGTCGGCAGGCGGCAACGCCCCTCCGATCATCCCGTCAGGCCCATGTTTTTGCACGGCACCGCCGCCCACGCGGCCTCTCGAAAGGCTTGTCTGGCCGAAGCCCGCCCGTCTTCCCGCAACGGCGGCGGGCGATTTTTTTCCGCCGCCGGCCATGCCGGCTTTGCATCGCGAAGCAAAAAAACCGCCCGCCGCCGCCAGCCACTTCGTTCCGCCCTTCGGGTGCGGGCCGGTCGTCCCCCGTCCCATCGACAGCCATCGAGGCCGCGACAGGCGCGGTCCCGAAGCAAGAAAGGACTGACGACATGATCCGCGGAACCTTCACCACCACCGATCGCGGCTACACCGGCGAAATCCGCTCCTTCGGCGTGCGCGAGCAGGTCGAGTTGCGCCGGGTCGAGGGCAAGGACAACGACAAGGCCCCCGACTTCCGCATCCATCCGGCCGACGACGATCGGATCGACTACGGCGCCGCCTGGGCGAAGATCAGCAAGGAGAATCGCCCTTACGTCTCGTTCAAGCTGACCCTCCTCGGCGGCACGCCGGTCTATCTCCGGCTGTTCGAGAACGAGACGACCCCCGGCATCTACGAGTTGGTCTCCGACTGACCCGCCGCGCCTCGCCCGACATGGGCGGGGCGCTCCTTTTCCGATCGTCCGAAAGGAGCGCGACGATGCACAGCCATTCCGCCACACCTCCGGTTTTTGTCTTCGGATCGAACCTCGCCGGCCGTCACGGCAAGGGCGCCGCCTTATGGGCGCGGCGGCATCGCGGCGCGATCTACGGTCGGGGCGTCGGACGGCAAGGCAACGCCTACGCCATTCCGACCAAGGACGCTCAACTGAGGCCGCTCCATCTCGGCGAGATACGCGGATATGTCGGAGGATTCCTCCAATATGCCCGGCTACATCCCGACTTGTCGTTCGAGCTGACGCTGATCGGCTGCGGCCTGGCCGGATACCGGCCCGACCAGATCGCCCCCATGTTCGCCAATGCGCCCGCGAACGTGCGTTTGCCCGATGTTTTTCGCGCGGTTCTGGGCGCAGGTCTGGATTGAGGCGCACGGCGGGGGCGCGGCGCAGGCCCAGCGGCCTTGCGGCCTCGCCGGTATCCCGGCGGTCGTTCGTCCAGGCGGGAAGCAGGGCGCTCCGCCCCCGCTCCCCAGCAACAACAATCGGCCGGGCCGTGGCTCAGTCGCTGCGCTCCCTGCGCCCGCACCACCCCGGCAGATTCTTGCTGCCTCCCACACCCCCGGCTGCTCGCCGCGAAGGCAGGGTCGATGGCCTGGCCATCGCCCTGCGGACGATTTGCAGAAGGGAAAACAGTCATGTTCAATATCAAGCATGTTGACGGTGGCAGCGCCGAATATTGGCGGGAGCGCCGCGAAGCCTTCGCCCTGATCCGTGAAGCCGAGGAAGCCGGGGAGCGGATGAAGACCGCGCCGCTCTACCTGCATGGCGGCTATGACGAGGACGGCGACGTGATCCCCATCGAGAATATCGAGCCTTTCGACGATTTCGAGGACGCCGTTCAGCGCGTCGAGGCGAACGCGACGGCGGTGAGCATCCTCGTCGCGCAGGAACGCATGGCCATCCACGACCGGACCTTGTGGTCCGTGGTGGCCGTGCTGGAGGCGCTGGCCAACCCGTTCTACCCGGAGAACAGCCCGCTTTGGGGACCGGATACCGATTGACCCGGACGGCAGGCGGCCCCGCGCCGCCTGCCACTCCCGCGCGCTCGTGCCCCGCGCGGCGGACGGGA
>NZ_CH959307.1:800920-970551 GCF_000153545.1 Sphingomonas sp. SKA58
CGCCCCCTCAAACTCCCCGACCCATGAGGAAAGGGAGACGGTTCCCTCCACCCCTTTCCCCAAACCCCTATCCCCCCTCCCTTGGGGAAGGATGGCGCATTGACCCGCAATCCGCCGCGCTGGGCGCGGCGGGAGGCTTGGGGCTCTGCCCCCGGCGCCCTTCGGAGCGGCTTCCGCCCAGCTTCCTCCACGCTTCGCGTTCCGTGCAGCCGGTTCCCCGCGAAGCCGCCCGCTCCGGTTGCACCCCCGGTCTCGCCGACGGGCAGGGTTTCAGCGCGGCGCTTCCCGCTGCGCGGAAACCCAGACCCAAGGAAAGGAAAGACCCATGAGCATCCATCACCTTGCTACCCGGTTCGGCCGCAACAGCCATCAGATCGGCGGCTATGAGCCGCTCGACAACGAGGCGCTGTATCGCCACGTCCCGTCTATCTTCGCCCGCGAGGCGCACGACAGCCGTTCCGAGCGCTATGTCTATGTCCCCACCATCGACATCGTGGAAGGATTGCGCCGGGAAGGATGGTTCCCGTTCTTCGCCGTCCAGTCGGTTCCCCGCGACGGCAACCGCCACGGCCACGCCAAGCATATGCTGCGCCTGCGCCGGGAGGACGGCGTCGGCAAGTCCGAGGCCGCCGAGGCAATCATCGTCAATTCGCACGATGGCACGTCCGCGTTCCAGCTATTTGCGGGTATGCTGCGCTTCGTCTGCACCAACAGCATGATCGCGGGCGAGCGGTTCGAGGAGGTCCGCGTTCCCCATAAGGGCAATATCGAACACGACATCATCGAAGGCGTTTACACGGTTGCCGAGGACTTTCCCCGGCTGATCGACGCCAGCGAGACGATGAAGGGCGTCCGGCTGTCCGAGGATGAACAGCGCTTGCTCGGCGAGGTCAGCCTTGTCGCCCGATATGGCGAGGATGAAAGTCCGCTCACCCCGGAGCAGATTATCGAGCCGCGCCGCTACGAGGATCGGGGCGATAGCCTGTGGACCACATTCAACGTCATTCAGGAGAACGTCATTCGGGGCGGACTGCATGGCCGCAAGCGCAATGCCGAGGGCCGTATCCGCCGCAGCCGTTCGCGCCCGATCAACGGCATCGACCAGAATGTGACGCTCAATCGCGCGCTCTGGACGCTGGCCGAGGGGATGCAGCGCCTCAAGACGGGTTGACCCTTCGCGCGCCGCCGGGCTGGACCGTCCGGCCCTGCGGCTCTCCATTTCCGACATCGCAGAACGCCGCCGACCCGCTCCCCGGATCGGCGGCGGCCGCGCGTCCCGATAGTCCGCGCGGCCGCTGAACGGGGCGCGCTCGCCGGGCGTTCGCCCGGCTCGCGATTGGGATATTCCCATTCTCCCACGACGACTATAATAGTCGTTTTCGTAGCGAATGACCCGAAGGTTGTGGAGGTGATCGTGCATGATCACTTCCCGCCAGGTGCGGGCCGCTCGCGCACTTCTTGGCTGGACACAGGAGACGCTCGCCGAGAAGGCCATCATTGCTCTGACCGCGCTCAAGCGGCTGGAATCGGAGAGTTATAAGCCGGTGAACGACAATACTCGGCATCAGGTGATGAAGGCGCTTGAGGCGGCGGGGATCGTCTTCCTCGATTCGGATCGCGGTCGAGGCGTGCTGCTCGTGACTGATTCCGGTCCCGAACAGCGCAAGTAACCGGCAACGGCGCGGGTCCGACTGTTCGCATAGCATCAGACGGCCATAGCAAAGACGGTGCGATTACTTCGGTCCATTATGGTGTATAGACCATGAATCAGCAGGCGCAGGGGGCTATGGCTGAAAGCGGAACAAGGCGATGGCGATAGCCGCTTTCGAGGATCGCGCCCCGGACGCGAACCATGTCACCGCCTATGATGAGCGCCATCATCGCACCTATTGGCGGCTGCTCGATGCGGCCGACGAAAATGCCGACTGGCGCGAGGCCGTTCGCATCATCTTCGGGATCGACCCCGCCGCCGAGCCGGAACGCGCCCGCTGCGTCTATGACTCGCATCTCGCCCGCGCCCGCTGGATGACCGAGACCGGCTATCGGCATTATCTGCGGCGGCCGCCGAACTGAGAGCGGCCTGAAACCCGCGCGGCGGCGCTGATTATCCTTTCAAAATGCTGATGTGAATCCGCTATGCGGCCGCCTGCCCGGCAGGGCTTCTCGGCGATGGCGAAGGTGAGAACATCTTCCAACGCGCTCCGCAGAGAGCCATGCTTGGGAGGATTTCGATGCCGCCTGAGAAGGACTGGCGCGCGCCCCCGGACGAGGCCGGGGACGACGCGCTGCAATATTCGGACATCGCCATCGGCTATCTCGGCCGCAATGCCCGCTATCGTTCCGACTACCGCCGCGCGCTCGGCCGCGTGAAACGCGGTGCGATCTCCGCCGACGACGCGACCGCCGCCCTGGTGGACCGCTGGGGGATCAGCTACCACGCCGCGCCCGGCGCGGCCTTCGACCGCAAGCTGGCGGTCGCGCGCCCCGATCTCTCGCCGGCCAGCATCATCGTCGCGCCCGCGGTCGCCGGCATCGGCGCCGGCCCGCTCGACATGGCGGCACTGGGCGACATTCGCGCCCGGATCAGGATGGGCGACGTCCTGCATGTCATCCTCGCCGATCCCGATGGCGACGAACATCTGTGCGTGTGCGGATCATGTCACGACCCGATGGCCTTGGTGGTGCCGATCGAACCCGCCCCCTTCGCGCGCCTCGCATCGGCCGAGCGCCTGTGCCGCCGCCTCAGCGGCATGGCGGCCGGGCCGCCGGCGCTGCGTCCGCCGCCCTTCCGGCGCGAACATCTCCTCACCCTGCTGCAAGTGCTCGACGGCCGCCGCGCGGGCGCCAGCCAGCGCGAGCTGGCCGCCTCGCTGATCCACCCCAAGGTCCGCCACTACACGCCCACCGAGTGGACGGACAGCGCGGAACGCAAGTGCATCCGGCGCTGGCTCAAGGAAGCCGTCGAGCTGCGCGACGGCGGTTACATCCGGTTGCTGCGGGGCGGCTGAGGGGACATTGGCGACCCGGTCTCCCGCGTCCCCTTCTCCGCATAGGGGGCATTTCGCCACCATTCCCTCCTGTCCGCCGGACCCCTTTTTCGGGGCCGGCCGCCACCCGGAGGATCATCATGGCCGAGCCTGTCGCCGCCACAACGCCACGCTATCTCAAGACGCCCGATGCGGCGATCCATCTCGGTCTCTCGGCCCGCACGCTGGAAAAGCATCGCTGCTTCGGCACCGGCCCGGTGTTCCGCAGGCTCGGCGGCCGCATCGTCTATGCGATCGACGATCTCGACGCCTGGGCCGCCCTCGGCACCCGCCGGTCCACGTCCGATCCGGGCAACGGCGTGGTCCATCCCGCCAAGCGCCTGCCCACCGATAGCGTGCGCCGCTGAGCGCCGATGCCCTCCGCACGCTCCCTTTCCGGCCGGTCGAGCGCCGAGCGCACCCAGCTTGAGCTGTTCCGCTCGGTCCCCGGCGACCTCGCGGCCCGCGACGCGCAGGACTTGATGGCCTGGCCGTTCTTCTCGCTCGCCAAGGCCCGTCGCACCGCGCCCATCGACTTCCGCATGGGCGCGACATGGATCTCGGTCGAGGCCGTGCCCGAGCACGGCATGGCGACTATTTGGGACGCCGACGTGCTGATCTGGGCGGCGAGCCAGCTCATCGAGGCGCGCGACGCCGGACGGCCGACCTCGCGCCTGATGGTGACGACGCCGCACGAGATATTGGCATTCACCCGGCGCGGCACCGGCAAGGCGAGCTATGAGCGGTTGAAGGCCGCGCTCGACCGCCTGCAATCCACCACCGTCGCCACGTCGATCCGGCAAGAGCACCAGCGCCGCCGCCATCGTTTCTCATGGATCAACGAATGGCGCGAGCTGGCGGACGGCAACGGCCGCGCGCTCGGCATCGAGCTGATCCTGCCCGACTGGTTCTATGCCGGCGTGCTCGACCGCGCGCTCGTGCTGACCATCGACCGCGCCTATTTCGACCTCACCGGCGGCCTCGAACGCTGGCTCTACCGCATCGTGCGCAAGCATGGCGGCCGCCAGCAGGGCGGCTGGAGCTTCGACGTTCCCCACGTCTACCTCAAGTCCGGCGTGCTCTCGCCGCTGCGCCGGTTCGCGTTCGAGCTGCGCGCCATCGTCGCGCGCCAACCGCTTCCCGGTTACGTCCTCACGCTCGAACATGCGCTCGGCCGTGACCGGCTGAATTTCACACCCGTCGCGCAAGATCCGTTCGACGCCGCCATGCGCCGCGTCGGCCTCAAGCCTGTGGAGAACTGGCCATGAGGTTCGGACTATCGGGAACGGCCGGATTCGGACGATCGGGAACGCGAGACTCGGACTTTCGGGAACGCTCGGCTCGCGCAAAGCCGCAGAAATCCTCGCGGAATCGAGCCCCCTCTAACAGTGCTAATAGAAAAGAATCCTTCGGATTCTTGCTAACGGCGCGCGCGGCTGTGGACAGCGCGGCCCCGTTCGCCGGCTTGGCGTTCGGTCGCCAGACAAGTCGCCAACCTCGCCTCGCGCCCATCGCGATCCCCATTCCCGGAGACCTCCCATGATCGACGATCGGCCCCCCGCCGTGCGCGGTGGCGGCGCGTTCAGCGCGCTCGCCCGCGACGGCCTCACCCATGTCGAGCTGACCTGGATCGAGAAGAAGCTGGAGCATTGGATACGCTTCGGCCGCATCGCCCAGGACCGCATCCTGACCCGCCGCACCCGCGTCGTCGGCTTCCGTCCGGGCGCAGTCTTCGCGTTCGTGCGCTGGGCGGCCAACGACTTCGGCACGATCGTCTCGCGCATCGACGTGGTGCGCGCGGTCGCAGCCAACGAGCCCTATACGACGCTGCCGTTCGTGCGGCCGGGCGGCGACATCCTGCTCAGGATCGAGGGCTGGCCCAAGGTCCAGCAGGTGCTCGCCGCGATCGACGCGATGGAAGCGGCCGGCGTCGATCCCTGCGACGCGGCGGCCGACCATTGGCGGCACGTCCACAACCGCATCGCCGCCGGCCATCAGCCGCGCCTCTATACGATCGAGCGTCATCGCGCCTGGCTCAAGCGCCGGGAGATCGAGGGATGAGGCGCCACCGCTATGTCATGGCGACGGCCATCGCCGCATCCGCCTTCGCCGCGGCCTTCGTCGCCATCGCCGTCGCCGATCCACTTCCGCGCGTCATCTGGAACGCCAGCGCCAGCGCGCCGATCGGGCTCTACCGGATACGGCCGGAGAGCGATCCACCCACCGGCGCGCTGGTCGCCCTCGCGCCGCCCGAACGGCTGGCGCATTGGCTTTCGGCGCGCGGCTATCTGCCCGAAGGCGTGCCGCTCCTGAAGCATGTCGCGGCCAAGGCCGGGCAGCGGGTTTGCCGGATCGGCGACGCGGTGAGCGTCGATGCCCGGCGCGTCGCCATCGCCCGCGCGCGCGACGGCCAGGGCCGTCCGCTGCCGGTCTGGCAGGGGTGCCGCACCCTGCGACCGGGCGAGCTGCTGCTGCTCAATCCCGCCCACCCCGACAGTCTGGACGGCCGCTATTTCGGCCCGCTGCCGGCCTCCGCCGTCATCGGACGCGCCACGCCGCTCTGGCTGCGCGCGCCGTCCCCATCGCCTTCACCCCCCAGCGAAAAGGAGATCGGCCATGCCGACCAATATCTTTGAACCCACCGCCGACGGCTATGCCGGCCGCGTTCGGCTGTTCGGCATCAACGAGGCAATCGTGCTTGTCGCGCTCGATCCGAGCGACACCGAGAACGCGCCCGACTACCGCGTCCACCTCGACGGCGAGGACGGCCCCGAGGTCGGCGGCGCGTGGAAGCGGGTCGGCGAGCGCGCCGGTGATTACATCGCGCTGGAGATCGACAGCCCGCTATTCGGCTCGCCGTTCCGGCCGGTGCTGTTCCGCGCCGACGACGATGGGCGGACGTTCCGGCTGTCGTGGAAACGCCCCCGGCCGCGCGATGATCGGAGTTGATCGGTGCCGTCCCCGATCATCCCTCTGTTCGCGGAAAGGCCGTCTCATCCCTCCGTCCCGCTCGGTCGCAGGCCGGCCGGCGCGCGCAGCGAAGGTCAAGGGCGGCCCCCGGCCGGCGCATCGCGCGCACCCTTTACCGGAGCGAGCACGCTGGCAGGCTGGCGGCGGAGCGGGGGCGGGTCGGCCGCCATGCTCGCGATCCTGCTGCTGCTCGCGCCGGGCGCTGCGCCCGTCGCCGCGCTGGCGCAGGACGCGCCGCCTGAGCGATCGGCCGCGCGCCATCCCCATGCCGGCCATGTCGCCGATGCGGCTCGGCGTTTCGGCATCCCCGAACGCTGGATATGGGCCGTCATGCGCGTCGAGAGCAACGGCGATGTCCGCGCCGTCTCGACCGCCGGAGCGATGGGCCTGATGCAGATCATGCCCGGCACCTGGGCGGGCCTCCGCGCACGTTACGGTCTGGGGAATGATCCCTATGACGTCCGCGACAACATCATGGCGGGCGCGGCCTATCTGCGGGCGATGCACGACCGCTACGGCAATGCGACGGCGATGCTGGCGGCCTACAATGCGGGGCCGGGCCGCTACGACGAATATCTCTCGCGCGGTCGCCCGCTGCCCACCGAAACGCTCGCCTATCTCGCAAAGCTGGCGGCGATTACCGGCAACGCGGGCGACAGTCAGCTTGCCGCCGCGCCGCCGTCTGATCCCTTCGCATGGCGTCGTGCCGCGCTGTTCGCGGTGCGGCCGGGGGCGCTTTCGACCGCGCAACCGGCCGCCGACCGAACGGCGTCCGACGCGCAGCCGGAGCGGCCTACCGCCGACCGCCCCGAGCTTGTGCTGGCCGACGCGCCCGCGCCTTCCAACGGCCTGTTCGTCCCGCTTTCCGGGCGGCCTCCACCATGAGCGGCTCCCGCGCGCTCTGGCGTGTTCCCTCGCAGCCTCTCGCAGCGTCGGAAGGGTGCAAGGCTCTGTTTTTGAAGGGGAAGGCTCGAGGGCAAGATAAAGGGCGGCAATGTGCGGAGCCCTTGCGCCTCGGTCGTGGTCTTGATTCTCAAGGCTTTCGGGCATTGCTGCGCAATGTGTGCGGAAATCCCGCACTGTGCGGCGCAGGGCGAACGCCCGCCGCCATCAGGGTTTGCCGCACATTGCGGCCTGTCGCCCCATGAGCGGCGACGACGATTTCCGCGTCCGGCCTGGTCGCATCCGCTCGCGGGGAAGCCAGCGGGCATTGCCGATCATCGTCCAGGCGCTCGCCGCGGCCCAGCGTGCCGGCGGGCATGTCTCGCGCCGTGGCCGCATCGTCGCGCCGGGCCGCTCGACCTTCGGCCGGGGCCGCGTGGCGAGTGTCCGCGCGACCCACCGGCTCGGCCACCGCTCGCGCCAAGTGATCGTGAAGGCGCGCGTGGTTCGGCATGGCGGCCGCGCCTCGCTCGCCGCCCATCTCAATTACCTGCAACGCGATGGCGTCACCCGCGACGGCGAGAAGGGCGTGCTGTTCGGCTCGGAGGCAGAGGGCCTCGACCGTAACGAGTTTGCGGCGCGCTGCGAGGACGACCGCCACCATTTCCGGTTCATCGTGTCGCCCGAGGACGCCGAGCAGATGCGCGACCTCAAGGGCTTCACCCGCGATCTGATGACGCGGATGGAAAAGGATCTCGGCACGCGCCTGGACTGGCGCGCGGTCGAGCATTGGAACACCGACAACCCGCACGTCCACATCATCGTGCGCGGCGTCGCCGAGGACGGGCAGAACCTCGTCATCTCGCGCGACTATATCCGCGAGGGGATGCGCGCGCAGGCCCGCGAGATCGTCACCCAGGAACTCGGCCCGCGCACCGACCTCGAAATCCGGCAGTCGCTGGAGCGGCAGGTCGAGGCCGAACGCTGGACCGAGATCGACCGCGACCTGTCACGGACGATGCAGCGCGACGGGCTGATCGACATGGCGCCCGCGCCCGGCGTCCGGCCGGACGGCGACCATGTGCTGAGGATGGGACGACTGCGCAAGCTGGAGCGGCTCGGTCTCGCCAGCGAGATCGCGCCCGGCCAATGGACGCTGGCGGACAACGCCCAGGCCGCCTTGCGCGAGCTGGGCGAGCGCGACGACATCATCAAGCGGATGCACAAGGCGATGAGCGACCGCGGTATCGACCGGGGCGCCGGCAGCTACGTGCTCGACGCCGACCCGTCCCAGCCCGTCATCGGCAAACTGGTCGATCGCGGCCTTCACGACGAGCTGACCGGCAAAGCCTATGCGATCGTGGACGGGATCGACGGCCGCACCCACCATGTCCAGCTTCCCGACATCGAGGCGACCGGCGATTGCCGACCCGGCGCGATCGTCGAGCTGCGCCGCTTCGAGGACCGCAAAGGCCGGCAGCGGGTGGCGCTGGCCGTGCGCTCCGACATGGACCTTGCGGCACAGGTCCGCGCGCCGGGGGCGACCTGGCTCGACCGGCGCAACCTGTCGAACGACGGCCATGATCTTGGTGGCGGCTTCGGAACCGAGGTGCGCGCCGCGATGGAGGCCCGCGCCGAGCATCTCGCCGACGAGGGACTCGCGCGTCGGCAGGGCCAGCGCATCATCTTCGCGCGCAACCTGCTCGACACGCTGCGGCGGCGCGAACTGGACGAAGCGGCCAAGGACTTGTCGGCCGAGATCGGCCTGCCGCACGCGCCGTCCAAGGCCGGGGAGTATGTCGCGGGCACGGTCCGCCAACGCATCACCCTCGCTTCGGGGCGCTTCGCCATGATCGACAACGGCCTCAGCTTCCAGCTCGTGCCCTGGTCTCCCTCGCTCGACCGCCAGATCGGCAAGCACATCTCCGGCGTCATGCGTGCGGGCGGCGGCGTCGATTGGTCGTTCGGGCGCGGCCGGGGGCTGGGACTGTAACGGAGCCGGACGGATTGACTATTTGTTCCTTTTTTGTTCTACTCCTCTCAGTCACAGCCGACGAGTGTTTTTGCAGGGGTATCCCGGTCCGATTGGCCGACCCATTGAACAATGAAGGAGCGCTTGGCTCCGTCTTTGTTCCGCTATAGGACTAAAGCGGGAGTATCTAATTTGGCCAAGAATTCTCGAATAGAGTGGACAACGCACACCTTTAACCCCTGGTGGGGGTGTGTGAAAGTGTCTCCCGCGTGCAAGCATTGCTATGCTGAAGCATGGGCAAAGCGCGTGGGCAGTCGCGTATGGGGTATCAAAGCAGAACGACGCTTTTTCGGCGACAAGCATTGGTCGGAACCGATAAAATGGGATGCCGTCGCCGCTGAGGCCGGGGAACGTCCACGGGTATTCTGCGCATCGATGGCAGACGTCTTCGAGGACCGGCGCGATTTGGATGACGCCCGCATACGGCTATGGAAGCTAATTGAGGCAACGCCAAATCTCGACTGGCTTCTGCTAACCAAACGACCTGAGCTGGTTCGAAAGATGGTTCCTTGGGGGCAAAGTTGGCCGGCAAACATTTGGCTTGGAACAACGGTCGAGGATCAGGAATGGGCTGAGGAACGATTGCCACACCTTGCCGAGATTCCCGCTGCCGTGAGATTCATCTCTGCTGAGCCGTTACTGGGGTCATTGAACATATCTCGTTGGCTTGGCGAACATATCGATTGGGTCATCACAGGCGGCGAGAGTGGGCCGAAAGCGCGGCCGTCCAGCCCGAGTTGGTTTTTGGATCTTCTCAATCAGTGCATGGCATCCGAAGTGCCGTTCCATTTCAAGCAATGGGGCGATTGGGCGCCAGGACAAGGTTTGAATCTCGCTAAAGCACGGGCGAGCCACGCTGCTGATGGCACGATGATGCTTCGCGTGGGCAAAAAAGCCGCAGGTCGTGTCCTCGACGGGGCGATATGGGACGGCTTGCCGAAGTCGAGGTCAGCCTGAGCTCGTCACCGATGCTATTTGACGCGTCGGAAATTCCGACGATCAAAGTCGCGCCCGAGAAGAACTTCCAATCCCTCCGGCATCCACTCTGGACGGAGAACAAGGCTCGGCTGATCCAGGAATACATCAAGCTCTTTACTTATGTGACCAAACACGGAGCTTATATCGATGGTTTCGCAGCTCCGCAGAGGCGGGAACGCAGCGACCTCTGTTCTGCTAAGCTTGTTCTGGAAGCCGAACCGCAGCGCGTCCGGGAGCTATGGTTGTGCGACATCGATCCGAAAGGGATCGCATTGCTGCATGAGATCAAGGCTGCGCATGAAAGCAAAAGACGCCGCATCCATGTGATGGAGGGTGACTTTAACGCCACCATCTCCACAATTCTTGCATCCGGGCGGATAACTGAGCGAACGGCAACCTTCGCATTGCTCGATCAGCGCACCTTCGAATGCGCTTGGTCAACTGTGGAGGCAATCGCTCAACACAAGAAGGGCACGAAGATCGAGATATTCTACTTCCTTGCCACCGGCTGGATTGATCGATCGATTGCTGCCGTTCGACGGGAGGCCACGGCTGCGCGGGTCGAACGCTGGTGGGGGCGTTCAGATTGGCGAACGCTTCGAGGATTGCAAGGCGTTGAACGTGCCAACCTCCTTGTTCAGCGGTTCAAGACCGAGCTTGGTTATGCTTTCGCCTACCCCTATGCGATTCACGATTCACGGCAAGGCGGTCGCACCATGTATCACATGGTCCATGCGACCGATCATCCCGAAGCCTCACCGCTCATGCTCCGGGCATACCGGAAGGTTTCTGGACGGAGCGATTGGGATAGGCCGACCACGCAACTCGATCTGGATGCTCACTGGTCGGAACTCACAGAAGGCGAATAGTGATTAAGGAAAGGATACGAGCACTTTGTCGGCAAAAGATCGTTCCCCTTTGACCATGCGCCGCTTCTCGGCCGGCGGGTCGGCAATGATTCGGCCCTCCGCTTCCATATCGCTCAATACCTTTTTATAGTTCCGCGAGATATAACGCGTCCCGACATGGTGTTCGCGATAAGCATCAACCATGCGCATCTGGCGGCCGCGAAACCGCTCGGCAAGATCATCGGCCAACGATTCCAGAGGGCGGGCTAGAGAAAAGAGCAACGGGCAGCATTCATCGGCAGGTGAATATTCGAAGGATGGCACACCCTGATCTTCGGTCGAACTGGCGCGCGCCATGATGTCCTTCATGATCTCATAGCCTAGGATATTCTTCGTCACGAAAATGAGCGCATGGGATGTCCGGCTTCCGTCTGCGCGCCTGAAGCGGAATGGCAAAATGTATTGGGCTCCAAGCTCCTTGAGCGCCTGCGACAATTCTTCCAGCACGAATGCCTCACGGTCGGCCGGTCCCATACCAGTCAGGATTGTCCTCATCTTGTCGATCCGCTGCTCGCCAAAAAGTGCATTCATATGCGAGCGCACGGTATCGTTGTTGATGCCCGCATTGATACGAGAATAGTTGAAGAAGAAAACACAGTCACAGCCCCAATCCTTCACCACCGATTGGATGATACCGCGCGATAATCCTTTGTAACCAAACGGGTCGATGAAAGAGAAGGTAGGACAGAGCCGAGAACGCTCGAACATCTGCTGCGCATCGTCGCCCACCTCGGAACAGAACGCTTGTGGCTGATGTGCCAGCGATTCCCTACCGGATAGTTCTTCTATTGCTTGGCGAAGCGATTGCACGTTTCCGGGGTCGGAATCGTTGAACATGGTCACAAGCAGGCGAGCCAACTCTGGTTTTTGAATAGCGCGTTCCAGAACCAGCAGCGGGGTCGATTTTGCGCCATCTTTGTAACGCCCTGGCCCTGCAAAAAGGTCGATATAGGCGATCTTCTCGATCTGATCATATCTTTGAGCATTGCCGATCATGACATCCGCCCATGCGTTGAAATACTTCGCGACGATTTCTGCTTTCACAGCAGACTGCTCGCGTTGCTCTTCAAAAAAACCGTGTGCCACCGCGAATCCTCAGAAGATGGGGAACGACACGTTAGCCTGAAAGTGTCGGCGATACAAAGAGGGAACAACGGTGGATATGCGGCCCGAGTTGTTCAACACGGCGTAGGCCAAACTACGCTACGCCCTGTCTTTCTACGCTAGACTTTCCTCCACAATAACAGCGACTTGATTTGGTATCCGGCACGCATCGACTTCGGTGCCATGTCGGCAACCAAAATCCTTTGGGGTCAGGTCTTCGCGGTCTTCCTGATTGTGCTCGCCGCCCTGTGGACCGCGACCCAATGGACGGCCGCGGCGCTCGCCTATCAGCCCGAGCTTGGGTCGCCGTGGTTCATGCTCGGCGACTGGCCGATCTATCCGCCGCCGGCCTTCTTCTGGTGGTGGTTCTCCTTCGACGCCTATGCGCCGGAGATATTCCAGACCGGCGCGTTCATCGCCGTGTCGGGCGGGTTCGCCGCGATCGTCGTCGCCATCGGCATGTCGGTCTGGCGTGCGCGCGAGCTGAAGAACGCCGAGACCTATGGCTCGGCCCGCTGGGCGACGCGCGGGGAGATCGCGGCCGCAGGATTGCTAGGGCCGAACGGCGTCATGCTCGGTCGGCTCGGCCGCGACTATCTGCGGCACGACGGCCCCGAGCATGTGCTGTGCTTCGCGCCGACACGGAGCGGCAAGGGCGTCGGCCTCGTCGTGCCCACGCTGCTCACCTGGCCCGGCTCGGCGATCGTCCATGACATCAAGGGCGAGAATTGGCAGCTCACCGCCGGCTTTCGCGCCCAGCACGCGCGGGTGCTGCTGTTCGATCCGACCAACGGCGCGTCGGCCGCCTACAACCCCCTGCTCGAAATCCGCAAGGGCGCCTGGGAAGTGCGCGACGTGCAGAACGTCGCCGACGTGCTGGTGGACCCGGAAGGTTCGCTGGAGAAGCGCAACCATTGGGAAAAAACCTCCCACGCCTTGCTGGTCGGCACGATTCTCCATGTGCTCTACGCCGAGGCCGACAAGACGCTGGCCGGCGTCGCCGCTTTCCTGTCCGATCCCCGCCGCCCGATCGAAAGCACGCTATGGGCGATGATGACGACGCCGCATCTGGGCGAGGCCGGCGTCCATCCCGTCGTCGCCTCGGCCGCGCGCGAGCTGCTCAACAAATCGGCCAACGAACGATCGGGCGTACTCTCGACCGCCATGTCGTTCCTCGGTCTCTATCGCGATCCCGTCGTGGCCCAGGTCACGCGCACCTGCGAGTGGCGCATCAAGGATCTGGTCGAGGGCGAGCTGCCGGTGACGCTCTACCTCGTCGTGCCGCCCTCCGACATCTCGCGCACCAAGCCGCTCATCCGCCTCATCCTCAACCAGATCGGGCGCCGGCTGACCGAGGATTTGAAAGCGCGGCAGTCGCGCCACCGGCTGCTGCTCATGCTCGACGAGTTTCCCGCGCTGGGGCGGCTCGACTTCTTCGAGAGCGCGCTGGCGTTCATGGCCGGCTACGGCATCCAGAGCTTCCTTATCGCGCAAAGCCTCAACCAGATCGAGAAGGCTTATGGGCCGAACAACGCGATCCTCGACAATTGCCATGTGCGCGTGTCTTTCGCCACCAACGACGAGCGCACCGCCAAGCGCATATCGGACGCACTCGGCACCGCGACCGAGATGCGGGCGATGAAGAATTACGCCGGGCATCGCCTCTCGCCCTGGCTCGGGCATTTGATGGTCTCGCGCTCCGAGACGGCCCGCCAGCTTCTCACCCCCGGCGAGATCATGCAGCTCCCGCCCGACGACGAGATCGTCATGGTCGCGGGCATCCCGCCGATCCGGGCGAAGAAGGTCCGCTACTTCAAGGACCGGCGGTTCACGCAGCGGGTGATGTCGCCGCCCGACAGCAATGTCGGAGGCGGACCGCCGCGCCCGGACGACTGGAGCGGCCTGGCGCCGATCGAGGCGCCGCCGATGCCCGAACCGATCGAGCATGATGCGCCGAAGAAGCCGAAGAAGAAAAAGGCGGCCAAGAAGGCGGATGCCGAGGACGATGCCGCCAATGCGGACCTGCGCCGCGAGCCGGCGCTGGAGCGCCATATCGACATTGTGCCGACGCCCCGGACCGCGCCCGCCAACGAGTTCGAGCTGGACGAGCCTGACCCCGATGGCGACGCGGCGCGGCAGGCGACGGTGCGCCGCCAGATGCAGCGCGTGGCCCGGCAGGCGTCGCTCGATCCCGAGGATGGCATCGAGCTATGACGACTAAGACGCCCCTGTCGGTCTATCTCGACCCGGAGTTGATGCGCGCGCTCGCCGCCTACGCCGACCGGAGGGACAAGTCCCGCTCGCTGATCGCCGAGGCCGCCATCGCATCCTTCCTGTCGCCCGACGCCGATGAGCAGCGCGAGGCCGCCATCGCCAAGCGGCTCGACAAGCTGGACCGGCGCATCACCCGGCTGGAACGCGACACAGGGATCGGCGTCGAGATGATCGCGCTGTTCGTGCGCTTCTGGCTGTCGAACACCCCGCCGCCACCCGAAACGGAGCGCGCCGCGATGCGTCGCTTGGGGAACGACCGCTACGACGCCTTCATGGAGGCGCTGGGCCGCCGACTCGCGAAGGGTCCGAAGGTCAGACAAGAAATCGGCGAGGACTTTCCGACCCAAGAAGAATGAGCTGACTACGCCAGTTCTTGTCTCTCTACGCCAGAATACGACGACCGCATTTACGTGTTGAAGCACGGCCTTTTCTGTCTCTCTTGATGTGCCCCTGACGCCGGGCGGCGGTTCGCCCGGCCCTCATCAGGGGCTTGTTCTTGACCGTCCACCCTATCCGTTCCGAGGCGAAGTCACGCGGCGCGCGGATGCTGCGCACGGCGCTGGGTCCGTCGATCGCGGCCTGGCTCGACGACACTACCGTTATCGAAGTGATGCTGAACCCGGACGGCCGGCTTTGGGTCGATCGGCTCGGCGAGGGCATCAGCGACACCGGCATGACGCTGGCCGCCGCGGACGGCGAGCGCATCGTCCGTCTGGTCGCGCACCATGTCGGCGTCGAGGTCCACGCCCGGTCCCCGCGCGTCTCAGCCGAGTTGCCCGAAGGGGGCGAGCGGTTCGAGGGGCTGCTGCCTCCCGTCGTCGCCGCGCCGGCCTTCGCGATCCGCAAGCCCGCCGTCGCCGTGTTCACGCTCGACGACTATGCGGCGGCCGGGATCATGTCGGCGGCCGAGGCGGCGGCGCTGCGCGATGGCGTCGAGACACGCGCCAACATCCTCGTCGCGGGCGGGACCGGCAGCGGCAAGACCACGCTGGTCAACGCGCTCCTGGCCGAAGTCGCCAAGACCTCCGACCGCATTGTCCTGATCGAAGACACGCGCGAGCTTCAGTGCGCCGCGCCGAACCTCGTCGCCATGCGGACGAAGGATGGCGTCGTTTCGCTGTCCGATCTCGTCCGGTCCTCGCTGCGGCTGCGTCCTGATCGCATCCCCATCGGCGAGGTGCGCGGCGCCGAGGCGCTCGACCTGCTCAAAGCCTGGGGCACCGGCCACCCCGGCGGCGTCGGCACCATCCACGCCGGGACCGCGCTCGGCGCGCTGCGCCGCATGGAGCAGCTCATCCAGGAGGCCGTCGTCACGGTCCCGCGCGCGCTGCTGGCCGAGACCATCGACCTGATCGCCGTTCTGGTCCGAGACGGCCACGGCCGCCGCCTCGCCGAACTGGCCCGCGTCGAGGGGATCGACGCCGCCACCGGCGACTACCGCCTCACCCCGCTTGCCAACCCTCAGCCCGGAGACCTGCCATGATCCATGCCCTGCGGCATGGCGCACGCCGCGCCATGCTCACCGCCACCGCCAGCGTGATCGCGCTGACCTTCGCCGTTCCGGCCCATGCCGGCGGCTCGTCAATGCCGTGGGAAGCGCCGCTTCAGTCTATCCTCGAAAGCATCGAGGGGCCGGTGGCGAAGATCGTCGCGGTCATCATCATCATCGTGACCGGGCTGACCCTCGCGTTCGGCGATACGTCCGGCGGCTTCCGTCGGCTGATCCAGATCGTGTTCGGCCTGTCGATCGCCTTCGCCGCGTCGAGCTTCTTCCTGTCGTTCTTCAGCTTCGGCGGCGGAGCGCTGATCGCATGACCGGCGCGGCCGATCCCGTCGAGCCGATCGCGGGCTTCTATGCCCCGGTGCATCGGGCGCTGACCGAGCCGATATTGCTCGGCGGCGCCCCGCGCTCGCTCGCCATCGTCAACGGGACGCTGGCGGGCGCGATTGGGCTCGGCCTGCGGCTCTGGGTCGCCGGTCTCGTCATCTGGGCCATCGGCCATGCGCTGTCGGTCTGGGCCGCGCGCCGCGATCCGCAATTCGTGGACGTGGCCCGCCGGCACCTTCGCTATCCGGCGTGGATGCGGCCATGATGTCGTTACGCGAATACAGGAATCGCGCCGCTCACCTGGCCGACTTCCTGCCCTGGGCGGCGCTGGTCGGCGAGGGTGTCGCTCTCAACAAGGACGGCAGCTTTCAGCGCACGGCCCGTTTCCGTGGTCCCGATCTCGACAGCGCCACGCCCGCCGAGCTGGTCGCCACCACCGCGCGGCTCAACAACGCGCTGCGGCGTCTCGGTTCGGGCTGGGCGATCTTCGTCGAGGCGCAGCGCACGCCCGCGCTCGATTATCCCGAGTCCGACTTTCCCGACCCGGTGTCGGCGCTGGTCGATATAGAGCGGCGCGAACAGTTCCGCGAGGAAGGCGCGCATTTCGAGAGCGCCTATTATCTGACGCTGCTGTGGATGCCCCCGGCCGAGGAAGCCGCGCGCGCCGAAGGCTGGCTCTACGAGGGCCGGTCCACCACCGGCGTCGATCCGTGGGAGCTGCTCAAGGGCTTCACCGACCGCAGCGACCGCGTGCTCAATCTGGTCGAAGGCTTTGTGCCCGAGGTCCGCTGGCTCGATGACAGCGAGACCCTGACCTATCTGCACAGCACCATCTCGACCCGGCGCCAGCGCGTGCGCGTGCCGGAAACGCCGATGCACCTCGATGCGCTGCTCGCTGATGAGCCGCTCACCGGCGGACTCGAACCGCGCCTGGGCGACCATCATCTCCGCACGCTGACGATCACGGGATTCCCGAGCGTCACGTTCCCCGGCCTGCTCGACGAGCTGAACCGGCTCGCCTTCGAGTATCGCTGGGCGACCCGCGCGATCATGCTCGACAAGACCGACGCGACCAAGCTGCTGACCCGCATCCGCCGCCAGTGGTTCGCGAAGCGCAAATCGGTCGCGGCGATCCTCAAGGAAGTCTTGACCAACGAGGCATCCACGCTGCTTGACAGCGACGCCTCGAACAAGGCCGCCGACGCCGACACCGCCTTGCAGGAACTGGGCGCCGACTATGCGGGCATGGCCTATGTCACCGCGACGGTGACGGTGTGGGACTGCGATCCTGCCATTGCCGCCGAGAAGCTGCGGCTGGTCGAGAAGGTCATCCAGGGCCGCGACTTCACGGTCATTCCCGAAGGGATGAACGCCGTGGAAGCGTGGCTCGGCTCGCTCCCCGGCCATACCTACGCTAACGTCCGGCAACCGCCGATCTCCACCATCAATCTCGCCCACCTGATCCCCCTGTCAGCAGTATGGGCGGGGCCGGAACGGGACGAGCATTTCGGTGAACCCCCCTTGCTCTACGGCAGGACCGAAGGCTCGACCCCGTTCCGGTTTTCCCTTCACCCCGATGGCAGCGATGTCGGGCACACGCTGATCGTCGGCCCGACCGGCGCGGGCAAGTCCGTGCTGCTCGCGCTGATGGCGATGCAGTTCCGCCGCTACGAGAACGCCCAGGTCTTCGCCTTCGACTTCGGCGGCTCGATCCGAGCGGCCGCCATCGCCTGCGGCGGAGACTGGCAGGATCTCGGCGGAAGCCTCTCCGATGACAGCGATGGCGGCGTCCAGTTGCAGCCGCTTAGCGCTATCGACGATCCGGCCGAGCGCGCCTGGGCGGCCGAGTGGCTGGCGGCGATCCTCGCGTCGGAAGGCGTCGCGGTCGATCCCCAGGCCAAGGAGCATATCTGGTCGGCGCTGGGCTCGCTGGCGTCCGCGCCGATGCCGGAACGGACACTGACAGGGCTCGCGGTCCTGTTGCAGAGCCAGCAGCTCAAACAGGCGCTCGCGCCCTATTGCATCGGCGGGCCGTGGGGCCGGCTGCTCGACGCGGAGGCCGAGCGGCTGGGCGAAGCCGACATGCAAGCCTTCGAGACCGAGGGCCTGGTCGGCGCGGGATCGGCGGCCGCCGTGCTGTCCTATCTGTTCCACCGGATCGAAGGTCGCCTCGACGGCTCGCCAACCCTCATCATCATCGACGAGGGCTGGCTGGTCCTCGACAGCCCCGACTTCGCCGCGCAGCTCCGCGAGTGGCTCAAGACCCTGCGCAAGCGCAATGCCAGCGTCGTCTTCGCGACGCAGAGCCTCGCCGACATCGAAACGTCGAGCATCGCGCCGGCCATCATCGAAAGCTGCCCGACGCGCATCTTCCTGCCGAACGAGCGCGCCGCCGAACCGCAGATCGCGGCCATCTACGAGCGGTTCGGCTTGAACGCCCGCCAGATCGAAATCCTCAGCCGGGCAACGCCGAAGCGGGATTATTACTGCCAGTCCCGGCGCGGCAATCGCCTGTTCGAGCTGGGGCTGGGCGAGGTGGCGCTGACCTTTACCGCCGCGTCGTCGAAGACCGACCAGCTCGCCATCGCCGACATCATCGAAACTCACGGGGCGCCCGCCTTCGCGGCCGAATGGCTGCGCCATCGCGGCTGCGCCTGGGCCGTCGAGCTTCTTCCCCCCGATCCCCGGCACCACAACCAGCAGGAGCTACCTCTATGACCGGATTCCCCCTGCGCCGCGCCATCCTGGCCGGCGCGCTCGCCAGCGCGGCCGTCGTGCCGATCGCCCAGCCGATGCCGGCCTACGCGCAGTTCGGCGGGATCGTCTATGACCCGACCAACTATGCGCAGAACGTGCTGACGGCCGCCCGGTCGCTCCAGCAGATCAACAATCAAATCCAGCAAATCCAGCAGGGTGCGACGAGCCTCATCAACGAGGCCCGCAACCTCACCTCGCTGCCCTTCTCCTCGCTCCAGCAGCTCCAGCAACAGGTGCAGCGAACCCAGCAGCTTCTCTCCGAAGCCCAGCGCATCGCCTACGACGTGCAGGACATCCAGCAGGCGTTTGGCGCCCGCTACAAGGGCGCGGCGTTGACCGGCGATCACGCGCAGATGGTCGCCAATGCGAACGCTCGCTGGGAGGATAGCGTCGGCGCCTTTCAGGATGCCTTGCAGGTGCAGGCCGGCGTCGTCGGCAACATCGACGGCACGCGCACCACGATGGACAATCTGGTCTCGGCCAGCCAGTCGGCGACCGGCGCGCTCCAGGCGGCGCAGGCGGGCAACCAGCTTCTCGCGCTGCAATCGCAGCAACTTGCGGACCTCACCGCCGCCGTCGCGGCGCAGGGCCGGGCGCAGGCGCTGCAATCCGCCCGACAGGCGGCCGAGGAGGCCGAAGGCCGCGAGCGGTTCCGCCGCTTCATGGGCAACTGAGGCGGCTCCCATGCACGGTTCCTCGCGCACGGCGAAAATCGCGGGAGTGGCGGCGCTGGCCGGGTTGATGATGACGGTGGCGATCGTCGCCGCCGTCCAGCCCGATGAGCCTGCGCCCGCGCCGCCGCTCGTCCTGCCGGCGGACGAAGGCCAGGCCAGGCTCGCCCGCGAGCTGGACCGCTGCGCCTCTCTGACCATGCCGGACAGCGGCTGCGAAGCGGCTTGGGCCGCCAATCGCCGCCGCTTCTTCCGCCAGGACGAGCCCGCGCCCGCGACGAAGCGCAGTGGCGACATGGCGCCGGATGAAGGCGCCCGGCCATGAACGACACCGGCGTTATCGACAATTTCCTGGATGTCTTCACCGGCTACATCGACAGCGGCTTCGGTCTGCTCGGCGGCGAGGTCGCGTTCCTCTCGACCACGCTGATCGCCATCGACGTGACACTCGCCGGCCTGTTCTGGGCCTGGGGCGCGGACGAGGACGTGCTTCAGCGGCTCGTCAAGAAGACGCTCTACATCGGCACCTTCGCCTTCATCATCGGCAATTTCGCGCTGCTCGCGACCATCGTATTCGAGAGCTTCGCTGGGCTGGGTCTCCAGGCCAGCGGCGGCGCCATGACGATCGACGAGTTCATGAAGCCCGGCACGATCGCGGCGAAGGGGCTCGAAGCGGCCAAGCCGCTGCTCGATGCGGCGGGGCAGTTCTCCAGCCTCTGGGCCGTGTTCTCCAACCTCGCGCTGATCCTCGTGCTGCTGCTCGCCTGGGTGATCGTGGTGCTCGCCTTCTTCATCATCGCCGTGCAGGTCTTTATCACGCTGATCGAGTACAAGCTGGTGACGCTGGCCGGCTTCGTCCTGCTGCCCTTCGCCTTCTTCAACAAGACCGCCTTCATGGCCGAGAAGGTGCTGGGACATGTCGTCTCGACCGGCATCAAGGTGCTGGTGCTCGCCATCATCACCGGCATCGGCACCACCCTGTTCAGCCAGTTCACCGGCGCGGCGCTCGGCCCCGCGCCCGACATCAATCAGGTCATGGCCATCGCGCTCGCCGCGCTATCGCTCCTCGGCCTGTCGATCTTCGGCCCTTCGATCGCCAACGGCATCGTCTCGGGCGGCCCGCAGCTCGGCGCGGGTGCGGCGGCGGGCACCGCGCTGGCCGCAGGCGGAGCACTGGTCGGCGGCGCGGCCGCGGCACGGCTTGGTGTCGGCGCCGCCGGTTCCGCGCTCGGCGCGGCCGGCCGGATGACCGCCGCCGCCGCGCGTGGCGGCGCGCAGATGGCGGGCGGCGCCGCCAGCGCCTACAGCCTCGGGTCGCTCGGCAAGAGCGGAGCGGGCGCTGTCGCGGGCGGCATGGCCGCGGTCGGCCAGGCGGCAGCGGGTAGTGCGGCGAGCGCCGTCCTCTCGCCGCTGCGTAAGGCGGCCGCCAAGAGCGGCGCGGCGATGAAGGCCAACTTCCGTTCGGGCGCTCGCGCCGGGTTCACCGCAACCGGCGGCACGATCACCGGCGGACCCGCATCCGCCGCCCCGGCCGCCGCGACCACTGGCGGTTCCGCGCCAGCCGGCGCTTCGGCCCAGCCTGCATGGGCGGCCGCGATGAAACGCCGCCAGGCCGTCAGCCACGGCGCGACTGTCCTCGCCCACACCATGAAGGCCGGCGACAGCCACGGCGGCGGAGCCGGTCCCGACATCAAAGAGAAGGACTGACCCACCATGTTCCGACGCCCCACGATCCGCTACGGCCAGACCCCCGAACCCGCCACACCCTATCAGCGCGCCGCGCAGGTCTGGGACGACCGCATCGGCTCGGCCCGCGTGCAGGCGAAGAACTGGCGGCTCGCCTTCTTCGGCGCGCTGGCGCTCTCCGGCGGCCTTGCCGCTGGTATCGTCTGGCAAACGGCGCGCGGCCATATCGTGCCGTGGGTGGTGCAGGTCGATCGGCTGGGCGAAGCGCAGGCGGTTGCGCCCGCCGAAGCCGGCTATCGACCGACCGACCCGCAGATCGCGTTCCATCTCGCCCGCTTCATCGAACAGGTCAGGGCGATCCCGGCCGATCCGGTGATCGTCCGTCAGAACTGGCTGCGCGCCTACGACTTCACGACCGACAAGGGGGCGATGACGCTCAACGACTACGCCCGCGCCAACGACCCGTTCACACAGGTCGGCAAGGTGCAGGTCGCGGTGGACGTCTCCAGCGTGATCCGGGCATCGCCCGACAGCTTCCGCGTCGCCTGGACCGAGCGCCGCTATCAGGACGGAGGCCTCGCCGCCACCGAACGCTGGTCGGCCATCCTCACGGTTGTCGTGCAACCGCCGCGCACGCCCGACGCCCTGCGCAAGAACCCGCTCGGCGTGTTCGTCAACGCCCTCAACTGGTCCAAGGAGATGTCGCAATGACGCGCACGCCTTTCCGTCGCTCCGCTTCGGCGGTCCTGCTTGTCTCCGCAACCGCGCTCGCCGGCTGTGCCACCACATCGGCGAAGCCGCCCGCCATCGCCTATGACGATCCGCCGCGCGAGATCGCGGCGACGCCGGCCGCACAGCCGCCGCGCGCGGTCGAGGTGGTGACGATCCCCGAGCCGCTGCCGCTCCCCGGCCAATTGAAGCCGCTCGCGGCCGGGGCGACGACGTCCGAGCCCGCCGATCCGCGCCGCCGCGTCGGGGCCGCCAATGCGGCCGCCCGCGTGCAGCCCACCCGCGACGGCTATATGAACGCCATCCAGCAATATCCCTGGGCCGACGGCGCGCTCTATCAGGTCTATACCACGCCCGGCCAGGTGACGGACATCGCCTTGCAGGAAGGGGAGCAGCTCGTGGGTCCGGGGCCGGTCGCGGCCGGCGACACCGTGCGTTGGATCATCGGTGACACGGTGAGCGGCAGCGGCGCCATGGCCCGCGTGCATATCCTCGTGAAGCCCACCCGCCCCGACATCGCGACGAACCTCGTCATCAACACCGACCGGCGCACCTATCATGTGGAGCTAAGCGCCACGTCCGCGACCTACATGGCCTCGGTATCGTGGACCTATCCGCAGGACGCGCTGATCGCCTTGCGCGGCGCGAACGCCGCCGCCGCGTCCGCCGCGCCGGTCTTCGCCGGCATCGACCTCGCCGCTCTCAACTTCCGTTACCGCATCGAAGGCGACCGCGTTCCGTGGAAGCCCATTCGCGCCTTCGACGATTCCGCGCAGGTCTTCATCGAGTTTCCGGCCGGGATCTCGCAGGGCGAGATGCCGCCGCTGTTCGTGACCGGCGCGGCCGGCGACGCCGAATTGGTCAATTACCGCGTGCAGGGCCGCTATATGGTGGTGGATCGGCTGTTCGCCGCCGCCGAGCTGCGACTGGGCGACCGGCGCAGCGAGCAGCGCGTCCGCATCGTGCGGGACGGCGCGGAATCGCGCCGCAGGGGGCGGCCGTGACCGATCCCGCCGACACTTCTCCGCCTGAGGCAACCGCACCGCAGACGCCGCGCCCCGACCCGCAAGCCTTCCAGCTTCGCGGCGATCCGCCGCGCGTCATGCGGCTGTCGCGCAAGGCGCTCGCCGTCATGGGCGTCGTGGCCGGTCTCGGCATCGGAGGCTCGCTGATCTACGCGCTCAAGCCGCCGGGCGAGAAGGAGGCCAAGGAACTCTACAGCACCGACAGCCGCGCCACGGCCGAGACGATCAATTCAGGGCCGAAGGATTATGGCCAGGTTCCGAAACTTGGGGCGCCGCTTCCCGGCGACCTCGGCGGTCCGATCGTTTCCGCCCAGCAGCGTGGGCAGGATGTCCCGGTCCCGCCGGTCGGCGCCCAGCCCGATCCGCGCGCCCAGGCCGCGGAAGCCGCTCGCCAGCGCGTCGCGCAGGAACGGGACGCCGCGCGCACCAGCGGCGTGTTTCTCGGCGGCAGCAGCGCCGGGGCCGCTGCGATGCCGTCCGTGCCGAATCTCGCAACCGCTGCGCCGGACGCCGCCGCGCCGCAGCCCCCAGCACAGCCAAATGACGCGGCGGCGCAGAGCGATCAGGCCGGAAAGCGGGCGTTCATGGCCCAGGCGTCCAATGCGCGCACGGTGAGCGTCGAGCGCCTGACCGCGCCGGCCTCGCCCAACATCGTTCAGGCCGGCAGCGTCGTGCCCGCAGCGCTTATCACCGGCATCCGTTCCGACCTTCCGGGGCAAATCACCGCCCAGGTGACGGCCAACGTCTATGACAGCATCACCGGCCGCATCCTGCTCATTCCGCAAGGCGCCCGGCTGATCGGAGAATATGACAGCGAGATCGCCGCCGGACAGACCCGCGTGCTGCTCGCCTGGGATCGCCTCATCATGCCGGACGGCCGCTCGATCGTTCTCGATCGCCAGCCCGGCGCCGATGCGGCCGGCTATGCTGGCCTACAGGACCGCGTGAACCAGCATTGGGGCAATCTGCTCAAAGCCGCCGCCGTCTCGACCTTGCTTGGCGTCGGGGCCGAGCTGGGCGCGGACAGCGAGGACGACCTGACCCGCGCGTTGCGGCGCGGAAGCCAGGACACCATCAACCAGACCGGCCAGCAGATCGTGCGGCGGCAATTGAATGTGCAGCCGACGCTCACCATCCGGCCGGGCCATCCGTTGCGCGTGGTTATCACGCGCGACCTCATATTGGAGCCGATCGGAGGCGCGCGATGAGCAAATTGAAGCTGGGGCCTCTCGCCGACGATCGGCCGGTCAAGCTCTCGGTGGAGCTGCCCGCCGCCGTGCATCGTGACCTGCAAGCCTATGCCGCGGCGCTCGCGGCCGAGACCGGGGGAGCGCCGGTCCCGCCCGACAAGCTGGTCGCGCCGATGCTCACCCGGTTCATGGAAACCGACCGGGCCTTTCGCCGGCACCGCGCGCAGGGGAATTGAAGGCTCGTTGCCTTCCGTCAGTTACCCATGAACTTCTTGAAGCGCTCCCGGCCTTCCGCCTCGATCACGGCCTGCTCAGCGTTGGCGCACTCGCCGCCTCGCACCGAGCCTTCCGCGCATTGCGCCACGACCTGCCGCGCCTCATCGAGATGCGCCGCGAAATATTGCATCCCGCGCGGCTCGGCCGGCGTCGGGGCGGCGGCAGGCGGGCCGGCGACGATCGCCGTCCGCTCGACGGGGACGATCACCGGGCGAAGGACGAAGCCCGCCCCGAACCCGACGATGAGCGTAACCAGCACGATGATGAGTGTCTTTCCTTGCGTCATGACGGCTTCTTTCCCGCTTGCGGAGAGAGTGGCTGCGGCCCAGGCATGGACGGCATCGAATAGCGGGCGGTGACGAACTCAAGGAACCGGCGCAGCACCGGATTCTCATTGTCCTCGCGCCAATAGCCCGAGAAGCCGATGCGCGTGTGCCCGTTGGTCTCGTGGACCTCGCGGAAGACCACGCCGGGGACGTGGATGCCGAGCGCCGATTCCGCGACGATCGAAATATGCCCGCCGAGTGCGATGACGCTCAGCGCGGTATCCCGCCTGATGTCGTCCATGTCGATCTCTGGCGAATAGCCCGGCATCCCCAGCTTGCCCAGAAGCATGTTGCGCGTCTCCGGGCCGGGATCACGCTCGGTCAGCAGGAAGCGTTCCCCGGTCAGGTCGGGCCAGTGGATACGCTCGCGGGCGGCCAGCGCATGACTCGCCGGCATCGCCACCAGAACGCGCTCGCTCCAGAACGAGCGGCTCATCAGCCCAGGATAAGGCGTGTCGCCGATCATGATGGCGATATCGAGCAGCCCGTTCTCGATGCCGGCCAGCAGCATGTCACGGTCGCGCTCGAACCCGCGCAGCTTCACCTCGGGATGGCGCGCGCCGAACTCGCTCAGTGTCGCGCGCAGGTTTCCCGCCGAGAAGGACGTGTAGAAGCCCACCGCCAGTTTGCCGGCATGGCCGTTGGTCGTCGCGCTGACCCAAGCGTCCAGCTCGTCCCACTCTTTCATGATGCGCCTCGCGATCCGCAGATAGGTGGCGCCGTCCGGCGTCAGGGTCGCGCCGCGCGTCTTCCGGTCGAACAGCGCCATGCCCAGCCGCTTCTCGGTTTCGAGAATGTAGCGGCTTAGCGTCGGTTGCTTGATGTTGAGGTTCCGCGCAGCCCGGCTGAAGCTGCCCGCTTCAGCCGCCGCAACGAGGTAGCGAAGTTGACGGAGTTCGATCACTCGCTACCTCTTCAGGATAGTATCGAGCGGTATGCAGCCATGATTGGAGGTGATGCTGCGGATATTGCGTGAGCGAAGCGGCACTATGTTCTTCTACGTCGTCCACGATGGATTACTAAGTGCCGCTCTTAAACCGCTCAATTACCAGTGCGATGCCTTGTCCCCCGCCAATGCACATCGTGATCAAGCCATACCAACCTTCGGATCGTTCGAGTTCATGAATCGCTTTCACGACGAGAATCGCACCGGTGGCGCCGATCGGATGCCCAAGCGAAATGCCCGAACCGTTGACGTTGGTCTTCTCCGGATCAAATTCCAGTTCGCGCGCAACCGCGCAGGCTTGAGCCGCGAACGCTTCGTTCGCTTCGATGACGTCGATCTCCTCAAGCCCGATGCCCGCGCGCTGAAGCGCGATCGGAACGGCTTTCACGGGGCCTAGCCCCATCACGGATGGATCGACTCCGGCATGCCCCCACCCCAGGATGCGGGCGCGCGGAACCAGTCCCTTGGCAGCGGCTGCCGCCGCCGTGGCGAGAACCAGGGCGGCGGCGCCATCGTTGACCCCAGAGGCATTGCCGGCCGTTACCGTTCCTTCCTTCTGGAAGGCCGGGCGCAGCTTGGTGAGGCCTTCGGCCGTTGTATCGCCACGAACATGCTCATCCGTGTCGAAGACGATCACACCTTTGCGGGTCGAAACTTCAACCGGCACGATCTGCTCGTTGAATCGGCCTTCCGCAATGGCTCGGGCCGCGCGCCTCTGACTCTCCAGTGCGAGGGCATCCTGATCCTCGCGACTGATCTTGCACTGTGCGGCAATATTCTCCGCCGTCACCCCCATATGATAACCGTCCAGCGGATCGCTCAAGGTTGTGGTGAGCGCATCGACCATCTCGATCGGTCCCATCTTCTGACCGAACCGGGCGGATGCCACGAGATGGGGTGCGCGACTCATGTTCTCGGCGCCGCCCGCGACCACGAATTCAGCCTCGCCAAGACGCAATGTCTGTGCCGCGGAAATGATGGCTTGAACGCCGGAACCGCAAAGCCGGTTCATGGTTAGCGCCGGCGCCGACACAGGGATGTCCGCACCGAGCGCGGCCACTCTTGCGAGATACGCATCCTGAGCGATCGTTGGGATAACCTGTCCCATGAAGACGTGATCAACATCGGCAGGCTCGATCCCGGCCCGCGCCATGGCTTCGGCGATAACAATGCTGCCGAGCTTTGCGGGTGGAACGTCTTTGAGTGCTCCGCCGAAGGTGCCGATCGCCGTTCGGACGCCGGACAAGATCAGAATATCATCGCTCATTTCCGTTCCTCAATGTTGAAGCCGGCCTTGCCGGACACACCGCTTCCCTTCCTGCCGGAAAGCATCGAAGAGTCTTGCCTGGCCTTCCATCCGCCACGCTGCGAGCCAAGCGTATTTCTGTTCGATTATCGCCGCTTCACACGCATCGCTTGGCTTGCGTCCAGGCAAGCGCCGCGAGTTCAGGTAATACCGCAACCCGTTCGCGAGCCTGGGCGGATGCCGCGGTCCCCCGGATCACGCGCCCCTTGATCCCATGAAAGATCGCTGCCAGGCGGAAAAAATTAAATGCGATATAGAAGTCGTAGCCGGGCATGGCTCCCAGGCCGCGTCTGCGGCAATAGGCCGCAAGATAGTCTTGCTCGTCAGGAATACCGAGCGCTGCGAGATCGGCATTCGCAAGCCCCGCGACGATATGTGGGGGCATGCGATACATCATCGCATGATAGGCGAAGTCTGCGCCCGGATGGCCAAGCGTTGACAACTCCCAGTCCAGCACGGCGAGCACGCGCGGCTCACTGGGATGGAAGATCATATTGTCGCATCGAAAGTCGCCATGGACGATGCTGGTCTCATCCCCGGCCGGGATGTTTGCCGGCAGCCAATCGACCAGAAGGTCCATGTTCGGGTCGCGCCCGGCCGCCTCATCTTCCAGATATTGCCTGGACCAGCGCGCGATCTGCCGCTCGAAATAATTGCCGGGCCTGCCATAATCGCCTAAGCCGACAGCCTGATAGTCGACATTGTGGAGGGCGGCGATCGTGGCGTTCATGGCATCGAAATAAAGGGCGCGCTCGGACCTTGGCACGTCGGGGAAGGTCGCGTCCCAGAAAATGCGGCCTTCGACCATCTCCATGACGTAGAACCAGGTGCCGATCACCGCATCCTCTGTGCATAGCCCATAAACATGGGCCACTGGAAAGCCCGCCCTGGCAAGCCCGGTCAGCACCTTGGCCTCCCGTTCGATGGCATGCGCGCCCTTCAGGAGCTGGCCCGGTGGCTTGCGCCGCAGGACATAGGATCGGTCAGGCGTCACCAGCTTGTAGGTCGGATTGGACTGCCCGCCCTTGAACTGTTCGACATGAAGCGGTCCGGCATAGCCGTCGACATTCGTCCGCATCCAGAGGTCGAGCGCATCGATATCGAAACCATAGCCCTCGCGAACGGGAGCCGTGCCGACATTGCCATCCTGCGCGACCGTCATGCCTGAGCCGCCTTCCAGTCGCGCTTGATCTTCTTGGCGAGCGACCATTTATGAACCTCGGTCGGACCGTCGTAGATGCGGAAGGCGCGGATTTCTCGGAACGCCTGCTCGACGATGGTGTCGCCGCTGACGCCATTGCCGCCCATCACCTGCACGCAGCGATCCGCTACCCGGAACAGGGCGTCCGCCACGGCCGCCTTCGTCATCGAGCTTTCCACCGTGGCCAGCGACCCCGTGTCGAGTACCCCGGCGCACCAGTCGATCATCAATTCGGCCTGCTTCAGTTCGATGAGGTTGTCGGCCAGCATGAAGCCCACACCTTCATGGTCGACAAGCGGTTTGCCGAATGCATGGCGCCGATTGGCATAGTCGGTGGCGATCTCATGGGCGCGTGTCGCCACGCCATGCCAGCGCATGCAGTGCGAGAGGCGCGCGGGCGAGAGACGCACCTGGGCATATTTGAAGCCTTCGCCCGAGGCTCCCAGCATCTGGTCGGCAGGGACACGCAAGTCGACAAGATCGATCTCGGCATGCCCTCCCGGCATCGAACTGTCGATCGTATCGAGCACGCGCGCGATGCGGATGGCGGGATCGGGCAGCTCCACCAGGAACATGCAGGCGCCGTCGCCCGACTTCGCCATGACGATGCCGACCTTGGCGCCCTGCGCGCCGGTGATGAACTTCTTGCGCCCGTTGATGACCCAGTGATTGCCATCGAGCCGGCAGGTCGTCCGCATCATCGAAGGATCGGAGCCAGCGCCATCCTCCTCGGCCGGTTCGGTCATGAAAAAGGCCGATCGCGCTTCACCCCTGACAAGCGGTTCTAGGAAGCGCGATTTCTGCTCGGGGCTCGCGACCTTGCCCAGCAGATACATGTTGCCCTCGTCTGGGGCGGCCGTGTTGCAGGCAAGCGGTCCAAGCGGCGACAGGCCCGTCTTGCGCAGGACGATCGCTGTCTCGCCCTGTGTCAGATGCGAGCCGTCCGCCAGGATATGCGGCGTCAGCACCCCGGCCTCCCGCGCCTTCCCGCGCATCTCCATCACAAGCTCGTCGGTCGGCCCATGATGGTCCCGGCGGCTATCCTTCTCATAGGGGATCACGACCTCACGGACGAATGTTTCCACCCGCGCGGCCATGGCGTGCGCTCTATCCGTCATGCCTCGAAACTCGCTTCGGTTTTGGCGCGGACTTCCTCGATCGTCACGCCAGGAGCGAGTTCGATCAGGCGGAAGGCGGCGTTACGGGATTTGCGGTCGAACACCGCCAGATCAGTAATCAGCATATCGACGACATTGGCGCCGGTCAGCGGCAGAGTGCAGTGGGTGCGAAACTTGGGACTGCCGCTTTTCGACACATGATCCATCAGCACGATGATGCGCCGGACGCCGGCCACAAGGTCCATGGCACCGCCCGGTCCCTTGATCATCTGACCGGGGATCATCCAGTTTGCCAGATCGCCATTCTCGGCCACTTCCATAGCGCCCAGCACCGACAGGTCGATATGGCCCCCGCGAATCATTGCGAAGCTGTCGGCTGAGGAAACATAGCTGGTCCGGTCCAGCTCGGTGATCGTCTGCTTGCCCGCGTTGATGATGTCCGGGTCCACCTCCCGCTCGGTCGGGAACGGACCCAGCCCCAGGATGCCGTTCTCCGATTGAAGCGTGACATCGACGCCAGGTGGAATGAAATTGCCGACCAGCGTCGGAATCCCGATGCCCAGATTGGCGGTGAAGCCGTCACGCATCTCGAGCGCCGCGCGGGCAGCCATTTGATCGCGAGTCCAGCCCTTTACGGACGTGTCGGTCGCCATCACGCCGCCTCCGCCCTGATCGTGCGCCGTTCGATGCGCTTTTCGTTGCTGGTTGCGCGAATGAAGCGTTGGACAAAGACGGCCGGCGTATGGATGCTGTCCGGGTCAAGGCTACCCGCTGGCACCAGTATTTCCGCCTCGGCCACCGTCACCTGTCCGCATGTCGCGACCATCGGATTGAAGTTCCGGGCGGATTTGCGGTAGACGAGGTTGCCGTAGGGATCGGCCTTCCAGGCTTTCACCAGGGCCAGATCGGCGACGATCCCGGTTTCCATCACATAATCGCTATCGCCAAAGCGACGGACTTCCTTGCCTTCGGCAATCATCGTGCCGACGCCGGTGCGTGTGTAGAAAGCCGGGATGCCCGCGCCCCCCGCCCGCATCCGCTCGGCCAAGGTGCCTTGCGGATTGAACTCCACCTCCAGCTCTCCAGCCAGAAACTGGCGCTCGAATTCCTTGTTCTCGCCGACATAGCTGGAGATCATTTTGCGAACCCGCTTCTCGGCGAGGAGGATGCCGAGGCCGAAATCGTCGACGCCCGCATTGTTCGACACCAATGTCAGGTCACGCACGCCGCTTTCGAGCACTGCATAGATCAAGGTCTCGGGAATGCCGCAAAGCCCAAAGCCACCCGCCGCGATCGTCATCCCATCGAACAAGAGCCCTTCAAGGGCGATGTTCGCATCCACCTGGAGCTTTTCAGCCATCTGCTTCTCCTTCATTTTACAGGCTGCTAACGAGATGTCCCCCGTCCACGGCGATCACCGCGCCTGTCATGAACCGCGAGCCATCCGAGGCAAGCAGGAGCAGCGGTCCGTCCAGATCCTCCAGTTGGCCCAGGCGTCGCTGGGGCACCCTGCGAATCAACGCACGCCCCGCGTCCGTTTCCCAGAAGGCCCGGTTGAGTTCCGTGTCGAGATAGCCGGGCGCGAGGGCGTTCACTCGGATGCCATGACGCGCCAGTTCGAGCGCCATCACCTTGGTCATCTGCACCACGCCGGCCTTGGAAACCGCATAGGGAAGCACGGCTCCCGCCTGCCGCAAGCCAAGAATGGAGGCGATATTGATGATCGATCCGCCTCCGCGCGCCTTCATGGCCCGTCCGGCGGCCTGCGCGACCAGGAACATGCCCTTGAGATTGGTATCGATCACCGCATCCCAATCGGCTTCGGTCTGGTCGAGCGCGGGGCCATCGCGGACGATCCCCGCATTGTTAACCAATATGTCGATATCGGCCATGGCAGCGGGGAGCGCGTCAAGCGACGCAGCGTCGGTGACGTCGAGCGTCACGACTTTCGCGCTTCCGCCGAGGCGTGCGATGCGTTCAGCAACATCCGCCAGAGCCTCCTTCCGCCGCGCCGCAAGTGTCACCGCGGCACCTGCTTCGGCAAGGATCATCGCGAAATGCGCGCCAAGCCCGCTGGACGCGCCCGTCACCAGCGCGTGCTTGCCGGCCAGCGAAAAAAGTGGAGTGATTCCGTCAGCCATTAAGCACCATATCCTCAAGTATCTGTCCGCCGATCGCCTCGTTGACGATGTCGCCAGCCAATCCCTGCTCACTTCCGGAGATGAGAATGAGGCTCGCGCCCGGTTCGGACACGCTTTCGCAGATTGCGGCGGCCAGCGCTGCGACCGTATGAATATTCTGTCCCGCATCATTGTCGCGGCAGATGCGGATCACACTGCGCTCACGATCGGGCCGCGATCCGTGCAGCAGCGCATAATGCTCCCGTCCCCCTTCCTGCTCGCGATAGATCCGCAATTGAATCGAGGCGTTCGCCCCCACGAAGCGAGGCGCATCGTCACGGTGAACCAGGCGGGTCCGCGCACATTGCGCAGCGAGCAGCGTTCCGATATCGACGGCCTCAAGCGACTGCATCCAGCCCAGACCGGGCACGTCGGCCAAAGTCGCGACTTCCCCATCATCCCGCAATATCCGGCACAGTACGGCTGCAAAGCCCCGGTTCGCCAACCGCACAAGCTCGATCGCCGCCTCGGTGGCGCCGCAGCGGCCGATCAAGCCATTCTCATGGCCGATAATGGGGAATACGTGACCGGGACTGACAATGTCGTGGGGGCCGGCGCCGACCGCAGCCGCCACCGACATCGTTCTCGCACGATCATCCGCCGATATACCCGTCGAAACACCGCTGCAGGCCTCGATAGATCGGGCAAAGCCGGGACAGCGAGGATTATTGTCCACCGCACCTGCCATGGCCGTCAGGCCGATCTGGCGCGCCTGCTCCGGTGCGATCGGCATGCAGATAAGGCCCCGACCATTGCGAGCCATGAAGTTCACGACATGGGCGTCGACGTCGCGCGCCGCAGCAATCAGGCTCATTGGAGCATCACCGGAGACACCTTCAGCCAGGATCGCAACACCTCCCGCCGCGATGGCCGTGACGGCCGCGTCGGCGTCGAAGGTGGGGACGGACACAAGCGACGGACGCACACGCCGGCGCAACGGCGGCGATACATAATCGGGATCGAAATGAGGCTGGGTCGCCATAAGGAATTCCTTAAACCGCGGTCGCCAGCGCGGAGCGCGCGGCAACGAATTCCAGCAATTGCTCGGCCATCGCATCAAGCGTTCGGGCGAGATCGGGCGAAAGACACTCTCCATCGGGAGCAAAGACCGGCTCGATGGTGTTGATCGCAACGCCCAATGGCGTCGGCCAGCCGCGCAGAGCATGGACAACGGCGCGCAGTGCCCCCAGCGTCGCTACAGCACCCTGCCAGCCCGCACCCGTGGCGACACAGCCGACGGGCCGACCGTCGAAATAGCAGCGCGCGTCGCCTCGCATGTCTTCCGTATAGTCGAGCGCATTCTTCACCAGACCTGAAATGCCGCCATGATAGCCAGGCGAGCCGATAAGGATCGCATCCGCCCGCCGCAATGAATCGACAAGGAGTTGCGCCCGTTCGGTGCGCTCCGCCCGCTCGGGCGCATAAGCCGGCAGATCGAGATCCGCGCCGCTTATCAGGACAGTATCCGCGCCTAGCTCGACACAGCGCCGCAGAACGAGCTTCAATGCCTTTTCGGTCGAACTATGCTCTCTAAGAGTGCCTCCGACCGCCACAACGACGGGCCGATGCGCACCAAGCGACACTTTCATTTCATCCCTCCAGCCGGTTTGACCGGACTCACTAAAATCTTTAACGTGTTTCAGGTTCTTGATTGAGGCTGTGCCAAAAGTCAACCATCGAATGGATTTCCATGCCATTCGCGTTAAAATGTAACAAGTTTCATATTTTTGAAGGGAGAGGAAAATGATCGATCTGGCACTACCCCAACGCATGCGCGCGGCAGTCTATAACGGCCCCCACGATATCAGCCTGAAGGAGGTGGAAACGCCTCGTGTAGGCGCTGCGGACATTCTCATTCAGGTGACGACCTGCGGAATCTGCGGGTCCGACGTCCATAGCTACAAGACCGGGCTCTATGTCCAGCGTGGCCAGATAATGGGCCATGAATTCATGGGCCGGGTCGTGGCCGTCGGCGAGGACGTCAAGGGAATCGGGCTCGGCGATCGCGTCACCGGCTTCTCGGCCGGGGTTTGCGGTCGCTGCCGCGCCTGCGACGATGGCGAGCATATTCTCTGTGCCGATCTGTTCGAGAATTCGACAGGCTATGGCCGCCCCGGTGCCTTCGCCGACTATGTGCGGATCGAGAACGCCGCGCCTGGCGTCAACGTCCATCGCTTGCCCGATCATCTGCCGGACGTCATCGCCGCGACCGTCGAGCCGGTTTCGATCGGCATCACGGCCGTTGCGAAGTCGGGCGTCAAGCGTGGCGACAAGGTGGTCGTGCTGGGCGGCGGCATGATCGGCAATGCCTGCCTGCAAGCCGCGCGCCGCGTGGGGGCCGAGGCGGTGCTGGTCGAGGTTTCACCGCGTCGCCTAGCTCTCGCCGAGGAAAGTGGCGCAGACGGCGTATTCGACGCCCGAACGGGCGATGCGCTGGAATGGGTCATGGACCGCTTCGGCGTGAGCCGGTATCATTTCGGGCGCGGTGGATCGGCCGATGTCGTGTTCGAGGCGGCCGGAAATCCCATCACCATCCGTCAATCACTCGAGATGGTCAGGCCCGGCGGCACCATCTGCATCGTCGGTTTGCCCGAGGAAGCAGCACCTGTCGACACGACCAAGATCGTTCACAAATTGCCGACCATCATCGGATCACTCGGCGGTGACTTCATGCAGGCGATCACGGCACTGGCGGCGGAAGAAATCCGCACCGCCCACCTAATCAGCCATCAATTCCCGCTGGAGGAGAGCCGCAAGGCGTTCGATACCCAGCTCGACGCGCTCGACAGCTTCAAGGTCATGATCCACGGTTGACCGACCACACAGGAAAGGGGGCGGCGCTACTGGCGCGGCCCCCTTTTTCTTGTCAAGCTCTTGCTGTCAGAAGTCGAGCGGTTCGGCAGCGCCAGCGGAGCCGCCGCCGTCACAATGAACGATCTGGCCGTTGACGAACACGGCGTCATCGGAAGCGAAGAACACCACCATACCCGCGATGTCGGCGGGCGTGCCGGCGCGATCGAACGGGGTCGTGCGGCGATAGATGCGGTCGGCATCCGGGACATTCTGCTTGATCTGCTCGGTCATGATCAGGCCGGGCAGGATGCAATTGCTGCGCACGTTCGCGCGGCCATATTGCACGGCAAGGTATTTGGTGAGCGTGATGACGCCGCCCTTGGTGGTGCCATAGGCGATGAGGGTCGGTGCCCCTGCCTCTCCCGAACCGGAGGACATGTTGATGATGGAACCGCCACCCTGGTCGATCATGATCGGCAGGGCCGCCTTGCAAGCGATGAACATGCTCCGCAGGTTGATGGCGTAGCTCAGATCCAGCGTCTCGACAGTAGTGTCGAGCAGATTGGTATCGCGCGACCAGGCTTCGGCCGTCATCGCCACATTGTTGTGCAATATGTCGATGCGGCCAAAATGATCCTTGGCGGTCGCGATGAGCTTCTGGATCGAGCCTTCGTCGGTGGCATCGAACTGCACCGCCAGCGCCTGGCCATTGCTGATGCCGTGCGCGACCTGCTCGGCACCGGCAATATTACGATCCGCAATGACGACCTTCGCGCCTTCCTGACCAAGGCGTTCGGCCGTTCCAGCGCCGATACCCGCCGCCCCTCCAGTTACGATCGCGACCTTTCCGTCCAATCTTCCCATTATCCTCTCCTTCCTTGCGTTGACCGTTCAGGCCGGGACGTGCTCGAATACTTCCTCGACCACGATAAGCTGCATTTCGGGTGCGGTGGTGTCGGTCTGGGTAAGGTCGGGCGCGGACTTGCCGAGCGCGGCCACAGCGGTCTCGACGTCGTCGAGTTCATACAGCGCGACATATTGAAACTGCGGATCGCCGGCGAGCTGGCTTGCGCTCGCCTTGAAGCGCTTGGCGCTCCTGAAACCCGGCAACGCCGTCACTTCCGGCAAATGCGTACCGTTATACCAGTCATTATAGGCCTGCTCCTGCTCCACCGAGACCGGATTGGTGAACGCAATCAGATATTTCGTGGTCATATATGCTCTCCTGCTGTGCTATTGTGCGGTCGCGCCGCCATCGACCGGCAGGATGACCCCTGTGACATAAGAGGCATCCTCCGAAGCCAGCGCCAGCGTCATCCGCGCGATCTCTGCGGGCTGCGCGATGCGCCCCAACGGAATCGGATGCAGCTCCCTGTTCTCCGACGCGAGCTGCTCGACCACGCCCGCGATCATCGGCGTGTCGACGCCGCCAGGGCAGATGCAGTTGACGCGAATCCCCTTAGGCGCCCAGTCTCGCGCAAGCACACGGGTCAGCGCGACTATCCCGCCTTTCGAGGCGGTATAGGCGTCCGCGCCCGGCATCGCGACGAGGGCATTGATCGACGCGATATTGACGATGGCGCCACCGCCCTGGGCGGCCATGATGGGGAGCGCGTGCTTGCAGCCCATCGCGACTCCCTTGAGATTGATCGCCAGGATCGCGTCCCATGCCTCTTCCGGCGTATCGACGACGCCTGCCATCTTGAAGCGTCCGCTCTCGGAATAGCCGACGCCGGCATTGTTGACGAGGATGTCGAGGCGGCCCGCGGGTTGCGCTGCGGACTCGACCATTTGTTTGACTTCCGCCTCGCGTGATACGTCCACAACGATCGCGCGCCCGCCAATTTCGTCGGCAACGGCACGGGCGGCATCTCCGTTCCAGTCGGCTACCGCGACATCCGCGCCTTCCGCGGCAAACAGGCGGCAAGTCTCCGCGCCCTGTCCCGATCCTCCCCCGGTAACGAGTACGACCTTGCCTTGGAAACGGCTCACGCAGCGTCGCCTAGAAAAGCGAGGATCGCCCCAACGGTGTCCTGGGTATATTCTAGGACCATACCGTGCCCGCCACGCGGCAGGATTTGCAGCTTTGCACCGGGGATCAGCGCCGCCATCTCGACCGACTGCGCCGGCGGGGTAAGCGTATCCTCCGCCCCGATCAGGACCAGCGTAGGCGTGGCGACCGTAGGCAGATCGACCCGACTGTCATAGCGCCGCAATCCATGCGCCTGCGCCTCAAATCCTTCGGTCGTAACAGGCGTGGGATCTTGCTCGACCCCGACGCGGGCAGCCGCTTCCACAAAGTCGTGGTCGAAGAGGAAGCGTGGTGTGAAGCCCCACGCCATGCCGATTATGGCCTGGGCGATCGGCGATACATCGCTGCGCTTGAGGGAAAGGAGGCAATCCAGCCAACCATCCTGAACGGCGGTATAGGAGGGAAACGCACTCAAGAGCACGGCACGGCGCAAAAGACGTCCATGCCGAATCAAAAGCGATTGAAGCACCGATCCGCCGAGCGACCAACCCACCACATGGACTGGTCCCAGCCCCAGCCCCTCGATAAGGGCTGCCGCGTCATCTCCCATCTGATCGATGGTGTAAGGCCCTGGCGGCACGTCACTCTGTCCCGTTCCGCGATTATCGAAAGTGATCACCTTGTAATGCGGGGTCAACAGGGGCTTGACTGTCGCCCACACGCCCGAATGTCCCCCGAGGCCACTGATAAGCAGCAGCGGCGGACCCTCGCCTTCGATCTCATAATGAAGCTGGATGCCGTTGGCGTTTATGGTCGCCATGTTCTACTCCCGAAAACAAGAGCGCCGAGCCGGATGATCCGGCCCGGCGCAGGTCAATCAAGCCAGGAAGTCTTCGACGACCTTGAGGAACGCCGCTTCCTGCTCGACCATCGGCAGGTGCCCCGCCGCCGCGATACTCTTGGTGTTGGCGCCGCCAATGCCGGCGGCGAACGCTTCCGTATAGGAAGCAGGCACCAGACCATCGGCCTCACCCCGCACCACGAGCGTCGGTGCCTTGATATAGCGGAGGCGGCGGCCCAGTCCGCGATCCGGGATGGGCCACATGAACTTGGTCGCCGATCCCAGATTCTTCACCCGGAAGACCGCCAATTCCAGCTTGTCATTGTCGGTGAAGGCAGACGTCTCTGCTCCCGCGCTCGAGGGATCATGCCATTTGGCGCTCGCCATTGCGTCGGCGGGCAGGACGAACGGGTCTGGCGCGGGCTCCGCGTCGAGCCACAGCCCATAGGGCGAAACCAGCACCAGCTTGCGCACCAGATGCGGCGACACGGCGGCGAACTCGGCCGCGAACATGCCGCCAAGCGAGTGGCCGATTACGTCGACCGGCCCCTGGCCCCAGTCCTCGACCAGTTGGCGATAGTGCAGGGCGACATCGAGAATATGCTGAAGATCCTCGATCCCGGTGGATTCCCCATAACCGGGATGCTCGGGCGCGATCACGCTGTGTTTGCTGGCCAGCTTCTGCAAATAGGGTGCGTTGCCGGGATGCTGCTCGAAGCCGTGGAGATAGAGCAGGGGAGCGCCACTGCCGCCGCTCCAGCGGCGGATGTCATAGGCGCCGACCTTCGACATGGTCATGGTCATGGGCGTTACTCCTTATTTCGCGAATTCAGGCGCGCGCGCGATGCCCGGCGAGATCGTCGCCACGCGCTTCTGGCTGGTTTCCGGGGTCCAGTGGTCGGGATATTCAGACCACAGATCACGCAAAGTGGGGATAACGCGCTCACCCATGAGGCGGGTATTCTCGGCGGCCACCTCTTCGGCAAGGTCGCCGACATGGCAGCAAGCGATGAGCTGACCGATACGCAGATCCTTGGCAAGCTCGCGCAGCCGCTGGCTCACGCGCTCGGGAGAGCCGGCGATGATGAAGCCCTTTTCATCATATTCCCAGAACGACATTTCCCCGCTCGCCGCGCGCGCCTTGTCCTCGGGGGTCAGCTTGCTCTCGCCGACCTTCATCAAGGTGTTCTGCGAGCGCATGGACTTTGCCGTGGAATAGCCGGGAGGCATGGCAAAGTTCGGGTCGACCGTGTTGGTGCGATAGAAATATCTCACCGCATCATAATATTTGGCTTCGGCTTCCGCATCCGTTTCCGCACAGCAAACGATCTGCGTGAACGCCATGCGGTTCGGATTCATATCACCGCCGCGCTTGTCGCAATATTCCCAATAGGCGTCGACGGTCGGCTTGGCCGAATATAGACCCGAAAAGCTCAAATGCCCGTAGCAATAGTTCTCGTCGATCACGAGATCCCAGGTTTCCACGCTGCCCGAGCCAGGAACCCACACGGGAGGACGTTTCTGAACGGGCCGCGGCAAGATATCGACATAGCGCAGTTTGGTATATTTGCCGTTGAAGGCGAACGGCTCCTGCTCCTCCCAGGCGCGCAGGATGAGGTTTCGCGCCTCATGGAAGCGGTCACGCACCTCGATCGGCGGATTGCCATAGGCAAAGGCCGAGTCCATCGGCGTGCCGAACACGAAGCCGGCAATGAGGCGCCCATCCGAAACGCAGTCCAGATAGGCCATTTCCTCCGCAATCCGGACGGGCGGATTATACAATGCGAGCGAATTGCCGATCACCAGGATCGCGGCATTTTCCGTCGTGCTGGCTAGGCTTGCCGCAAGCAGGTTCGGCGAGGGCGTCATCGCGAAACCAGTGGCATGGTGCTCGTTTACGGCAAGCCCATCGAACCCGACCTTGTCTGCCCCCTGCATGAGGCGAATGAACATGCGATACATTTCGCCGCTCTCGCGCGGATCGAAGAGCGATGGAGTGGGCTTGACCCAGTTCAGCTCCCCGCTTTCGACGAAATCTTTCGGAACATTCGGATATGTTACCTCCGCAAACCAATGAAATTTCATGGGACTATCCTTCCTTCAACTAGCGGACCGCGGCGACATCCGTCGCGACGACATTCTCAGTTCATGAGCTTCCCTTGCGCCATCCACGGCGTGATCACGGCATCCAGGCCGCCGTCGCAGCTTATCATCGCGCCGTTGGTGTAGGCGGCCTCGTCACTGGAGAAATAGGCGACGAGCGCGGCTATGTGCTGCGGTTCACCGAGTTGCGGCACATAGACGGCATTGAGCGTGGATTTCAGGGTTTCCGGCGCATGCTCGCGAAGCGCCTGCGTGGCGATGGGACCAGGACAGATCGTGTTGCAGCGAATGCCCTGACGGCCATATTGCGCGGCGACATAGCGGCTGAAGTTGACGACGGCCGCCTTCGACGATCCATAGGCAACCAACGCGCAATCGCCGCCCAGCCCTGAATCCGAGGCAATGTTGACGATCGACCCGCTGCCATTTTTGAGCATGTGCGGGAGCGCATATTTGGTGGCGATGAAATAGCTGCGGACGTTGACCGCAAAGGACTGATCCCAGGTTTCGATGGACGTTTCCAGAACGGTAGTATCCGCGCCAGTTCCCCCCGTATGGGCCACATTATTGTTGAGGATGTCCAGTCGGCCGTATCGTTCGATCGCGGTATCCACCATCGCCTTGATGGAAGCCGGATCGAAGGCATCGAGGTGGACCGCCGACGCGCCGCCGCCGATCTCATTTGCCACCTTTTCCGCTGCATCGACCGCTATGTCGGCGATCAGCACGGTCGCGCCCTCCGACGCCAGCCTCCGCGCCGCCGCGCTGCCCAGACCACCGGCGCCGCCGGTGATGATGGCCACTTTTCCTTCGACTCTCCGCATATCGCCCTCTCTGGAAATATTTAGTGGGGCGCGCCGGCGTGAGACGCCATGCGCGCCCGCCTGATCAGAACCGCGTGCTCAACTGGATGCCGTAAGTGGCGGGCTTGCCGGCGTAGCGGATCACCGCGTCCTGCTGCTTCTCCACCGTGGTCCAGTAATATTTGTTGAAAATGTTTCGGCCGAAGAGGCCCACGCGCCAATTGCCATCCGGCGACTTCACCCCTGCCCGGAGATCGACCAGGACATAGGGATTGAGGTCATAATTGCCCTTACCCCCGGCGATCAGAAGATCGTTGCCGAACGCGGCAGTCGTGCGGCTGTGATAGTTCACCGCGCCGCCGACATAGGCTTCCATGCTGCTGGAGATGGGGAAGTCATACTGAGCGTCGCCAGCCAATTGCCATTTGGCCGCATAGGGGAAGCTTTCGCCCGAATAATCGGCGAAAATGCCACCGGCATTATAGCCCGTATACTGCTTGATCTTACTGTCGAGATAGGTTCCCGAAGCGCTGATGTTCAGGCCGCGTGTCGGTTGCCACACCAGTTCCAGTTCAGCACCCTGGAGACGGGATTTCGGGATGTTGACGAGTTGCTGGATGCCGCCGAACACCAGATCCTGAAGCAGCACATAGATCTGCTTGTCACTATAGTCATAATAGAAGGCGGCACCATTGATCTGCATGGTGTGCTCGAACAGTGGCGCCTTGAAGCCGACTTCGTAGGCAAGCAGCGATTCTTGCTTGACCGGAAGATTTGAAGTGAATGTCGAAGCGGAGAAGGCCGGGATGCTACCCGCCTTATAGCCTCGGCTGACATTCGCGTAGAGGAGCGTTGCGCCTGGCGTCTTGTAGTTCAGGCCCACGCGCCAGGAAACATTGTCTTCTCGCAGGCGACCGAACGATGGCGCCGGGTTGAAATTTTCGTCCAGGGTGGTGCAGTCGCCCGGTGAAACAGGCATGACCGGCGTGGTCTTGGTGCCTATATTGGCATAGAATTGCTGCGTTCCCAAACTGAGAGCCGCACCCGCCGCATCCGTCGCTACGGCGCAGCTCCGGCCGTCGCGATTGGTTTTGGTGTAGCGAATACCGCCTTGCAGGGTGAGGCTCGGCACGATCTCCCATTCGGCGTTGCCAAACACCGCATAGGATTTGATCGTATTGTCACTCAGCCCGTTGGCAGTCGCAAAGTCCAAGCCATCCGGCCCGATAAAGCCCAGTTCGCCATTCGGTCCGATCGGCCCAAGGCCGGCGAACACGCCATGCGCGTTGGAAGCGTCCTTCAAATAATATGTGAAGAGCTGATGCACCTTATGGTGCGAATAGTTGCCGCCCAGAATCCACTGGATCGGCCCATTCTCCCCTTCGAGACGCAATTCCTGGTTGAAGGTTTTGACAGTGCCGGTGCCGTAGCGATCACCCGTCAGATAGGTGTAGCCGTCATTGTCATAGAATGCCTTGGTGCTGAACTTCTGGTAGGCCGTGATGGAAACCAACCGCAGATCATCGCTCAGTTCATAGTTGATACGGCCAGCGGTCATCCAGAACCAGTCATCACGCGCATAATCCCGGTCAGGCGTCCAATCCGCCGCACGCGGATCGTCAGGCGGCAGCGGATAGTTCGCGACCCCCGAAATCACGCCGGCAGGCACCTGGGGATCGATCTTGCGGACCTGAGGAGCAATAGTGTCGGACTTGTCGATCCAACCTGTGGCGTTGATTTGCACAGTCAAACGCTCGGTCGGCTCCCAGTCGAGCAATGCCCTTCCCTGCCATTGTTCCTGGCGGCCCAACGTGTCGTTGCGCGTGTAGCTTTTCTGCCAGTCGCCGCCCTGGACCGTCCGAACGGCAAGACGCCCTTTCAAGGTGCTGCTTAGAGGACCACTGACGAACCCGGTTGCGTCGAGCGTGTTGAACCGGCCATATTCGGCATCTACGCCAGCAGAGAATTCGTTGGTGGGTTTGGCCGCGATATAGTTGAACGCGCCGCCCGTGGAGTTCTGACCGTAAAGCGTACCCTGTGGCCCCTTGAGTACCTCGACCCGTTCCAGATCGAAGATCGAACCCTTGGTCATGAAGCTGTAGGGTAGCGGGACTTCATCGACATACACGCTGACGGTCGGCCCGGCCGACAGGCTCTGATCGACGAAACCGACGCCGCGCAACGTATAGATGGGAACGCCCAGCGCGGTTTCCGCATAGGCGAAGCCGGGAACCGTCTTGACCAGATCGGCCGCCGTCGAAACACCGCGCTCGATCAGGGCATCCCCCGAGATCGCGGCGATCGACATGCCGACATTGTTGATCGACTGCGCACGCTTTTGCGCAGTGACAACGATGTCTTCGATCCCCGACTGTGTTGCTTCACTAGTCGGAGGGGGCGCTGCGGAAACGGGCGCATCTTGTGCATAAAGTGGCGATGTTGAAAATGCCAATGCCAAGAGGGAAACCCCACGCGATATAGAAATCCCCATGCTCTTCATAACATCCTCCTCCCAGGTTTATGCCAGAACAACTAGATTTGGTCCGTTTTGAAGACCTGTGTTTCTGGCTTTCAATTCATCCTCACCTATTGGTATTGCTATCGGTACCGTCATTATCTTGTTGGCGGTTACGCTTCCTCCATGAGTTCAAGATATCGGTGAATCTCAATCCCAAAGGGCAAACCATGGAACCGGCCGGGCCGATTTCCCTAACATGTTGCAGAGTTTTTCTTAAACACGTTACAGGTTCGACATACCGCCGCTCGGGGAAAGCTGTCAAGCAGGGGGCATGCGATTTTTTTCGTTCCGTGGCCGCCCTCGCGTTCACGCCAGGACAATGCACACGTTTCATTTTTGTGCAAAACCCCATAAGACTGTGGGATGAACAAGCGAGAAGCCAACAAAAGGGAGCGCCGAGCGCGGGTCGTGGCCGCCGCGCGCAGCATGATCCACGAGGATTCCTTCTCCATGCGCACGCTGGCCGAAAAGGCCGGGGTCAGCGTGGTCACGGCCTACAGTCTCTTCGGATCGCGGCAGAATATCATTTCCGCCATCTACCAGGAGGATCTGGCCGTCTTTGAGGATGAGTTGGATGCGCTTGGCGTCGACGCGATCGAACGGATGTTCGCGGCGCTAAGCTTGGCCGCGCACCATTTTAAGGAAAGCCCGGCCTTCAATCAGGCGATGTTTCGCGCCATCTACGGAAGTGCCGATTCTGCGTTGAGCGACGGCTTCATCACGCCGCGTATCCGCTCATGGGAAAAGCTCGTCGCAGAGGCTGCTGCGACCGGGCTCCTTGATAGCGACGTGAACGTCAACGCCATGGCGAAAAACATCATCCATATGCTGATCGGCTCGATTCTGGATTGGGTCCGGGACAACATCACGCTCGAGCAGATGCATGCCGAGGTCGCCTATGGTCTCAGCCTGATCCTGATTCCCGTCGCCACCAAGAAGTCCGTGCCGGGATTGTTCGCTCGCTTCGCCGAACATGATGCGACGTTGAGGAGACTGGCGCAAGCAACGGATGGGACACCAGAAGATCGGGATGTTTGAGCGTCGCCCATCCTGCTCGGACACCGGCGTGAGAGGGAGGGCCATCGGAGCACCGAACGCCAATATTGGCGGCGGGACAGTCGATTGAGCGCCCATCGTTATTCCCGACGATATGCCGCCCAACCCGGTGTGCATCGTCCTGGCTTGTCTGCATGGCGCGACCTTGCAAAAGTTGCCTCTGCCTTTGAGACGGTGAGCCACCGGGATCTTTTCGGGAGGATGGCGTTCCGCCTTTGACCCTTGCCTACAACGCCCTCCCTTGCTTGTCGGCGATTCGCCCCAGCAACGTGCCTTGGTTGCCGCCGTTGAACAGCGCCATGAATGTCTCCGGCAGGCTATCGAATCCATCCCGCAAATCCTCTCGGTGAGCGAGCAAACCCTGCTTCGCCCATTCCGCGATCTTCTTCTGCGCATCCGGGATATCGGTCGAAAAGTCGTTCAACAAAAAGCCACTCAGGGTTATGCTGCCGTAGATGATCCGCATCATGTCGAGGGGACGCCCCGCATCGGGATCGGCTACATCATAGGTGGCGATCTGGCCGCAAAGAACGATTCGTCCATGACGGTTGGTGCGCGCCAAAGCCTGATGAAGGAATTCACCTCCGACATTGTCGAACACGACATCCACCCCATCGGGGCAAAGCGCCGCCAAGCGATCGGGAACATCCTCGCGCACATAGTCGATCACTGAAGTAATACCGCAGTCCTCGCGCAGCCAGCGAGCCTTCTCAACCGACCCACACAGGCCCACGACGCGACAGCCCAATATGCGGCCGAACTGCGCCGCCATCGCCCCCACTGATCCGGCGGCGCCGGAAACAAGCAGCGTCTCCCCCTTTCTGGCCCTCCCAACGGCGATCACACCAAAATAGGCCGTCAGGGCGTTCATACCGAACAAGCCCATTGCTGCGCGCGAAGATATGCCGTCGGGAATGACCCGGAGGCCCCGGCCTTCCGGGCTTACCCATTCATAATCCTGCCAGGTGCCGAGGCCAACGACCAGCGCGCCAACCGGCCAGGCTGGATCGTCTGAAAAGAGGATCCGGCTTGCCGCGGGCGCGAGTATGGGATCACCGATCTCGATGGTGGGATAATAGCTTTCACGCCTGCCACTGATCCAATTGCGGATCGTAGGCGCGCAAAGCAGCAACTCGTGCCGCAACAGCAACTTTCCCTGCCCGAGTGGCGGTGCCAGTGGCGTCTCATCCAGAATGAAATCTTCGCGCCGGACTGTCCCCTCCGGGCGGCGCGCCAGCCGCCAACGACGATTTATCACGTCAATTTGATCCCTCAAGGTCAACCCTCCTGCCCTTATCTGTAACGTGGTTCAGATTTTTTTCGGCTCCAATCGTGGACGCTTCAGAAATCGCGCTTATCGGCCATGTCTTAGATCAGGGATACGCGCCACGCAGCCGGTGCGGCTCAAAAGGGGTTGATCCGGCCGGCGAGACTCGATACTAAACTTTAACACGTTAAAGTCAAAGTATAGCATGGTATCCCGTTGGCTATGCCCGATCGGGAACTGAGAGGTGCCGATGAGCATGGAAGGCGCAGTGCGTGCGCGGCCCAATGGGTTCGCGCGCGTTGGCGGGCGATTGGCCGGAAAGGTAGCCGTCATCACCGGCGGAGCGAGCGGCATCGGGCAGGCCTGCGCGGTGCGTTTCGCCCGCGAGGGCGCAGCCATCGTTATTGCCGACTTTGCCGATGCGCGTCGAACCGTTGCCCTTGTCGAGGAAATCGGTGGCACAGCCCATTCGGTGTCGACCGACACCACGAACGCCGAGCAATGCGAAGCGATGATCGACCAGGCAACGGAGATTTTCGGCCAGGTCGATATCATCGTCGCGTCCGCCGGCATCGCGACCGCCGCCGGACGCAGTAACGTGCAGGCTCGCGCCGCATCATCAGGCGCCAGCGACGTGGTCAGGCTCGCGGCAGCCGATTTCCGTCGCGTCATCGAGGTCAATGTTACGGGCGTGATGCAGACTGCCCGCGCCGGTGCGCGCCAGATGCTGCGCCAGGGCTCGGGCGGCGCCATCGTCCTCGTCGCCTCGACCGCGGGCCGCATCCCTCTGGCCGGCGCAGCACCCTATTGCGTATCCAAAGCCGGCGTCTGGATGCTGACCAAGGTCGTGGCTCTCGAACTTGTGCAGACGGGTATCCGCGTCAATGCGGTTGGTCCGGGCTACACGGCAACACCGCTTATCGCCGGTATCGAAGACGATCCCCATGCCCTCGGGATGGCCATGGCGATTACGCCGATGAAGCGCCTGGGCCTCCCTGAAGAGGTGGCCGACGCCTGCCTCTATCTCGCGAGCGATGAGTCCAGCTTTGTCACCGGCCAGATCCTGCACCCGGCAGGGGGGCAATTCACCGACTAACCAACATGATGGAAGAGGATCGAGGAATGATTGGAGACAGATTGAAGGGCAAGGTCGCGGTGATTACCGGCGGCGCGAGCGGCATTGGCCAGGCCTGTGCGGTGCGCTTCGCGGAGGAAGGCGCCGACATCGTCGTGGCCGACCTCCAGCCTGGCGATGCAACGGTCCGGCTGGTGGAAGAGCTTGGCCGCAAGGCCATCGCCGTAAAGGTCGACACGACGTCCGAAGCCGACTGCGACAACATGATCGCCGAAGCTGTGCGCCAGTTCGGTCATGTCGACGTCGGCGTGATGTGCGCGGGTGTCGCCTCCTTCCCGGAAGATGAGAGGGAAGGCGTGGACCCCCATGATTCCGGCCATGTCATCCATGTCACCACGGCGAAGTTCCAGAAGGTGATCGACATTAATGTCACCGGCGTCATGCTGAGTGCCCGCGCGCTCGCGCGGCAGCTCCTCAAGCAGGGCACAGGCGGCTCGATCGTCAACATCGCCTCGACCGCAGGGAGGATTCCGGTGGCCGGGGCCTCCGCCTACTGCGTCTCCAAAGCCGGCGTGATCATGCTAACCAAGGTGATGGCGCTGGAACTTGCCCAGACGGGCATCCGCATCAACGCCGTCGGGCCGGGTTTCACGACAACGCCGATGTGGGACGTCCCCCAGGACAGCGACGCCTATCGCTGGGCCATGAGCATCACGCCGATGAACCGCAATGGCACCCCCCGCGAGCAGGCCGACGCCTGCCTGTATCTTGCCTGCGATGAGAGCAGCTTCATGACGGGCCAGACCCTGCACCCGGCCGGCGGCCAGTTCACCGGCTGAGGGACATTCGATGGGAAATCTGGAAGGGCGCGTCGCGCTAGTCACCGGAGGCCTAGGGGGCATCGGCCTTGCGATTGCGCAGCGCTATGTCGCCGAGGGAGCCACGGTATGGGTAACGGATATCGCGCAGGAGGGCACGCCGCCTGTGCTCTCCGCCCTGGGCCGGCTCGGCAACGAGCTGCGCTATTTCCATCTCGACGTCACCGACGAGACGGAATGGCGGGCGGCCGAGCAACGCCTGCGCGAGGCAGGGCAAGGCCTGGATATCCTTGTCCTTAACGCCGGCGTCGCCAGCGGCGGCGCGACGACCGACGTCGAGCTGGCCGAATGGCGTCGCATCATGGCGGTGAACGCGGATGGCGTGTTCCTTGGCATCCGGTCAATGACGAACCTGCTTGCGGAAAGCGGAGCGGGGCGGCGCGGTGGATCAAGCATCGTTGTCCTGTCCTCGATCCTTGGGCTGGTAGGCTATGCCGAGACAGCCGCCTACAATGCGAGCAAGGGCGCCGTCCGGCTGCTCGCGAAGGCAACCGCGGTCGAATTCGCGACCGCGCAACGGCCGGTCCGGGTCAATTCCATCCATCCGGGCTTCATCCGCACGGAAATGGCTCTGGGGGAGGCTCGAACACGCGAAACAGCCGGCGAATCCGGAGCGCTCACCGACCTGATGGCGACGCTCGAGGGCAAGACCCCCATGGGTCGGCTTGGGGAGCCCGAGGAAGTCGCCGGCGTCGCCGCCTTTCTGGCATCCGAGGATTCCAGCTTCATGACCGGATCGGAACTGATCGTCGATGGTGGATGGACGGCGTGGTGACGGCGCAAGATGACGCCAGCACGGTCATGGACGCAGGTTCACTACCGACCGGAACAGCGGAACCCGTGAAGCGTGTTCCGCTCATTCCCCTCATTGGCGCCCTTTGGCTTTCGGAAACGATCGCAGCCTTTGGCTCCTCGATGACCTATGCGGCGACACGCTCGTTGATCGCCGCCTTTGGCGATCCGGTCTCGATCGGTTGGCTGGTGACGCTGTTCCTGCTGGTGGGTGCTGCCGCGACCCCTGTCGCCGCTCGCTTCGGCGATATGTTCGGTCGCAAGCGAGTACTGCTCGTCGTTTTGGGCATTGGCGGTCTGGGGTTGGCCATCGGCGCCGCGACGGATTTCTATCCGCTCGTTCTACTGGGCCGCGCGCTCCAGGGCCTTCACCTGGCCGCCATGGCGCTCTCCTTCGGCATCCTGCGCGAATGTGTCAGTCCCGCGCGCCTGCCGCTGTCGATAGGGATCGTCTTGTCAGCCGTGGCATCGGGCACCTTGTCGGCCATGCTGCTGGGAGGCTGGGCCGCCGACCTATATGGATGGCGCGCGGTATTTGCCCTTGGCGTGATCGGAACCGCCCTGGCCTGGTCTGCGCTGGCGCTCTTCGTGCCAGCGGGGCCTCGCGGCAAGGATAGCGGCCCGGTGGACATGATCAGCATCTGGCTGAGCGTTCCATCCATCGCCGGCACGCTGTTCGTGGTCAGCAATCTGCGGAGCTGGGGTTGGACAAACCCCGCGCTGATCGGAATTTTGGCCGGCAGCATCCTCCTCGCCCTGTTTTGGGTGCGGCACAGCTTGCGCACGCCACAGCCATTGATCGACCTGCGCCTTTTCGCGCGCAAGCAGGTGCTGATCATCAATATCGTCTATATCTGCGCTTCGTTCGGAGCATTCCAGGTCATATTGCTCATGTCGATGCTCATGCAGACCCCTGCCTTCACGGGGATCGGCCTCGGCGTGTCCGCCAAGGCGGCGGGCTTGGCCACCATACCCGCCGCAATCCTGTCGCTAGCGGCAGCGCCGTTAGGTGGCATGCTGGTTCAACGTATTGGCGGACGAGCGGTTATGATCCTTTCTGGTCTTGTGATGACCGCCGGCTTTCTGTTCACGGCGCGATGGCATGACAGCCTCGCCATCGTCACGTTCGGCTTCAGCTTCATCACCATCGGCACCACCATGCTCTATGCGGCCGGGCCACCCATCCTGATTGCTGCCGTGCCTACCGACCGCACCAGCGAAGCGCTGGGGATGATGACTGTTCTTCGCGCTCTGGCGACGGCGGCCGGCGCCCAAATGGTAGCGGTGCTGCTCGCGAGTGACACCGTCAGCAGCCCAACGGACCCGACCACGCATTTCCCAAGCGGCGCGGCCTTTTCGCTCACGTTCCTGGTCATGATCATCCTGTCCGGCCTGACGACGATTCTCGCCTATGCAATTGCCCGTAGAGGGGACGCTGATCGGACAGCGCAGGATCTGCGGCAGCCGGCGACGGCGATCGACCATGCGCTATCCCTGGATTCCATCAAGGAACGATAAATGAAAGCTGTCCGCTTTATCGAGGAAGGACGCCCGCCTGAAATTCTCGACGTGCCGAAGCCCGCGCCCGGGCCTGGAGAGATCCTCGTCAAAATAGCGGGAGCCGGTGTGTGCCATTCCGACTTGCATGTTCTGGATCACGGCATCGGCATCCCCGGTCCTTTCACGCTGGGTCACGAGAATGCCGGATGGGTGGCCGCGCTCGGCCAGGGCGTGACGGGCTGGAAGGAAGGTGAGCCGGTTGCAGTCTATGGGCCGTGGGGATGCGGTCTCTGCCACCAATGCCAGACGTCCGCCGAAAATTATTGTGAGCGTCACGCCAGCATTCCCTCCTACGGCGGAGGGCTGGGTTCGGACGGCGGCATGGCCGAATATATGATCGTCCCCTCCCCCCGCCTGCTTGTTCCCCTGGGTAAGCTGAACCCTGCCATGGCAGCGCCACTAAGCGATGCTGCCCTTACACCCTATCATGCAATCAAGGCTGCGCTGCCACTGCTCACGCCCGATGCAACCGTGGTCGTGCTGGGTATTGGCGGTCTCGGTCATATAGCCGTTCAGATCTTGAAAGCACTGACGTCGGCCCGTTTGATCGCGTGCGACATTGATGAAGCTAAACTCGCTCATGCACGACAGTTGGGAGTCGAGCGGACCATAAACACGCAGGATGGGGCTCTCGCTGCCGAGGAGATCGCTGACCTGGTTGGGGAACGTGGCGTTACCGTCGCACTTGATTTTGTAGGGGCGCAACCGACAATCGATCTATGCAGCCGTATCGTGGGAAGGGCGAGCCGGATCTCAGTGGTCGGCTTGGCAGGCGGGACGCTGCATTATTCCCCTAACATGCCGCCCTTCGGCTGTGAGGTCAGCATCCCCTATTGGGGTTCGCGGACGGAACTGATCGAAGTCATCGCCTTGGCCGAATCGGGCCACATCAGGGCGGCGGTCGAAACGTTCCCGCTGGAGAATGCGGTGGATGTCTATCAACGGCTGCGCGAAGGCCGCATCGAAGGCCGGGCTGTTCTCCTGCCCTGAAAGCGGCTGGAGGCGGCATCGGACGTGCGATCGCCTGTCGCTCGTCATCCTCAGGCCGGTATCAATTTTGCGAGGCTCACCCAACCGAGGTCGAATATACATTGCCGAGCGATCACATTATTCGGCCCGAATGACCCCTGTTGAAGAACGCATCGAGATCCTCTGCAAGGACGATACCAGGATTGCCGGTCACCTCTGGACCGCAGGGGGGCGGCAGGAAGGAGGTAGCGTTATCATCAATCCCGCAACGGGCGTGGTGGCTCGCTATTATCACCGATACGCCCGGTTCCTCGCATCCCATGGGTTCGACGTCATTACCTACGATTATCGCGGTATTGGTCTATCACGGCCTCAACGGTTGCAGGATTGCGGTTATCGCTGGCGAGACTGGGGTGAACTGGACTTCGATGCCGTCCTCCGCTTCACGCGAGCGCGCCGTCCGGAAAGTCCCCTCAAGGTTGTCGGCCACAGCATTGGCGGCTTTATCCCCGGCCTGGCAGAATCCGGCGATCAGATCGAGCGAATGCTGACGGTAGGCGCTCAATATGCCTGGTGGGGCGACTATGCCCCTCGCCAACGCGCCGGACTGCTTCTCAAATGGCATCTGGTCATGCCCGTCCTGACGGCCCTCCTCGGTTACTTTCCGGGCAAGCGCCTCGGCTGGCTCGAGGATCTCCCCGCCGGCGTCGCCAATGAATGGAGTTTCCGGGGGGCGCGCTTTGAGCGCAGCCATCCCAGAGGAGATCGGGAAGCGGTGCTTGAACGAATGGCGGCGGTCAGGGGACGCATCCTGGCAGTCGCCGTTTCTGACGATCCGTTGGGCACGGTGCCTGCCATATGCCGAACGCTCTCTTACTATCGAAACGCTGAGCGCACCGCGGTCCTGCTCTCGCCCCACGATCTGGGGCGCGCGACCATCGGTCATTTCGACCTCTTCCGCGCATATCATGAGAGCGGCTTCTGGAAGGATACGCTTGACTGGCTGAAGGACCGCAAGCTTCCCTGGCCGAACAATGTGCTGGCCACCTGCTGAGTGGACCCATTGATGCGGCCTGTTCCATAGCGCCCGCGCCGCCAATCGGAAGACAGGACTCCTAGCCCCTCGGCTCCTCTCGCGGGTGGGCTGCTGGCCTGAAGTGGCATCAGGTTTGCTTGGGTCACTATTCACCATCGGCCTTTGCCCTCCGCATTCCCTCGAACGACCTGTAGGCTGAGCACCGACTTCGCCGCTCAGCACCGTTTTCACCGCCGCTCGCGAAATGGGCGCGATCCTGTTGGCAGCCATGTCATGCCCCCTTCCGCTGTGAGGTGGGGGCACTGGAGATCCCTGGGCGTTCCAGATCGCCGATGCGCTGGCTGAAAGATCCAACAAGAGCCGAATCATCCACTTGACAGCACCATCAAAGCGGGGATAGAAAACTTTAACACGTTTCAGTAAAAACAGTCGCGGTTCGACAATGTCGATTTATGCGGCATCAAAGGTTCGTTTTTGATGATGGCATCGCCATCAACGATAATCCAACCATTGATGAAGTATAATTCAAGTTATCATCCAAAAAGATGATCACTTTATTGGGTAGATTTAAGGCGTGCGTGGCCGGCGTCGACACCGATGCCTATGCGCATGACCAAAGAATGTGACCTCAGTCATGTCGAACCGCTGAGCTAGGGAAGTGGATGAGATGGGCGACGGGTCAAATAGCACTGCGCTGGACAAGGATGAAATCCTGGAGCGCTACGCTCTTGAAAAAGCAAAGCGTAGCGGCGATGTGAGCGACCGGCACTATACCCGGCTCGAAGGCAAATTTTCCCACTTCCAGATCGATCCGCACACACCTTACCACGAACGCTCCAGCGTCGAGCGGGAAGTGACAGCCGTGGTCCTCGGTTCCGGTTGGGCCGGCATTCATTCTGGATTGAATATCAAGCTTGCGGGAATCGACGACGTCTGCGTGATCGACAAGGCCGGTGATTTCGGCGGCGTATGGTATTGGAACCGCTATCCGGGCGTCGCCTGTGACACGGAATCCTATATCTATATGCCGATGCTCGAAGAGATGGGCGTGATGCCGAAGGCGAACTATGCCAGCGGTGCGGAAATCCTTGCCCATGCCCAGGCGATCGCGCGCAAATACGGCCTGTATGAAAATGCCCTGTTGCAGACAGGCGTCACCGAGGCGCGCTGGGACGAGAAAGCCAATCGCTGGCGGTTAACCACCGACCGTGGCGATGCCATCACGACGAAATATTTCGTCGTGACCGCAGGCGCGTTGCAGACGCCGAAACTTCCCCGCATCGACGGGGTCGAAGATTTTGCGGGGCATTGCTTCCACACCAGTCGGTGGGACTATGAATATACCGGCGGCGACTCATCTGGCGGCCTGTCCAGGCTGGCCGGCAAGCGGGTGGCGATCATTGGGACGGGCGCCACCGCGATCCAGTGCATACCGCATCTCGCGCAGTCCGCAGGCCATCTTTACGTCGTGCAACGCACGCCTTCGACCATTGACGTGCGCAACGAACACCCGACCGATAAGAACTGGTATATATCCCAACCGCCGGGCTGGCAGATGGAGCGAATTCGCAACTTCAATACGGTTACCGCGATGGAGCCGTTCACTGTTGATCTGGTCGATGATGGCTGGACCAGGCCAGCGGTAGAGGCGGCGCGCCGGATTCGCCCGGATATGGCCAGTGGGGAAGTCCAGGCGGTGCTGGACGCCGTCGACCTCGAAACCACCGAGCGGATTCGCGCTCGGGTCAGCGAAGTCGTTCACGACCCGGCCGTCGCGGAAAGGCTGAAGGCATGGTATCCGCGGATGTGCAAGCGCCCCTGCTTCCATGATGGCTATCTCGATGTCTACAACCGCGATAACGTGACGCTGGTCGACACCGGAGGGCGGGGTGTGGAAAGCATTACCCCCGAAGGGTTCAGCGTCAACGGCAAGCAGTATGATGTCGATTGCATCATCTATTCCACAGGCTTTGAACTCGGCCCTTATGCCGAGACGCCCGTCACCCTTCCGGTCTTTGGGAAGGACGGACTGACGCTGAAAGACAAATGGCGCGATGGGGCAACCACGATGCATGGTTTCCACATTCACGGCTTCCCGAATTTCTTCATGGTTTCCATCGCGCAAAGCGCATGGGGTTTCAACTTCATGCAGATGCTGCTCGAACAGGGCAAGCACATCGGCTACTTGATCGGCGAACTCGAACGTCGCGGTGCCAATCGCGCTGAAGTGACCGTCACGGCGGAGGCCGCCTGGGTTGCGCACCACGAGAGCCTCGCGACAAGGATGGCAAACGTGGAAAACTGCACGCCAGGCTGGGTCAACAATGAGGGCAATCTCTCGATCCGCACCGCACGCGGGGGGGCCTATGGTGGGGGCGTGAATGCGTTTCTCACCATTCTGGAGCAGTGGCGCGCCAAAGGCGACCTAGAAGGTCTTGCGATCGAGTAGCCGATTTGCGGAACGCACCTGTCGGCCTCTGCTGCCTCGTCCAGGATGCAGCTATCGACTGACCCGGTGAATCTCATAATTTTACGGAAATAGCGACGATGACCAATGACATTGACGTAATTCGTTCCTTCTTTGACGTCATGCAAACGGAAGGATTTGAAGCTGCCATCGCCAAGTTCGGCGCGAAGGATTTCACCTGGTGGGCGGCGGGACTTGGCGAAATCCAGGACAAGGTCGGGCGGATCGGCCAGATCATGGCGGAGAACCTTGATCAGGACGGTCTGCGACTGGATCGCAATACCTTTACGGGTTCGGACAATCGGGTAGCCGTTGAGGCTGAATGCTTCGCTACCCTGAAAGACGGGAAGAAATATAATAATAAATATGTATTCATTTTTTACCTTGAGGACAGCAAGATCAGAGTCATGAAGGAATATAACGACACGGCACATGCTCATGCGGTCTGGGGTCAGCTCTTTGACAATCTATAGTCTGGCTAAGGATTGGGAGTAACTCGCCGATTTCTAGACGGATCGTGTCAAACCGCTGATCCTCAACCAACCAAATGTACAGCCTCTATAATCAGCCAACTCGTGCGTGTAGATGGACGGGTGTCATCTATTGTGCGCGGTCCTGCCTATCCGCAAGCTGAGACAAGCGAGGAGTCGTCAGGATGCCCCCAACTCAAAGTCATGATTGGAAATCACAATCCTTCCTTCGCGGTCACGCACTCGACAATACGGAAATATAACCCCTCTATCTCGATATCATAGGCAAAGGCCTGCTGGCTGATGCCAAGCACCTTTCGGCGCATCAAAGAAGGTGCGCTTCAACAATCCGGCCAGGGCATTCCCCTGTCGGCGTCTTGTCCCTATCTCGACGGCCTCTCAGGCTTTATCGAATTTCACCTGCTTCGCGGCGAAGCCTAGATGGATAACACGTTCTTTCCTCGCATGGGGCTGGCGGTCACGTCAGGAACGAGGTGTGGAGGCGCTCCGAGGCCTTCCACAATGCGCGGCGCATCGCCGGTGCCGAGTAGCTGCTCTATCTCGGCATCCGCGCTTCGCGGTCCAATCCGTAAGTGCCAACGCCGCAGCGGCGGCCTGACAGCTTCTCGAGCAAGTCGCTTGGTCCACGGCGAGGGCGGGGTGGCGGTCCCGCTCTTGTTCAAGCAGCGAGACACTCATGTTCTTTCATGTGACGTATCTGCAAGGTTTCCAGCCTCGCGGCACCCAGTGCGAGCAGTCGCTCGATCTCATCGGAGGTTCGCCGCACGGCGAGTTTCAGCGCTTCGTCGATGTGGATGTAGTCCTGCGTGACGTTCTGGGAGGCATGGCCGAGCATGGCCCGGATCGTTAACTCTGAAAAGCCGAGGTCGCCGGCCACGCTGCCGAAAGTATGGCGCAGCGTGTGAGGTGTAACGCCCTCGATCCTCGCCAGCTTGCAGACGCGCTGGAGACAGGCGCTGACCGCCGTGAAAGCGCCTGAGCCTAGTTCCGAAGGGAAGGTATGGGGATTGCCGACGATCTCCGGCTGGCTCTCGATGACTCTGACCGCCGCAGGTCCGATCGCCCGAATCTGCGCGCCGCCCTTGGTGTCGGGGAACGCTACATAACCGCCCGCTGTACTGACCCACGCGCGCTGCATGGCTTGGCCTTCCTCCCGCCGGTATCCGGTCAGCAGCAACGCACGAAGCGCACCGAGAGCGACTGGATTCTCGCCGTTGCGCTCGGCATAGGCCATTGCCTTCCCCATCATTTCGATCTCGATGACGCTCAAGCGCCGAGTTTTCTTTCTGCCGGCGAGCTTCTTCGCGCCCTCCGTAGGATGCTTGGCGAGCAGGCCCTTATGCTTGGCGTGGCCGATGATCGCTTGGATCGTTCCAACGCATCCCGAGGCTGCGGAGGGGCCGCCCGTCGCCCTGCCGCCACGACCAGGGCCGCGCGGCTTTGCGGTCTTTCCCTCCTTTACGTCGGATTGCATCTGTTCGATGTCTGAGGGGGTCAGGTGTCGCACGATCCGCTTGCCGAGCAGCGGTTTGATGTGCGTTTTGATCCGGCTCTCGTCCTTATCGAGCGATGACGCCTTGATCGGCAGATTCTTACGTCCAAGGATGCGGCCGGCGCGCGCCTCGACAAGATACCAGTTGCACATCTCGGCAACGTTCATGTCTCTTCGAGCCTCATATACCTCCTTGGCCGGGTCTTCACCCCGAGCCACGGCGCCCAGCTTGATCTTCGCTTGGTTGCGCGCTTGCTCGATAGTCAGCACCCCGTAACGGCCGAGATTGAGGCGGCGCTTGATGCCTTCGATGTTGCGATACTGGATGATGAACGTCTTGAGTCCGGACGGCAGCACCCGCACGCCGAAGCCCTTGATCTCGGTGTCCCACAGGATTGTTTGCTTCTCGGCTGGCAGTTCCAGCGCATCGACGGCACGCTTGGTCACTTTCGCGGTTGGCATGGTCATCCTCCGATTGGAGACAAAGCTAGACGTGGCCGGCCTTGTCTCCACATTGTCTCCAGAATTCGCCGTTTGGCAGCCAATCGAAGGGTACAATGTCGTAGGGATAACGTCAATAACTGACTGAAAAATCGTGTAAAATACAACAACTGGCAAGCCTGGCGTAGGCCGCCGTTTAAGTTGCCAAGGTTGGGGTCGAGGGTTCGAATCCCTTCGCCCGCTCCAGTTTTCGACGAATTTCAATATTCTGGCCTCATGCGATCGGGCCTGCGGTTAGATATGAGCGCTTTGATCTGGCAAGCCCATATCCATTTCGTATCCATTCGAAATTGTACGTGCGACGAGGTTTGGCCGAGAGGCGGAATGTGATCGACGCGACAAATTTCGGATCGTGGCCAATTTAGGGTTCAGGACCCAGTGATGTGAGCGAACAGGGTCACTGGCTGCATGCGCACAATGTGATGCGCCGCGCGTCTTGAAACGCCCTGATCTAAGGATGGTCGACATTGTAAAGCCGCTGGACCGCGACGCGTTCGCCCACGGCCTTGTCCAGTAGCAGATAAGCGAGCACCCTGCCCCCGCGCGCGTAGATGGCGAGCAGGCTGCCATCGGCCTGCCGCTCGGGCGGCTGCTCGATGGTCCAGCCCGGCGCAGGCGGCTGGGCCAGGCTGGCGACGAAGGGCTGAACCTGCTTACGCGGCAGTAGATAGATGCGCGCCTCCAGCAGCCCGGCGTCTGGTTCGATCCGGTCGCGCACCGCCAGGCTGGCGCGCGTCAACCGCGCGGAGGTCGCGTCGCCAAGCGGCAATTCGTCGCTGGCGATCAGCGCGGCCGGCACGGGCGGCAGGTCGGGCCGCCGCGCAGCGTCGCAAGCGGCGATCATCATCGCCGGCAACAGCCATGCCCAGCCAAGGCCCGACCGTCCGATCAGGGCTGAGCCGTCCGGGTGACCGAAGCCAGCCGATCTTCAAAGGCGCTGGCCACCGCGTCACCGACACCAAGTTCACCCGTCTGCCCGTTGACCGGCAACGCGCCGCGCTCCAGCCGGATGCCGGCGGCGGCGCCTTCATCGGCGATGGCGTTCTTGACCGCGATCTGCATCCATTCCTTGCCCACTGCCGCGCCCCCGGCCACGACCCGGCCGGTCGGACCGCCCAGCGAGGCGACTTTGTCCACCACGGTGAGTGCGGATTTCAGGATAGCGGTGACGGTTTCGCGCTGATCGGCCACATCGGCGGACCGTGCCGTGGTTGCGGCATAGACGCCGCCCACAAAATAGCCGAGAGCGCCGGCATTGGCGCGCCGTTCCTGATCGGTGCCGACGACGGTTTCCACCTGGTTGAGATAGTCGACCGGATTTTCGGTCGCATAATTGCCAACCTGCAACCGGCCCATCTGCTGGCCCAGTTCCTGCTCGCGGCCTTGGTTCAGCATTTCCTTGGCATAGGCGGCGAAGCTGGAGCCATCCATCGTCTGCTGGTTGTAGGTGAGTTCGCGCATGACGCCTGTGGTGTCGCTGTCGATGATGGCGGTGAGGCCGTCGGTCATCTGGCGCAGCGTTTCATCCTTGCCGACAACGGTCAAGCCGCCAAGGACGCTGTCGGTGTCGCGCACCGCGCGCAGCGTCTGGACGCCCGCGTCGAAGACCTGCGCCTTGAGATCGGGGTCATAGGTGCTGGCGGCGGCGCCCATGATCGCTTCGAAACTGTCGGCATTCCAGCTGATCGAGTTGCTTGCGCCCGCTTGGCTCGCGATCGTCATCAACTGGCCGTCGGTGGCGGACGTCAGCACATCGGGCAACTTGTCGCCAATGGCTTCGAACCCCAGCTGCGCATAGCTGCCGCGCAGCGAGCCGAGCACGTCGCCGACCGCCGTGGCCTCCGCATCCTGCATTTGGCTGCTGGAATAGCCCAAGCCATAATGCGCCTGAGTCGCGTCATCGACGCCGCCCTTCATCGCGGCAATATAATCGACTTTGGCCTGGGACGATCCATGGGTAGCGACCGCCTGGCCCAATTCGGTGACGGGATCGAAGCCGCCATTGTCCGCGCCGGCAAAGGCATCGCTCAATGCGGCAAGGCTGTCGCCGTCCAGCTTGCCAGCCATGTCGGCGAAGAAGGCGCGGCGCTCGTCGCCCGACAGGCCGCCATTGCCGAACCAGTCGCCATCCATCACCTCATGTGCGACGCGGTCCAGATCACCCGACTGTGCAAGGCGATCGACCACCTGGTCGGCCTGGTCCGCAGGCAGAGCGGTCAGCGTGTTGACGACATCATGGGTTTCGTCGTTGCTGACAGTGTTGAACCAGCCCGACGTATCGAGCTTGTCATGAATGGTGGTGACGGCATCGCCGACGGGATCGGTCATGGCGGGCGCTCCGATGATGTTTGCGACTGGACCCGTTGTGGCGCAGGCGCGTGCGATTGGCGCTCGGCGATCCGACTAGGCGGGCTAGTCGATCCGATTAGGCAGGGTCGATGGGGGGGCAAGCAATGGGACGCGCCGCCCCTTCCTTAAAGGCCAAGGCGCTGGGCGATCTATCGCGAGCCGGCCAGATGGCCAGCGTCAGTCGTCATAATCGACGTGCAGGTTGAACTTGCCGTCGGGCTGAAGCGTGAAGACGAAATGCTTCCACTTCGCGCGCCCCTGCTGCTGCATGCGATCGCGCAGCTTCGCCAGTTCGGCGTGAATGGTTTCATTCTGCTCATAGGACGGCACGAAATAATTGCGGTCCTTGTCGGGCGAGGCATAAGCGAACAGAAGGTCGCTATAGCCGTCGCCCACTTCGCCTTCGGTCCACAGCTTCTGCCATCCCGCCGGCGCAGCCTGCGCCAGTTGCCGGGCGATGGTCAGATGCGGATCGGCTTCGCTCACTTCTGTCCTCCGGGCACATTGTCGAACATGCGCGTGCGCGGCACGCCGTCGATGCTGTAGGTTACCCGAAAATTGTCGGGCCGCTGACTGTCGGACCCATATTTCACCTCGATCTTCACATCAACCGTCTTACCCTCGTTGAGCGCGGTCTGGAAGGTGCGCTCCAGATCGCGCCACGCGCCCATGTTGAAGTTGCCATTCATCGGCACGAGGTTCACGCGCTCACCCGGACCATTGAAGATGGAGGCGATCAAATGCCCGCCCTGGTCGTCGGGCAGGCGATCTTCGCGGCCGGACACGCCCTGCTGATAGCTGTTGCGGTCGGCGGTGTGGAGATCAAGCTGGCCCTCGACATCAGCGACCCGGCCTTGCGCATCGGTGCGATAGGTGTAGCCGTTGACGACATAATCGGCGTTGGGCGTTAGATTGCGGGCGTTGAGTTCGGGCGACCAGTCGCCCTTGCTGCCGCCATCCATCTCGATCCGCGGGCGCGCTGCATCGGCAATCTCGTCGCCATGCCGGGTCGCCTGCTGCGCCACTTCGCTGCCGGCATCGAGCGCCTTGTCGCCGCCGCGGATCGCGCCCTTGGCGAGATCGCCCACGCCCGGCACCCAAGCGACCGCGGCGAGACCGAGATTGCCCCAGGCGCCGTCCTTGCCCTGGATCACGTCGCCGATCGCGGAGACGGTATCGCGCGCGTCGCCAATCTGCCCGACGACGGGAATGAAGCCGCCGACCACCTGGCCGGCGGTCGCCGACCAGCTGTCATTGTCGCTGAAGTCGCCCTTAACCAGACCTTCGAAGAAGGCGCCGACGCCTTCTTCCGATTGCGCGTCCTGCAGCGTCGCATCCGGCGCGACCGGCTGCGGCGCGGCCTGGGGCGAGGGTTGCGGGGTCGGTTCAGGCGTCGCCTCGATCGTGATCGGCGCGAGCGTCGTGACGTCCGATGGCGGCGTCAGCTGCGCTTCGATCGCGGCGGTGATAGCGGCGGGATCAGTGGTGCCGAGCCGCGCGGCGGTGGCGTCCCATGCCTCCTTGTAGCCCAAGCCCGCAGGCTGGCTGCCCCAAGTGGCGGCGGCGGGCGCATCGGGGAAGTTGCCGACGGCGAATTCCTGTCCCTCGATCGACACGCCGAAGGGCGCATTGTCGTTCGCCGCCTGCATCGCTGCGCTGAACTGGCCCTGTTCGACCGGGGTCAGCTGCGCTTCGATCGCGGCGGCGAGATCCGCCTGGGCCTGCGGATCATCGGGAGTATGGGCGCGGACATCGGCGGCGAGCGCGGTTGTATCGAGGGTGCCTGCGGTGCGATGTTCGCTCACCATGTCGGCCGCAACATCTGTCGATGTGGACGTGCTCGAACCAATGCCAGCCGAGCCCTGGCCAATGCTGTCTGCAGCTTCCGTACCCATGATTACACCCTCGATACCTCTGGGACTGAAGAAAGGGGGGAGCGGCGTGAAGGGGATGGGGGAAGCCGCTCCCCGCGCGATGCGCGTCAGCCGCGCGCCGCGTTGGTGAGCGCGTTGACCAGGCCGAACAGCAGGAAGGAAGAGAGCTGCTGCGTGATCTCGCCCATGCTCGGCATCTCGCTGCCCGGGCCGTAAATCGCGCCGACCTTGGTCAGGTTGAGATCGGCCTGAGTGGCGATGTCGCCGGTCAATTCCGAGCGCCAGCCAGCGCCGGTGGCATTTTCCTGGAGCACGAAACCGTCGCGAGTCAGCATGTCGAGCATCTGGCCATTGTTCGACTGAGTGATCGACAGGTCGCCAATCTGGTTCTGGCTGATGCCGTCCACCACGATCGCCTGATCGCCCTTGGTGATGGTCAGCTTGCTGGCCAGATATTCATTGGGGTTGGCGGCATATTGTTCGGTGTCGATGGTGATCTTGGTGCCGTTTTCCAGTTCGAAGCTGGTCGTGCCCCAGAAGTCGAAGGCATGCTTGCCATCGATGTCGACATGGGGATCACCCCAGACGCGCGTAGTTTCTCCGGTGCTGGCGTTGTAGATGCGGATTTCCGAGTTACGCTCGTCCAGTTCCAGGGAATAGCCATCGCCCAGATCGATCGACGCCTGGCTTTCGCCCTCCATCGAAGCGGACCAGCTGGCGCCTTCGGTCGGGGCGAAGCTCGACGCCTGGCCGCCCGTGCCCGGCAGCATCGTGCCGCCCTGCATCTGGAACATCATCGGTAGCGCAGCCGACGCGAAGGCGCTGGCCATGAGCGGCTGGAAATAGCTGGCCATGATGCCGCTGGCGAGTTGCAGCGTCATTCCCCCGGCCAGCGGGTTCGCCCCGAAATTGTTCGTGACGTTGAGATTGAACGTATTGTTGATGATCGTTGTCATGTTCATTCCCTCTCGTTGCAAAGAACCGGCGCAGGCCGGCAGTTCATGCGGGACGCGCGCCTTCCAGAGCGACGCGCGCCTGATCCAGTCCATCAACGATGCCGGCAATGTCGCTGGCCGATCCGAGTGTCGAAGCGCCGATCGCGCTGTCCGCCAGGTCGAGCGTCCGACCATCGGCATAGGCCGCCATGTCGGTCGCGACGGCGCTGGCGAAATCCTCGACAGCGCGCGTGAGCGCGCCGGCATCAGCGGCCGAGCCGCCAAAACTCGCGCTTATCTGGTCCGCCAAGGCGCGAAGGCCATAGACGTCGCCCTGCCCGGGGGCGCTGATCGGCAGCAGGCCGAAGTTGCCAGCGATCTGGCCGACGATCTGGCTGGCAAGCGCGCGGGCCTGATCGACCGGGCCAACGCCAGCGGAAGCGCCACCCGTCTGGCCGAGGGCGCCGATCGCGCTGGCGCTGCTGATATTGGGGTCGATCGTCATGGGTCCTGTCTCATCCTGTCGACGGCCAGCGCCGTCCTGTCGCTGAGCATAAAAGCAGATCGGGCGGGCGAATGCGCTCCGCGATCCGACTAGGGGGCTAGTCGATCCGATTAGCGGTGGCGGAAACCATCGTCAGTGAGAAGGATGTCGACAGGATCGGCCTGGAATATCTGCCGTCCGCCGCGCCGCGCCATTTCGGCATAGCGGGCGAGCGCGGTGCTGTCTCCGCTGCGCAGGGCCGCCTCATGCGTGCCCGCCATGATCGCGCCCTGGATCATCAGCATCTCGCCAAATTCCTGGCGCAGCGCATCGCTGTTCACTTGGTCGGCGACACGGGCGAAAGCGCCAGCCGCCTGTCGCCTCACGCCTGCGGCCTGCGCGCGGGTGATGTCGGGCCGATGGTCGTTGGCGACGCCCCATTGGGCGAGCATGTAGAAGGCAAGGCCGTCGATCGCGTCATTGGCGCTGTAGCCCAGCTGTGGCGCCACTTTTTTATATTCGGCGACGGCGCGGCCCGACAGCACGATCTGCCGCATTTCGGCTTCCTGGGCCGCGCCTTCCCTGCCAGCGGCTTCGCCCATGATGTCGGCCAGCTTGCGCCGCACCGCGGGATCGGGACGATAGCCGCCATCGACATTGGCAACCACGCCCTGGCCGGGGGAGAGGTCGAGCGCCGGCAAGCTGCTCGGATCGAAGCGTGCGGGCGGCGCGCCCTGCTGAGGTCCTGCGGGCGCGAAGAGCGACGCCAGCAAGGCGGAGGCCGCGGTCAGGCTGTGCAGCATCATCCCTGTCGTCCCGCCCTCACGCCCGGTCGTCTGCGCACAGGCTGAGCGTCGCGCCGTCGCGGGTGATGTCGATCCGCGCCGGCACCACGGCATCGGCATGGTCGGCCGCTGCGCCCGCTTCGATCGCGATGGCGGTGCCATTGTCGAGCCCGAACCAGCTTTGCGCATGCAGCGCGGCCTCGCCGCCCCAGATCGGGCTGCGCGTGTCGCTGGGCCGATGTTCGATCAGGACCTGCCCCGTCGCGCCATCGAGCAGCAGCCGATAATCGGCGCCAAGGTCCAGAGCGGCGCAGCCCGTGCCGGGCGCGAGCGTCACATCGCCGGCGGCTTCAGGATCGGCAAGGCCGCCGCCGACAGCCTCATAATGGCGGGCGATGCGGGGAAAGGCGGTGCCGCCGTGCACGTCGCTGCCGAAGGATCCGTAGATGCCGGGGCCCATTTGCTGGCAGCTGGTGTTGGCGCTGCGGTTCGCCGCACTCTTGGGCGGCAGATACCAGGCCATGGTGTTGAACGGCCGGTCCAGCAGCGGAACCGAATCGCCGACCTGATTGGTAAGATAGCCCAAGAGCATCATGGCGGGTCTCCTGTCTCTGCCTGTGTCCGGCAGGATGGCGGCGGCCCGCCGCCGTCGCACTCCGCTATCCGACTAGTCCCCTAGTCGATCCGATTAGAGGCCGGCGCCCGCGCACAGCCCTTCCAGCTTGCGAACGCGCGGCTCGTTCGCGCCCAGTTCCGCCCGGAAGCGCGGAAGGCTGGCGCACGCGCGCCGCTGGCCAGCCGTGGGAGCAGCGTTGGCGCTCGATCTGCCTTCGCGGATGCGACGCGCTTGGCCTTCGGCGACGGAGCGATGGAATATGCCCTCGGCCGCCTGGCCTGGGCTGATGACGGGCGCGATATCCTGAGCGGTTGCGACGCCGACGGGTGCCACAAGCGCCAGCGCAATGATTACAGTTCGGAACATGATCGTCCTCCTGTGCTGTCAAGCCCCTGATAAAAGAGGCGGAGGCCCGATCCAAGGGATGGGCCTCCAACCGTTTGCTTTGCGGGGTAAGCGGATTATTGCTTACGCGCGGTGTTCGACATGGCTTCGCCGATCGTCTTGATGGCGTTGTTGGTCGCGTTCATCAGCATGCTGAACTGCTGCGACACGACGCCGAATTCGGCCGAGGCGCTGGCGTCGTCGCCCTTCAGCGATTCGGCGCGGCTCTGCATGTCCTGACCCAGACGGTCCAGTTCCTCGCCCAGCGCCTGCGCCATCGCCATCAGCCAGCCCGGCGCACCGGTCGAACCGGCACCAGCGACCTTGCCCTTGCCGCCCGAAGCCTTAGCGTCCTTGAACTCTTCGCTCTGGCTCATTTCCTCGATGAACTGCATCATCATCTGCTGGACGCCATTCTGGGCCTGGGCGATGTCAAAGGGCGAAGCGCCGACACCGGCGCCGAACTGGTCGATCGCTTCATCGATGTTGCTGGCCGCGCCCTGGAAGTCGCCGATCGAACCAGCGAACTGGCTCTGCGCCATGTCGATGATGCCCTGGGGCAAGCCAAGCTTGTCGCCGAACTGCTGCAGGATCTGCTGACCCATTTGCGAGAAGACCTGCTGCGCCAACTGGGCGACGACGCCGCCGATCGGGCCGAGCATCGAGGTGGCGAGGAGGGAAATGGGGTTGAAGGAACCAATGCCAAACATCGTTATTCTCCTGTCCTTGAAAATCCGGCCCTCAAAGGGCGCCTGAACGGCGGCGCGAACGGGTCGAACCGCCGTCGTCGCCATCCTGTATGACCGACCTGCCAGCCGTCCGCCCTCCCCGATCCGACTAGGGTCCTAAGCGATCCGACTAGCTGAGCGGGTGGAAGAGCAGGCCGGCAAGCGCGTTGAGTTCGCGCACGCCGTCCAGCTCCAGCTTGCGGCACATATTGTTGAGGTGCACGCGCACCGTATTTTCGCTGATGACCAGCAGGGTCGCGATGTCGGCATTGGCGCGGCCCCAGCCCAGGAAGCGCAGCACCGCCACTTCGGTTCGGGTGAGCGTGCCGATCGCCTGGCTATGCCGTTCGGGCACGCGTGAGCGGGGGATGCGAAACTCGCCGATCGGCACATCCTCCTCCGCCGCGCGCGCATCGGCCTGGCGCAGCAAGCGCATCAATTCGCGCAGGCGGGCTTCCTCGTCCTGCCCGTCGGTCATCGCGCCAGCGTCCTTGCCACCGCGCGGACGATGTCGCTACGGGTAGACAGGTCCTTCAGCACCGCCTGCGCGAGCAGCGGCACCAGGATGAGGAGCAGCGCGGTCGCGGCCCAGCTCTTGATCGAGAGCGACAGGGAAAAGACGTTGAGCTGCTGCGCAAAGCGGTTGAGCAGGCCGAGCGCAGCATCGACGACATAGAGCATCACCAGAATCGGCGCGGCGAAGACCAGCGCCAGCGTCATCAAGCGACCGAATTCCCCTTCGAACAGGATCAGCGACTGCGGATCCAGCACGGGCCAGCTCTTGGCGATCGGCCAGATGACGAAGCTTTCCATGATGGTGCCAACCAGCAGCAACAGTCCGCCCCAGGCGGCGAAGAGGACATGGGCGAGCCGTTGCAGCAGCGATCCGGTGAGCGATGTCATGGTGCCGCCATTGGGCTCCAATATCTGGCCGATGGTCGCGCCGACCTTGGCGTCGATAATCTCGCCCGCCGCCTCCATCGCCCAGAGGATGGTGGCGAAGAAGAAGCCGATGGCGATGCCGATCCCGGCTTCGCGCAGCAGCATGATCGCCCAGCCGAAAGTGCCGATATCCTGCACCATGAAATTGGGCTGGAGGGCGAAGGCGACGCCGCCGAAGGTGAGGATGATCGCGTTGCGGACCGTGGCGGGAATGGTGTTTTGCGCGAACAGGGGGATGATGGCGAAGGCAAAGCCGAAGCGGGCCGAGGCGATGCCGACCAGCAGCAATTCCATCATCCATCCCGGCACGCCCTGCATGCCTCCCATCGCGCCCGCCATCACTGGCGCACCATGGCCGGGAACTGGGTGAAGATGGTGTTGCCATATTGGTAGAGGCTGCCCGCCAGCAGCGAGGCGGTGAGGAAGATGGTGGCGACGATGGCGAAGAATTTGAGCGTATATTGCAGCGTCTGTTCCTGAAGCTGCGTCGCCGCCTGCACCAGCGCGACCAGCAGCCCGACGGCCGAGGCCGCAACGATCGGCGGGGCGGACAGCAGCAGCACCAGCCACAGCGCGTCGATCGTCATGCGGATGATGCTGTCAGACATAGCTGAGCACCAGTCCGTGCGAGAGCTTCACCCACCCGTCGACCAGCACGAACAGCAAGATTTTGAACGGCAGGGATATTGTGACGGGCGAGAGCATCATCATGCCCATCGCCAGCAGAATGTTGGAGATCACGAGGTCGATCACCAGGAAGGGCAGGAAGATGAGGAAGCCGATCTGGAAGGCGACGGTCAGTTCGCGCACGACGAAGGCAGGCACGACGACGATGAAGTCGGTGGCGCTCGCCGCCTGCGTGCCGCTCTGTTTGGCGACTCGCTGCTGCGTGCGCAGGAAGAAGGCACGCTCGTCCGCGGCGCTATGCTTGATGAGGAAGGCGCGCAGCGGCTCCTTGGCGCGGTCGGCGGCGGAGAATATCTCGCTGGTCTGGGATGGTACGGCCTGCTGCCCCGAGGCCGCCGCCATCTGCTGCATGGTGGGATACATGACATAGACCGACAGAACGAGCGCCATGCCGTTCAGCACGACATTGGGCGGCACCTGCTGCAGCCCCAGCGCATTGCGCAGCAAGGACAGCACCACCACGATCTTGGTGAAGCTGGTCACCATCACGGCGAAGAAGGGCGCGAGTGCGATGAGGACGACGACGACAAGAGCGCTGCCGGGCGTGAAGGCGGACACGTCCATGGGTTCAGCCCTCCTTGAGAACCGTCTCTATGAGCACGCCATAGCTGTCGCCGACCGACACGATCTGGCCCGCCGCAATAGCGCGGCCGCCCGCGATGATACGGACGGGAAGCGCGCCGTCGCGATCCTGCAAGGGCAGCACGCCGCCCTGCTGCACCGCCTGAAGCCGAGAGAGCGGGACATCGGTCTGGTCCAGCTCGAAGCGCAGTTGCACCGAAAAATCGTCCGCCGGGAATGTCGAGCCGGCGGGGGTTGGAGACATGGCAGGCGTATCGGCATCATCCATGATCTTCTCCTCTTGGGAACAAGCGGCTCAGTGCGGCCGGAAGCAGCGGGCGACCGGATCGAGCCGGCCCGGGATCGCATCGCCGTGCGGCGGGCACAGCGTGGCAGCGATGGGAGCCGGCCCGATCAGCAGCAGGTCGCCGGGCGAAAGCGTCGCCGCGTCGGCCGGGGACAGGCGCGGTCCCGCGACAGCGATCGCGACAGGCAGCGCGATATGGCCGAGCAGCGATGGCGCGAGCGGCGCGGGCTGGGCCAGAATGACCGCGTCGAACGGGACCGACAGCAGCAGGACGATCTGCTGGTCGAGCGAGCCGATCCGCACAGTCAGCCCGGCGGTGTCGGGACATGGACCGATGTCGAGCGGGTCCAACGTCAGGCCGAGCGCAGCTTCGACGGCGCTGAGCAGATCGTCGGCCGCGTCCAGCAGCGCCGCCATCCCCGGGCCATCGCCGGCATCCATGGACAGCGCGCGGCCGCCGAAGCGGAGCAGGCGAAAGGCGATGGCGTCAGCGCAGCGGAACCAGGCGGTCGCATCGTCGCCGCGCGGCAGAAGCTGCGCGCGCAGTACCTGATCATCGACGCTCAGGCCGCACAGCGCGCCGAGCAGGCTCTGGCGCAGATGCGCCTCCTCCGCACCCATGACAGGAAAGCGAGGCGGCTCGGGCGTCATCAGGGCCGTCCATCCGGGGCGAACGGCGCGGCGCGGCCTTCGGGCCAGCGCGCGAGCAGGCTGATATTGCCGCCAGTGACGCCGATCAGCATGACCTCGCCCCGCACCTCGACGAGGGCGATGCGCTCGCGCTGGCCCACGGCCATGGCGCGCAGGAAGCGGATCGGCTGCTCGGTGGCTTCGCCGCCGCCCTGGAAATGATCGTTCCACCGCCGCAGCAGCCGCAGCGCCACCCATGCCAGGCCCAGCACGACGGCGAGCGCCAGCACAACGGCCAGCAGGCTGAGGAAGAAAGTCCCCGCGTTCATTCCGCATCCTCCCGCACCGGAGCTTCCAACCCGTCGCGCGCCCGGCGCGCCCACAGGATGATTTCGGCAATCGCATCAAACCGGTCGCGCGGGATCGGCCCGCCCACCTCGCTTTCGCCCCAGACGCCGCGCGCCAGGCCGATATTGCGCACGATCGGCACGCCTTCGCGCTCCGCCTCGGCGCGCATGGCGGCGGCGAGCGGCCCTTCGCCCTTGGCCGCGACCATCGGCACCGGACAGTCTTCGGGATCATAGTCGAGTGCGATGGCGAGATGCGTCGGATTGGTCAGCAGCACATTGGCGCGGCCGGCGGCCGCCACGGCATTTTGATTGGCCCATTCCTCATGGAGTTGCCGGCGTTGCGCGCGCAGCATTGGATCGCCTTCATTATCCTTATGCTCCTGCTTGATGTCGCGCCGGCTCATCCGCAATTTCTTGATGAAGCTGTGCTGCGCCCAGGCGCGATCGGCGGCGGCGACAAGCAGGAAGATGGCGCAGGTCCAGGCGAAGAGCTGGATCGACACCGACCGGATCAGCGCCAGCATCGCACTCGCCACTTGGTCGCCATGATGGTCAACCGGCGACCATCCCGCCGCCTGCACCAAGCTGACGAAACCATCGGCCGAGCGCCAGAGGATGACCCCGGCGATCGTCAGGATCAGCGTAGCCTTCGCGACGGTCTTGAGGAGCTCGACCAGATTGTCCATGCTGAACATGCGCTTGAGCCCTTCGATCGGGTTCAGCTTGTCGAGTGAAGGCTTGAGCTTTTCGGTGGTGACGAGGGCGCCGACCTGTACGAATTCAGCGATTACGCCGATCAGCGCGGCAGGCCCCAGGATCAATAGACTGACCGACACCAGCACGAGCAGCGCCGCCCAGCCCAGTACGGGCGCGGCCGCATCGAAGGGCATGCTGGTCGCCGTGCCGAGCGTATCGCGCATCAGACCGGTGATCTGCGCGCCGGCATGGCCGGCCGCGAACAGCAGCAGCAGGAACCACATGATCATGCCGAGAGCGGGCCCGACATCCTTCGACTTGGCGATGTCGCCCTTGCGGCGGGCGTCGCGCAGCCGCTTGGGAGTCGGCTTCTCGGTCTTGTCACCGCCGTCATTCTTTTGCGCCATGGAAACTCCACACCGTGCCTGGAGGCATGAACCGGGAAGAAGCTGTGCGGCAGTCAATGGGAACCGGCGCCAAACAGCTTCATGAAGTGCGTGTGTGGACCCAAGTAAAAGTTTAGACAAAGCGTCGCTTCGTCAACCCTCGATGGCAGGATTGGGACGAGCCGTTCATCTTCGCAGATGTTTCGACTTCGACATGGTAATTCATCTAGTCGTAACGATTATGTGACTGATTCGTCACGGTTCCATAGCAATCGACCAGTTGATTTCACTTCATCGCCTCTTGGCCACAATCCGTCTCGTTACAGTGGCTTCGCCGAAATTGTAGCGCGACAAAGCCCTCGCCAATCCGTCGCTCTCTGGGCGGATAAGCACAAGTATATGACGACAAATATCGTTAGATTACTACAGACTTAGACTGATCGAGAATTTGGTGTGTGGACGTCACCAGATAGGAGATCGTCAGGATGGCAATCGCAATTTTTCGCAATATTTCTATTGCGACTCTATTCGCATGTTCATCGGCGGGCAGCATTGCCTATGCTGAGGATAATGTAAGCTGGCGGGACATCGATTTCGGGTCCTGCCCGCTGAACGCCAATCTGCGCGTCGCCGATGGCGGCAGCACGAACGGCTATATGGCGTTACAGGGCTGTGCGGCGCGGATCGTCGTCGCTCCGCGCGCGCCGATCAGCACGACGCCCGACGTGGCGCGCATCATCGGTGTCAAGGAAGACAAGCCCAAGAAGCCGGAGCGCCGCCGCGGCAAGACCGCGCTGGCCGAACCGCCGCCGGGCACGCGCCGGGTCAGTGCCATGCTGGATCGTCCGGTCAAGATTGCCGGCTTCATGCCGGATTTCGACTCGCATATCCAGGCGACCGCCGCCGCCCACCGCATCGACCCGCTGTTCCTGCACGCAATCATCGGCACCGAATCGACCTATCGCGCCAGCGCACTGTCGCATGCCGGCGCGCGCGGGCTGATGCAGATCATGCCGGGTACCGGCGCCCGCTTCGGCGTTGCGCGGGACGCACTCTATGATCCGGCCACCAATATCGAAACCGGCGCGCGGCTGCTGAAATCGCTGCAGAAGCGCTACGGCAAGGATTTCGACCTGATCCTGGCCGCCTATAATGCAGGTGAAGGCGCGGTGGCGCGCTATGGCAACCAGATCCCCCCCTATCGCGAAACGCAGGATTATGTCGTCAAGGTGATGGCGCGCTATGCCGCGCTGCGCGGCGGAGCGACGCGCTGATGGCCGCCAGCCTGATTTCCCGCCTGCCGCGCGGCGCGGTGCGCCCGGCCGACCTGATGCTGATCGTCGCCGTGGTGGCGATCGTCGCGCTGTTGATCCTGCCGTTGCCGGCAATCATGATCGACATGCTGGTCGCGACCAATATCGCCATCGGCCTGCTGCTGCTGCTTTCCACGCTGCACATCACCAAGCCGCTCGATTTCTCCACCTTTCCCACAGTGCTGCTGCTTTCGACGCTGTTTCGCCTGTCGCTTTCGATCGCGACCACGCGCATGATCCTGACGACCGCCGAGGGCGGGCACATCATCCAGCAGTTCGGCGAAATGGTCGCCGGCGGCAATCTGATCGTCGGGCTGGTCGTCTTCCTGATCGTCACGGTCGTGCAGTTCATCGTCATTTCCAAGGGCGCCGAGCGCGTCGCCGAAGTGGCGGCGCGGTTCAGCCTGGACGCGATGCCCGGCAAGCAATTGTCGATCGACAGCGACCTGCGGTCCGGGCTGATCGGCAAAGACGAAGCGCGTGAGCGGCGGCGGACGCTGGAGCTGGAAAGCAAGCTGCACGGCAGCCTGGATGGCGCGATGAAGTTTGTGAAGGGCGACGCCATCGCCTCCATCGTCATCGTGCTGATCAACCTGGTCGGGGGCCTGGCCGTCGGCGTCTTTTCCCACGGGATGGAAGCGGGCGAGGCGATGCAGGTCTTTTCGATCCTGACCATCGGCGACGGCCTTGTCGCACAGATCCCGGCGCTGTTCAGCGCCATGGCGGCCGGCCTGCTGGTTACCCGCACGACGGACGAAAGCCGTGACGGGAGCCTGGGCCCGGCGATCGTGCAGCAGATCGGCAGCAAGCCCAAGGTGCTGGCGCCCGCCGCGATCCTGTGCCTGTTGATGGCGCTGATCCCCGGCTTTCCCGCTGCGGTCTTCATCGGCATCGCCTTTGCGCTGGGCAGCGCGGCGGCGTGGCAGCATCCGGTGTCGCACGCCTGGATCATGGGCAAGGCAGCGCGGTTCGACAAAGGCGAGAAGCCGCTGCCGCAAACGCTGGCGGCACAGCCCGAAGCGCCGCGCCCGGTGCGGCCGCTGGTGCTGGAGATCGCCGCGCCCGCGCTCGATGCGGCCCAGGCCGAACGGCTGCGCGCCCGTTTCGTGCTGGTGATCGAAGCCGTGCAGGCGCGGCTGGGGCTGCCGATGCCGGCGGGCGAAGTCACGACCCGGCTGCTGCCCGAGGGGGAGCGGCCGCGCTGGACGCTGAGCGCCTATGAGGCGCCGGTCGGATCGGGCGAAGTGGACGGGCCGTTCGAAGAGGCGATCGCGCCGGCGATCGAGGCGCTGCTGCGGCGCAATGCCGCCCGTTTCCTGGGGCTTCAGGAAACCACCACCATGCTCAACCGCATGGGCGCCGACTATCCCGACCTGGTCAAGGAAGTCGTGCGCGCCGTGTCATCCCCGCGCATCGCCGAAGTGCTGCGCCTGCTTGCCGAAGAGGAGGTCTGTTTGCGGAATCTGCGCGACGTGTTGGAAGCCATCGCCGAAATCGGTCAATCGGAACGCAATGCGGTACCGATCGCGGACCGCACGCGGGTGGCGCTGCGCCGCTATATCGCCGCACCCCATATGGCGGATGGCCGTTTCCCCGTGCTGGTCGTGGGCGGCCGGCTGGAGCGTTTCTTCCGCGACAATCTACAGACGGTGGAGGGCGTCGCGCACCTCGCCATGCCGCCTGACCAAGCGCGCACGCTGATCGGCATGATCCGCAGCGAAACCGCCAAATGCGGTGCGCGGGCGATCATCACCGCCTATGATCTGCGCCGGCCGCTGCGGCAGTTGACCGCCGGCGACCTCTTCGGCTTGCCGATCCTGTGCTATAATGAGCTGACGCCCGCGCTGCCGCTGGACGTTGTCGGCACGCTCGACCGGACGCCCGACGCGATCGAGGAACAGGCGCCGATGGAGGCCGCGGCATGAGGGGGATGCTGCGCCTATCCTGTGCGCTCGCGCTGGCCAGCGCCACGCCCGCGCTGCATGCCGCCGAGCCGCCCTTTGGCGACCGCAAGGTCAACATCACCGCGCGCGATCAGCCGGCCCCCGATTTCCTGAACCAGTTCTTTGCCGCATCGGGCCTGCGGGTCGCGGTGAACGGCACGGTGTCTGGCAAGATCAACGGCCGTTTTTCGGGCATGCCCGCCGATATCTGGCGGCAGGTGGCGAGCGCGTTCAACCTGATCGCCTATTATGACGGGTCGGTCGTCACCGTCTACAGCGCCAATGACGTGCAGAGCCGCACGATGAGCGTGGCGACAGGGCGCGCGGCCGACCTGTCGGGCGCGGTCACGCGCGGGCGATTGAGCGACGGCAACAATCGTGTGCGCATCACATCGGCCGAAAGCGTGCTGGCGACCGGCGTGCCCCGTTTTCTGGACCAAGTGCAGCAAATCGCCAGCGCCCTGCCCCGCACAGCCGTGCGCGAGCGGCCGCCGGTCGCCGCGATCGCGCCAGGTCGCGCCCAGCCGCTGACGCCCGGCGGCATCGACCCCTATGAACTACGCGTCTTCTACCTGCGCTACGCCCGCGCCGATGACACCACGCTGCACACGGGCGATCGCGAAGTGCGCGTGCCAGGCGTCGCCACCATCGTCGCGCGCGTGATGGGCGACAGGCTGCCGATCGGCACTGTTGGCGGCAGCTATGGCGCGCAGCAGGTGCGCCAGTCGGTGCCGCGCCTGATGGGCAAGGGGCTGGACAGCGTCGCGCCCGACGCGTCGCGCTCCACCCCTTATGACAATGACGAGGAGGATTATCTGGGCCTGCCGGGCCAGGAGCCGATCGTGGTCCAGGCTCAGCCTGTACCGCAGGCCGGCCCGCGCATCACCGTCGATCCTTCGCTCAACGCCGTCATCGTGCGCGACCGCCCCGAAAACATGCCCGCTTATGAGGGGTTGGTGCGGTCGCTGGATGTCGCGCCGCAGATCGTGGAGCTGGAAGCGACGATCATCGACATCAATGTCGATCGGCTGCGCGAGCTGGGCATCAACTGGCGCTTCCGGAGCGGCGACTGGGGCGCGCTGTTCGGCGGCGACATCGTCCGGCGCACGGGCAATCCGTTGACCGACTCGCTGAACACCGGCAGCGTCAATCGCGGCCTGTCGCTGTCGGGCATCATCGGCGCGAACAACGAGTTCATCGCCCGCATCAGCGCGCTGGAGGAAAAGGGCGCGGCAAAGGTGGTGTCGCGACCGCAGCTCGTCACCCTGTCCAATGTCGAGGCGGTGTTCGACCGCACCCGCACCTTTTATGTCCGGGTCGCGGGCGATCGGCAGGTCGACCTGTTCAACGTGACTGCCGGCACGGTGCTGCGCGTCAACCCGCACGTGCTGGTCGATAATGGCCAGCCGCGCATCCGCATGGTCGTCAATGTCGAGGATGGCGCGCTGCTCGACGGCACGGTTGACCGCATTCCGGTGGTGGAGCGCGCCAGCGTCAATACCCAGGCGCTGATCGCCGAGGGCGAAAGCCTGTTGCTGGGCGGCCTGACCGTCAATTCCGACATGGACGCGGAAACCGCCATTCCGGTGCTGGGGCAGATCCCGGTGCTGGGCGAATTGTTCAAGTCACGATCGAAGCGCCGCCAGCATGTGGAGCGGCTCTTCCTGATTTCCCCGCGCATCAACCGGCTGGACACGCCGACAATGACGTCGCCCATGCCAACCAGCTTCGGCGGGGCGCCCGCGTCCCCGCCTGCGCCCCGTCTGCAGATGGAGACCCTGCAATGACCGCTGCAACCATCCGAGGTATCGACATGCCGCGCGGCACCGCCGTCGCGCACCGCGTGCTCAAACTCCTGTCGGGCCGCCTGTCCGGCAAGGCCTACCCGCTCGACGGGCGCGCGCGCGTCAGCATCGGCCATGGCCTGGCCAATGACGTGGTGCTGCGCGGCGCGGGCACGCGCGACTGCGCGATCGAACTGGAACTCAACCCCGACACGGCGCAGCTGCGCGTGCTGCAGGGGCAGGTGGAGTTGCTGGGCCGCACACTGGCAGCGGGCGAGCAGGCGGTGCTGCCGGCCTATCTGCCCTTCCGTCTGGGCGAATATCTGGTCGCGCATGGCGCCCCGGTATCGCCGCGCTGGGAGGATGCGAGCAAGATCGCCGATACACCCTGCGGCGTTGCGGTCGGGCCGTTGCAGGCGCCGCGCCTGATCGACCGGATGCTGGACATGGGCCGCGCGCATGTTGGCCGGATCGACCGCAAGATGGCGCGGCTGGCGCTAGGCGCGGGCTGCGCCGGGTTGTTGTGCGTCGCGGCGGCCGAACCGCTGGGAACGCTGGTCGCCGGCCAGAGCGGCGACAAGGCCGCCCTGAGTCGCGCCGTGCGGCAGGCGGGCTTCGGCGGCGTCACGGTCGGCGAAGCGCCGGGCGGCGCGCTCAGCATCGGCGGCGTGGTGCGCGACGAAGAGGAGCTGGCCCGGCTGCGCGCGCTCGCGCCCCAGCATGGCGACGGCGTGATCGTCGATGCCCAGACCGGCCCGCAACTCGCCAGTGCGGCTACCGACATCCTGCAGGGCAAGGGCGTCGCTGCGCGCGTCAGCCCGGCCCAGCCCGGCGCGCTGGTCGTGCGCGCGGGCTATATGCCCGCCGACCGGCAGGCCCAGATTAGGGCCGACCTGCGCAAAGACCTGCCCGCCGTGCGGCAGGTGGGATTCCGCGTGGACGACAGCCTGGACGCGAGCCCGCTGCAATCTTTCTTCACCCAGAGCGGCGCGGGGCTGGCGACGATCGTCGCCGATCCCGCCCATATCGTGACCGCCGACGGGTCGCACTGGTTTCCGGGCGCCACCCTGCCCACCGGACATCATCTGGTGTCCGTCGCCCCCAATGCCGTCACCTTCGAGAAGGACGGCCGGATGGAACGCATCACCCCCTGAAGACGCACATAAGGAGATTTGACATGACCGACAGCATTTCCCGCGCCGACATGGCGACCTTGGCCAATACGCCGCTGACCGGCGCGCGCATGCGCCAGGACGACGCGCCCGGCAACTGGTTCGAAGCCTTTGCCTCCGCCTGGGGCAAGGCGCTCGACCGCCAGGCCGCGACGATCGAACAGAAATCCGACCTGATCGCCAATGAAGGCGGCGATAACCCCTCGCAGATCACCATGCTGACCGCCGAGGCGATGAAGATGAGCTTCCTGTCGAACAGCTCGCACAGTTCGATTGACAGCGTGTCCAAGGCGCTCGAAACCATGGCGCGCAAGCAATGATGGTCGATCCCGTCACCGCGCAGGCGGCGATCCCCGCCCGGCAGGTGGAGCTGGCCCCGGCCATGCCCCAGCAGGCCGGGCAGGACGCGGCGGCCGATTTTGCGGCGTCGCTCAAGGTCGCGGCGACCGAGCATATCGGCGGCACCGACATGTCGCCGGCGCTGCGCGGCATGCTCGGCACGCTGGACAAGGTGAATGGCGAAGCCAAGTCGGTCGCCGACTATGCCCGGTCGGTGGAAGGCACGGGCGGCGAACTGACGCCGGGCGAGGTCGTCCAGCTGACGATGCGCTGCCAGGAATTCATGTTCCATTGCCAGCTGACGTCCAACATCGCCAATCGCAGCTCGGAAGGCGTGCAGCAGCTGTTCCGCCAGCAGGGCTGAAACTGAGAGGAGAGAGACGGTGATCCCCAGAATCGGAAGGTCGGGCCTGGCCCTGGTCGCCGCGCTGGCGCTGGCCGGGTGCGGCAGCCAGGAAATCTACGGTCAATTGAAGGAGGGTCAGGCCAACGACATGATCGCGGCGCTGCGCGACGCGCATATCGATGCCGCCAAATCAGCGGACAAGGACGGCCAGTGGGCCGTCGCCGTCAGCCCCGACGATTTTTCCAAGGCGATCCAGCTGCTGCGGGCCAAGGGCCTGCCGCGCGAGGATTTCGCCAATCTGGGGTCGCTGTTCGAGAAGAAGGGGCTCGTCTCCTCCCCAGTGGAGGAACGGGCGCGGCTGATCTACGGGTTGAGCCAGGAACTGAGCCACACCGTGAGCGAGATTGACGGCGTCGTCCAGGCGCGCGTCCATCTCGCCATGCCGGAAGCCGACCCCCTGTCCGACAAAATCAAGCCCGCATCGGCCGCCATCTTCGTCAAATATCAGCCCGGCTATGACCTGCGCAGCCAGACCGGGGCGATTAAGTCGCTGGTGACCAACAGCATCGAAGGACTGGCCTATGACAAGGTGTCGGTGGTGATGGTGCCAAGCCAGGCCGCGCCGCCGCCCGAGCAGTCGATGCTGGTAGCGAGCTTCGACAGCTGGGCAAGCCGCTTGCTGCTGGCGCTGGCCGGGCTGGGCGGGCTCGCCACCCTGTTCTGGCGTCGGCGGCGCCCCGTCGCGGTCCCCGCACGGGTCGAGAGCGAGCAGGCATGAGCAGCGGTTCGGCGGCGCGGCGCGAACTGGCGCAGGTGGCGCGTCATGGCGGCTGGCCGATGACTCGTGGCGCGCGCCTTGGTCGCCCGGCGCGACCGGATTTTGCGACGTTGCGCGCGCTACCGCGATGGCCGGCTCTGGCCCCCGCGCGGCAGCAGCGAGTCGCGACGGTCGCGCTGCTGATCGGCGCGCAGTCGGCGCTGGGGCGACTGATCGACGGCGCGCGCCTGCGCGGCTACGCCATGCTGGTGGGCGCGCCGGTACTGGAACGGCTGTGGATGCTGGAAGATGGCGGTCGCGATCCACTGCCCCCAATTGAGGTGCTGCCTCATGCAGCCGAGCGCTTGCTGCGCGGGGCGGCCACGGACGCCGAGGCGCGCCAACGCTTGGGCCAGGCCGAAGCGCTTCTCAAGGAACTGGACGCATGGCCTTTCACCTGATCCACGCCGATGGGCGCAGCCTGCTAGCGAGCGACAAGCCGCTGCTGCGCGACCAGGAGCGCGCGCCGATTACCGAGGCCGTCGCGCTGCTGGACGCGGTGCGGGGCTGGCATGACAGGCAGGCACAAGCCCTGGCCGAGGCGCGCGAGGCGGCGGCTGCGGAGGGCCGGCGCACCGGTGAAGAGGAGGGCCGCGCTGCCTTTGCCGAGGCGATCGTCGCGCTGACCGAGGAGGCGCAGGCCGATGCCGCCCGCCGCGACGAGGATGTCGCCGCATTGGCTTTGGCGGCGCTGCGCCAGATGGTCGGCGCGCTACCCGCCGAGGATAGAATGGCCGGCATCGCCCGCCGCGCCGTCGAGGCGCTGGGGTCGCGCGGACCGATATTGGTCGAAGTGTCCGCCGCGATGCAGCCGCATATCGAGCGCGCATTCGCCGACCGGCCGTCATCGGTCGAACTGGCGGTACGGCCGCGCGAAGGCCTAACCGACGACCAGTGCCGGCTAACGGCCCCGGATGGTCGGATCGTCGCCGATGTGGGCGTACAGATACAATCCTTCGCCGCGCGCTGGGAGGTGGCCGATGCGCTCTGACACCCGCCTGTCCGCCCTGTTCGACACGCTGGAGGCCGGGCCGGGCTTCGAGCAGCGTGGCAAGGTACGCGGCGCGATCGGCACGGCGATCCGCGTGAGCGGCGTCACCGTGCGCATCGGCGACATTTGCGAGTTGGCGAGCCCGGCGGGCCGCCATTCGCTGCTGGCCGAGGTGGTCGGCCTGTCCGAACATGAAGCGATCCTGTCGCCGATGGGAGACCTGCGCGGCCTGTCGGGCGAAACCGAAGTGATGGTGCGCGTGGGCGAGGACCGCGTGCCGGTGTCGGGCGCGCTGCTGGGCCGGGTGCTGGACGCGCGGTTGCAACCGCTCGACGGGCGGCCACCGGTCGAAACGCCGGCCAGCCAGCCCCTCTATGCCGCCGCGCCCAATCCGATGGAGCGCCAGCGGATCGACAGGCAGGTGGAAACGGGCGTGCGCGCGATCGACGGGCTGCTGCCGCTGGGACGCGGGCAACGGATCGGCGTGTTTGCCGCGGCAGGCGGCGGCAAGAGTACCTTGCTCGGCACGCTGGCGCGGCAAGCCCAGGCCGACGTTATTGTCATCGCTCTGATCGGCGAGCGCGGTCGCGAGGTGCGCGAATTCATCGAGGACAATCTGGGCAGCGAGGGACTGGCGCGATCGGTGGTGATTGCATCGACATCCGACCGCCCGGCGCTGGAGCGCGCGCGCGCCGCCCATGCCGCCACCGCCATCGCCGAGGGCTTTCGCGCCGAGGGCAAGCATGTCCTGCTGCTCATGGATTCGGTGACACGCTTCGCCCGCGCACTGCGCGAGATCGGTCTGGCGTCGGGCGAGCCGCCGGTGCGGCGCGGCTTTCCCCCTTCGGTCTTCGCCGAACTGCCGCGCCTGTTTGAACGGGCCGGATGCGACGCCTGCGGCGAGATCACCGGTATCTATACGGTGCTGCTGGAGGAGGAGGAGGATGACCCGGTCGGCGAGGAAGTGCGATCGCTGCTCGACGGTCATGTCATCCTGTCACGCAAGCTGGCGGCGCGCGGCCACTATCCTGCGATCGACATATTGGTGAGCCAGAGCCGGCTGATGGGACAGTTGATGGAGGACGGCGAGCGCCGCGCCGCCCTGTCCTTTCGCGCGATGCTCGCCAAGCTCGACGAGATCGAGCTGCTGCTGCAGGTCGGCGACTATAAGCCGGGGCAGGACGCACTGGCCGACCGCGCCATCGCGCGGCGCGACGAAATGGACGGCTTCCTGCGGCAATCGACTCATGAAACGGCGTCCTTGCCGATGACACGCGCCATCCTGAGAGGATTTGAATGATGAGCGACCAGATCGACCAGCTCAAGACCATCGTCCGGCTGCGCAAGCGCGACCTGGAGCGGTGCGCGCACGATGTAGCAGCCGCGCGGCAGGCAATCGTCGCCGCGCAGGTGCAGGAGGAGCAGGCGGCGCGCGCCTGCGCCGACGCGTTGGCGAGCCGGGCGGCGGCGATGACGGAGCGGCTCGGCCAGCCCTGCGACCCGCTGGTCCAGCTGCATTGCCAGGCCGTATCCGCACGAGCGGAGGCATCGCAGCTGCTACGCACCCAGGCCGGCGCGGCGCTGGCGGAGGCGCGTGCGCTGGCCGACCGGCTTAAGCGCGAATGGCTGCGCGCGCAGGCGCGGCATGATGCGATGTTGCAGGAACTGGAGCGCGCGGTGCAGAGCTGGCAGCGCCAGGTCGGCCGCCGCGCCGAGGACGAGGTGCGTCCCGCCCCGATCCCGGCGATGCTGGCATGAGCGCGGCGATCGACTCGACAACGCCGCAGCCGGTGGCACTGCGCACGGGCACAGGGACGCGGGCGGATACGGTCGCCAAGGACGCGGCCGGCTCCGAAGCGGCGGAAAATTTTCGCAACCTGCTGGCGCGCAAGACCAGGAATGGCGGCGGCGAGGGCAAGCCGTTGCGCAAGCAGAAAGGTGCGGACGAAGCGGCGACGCTCCCCGCGCCCGCGCCGGCTACCGCCATGCCGTTGGCATTGTCGGCGCAGACCCTGGGGGTGGCAAAGCATGGCTCCGCGTCAGGGCCGAGCGATGACAAGGTGAGCCAGGCGCTCGCGCCTCAACTCCAGCGGACGGGCGAGGCGCAGGGCGCGCCAGTGGCGACATCCCCTGCCGGCGCGGCCGTGCAAGAGGCGGCGAGCGCGCAAATGTGGGTGCAGCGGATGGATGCAGGAGCCCCGTCATCGGCCTCCACCCACCTCTGTCTGCCAGGCGACCAGTGGCGCGCCGAACATGTGCGGATCGATGCGCAGCAAGGTGGGCTGTCCGTGGTGATCGACCTTGGCGCAGACGCGCAGGACAGGAATGAGGCGCTCAAGGAGCTCGAAGCGCGGCTGCGCGCCCGAGGGCTGGACGCGACGATCCGCGACGGCGGGGCAGCGCTGCGCTAAACGGCCTTCAGACCTCCGCCGCCATCGGCGCCGCATTGGTGCGCACAGGGGCGGCTCGCGTCGGTCCGACCAGACGCTGTCGCTGGGGCCGGTATGCCATCTGGCGCAATACCGCATGCAAAGCCCGATCCCATCGTCCTGACCGGCAGGATAGGCTGTTCCGCAGCAAAAGCCGCGCCATTACTTGCGCCCGATGCGATACGGTCCATTGCGCTCCGTCAGCACCGCCCCCTTCCAGCTCAGCTTGAGCTGGCCCTCGCCAAGCAGCGCGTCAACGGCGGCGTGCACCATCGGCATCGCGTCTCGCCATGGCTCCTCCGATCCAGTCATGGCGCGCGCCACCTCGCTCGGGCATATGGTCGCGTCTGCCGTTCGCTTGGCCAGCAGCGCCAAGACCGTGTGTCGCGCGCTTGCCGTCACTGCTTCCGGCGCCCTTTGCGCGACGACCGCCCCGCAGTCATCGGATCGGGCTTGGCAGGGGGCTTCCAACCCTCCGGTGCCGTCACTTGCTGTCGGTTGGTGCCGAGTCCCATAGCGCCGGGGCGCTGACGCTCGACGCCCGACAGGTCCGCCCTCTCAGCTTCGGTCACTGTGGCACCGCCGCGGATCAGGCTGATCATGTCTCGGACGCGGCTCGCCTGCTCAAAATCCAGGGCACGGACTGCGGCTTCCATTCTGGCTTGCAGGGTCTCGATCGTGTCAGTCATTTCTGCGAAACGCCTGAGAATGGATTTTCTCACCGCCGGCGAGATGATCGCGATCGATTTCGTCGAGCCATCAGCCAAGAACGATATGCAGGTGGTGGGCATGGTGATGAACCGACCGGCGCAATACCCCTATTTTCCTGAGCCGGGCTTACCGGGCAATCCCTCGCTTAAACGACGCGGTGTTCAAAACCCGTCTAAGCCGTCGCTGAACGGCTGTGGGTGCTGCGGGATGAGGGAAAAAGAAATTATGGTGCCGGGGACGACATCGAATTGAAGCATCAAGCATTTGAATTGGAATGTAATTCTCTCACTCGACATTTGACGGTACCATTAAAAATACCATCAAAATTCGTTCATTTTTAGTTCGACTTTTGTTCGCGACGAACCGCCATATTTTTACGATGAACACCCTTCAAACAAAATATTCGGGTGCAGAAGTCCCAATCGATTGGAGCCACAGAGGCGACCGTTAAACAAGGTGCTCTAAATCATATTCCTGCAGCACAGGCCGGAGCACTTGGTAGGCATTGCTGCTGTTTCGGGCGAGCGTGTTGAATTCGGCCACCCGCTTCAGCTCCGCCTGGATAAGTTTTCGCGCATGCCCTCCGCCATCGTGGGTGCCTGGCGGAAGGACAACAATGAAATCGAATATGGTCGCCACCTCTTTGCCCGGGCTTCGACGCAAAATTCGACCGCGACGCTGAATGAATTGCCGTGGATCACGGGCACTCGCTAAAATGTAGGCAGTGCTGCAAGCAGGTACGTCTATTCCCTCGTCTAGGCATTTGATCGCAACCATGCCGTCGATAAGGCCGATTTTGAAGCTATTGAGGATTGATGCCCGCTCTTTGCGGGGCTCCCGCGAGGTGAAACGAGAAATTCTCCATCCCATCTGATCGAGGATCTGGCTCACCACTTCGATTTGACGCCCCGCGAAACCGCGCTCCAAATCGTCATTGTCGTCATCGTCATCGTCATCGAAGTCGGCGGTCAGATCGACAGTGCCATCGCCACAATAGAAGAGAGTGTGTTGTTGCCTTCGCTTGCCGTTCAACACAGATCGAAGTGCCGCAATCTTGTTGTGGGCCGACGCGACGATGCGCGCCCTTTTCATCAAGAGTGCCTTTAGCCCTTGGCTCGGCTTGTTTGCTAGCGCCTCGCGCGCAAAAAGGCGCGCGATCTCGTCGGAAACCTCGATGAAATCAGTAGCCTCCTCGGGCGTGAGTTCGACGATCGTCGGGTGATAGTCATAGGGAGTCAGCACCTTGTCGCTGATCGCCTGTGCAAGCGTGTAGGTGTAGACCGTCTGGCCATAGTAGGCAGCCAAGCGGGCGTTTCTATCGCCGTCGAGATAATGCTCTGGCGTTGCAGAAAGGCCAATGCGATAAGCGGCGTTTCCGGGGAGAAATCCGACGTAGGCCTCTGATGCGTGATGATGGCACTCGTCGCCGATCCACAGAAATTGCTTGTCTGGAATGCGAGCGATTGCGCTCTGAAACTCGGGGCTTTTCAACGTCCGGTTTACCACGACGATGGCAGCGAAGGATTGAGCACCGAGCCGAATGTTTTGCACCGTTTGGATGAGGTCCTCCGACCACTGCGACTTGGCGACATAGCACCGGACCGCATGGATATTGAATTGCTCCAATATGTCGCACCATTGGTCCGCCAGATTCTGATAAGGAACCGCGATCACGACGGTCAGGCCTGGCACTTGCTTGGACATCTGCACGATGCCATAGACTGCGGTGATGGTCTTGCCGGCGCCGGTTGCGAGGTCGAAAACTCCCACAAACGCGCCTTTTTCCGCCCAGGCATTAAGGGCATCGCGCTGGTGCTCCCGAATTTCGAACGGGTAACCGTTGATCGTCTCAGGCAATATGGGACCGATCGGCCTTAGACTGACATTTTCGTCTGCGGCGGCCGCTTGCAAACGGCGGGCAATCGCAGCCTCTCGCGCGGGGTCGGGCGGGACATCCAACGCTGCTGATACCTCCAACAGCTTTTCTCGGATCGCCGTTGGCATATCGAGCACCGCTGTGCCTCGGCTCCGATTTTCCCACAGCCGCTCGAAGCTTTCTCGATGTGGCTGATAATAGGATTCGAGCTCAGGCTTCCAAGTTGGAAACACATCGATCGACTCATAATTATGAGTGGGCAGCAGCGCATGCGCGCTTTCATTGGCGGACCCTGCGAAGACGAAGGCATCTCCCGTCGCATCGGTGATGATGCCGATCTTGTCATGATACATCCCATGGGCGCGCAGGGCGATTTTGATTTCCATGCGATTGTGGGCGACAAGCCAAGCCAATGTGGCGAAGCGTTCGGTGAAGAGGGGATCTTTCGCCTCCTCGATTTCTGCAAGGAACTGCTCTCCAATCCGGGATGCTAGTGCCTTTAAATCCTCGCCCCGTTTCACCGCCTCGATATCTCGCGCGTCAGCGAAAGCGCCCAGGATCAGTCGGATGTTGCCGCCATTCGTTATGAAGGTCGATAGCGCCTGCGCGGCGTAGGAGAGGGTCGAGCCGGAGAAAAATCCCACCGCACGATCATAGCTCGACGCTATCGAGAGTGCTGGAAAGTAGAAGTCCTCCAGAATGTTGTCCTGGTCCGACTTGTAGACGCCTTTTGCGGCAATATCGCGCAGCATGTCAAAATTTGACGGCGGCTAGATCGGGCTCTGCCTTCGGCACGATCAAATACTTCAGATCGTGTAACATCCCCATCAAGGCACGATCGGGATATTCGCCACCAGACCGCAGCAGAAAGTCTTTGATGATGGCAAGCCCGCCATTTGCGTATTCCTCGAAAATCTCTGCGCAGCGCACTTCTTCGCCTTCACGCAGAATATCCGTATCCTGTGCCTCGGCCAGAGCGATAAGGAAAATGAGGTGTTCGGCATCCCCGCGCTCGAACTGCTGATAGGAGATGTCTTCAACTCCTTGCGACCGATCTAGCGGCGTGCGGCGCCCCTCCGAGTAGCCAAGTAAGGCGGCGAAGCAGAGAAGCTCGCGGATCGTCGGAAAGAGCCGTCGATCGGAATCGGGAAGTGGCATCGCGGCCAGCCTCTGGACGATATCCTCGTAGACCCTGCTGCGATTAATGTTTGGAGCCCGCGCAACCATTGTTACTTCACCTCCACGATTTCGGTACCATCAGCGGGCTGATCGAAGAGGCTGGTCTCGTAATCCTTACCACGAAGCTGCTTTACCTCGCGCGCGCCCTCTTTGCGCGCACTCTTGTTGGTTCGCACAAGAACATATTCCTTTCCAATCCTTTCCCGCAGTGCTTCTACCGCGCCCCCCTTGGCTTGAGATCCAGACACCATCAGAACAACTTGGCTTGCCATGCGCGGGACATATTCACCCGTCGTCTGTCTGTAGCTTTCATCAAGCTGACCAAAAGGAGAGTCCAAAACCAGAGGAGCTACGGTTCCGCGCAGGAGCCGATGATCCTGGGCATTCTGGCGAAGTTTGGCAAATTCGACGAGCGCGGCAGTAAAGGCCAGACCCAGGAGTTGATTTTCGCCGCTGGACTTCGGGAGCTGCGTTCCGGCCTCGTTGACCAAGGAGACGCCATATTCATCACTGAGCTTAAGCTTAAATGTCTTGCGGGAGGTGGCCTGAAGCACCTTGCCGATGCTCATACGCAAGATTCTGCGAGCCTCCTCTTCTTCCTCCTGTAATTCGGCCTCAAGGCGCTTTTTCAAAGTGTCGCAAACGGTGTGGCGCTTCACGAAGATGCGCGCGCCGTCGTCATCTTCCGCCTGCCGCCGCAGCTCATTCTGTTTAGCAGCCTTGTCCGATTCGGCTGCTACGATCCGATTGCCGAATGCGCCGATACTGCGGTCGATTTCACTGAGGCGAGCACGCAGTTCATTGCGCTTTGTTTCGCGCGCGGCGATCTCACCGAAATCGATCCCCTGTAGCTTCTCGGATATCTCTCCGAGTTCAGCCTCCGCTGATGTCACATCGGTCCGCGCGGCGAACAGCCGCTTATTGGCAGCGTCCAGCCGCCCCGGCGCACGCTCTCGTTCGGTTTTCAACTGAGAGATTATCGCGCGAATGCCGTTAAGGCGGCTTCGAAGAGTTGCGTTGGCCGCCTTATGGAGGCGGCTTTCCACGTGAAGATAGGGAGCTGACCCCGGCACCAGCTCTGCACCACAAATGCATTCTTCCATCTCGAGAAGGTCTTTGACGAACTCCTCATTATAGGGCGATGGAATTCCGCCCTTGTTCTCCTGGGCCTGCAAATGGTCGAATGTCTGTTCGGCAATGCGCGTGGATACAAGGAAGCGGCCATTATCGCCGAGCCATTTCAAAACCTCGTCTTGGGCGTCCTTCGCCCGCTTGCGCGCGCCAAGAAGCTGTCGCTCGACCCCGTCGCGCCGACGCTGCAACTCCTTCGCCGCGGCCGAATTTCGAAGCTTCGCGTCGATATCGGCGATCTGCTGATTGACCGTGTCGGTCTCCTGCTTGAGCCCGTCGACAGCGGATTTAGCCGAAGCGATCTGTCCGTCGAGCGTCTCAATCGCCTGTGATAACGAACTGATTGACGCGCTCGCCCGCGTCTTCGGCATCTGCTTGCGATAATAGCTCGCTGCATCTTCGAGGTCCGCTATGGCGGTATTGATGAGATTACAGCCAAGAATGTCCTGAACTGCTTTTCTCACGCTGCCCCGATTTTCCTCGCCAAGAATGAATTCGGCGTGTTCGCCATCGAACAAGAAGTGGCCCACCATGGTCTTGGGGATAACGGTATTTATGAAGCTATCGGGATTATCGATCTGGTGGCTGTGACCCTCATCCATTCGCATAATGGAGAAGGCTCGTTCGACAGACGACCCCGGAGCGGGCGCATAGCGCCGGGCACGGTAGCGCTTGTCGTTATGCTCGAACAGCACCTCGACGAACGCCGAGGTGCTGCCAGCCGCCATCGCGTCATGGTTGACAAGGTCATGCTTGCGTTCGAATTTCGCGGTGGTGAGGCCGTAGAAACACCAAAGCATCGCGTTGAGGAGCGTCGTCTTACCCACACCATTCTCGGCGTGGATGAGCGTCACATTTTCATCCTCATCGGTGGAAAGGGTGAGAACATGCTCCCCAAAAAAGCAGCGAAAATCTTTAAGCGTGATCTCCTCGAGCCACATCGTCAGCTCTCCCCTTGCGGAGTAGCCCGATCAACGATGTCTCGTAGCCGACGACGACGCTCGGTTTCCTTGTTCTTATTCTCAAAGTAGAATTCGCGCTGAAGCTCGACAATCTGGGCAATCACGCGCCGCTGCTGATCCTCACTAATCGGCGGACTGTCGTCCATCTCGCATTCCCCCTGAATTTGCACTGACGACAAAGTCTATAAATTCTGAGTTTTCGTTAACAGCCAACCCAGCAAGGTGAGAAAAAGCCATTTCGGTTGTAATCGTGATCGCTGATGTAGGACTTATTTGTGACAGGTTAGGCAAAGTTTACCGGTACCATAGACGGCGTCAATGTCTATTGCCTCTTCGTCTGCAAGCATGTTTCGAGGGCGCTTGGCGAGCAGTCGTTCGACCCGGCGCGCATGGTCGGCGCGAATTTGTTCGAGCCGTTCTGGGCGCGATAATTCATCAAGCGACTCTCCATGACTCCAAGTAAATGGCGACCCGTGGTCGAGTGCGTTCTTTTCGTAGCTTTTGGCTTCCTCAAACGCGTCTGGATGTTCATCGAGCAGGCGTGCCCACTCGATCTTCTGCTGATAGAAGCAGAAAGTGCAACCGCTGCGCGAGCGCCAACGGTAATAGTCTGGCAGACCAACACCGGCAGATTCCAGTAGTTCGGTGACGGCCGCTTTATCGATTCCCGCCGACCGGAACGGCAAATGGACCCGCAGGTTGTCCTGTGGTGATACATAGCCTTCCCGATAGTCCTCGTCGGACCGAATGGCGACATAGCTGTTGATCCGTTCACCCGCCTTAAGCGCCGGTTTCAACCATTCCTCAAATGGCTTAATCTTCAGCTGCCGAGTACACCAACGCGTCTGCGGAGAAGGCAGAAAATTTTTATATTCGGTAAGCCAGAAGTCGAAGTCTCGATCGGGATTGAGCCGAAGGATGGGCTTACCGAGGAAGCCCTCAAGCCGGCCCAAAAACTCATAGACCTCCGGCAGCTCCTTGCCAGTATCCGTAAAGAAATACTCGAGGTCGAGTTCGGGGAAATTCTGGCGCATGTAGACAGCGAGCGCGGCACTGTCTTTTCCGCCGGATATGCCAAGGACGTGCCGTTCGATCATTCCGGTGTCACCATGGTACGGGTCTCGTCTATGTCGGCAGCATCGGCTAGGGCCAATCCGAGATGAGCAAGCGCACCCAGCGCAATATGTGAGCTTGCTCCTTCAAGCCCGATCAGCGCCTCAATTTTGGCAGCAAGATCCCTAGCCGCCTCTCTTTCTTGGGTGTCGAGCTCAAAATGCGGAGCCGCAGGCGCTGGATAGCTTGGATCGCTCAAATATACCGTCATTGTGATGCGACCATCGGCACGGCCCTTGAGATGAGCAAGGCCCTCTGCTCGCAAAAACTGTTGTGCCAGGGCTGCAATTTCGACCTTAGCCGCGTCGATATCGCGATCAACCCAGTCCCTAGGCGGCTTGTTGGCAGCCAGGCTCGCAATACCTTCGACCTCGGCGAGATCTCCATCGAAACTCGACAGGCGCGTCGCCAGAGCGTCCAGACGGAAATTGCCAGACAGCCCGCGTACATTATCCGCGCGCTTGTGCAGATTCGCGTAACTACCATTCAGAGGAGGGCTGAACCGCAGTTCCGCAAACATAGTTGATGCTAGATCGGTGAGCATCTCCGCGTAAGCCGACTTGAGTTCGAGGATGGACTCGTGGACCATAACAGCCAGTGGGTCGCCACTGCGACTCATTTGCCTGGGCAGATCCTCGAATAGAAGCTGATTGGGATCGCTCGAATTTTTGCCAAGGTTTCGAAGTGTGGTGGCACTATCTGATAGCAAGGAAGTTCGCAGTGTCCAGTTCGGAAGCGCGCGCACCTGCTGGACGACCGCGCGAGCGACCTCCAACGGCGTCGGATCGATCGGCTCATGGCCGGAAAGGCGCTCAGCCAAGCCAGCAATCAACTTCGTATCGAGATCGCTCAATTCAACGGAACGCATACGAACCGCGCTAGCATCCTGTAACAGGCGGTCGACGAGAAAGCCATCCAACTGCGGTCGGAAAACTTCATCGAGATAGGTCGCGATGCGTTCGGCTCGGGTGAGCAGATAAGCCACGCCCAGTATTCCGAGCAGGCCATCGCGAACGCCAAAAGGAGCCTGTCGCCAAAGCGCAAAAATCTCGGCGAGCGTACATCCTTCGCTATCAGCCTCGAGCGCTTCATCAGCTGCGCGCCAGAGCGGCGCCAAGCCGCTTTCATCGACATCGTCCGGGGCAACGAAAGCAAAGCCGCCCTGAACCGATGGGGCGTAAAGCCCAGTGGACTCAAGCAAGCTGACGAAAAGTCCTGCTTCAGGCGGGAAGCCCTTCAGGCCCAGGCGTTCGACACCACGCTGTTCGACCATCGCCCGCAACAGTGACCGTGTTGCCGCCGCAGCATTTGACGAGGGCTTGGTCCGGTTGACGAGTTCATTGCGAAGATGGGGAGTCGAAGGATACCGCCAGTCAGCAAGACGCGACGCCAGCACACTCAATGCGGCCGGACCGGCAAGCCCAGTAACCTTGTCGAGGTCAGCATCTGCGGGTCCCTGCCAATCGACCAGTTCCAGGGCATTGCTAAGCCGATCGTCAAGATCAGCCGAGATTCGGGAGATGCGCGCATCAACCTCCCTGCGCGCGATCGCATCGCCCTCCAGTTCGGGGCGATGCGCCCTCACATATTCCAGGCATGCCAACTCAGCGCCCAGCTCCCGCAATCGGTAGCTGTCGCGGGTCCAACCGATAATGACAAGATGTTGGCCTGCTTCTGCAGCGGCGGACTTCACGATCCGCTTTGCAGCCTCCTTGCCTTCACCGTTCGCGCTCACAAGAACCAGAAATAGACCCGCTGAGCCGGCAGCAGGTTTGTAAGTTCGGACGCGTTCGCCTGCGTCGTGCAAGGGGGCAATATCTACCTCGAACCAGCGCAAGGCTCCCGTGGTCTCATAGTGCCGCTTGGCCAATACGGGTTGAAGCGCGGCCTGAGCCGCGAGCTGCTTGAAATTTACGCTAATGCCGTTGGCGCGCGCCTCTTCGATCGCTTTCTCGATGTCAAAGTCGCTGCCAGCATAAATAGCATAGCTGTCACTATGCTTCCGGAAGACGATGACCGACCAAGCTATCAGGTCGGCTATCACCTTGTTGAACATTGCGTCGCCAAGATCCGCGGTCGCATGTTGGACCACGTCCGGCGTCGGCTGGAGCCCCGACCGATCTTTAAACAGATCAAGCAAGGCAATTGTTTTTAGAACTGAGAGATGACGCGCATCGCCGCCACGAACCTCGCACCGTTCGACGGCGTCTACCGCAGTTGACCATCGATGTCCGTCGGGTGAGGCAAGGATCGCGGGCTCGAGATTGGCGCGCAGATAATCCCACAGGCCGGATGGTTCAAAAAGCCCGCCGCTGGAGGGACTTTTGAGGTGATCCTGAAAACCGAAGGGTTCGGCCGACGTAAGGAAACCGAAAATACTCCTTTGGCTTTGTCCAAAACGGCGCCGCGATAGTGGGCCAAGCATCGCGGCGGTAAGCGGGTGTAGTGGCCAACAAGATGCGAGGCGCGAAGCTAGCACCTCCGTCTTATCAACGCGGCCGCCACGAACGGCAGACGCAACGGTCAATACAGTCGCATCCACGCTTAAGGCGTGTCCGGGCGCCTCGATAGCGCGCGCAATAAGTTCGATTTGTTCATCGCCAGCCAAGCTGATCGATAAATCAACGAACCGCCCTTGAACCTTAAGCCACTCGTCGCGAGCCTGCCTAGACAGACGGTGCGCATATTCGTCGAAGGCCTGATGCAGAATTCCTACGACAACGAGTCTGCCGTCGGACCGCGACGATATTTCGGCCAATTCCTGGAAAACATGGATATCGCCTCCATCAAGAGTGGCATGCTCCAGGAATTTGCCCATCTCATCGATGATCAACACGAGACCCTGGCCACTTTGCTCTTGTGCGACACGACCAATCCAAGCGGCAAAGCGTTCCTTTGGTTTCCTCGTGACATCGGTTCCAACCGCCGCAGCGACGGCCGTTGCGATGACGTCTTCAGGATTGGATCGCTGACCGACTACCGGTACGACGGTCCAAACGCCGGCCCCCTTGCGGAATGCATCAAGCAGGTCCCCTACGTCTCGGGGTTCGCCGGTTTTGAATATCTTTTTGACTTCGGCCTTGCCGCAGTGAAGCAGGGCAGCCAACGCCAATGCGAGGCTAGACTTGCCGCTGCCGTAAGGGCCTGTCCAGGTGAAAGCGCCATGGCGATTGGCGACGCGGTGCCTAGCCATGATCAGCAATGCATCGACCGCCGATTGCGTCAGAACATATCCGTCAAGCGCCGCGGAATCGGAGATGTCCGAATCGACACGGATTGATCGCGTGAAACGCCGGGCCACTTTTACGTTGGAGAGATCAATGGCGGTCATGCGGCGATCGCTCCGAGGTCGCGGACCAGCATGGCGCGGATAAGTTGCCATGCATCAATGCCTTCAAGATCATGCGCGTAAAGCTGCCGCATGCCAGACGACTCATCCCAGCGCAGAGCGCCGTCGGTTAAGCCGTCGAGTCGGACTAGACGCTCTGCCACCGACTCTTCGTCCAAGAGGAAGACCTGCCCAGGGGAACCGCGCTCAAAAGTCAGGAAGTCGACGGAGAAGGATCGACGGTCCGGGAAATAAGTGCGCCAGAAATCCACGAGCGCAAACAGGAACACCTCGTCCGCGAGAGAAGCCTTCGGGCCGCGACGGAATCGATATTGCTCGCCAACTCCAGCCTTCTGGATAAGGCCAAGCTCGGCAAGCGGGCATTCGATGCTATCTTCGGGCGCACGCCGGGCGCCGCCAGCGGCTGCAAAGTAAGTTCTAACGAGGCACTCAATGTCGCGGCGAATAGTGATGTCGCTGATCGTTCGGCCATTACCGAGGCGTCCTGACTGCGACAGCTCGTCACATCTGCGCTGCAGCCGGCGGCGCATCAACTCGCGATCGAAAGCCGGTTCGTGAAATTCGTTGAAGGCCCAATGCCAAGCCGTGGCACGTCCTGGCTTTGAGGCCAGCGCCCAATGCAGCATCCATAGAGAGCCGGGATGCTCGAGATAAGTGTCTAGCCGTTCACCAAAAAGCAAATCTCCAAGCTGTCCGCGCGAAATTCTCGAGGATCGTTCGCCTGGAATATCTTCCGCACAAAGTATACCTGTAGCAAGTGCCCAATGCTTTATAGACAAGACCATGTTTCGACCTACGCCGAATGTGGCGATCGCCTCTTCTTCATTAAAGATAGCGCCCATGGGTTCTCCGGACTTTTCTTCCCGGATAACAGCATCGTAAGCTTTTTTTAACCACCCGTACCGAAGCGGAAATGTCTCATGGCCCGCAAATTGCAGCCTTGCTTGGCTTGAATCGAGAATGCTGCGCGTCATATTTTTCCACTGGATAACTGTTCCAGTTGAATGCAGCCATTGACCCTCGTATGTCAACCTTTCCCTGGTGACACTCACCAGGCAGTAGGACGACACTGTGCCGGATACGATCTACCTCGATAATCAAGCTGCAACGCCCATCGATCCGGCAGTCCTTAAGCTGCTGAATGAGGGTATGGCAATCGAGTTTGCCAATCCAAGTTCGGAGGATCACAAGCTCGGATGGCGCGCGCGCTCTGTTGTAGAGGATGCTCGCAGTCGCATCGCGGATTGCATCGGAGCAGATGCAGAAGAAGTGATTTTCACATCGGGCGCGACCGAAGCAGACAATCTCGGTGTCCTTGGCGCCGCCCTCGGGGCTCCATCGGAGCGGCGGCGCATTTTGGTTGGCGCTACGGAGCATAAAGCAGTCCTCGAGTCTGCTGCGGCCGCGGTCGCTTATGGATTTGCTGTCGAGATTATACCCGTCAATGGGGAAGGATTGATCGATCCCAGCTATTTCCTGTCTCTGTTGAAGCCGGATGTGGCGGTCGTTTCAATCATGGCTGCAAACAATGAAATCGGTACGATTCAAGATGTCGCAAACTTAGCGCGGTTGGCGTCAGCTTCGGGCGCCTTCGTGCATTGCGACGCTACACAAGCGGTTTTGGCGATGGACATCAATGTGTCGGAATGGGGGGTCGATGCGGCGAGCTTCTCAAGCCATAAAATCTATGGGCCAAAGGCTATCGGCGCGCTCTACTTATCGACCGTCGCTCCATGGCGACCAAAACCTCTGATGTTCGGCGGGGGGCAGGAAGCGGGGCTTCGCCCGGGCACGATTCCCGCTCCCTTGTGTGTTGCGTTTGCTGAAGCCATGGCGATCATTGTTCGCAAAGGTGCCAAGGAGCGGGCAGACATTGCAGCGCTCCGCGAACAGCTTGCAAGCGGGCTTCGCGAGATTATTCCGGATCTTGTCGAAACGGCGTGCGCTGTCCCTAAGCATCCAGGTAATTTCCACGTCCGTTTTCCAGGGATTAATGCAGACGATCTGTTGAGCCGACTGCAACCTGACATAGCCGCCTCGACAGGCTCCGCATGTACGAGCGGAAAGCTCTCCCCATCGCATGTCTTGCAGGCGATTGGCATGAATTCTCAGGAAGCCTCAGAGGGAATCCGGTTCTCCATCGGTCGTTTCAACACTGAAACTGAAATCGACTTGGCAATTGCGATGATCGGTGCCGCGCTCACTCATATCGCGGCCCGCTGACCGTAAACCGCCTATTTCCCGTTTGCCCGCATACAGACCAGGTATAGCTTCCGTCCAAGGCGCTGCTTATCGAGGCTGACGTCTGAGCGTACGGACTCGTTCCCAGGCAGGCAATGGCTGCGCCAGCAATTCACGAAATGGTTGGCCCTGACCGGCCGCGCCCGAATTGCCAGCTGATACCGTCCGTCCGCATGACCCCGGACGCCGTCTTACCGATGTTGCGCTCAAGTACATCGCGCCAAGGGACGAGGGTAAAATCCCGCGATCGTTCGACAACGGCATAGCTGCCGCTTTCGAGATCAATGCGGCGAGCAATTATGCCCTCGATCCGTTCGCCGTTTCGGGCAGGCTCGAAATGCTTGCCGACACCGTCTGCAAGCCGATCGCCAGCCTTGCGCAACTCGTGCTTTTGCAATGTATCCATCGCTCGGTCACGCAGGCGGAACTCGGCGCCTAGACCATCGCCCAATTGCTGCTCGACCAGCCACTGCCGCCGCGCCACCAATGCGTTACGAACCTCACGCCCGAAACCGATATCTCGCGCCGCGCTGCCGGATCTATCGGCCAGTTCGCGATCGAGCCATGTCGGCGCGTCTTTGGCTGCAAGCTCGGCAACCGGCGTTCGGGACAAGACCGACAGGACTACTGGCCGGTCGCGTTGCTGACGCTGCGCATAAGCCTCGGCTCGGGCGAGATGATCGCCTGGGATAGTCCAACTGCCGTCTGCCAATCGCTCGGGTCCAACGCCGGCGCGTCTCATCGCTTCAAGCCGACGAACATGACTTGCGGCATAGGCTTCACTGGCTTGGGCGTCATGCGCCAGGTGAAGATCGACCGAATAGCGCCCACCGTTGGCGCGTGCGACAGCATCGACCGTACGATCTGCCTGCGTCACTCTCGCGCTCGTCGGCTCAATCCGCACGGTCGCATTCTCAGGGACCGATGGCACAGCATCACCCCGGCCGATGTCTACATAATGGACCCGCCCATCGACGCCGTCGACCATCACATAATGACGGTCCCGATGCTCGTCGGAGAAGCCTCGCTGAATCAACCGGCCAATAATCGGTTCGCGGACATCTGTCGTTATCACCTGCTCGACGCCGGCTCGGTCCAGCCGACGTGCCGTGAGTTCGCGCTGCATGAGGCGGATAATGTCACCGCGTTCGCCCATGCGGCGGAGCGTATCTTCTATCCCGTCGGCCAGACGGTAGCGCCCGCCGCCGACATCCTCGGCAAGCTCCATCGCCTTCAGCTTCCGCAACCGTCCGGCCGCCACGGACTGCTGGAAAGGATCATTGTCGGCGGGCGACACCTCGCGATCAGCATCCATCCGGCGGAGCAGTCGGCGGTCGATCGCAGTCAGCCGCTCCTGGTCGACATCCTGGCGAAGACGCGCCTCGATTTCCTGGTCGGTACGGGGGCCAAGATCGAGGGTCACCAGTTCGGACGCGCGCTCCCGCAGCCCATGAGAAATATACTCCCGCGCGATGATCAGATTGTCGCCCCGGTCATCGACGCCGCGCAGGACGATATGGGTGTGGGGGCGTTCGGTGTTGAAATGGTCGACCGCGACCCAGTCGAGCTTCGTGCCAAGGTCTTGCTCAACCTGGGCCATGAGGCGCCGGACATAGGGCTTGAGGTCGGGATATTCTGCCCCATCTTCAGCAGAGACAATGAAGCGAAATTGGTGGCGATCACCAGCCGTACGTTTCAGGAATTCGTCGCCATTGGCCTGGTCAGTTTCCGGGCCGTAGAGTTCGCCTGGCAGACCCTCGCGAGTGACCCCGTCGCGCTGGATGTAGCGCATATGGGCATGGGCAGCTTGGCCGGCCTTGCCACCGAGCCTCATAAGGCTCGCCTTCACAACCGCGCGGCGTCCACGAAAGCCGCCTAGCCGGTCGCGACTGGAAAGGAGGCGCCCCATGCTCGCACCGCGCCCGATGCGGCTGCCATCGAAGCGCCGCGACTTAATACCCGTCTTCTTACCGGCAAGCCGCGTCGCCGCCAGGATCCGTCCACCATATTTGAGTGTGCGCTTACTATCATTGCCGCGCGTCTTGCCGAGCTTCGGCGTGAGATCGTCGTCAGGCATAGCAACGCCCTCCCATCTCGCGAGCATGGCCATAAATCCGCAGATTGCCGCCATTCATGCCTGTAATGTCTCGCGACGGCGGCCAGCTGTCTCGCGAAAAAAGGATGTGCAGACAAAGACTTATGCAGAGTCGATAGACAATGCCTTTATCTTGTTTCCCCTTTCTCCCCCTGCTTCCATCCCGGCTCAAAAAAAGGGGAGAGACGAACGCCTTGCGCCGCCGCCTCTCTCCGCAAATTTCCGGTGTGTCAGTGCGCATCGAACATCGCCTTGCGCGCCTGCATTTTCGACCTGTACTGGCGACATCCAGTCATCCCATGGGCCTGCGCATCGCCATCCACGAGCATGGTGGCGCAGAACCATTCCCCATTCAGCTGCCCGCAGATCGCTATCCGGTCGAGTTCAAAATCCTCGTCGTCGGCGCTCTCATAGGCGCCGATCCAGCGCTCCAGGGCCCTTGCGTCCCAGTGAAAGTCGACATCCTCGGCATCCAGGAAACCTTGCACCAAGGCCTCCCCGACACCGCGTCCAAACTCCAATTCCAGTCCGGCAACCAGCGTGTCCAACATGCGATCTGACGCCGTTCCGATGCCCTGAACCATGCCCATGATGATCTCCAACGCTACCGTTCTCACTATCGAGAACGGCGTCTGGGGGACGGGTGGCGGAGGGGCTGTCAGGGCCGCGGAGCGAAGCGTAGCGCCGCGAAGCGGACGTGGGGGGAACCGATTTTCGCAGAAAATTGGGGGGCACCCACGGGCCTTGATAGCCGCTTCGCCACCCGTCATGCTGGGTCTGTCGAGACGAGCTTCCTTCCTCTCGGTTGAGCGCATCATCACCTCATTTCTCCTGCGACAAGGCGATAAAAAGCGGCGATGAAGGCGGGGCCGCCTGCCCATCTAATTGGGCCGCACCACCATCCTTGCGCACGACAAAGATCGACAGTGGCGGCCTTGGCCGGGCGGCGATACCGGTCGAAACCGGCGCAGAAGACGCAACGCTCGCCATGTAGCCGACGGTCTCTGTTGGTAGCGATCGGCGCCCGGTGAGATGCTCGATATAACGGCCAGGGCCCGCATTATAGGCTGCAAAAAGCCCGGGATAGCCGAAGCGATCATACATCAGCCGCAGGTAGAAAGTCCCTGCCAGGATATTGTCGCGGGGATCATCAGGATCATCTCCAAGTCCGAGACGTGCGCGCATCTCGACCCATGTGCCAGGCATCAGTTGCATTAACCCCATGGCACCGGCCGACGAGCGGATCGGGCGCCCAGCGAGATGTGTCCGCCCTCGACTCTCGGCCTGCATGACCCGCTCGATCCACGCCGGGGGCACACCGAATCGGCTCGATGCCTCGTTGATGAACGGTCGCCATTGGGTAACGGTCTGGGCGGTTGCCGGCACTGCGAAGAGCAGTCCTCCAATCGCCAACATCAGCCTCAGCGTGCCCACAGCAACTGCGCCTTGCCGACGACCTCGCCTCCCTCTGTGACGCCAAAATAGCGACCGTCGAAAGATGCCGGCGCATCCATCAAGAGGAAAAGCTGCCGCCCGCGCAGCCGGATGCAGCCTGACCAGCGCGGCATGATGCGCCCCGCGCCGTCGCGCGTGCTGCGCGTCGCGATCCGTCGCCGATTGAGGAAGATTGCGCTCCCCAATGCGCAGACCTCATCGCCGGCGACAGCCACCACGCGCTTCACCAGTGGCACGTTCATCGGCAGATAACGGCGCTGTGCAGCTATCTGCCGGAAGCCCCGGGGAAGCCGCGCGATCACCATGTCGCCAGGGTCAATCTCGGCACCGGGCCGGACCCAATAGAGGCCGATCGGTGCACTGGCGCTGACATTCCAAACGAGGCGTGGCGTGGGCGGAAGCGCTACCGATGCCAGCATGATGAGTGCACCGATGCCTGTGACAGCGATGCCGCGACCGAGCCGCCCGCGCCGTACAGATTGAGCGCGCAACACCTCGCCCCATGCGAGAAGCGGCGCGTCGCTAACGCTGGTCCGACGCCGGCTCATCGTTCAAATTCCCGGCCGGCATGGTCACTCGACCAGTTCTCCAGGTCGTCGATATGATATTGGACGAAGCGGCTGTGGCGACGAAAGACCGGCCCCTTTCCCATGCGCCGGAGCCGCTTCAACGTGCGGGCCGATATCTTCAGATAGGCTGCGGCTTGGTCGGTATTGAGGAAGGGAGAGCCCCGCTTGGCGCGGTTGGCTCGCTGGATTTCATCGTCGTCCATATGCCCGTCATCCCGGTGCGAGGCGGCCGCAGAAGCGCGGGCCGCGACACCAGGCATGCAAGGGCCGACACCGCGTGAAGAGTGTCGGAAGCGAGGATATGAAATTCGACACCCTCTCGCCGGATAGGCCCCGCGCCTTCTGGCGCGGGGCCGCAGGGTCAGCGGGACCAGATGAGCTTGTGCTCGCCTTCGTCTCCCTGGATCAGGGTCGCATAAATCGGCGCCGGGAAGGACGGATCGTCGAGCTTGAGGCTCAGATATTCGGCCCCGGTTTCGCGTGCGGCCTTGGTCCAACCCGCCCCGAACTCGACGCCGCCGGCATTCACGCGATGGTCAGGCGCCTTGTCATTCTCACGCTCGACGGGCCGGATGGTGGCCTTGACGCGCAGGGTCAGGGTACGGATTTCGCCCGTGTAGATGCCGTTCTCGCCGCGGATGAAGCTGCCGATTTGTGCCATAATAACCTCCATTCAATGGTTCGATGCCGCCCCATGCGGCCTCGATGCGGTTGTCAGGCTGCAAGTCTTCCGACGTGCATCTTTAGGCCGGAGCGAAGCGGAGGACGGCCCGAGCCAAGCTTCTTGTCTCGCGAGGAAGGCGCGGGAACCGCGCCGGGGAAGAAACTTGGCGAAGCCGTTGCACGGCAAAGGAAGGCTTGCGGCAGACCGCGATCGATCGGAGCCGCTGGGGCAACATCACCAGCAGAAACTGGGGTGTAGGCGGACGATTCGGGACAGTCATAGTGATGGTGAGAACGTCGCATCGCAGCAAATTCGAATACTCCGCCTGCTTGATTGGCCTCTCTGCTGACATGAGCTAGACGGCTCAACAAAGGGGGGTGGCAATGACAGTATTGGATCAGGTTCGCGGGTTAATTGAACGGCTGTCGCCCGACCCGATTTGCGACGACTGCATCAGCGAGCGACTTGGCCTTTCGGTCCGACAGCATGCGAACCACAAGACGCGCGAGCTCGCCGGCACAGGAGGGTTTGAGCGGCAGAAAGACGCTTGCTCAATCTGCGGCGGCATCAAGATCGTCATCCGGAAACGCTGATCGCTGCGCTTCGATGCTCGACTGAACCGCGCGCCGACGCCCGGAACGGCGGCGGCGCGCGGCCGGATTTTCAGGCGAGGAAGCGAGCGGGTCTCCCCGCCCGCACCCCTCGTGGATGCCTCACGAAGGCTTCCTCACTGCACGCATTCACTTCGCAGGCAGTGCCGCTTTTAGGTCTCCTTCAGCCGGATTGGGCGGCACGACGGATCAAGGTTTCAGCCCAGAGAATCGAACCCGCGCGGCGCGACCAATTGGCCCATTCCGAGAGAGACAACTCGCTCCTGAAACCCGTGTCACGCTCAATGAAGAGGCCGTAGGGCAAGCGGATAGCGGCAAGCTCAGACAGGCTGAAATAGCCCAATTCAGGGCAACCGAAGCCAAGGTCGGCAATGCCGAAGAGGGCGTCGCCATCCTCTGCGAGTTCCGTTGCGAGCCATGTCGCGGCCCCAATCGGATTGAACAGCTTGATGACCGGCGGTGGATCGAATCGCTCGCCCTTGGTCTCATGTGCTCGACGCGCAATGTCGTTGGCTCTCAACGCGAAGCGCAGTTCCGGGGTGAGGAGCATCATGCCGCCCGACTCCCCGCTTCTTGGGAGGCCTGCGCCTCGCGGTGCCGAGTGAGCAGCCAATCCGCCGCCTTGCTTGCGGCGCTGGCGGCACGAAAGATCGCCCGATTGTCCTCGCGCAGAACGGCCAGCCAAGCGCCGATATAGTCGGCATGGCGAATGGTCGGCTGGATACCGAGCGCGGCGCACAGGAAGGCCGATCCCATTTCCGCGATCAGCTCCTCACGGGCATAGTCCTTGCTGCCAAACTCGTTGCGCAAATCACGCCCTAGCCGCTTGGCATGGCCGGTCGCATGGGTCAGCTCGTGGAGGCAGGTCCGGTAATAATTGACCTGCTCGAAGAAGGCGGGCTGCGGCGGTACCTGCACGAAGTCTGGGTCCGGCGCATAGAATGCCATGTCACCGCCGATGCGAAACTCAACGCCCGATGTGGCGATCACCTCCTCTGCAATCGGCACAATCTCGCACTCGGGCAACGGGGCGGGGTCAGCGGCAAGTCCCGCGCGCAAACCCTCGCACTGCGCAACGTTGAAAACGGTGAAGCGCTTGAGGAACGACACCGCCCTGGGATCGCCCCCCTCACGAGACGCCCGCTCCTTCTCGGCATCGGGCGTGAAGCGGTCGGCATAAACGACCGTCAAGCCGCGCTCGCCCTTACGCACGCTTCCGCCGGCTTCGAGCGCCTGCCGGAATGTGAGCCAGCTTTGCGAGGGCCAGCCATGCTCGATCACAGCACCCCAAAGGATCAGCACGTTGACGCCAGAATAGGGCCGCGCCGTCAGCGCATTGCGCGGTAGGCAGGGGTTGGTTGCGCCATCCTTCCCCCAAGGCTGGACCCAAGGGAGGCGCCCTGCCTCCAGCTCGGTGATGATGCGGGCGGTCACCTCGTCGTAGAGGCTGGCCCGACTGTCTTTCTGGCGATCTTCGCCCACACCTTTTCCACGGACGCGACGGCTGAGAGGTTCACACATGGTCTGTCTCCTGCGCCACCCCAAAAAAGCACAAAGCCTCCCCGCAAAGGCGGGGGTGGGCGGCACGAGCGACCAAGAGGCCCGGCTCCAGCGGCCGGGGGCACCGTCAGGGCGAAACGCAAGTGGAGCACCCCAAGCGAAGCGCCGGGGTTGCCCCAGGTCGCGACGGGCCTAGCCGGGAGCGCCGCCTACACCTGCCGCAACGGGAGAGGCCACGAACAACGCCGCCGCGCCAAGCGCGGCGACCATCAGCCGTTCAGAGAACGGCATGCGCCAGGGATCGAAGCCGAATGGCCGAGACGCCTATGCGGCTCGGCGGCGCAGCCGCGAGAGCGCAGCCGTGCGCCTAGTGCGCGGGGTGCCCCCTACTTCCCGAAGGCTAGCTGTCTGGTCTTCCAAATGCGTGAATCGCCTGGGCAAGTCCGTCGCTTGCAATCCACCGCGCCCGTTCAAGGTGCGAATGCCAGCAATGCTGTGTGCCCACCTGCTCGGGATCGAGTTGCATTAAGGCCGATGCGACGTCTTGCCAATGCCGTCCTGCAGCCTCTGCATCCAGCAACTCTGCATATAAAGCGAGATTGATTTGGTCATATCGCGTGAGCGGGCCGCGGGGAGCGACCTTCATCAAAGCGCCCTTCTCTGCCATCGTTTTCGCCTCCATCTCACATGTCATAACGAATAGGAACGATCGTTCCTAGAAGGATCGTTCCTCTGAACTGACCATTCTTCGATGGAATTGAAGGATGTCCTCGCGAGAAATCTCCGCCTGTTAAGGCAGAAAAAAGAGATTACGCAGGAAGAGCTTGCGGACCGAACTGGGCTTAGTTCCCGTTATGTGGGCTCGATCGAGCGTGCCCGCGTCTCTGTGAGTATAACGGTGTTAGGAAAGCTGGCGCTGGCGATGGACGTTGATCCATGCGAGCTTATTCGCAATGGCACGGCTGCGCGGTGATTTTCAGCAACGCAACAGCTTGAGATAGCCTCCAGCAGCCATGTCGCGAGCGAGAGCGATCAGCCGCCGACATTGCGACTTGAGCGATCCACCAACCCAGTCGTCCCGGACACGTTCAAGTCCGAAGATCGAGATGCCGACATCCCGGATGCTGGCCCCTTCGGCGAGCGCATCATGGACATGGAGAGCAAGGGCCTGCCTTTCCATGCGGCAGCCGGCAGGTACAGGACGTGCCGGCAACTGGCCGTTCCGCCATAAATGATAGAAGCGCCGCAGTGCGGCGACCATCGGCTCCAGGTCGCTTCCGTCCTCAAAATCATGGACTAGCGATACCGGCCCATTGAGAAGCGACCCGCAAACGACATCAATTCTGAGGGTTTCAGCACCATCGCGCAGCAGAACATGCTCGATGCCTGTCCTGCATACCACTCTCGCGTTCGCGCCGCAGTGGGCTAGGTCGAAGGGCGGACTTCGTGATCCCGACAATGGCAAGGCCATGACCTTCAGGACCGATGGATCACAGTCCGCACTCCACAAGATGGAAGTGTCGCTCCAGGGAAGAGCGGCGTCCGGCAGGTTTAGGCAGCCCCAGCGCACTATGCTCGAGTCGGACGCTGCATCTACGATCGTCACTTTATGCCCAGGCTCTTGCCGGCATGGCGAAAGCTGCCGGTAAACCGGATCCCGCCGAAGCCATTCCCAGGCAAGATCGGCAGGACCAGCGGCAGACAGGCTGCAAGGAGAGGGGGCGGAAGGCCAGGAACATTTCGCGATCCCGGACATCGCGCTTCACCAGCGATGTTACGCCTTAGCCCTGTTCGCCTAACTGCCCCCTGACAAAGGCCGCGATCGCCTCTTCCTGGTCTGGGCGGAGCGCATCAACCGCCGGAAGATGGTCGGGCACATCGCCGCGCAACAGGATCGAGGGGCACTGTCCTTCGACATTGCCGAGATTGGGTCGATGCTGGGCGTACCCGACCAGCGCTGCGAGGTCGGACGAGAAATGGCGGGCGACTGCCGGCGGATAGACGAGCCACTGCAACTCGAAGGGTTTGAGCCATCCAAGGCAATAGCTGATGATGATCCCGCGCCGGGGCGCGGCACTATGGTTGCCACCCCCGCCATGGAGGGTCGAGCCGAGGAAAAGCAGCGCGTCGCCCGGCCAGAGTTCAGGCACGAACGCATCAGCCTCGCCCATCTCGACAACATCTGGTTCGACATGGCTCCCAGGCCAAAGCCGGGTGCCGCCATTCGCCCGGGTGAAGGCGTCAAGCGGCCACATGACGTTGACCAGATATTCCAGCATCCCCTTGGGACCCGCCCACATGTCCTGGTCGCGGTGCGGGACCTGCGCCAAGGCGCCCGGATGGATCTCGATCGCCTGCGTGAGATTGAGGGCGATCCGGTCGCACCATGGCAAGAGCATTGTCTCGACAATGGCCCTTATGCGCGCATGCATGACGAGATCGGCAACAAGCGGCTCGCGGGCGATCAAGGCTCCAAATCGCTTCGTCCGCCGCCCGTAGAAATCCCCTTGGCACATGGGCGTCGCAGCGAATTTCGAATCGAAGCTGCGATTGATCCCTTCGATGAATTCGGGCGCGACCGCCTGCCGGATGACGCAATAACCCTCGCGGGCAAGCGTGCCGCTTGCCCGATCAATGGGGGCGCTCATAGCTGCACCTGCGATTGGGTGTCGACATAGGTGCCGGTCCAGCGCAGTCGCGCAGGCGTATCACGACGAATATGGGCCGCGAAGGCGCCGACCAGGCTGCCATGAACATGCATGGAGGGACCCAATGGCTCGGCAGACCAGCCCATCGCCAACACCTCCTTGCGGAAGGGTTCGGGGATAATACCGGTGAGACAGGTGATGCCACGCGCCAAGGCGAAATCCACCATGGCGGAGATTAGGATGTTGCGGAGCTGCCGGCGGCGCTCCGCCCCATGGCGCTGCGGCAGGCAGAGCCGCGTGCTTTCCCAGATGGTCGGTCCAACCGGCACGCCGCCGGGACAAAAATGCGAGAACAGCTCGGCGAGCATATGCGGGCGGGTAGACGGAATCAGCCGAATCGAGGCCTCATGCTCGCCGTTCTCATTTGCCGATATGATATAGGTCGTGCCGACCGTATCGAACTGGTCGATCTCGCACTTTCGATTTATCACCGGGACGTCCCAGCCGAGGCAATCCACGAAAAGGCGCTTTCGGTCTGCGAACATGGACCGAAGGAGTTGCTGGTGCCCCGCTGAGAGGTGATCTTCGACAAGGTGGATCATGGTCGTCTCCGCTGCCTTGGTTCAGGGCCAAGGAAAGCAGCGGGACTGCAGCGCAGATAGAACGAGCATTTACTCGGTTTGACGAGGCTTGAGTTCGTCCAATCCGATCTCTCCAGCCAATACGGCACTTACCACCAGTTCGGCGCGGTCATGGGCGTCGAACAGCCGGCGGGCTTCGGTCAGATAGCCGTCGACAGTGCGTGGCGTCAGGCCCAGCTCCCGGGCAATTTCTTTGTTCGAAAAGCCCCTGCCAGCAAGCACGACACAATCCCTGGGCCTGGGATGAAGCCTTGGCGCCGGACCGATCAAGGGGCTGGCCAGCAGCATCCGGCGTGCCGCCTGGAAGGCAAAGATGCCTGTGATCTGGGCGAATCCCAGGTAGCGCGAGGCAAGTTGCGGATCGGTCGCGCCAGCAAATGTGCATGAACCAATGCACTCTCCGAGCAGGACATGAGGCACAGTTATTCCCTCGTTCAGGCCATGCCCAGCGCCGAATTCGAGGGAATGGCGATCTTGCCGGGTGAAGGTGATGATCTTGTCGAGATCGGACCAGAGGAAGGCCCCATCAGAAAAGAGGCAGCCCCGAATGACGGGATCGCGCCGAAGCTGGCCTTGATCGAACAAGCGGTCAACAATGGCCGCGGGATAGTCCCTGATATCGACCCGGTCGGGACGCTCGCCAGCAAGAGGGTCATGATGGATGAGGGCAAAGTGCCGAAAGCCGATTTCACTCGCCAAGCATGTCATCAATGCCGCGAGTTCCTCGCGCGATGCGACCTTCCGCAGCGCGCGAAGCAGATCATCGGCCAAGGCTGCCAGTTGGCCCGCGTCACCGATCAAGGCAGACCCGGAGGACCTCCTCCCATTGGGCCTTTAGACGGCACATCAGGAGAATATGGTTCCCGACAAAGATGGAAGGCATTTCATCATTCCTGATGGAGCCAATGTCTGGCCGGCCTCGCCGTCAGACCGAAGTGGGCGATTGGGAAAAGAGCAGGGCCGGAAACGCCGCTTCCGCGGCCTTCCAGCCCCTCCAGACCGCTCAGATGAACGGAACCACGGACGGCTCTGAGGGCGTTTGGTTCTCAGACTGAGCCGGCCGGCCTGGAAGCCGTGGAAGCACGGCGGCTAGGATGGCGGACGCGACTGAGAACAACCCTAAGGCCAGGAAGGTCAGATCGATACCGCTCGTGATGTTAGTGAGCGTCATGATGGCCAGCGGACAGACAAACTGGCCTAGGAACATGAAGGTGATGAGCAAGCCGCCGCCTCGGCCCCGTGCATGCGGAGGAAGATCGCGCATGGCGGCCGCCTGAAGGGCGGGCGTCAGCAAACCACACCCAAGTTGATTAACGAAGGCACAGAGCCCGACCGCAAGCACGGAGGGCGAGATGGCCATTCCGACCAGTCCGGCGCCGCCGACAATATACGATCGCGCCAACAACTGCGGCAGCGTCCGACTGGAGAGGAAGCGGAATAGATAGGAACCGATCGGATTGCCGATGCTGGCCACAGCAATGATCGCACCGATCATGACGGTGGAGGCTTCGCCACGTGCCGAGAGGAAGACCGACATCTGGAGTGGAATGATGAAAAAGAGGATGGAGGACAGGAAACCGAGCGCGCAAACAGCGACGAACTGCCTTGAGCGCAATATCTTCGGCATCGCCTCTGCTGAGATGTTTTCCATCGCCGATCGCGCCGCGGGTTCCCAAGCTGTCAGCGCCACGAAAACAGCTATGAAGAAGCTGAACCCATAGGCCGCAAAGGGCGCACGCCAACCATATTGACCGAGCGCGCCCCCTGCCAGGTAGAGAAGGGTCGCGGCGAAGGCGCTGAAGGCGCCATTATAGGCGAGCCAGCGATTGCGGCGTTCACCCTCGAAATAATCGCCGAACAAGGCGAAAGCGGCCGTCATGATGACGGATTCGACGAGGCCGACGCCTGCCCGCGATGCGATGATCGCGGGCAAGTCGTCCAGGATGAGCGGCGCCATGCCGAATAGGCCGTAGAGCAGCAGTGCTCCCAGCAAGGCACGCCGGCGGCCGAAGCGATCCACAATTAACCCCGCAAAGGGGGAGAACAGCGCGATGCACAAGGCAGGCGCCGTCATGGCGATCGACACGAGATAGGCTCCGCCCGGCACATCGGCGAAGGCTGCATTGAGCAGCGACAGGTTGGGCGAGACAAGCACCACGCCCATGGCGGGAAGCGTCCCCGACAGGAGCAGGGCGATGCCCTGCAAAGGGCCGGCTTCCCTGGTTTGCGGTTGTAGGCTCATGGTGGCTTCTGCTTCTGTCTCGCCCATCTTTCGCCTCACATCCGATAGTTCAGCGAGATGCCGACGGTGCGGAAGGACGTGGTCCCGAACTGGTGCCAATAGTCACCGCCCCCTGCCGCGTCGCCATAGGCACCAGCAACTGGATCGGCCGTGATCCAGGTGGGGATACGCTTGTCGAACAGGTTCCTCACGAAAAGGCTGGCATCGACGCTGTCACCAAAGAGCTTGGCGCCGATGGACGCCCCGACGATCACCGAACCTCCGATACGCATCTGCGGATCGAGGTCCGCGGTGTAGCGGAATGCGCTGCGATAATAGCCGTCCGCCTGGACGTAAATCGTGGCATCCGACGAGACCGCGGCCTCGTACCGCCCCGCGAGTGTCCCGGTCAGCTTGGGCGCAACGACCAACTGGTTACCGCTGACGTTCGTTGACCCGTTGGGCAGGCAGACATTGGTGCCCGACGTACCGGTCGGCTGGCCCGGGTAACAGGGAACCGACCCGAAGTTGCGATATTCCGCCCGATTGTAGGTAACACCGCCATTGAAGGTCAGGCCATCAATCGGCAGGGCGCTGAATTCGAGTTCCACGCCGCGGGTGCGCAGGTCGCCTGCGTTGACGGTCCGGTAGGCCAGGGTGCTGCCTGCCAGAACCTGCGCCTGGTATCCGGAGAAATCGGTCCGGAACAGCGCCAGGTTGAGGCGCAGCCGGTTGTCCAGCAAGGTCGACTTGATGCCGATCTCGTAGCTTTTCGCGATTTCCTCGTCGACCGGGGTAACGGCTACCTGGTCGAAGGTCGGGCCCTTATAGCCGCGGGAATAGGTGGCGTAGGCCAAAGTCTGGTTGTTGACCTCATATTGCAGACCCAGGCGGTAGGAAAAGTCGTCATTCTTCACTGCCACATTGTCGACGCCAAGGTCGGCAAGCGGGGCGAAGGCATTGGGGTTCGTCCGCGAGCTGTAAAAGCGAAGCTCATCATGGGTGAAACGTCCACCTGCCATGAGCTTGATCTTGTCCGTGATCGCCCACTGGCCTTCAGCAAAGGCGGCGGCCGACTTGGAGCGGGCCCGAAAATCGAGGACGACCCCAAGATTGCTCATCCCCGCCGGCGGCGCCGGGAGCAGTGTCTCGAGATTGCCCCCCTGGGTCAGGAACTCCCGCGCATTCACATAGAGATAATAGAGGCCGGCCTGGAAGGTGAAGGGACCGGTACCGGGCGAGGTCAGGCGCAGTTCATTGGAGAACTGCCAATAATCCCGTCCACCCTGGTTCTGGTCGAATAGCGAAAGCGAGGTCGAGTCCGTGTCGAACTGGAGGCTGTCCTTGTAGCTGCGATAGGCAGTGATATTCGAAAGCGAATAGCCATCGCCCAGGTCATAGCCCAGCGTTGCCTGGATTCCGCCCAAGTCAAAGCTGTTGGTCGTGCGGGCATTGCCCGAAACCAAGCCATTATCCTTTGAAGGGATGACGCCGTCGGCACGGCTCGCCGTGTCGATGACCCCGCCGGGCGCCGCGAAGCGACGGATCAGGACGCTGCCGCCAGGACCTTCCTCATGCGCGATGTCGGCCGCAACATAGAGTTGCAAGACATCGCCTTCGACCAGATATTTGGCCCGGGCGCCATATTCGGTGAGGCCGAGATTCTCGGAACGGTAGACATTCTTCGCAAAGCCGTCCTGCCGGGTGACGAACCCGCTGACGCGCAATGCTGAATTGGACGACACAGGCATGTTGCCCGCCATTTCGAGCGTCGCCTCGTTCCCGGAAGTGACCGAGTTGGTCTTCCCCCAGGTGGCATGCGCGAGAAATTCCGTCTTGCCGATCTTCGGCTTGGCGGTGACGATGTTGATAAGGCCGGCAGACGCATTCTTGCCGAACAACATGCCCTGCGGACCGCGAAGGACTTCGACGCGATCCAGGTCGAAGAACTGCACGACGCCCATCGACGGGCGGCTCATCACGACATCATCGATGACGACAGCGACGCTCGATTCCACCTGGGGGCCATAGACGGCCGTACCGACACCGCGGATCGAGAAATTCTTGGCACCGACCTGGCTATTGACGGTCTGCACCTGAAGGCTTGGGGCCAGCTGCGGCAGCTGGGCCGCCTCGAAAATCTGGTGCTGCTCCAGTGCATCAGCGCTGGCAACACTCACGGCAACCGGCACCTTCTGCATGCTTTCACTGCGCTTTCGCGCGGTGACAACGATATCAGACAATCCGCCCGTGGCGACGCCCTTTTCTTGAGCGAAGGTTGGGATCGAACCGCAGAGCACCACGGCCGTTCCCCCCAAAAGCCAAAATCGAAGACTACCCATCATATCTCCCCTACTTATATTAGCGCTAATTTTATTAAAGCTGACCTGTTTTTTCGATCGTCCGCGGATCCTCAGCCAAGAGCCCAGCGAACCGCCCGCGCGATGTCCCCAAAGGCCTCTCGGACAGCCGGAAGTTCGGCGGAAGCGGACAGGAACCCATGCGGGGCGCCAAGATAGCGTCGCGCCATTACCGGCACCCCCGCCTCGAGCAACCGGTGCGCATAATCCTCCCCATCATCGCACAGGGGATCAATTTCGGCGGTAAGGACGAACGCCGGCGGCAGGCCTGAGAGGTCGCTGCAAAGATGGGGTGCGGCCTGCGGATCGACCGCATCGGCCTCGTCGCGCAGATAATTGCCCATGGCCCAGGCGACATCAGCGGTAGTAAGACCTGGAGCATCCGCATGGCGCCGGAAGGAATCGCGTTCGCGCGAAAAATCTGTCGCCGGGTAAAACAGGATCTGGAACGCAATTGCCGTGCCTTCACGGCCGTGCAGACGCTGCGCAACGAGAGCAGCTAGATTACCACCAGCGCTATCCCCGCTGATGATGACCCGGCGTGGATCGCATCCAAGCGCCTCGCAATTGTCGAGCAGCCACTCGACGGCAGCCTGGCTGTCATCGGCCGCGGCCGGATATTTATGCTCGGGTGCGAGGCGATATTCAAAGCCGGCAACTACCGCGCCCACCGCCTCGGAAAGGCTCCGACAGACATGGTCGTGGGTCTCCAGATCGCCAAAGGTCCATCCTCCCCCATGGATAAAAATGAGGAGCGGAGCGCCTTTGGCATTCTCCGGATAATATATTCGGGCGGGCAGTTCGCCTGCCGGACCCGTAATCACGCGATCCTCCACACGGGCAACCGGCGCCTTGGGCATGGAAGCCGAAGCCTCGCGCAACAACTGCCGGGATTCCTCCAGCGGCATTTCTGCCAAAGGGGCCTGAAGGACATAGGCTTCAAACTGTGGGTCAAGCGGCACGCATCATCTCCTTGGTGATTCGCACCATCTAACAGTGCAGCAAAAGCCTTGCCAGTAAAATCACATTAGCGCTAATGTTTTTGTTGCATCGACACTGTCGGGTGCCGCTGTTATCGAGCCATGTCCTAGAGGCAGGGTGAAGCCTGCTTGCAGATCAGATGCCTGGAGGTCGAGATTTCCGAAGCAACCACGACGGGTAGAGCACGGCGTAAGCGCGCTGGCGGCGTCACCATGAAGGATGTTGCCGATCGTGCGGGCGTCTCGCAGATGACCGTCTCCAGCATCCTCAATGGCCAAGGATCTTATCGCGACGCCACCAAGCGCGCTGTCATGGCCGCGATCGAGGAGCTTGGCTATACTCCGAACCTGGCCGCCAAGCGCCTCGCAAGTGCTGCGGACAATCGAATTGGCGTGCTGCTGCTGACACCTGCAACACCATATATGCTTGCTGTCGTCACGGCAGCGGTGGAAGCCAGCGGCAATCTCGCTGCCCAGTTGCAGATCGAGCGATGGACCAGCCTCACTGACGCCTTTCTCGCGGTTCGCAAGCTCCTGGCTGCCGGAACACGAGGCGTCATCGTCCCGCCGCCGCTCTCGGCTTCAACGCAATTGCTCGACATGATTGCCGCAAGCGGCGCCATTCCTGTCAGCATCGCGCCTGGCGGCGCGCCGCCAGCGGCTCATTCTTGCGTATGGATCGACGACGAAGCCGCGACAGCCGAAATGACGTCCTGGCTGGTCGGCATGGGCCATCGCCGAATCGCTTTCATCACAGGCGATCCCGAACATGCTTCCACAGGCTTTCGCCTCCAGGGGTATCGAAGGGCAATGGAAGAGGCCGGGATCGATCCCTCCGACCAATTGGTCGTCCAGGGAGACTATAAATGGAAGTCCGGGCTCGAGGCGGCAGAGGCGCTCCTTGGCAAAGCTGATCGCCCAACTGCGATCTTTGCAGGCAATGACGACATGGCGGCAGCTGTCTTGTCATTCGCCCATGGCAAGGGCATCTCAGTGCCGGACGAGCTATCAGTCGTGGGCTTCGACGACACGGTTCTGGCAACGGCCGTCTGGCCAAAAATCACGACCGTCAAACAGCCTGTCGAGCAGATGGTGCAGCTAGGCGCCGAAATTCTGCTCAAGGAACTCCAGTCCGGCCGCAAGAGCCCGAAGATCGTCCATCGCCAGCTCGATTTCACGATCATGGCCCGAGAGTCTGCCGCCCCGCCTCAATAGGGCGCGCGCAGCGAAAATTTCCGCCGGCCGAAAAAAACCATCGACAAAGCTTCGTCACGCAATACATTAGCGCTAATGTGATTCGCTGAAGGAGAGGTCATGAGGGAGTTGAAGATCGTCTCGGACGATGGCGCGAAATCAGTGCCGTTCGAGCCTGAGCGGCTGGTCATCGCTGGATGGACCGGACGCGATGAGGCCGTGCTGGAGGCACATATTCGGGAACTGGAGGAGCTTGGGGTAAAGCGTCCAAGCTCGGTCCCTGTTTACTACCGCGTAGACCATGCGCTCCTGTCGACTCGCCCTGCCATCCAGGTGGTTGGCCGCGAAAGCAGCGGCGAGGCCGAGGTCGTCTTGTTCAAGCACGAGGGCGCTCTCTATGTCGGCCTTGGGTCGGACCATACCGACCGGGCGCTGGAGGCTTTTGGGATCAGCCTGTCCAAGCAGGCCTGCGCCAAGCCGATCGCTGCTTCGGCATGGCGCTGGCAGGATGTATGCGGACATTGGGACCAGCTGCAGCTCTCATCGCATACGGTTGAAGACGGCGAACAATTCTACCAGCATGGTTCGGTGGCCGGGCTACGCCGCCCCGACGAGTTGCTGGCGCTCTATGAACGCCAGCATGGCACAGTACCGAACGGCTTCGCCATGTTTTGCGGCACGCTGCCGGTCTCGGGCGAAATTCGATTTTCCGATCGTTTCACCATTGCCCTCCACGACCCGGTCCTCGGACGCACTCTGCGGCATAGCTATGCGATCGAGGCACTGCCGGTGGCCGAAGCATGATCGGATGCGCCAGCCAGGTCCGCGTCGAGGAGGCGCTCGCTAAGCTCGATAGCGATGCCATGCGCTTTGTCCTGACGACCAGGCTCGATGAAGAAGCAAGAGGATTTGCCGAAGCGGCGGACGCGCGGCGAGCCGCAAGGTCGCGCGCGCCCTATCTGGGCATGCCGGTGACGGTGAAGGACAATTTCGACCTCATGGGGCATCCCACCACGGCAGGCTCGCGCCTCCTTAGGGACGCGCCCGTGGCGAGACGCGACGCTGTCGTCGTCCAGCGGCTACGCGCCGCCGGTTTCGTCCTGCTCGGCCGCACGAACATGACGGAGTTTGCCTTCTCCGGCCTCGGCATCAACCCGCATTTCGGAACCCCTGCCAACCCTGCCTATCCCGGCGAGTTGCGTATTCCCGGCGGCTCATCCTCCGGCGCAGCCGTCTCGGTCGCGCTCGGTCTGACACGGGTTGCGGTGGGCACTGACACAGGTGGCTCCATCCGCATCCCCGCTGCGCTCTGCGGAGTAACGGGCTTCAAGCCAACCGCGGCTGCCATCAGCCGGGATGGCGTCCTACCGCTCTCGACCACCCTCGACGCGGTCGGGATCATCGGCGAATCAGCCGCGGATTGTCGGGCCCTCTTCGACGTGCTGCGCGATGTTCCGGGCAAGCCGTTCGCGGTGCCTGCCCATCGCATTCGCCTGGGCGTGGTCACCAATTACGTGATGGAGGGCGTCCAACCTGAGGTAGCAGGCCCGTTCCATGCGGCCCTTGCTCGGCTTGGGGCAGCAGGAGTGGCGATCGAGCCTATCGAACTGCCACCGCTCGATCGCCTTCCATCGCTTGTGAAGGATGCGACCTTCCCGGCGAGCGAGTCGGCAGCCTGGCACCAATCCTATCTCGATGCGGGCAGGGGCGCCGAATATGATCCCAAGGTCCTGGCACGGATCGAGGCAGGAAACAGGATGGGCGCGGCGGCCTATGCGCGCCTCGTCGAGGGCCGAAAGGCCTTCATCGCCAACATGGCCGAGCAACTCAACGGCTTGCACGGCATCGTCTGGCCGACAGTGCCCGTGCTCGCTCCCAGCATCTCGGAGCTAGAGGATGATGCGGCCTACCACGCCGCCAACGCCTTGATGCTGCGCAATTCCACGATCGCAAACCTACTCGATGGCTGCGCGATCTCCCTCCCTTGCCCCGAGGCTGCACGCCCCGTGGGTCTGACCATCGCCGCTCTGGCTGGCTCGGACGACCTCCTCCTGGGGGTGGCCGAGACATGCCAAGGCGTACTCAACCAGAAGGACTGATGATATGCCCGTGACAAAAGAACATCGCGAATTCCACGCGATCGCCATGTCGGGAGACGGCTGGCAGCTGCCCGAGGGCTATAAGCCAGGCGGCGGCGTTGACGAAAAGATCCTGTCAGGAAGCCTTGACCCCGAACAGCGGCAGGGAAGCCGCACGCGCCTCCTGCGCTTTCAGCCTGGCGTATTCACCACCAAGCCCTTCGTGCATGACTATTGGGAGGAAGTCTTCCTGCTCGAGGGCGACCTCACCGTCGGCAATGACGAAGAAGGCAATGGTGGCGAAGCCTTTGTCGCCCCGACCTACGCCTGCCGCCCGCCCGGCGTCTATCACGGTCCCTTCAAGTCCGAGGGCGGCTGCCTGCTGCTTGAGATCCATTATTATGACCCGGCCTGACCAAGCCGACGGCCGCCTGCACGCTAAGCAAGAAAGGCCAGCCCTGGAGATGACCGCCAGCCGACCGGAACTGCTGGTCGACGGTTCTGACCAGTTGCTGCGCCGGACGATCCAGGACGCTCTGGGCTTCAGCATCCACCTGCAGGAGCTGCGCGCTGGGCTGGGCCAAGCAGCCGGACTTTCGGGTCCGGCCTATTCCATCCTGGTCGCCGTCGAGCATCTCAGTCGAAAGGCAGACATCGGGATCAACCTGCTGAGCGACTATCTCCACCTGTCGGGCGCCTTTGTTACCACGGAGGTGAACAAGCTGGTTGGCGCCGGACTGGTTACCAAGGAGCCCCATCCGGCGGACCGCCGCCGGGTGATCATGACCTTGACCGCGCAAGGACGGGGTTTGCTGGCGGCAGTCGGCGATCTGCAGCGCTCCGTCAACGACACCATTTTTGGTGCACTGGCACCGGGAGAGTTGCGCGCCCTTTCCGACAGCCTCGCCAAGCTCGTCGGGGGTTCGCAGGACGCCCTTGCACTTCTGCATGTCCAGGCCCGTCGAAGGAAGACAGCATGACGACGCAACAGATGGCCGGCTTCGAAGCCCGCGCCTTTCGTGACGCCCTCGGTCAGTTCGCAACCGGCGTCACGGTCATTACCGCCGAAGCCGATGGGCGCGAGCCCATTGCCATGACGGTGAGTTCGTTCAACTCGGTTTCGCTCGACCCTCCGCTCGTTCTCTTCAGCGTCGGGCGCGAGGCCCCCAGCCTTCCCGACCTGCTTCAGGCCGAGACTTTTGGGATCAACGTCCTTGGCGCCCGGCAAGCAGCCATATCCAACCAGTTTGCCGGGGGAAGACCCGACAAGTGGGCCGGCATTGATCCGATCACCGGGACTACCGGCTGCCCCTTGATCGAACCTTCCCTCGCGGCGTTCGAATGTCGGCATTTTGCGACCTATGATGGCGGCGACCACGTCATCATCGTCGGACGGGTCCTGGATTTCCGGACCGAGCCCGAAACCACCCCCCTCATTTTCTTCCGCGGCGGATATCACGCGATCGCCTGCGGACCGGCTCAATGATGATCGAAAGGCACAAGATATGAAAACAGGAAGCCAACACCTCGCCACGCTACGCGACGGCCGTTCCATCTACATCGACGGCAAGCTTGCAGGCGACGTCACTCAGCATCCCGCATTCTGCAATTCGGTCGCGTCGGCCGCCCGGCTCTACGACTTCCAGGCAGCGAATCCCGATTTGATGACTTTCACGAGCCCGTCGAGTGGCGAGCGGGTAAACCGGGCGTGGGACCTGCCGACCGACTATGAAGGCCTGGTGATGCGCCGCAAGGCGATGGAGGCCTGGGCAGGCACGCATTACGGATTCATGGGGCGATCGCCCGACCATGTCGCCTCCTGCTTCGCCGGGATGATGATGGGCATCGACCTGTTCGAGAATCATGACCGGGCGCGCGCTGGGGCGCTTGCGGACTATTTCCGCTACGCCCGGGACAATGACCTCTTCCTCACCTATGTGATCATCAATCCGCAGGCGGATCGCTCCAAGTCCGCGCATGAGCAGGCAGACCCTTATCTGACAGCCGGGATTGTCGACGAGGATTCGACCGGGATAACAATCCGGGGTGCCAAGATGCTGGCAACCAGCGGGATCATGGCCAACGAGGTCTTCGTCAGCTGCGTCCAGCCGCTTGGCGTGGGGGACGAGAAATATGCGATCTCGCTCGCGGTGCCGATGAACGCGCCCGGCGTGAAGCTCCTGTCCCGCAAGTCCTATGAGGCGGCGTCGCCCAGCCAGTTCGACAACCCGTTGGCCAGCCGTTTCGATGAGAATGATGCCGTCATCTACTTTGATGACGTCAAGGTTCCCTGGGATCGGGTATTCATCGCTGGCGATACCGCGATGGTGATGAAGCAGTTCCACGCGACGCCTGCGCACGTACTGCAGAATTATCAATGCCAGGTTCGGCTGATGGTCAAGATGCGCTTCCTCATGGGCATCGCGCGTCGCACGGCCGAGATCAACGGGACGCTTGCCCTGCCGCCGGTCCGTGACATGCTCGGCCAATTGGCCGCCGAAGCCGCGCTCGTGGAAGGAATGGTCCATGGCATGGAGGCGAAGGGCAAGGTTCGCAACGGCTATTACATACCGGATGGTCACCTTCTCTATGCGTCCCAGGTCCTCACGCAGCAGCTCTATTCCAAGGTCATTACCTCGCTGCGCGACCTGGCTGGAGGCGGCCTCATCATGCTGCCCTCGAGCATTGCGGACTTCGTAAACCCGGAAACGGCCGCTCTCATCGGGAAAACGCAGCAGTCGCCGGTGGCCAATTCGCAGGACCGCGTAAAATTCTTCAAGCTCGCCTGGGATGCAATCGGCTCTGAATTTGCGAGCCGGCACAACCAGTATGAGATGTTCTACGCGGGAGCCACCTTCGTCACGAAGGGCCACAGCTTCCGGACCTTCGACTGGGAAAGCTCCACCAATCTCGTCGACACCATGCTCGCCAGCTATGATCTGCACGATGCTGGCATGGGCGTGGCCGCCTGATTGCCAACACCTCTCCTTGGCAATCGGCAACACTGTGGGCCGGGAAGCAATTCCCGGCCCCTTTTCATGATCCGCCCTTACGCAGGTTCGGCCAAAGGACCGACAAGGCCTGCGGGCGTCTCAATCTCGTCCATTCCGCCGCCCAAGACTTTAAGACCCGGGCCAATGCAGGGGCCGCACTGGCACCGCAAAGGTAGCCAGCGGCATCAGCCGGTGCCTGCTGCGCCACGCACCTTTACGCGATGCTTGGCCAGCCCGCAGACCAATGAGTCGAGTGCGGGCGGAGGCCCGCATGACCCCTACAAAACTCCTGATCGGGCAAATCCTGATCGTGCTTGCTATCATCGTCGCGAGCATATGGATCGCGACCCAATGGGCAGCAGCGCAGCTCGCCTACCAGCCTGAGCTTGGTGCGCCCTGGCTCCTGCTTTTCGGGCAGCCGATCTACCCGCCTTGGTCGCTATTCCCCTGGTGGTTTTCGTTCGACGCTTATGCGCCGGCGATCTTCGACGAAGCAGGGACGATCGCGGCGGCGGGCGGCCTCATTGGCTGCGTCGCTGCCATCTTCGGATCAGTCTGGCGGGCTCGGCAGTCAAGCAACGTCACCACCTATGGCTCGGCGCGCTGGGCAACGCACAAGGATATCAAGGATGCCGGCCTTCTCGTCGACCGCGGCGTCGCGATCGGTCGCGTCGGGTCCGATGACCTTCGCCACGATGGTCCCGAGCATGTCATGGCTTTCGCGCCAACCCGCTCAGGCAAGGGCGTGGGCCTCGTCGTTCCAACGCTGCTCTCCTGGACAGGCTCGACCGTCGTTCATGACATCAAGGGCGAGAATTGGCAGCTGACCGCCGGCTGGCGCTCGCGCTTCTCGCACTGCCTGCTGTTCAATCCGACCGATGCCCGCTCGGCGCGATACAACCCGCTGCTCGAGGTGCGCCGCGGCATAAACGAAGTCCGCGACGTCCAGAACATCGCCGACATCCTTGTCGATCCGGAAGGTGCCTTGGAGCGCCGCAGTCACTGGGAGAAGACCAGCCACGCTCTGCTGGTCGGCGCGATCCTCCATGTCCTCTATGCGGAAGAGGAAAAGACCCTCGCCCGGGTCGCCACATTCCTCTCCGATCCGCAGCGCAGTTTCGCAGCGACCCTGCGCCGGATGATGGCCACCAACCATGTGGGCACGGCGGATGTACCGCTTGTTCATCCGGTTGTCGCCTCTGCCGCCCGAGAACTGCTCAACAAGAGCGAAAACGAGCGTTCGGGTGTGCTGTCGACGGCCATGTCGTTCCTCGGCCTCTATCGCGACCCCACTGTTGCGGCAGTGACCGCGGCCTCTGACTGGCGGATCGCCGACCTCGTCGAGGCCCGGCATCCGGTGTCCCTCTACCTCGTTGTGCCGCCATCAGACATCAGCCGTACCAAGCCACTGGTTCGTCTGATCCTCAACCAGATCGGCCGTTGCCTGACCGAAGAGCTTCACGTTCCTGGTAGCGGGGGAGAGATTGGCAACCGCCGTCATCGCCTGCTGATGATGCTCGATGAGTTTCCGGCGCTCGGGCGGCTCGACTTCTTCGAGACGAGCCTTGCCTTCCTCGCCGGCTATGGCGTGCGTGCCTTCCTCATCGCACAGAGCCTGAACCAGATCGAAAAGGCCTATGGCGAACACAACGCGATACTCGACAACTGCCACGTCCGTATTGCCTTTGCGACCAATGACGAGCGCACCGCCAAGCGCATCTCAGACGCGCTCGGCACCGCGACCGAACAGCGGTCGATGCGAAACTATGCAGGGCATCGCCTCGCGCCTTGGCTCGCCCATGTCATGGTCAGCCGTCAGGAGACTGCGCGCGCGTTGCTGACACCGGGCGAGGTGATGCAGCTGGCACCGACCGACGAACTGGTGCTGGTCTCGGGCAGCCCGCCGATCCGCGCCAGAAAGCTGCGCTACTATGCGGATCGGCGGTTTGCCGCGCGCGTCCTACCACCACCGTCGCTGGACGCAGCCCGCGATCAAGACCTCCCCGAGGCACGTCCTGATGACTGGGCGGGGCAGATTCGCGGGGCGGACATGCGCCTCGCTGTGCAGGTCGACGCCGGCGAAGATGGCGATACCGGCGGACTTGAACAGGCCCGCCATCCTGCGCACGAGATCGAACTGAGGATCACGCCCGAACCGGAGGTCGCCGACCCCCTGGGCCTGGGCGAAGACGACACCGATCAGGCGGCCGAACGCCGCACGATGGACCGCGTCCAGGCGCTGGGCACTGCGCGGACCGTCTATGGCATCGACGCAGCCTCCATCCGTCCTGACGACCTGCAGTTGGGGCTTTGACCATGGAGAAGATCCGCCACCAGCTTTTCCTGCCGCGCCCGCTCTCCGACCGGCTCGAGGCCCTCGCCGCCAAGCCTGGCGCCACCAAGTCGGCAATCCTTGTCGATGCGCTGACCGCCTGGCTCAATCGTCGGGGCGCCTCAGAACTTGAGGACCGGTTCTCGATCCGGCTGGACCGGATGACCCGGTCGATCGGCCGGGTGGAAGCCGACACGCATGTGATCCTCGAGACATTGGCGCTGTTCATCCGGTTCGAGCTCGCGATCCAGACGCCACTTGCAGAGAATGACCAGGCCGGGCGCGCGCTGGGAGCGAAGCGTTTCGAGGCCTTCGTCACTCAGGTTGGCCGCCATGTCGCCAGTGGACGACGGACGCTCGGGTCGGAGGACGGACAATGAATCCGCACCAGCCCCCTTCGCTCGCCTCCGACCGGCGGCGTGCCATGCTGCGGACAGCCATGGGCGAGGATATCGCAGCCCTCCTTGCCGATCCTCTGACGCAGGAGATCATGGTCAATCCGGATGGGGCTCTGCGGGTGGACCGGCTTGGCGAGGGACGGGTCGACACTGGCATATCGATCGAACCTTCCCAGGTCGAAAGGATCATCCGGCTCGTCGCCGCCCATGGCCGCGCGGAAATCCACGCCGACCGGCCCATCATCTCTGCCGAGCTCCCGCCCCATGCGGAGGGTCATGCGGGAGAAAGGTTCGAAGGTGTTCTGCCGCCGGTTGCCCCAGCCCCCTGTTTCTCGATCCGGAAACCTGCCGAGCGGCTCTACACGCTCGACGACTATGTCGCCGACGGCCTCATGCCGCCGTCCCTAGCAGACGCGCTGAGGGCCGCGGTAACGCAGCGCCTCAACATTCTCATCGCCGGCGGCACCAGTTCGGGCAAGACGACGCTCGCCAATGCGCTGCTGGCGGAGATGGCCTGGGTCGACGCCCGGGTCATCCTGATCGAGGACACGCGTGAGCTCCAATGCCCGCTGCCCGACACGGTCGCGCTCCGTACCAAGGCTGGCGTTGCATCCATGACCGATCTCGTGCGCTCGACGATGCGCTTACGGCCCGATCGGATCGTCGTTGGCGAGGTCCGCGGCCCCGAGGCCCTCGACATGCTCAAAGCATGGAACACCGGCCATCCCGGCGGGATCGCCACGGTCCACGCCAATGGCGCGCAGGCCGCGCTGACCCGGATTGAGCAACTGGTCCAGGAGGCGGTGGTCACCGTGCCGCGCCAACTCATTGCCGAGGCCATCGACCTCATCGTCTTCATTGCAGGACGTGGCAGCGCCCGGCGCATCGCCAGCATCGCCCGGATGGCCGGGCTCGATCCCGACACCGGCGCCTATCGCCTTTCCAGCCTTCTCAAATCCCAAACCCAAGGAGATGTTTCATGACGGCCCAAACTCGCTTCCTATCTTTGTCGGCTCGCCTCGCTGGCGCGGCGACAGGTCTCGCATTCGCCCTCGCAATCTCCATCCAGGCGCGGGCAGCCGGCTCCGGCATGCCTTGGGAGGAGCCGCTCCAGCAGGTGTTGGAATCGGTACAGGGCCCGGTCGCGAAGATCATCGCGGTGATCGTCATCATCGTCACCGGTCTCAGCCTTGCATTCGGGGAGTCATCCGGCGGCTTCCGGCGGCTGATCCAGATCGTCTTCGGCCTGTCGATCGCCTTTGCTGCCTCGAGCTTTTTCCTCAGCTTCTTCAGCTTTGGTGGCGGAGCGCTGATCGCATGACCGGCAGTGGCCAGCATTTGGAGGGATTTGAGGTGCCGATCCACGGCGCGCTTGGAAGTCCCATCCTCCTGGGCGGCGCACCGCGCATGCTCGCGATCGTCAACGGCACGCTGGCCGCCGCTGTGGGCCTTGGCCTCCAGCAATGGCTCGCCGGGGTGCTGCTCTGGGCCGCTGGTCACAGCCTCGCTGTGCTCGCGGCGCGGCGTGATCCGAGTTTCGCCCCGGTGCTCCTTCGCCATCTTCGTCAGAAAGGGCATCTTTCGTGCTGAACCTTGCCGAATATCGGCGCCGCGCCGACCGTCTTGCCGATCACCTGCCTTGGGCCGCCCTGGTCGCCCCGGGCATTGTCCTCAACAAGGATGGCAGCTTCCAACGCACGCTCGCCTTCCGGGGGCCGGATCTTGAATCGGCAACTGAGGCCGAACTCATCGCGGCCTGCGCCCGCGCCAATAATGTTCTGAAGCGCTTGGGCTCGGGCTGGGCGCTCTACTTTGATGCTGAGCGGCTCGAGAGCCAGGGCTACCCCGACAGCGTCTTTCCTGATCTCGCGAGCGCCCTCGTCGATCGGGAAAGACGCGCCGCGTTCGAGGCTGCCGGCCTGCATTTCGAGAGCCGCTACCACCTGACGCTGCAATGGCTGCCGCCTGCCGACAGCATCGACAGCGCCGGCCGCGCGCTGGTCGAACGACCGGATGCTGACAAGGGACGAGACTGGCGCGGGACGCTCGTGCAGTTCGCGGCGGAGACCGACCGGATTCTCGACCTCCTGTCGGGCTTCATGCCAGAGGTGCGGGCGCTCGACGATACCGAGACGCTGACCTACCTCCATGGCTGCATCTCCGAGAGAGTGCATCCGGTCAGCGTCCCCGAGACCCCGGTCTATCTCGATGCATTGCTGGTCGACACGCCGCTCGCTGGCGGGCTCGAGCCGCGCCTGGGCCAAAAGCACCTGCGGACCCTGAGCGTGCTTGGCTTCCCCAGCCTCAGCCGCCCGGCAATCCTCGACGCCCTCAACCACCAGGATTTCGGCTATCGCTGGGTCACGCGCTTCATTGCGCTCGACAAGACGCAGGCCACCAAGGCGCTCACCAGCATCCGCCGCCAGTGGTTCAATAAGCGCAAGTCAATTACCGCTCTCCTTCGGGAGGTCCTCTACAACCAGCCGAGCCAGTTGCTCGACAGCGATGCCGACAACAAGGTTTCAGACGCCGATGCCGCGTTACAGGTGCTGGGGCAGGACCATGTCGCCTTCGGCTACCTGACCATGACGATCACGGTAGCCGACGAGGACCGGGCGCGGGTCGAGGAAAAGGTCCGCCGCGTCGAGCGGATCGTCAACGGCCTTGGCTTCACGACGATCCGCGAAGGCACCAATGCCGTGGAGGCATGGCTTTCCTCCCTGCCAGGCCAGGCCTATGCCAATGTTCGCCAGCCGCTCGTCCATACGCTCAATCTCGCGCACCTGATGCCGCTGTCGAGCGTCTGGGCTGGCCCCGCGCGCAACGCCCATCTCGACGGGCCTCCGCTACTGGTCGCCAGGACCGCCGGTTCCACTCCCTTCAGGCTTTCAACCCATGTGGGGGACGTCGGCCATATGCTCGTCGCAGGGCCGACCGGTGCCGGAAAGTCCGTCCTCCTCTCCGCGATCATGCTACAGTTTCGGCGCTACGAGCGGGCACAGGTCTTCATCTTCGACAAGGGCTTTTCCGCCCGTGCGGCAGTGCTCGCGTGCGGTGGAGCGCATCACGAACTGGGCGCCGACAATGGGGAGGCGCTCGCCTTCCAGCCCCTGGCGGGGATTGATGGCGAGGCCGAACGGAGCTGGGCCGCTGAATGGATAGGTGCGCTTCTCGAGCATGAGGGCGCGACGCTGACGCCGGATGCCAAGGACATGGTCTGGTCGGCACTTGGCAGCCTCGCCTCCGCCCCGGTCGAACAACGCACCCTGACGGGCCTGGGGCTGCTGCTCCAGTCCAATGCGCTCAGAACCGCGCTGCAACCCTACACGCTGGACGGGCCCCATGGGCGCCTGCTCGACGCGGCGGAGCAGCGGCTGGCGCTCGGGGACATGGAATGTTTCGAGACCGAGGCTTTGATGGGCCAGCCCAGCGTCATTGCGCCCGTCCTCGCCTATCTTTTCCATCGCCTCGAGGCCCGCTTTGACGGGCGGCCGACCTTGCTCATCCTCGACGAGGCCTGGATCTTCCTCGACCATCCGCTGTTCGCAGCCCGGATCCGCGAATGGCTAAAGGTCCTGCGCAAGAAGAATGTCGCGGTCCTGTTCGCTACCCAGAGCCTTGCTGACATCGCCGGATCGACGATCGCTCCAGCTATCATCGAGAGCTGCCCGCAGCGCATCCTCCTGCCGAACGACCGCGCGATCGAACCGCAATCCCGCGCTATCTATGAGAGCTTTGGCCTCAATGCGCGCCAGATTGAACTCGTCGCGCGCGCCACGCCCAAGCGCCAATATTACCTGCAATCGGCGCGCGGCAACCGCCTGTTCGAACTGGGCCTGGGGCCGATTGCCCTGGCGCTCTGCGCAACGTCCGATCCGTCGACCCAGTCCCGCATCAATGCGCTGATCGAGGCGGGTGGCAGCGAGGACTTCGCCGCGCGCTTCCTCGCTTCGGCCGGGCTCGACTGGGCTGCCGATTTGCTCGGCCATTCCTCCAATCTTCCATCCCCCCTGCAAGGAGACCAATAATGCGCGCTATTACCGCCAAGCACCTCGTCGCGGCTGCTCTAGCCACAGGCGCTGCCACCTCGCTCGCATTTGGCCTCATGGCCCCCTCGACGCCAGCGCATGCCATCACCGTCTTCGACCCCAGCAACTATGCGCAGAATGTCCTGACAGCGGCCCGGACGCTGCAACAGGTCAACCAGCAGATCAGGCAGCTTCAGAACGAGGCGCAGATGCTGGTCAACATGGGCAAGAATCTCTCGCGAATCGATTTTCCGCAACTCGACGCACTCCGAGCGAAACTGGCCGCCATCGATCGCCTGATGGGACAGGCGCAGGGCATCGACTTCCATGTCAGCGAACTCGACGAAAAATTCGCCAAGCTCTTTCCCAGGGACTTTGCCGACGCCCTTCGCACCGACCAGCGTGTACAGGAAGCGCGCAGCCGACTCGATGGCAGCATGGACGGGTTTCGTCATGCGATGACGGTCCAGGCGCAGGTGGTCGAGAATGTCCGCGACGATACGCAGGCGCTCGCCGATATCGTCGCCCGGAGCCAGGGCGCCGAAGGATCGCTGCAAGCGACCCAGGCCACCAACCAGTTGCTGGCGCTCACCGCCAAGCAGCAGTTCCAGCTCCAGCAGATGATGGCCGCCCAGTTCCGGAGCGAAAGCCAGGAACAGGCGCGGCGCGCGACGCAGGCGCTCGAGGCGCGTGCCGCCACCAGGAAGTTCCTCGGCTCCGGATCGGCCTACACGCCGCAATAGCCCCTCTCATGCGGGCGCCAGCCCGATCCGGTCCAAGGCGGCAACGCGGTATCCCTCTCCCGCCTGCCGCCGCCGCGGGGCGTGGTTCTGCTCCCCCAGCCATGCCCCGCGGTCCCTTGCCAAGTGCAGGACGCCCAAGCCCCAGGAAGCCCAAGCCCATGAACGACCTCAATGTCATCGACCGCTTCCTGGCAGCCTTCATCACCTATATCGACAGCGGGTTCGGCCTGCTCGGCCCCGACGTCGGCTTCCTGACCTCCACGCTCATCGGCATCGACATCACGCTCGCCGGCCTGTTCTGGGCCATGGGCGGCGAGGACAATGTCATTGGCCGGTTCGTGCGGAAGATCCTCTACATCGGCGCGTTCGCGTTCATCCTGAACAGCTTCGCGACACTCGCCGACATCATCTTCCGCTCCTTTGCGCAAGCGGGTCTCACCGCGGGCGGCGGAAGCCTCAGCGCCGACGACCTGCTGAAGCCCGGGCGTCTTGCCGGTATCGGCTTCCAGGCGGCGTGGCCGCTGCTCAACCAAGCCAGCGAGATGGTCGGGTTCACGACCTTCTTCGACAATTTCCTCACCATCATGATCCTGCTGCTCGCCTGGGCGCTCGTGATCATCGCCTTCTTCATCCTTGCGGTGCAGATGTTCGTGACGATCCTCGAGTTCAAGCTCACCAGCCTGGCCGGCTTCATCCTCGTGCCGTTCGCGCTGTGGAGCCGCACGAGCTTCCTTGCCGAACGCGTGCTGGGGAATGTCGTTTCCTCAGGGATCAAGGTGATGGTGCTCGCCGTCATCGTGGGCATCGGCTCCAATTTCTTCGCCGAATTCACCGCTGCGCTCCAGGGACAGGAGCCCGACATCGGCCAGGCCATGAGCCTCGTGCTGGCGTCCCTCGCGCTCTTCGGACTCGGCATCTTCGGCCCATCTATCGCCAGCGGCCTCGCCGCCGGCGCCCCCCAGTTGGGTGCCGGAGCTGCGCTTGGCACGGGCGTGGGTGCTGCGGGCGCCGTCATGATCGGCGGCGCCGCTGCCATCGGCGGCGCGCGAGCTCTTGGAGGCGCAACTCTCGGTGCCGTGCGGGCAGGAACATCCATGGGAGCCGCTGCCAGCACCGCCTACAGTCTCGGCCGGGAGACTGCCAATCCGCCGTCGGTGGGTGCGGGTCTCGCCGGCGTCGCACGTGCGGCGGGCAATGCGGCACGAGCTCGGATGTCGGATACGCTGGGCCTGGGCGGAGCAGCAAGCAGCGGTCGCGAGGCAGCCTGGAACGCCATCAATGGCCGCCCACCGTCCCCGGGTGAATCGAGCGCCAGCGAGGCCATGCCTGGCTGGGCCCGCGCGATGCAAAACGAACAGGCGAAACGTCACCACCGCCAGGTCGCCCTTCATGCCCTGCAGCAAGGGGATCGCGGCGGCGCCTCCGCCACCCCCGACATCAAAGAAAGGAATGACTGAGCCATGATATTCAAGCGCAGCGTCCAGCGCTATGGCCGCACCCCGCCGCCCGAAACGCCCTATGCGCGAGCGGGCCAGGTCTGGGACGAGCGGATCGGGTCGGCCCGCGTCCAGGCCCGAAACTGGCGCCTGGTAGCCTTGGCCAGCCTTGCCCTTTCCGCCGGAACATCGACCGGGCTCGTCTGGCAATCGGCGCAAAGTCAGCTCATCCCCTATGTCGTTGAAGTCGATCGGCTGGGCGAAGCGAGGGCGGTCAATGAGGCGGTCACCGACTATCGTCCGACAGACCCGCAGGTGGTATGGCACCTCGCCCGCTTCATCAGCAATGTGCGGGGCAGCTCGCTCGATCCGGTCCTGGTGCGGCGCGGTTGGCTGGAAGCCTATGCATTCACCACCCAGCGCGGCGCACAGTTCCTTGGCGATTATGCCCGCGCCAATGACCCCTTCTCCCGGATCGGCGAGCGGACTGTCTCGGTCCAGGTAACGAGCGTCGTCCGGGCCTCGGACAGGTCCTTCCAGGTCAAGTGGACCGAGACTGTCTTCGAACGGGGCGTGCAGGCTGGGACCAGCCGCTGGACCGCGATCCTGACGATCGTGACCAAGGCGCCCGCCAACGCCGATGTCCTGCGAAAGAACCCGCTCGGCATCTATGTCGATGCGATCAACTGGAGCCGCGAACTCGACAGCGACGCCCGACCTGCCCCCCAGCGACCGCCTACTCGGCCAGGCGAAGCCCTCAGTTCGCCATTTCCGCCAGCGCTGGCCGCATCCAACCTCCAGAACAGCCAGGAGATCCAGCCATGAAGACCCGCACCCTTCTCCTATCCACGATCATTCTTGTCACCTCGCAGGCCGAGGCGCAGACGGGGCCGTCCCCCCTGCGCAGCGTCGCCTCCGCCAACCGCAAGGCGATGGCGCAACCGGTAGTCCAAGGCTTCGTCAATGCGATCCAGGTCTATCCCTATGCTGAGGGCTCGATCTTCCTGGCCTATACAGCGCCAGGGTCAGTGACGGATATTGCGCTGCAGCCAGGAGAGACACTGGTCGCAGTGGCAAGCGGCGACACGACGCGCTGGGTGATCGGCGACACCACTTCTGGAGGGGGAGGCAGTGACGATGGCGCGCCCAAGCGAACGCATATCCTCGTAAAGCCCTTCTCAGCAGGCCTTGCGACCAACCTCGTCATAACGACGAGCCGACGGACCTATCACCTGCGCCTTGCGAGCACGGCCGCGACAGCCATGGCCGGCATAAGCTGGACTTACCCTCAGGATGACCTCATCGCCTTCAAGCGCAAGGAAGAGGCCGCGCGCGCTGCCGAACCGGTCGCCTCCGGGCTCGACATCGCCCAGCTTCATTTCGACTATGCGATTTCCGGCGACCGACCACCGTGGCGACCATTGCGCGCCTTTGACGACGGCCGGCAGACCTATATCGAATTCCCGCCAACGCTGGCCCAGGGCGATGCTCCGCCGCTCTTCGTCCTGGGGGCAGACGGCAAGGCAGAACTCGTCAACTACCGCCTGCGCGATCGCTACTATGTCGTCGATCGGCTGTTTGGCGCAGCGGAGCTAAGATTGGGGCTGAAAAAGCAGGAGATCGTCCGCATCACCCGCATCGAGAGCACAAAGCGCCGGAGGGGCGCATGAGTGTGGCCGACACCCCGATCCAGCCAGTTCCGCCCCAGGCCAAGGTTGATCCGGAGAGTCTCGTCCTGCGGGCGCAACCGATAAAAGCGATCCGTTTCCGCCGCGGTGCCATCATAGGCATCGCGGCATTGGGGTCGGCAAGCCTCATGGGTGTCGCGTGGATGGCTCTTAAGCCCCAGGTCTTCCGGCAAGTGACGCAGGAGAGCGAGCTTTCAAAACCATCGACGAACCCCAGCGACGCATTGGCCGGCCTGCCGGCAGGCTATGGGGATGCTCCGAGCTTGGGACCACCATTGCCGGGTGATCTCGGGCGACCGATTCTGCGCGCCCAGCAACAGCATCTGGACGCCGACGCACCGGGCGGCAATCGACCGGCCGCTGACGCCGCAGAAGCTGAGAGGCAAGCAAGACTGGCGGAACTGAAGGCCGCCCGAGAGTCCGGGATCCTTGTCCAGACAAAGGCTGACGACCATGCCGCCGAGGTGCCGGCGCTGCCGACCATAATGGTTCCGCCGGATCCAACGGCGCCGCAAACCCCACAGGGTCGCAAGGTCGCGTTTACGGAACGTCCCAATACCGGCAGCGACGTGAACACATCCAGGTTGTCACCACCTGCGTCGCCCTTCCTCCTGGCTGCCGGCAGCATCATATCCGGCAGCCTGATCACCGGGCTGAACTCTGACCTACCCGGGCTCGTGACGGCCCAGGTGACGCAGAATGTCTTCGACAGCACAACTGGTCAGATCCTGCTCGTGCCGCAGGGCGCCCGCTTGATCGGGAAATATGACAGCATCGTCGCCTTCGGCCAGCGACGGGCGCTTGTCATCTGGCAGCGTCTCATCCTGCCGGACGGCAGTTCGCTCCGGCTCGACAATTTCCCGGCGACGGACGCGGCGGGCTATGCGGGGTTGGCGGACAAGGTCGACTTCCATAGCTGGTCACTGCTCAAGGGCGTCGCGATCGCAACACTCCTCGGTGTTGGATCGGAGCTGACCATCAATGGTGAAAGCGACCTTGTCGAGGCGATCCGGGAATCAACTCAACAGAATATCTCGCGGGCCGGCGACCAGATCACGTCGCGCAATCTCGACATCCAACCGACGATCATTGTGCGCCCCGGGACACCGGTCCGCCTGCTGGTCAGCCGCGATCTCATCCTCGCGCCATGGCGCGGGTCGACAGGAGAATGAACATGGCAGAGTTGAAATTGGCCAAGCTGCCGGACAGGACACCGGTAAAGCTGGCAATCACCGTTACGCCCGACCTGCTCAATGCGCTGCGCGATTATGCAGCAATCTACGCGCAGACCTATGGGACCGAGGAACCGGTGGCCGATCTCATCCCAGCGATGTTGGCTGCCTTTCTGGAAAGCGACCGCAACTTTATCCGCGCGCGAGAAACAGTGCAGCGAGCCCAATCATGACCGACGCGGCTGACCAGGGCCTTGCTCCCATCACCGTGCGCGTGGCGGCGGCTGTGCGTCTTACCGGTCTCAGTCGGTCCCGCATCTATGAACTGATCCAGGCGGGCGATATCGAGATCGTGAAGGTCGGAAGAGCGACCTTGGTCCGCTATGACAGCCTACAGCGGTTGCTTGGAAGGTGACACGCCGGCTTTGCACGATGCGCTTCTGCCGAGCCTGCGCCGATTTTTGATTGGCCACCTAGAGGACAAGGGCTTGGAAAGAATCCGTTCTGCCCCTGTTGGGAGGTCAGATCTGCTAAGTCGCGATGAAAGCCTCGCGAGCAGCCACTTTTGCCTTCAGATCCGCATTGAAGTTAGAGCGGTGCTCCGAATAATGCGCTTGGCGATGGCAATTGGGACAAACGGCGGCGACAAATCGAGGATCGTCAGGTCCACCATCGCTTAGGCGGCGGATATGATGCGCTTCAAGATATGGGCGCCCCGCGGCTGTCAAAAATGGTGCTGGTTGACTGCAGTTCTCGCAGTGACCTGCAGCACGTGCAAGAACATAGTCCCGCACATCGCGACTGCGGACATACAGACTTGCCGCACTCGCAGCCTGCCGCATTTGCGCCGGCGCAGCCGCCGCAATCGCCCTATTTCGCAGAGTGGCAAGATCGGCTGCAGGTGCTTTCTCAACGGTGAGATCGTCGCCCTCGAGATCAGTTTCACGGAGCGGAACTAAGGTAAACACGATGGCTTCGCGTTCAGTCCCTTTGATGTCAGGCTGAAGCTCAGTATCCCAGCCTGCACACGCAAACAATCCGAGGAAGCGTATTCGTCCACCTTTACCGAGTTGTTCAAAAACGAGAAGGTCTTTACCCGTCACCGAATGATCACGGATAGCCAAATTGCCTGAGAGCCTGATTCATAATTATCCGATGAAATTTCATAGTCTTGCGATGCGACGCGCGAATAGCTGGATGGAAGCTATGAACAGCCACGCAGTTGCCGATGCGATGGTCTGTTCAAAGTCCTTGGCGAGCCGACGGTTGCGGTTCAGCCAAGCCAGTGTTCGCTCGACGACCCAGCGGCGCGGAAGAACCACGAAGCCTTTTGCAACATCGGATCGCTTGACGATCTCGACAGTCCATTTGCCGGTACGCCGGAGCGCTTCCCTGAGCTTGTCGCCAGCATAGCCGCCATCGGCAAAGACATGGCGCAGCCATGGAAAGCGGTGGATGATTTCACACAGGACCAGCGGCGCGCCGTCGCGGTCCTGAATGTCGGCGGTATGGATCACCGCATGAACCAAATGGCCCTCGGTGTCGGTGAGGATGTGGCGCTTGCGCCCCTTGATTTTCTTGCCCGCGTCAAAGCCGCGAGGGCCGCCACTTTCCGTTGTTTTCACGCTCTGACTATCGATCACGCCAGCACTGGGCGAAGCCTCGCGACCCGTCGCTTCACGCGCCATCAACAGCAGGGTATGATTGAGCGAGAGCCACAGTTTGTTATCGCGCCACAGGTAAAACCAGCGCCGAACCGTCGAGACCGGCGGAAAGCAGGGCGGCAGCATTCGCCACGGCAGCCCCCCACGCAGCAGATACAGGATCGCCTCGACGATCCGTCGCAGCGGCCATTTGCGCGGACGGCCTACGTGGGAGGGTGGCGGCAAGAAAGGTTCGAGCACCGACCATTCGGCATCGGTCAAATCGCTTGGCAAAGTCAGTCCCGCGCGGGCATATTGCGCCCGAGTGGTATCGGTCCACATCGTTGATCTCCGGAAGTTTGTTGCAAAACCCCTGAATCAACGACTGCCGCAAGCGTCAAGCTAACCCGCTGATACCACTCAACTTAGTTTCGGATCGGGCTCTGAGGCCATGACCATATTGCCCGTCTGTCCCTGCCCCGTATAGCGAAGCGAGCCGTCAGCTTGAAAGACATCCTGGTATCCGATTGCGCCACCGCCATGCCCTGTGAAGATGAAAATTCCAGGCACATCTTTAGGCGTCACGATACCGCTTTGCCGCTGCCCTCCGAAAGCTTCATGAATATCCACTCGACGGATATAAGTTTGATGAATGATAAATGGCCAATGCATGGGATCAAACATTTCACAAATTTTAAAAATAATTACCACAATTATTTGCAAAATTTGTTCATTTAATTCTCAAAAAACACTTCCATCGTCAATGTATATTCCTTCGCGTGACTGAGCGCGACCTGATAATCCGCATTGAAGGAAAATGTGGGCAGTTTAAGCTTGCTAGCGACTTTCAGATTTCGGCTGGCTTCTGTTGAAAGATTTAGAGTCAGCGTGCGCTTATTTATGGGGTTAGAAGGACTTGATCTTGCTTGAAGCAAAGATCTCATGTTGCTGTCTCCCGCAAGACGATGCTTTGACAACAAAAGCTCGGCGGCCTCTAAGTCAGGGGTACCGCCTTTATATTCATCTTCCAAACTCAGTTGTGAACTGAGACTATCGCTCGCAGCCCTTTTGATACCGAGCTTACTCTTGGTCATCAAACGGCCGCCGTCCGCTGTTATGGTTTGAACGGAATCGCTTGTGACAACATCTACTTGGGTGACGATGACCCTAGTAGCTCCCAATAGCTGACAGAAGTTAGAAAATAGCATATGCTTAGCCAAAGCAAATCGTTCTACAGCTTCGGCAGCGTCAGCGTATTCGTCGGGATCAAAAGGACTCTGGATTAAAATCGAACCTGGAAGACTAAGGCCCGCATCTATAATGTTGCTCAAGGCCTTAGTGGCTTGTTCCCGCTTGACCGGATAGGCTAAGATATGCGTTTGGGGGTCATTCAATATTTGAGTTTCACCGGTCCTAGAGCACTTCTCAATGTCATGCTGGTCAAGTACCGCGATAACACGGCGGCTAGTTGGTTCGGCAGGCATAAGGCTTGTCGACAAGGCTGCTTCCTTAGTGCTCTTGATGGACATCGAATCGTGCTCGATAGGGATTGAAATTGTGGCGGCCTCTAGTAAGTCAGCAGTAGAATTAGAAGTGCGACAATACTGAGCGTCAGCACCACCCATATCGGTATCCCACGATTGGTGGGCTTTTTTTTTAAGTCCCCGAGATTGTCATCAATCGCCTTTAAATGGCACGGTTCAACCGTTCTCTCGATCCGTGCTGCAAATTCTCGGATTGCCCCCACGATTAGAATAGACTGCTCTGCTGGATCATCGTCTCGGCTAAATTCGCCGCAGCATATGATAGAGGCACGCCGGCCAGCATCATCACGTTCTCTGCACGATACTTGTACAAGGAAAGCACGATCAACAACGATCAACTCGGCGCCGTCTGCCCTTAAATGATGACTTCCTCTCCGAGAAATATCAGAGATCAGGTCAGTGATCTGCTGGCGCATCACACCCTCGTCAGGAACAACTTTTGAGTCGCCATATTGATAAAGATCAGGTGAAGTATTATCCAAGGCTTGTGCTTTGAAATATAACGCATCCTTCATGCGATCACCTGGTACAAAATTTCGCCTATAAGGCGTTCACTTCGACTTATATCCTTTAAGCTTCCGGCGACGCATTTTACGTACTTTGAACCTCCGGCAAGGTTTATAATCTTTTGGACATCAGCATCTTTCCAGAATGAATCTGTAAAAACTGTAACTTGCCCTTCTGGAAGCGATGCATAATCGGGGATTAAATCACAATGCGTGGCAACCAAGAAGAAAGCTGGTGGTCGCCTTTTTCTGCTATCCAGCCACTCTCCAATATGCCTGGCTTCACTTCTTATCATTCTAATATACGTTTCGTCCCGCGCGTAAACCTTGCTCGCGTCAATCATGTAACATGCGATATTTGAGTCTTTATACTGCCGTTCCCAATCACTGTGGGATTGCACGTCACCGGGGAGATCGGTGACCGCGTGTACCCGCAGTTCCAGACTTCCAAGGGAAATCTTTTTGCCTTCGAATTTTTCAGGCTTTGCAGTCGCAAAATATTCTTGTGGCAGTTCGCCATTTAATAGGAACGATATCAGTGTCGTCTTTCCCGATGCGCGAGGCCCGAGGACTGCGAGTTTCTTTCCCCTAAAAACTCCCAGTACCCATTGCAGAAAGGCGCCACCTTGCTGCTCCAGGGTGTTGACAAAATTGGACAACATCAAAAATCAGCCCCGTTCTTAATCACATTATTCTCTGCAGCAAACGATGCTATTTTTCCATGAGAAATGTCCTAATTATTTTACGTCGTTCGCATTGAAGCACCACCGTATTCAACGGCATTTGCGGCTCTCTCAGGCCCTGTAATCAAGCCGCCACTATGTTTCGGCCAGCAAACGCTCAGCCCAGGTCATTTCGTGCTTTAGTACTGGCCGTCCTCCAATGTCCGGATATGCCGAAGCCAACGTTCGCCCATGTCTTTCAGAAGGGTGAAGCGCGTTGCCTGTCGGTACGGATTGGTAGGCGGTGATCGTCATAAAGAGAGAGTTTCTTGGCTAGGGCGACAGAAACGGTCGTTTATTGAAAAGCCGTTCCCGTCCTCTCCCCCAAGTGGCACCGATGCAGTGACGGTGGGTAAGCGCAAGGTTACGCAGTTTTGTCCCGAAAGACTGAGTTGCGAGCACGGGCATCACTGACATTTTGGCTGAGCAGAACTTCGTGCCGCCGCTACAGCAATGTCAGACTTATCTCTATGATTGACAAGTATTTTACTTTTTCTTTTTAACGCCCAGGACACCCCACCAATCCGACCCGTGATTGAGAGCGTAAAGACTTGGCCGCGTCGTGTCGATCGAACGACCGGAATTGTCACAATTGGAGGCAAGCTGGGGATAATAGATGTTTTGCGGCGTTGAGACTGGAAAAGACTGCTTATGTTCGAGGATTGTTACCTGAAAATCGGCAGCGGTCCGATCAAAGGCTGCCTACCGCTGAGCGCCGGACTAATCTCTAGTCTGTATGCGCTACCCCATCACAATGAGACAGATCTTACCGAATTGCTGCTGGCCGACGGGAATGTCTGGCCCTGGACCGACAGTCTCCGGGTCGCGCCGCGCGAAACCGCTCGGGTCGTTGGCGCAAGCTTGCGCGCGGTTATGCTCGAGGTGCCGGGCCTTGAACCGGCGAACATCGATGTCACGGCTCTAGCCGAGGGCAGCCGTGCTCGCTTGCATCTTGACGCGATGCTGCGCCTGTGGCGCACGAACAGCGCAGTTATGCCAGCAGATATTGCCAGTTTGCGCGACTTCCTCGGCTGTAATGCCGACGATGCACTGCAAGCGGTACGGCTGATCGCTCCAACCAGCTCCATCTCGCGCACCCGGCTGGAACAGACCATCCTGGACAAATTGGCACAGCATCACGGTATCGCTGACGCAGATGATCCCGATTTCGCGCGCCTTGTTAGCGCGCGTCGCGAGGCCGCCGCTCCCGCCGATAGGCTGGTCGGGCATATCCAACGGGGTCTGCTTGCCCGAACTGCACAGGCCATGCCACTTGACGACAGCTTCAGCGTTCTTTCGGTGCGCGACAGTCTTGGTGAATGCGAAGCGGCAGTGGCGATCATCCAGCGCTGGCTGCGGGAAACACCCGAAATTTCGCCTGCGGAAATCGCGGTGATCGTTCCCGACGGCAGTCAGCATGCGGCGCAGCTCGCAGGGGTGGCTCAAAGCGCCGGGCTGCTTTTGAGCGGGCTTCCCGCCAGCGCCTCTGCGCGTAACATCGGGGCGGAGACGATCTATCTTTTCGTGCAGTGCATGAACGCACCGGCGCCAGCAATGGCACGGGCCTCGCTGCTTGCATCGCCGATCATGCCATGGCCACGCAACCTTGGCGCGAGCATGGCACGGAGGGTGATGCAGGGGCGCGGAGCCATAACTTCTGGCGTCGATCTCGGCGTGGACGGGCGCGATCTTGTTCAACTTTTGACCGGGGGCGGCGCCAAAACCAACAAGCAGTTTTCAGCGCGCCTGCGCGTCTTGCGCAAGCTGCTGGGCCCCTCCCGGCCAGATATCGAACGCGACATGGCCGAAGCCAAGAGACTCATTACGCTTCTGCTGCGCACGTTAGCAACAAGGAACGAGGAGGACACGCCTGACTGGGGCGCACTTCATGCAACGGCCGGGACCTACCGTCTTGAGCGGGAAAGCCGTGGCGCTTTCTATTCCTGCGGAGTTAGCGTGCTGCATTCGGGGGAGACGCCGAGGCGCCGATTCGAGAAACTGGTCGTACTGGGCTACAACGAAGGAAACTATCCCGTGGCGGCGCCGCGCAATGCCGTCTTCTTGGATAGTGAGTTGGACGAAATCGAGCGGGCGTGCGGGCTTGCGCTGCCAACTCGCCGGCGTATGCTTGAGGACGGACTGGGTCGTTTTGTCCGCCAACTGTCTGCAGCGAGCGACGAAATCGTGCTTCTGTGTGCGGAACGCGACGGTTACGGTAAGGCACTGTTTCCAGCCTCCAGCCTTGCGCTCCTTGCCCGGCTCGTCGCCGAGGTGAAGGATCCCGAGGATCTCGTCACGTCGCTCGGCCGCGCCGGCACCTCGGTATGGGACCGGTTGCTCGACTGGCGTGTTCCGCCCGAGTTCGAGCCGCAGGTGCGCCCGCAGCCGCCGGTTCACTACGACCTTGGCCGCAACCTGCTGCACTTGAGGCTAGACGAAGAAGGCAGACCTCGCCCGCAAAGCCCGAGCAGGCTTGAAAAGCTGCTGGTCAGTCCGCTTGCATGGATCCTTGAGGAGCTGGACGCTGCTCATGTTCCTTGGGTGCCAGAAGCGCTAGATGTAAAACTGCGCGGCACTCTTACGCACGGCGTCTTTGAACGCTTGTTCAAGGCGGGGGAGACGGTATGCAACCCCGCCTCTATTGCGTCACGAGTGCCAGAATTGCTCGACGAATGCATCGCTATCGATGCACCCTTCATGACTGGCCCGGCCTGGACGATGGAACGCGATGCGATGATCGGCGACACCATTCGGGCCGCAGAGGGCTGGGCGGCAATCCTCAAGGAACTGGACGCCGAAGTGGTAGCCAATGAATTCTGGCTGGAGGGCGAAGTGCTGGGGCATCCTGTGCATGGCAAGGCCGACACCCTGCTTCGGCTTGGCGACGGGCAACCGGTGATCGTCGATCACAAGAAGAGCGGTTCGGGTAAGCGACGTCAGCGCATGGAGGCCGGTTGCGATCTGCAGGTCGAGCTTTACCGCCGGATGAAGGTAAAGAACGGCAAGTCCGGCAGCGAGACCCCAGGACCCGAGCATGCGGTGTTGGACGCGGCAAGAGGCAGAGCAGGCGTTGCCTACAATATGATGAACGATTCCGGAGTGCTGGTGAACGGCGTCGCCGGGATTACAGCGCCTGGCCTGGAGACGTTCGACGATGACATTTCCAGGCGCGCGATGGTCGAACTGGAGCGGCGGTTCGATGCGTTGCGCCGCGGCCATCTCGAAACCAATTGGAGCGAAGACGAGAAGCATTTCGTCAGGGAGACGTCGCTCGGCACATATGCTTTCGACGACAGTCCGTTGATCCGGGCCTTCCTTCGCCCAGATCCAATGCCTTCCGCCTTCGCACCGGAGAATGACGATGACTGAGATTGCGATCGTTCCCGCCGGCGCAGGCGCCGGCAAGACCCACCATATCAAGACGACTTTAGGCGGTTGGGTTAAAAACGGGGTGGTTGCGCCGCGGCGGATCCTCGCCGTCACCTTTACGGAAGCCGCTGCCAGCGAACTGCGCCAGCGCATTCGTGCAGAACTGCTCGCGGAGGGCAATATCGAGGCCGCGCTCGAGGTCGAGCAGGCCTATGTCACTACCATTCACGCGCTGGGTCAGCGGCTTCTGGGCGAACATGCGCTGGCACACGGCGCTTCGCCGCGTCTGCGACTCATCGAGGAGGGCGAGCAAGACCTGCTGCTGCGTCGTTCGATCGAGGCCGTTTCCGAGATCGGGACGATTTCGCGCAACCTTGCCGCGCACGGCTATTCTTACGACTACAATTCGGGCGCCAGCGCCGAGCATGTATTTCGCAGACGCTTTCTGCGCCTTGTCGAACAGCTTCGTACGCTTGGCGCACGCGGCACCGACCCTAGTCTTGCAGCGAGCGCCGCGCAGTGGGTCGGCGATGCCTATGGACCTGTCAGCGGGCGGAACGAGGATACCGCCGAACGCCTTCTCCGTTCGATCGATGCACTTTTGGAGAGATTTCCGCGGGCGATCGCTGACAGCGTGACGACCAAAACCGCACGGAAAGATCTGCGTGATAATTTCAAAGATCTGCTCGCCACACAGCGGGCCTTGAAGCAGGGTAGGCATGACTGGCGGGCCTGGCAGAAGCTACGCAATCTTTGGGTTTCCACCACCCGCACCAAGGCGCCCGAGGGCTACGACGAACTGGCGACGGCCGTAATTGAGGCCGCTGAAGCCTTGCCATTCCTACCGGGACCACGTGACGATGCCATGTCGCATGCCGAAGGACTTGTGCGAGCCGCCCAGCGGGTCATGGCCGACTATGGACGTGCCAAGGCAGAAATCGGCGTAATCGATTACGGCGATATGGTCGCGAATGCAGCCAAGATGCTCGCTGAACGCAATGAGGTGACAGAGGCCGTTCTCGCCGAGATCGATTGCGTGATCATCGATGAGTTCCAGGACACGAGCCCGATCCAGTTCGCGTTCTTGTGGCAGCTTGCCCGCCGCGCACCGCGTACTCTGATTGTAGGTGACAACAAGCAGGCCATCATGGGTTTCCAAGGTGCAGACCCACGCCTTGCGGAGGCGCTTTCGTTGCAGCATCCCCACGCACCACTGGAGCGCAACTGGCGTTCCACGGCACCGATCATGGAGTTTGTGAACGGGTTGGGCCAGTACCTTTTCGGCGAGCGCTACAGTTCGCTTGCCCCGACTCGGACAGGTGGCGACGGGACCGCCCTGGAAGTGATTGAGCAGATGGTCTCGGGCAGGGAAAGAGGCACGAAGCAAAATCCCAATCCGGCAAAGCCCTCCCATAACGTGGCTGAGCGCATCGCGGACATCCTCGACAAGAACGAGATGATCATCGAGGATCGGCACACAGGGGTTCGGCGGCCTCTTGCGCCGCGCGATATCGCAGTGCTGTGCCAGACTTCCAGGCAGTGCGCGGACTATGCCGAGAAGCTGCGCGTCCTCGGCCTGCCCGTACGCCTCGCCGAGAACGGCTGGTGGAAAAGTCCGGTGGTGCAATGCGCCGTCTTTGCCCTTAGCCTCGTGGCCGATCCGGCCGATGCCCACGCCGCGCTTTGTTTCGCGAGCCTTGGCCCGGAGAGGCTGGATCTTGGAACGGGGCTCACCGCGCTAACGGCGGGAACTGCGATTCCGGCAACCGGGCTGGAGCAACTCAAGGCGCTACACGATAAGGCCAGGGGCCTTCCGGCCGATGCCGTGGTAGCCCAGGTTATTGCCGTTGCGGGTCTGCGCGAATGGTGCGAGATGCTGCCGGACCCCTTGCAAATGCGCGCTGACCTTGCCCGGTTCGAGGCGGAAGCTGCGGCATTTGCCTGCGCGGAGCCAGCCCCGCGCGAAGCCGCCGGCTTTTACGGCAATGGCATCCCTGTATTCCTGGGCTGGCTCGAGGCGCGCGCGACGAGTCAGGATGACAGTCGCCCGCATGCTAGCGGCACTGAAACCGATGGCATCGAGGTTGTTACCTGGCATTCCTCGAAGGGGCGGGAATGGCCACTAGTCATCGTAGCGACGATGGCGCACGATCGTAATCCCCGAGCCCATGAATTTCGTATTGAAATTCCTGATTTCGATGATTTTGATGCGATTCTTGCCAAGGCGGACCTTTCCTATTCGGCAGATTACGCGGCTGAGGAAGCGCTGGAGCGCGCGCTGGCCCAACGCAGCGAAGAAGCGCGAGAGGATTGCCGCAGGCTTTTGTACGTCGCGCTGACCCGAGCACGCGACCGGCTCGTGATCGAATGGCCCAAGCCGCCGAAGGAATGGAAAGAGGGTAATATCAGCCCGGCACAGATGCTTGTCGAGGAATGTGGCTTCGCGATCGGCAACGGCTGCATCACGCTTGGCAGCACGAACTTCCCCGCGCGCCTGACGGTAGGCAGCGACGAAATCGCTGCTGCTTTCGATGGCGGCTTTGTTGCACCTGCGCCTATCGCTCGTGCCGCGCGCCATGCGGTTGTGCAGGGCGTGATGCCCCTGGCGGAAGCAATAGTTGCCCCCTCGTCTGCCCTCTCGACGCACCTGCCTTTGCCGACAAAGCTTTTAACCTCTCGCCTTGCCCCCGGCATCGAGTTGGCCAATGCCGATCTCGTTCTTGCCACCGACAAGGGCACGGCCTTGCATGAAGGCTTGCGTATCTGTCTCCAGAGGCCCGAGCTTTTCGGAAAGGTAGCCGCACATTGCCAGGTGAGCGCGAGCGAAGCTTCAGCGATGGCCGCCCAAGCCGATGCTCTCCGCAGCAACCTTGCCGCACGCGGATTTGCAACGCTCTATGTCGAACAGCCGCTTGACGTCGCACTCGCCGACGGCACAACTCAGTGCGTGATCCTTGACCTTCTAGCGCAAGGCCGGGACGGCTTCATGATCGTCGATCACAAGAGCGGGCCTGTCCCCGATCATGAAGCACGCTACGCGACGTACTGGCCGCAACTCGCCGCATATGCAGGAGCGGTTGAAAGTATGGGAGCGGGCAAGGTGACACACGCTGGTGTGTTCTGGACCCATACTGGCGAATTGACGATTGGAGCGCTTTGAGGTGCGCGGAGACAATATGACCGTTTCAACAGAACTTGCCGGAAAACTGGAAGAGATATTCGAGTTCCTGCAACGCAATCGCCACTTCAATGAGCATGTGCAGCATTGTGCCTATCGTCAGGACGTGCTGCCATGGCTCGACACGGAAAGTAAGCTCCGATCGCTGCTGTATTCGAAGGCCAATACCCAATCGGCCCCCAAACTGGATCTGCTCGCACAGGCCTGGAAAAAGCTGCACATTCACCGCGCGGCCTTTGGCAAGGTCCAAACAGTTGGCGAGTTGGTTGAGGCCCTGTGGCTAATCGGCAATTCGGATCTGGCCGCGGAAACAAAGTTCGCTAAACTGCCAGTTTTCGAAGAAATGTGGCTGGCACTTCGTTCTGTCGCAGGATTCGGCGAAAAGACCGCCGCTCTCTTCGTCAAGTCGATCGTCGAGATTCACACGCTGGACTGCAACCGTGAACTTCGGTTCCTGCAGGATTTCACCGTTAATCCGCATGATACCTTACATGTACCTGTGGACAAAGTGATCCTGCATATCTTCGCGGCAATCGGAATGAAGTCTCCCAACTTCACCAAGATCAATGCGGTAATCAGAAAAAGCGGCCTGATTTGCGAGGAAAGGCCGACGCTCTGGGACGATCTGTGGTTCTGGGGCTTCATTACGCAGAAGGGCGAGCGCGAAACAGCCCAGCAGACACCGACTCGGCGGACTATGATGAATGAACCCAAATTCTGGTCGATCCTTGGTGCGCCTGCAGATCAGTTGCCCGAGGTCACTGCCGCGGCCGAAAAATTCATCGCGATCGTCGCGAGGACACCTAAGGTGACAGGGCCAGCATGCATCGCAGCTGAGTAGACAACCCAGATCATTGCTCAACGATAATAGACAGACAGTGGACTGAGGTGCCCACTTCCATAAAACCGGCCCTTCTGCGACCGACACCTCTGAAAATTTGTGGCTCGGTTCCCGCAGGACACGCTTCATGCTAGCGCGCAAACATCCTGCTGACGGAATGGGGGTATGATGCACTGGCTAGACCGCAGAACGCCGGAGTCGCGCAAATCTTTCGATGCCCGGTCCGCCGGCGATGTTGACTATGGCCGCGTGGTCCACTCAGCCTCCTTCCGGCGACTGCAGGGCAAGACCCAGATTCTCAATCTTGGCGATAGCGATTTTTACCGCACCCGGCTCACGCACTCTCTGGAAGTGGCGCAGATTGCAGGCGGCTTGGTCAAACAGCTCGTACACAATCTTCCTGGTCACCCCGCGCTGGACTACCTACCAGAACACGCTCTCATCCAAGCCATCGCCTGCACCCATGATCTGGGCCATCCCCCATTTGGGCATGGCGGCGAAGTCGCTCTGAATTACTGCATGCGGGATCATGGCGGCTTCGAAGGGAACGGCCAGACGCTCCGGATCCTGTCGAGATTGGAGAAATTCTCCGAGTCCGCCGGTTCCAACCTAACCCGCGAAACGCTGTTGGGTGTTCTCAAATACCCTGTTGCTTTCAGCCAGGTGGCGAACCCAGATCTCCGACCGGGGATGCTTTCCGACACCAGCGGCACGCCGCTGCTCGACCGCAATGCTTCCGAGCCCCCGAAATGCTATCTGGACTGTGAGCAGGACGTCGTAGATTGGATCCTCGCTCCGATGACCACGAGTGATCAGAAGGCCTTTCGGCAGTTTGACCTCCGGCCAGAAAAGCACGCGAAAGCGCGTCACAAAGGGTTTGCCTGCTCGATCATGGACCTCGCGGACGATATCAGTTTTGGCATCCATGACCTGGAGGATGCGCTAGCCCTGAAGCTGATTGATCAGCAGCAGTTTCAGACACATGTGCCTGCATCGGCTTGCCAAGGCCTGCTCGACTATCTGAACAGCCAGTATCGTGGCCAATATGGCAATGACGTGTATGGCGGCCTGCTTAACCGCCTGTTTGGAGACGGCAACGACCGCAAGCACCAGATCAACCGGATTCTCAATTTCGTCATTCCGAGCATTCAGATCCGTGAGGAAGCCGAGTTTGAGGAGCCAAGGCTCATGTATCGAGCCGAGGTACCCAAACCCGTGGCGGACTTCTTGGCCGCCGTGACGAAGCTGGTTTACGAAGAGGTGATCTGTAGCCCCAGCGTCCAGCATCTGGAGTTCAAAGGGCAAATGATGGTGATCGCCGTTTTCGAGGTAATGAAGTCCGAACCGAAGCGGTTCCTCCCCAACGACATCTACGTCAAATTCGGCGCATCTGCCGAACCTATGCGAATTATCTGCGATTATGTTTCGGGCATGACCGACGCCCATCTCTTGCGGACCTATGAGCGGCTCTTTGCCCCTCGGATGGGATCGGTGTTCGACAAACTCTGAAATCCAATAACAGAAGGATGAGGTGCGCGCCTCCAAATTTACGACCGCTTTTGACGCATAAGAAATTTAGCAGACTCCCATCGCCAGCAGGGAGCAAGTGTGTCGGAGCGTGAGAATAGCCTTTTAGCCTGGGTGGGAACGGGCATCGTCTTCGCATTGATGATGCAAGTGGCCCCATTCCGCTGGGCCATTTACGCGCTTACTGCCTGGCTCGGCTTCCTGTTCGTCCAAGATTGGTGGAGCGAACATGAGTTACCGCCAGGCTCTCCTGATGCAGAATGGCAGATTGAGGCACAGGATCTCCAATCCAATGCCGACGATCAGCAACTTCGCTACTCGGTGCAGGGGTGGCTTCAAAATCGCGGGAACGAGGCGCTCGAAAGCGCGCTCCTGGCAGGTCGCCTTTACGAATGCGATTCGCCCGACGAACCCATTGATCGATGCACCCCCGTCAGCGAAAGCCATGACAATCTGACACTTGATCTGAAGCCAGGTTTTCGCACGCATTTCACGGCTTACCCACAGTTCAGCGGCGCAGGAGGCCCCAATCCGCGGGTGGTTTGGAACATTCGGAACATCATCGCCGATAATGACTGGAAGCTGGATCCATGAGGCTGATTCGCAGCGTGGCCACCTTCGCAGCAACCATGGAAGCGAATTGATGACCAACGATCAAATCGCGCTGGGCGCGGCCATAATGTTGCTGAGACGACATGGCGACCAAGCACCCACCAAGGTAGCAGCGCGGATTGGCGAACTTGCCGTCGACGGAGACTGGGAGGGACTAACCTTCTGGAAGGCAATAGCATCCAAAATGGATCAGATATTACATGCAGACTCGGTTCAGTAATGGCCGCGCGCCTTTGAGATAACAAACTTCAACCACGGCGCCGACAACTTGACATCTCGGTCGGCGCCATACAACAGATTCACTGGCCTTGGGGAAGGTCAAATATGGGGGTATTTCAATGAGATTCATGTACGCGGTGCTCGCCTGCGCCGTCGCCTCGTCGACGCTTGCTCATGCTCAGGTCCAGTCGCCTGCGCTGGCTGTTGGTCCCGCAGCCAACAATGTTCTTCGCACGGGCACGGAGATCCAACTCAAGATGGAAGAGCCGCTGACGACCGAGGGCAAGAAACTACGTGTGGGTCAGCATTTTAGGCTCTCGGTGATTGAGCCCGTATCTGTAGGTGGTCAGATCGTCATTCCGGTCGGTTCGCCTGCTGTCGGCGAGATAACCGAAGTCCGTAACAAAGGGATGTGGGGCAAATCCGGCCACCTGACCGCTTCTCTCCTCAATGTGAGCGTGAACGGCCGCCAAATCCGGCTTACCGGCACCTTTGACGATAAGGGCGTCACCGGAACGGCAGGGGTCGTCGCCGCAGTTGCCTTTGTTCCGGTCGTAGGCTTCTTCACCACGGGTACGAGCGCCAAAATCGCTTCTGGATCGCAAGTAAAGGGTTTCATCGGCGAAGATGTGCCGTTGGTTTTCGCCGAAGCCAAACCGTTTGAACCTGCGACCGTTCCTGTCGCAGCAGGCACTTCTATTGCTGCCGCAGTGAAAACGGCTCCGGCGGTTGCCCCTTATACAAAGTGATTCGACTTTAACACGGAGCTTAAATTCTTATGCGTTTCGTTCTGATTGCCGCCTGTTCGGTGGCTATTGCATCGCCTGCCCTTGCCCAACCAACCCAGGCTCAGTCGCTCGTGAACGAGGAAGTCGGCGTACCTGTTTTCCCCTACGATATCACCGACCGCCCCTACGAGGTGCTGGGCGAGGTTAAGGCTGGGGTTCGTAAGGCGACCGTCTTCAGCAAATCGCCTTCGCAGGACAAAATCTACAGAGAACTGTGGGAACGCGCGCAGAAGCTGGGTGCTGATGCCGTGATCAAAGCGCAATATGGTGATGCTCATGTGTCGGCATTCAGCTGGGGCAAAGCGAACGCGACCGGCACGGCGGTCCGCTTCTTGCCGGCTGGCAGCACCACTGCGGCAACGGCACCTGCTGGCTCCCACTAACTTGATGTTGCGCGCAGCCTTTATCGCTGGCGTTCTTCTGGCCAGCAGTCAGGCAATAGCTGCTCAGGACGCTGCCGCTTCGGAAACCACCATCGCCCCTGCCCCTTCATTCACTCCTCGCTGGGTGAAGGGTACAGATGTTGAACTGATGGTGGTTCGCGAAGTGAACAGCCGGTCTGCCAAGGCCGGCGAGCGTTTCAGGCTGCGCGTTAATTCACCCGTCACCGTGGCTGGAGCAGTGGCAGTTCCAATCGGGGCTATCGCCTGGGGGGAGATTGTTTCCGTCTCGGGCACGAGCGCGGCGGGTGGCAAAGGGCAGCTAAGCCTCCGATTGCTTCACCTCGACACCCAATGGGGGCCAGTCGCTTTGACCGGTACGAAAGGTACTGAAGGCGCCTCAAACACCGGCGGGGTCATTTTGGGCGTGTTGGGCTTTGGCATTTTCGGCCTCCTGAACAAGGGCGGCAATGCGACGTTCAAGGCGGGCGATATCATTCATGGGTATATCGCCGATGGCGAAGAGCCTGCTCCCGCGCCTCTCTTGATTTCGAAACAAGATGTGCCGCATTCATGAAAATGGTGCTGCTCAAATTGTGATTTAGGCATTCGAGAATGCGAGGCTCGAGCATATGTCGTTCCGTTACCCACCTTCTAGTCCGCTGCATCCTGAAGCGCTCAAGCAGAAGCAGCGAAGCCTTCGCGAGGGCTTCGCTATGCCTCTCACCCTTCGAGTTCACCGAGCACTTTCTTGGCTCCGCAGGGCAGAAGCCGACGAGGGTGACGAGGACGTACGCTTCATCCTGCTGTGGATCGGTTTCAACGCGGCCTATGCCGGTGACGTTGGTTTAGCGCTGGGTGGCGAGAGTCAGCGCGAGCGCGACGCCTTCGCGCGCTTTTTCTCCACTCTGGTCAGTTTCGATGGCAAGCATCGGATTTATGACATGGTCTGGCAGCGCTTCAGCCAGGAAATCAGGCTGCTGCTGGACAACCGCTACGTATTCGCGCCTTTTTGGCATCATCATAATCATATTGCTGGTTTTGAGGACTGGCGCGAAATGTTGGAACGTGAGCGTAACGCGACGGCGAATGCGCTTCGTCGCCATGACACGGCGACCCTGCTGTCGATCCTGTTTGGACGCCTGTACGTTCTGCGAAACCAGCTAGTCCATGGCGGCGCGACTTGGAACAGCGATGTGAATCGGACGCAAGTTCGAGATGGCTCAGCTCTGCTGGGGTGTCTGCTGCCGCTGTTTATCGACCTGATGATGGAAAATGCAGATCATGAGTGGCCGATGCCCCACTATCCGGTGATCGATTAGGCGGCAGCGTCCTGATCACCTGAGCCGTGATCGACATGTTACTGATGCGGCTGGACCGTCGCTACAACGCGTCGCGGGATGTCCTGCTTGCAATATGGGTGCGGACAATATTCCAACTGTTACGTAGCTGCAGCCGGCGGCTGTCGATTTCCTCCCGCGCGCGCTTCGCGATCCGTTCAAGGTCAACCACCAGCTCATCAGCAACGCAGCGTCGCTCTGAGGCGGCGGCATCCTTCATCAGTGCCGCTGCGGTTGACACGGCTTCCGGAACCGTGCGGGAGATGAATGTAGAACAGTCGATGATGCTCCATTCGACCGCCTCCCCGGCTGCCATCTCCAGCACCCGAGCACAGCTACGCCGAGCTGAAGAAAGACGCTGCGTGTATTCTGGCGCAAGTTCACCAGCGATTTTCCAGGCTTCAGCGATATGTGGATCCGCCTCGGGCTCGAAAGCGTCCTCGACGACCGCAGAAGAAATCGTCGACTCCTCTTCAATCGCCGGCAGCTGACGATCAGCAAGTCCCTCACGGCGTCCGAATTTTCTCAGACACAGGACGAAAACCAAGATCGCAACGCCAGATACGGCAATTCCGAACCAATCACCCACCAGAGCGATGGGCAGCACAACGAAAGCGATAAGGCCAGCCAATGCTGCCACCAACGCGGCGCCCGCAACATTTGCGAGGACAAAAGCGGCATGGACGAGGCCTCGCAGCCCCTTGCGCAGCACCTTCCCAATCAAGCGTAGTAGAAAGACGCCCATGATCAAAACAAGTGCGAGGAAAATGAGCCGGCCCAACTTACAAGTTCCCGACAAAATCGCCTGGTGCAACCATGGGCGCTCCGTTTTTGTCTGGCGCACTCACCAAGCCCGACGCTTCTAAATCGTCCATAATTCGGCGCGCATATGCATATTGAATTTCTAATTCCTTGGCTAATCGGCTTATTGAACCAGAACGTGAATTTCTGATCAGATCACGCGCCATTTCAACGCGATTAGCATGCATCTCCGCACCGTCGCCTTTCATATCAGCCGAACAGGCCAATGAGCCGTCTCACGCCTGATGCGAACATCATACCCGTGCCGAGCAGGACAAGACCTCCGATGACAATCGCTTCTAGAGCCACCAGATAGGGGAAAGGCGAACCATCAGCCTCACTATCCCGCTCATCCCAGCGACGCGACATCACCTGCACTCCCGCGCGAGTTCAAGCCCATTGTCCCACTTTCTCATGTAGACTGCTTGCCCTCGGCCAATCTGCTCACAGGCAACATTGACCCCATTCACATATATGTGGGCGAGGGTACGACCATAACGGTCGTATCCCACGCGGCGGATGCTGATGGGACCGTTTATAAGATTCTGCAGGCTCCGCTTACTGGCCTGCCCGTCTCCCGGAGCACATGCGCGCCCCTCCGGGCATCCATGGATTTCAGGCGCGTCGATGCCGACCAGGCGGACGCGTTCTCCATCCAAACGGATGGTATCGCCATCGACGACGGTTACAGCAGCTGCCAGCAAGAAAATTCCGATCATCATGGATTCCGTTCAGTGATTTTCACCGATTGCCCCGGCAGTAGCGAACTTGCCGGAGCATCAACCGGCGGACCAAGCCTTTGGGAGTTTTGGCCATTTGCCAGCGGCTACAGTCCGCTTCCAATCGAAGCTTACTGACCTGACTTGATGTTCTTCGCCAACACGGAAATCGCGCCGCCGATCAACAGGCCTGCCCCAACTGTCACGAACGGCACGACCGCGGCGATAGCGGCACCTGCTGCAGCGCCGGTGATGGCCGTGCGTCCCATCTCGGTGTCCCAGGCTTTCTTCACCCCATCGACAGTCTTCTCGCCGATTTTCTGGCCGACCTTCGCGGCGCTGTTTCCTGCCTCTTTCAGCGTATCTCGATCAATCTTCATGCTAATTCCCCCGTTTGATGCTCTCACCACCCCATCCTGGCTGCTGGGTCAAGATGGTTCGGCCTTTCAAAGGCCATGAGCATGTAGGTACGACCACATCTGTCAGATTCGGTCGCAATAGCTCTCGCCAACTTCACGCTGGCGCCATGAATATGGCCCGAGAGGATATGAATGGACCAAAGAAACGCTGCTAATCTGCCTCGCACCAGTGCGAGCCATCCGTTGAAGATCGCGTTCGTCCCAACCGGCGGCACCCGTGGCAGAATAGGGATTACATTCTGCCCGGGTAAAAAGCAGCAAGATGCGCTGACGGGGGCATGGAACCGTGACCTCTGCGTAGACCTAGAAGCCATTCAAGCCAGTGGCGCGGCCGCGGTAGTCTCTCTGATCGAAGCCGAAGAATTCCTTAGCCTCGGCGTGGAACGGCTCGGCGAGGAAGTACGCGCACATCACATGGACTGGTTTCATCTGCCCATTGAGGATGTCAGCATTCCATCCCCGGCATTCGAGCAGGCATGGGCCGTCACTGGCGCCAATCTGCGCTCCCGCCTACGCCAAGGCTTCGATATCGTGCTACATTGCAAGGGCGGTTTGGGGCGCGCTGGAATGATAGCCGCGCGCCTACTGGCCGAACTGGGGACCGAGCCGAACGCTGCCATAGCGCGGGTGAGAATGGCTCGCCCCGGAGCGATCGAAACTCACGACCAACTCACCCATGTGCAGCAAAGGGTCACAGTCGAAGAGGTTCGTCCCGCCAAGACCTCCACGGCAATTCGTGCTCGCGGCCGAGGCGCACTGATCGGATTGGCTGTAGGCGACGCCCTTGGAACGACATTGGAGTTTGCGCGCAGGGACAGCTATCCCCTCCTAACCGACATGATCGGTGGCGGCCCGTTCGGCTTGAGGCCTGGCGAATGGACAGACGACACGTCAATGGCCCTCGCCCTGGCGGATAGTCTTTTGACCCGCAACGGTATCGATGAAGCTGACCTAATGAAGCGCTTCGTGGCTTGGCGGGATGAGGGATCTTATTCGTCAACTGGGCACTGCTTCGATATAGGCATGACCGTCAGCGCGGCATTGGCTCGCTGGGACCAATCGGGAGATCCCATCGCCGGATCGACAGATCCAGCCACAGCAGGGAACGGCAGCCTGATGCGCCTCGCGCCAGTCGCTCTTCGATATCATGACGACATCCCAGCACTTGATGACGCGGCAGCACGTCAAAGCCGGGTCACGCATGGAGCGACCGAAGCAGTAGATGCCTGCGTCATCTATGCACGAATGACCGCGAGCGCGATTTCCGGTAGCACCCTGGACGAGGTTCTCAACATCAGGGCCGAGGGCCTGGCCAGGAAGATCGCCGACATCGTTGGTGGCTCCTGGCAAGGTAAGCCAAGGGAAGATATTCGCGCATCGGGCTATGTCGCGCATTCGCTGGAAGCCGCACTCTGGTGCATTGGTCGAACCGGCAGTTTCGCAGAAGCCGTCCTGACTGCCGCCAATCTCGGAGAGGATGCCGACACCACGGCTGCCATTACTGGCCAACTCGCGGGTGCCCTTTATGGCGAGGACGGAATCCCAGAAGCATGGCGGCATCGGATCGTCGCTTATGAGCGACTTGGCGAAATGGCGGATCAGCTCTTATCCCGGTAAGCTGTAGCAGCGACGCCATTGCTTCGGTCGCCCTGCCCCCTACCCCCATCCCTCGGCATCGGGAACCTCGATTTCCTTCATTAGGCTCTTGAAAGAGCGGCGAAAGCGGTCGTAGTTGGGCACGAATGGGGGGGTAGTGCAGCATGACCGATCGTATGGCCAAATTGGACCGATTATTGGCGCTCGTACACGCGCTATCGGAATCGACCGAGGGCCTGACACTCGACGAAATGGCTGAAACACTGGGGGTCAATCGAAGGACCGCCGAGCGCATGCGCGACGTCATCGCGCGGCACTTCGACCTTGAAGAAGTAACAGAAGATCGCCGTAAGCGCTTTATCATCAGAGACAGCCTTCGGCGCGTCTACACCCGCCCCACTGCGGCTGAAGTTGCAGCACTTACGGCCGAGGCTGATGGGCGACGAGGGGCCGGCCAAACAGTTCGTGCCGACCAACTGGCGAGCCTCCTCGCCAAGGTTAAGGGCGCGTTTGACGACCGCGAAAAGCGCCGCATTGACCCTGACCTGGAGGCTCTTACCCGGCTCCAGCGGACGATGGTCACCGCCGGCCCCGTCGCTACAGTTCCGCCTGAGACGATTGCGGTCGTCCAAGCGGCGATATTGTCCGGTTGCTGCCTTGAATTCAGTTACGCCGCGGTACAGCAACAAGAACCGCGCTGGCGACGGGTTATACCCTTTGGCATTGTTCACGGCCCTCTGTCCTATCTGGTAGGAAAGATGCCTGATCGAGAAAACGACCCGGTCTATTATCGACTGGACCGTATGATCGAACCCCGGCTTAGCGAAAAGCTCGGGTGTGCCCCGGATGACTGGGACATTGATGCCTGGCTGGCCGATAGTTTCGGGGTCTGGCGAGATGAAAAGCAAGACGTCGTGCTTCGCATTCATGCATCTGCCGCCTCACGGGCTCGCGAATGGCGTTTCCACCGCAATCAGCAAATAGAACAGCTGGAGAATGGTGATCTTCTGATCCGCTTCACCAGCGGCGGCATGCGAGAGCTGGCAGAGCATCTATTCACCTGGGGCAATGAGCTCATCATAGAGCAGCCTGTCGCGCTCATTGAGATGATGCGCCAGCGCATCATGGCGGCGCTGACGATGCTGCCACCGGAAGCCGCCTCGCCTAACACGACCATTTTTGTCGCGCCTACGATGCATGGTTGAAGACATGACGATCAACTCTTCGATTTTCCGCCTCACCCTTGCCCGCCTCTCGGTAAAGGTGACGGCATGAGCGTAGCGCCTCGCACCTTTGGGCTTTCCAAGTCCAGGATCACTTATTTCGAGCAGTGCCCGAAGCGACTGTGGTTATCTGTGCATCGCCCCGAACTGGCTGAGACAGACGAAGGCGCAGAAGCGCGATTCGCTGCCGGGCATGAGGTTGGCGCGGCCGCATGCTCGCTCTTGCCGGGCGGGGTCATGGTCGAGGCTGAACCCGATCTTTCCGCGGCGCTTGCCACTACGAAGGCTTTGCTTGAAAGTGGCCATGAGGATCCGATCTTCGAAGCCACATTTCAACATGATGGCGTTCTGGTGAGAGTCGATATTCTCGAGCCGAACGGTATTGGCGGCTGGCACATGGCTGAGGTTAAAAGCTCAACCAAGCCCAAGGATTATCACGTAAATGACCTAGCCACTCAGGTCTGGGTCGCCCGTGAAGCCGGTGTGCCAATCGAGAGCGCCGCGATCCGGCATCTCGATACCGACTTCGTTCTCGAAGGAGATGGTTCGCTCGACGGCCTGTTTTTCGACAGCGATCTGACTTCCAACATCCAGGACCGGGTCGAAACACGGGCCGAGGTTGTAGCCGCAGCGCGCGAAACGCTCGCCGGTGAGGAACCCAGCATCCTCCCTGGATCACATTGCGACGGCCTACCATGTAATTTCGCGGCATATTGCGAGGGAGCACTTCCGCAAGGCCCGGAATGGCCGGTCACCGTTCTTCCATATGGCGGCGGGAATAACTGGCTGAGACGCGGGGTTGAAGATCTTTTCGAGATTGACCCCACGATGCTGACGAACCCCACCCATCAACGGGTTTACCAGGCTACCGTGACAGGTGAACCCGATCATAACGTTGAGGGCGCCCGCACCGCCATGGCGGATTGGTGCTTCCCCCGGACGTGGTTGGACTTTGAGACAATCGCATTCGCCATTCCGCGCTGGGTTGGCACGCGTCCATATCAACAGGTGCCCTTCCAATTTTCCGCTCATGTCGAAGCGGAAGACGGAAGCCTACAACACCATGAATTTCTGAGCCTGGATGGTGCGGACCCGCGAAGGGCTTGCGCCGAAGCGCTGGTAACGATGATTCCCAGTTCAGGCGCGGTAGTTGCCTACAATGCAGGCTTCGAGAAAGCGCGCCTTCGCGAGCTCTCTGAATTTTTTCCCGATCTAGCAGACGATCTCAATTCGATCATCGACCGGGTGGTTGATCTGCTGCCGGTCACTCGCGCCAACTGGTATCACCGCGACCAACGAGGCAGTTGGTCAATCAAGGCCGTGCTGCCGACCGTTGCCCCCGATCTTGATTATTCAGAGCTTGAGGTGAAAGACGGTGGTAACGCCCAGGCTGCCTATCTGGAGGCCATCTCTCCTACCACGACGGACGATCGTCGGGCTGCCTTAGATGCGGCGCTGCGAGCTTATTGTGGGCGAGACACAGAAGCGATGATCGTCCTAGCCAGGCACCTCACTCAAAACTGATATTGCTGCTTCAAGGCAGCGCTGGCCAGACCCATGGTCGAAATTACGTCCATTTCTGTCGCCAATTCCGCAAAGCTTAAGCCATGATCGAATCAAGACCCGCCTTCCGACTGATCCATAGTTCTGACTGGCACATCGGGCATGAGCTGTTCAGCCATGAACGAGAGGCGGAGCATGAAGCGTTTCTATCCTGGCTCCTCGACCGCCTCGTCGCCGAAGAGGCGGATCTTCTGCTCGTCACGGGCGACATATACGACGTCGCGAACCCTCCAGTGTCAGCGATGGCACGCCTTTATGCGTTCCTTCGGGATGCGACGACACGCTGCCCCAATCTGCAGATCGTCATTATCGGCGGGAACCACGACAGTGCAGCAAGAATCAATCTGCCCGCCGCACTCCTCGGTCCTGGACGAATCCACCTTATCGGCTCTCTCCCCCGTGTGAACGGCATACCCGATTTCGAGAGGATGCTGGTCCCACTCAAGGACCGGGCGGGCACGATCGTGGCGTGGTTAGCAGCGGTGCCCTACTGCCGGCCGGGGGACATGGGGTCGGGCGGGCTTCCAGAATTATATGAGAATGTTCTGACTGCCGGTGCCGAACGTGCGAACGGGCTGCCGCTGATCGTGACCGGCCACCTCCATGTAGCGGAGGGGGATGTCTCCGAACATTCAGAGCGTCGGATCACCGTGGGCGGTGAGGAGGCCCAGGCAACTTCACTCTTTGACGACCGTGCCGCCTATATCGCGCTCGGCCATCTCCATCGTCCACAGACGATCAAGGGCGACACTCTGATACGCTATGCAGGATCGCCGTTTCCCTTGTCCGCGACCGAGCGTCTGTACCGCCATTCGATCAGCATAGTCGATCTCCTCGGGGGCGGCGCAGCCGCTCGCGAAGAGGAAATCCCGCGCGTTGTTCCATTTCTCACGGTTCCCGCTGAGGGTCCGAAGCCGATCGGCGAGGTTGAGCTCGCGATCCAAGAATTGGACTTTGATCCAGAGCTTCCTCGCGGGCTTCATCCCTTCGTGGAAGTTTCAGTGCTCGTTGATGGCCCCGAACCCAACCTGCAAGCTCGAGTCATGGCGGCCCTCGACGGCAAGCCTTTGCGGCTAACGCGGATCGCGCGCGTCTCGGCTCGTGAGGCTACCAACCAATCCATAGCCGAACGCGAAGTCGATCTTGCCGAGCTCCTCCCCGAGGCTGTTTTCGCAGAGCTATTCGAACGCGCCCATGGCAGCGAGCCGCCAGAGGATTTGAGCCAAGCGTTCCAAGCCCTGCTCATTGAAACACAAATGTCGAGGGAGGACGTCTGATGCGCGTGCTCGCGATCCGCGGCCGTAATCTCGCCAGCCTCCATGGCGATTTCGAGGTCGATTTCGAAGCCGAACCCCTGAGCGACGCTGGAATTTTCGCCATCACTGGCCCGACGGGCGCCGGGAAATCCACCCTGCTCGACGCCATGTGCCTCGCGTTGTTCGATGCCGTGCCGCGCCTCGGTGCAGCACCGGCACGCGCCAGAATTGAGACGGTCCAAGGTGACGAGTTGTCGGCTGGCGACCCCAGGGCGGTCCTTCGGCATGGCTCAGGTGAAGGCTATGCGGAATTGGACTTCGTCGGTCGCGACGGCGAACGTTACCGTGCGCGGTGGACTGTTCAGCGGGCCCATAAGAGGGCCGATGGTCGCATGCAGGGAACCCGGCACAGTCTCACCAGGCTTGCCGATGGCGAGATCCTTGGTGGAACGAAGACTGAAACACTCGCGGAGATACACCGCCTAGTCGGCTTGTCAGCGGAGCAGTTTCGGCGAGCAGTCCTCCTAGCACAGGGGGATTTCGAGGCCTTCATCAAGGCAGATGATAACGAACGCGCGCAGCTGCTCGAACGGCTGACCGGTTCGCATATTTATGCGAGCCTTGGCCGCGCAGCGCATGAAAAGGCAGCAACACTCCGGGCGCAGCAACAGGCGATTCTGGACCGAATCGAAGCTCAAAATGGCCTCGACGACGAAGCTCGTCGGACCGCTGAAGAGCAACAAATCGCCGCGAAAGATGCTGCCGATCGAACTTCATCCACGCTTGGAGAACTTTCCAAAGCCGTTCGCTGGGAAACCGAGCGCGCTACCTTGGCCAACAAGGTCACGGAATGTGAGTTGGCCGTTTCGACCGCAAACGCTGCCCGGGAGGAAGCCGCTCCTCGGCATGAAATTTTACGTCTTCGTAAAGCGGCGTTCGCCCTTGCAGGAGATTGGACCGCCGTCCAAGAGGCGGGGACGCTGGCTCGCAGAGCTGAGCAAAATGCCGTCCTGCGACAAGGTGAACTTGATCAGGCACGCGAACGCGCGACCCAGACGGTCGCCGCCGAGAGCCAGGCGATGGTGAACCTCCAGGGCGAGACAGCGCGGGTGGCGGCGCAATCTCCTGAGATAGAGGAAGCCCGTACACTCGACCGCAAGCTTTCCGAAACGCGCGCATCGCTCAACGGTATTTCAGACGCACGCACTGCGCGCACGCAAGCTCTAGCCGAATGCCAAGAGGTTGAGCGGGCTGCTGGCAGTTCCTTGTATGAGGCCGTTGCATCCCGTGACGGTCATGCATCTTGGCTTGCGAAGTACGCTGGATTTGCCAGCTTGGCGACGCAGCAGACAGAACTTGCGGCAGAGCTCGTCGAGATCACCGCTGTCGATCTAAAGCTTTCGCAAATTTCAGGGAGCGTAGACGAAGCGGAAGCCTCCAAAATCGCGGCCAACAGTTCATGGGAGGCCTTCAAGGCAGCTGAAGAGGGAACAGCCGCCGCTGCCACATGGGCTCGCAACATATTGGACGAAGCCAAGGCCTCCGCACCATCCGAAGGCGACTTCTCCGCGCTTCTCGAAAAGCGGGATCGCCTGGGAGCCCTTTCCCCTCTTCTGGTGGACTGGAAGCATCATGAAGCCCAGGTAGGGGCATGCCGCGATCTTATGGCCCGTCTGCGGCGTAATTTCGGTGACGCAAAGGTTGAGCGCGAAGACCTCGTCAGTCGACACTCAGAGGTAAGCTCCAGCCTTCCCATCGTGCGGGCGCAATTGCAGGAGGCGCGCCGCGCTGGCGAGCTAGCCGAAGCAGCCTCTGGCGAAGCAGCAATGCAACTTCGCGCAACACTAGAGGAAGGGCAGGCCTGCCCGGTTTGCGGAGCCACCGAACATGCGTTGAGCGCGATCAATTCCCTTTTGGGAAAGCAGCTCCACGAACAGCGGGACCGCATCGTCGATCTTGACACATCATTGACGTCGAAGACCGCTGAAGAGGCCACTCTTGTCGCCCGCATCCAATCCACTGACGAATCGATCAACCGTCTGGAGCGCGACATAGAATGCCAGACAACCGCATTGACGACGGCCGAAGAAAAGACCGAGGCCGCCTTTGCTGTCCTGTCCGAAAAATGCAGCCCGACGGGCCTTGATCCGGCCGAGCCAAACTTCGAAGCCACTCTGGAATGCGCACTAGCCACACTCGATGGTCAGCGATCCACCATGACCGAAGCCAGGACGGCGGTTACCATCGCCCAGGTCGCTGATGAAAAGGCCCGGAGCGATTGGGAGAAAAGTCGCACAGCTTCCGGCGTCGCCGCTCAGACCTTCCGCGATATCGAACAGGAATTGAGCAGCCTACTGGAGCGCAAATCGCACGTTACCGAAACGCGGGATCGGCTCGCACGATCAATCGATGTGAGATTTAGCGGCACCGCAGATTGGCGGCAGCTTGCTGACCCAATAGGCTGGCTAGATGAACAAGCTGGCGCCTGGCGTACGCATTTTGCAGACCATTCTAAGATCGTCGAGGCCATGCCTGGCTTGGAGAAAACGGTCGCTGACGCGCGTGCGGAGACCGCAGCAGCCATCGTCCGTTTCGACGAAATCGAGTCCCAGGCGAAAGCCTGGGAGCAAGAGCAGATACTGCTAACGAACGCTCGGAACGACCTACTGGGCGGCGACACTGTTGAGTCTGTCGTCGCCCGAAACGAAGCCGCGCTGTCGCAGTGTCGCCAGGCATTGGAGACTGCCCAAAGTGCGGCGGCTCTCGGCCGTGAAAATCAGGCGGCTTCAGCGGCCCGCAAAGAGGCTGCCGATCAGGAAGCTAAACGCGTGGTCCAGGATCATCTCGACCGCCAAGGTCGATTCCACGTACGACTCACTGAGCTGGTCATTGAGGAGGAAGCCGTCGCTACTGCAGCGCGGGAAGGGCAGGTAGCAATCGACAGGGAGGTTGAAACGCTTACCGCAATCGACCGGGCCTTCGAAAATGCTGCTGCCCTATTGGCGCAGCGACAGGAGGATCTGATCCATCACGATCAGACCGATCCACCTGACCTCTCTGGCGACGCCCTCGTTCAGGCAATCAGCGAAGCCAAGCAAGCTGACGAGGCCGCTCAGAAGGCGCTCCAGGACGCCCAGTTCGTCCTGCGCCGGGACGATGAGGTACGGACACAGACCACAAAGCTTCGTGCCGAGCTGGAACGCGAGCGCACAGCGGCGCGGGTGTGGCTCGCCTTGGATGAACTTATCGGCGACGCGACCGGAGCCCGGTTCCGTCGTTTCGCCCAAGGGCTGACCCTCGATCGGCTGCTTGCGCACGCAAATTCGAGGCTTACGGATCTCAAGCCCCGCTATGAACTCCAACGCGCTCCTAGCGGCGACATGCTTATCCAGGTCATCGACCATGACATGGCTGGAGAGATTCGCGGGGTGCACAATCTTTCAGGCGGAGAACGCTTTCTGATCAGTCTTGCCTTGGCACTCGGCCTTGCCGAGATGTCCACTGGCCGCGGCCTCAAGATCGAGAGCCTGTTCATCGATGAGGGATTTGGCGCCCTGGATGGTGGAAGCCTCGGCCAAGCTCTGTCGGTCTTGGAGCATCTTCATGCAACCGGCCGCCGGGTCGGCGTGATCAGCCATGTCGAGGAGATAAAGGAAAGGATTCCCGTGAAGATAGAAGTGACACCAGTCGCACGGGGCCGTAGCGAACTGACCGTAGTCAGCGCCTAAACATTCCCCTGCGGCGAGCCGCACTCAGCGCTAACACTGACTACATGGGACTAGGTATGACAGATTTCAGTTGGGGCATTCTCGCACCAGAGGATGTTCCATCACTGCGGCGGACCCGCACACTCGAGCTGGCATCGGTAGTTCGACATTTCAATGAATGTTCCGTTCCAGGCATAGGCGGCATCTATTACGCCATGCCAATCGTATGGGCAGTTCTCGCAATTGCGCTGTGCGAAGACGAAGAGGTGCAAGTTCATTGCCGGTCACCACGCCGCCTCCAGACTGCCAACGCGATCGAAGCACGGGTCATGTGGACCGCACTTCGCAAGGGCGGAGATATGAGCCGGGGGATAGGGCATCGAAAGCTTGCCAATCGTGGTGAGGGAGACGCAACCTTCAGAGCCCTTGCAAGGCAAGGCGCCTACGTCACTCAGCCACTACGTATGCGGACAGTGCAAGCGCTTCCCGCGTTAGGCTTCGTCTCCTCTGGAGGCACGCGGTTCAACGATTATTCGCTCGCCGAGCCCGGAGGCGAAATCTGCGAAATCTATCGGCGTGAATATAACGCTTTGAAGAGATGGATGATGGAGTACGAATCTCCGAAGTCTCTGAAGCACCTTTTCCCCAGTGGAAAGGTTCGAGAGGAGGCCCGTCAGATCATCCAACGACAACTCCTCGAGCGCGGAAGGGATTCTAACCGCCGCCGAGCACTTCAGGAACTCGGCATGAGGGGCGCAGCACTGCTTGCCTCGGCGAAAGCTTGCCCTCCCCCGCTATCCCGAGATCATTTTGCCGATATTCGTGCAGGGATAGCGTTTATCGATCTACGAGACGCCGCACTAGCCGTTCTCAACCAGGTCGAGAATTACCTGCAAAAGCAGGGCGGTCGTCCGAGCAAGGCGACCTGCGGTCAACTTGCGCGCAACACGGCTGTAGCTGAGAAACTAGCTTTCTTGACCAGCACAGCAAAACAAATGCTCGACCATGTGGATAGTTCATCGGGGCACTCGGCCCATAGCTTCGCGAGAATTTGCCTTGGTAGTGCCACCAACGTCATATCGAGTCTAGCGAGACGAGATGGCACCGTTGTCATCGAGCAAGGCGATCACCTCTTCCTGGGGCCGGCAGCAGGGGGCGAGATCGAAGAATCCACTGCTGCCGAGAATCACAGCATGTCCGAAGAGAATGATTATCCGCCGCAGCTGCCACGGATCGCCAATTTTTATGCTCTGTTGGAAGATCTCGCATGAAATCCGAATCCATCCTCAGCCTGTTCAGGCCACCTGAAGATTACCGGGGAGATTTTGGCTATGTATGCGGTTTTACCGCTCATGCAGACATCCTGCACAGGATGACGTCGATCTTCACGCAGGGGCATAGACAACGCCGCATCGCTCTTGCAATCTACCTTCACCCGCCGGAAAACCACTTCCCCGTTACTCCAGGACTTCACCTTTTATATCGAAAGCACCAGCTGAAATGTGGCCTTCTGCATGCGAAGGTCGCTTTGTTGCGCTTCACCCGCGGGTCCGACACTGTTCTGCGTCTTGTAGTTTCGACAGGAAACTGGACCCATGAAACGCTGACTAGCAACATCGATCTGTTCTGGTCGGTGAATTGGGACAGCACCAAACCAGATAAGCAGGCGGCATCGGACATATTGGCGGCAGCTGAAATGTTCGATTGGTTGAAGCCTCAATTCGATACGAGCATTATAGAGATTGCCGCCGACGGAGATCCTCCAACGAAGGCGCTTGACGCGGATCTAGCCCGGATCGCGCTCGCACGCCGTCGCCCGGCCCCTCGGTTTTTCTCTAATATAGAAAAGCCACTGCTCGACGAGATCATGCAACGTGTGGAACGGCTGGAGCCGGTCCGCCGGAATCAGCTCATTATGGGATCGGGCTTCTTTGAGAGCGGAACTTCAGGGCTCTTAGCCGACATCGTTCAAAGGCTGCGCGAAATCAAGGCGCTGACGAAGAGTTCACATAATGAGGTGATACTCAACACCCTAAATTGCCAAGGCATCGCAGACCAATCCAAAGAGCTACAGGCAAGCAAGGACCAATGGACATTTAGGGCGCCCGAACCCGATAAATCTCAGGTAAATCTCCACGCGAAATTTATCTTCTCGGCGGGCGGAAGCCACACATGCACAAACGCATGGTGCTACATCGGCTCAGGAAACCTTAGCCAAAAGGGCCTAGCTCGTGCGGCAAACGCCTCCAATAACCTTGAAGCAGGTGTGTTATTCGAACCCAAAAGCCTGATCCGAGAAGGAAAGCATCCGGGCACCCTCGGCTATCACCTTCCTGTGACAGGCGCAAAAGTCGAACCTGCATCACTCAAGCATGGCGAAGATTTCGAGCATCCGGGAGCCGGGGTCGATGCCCCAGAGATCCCATACCTCGTCTGGTTCGAGGGGAAGCTGCACTTACCCGAGACGGTTTCAGCCGAACTCGCGCTAACAATCCTTGACGCCGACGGGCAGGAGCAAACGCTTCCTTACGCATGGGATCCAGCCCCTGCTGCTGTCACTTTAGCTGTCAGCAAAGCGGAAATCCCAGTTCTGGCAAAGGGTGACGGCTTCATCATTCCTCCCCGCGCACCGATGCGTATCGAAGACCTACTTGCCGGACTTACTCATTTCCCTGATCAGGCACCTGAATATCCCGATGACGATGATCCTTCCGATGATGACGCAAATCCAAATGATGGAGCGAGGATCGGCTTCCGGCAAACAGGAGACTACGCGACCCGGCGGATCATGCGACTGATGGTCAGCCTTTGTGATCGCCAGCCGACAATCCCAAGGGACGAATTTCGCAGGTGGACCAATCGGTGCGAGGAGCAATTAAAATCTTTGCTGCCGCTGGAGGATGCACTCATCAATCAGATACGAGGCTTTGGCATCAATCCGCTGACCGCATTGGCTGAATATCGATTCATGCCTGAATGGTCGGAGCCAAACGATCCGTTGGTCTCTAACCATGCGGAGATGGTGTCTCGCGTCAGCACGGCTTGGGGCTTAGATGCCCTCCCCTCCCTTTTTGTGAGTGCCTAATGAGTTGCAACTGGACGAAGGTGGCCGAGCAACTCGTTGCCCAGCCTTGGACAAATCTCGCTCTCACGCCGGGCCAGAGCAAAACCTTATGCGCCATTGCCTCTCGGATCGAGCAAGGCCAACGCAGTGTGTTGATTGCCGACGAAGTGGGCATGGGCAAAACCCGGATCGCTGCGGCTCTCGCCAGCGCGGTGGCTGATGCCGGCGGTCGCGTCGCTGCTGTCATTCCGCCAGGCATTGGTAGTCAATGGCAGAAGGAGATCGGGCTGGTCGATACTCGTCACCAGCCTCTTCTCCCGTTGCGCAGCATCTGGACCCTCCTGGACGCTTATCGACAAGGCGAACTCGCGAACTCAGAAAATCGGCGCATAGTCTATGAGCGCCGACGCAATCAGAAAGAATTGCCAGAGGATAGTTGGGCAGCCGAACCCATTCTCCTTCTGTCGCATAATTTAGGTAGATTTCAGCGTACCAGGAAACAGGAGGAATATGCCCGCCGGTTTCTCGATCAGCTGCGTAAATCGCTGGAAGGAAAGCGACGGTACATTCGCAACAACCATCCCGATGAGCAGTTTGCTCGTGAACTAGCGGATAGATTATGTGGAAACGAAACTGATGCATTTCGCGCTCGGCTTGATGCTTGTGAGAACGGCGACATCTGGGCCAGGTTTCAGGTTCTGCTCGGCCACGCGCTCGGCCCTTTCGACCTGGTGATTCTAGATGAAGCTCATAAGGCTCGACGCATCGATTCCTCCATCAGCCGTATTCTGAGCAAAATCGTATCGAGAGCACCCGATTGCCTGAATATAGGCCTGACAGCGACCCCCATTGAATTGGAAAATTCTCAATGGATTTCAACTCTAGAACGCCTGCTCCTACCTCCCGAAAAACTTCGGGAAATAAAGTCTGTCGTTCAGGCTTATGAGGAAGCCATCACCTGCCTCAACCGGGGACCGTTGACCAATTCAGCAGTAGCGAAGTTTGAATCTCCGGCACGTCGGATGACAGAAATTCTAGGCCCTTGGGTTCTTCGCCGAGATCAGCGGGATGATGAATTTATTCAGGGTTTTGTTCGGCATGCGAAACTCAACCAGCATGACGGCCATCGCAAACGAAAGGATAATCCGATTGCGTTCGGCCAAATGGAGCTGTCCTGGAAGCGTGCCTTTCTAGCGATGGAAGCTCTCTCACTGAAGAGACAGGATGTTTCCCCCGAGCAAAGGCGTCTCCGATTGGGACTGGCGGCCGCCGTCGATGCTGATCCCGCCATCTTTGATGAGGAGAAGCTTACTACAGATGGAACCACGGGGCCGTGGCTAGATCTCCTGAGAACCGCTGGTCTCGACAAACCTCTAGCACGTTTCACTAACCCCCTGCTGAAAGAAGCAGTTCGCTTGATCGAGGAACGAACTGCGCGGGGCGAAAAGGTGCTTGTGTTCGGTCGTTATAATGCTCCCCTCGCAGCATTAACGAACCTACTCGACATGCGTGAACTCGTCAGGCGGCTCAATGAACCAGAAAATTTCGAATGGCCACAAACCCACCTATCACTTGCTCAAAAACAAGCTTTCTCGGTGGCATTTTTTGAGCGCGGCCCGCGATGTGAAATCCGGCACGCCGACGGGATCGACAAATATCTTACCGAGAAATATCAACAGCACGAAAATGCACGACGTCCTGTGCGTGAGCAAGTCCGGCCCATTCTCGCCAGCCTTCTTAGTAACCACCACGTTGAACTAGATGATGTTTCCTTGGCAGCATTATTCCGTGCGCTTGAGCCCCATGTGGATGAGCTTCTCGCCCAAGGCGGCATCGACCGCCAAGCCGCTGTAAAATGCGCCTTTGACGAACTTCTCTTGGGGGATAATCAGGACGAAAATGGCCTCACATCAACAGAGGCCGTTCTGGCATACCTAAAGGGGTTCGAAGGCCGTTCCGGACATTTCGCCAGTTTTCTCCATGGCGATGTGGCCGCTCAAACACGGCGCAACCTGCAACTGGCATTTAATCGCAAGCGCAGTTGGCCTCGTGTTCTAGTCGCTCAATCGAAAGTAGCTAGCGAGGGGCTAGACTTACATACGGCCTGCCGAACCATCCTAATGTTCCATCCAGAATGGAATCCGGCCATATGCGAACAGCAGATCGGCCGGGTCGATCGCCTGGGTAGCCTCTGGCGGGAAATGGCCGCTGACTTTGCGGCGGCATCCGAACAAAGCGGGGATGCCCCCCAGATTGAGATCATTATCCCATATGTCGAGGGCACTTATGCCGAACACAACCTGCGTGTTCTGATGACGCGTTGGGAACGCCTGCGTGCGCAGCTGCATGGAGACATCCGGATGAATCAGGAGCAGCCATGTGAAGACGAAACCTATAGGCAAAATCTGGAACGTGTGCGAGTTATGACGCCGAGTTTCAGACCTTGATCGGCACCGAACATGCTGTGGGTCCGAAGAGCGCTTGAAATTGGCTAGCGGTGGCGCTCCATCGCGGTGACAGTAAGGAAGGCCGGCCTGCCATGACCGACATAGACGTCGCTCAGAAGCCATGCCTCCTCGGCCTCCTTGTCGGCCTCGGCGATCGCCTTCCACCAGAAGCGCAGGGCCGAATCCCACCGATATCCCCGCGATTTCAGCCGGTCCTTCGCGTCGAAGGGCGCATCGATCGCATTGACGCGATAGGTGGGTTTTTCCGAACAGGCGATGAGCTTAGCAAGGACGGTTTCGCCGTCCGGCAGACCATGAGCCAGCAGATAGATGAGTGCGAGGATATCGTTCTCTGCCCGGTGGCCTTCATAGAACCAACCGCATTGCGACACGAGGTGGGCAAGGGCGCGGCCGTCAAATCCAAGCTCCAGCCAATCCAGTTCCGCCATGGAGCAGGCCCAGGGCTTGCCGGCGATGGCAGGCAGACGACGGTCAATGAACGGCCTGTCGAACGCCGCATTGTGCGCGACGATGATGTCGGCGGACGAAAGGATCTCGACGGCTGCTGTCTCGTCTATGACCTGACCAGCAAGGTCATCCGCCATAAGCCCGGTCAATTTGGTAATCCTGAGGTCGATCGGAATGCCCGGATCCTCACGCCAGACCCGAGGCACGCCGACCTGAATCACGCGCCCCAGAGCATCGAACCGAAAACGCTGAACCGCCAGTTCGATGATCCTGTCGGTTTCTCGATCGAGGCCGGTCGTTTCTACGTCAACCGCAACGCCAATCCTGCTGGGCGCCCGTGGATCAGCATCATGGAAAGCCGTCACAGGCATCAACCGGCGCAGGACCCGATAATCAGGATGACTGCTTAGCGCCTCCGCTGCGCGCTCGTGACGACCGTCAGCAGAGAACGTCATGATGCCAACGATCCCTTTGTCATTCTTCCACCACCCGGAAAACCGCGCCGCTGCCGGCATCCCTGACCAGATCAACCCGTTTACCGTCCCAATGATAGTCGAGATGCCTGCCCTGGACAGGACTGGAGGCACAGTCGGGGTAGAGGAGCCCGACACATTCTCCCCCAGCTTGCCGCACGCTCGGATAGGCTATCCCATCAGAACCAGCATTGCGCAGGGCAGCCCCCAGCAACTGGGCGGCCGTATAATCATCCGGATCGAGGCAAGCAGCGAACAGATCGCCCTGGCCGCGCAGATCGTGAAGGTCCGCGCAAACCGTCAGGATGATTTCCCGAAATTGGGAGGTCCAACCGGGAGCTTCGGCCGTGCGCGCCATGAACCGGGCATGATGATGGATCGTCTCGAACAGGCCGGTTTCATAGCGATCGGCGACGTAGAGGACGCCATAGCTCCCGTCGGAGAACCGGCTAGGACGGTCAACACTGACATGGGTAAAGGACGCCATCAGATAGGAAGCTCCGTTCCCACCCACCCGTCGCTCGGGAGGCACACGGTCGAGATTCCCGATCGATGCCCTGATGCGCGGGTTGGTCTTCTGCTCGGCCGACAGCAACAGAGGCCAATCCGCCGGATCGGCGATATCCTCGAATAGGTCGATGGGTGGGTAAACGCTGCGGATGATCCGCACTGCGCCGTCCCATTCAACTCTGCAGATTGGCAGTTCGTTAGCCGGGGTCACCAGCCGCCGCGTTCCGCATCAAGATAGCGCCGCACACGCATCAAGTCCGTCAGTTCGCCGCCCAGCATGACCGCCAGCGCACTCGCGCCCTCAAAGGCCGCATTGGACGCCTTTATCCAGTCGTAGCCCCGCAGCGGCTCCTGAAAAATGATGCGGAGAGCCTTATGGATGCCCATGAGATTGGATAACCGGGCAAGCCCATCGCGAGACATGCGCCCTGGCCCCTCGGCCTTCCAACGTCGGTAGGTGCGCACAGGCATGTCGGTCAGGATTGCTGCCTGCTCGTCTGTTATGCCCCATTTCCCAAAAAGGGTCGTGGCCGCCCGAAACATCGCTGCCCCTTCTTCTTGAGTAACGGGGCTATTCTGGAAGGGCCCAGGCGCCGTATCAACCAACTCAAGCATCGACATGCCATATCTCCATATGGCATCATTTAATGAGTTTCAGGACATTTGGCAATGATGCGTGATGGAGCATTAGATAACTCTCCAGCCGACATCTTCGAACCTGCTTTCTCGGACGGAAATTGCCAGATCAAGCACAACGCACCGGACAAAAATATCAATACTAGACAGTCGGGGCGGTTGGGGAGCTAGTTGCAAGCGATCTGACTATGCGTATTGTCTACGAAACAAGAGCTTGGGGGCCGACTTGAAAATCAATAATTCTGGCCGTGGGCTTCATGAGCGCGAAGTGCGTGGGGTTAGCGCGCTGACAAGCCTGCCGCCTGAGTGGTTCGCCTACACAAACCTCGACCTCGCCACGACCACCGGTCACAGCCGCGAAATCGACGTAATCATAGTGGCGGAGGATCGCATCCTGGTCATCGACCTCAAGGAATGGAGGGGGCCGATCGATAGCCGCGACGGGCACTGGTTTAACGACAGCCGGGATCATGGACCGTCGCCTGTAGGAAAGATCCTCTCCAACGCCAGAACGATTTACACGCAGCTTGAGACTCACCTTCGTAAGTACACCAAAGACAAGAACGTCGTGGTTCCGAAGGTGCAGGGGTTGGTGGTCCTCACGACGAATGCCGACTTCAGCGGTATATCGGAGACCGAACGAATGGCGGTTGTGCCGGTTACCACGCTGGTGCCTGCGTTGAAGTCCTTCCACAAGCGGATAGAACTACTAGGCAAGGCCAGTCCGGCCGGCAACCTCACGTCGCCCGAATGGAAGGCTCAGCTTTCCAAGTTCTTCAACGTCAGCAAGGGCGTTTTTGTGCCGGGGCGAAGAACCTACGGTGGATACTATGCAACTTCCACTGACTCGGTGTTCGAACATCCGGAGGGGGTTTATGCCGAGTTCGAAGCCAGTGATGAGCGTCCATCTCCGACTCTCGGCGTGCTTCGCTTGTGGGATTTCACCAAGGCGCAGCCACACTTTCAGACTGAGCAGGGACGAAGCGAGATCGCGGGCCGCGAGCAGGAGGTGGTGGCATACCTTCAGGATCGCTGCGATCAGTGTGACGCAGTGCTCGTCGACGGCAAGGTACGGGACCCTGAGTTTGGCGTCCGATACTGGGAGGTGTATGATCGTCGCCGTCGCCTTCTGCGGCTGAACGACTTCGCAACCAACGAGTTAAGCGACCTCAGCAGGTCTGATCGCATCGAGCTCGCGAGGCAGCTGCTGACATCGGTGGACGCACTGCACCTTGCGGGCGCTGCTCATCTCGATCTCGGGCAACATAGTGTCTGGGTCCAGCGCCCATCTACGGTCAAGCTGTCGCACCTGATGGCCGCCAGCTATCCAGACGTCCGTTCCCTCGGGGAGTCACGCTTCCAGTTCCTTGCGACTGGAAAGTTGCCCGAGGACCTATTCGACGTTCCTTCCTCGCCAACGCGCCGTGACGTTTTCCTCGCTGCATCGGCCGTCCACCGCCTGCTCTTCAATGTGCCTCCCTCCGCCAACTCCGGGTTCTCGGAGTGGGATAGCGGTGCTGATGCGGAAGGCGAGTTTCTCGAACTCCACGGCTGGTTGGGGATCGCTCTATCGGCGGACCCAGCGGTCAGATTCGCCAACGCTGGTGAGGCCCTGAGCGCGTTCAACGCGGCGGTCGCGGTGCGGCCGACTCCGGCGGAGGTGATCGAGGGGCTCGAGCGACATCGCGGTTCGATCAAGACCCAGCTCGATCTCTTCATGACTTACCCGCCGCAGCAGCCACTTCGTGACGACGACGCCCGCGCAATGTGGCGGACCAGCAAAGATGGCCGCGAATTGCTCGTGAAGGTCTGGAAGCGGGCCTCTTGGGGAGATCAGCAGAAGGAGGGGCCGCGAATCCTCGACTTCCTCGATAGGGTGGCAGAGATTGCTGCCGGCGATCTTGGTGGCTGCGCTCCGATCGTTGGCGCGATGTGGTTGGGCGATGCCATCGTCATGATTCAGGAATGGATTGATCGTCCGGATTTGGCCAGCCTGATCGACGGAGCCTCCGGCCACCTAGACCGGCCAGCAAGGCTTTCGCTGGTTGCCAGCCTTTGCTCGCGCGTTGAGGAGCTTCACACGCTCAGGCTAGCGCATGGGGACCTAAAGCCAGCTAACATCTTGGTCGACCCTACCCGCCCAGAGGATCCAGTCCTCATAGACTTGCTCGACTTCTCCAGCGCATCAGACGGTGAACGGATATCCTCGGCCTATGTACCAGAGTCGGGCGGCCGCTTCGAGCGCGACTGCTTCGCCGTCACCGTGATCGCTGAGCAGTTGTTCGCCGACGACGAGTGTTCCGTCGCCGGCCGTGCGCGATTGGCTATCAACAAGATCAGGATGGACGAGCCAGCGAATGCTACGCTCATGCCGCTCCTCGACGCGCTATCGGCGTCGGAGCCGGAAGCACGCGAGGCGGAGCCGTTGCGTGTCTTCAGTCCCCACGTTGCGGCGGGAAGAATGCTTGCCGACGAAGGACGATATTATCTCCGAATGCCCCCGCGCAAGCGGATGCTCGTCTTGCGCGGCGCCTGCGAGGAGCTAGAGATCAGGCTAGACGTCGCAGGCAAGCCGATTCGGATTGAGCGGCGCGATATCGAACAGTCGCGCATCCGCCGGGTTGAGCGGCACGAGTTCGGTTCCTTTGAAGGCAGCATCGTGGTGGAGGATGGCGCCGTGACGGATGTCACTGCGCTCCTGCCTGTTCTCGAACGGGATGACGTCGTAAAGGCCGTGACGGAGGCTATCGGCCAGATAACGCAGGAACAGGACGCTGTAGAACAAGATCCGATCGAGGATGCCGATGAGTCCTCCCCATCGACGGAGGACGGTGTGGTCTCGTCCGAGCCTCCCGAGGACGACCTGATTGAGGCCATTGCGGCTCAGTCTCACCCAAGCGGCAAGGTCGACGTCGCGCGCCTATGGAAGCTGCTAGTTGATGCCGAACGGGAGCTGATCACTTACGGCCATGTCTCAGAGGACAGCGTCTACGAACGCTCCAGCAACCGGCACAAAGTCCAATTCGATCTTCATAGCGGCTCACTCGATTACAATCGCCGAGATCGCGTCTTGGTCGAGCGCGAAGATCGACGCGGCAACTGGCGACCGATCGGACAGCTGGATCTCCAAAGGTCCAAGCCAGACCATCTCTTCATTGAGAGCTTCCGAGCCGAGCAGAGCAACGGCGCTGCACTCACCGAAGAGGGGGACGAGCTGCGCTTCCGGAGCCGAATGGAAGAGACCAGTCTGGATCGCCGGCAGGCGGCAGTAACGCGGATCGTGGGTAGACAGTCGCGAACCAGAAACCTCATCGACATCTTCGATCCGAGGACGGGCGCGACCCCGTTTCGCCTCACCGAGGCATACAGGACCGAGTCGCTCAAGGAGCAATATGCGCTGAACGATCTGCAGGCGCAGGCGCTAGCGTCGGTCCTAGGGACGCGTCCGTTGGCGCTCGTTCAAGGGCCTCCGGGAACCGGCAAGACCGTCTTCATCGCGGCGCTTGTGCATGCGGCGCTTACACTGGGGCTCGCACGGAACGTTCTGCTTGCGAGCCAGGCGCACGAGGCGGTCAACAACGCGGCTGAAGCCGTGCTCAAGCTGTTCGCAAACGCCGGCGAAGTTCCTAGCATCCTGCGCGTCGGAAACGAAGGCGTCGTGTCAGATCGATTGCTACCCTTCCATGTCGAGAGGGTTGAGCAGCTACAGAAGGATCGGTTTAGGGCCGAGATGAGAGAGCGGCTGGCTATCGCAGCGCAAGGATTGGGCATTCCGGATTCGCTCCGCGATGCACTCGTGCACGTCGAGTTGGCAATCCGGCCGGTCGCCACCAAGCTCGTTTCGCTGAGTGGTGATGACGGAACTCAGCGCCGCGCGGAAGCTCTCTGGGATACGATCGAGCAGCAGATAGGGTCGCTTGAGCTGGGAGGGACTGTCGATAGAGCGACGCCAGCAGAAAGTATTCTTCCCGCCGTCGTAGATGCATGCTTGAAGGCAGTTCCTCTTGATATCAGGCCGAGCGCGGATAAGGTCGCCAGATTCCAGGCGGTCGCGGCTTTAGCGCGCGACTTCGTTGGAACGGTTTCGACTGAGCAACGCAGCCTCGAGACATTTCTTGCTGGCACACGGCAGATCGTCGCAGGCACGTGCGTCGGTCTCGGCCGCTCGGCTTTAGGTCTCACCTCAACACCGTTCGACCTCGTGATTGTTGACGAGGCGGCGCGTTGTACTGCCAGTGAGCTTGCGGTTCCGATCCAGGCGGGAGCTTGGGTTGTACTCGTCGGAGATCACAAACAACTCGAGCCGCAGCACCCGGAATCGGTGGTCGAAGAGGTATCGGACAGGCTTGATACGAGCGTCGCTGAGGTGGCGCGAAGCGATTTCGAACGCGTCTTCGAGACCGCCTACGGACGCGCCGCCGGTCATACTCTCCAGCGGCAGTACCGAATGCTGCCCCCGATCGGAAAGATCGTCTCGGACGCGTTTTACGACGGCCACTTGGAACATGGACGCACAAAGCCCATGATTGATGCGGATGTCATTCCAGACGAACTCGTGACGCCAGTGACCTGGTTCAACACAGCGTCTTACGGGAAGCGCGCCCGTCAGTCCGACCGCAACCATCGAGGGAGCCTAACGAATACGGTAGAGGCCGATGTGATCGTGCAGATGCTCAGACGTTGGAGCGAATGCACGGGTTTCATCGGCTGGCTTGAGCAGCCGTCGGCGCACGCGCACGCCATCGGCATCATTTGCGCATATGCCGCGCAACGTGACCTATTGAAGAGGAAGATCGCCATGGCTGCGATCCATCCATCGCTCCAAGCCGCGTTGAAGGTCGATACGATCGACAGCTACCAAGGCAAGGAGAATCCGATTGTGATCGTCTCCCTCGTACGGAACAACTGGGACGGCGCTCAGAGGGACGGCATCGGCACGATCCGCCCCGGATTCCTCGCCAAGCAGAATCGCATCAACGTCGCCATCAGTCGCGCGATGGACCGGTTGGTGGTCGTTGGAAGCCTTTCGCGCTGGGAGGCGGATGGACCGATGGATCGGATAGCAAGCGCGTTCGAGCGCAACCTCGAATCGGGTGATGCGGCTGAGATCGACGCGCTGGTCTTTCTTGAGGGAGAAGAGCAGACCTCCGGCACGAGCCGTCCTGACGACAATATTCTGGATACCGTGGCATGACCGACATTAAGCGAGGGAAGCTGACCGTTCGCCCGGTCCGCGAGGGCCTCATTGACGAGATTGAGGACCGCCCGCTGCAGCTGGCTACGATTGACGTGACCCTCCCGTGCCGTCAGTTCGCCGTTGAACACAAGATCGCCGACGTCGGGAAAGTGTCGGTGACAGCCGAGTTCTTACTTCGCTTCATCCGCTCGATGGGAAATTGCACCGAGGATGCCGCGCAGGCCTTCTTTGGCTACACCCGTCGTGAGATGGCGTATGTACTGCACGAAGTCGAGGACGCCGACTACGTCACACGCAGCGATGGACGCATCAGCCTGACCGCGACAGGGCAGGGACTGTTCCGGCCAGGTGTGGAGGAACCACTGATTTACGAGGTGGAGCGAAAGTCTGCCAGGGTCGCTTTCGACCTGCTGTCGCTGGCTCCTGCAGAGCGCCGCTTTTTAAGCTACTTCGATCAGAGCCTTCCGGAGCTGCCGCTTACGGACCCTAATCAAGTCAGCACCGCAACGGAGCGAGTTCCCAACTCGTTCCGGCGCTTCTTCAGGGAGTTTGCTCCGAAAGTTGACCCGAACGCGACGGCAAGGCGGTCGCTCTATTCTATCGACGCCGTTTCAGCAGAGGAGCGATTCTCGACTGTCGTACGCGTGCATCTCGTGTCAACGGGCCTCAAGCCATCCGCAGCGGAGATCGACCTGTCGGAGTGGAAATCGGACTATGACCTTTCCGACCGCGAAGCAGTCGGCCGCGCGGTGGCACAACTTGTCGACACGCTGTCGATCCACCGGCGTGCGGACGACACCGAGGCTTATAAGCTCCTGCTACGGCTTGCGCCGGAATATCTGAAGGAGTGGACGCGGCAGGACGGTCTGAGCATCCAGCGCTACTACAGAAACGCATTTACTAACCTTGGCGATGTGCGTATCGATCGCAAGACGACTCCGATCGTGGGCAGCCTCTTCACGCTCGAGAATGCGCGGCGTCTCGTGGAGGTAGCAAACTACGGGTTCCGTCGGGCCCAGCGCGGCGCTTCCGCGCTCTATTGGGTCGTGCCGCAAGCGCCCTTATGGGGCAGTAGTGGCATACTACCGGAAGTCGTGGAGCGCTTCCGGGACCGTATCGTGCGCACGAACGAGGAACTTACCGCCCGCCGCCCCGTGGATACGGTAAGCTTCAGCGCGGGACGACCAGACCGCTGGATCCAAGAGGCCTTCGAGAAGTGCTGTGAGACCGACAAGAAGGTGTTCCCCGGCGGGTTCGAGATGCTTCTGGTGCCTGGCGCATTCATGGCGGCCACGGTCCATGCGCCGATCGGCCAGGCCTCCGGGCTCGCCGTGCCTCTCGGCTTCGCGAGTTTCGACGAGAAGATCGTTGCGAGGGCGATGACACTGCTTGAAGAGAACGCCGCCGCATTCAAGTTGCCTGAGCGACTCGTTTATGATCTCGAGGCCACAGAGCCGCCAACGACTGCGGAGCCCAGCGGCACCAGCGGAGAATAAGGCTTGGCGGGAGGTGCGCTCTGCGCCGGCCCATCAGAAGATGTCCTCAATTTCAGGCACCGATTTGCCGGACCTCTGTAAGCGAGGTCTGACGGCCGCCTTGCACGGCGCCCATTCGCGGGGATGATTGCCGCTCTTTGAGCGGGGTGGCCGGTGTCGGACGAGATTGAGGATTCAGCGAGCGGCGCAGCGACTGCTCAGTAAGCGCTGTTCTCAGCCCACGTAGATCCAGGGCATGAGTTCATGAACGCGATTGGCCCGGTAGCCGTTGGCGAGCGCGGTCAGCGTCTGGTTCAGCCAGTCATGCGGATTGATGCCGCCCAGCTTGCAGTTTTCGATGAGCGTGGCGATGACCGCCCAGTTATCGCCGCCCTCGTCGGAACCGGCGAAGAGGGCATTCTTTCGATTCAAAGCCAAGGGGCGGATTGATCGCTCGACGGTGTTGGTGTCGAGTTCGATCCGACCATCGTCGATGAAGCGAACGAGTCCGTCCCAGCGCGTTGTCGCATAGCGGATGGCTTCGGACAGCTTGCTCTTGGCGCTGATCTGGCGGAGCCGGGCGTCCAGATAGAGCCTGAGATCCGCGACGATGATGCGGCTGCATTCGACGCGCTGGATGCGGCGCTGTTCAGCAGAGTAGCCGCGCACCTCATCCTCGATGGCATAGAGCATGGCGATCCGACGCAGGATCTCGGTCGCGACCGGGGAACTGGCGGCAAGATCATAGAATTTGCGCCGGACATGTGACCAACAGAAGGCGAGGCTGAGTTGCTGTCCGCGGCGTTTGGCAAGCGCTGTGTATCCGCCATAGCCGTCGACTTGCAGGATGCCTGCAAAATCTCCGAGATGGGTGTCGGGCCGTTCGGCTTTCCGGTCTGCCGCATAGACATAGGCGACCATCGGCGGACCTACGCCACCCCATGGCCGATCATCGCGGGCATAGGCCCATAGCTGGCCAGTCTTCGTCCTTCCGCGCCCCGGGTCAAGCACCGGCGCAGCGGTCTCGTCGGCGAACAGCCGCTCTGATCGGCGCATGCGCGGCGACAAACAGGATGAGAACGCAGCGACAATCAAGATGAGAATCGGCTGCTGGTGTGGCGACGAAGGGAGGAGGGCGTAGCCCGAAGCCCGTACGCGCCACACC
>NZ_CH959307.1:972142-1059510 GCF_000153545.1 Sphingomonas sp. SKA58
GAGCAACGCTTCCCATAATATCGACGCCCAGCGCGTGAGCTTCATTCTCAACGAGTTGCGTCTGCCCGCGATTAAGGTCGTCTGGCCCGACTTCACGCAACGGGCTGACAAGGAGGGCTGGCCTGGTGCACGCCTGCTTGCTGCCATCGCTGAGCATGAAATGGCTGAGCGCGATCGACGTCGGATCGAACGGCATCTGAGCGATGCCCGGTTGCCTGCGGGCAAAACCCTCGACAGCTTCGCCTTCGATGCTGTGCCGATGATCTCGCGCGCTCAGGTGACCGCGATGTGCTCTGGCGATGGATGGCTCGAACAGGGCGCCAACCTCATCCTGTTCGGGCCGCCGGGCGGAGGAAAGAGCCATCTCGCCGCCGCCATCGGCCTTGCCCTCATCGAAAATGGCTGGCGCGTCCTGTTCGCCCGCACTTCTGACCTTGTCCAAAAGCTCCAGGTCGCACGTCGCGAACTCGCGCTCGAAGCTGCCATCACCAAGCTCGACAAATATCATCTGCTGATCCTCGACGATCTGGCCTACGTCGCCAAGGATCAGGCCGAGACCTCTGTTCTGTTCGAACTGATCAGTGCCCGCTACGAACGCAAGTCCATGCTTATCACGGCAAACCAGCCCTTCGGCGAATGGAACAGGATCTTCCCCGATCCTGCCATGACGCTGGCAGCTGTCGATCGCCTTGTCCACCACGCCACCATCTTCGAGATGAACGTCGAGAGCTACCGCCGCCGAGCTGCCATCCAGCGACAATCAAAGGCCGGCAGACCACCAACCTACGCGACAATCAAAGCCGTCGACGAAATGTCGCTCCGCGACAATCAACCCGCCCAATAGCTCTTGCCAGCGTCAATCAACACAGCCAAACAGGAACAGTCGCGACAATCTGTTCTCATCCTGATTGACGCCCGCCTCTCATCCAGATCGTCGCGCTATACACGCAACTCCTCAAGGGTACGGTCCCGCAATGGCCGCAAATACCATGCTGCCCGACCGACCCAGTCCGCCAGGGTGGAGCGATCGAGCTTGATATCCTGCCGGGCGTAGATCTGAGCCTGTCGGTATAAAGGAACATGATCGGCATACTTCGATACCAGCACCTGGGCGATCAGCGCTTCGGTCGGGATCCCGCCTTCGACTATCCGCGCCGCAGCAGGAGCCTGGACGATCGCGCCCTCACAGGAGCGACAGCCATAACGCGGGCGTCGTGTCACCAGCACGCGGAAGGTCGTGGGAACGACGTCTAGCCGCTCGGCAACATCTTCGCCGATCTGATGAAGCGCCCCGCTGCAGCAAGGGCAGACCTTCTCCTCAATATCGACAATCTGTTCGATCCGCTCGAGATGCGCGGGCAAGGAGCCGCGGTTGGTTTTACGGGGCTGATCGCTGCGGGAACGCGGTGCAACAGCATCTCTTGCAGCACGGGCATGTCCAAGGGCTATCTCGACATCCTCCAGTCCCAGCTGGAGCTGATCGGCATCGAGTTGCTCAGACCGGCGACCGAAACGATGCCGCATGAAGGCATCGATAATCGACTGAAGGCGCTCGATCTCGGCGTCCGCCTCGCCCTTGGCAACGACCAGTTCTGTCAGCCTGACCTCAGATGCGGCCCGCTCCTCCGCCAGCATCCGGGACTGCTCCAGGACGAGCGCGCGAAGCGCGTCGATGTCTTCTGGCAGGTCCGCTTGCATGAGCATGGTAACAATGAATCAGTGAGGCAAAGCCCCGTCAACCGGCAATTTGCGGGGCCTGCGGTCGACGGCCGCCATGAACCCGGCGCCAGTCCAATCCCTCCAGAAGCGCGCCTAGCTGGGCGGCGGAAAGACGCATCACGCCGTCCTGGATGCCAGGCCACTTGAAGCTGCCTTGCTCCAGACGCTTCGCCATCAGGCACAGCCCGGTCCCGTCCCACCAGATCAGCTTGATCCGATCGGCACGCTTGGCCCGAAAGACATAGATCACGCCGGAAAAGGCATCGCCGCCATAATCTGCGCTCACCAGCGCCGCCAGGGCATCAGGCCCTTTGCGGAAATCCACCGGGCGCGTCGCCACCATGACCCGCGTGCCCGGACCGATCCCGATCACCGCTGTACCTGCAACGCCTGGATCACTGCTGCCACCAGATCGGCCTTAGCCGTACCTCCAATCCGAACGACGGCGCCTCCCACCTCAACCTCTATTGCGACATCGCTCGACAATGGCTTGGGACTGTCGGCCATGACAGGCACGAACATCGGCTCCGCATGGCTGGTGGCCCGACCTGCTTCCAACACATAGCGCAGCTCCCGGCGCCAAGTGTAGAGCAACGACGTGCGAATATCGTGCTGGCGGGAGAACTCGGCGATGTTGCCGCAACGCGCCATCTCCCCGACTATCGCCAGCTTCTGCTCCAGCGTCCAGATCCGTCGCCGACCTGCCATGCTGCGGAGCACCTCAGGGCGGCGAACAGGCTCCAGACCAACTCCAGTGTGGGTGTCCAGTGCGCTCGTAAGGCTGTGGGCTTCCATACCGACCAACGTCTGCCCTAATCACCACATCGAACAAGGTGGGTGGGAAACAGCGCATACACTGCTCATACGAGCGGTCGTATGAGTAGTCGGATAGAGATCGTTAGCCGTGTGTCAGGCCGGCGGCGGTGGACGGTAGAGCAGAAGCTGGCCGTGCTGCGGGATGCATTCGGGCCGGAGGGCTGCGTGCGCGCGGCCTGTGAACGCCATGATGTCGGCAGCGGCTCGATCTACACCTGGCGGCGCCAGGCGATGTCCGGTGAGCTTGCCGGGGTTCGCAAGTTGGCCGAGCCGGCATTTGCGGAGGTGCAGATCAGCGAGCAGCTAGCCTTACCCGCCCCAACGGTCGCGGCGCGCAGCGGCGGCGTGATTGGCATCGAGTTGCCGTCGGGTATCAGGGTAAGCGTGGATGCCACGGTCGATGCCGATGCCCTGTCGCGGGTGATCGGCATCCTGACGCGATGATCCCGCTGCCGCCATCGACGCGGATATTCCTGGCCTGCGGCGCGACAGACATGCGCAAGGGTTTTGACGGCCTTGCCGTGATGACGCAGCAGGTTCTGGAGCAAAGCCCGCATTCCGGCGCGCTGTTCGCCTTTCGCGGCAAGCGAGGCGATCTGGTCAAGCTGCTTTGGTATGACGGCCAGGGCATGTGCCTGTTTTCCAAGCGGATGGACCGGGGCCGGTTCGTGTGGCCATCGACCAAGGCCGGGTCGGTGGTGATGACCGCGGCCCAGCTTTCCATGCTATTGGAAGGCATCGACTGGCGACGGCCGGAGCGCACTTTCACCCCATCACTCGCGGGGTAAAACGCCCATTTTCCCGCGCTTTTACTGGCATTGTGGCGGTTGTTCCGCTATAGGATCGCGGTGTCGGACGCAGGCCTTTCCACAGCTGACAAAGACGCTCGGATCGCCGAGCTCGAATCTGCTTTGGCGGCCGCCCACGCCGATATTTCGGCTCGTGACATCCTGATCGACACGCTGCGCGTGCAGATCGCGCGCCTCAAGCGGATGCAGTTTGGCAAGTCGTCCGAGAAGCTCGACGCCCAGATCGCCCAGCTTGAACTGGCGCTCGAAGAACTCGAAGGCGAGGCCATCGTCGCTGCCGCGCGTCGAGCCGATCTGGCACAGGCTGATCGGCCGTCGCCTGTTCGGGCGCTGCCCGCCCATCTGCCACGCGAAGAGCAGCGGATAGAACCCGAGCAGGGCACCTGCACCTGTCCCGAGTGCGGCGGTGCGCTGCGGCCGCTGGGGCAGGATAGCGACGAGATGCTCGATGCCGTGCCGGTGCAGTGGCGCGTCGTTCGGACCATCCGCCCCAAGTATAGCTGCCGCGCCTGCGAGAAGATCGTGCAGGCGCCCGCACCGGTAAAGGCGATAGCGCGCGGCAAGGCGACCTTCGGCACGCTGGCCCATGTCGTCGTCTCCAAGTTCGACCATCATCTGCCGCTTTACCGCCAGGCCGAGATCATGGCTGCGCAGGGGGTCGAGATCGACCGCTCGACGCTGGCAGGCTGGGTGGGACAGGCATCCGTGCTGCTCGACCCGATCGTCAGTCGCATTCGCGAGGTCGGCTTGACCGCCTCGAAGATCCATACCGACGATACGCCGGTTCCCATGCTTGATCCGGGACGCGGCAAGACGGCGACTGGCAGGCTGGACTTGTAACGGTTTTGTGCCGGTCACCTATCTCATTATGCCACCTTGGCTTCGAACGCGAGCGGGCTGATGCCGCCTAGATATGAATGGCGGCGACGGGTGTTGTAGAAGCCATTGATGTACTGAAAGATGGCGGCTTCTGCCTGACGCCGCGTCGGCCAGCTCTGCCGCCAGATGAGTTCCGCCTTCAGGGATTTGAAGAAGGTCTCGACGGACGCATTGTCGTAGCAATTTCCCTTGCCGCTCATTGATGGACGCAGGCCATAGGCCTGCAGCTTTTTCTGATAGTCGTAGGAGCAATATTGGCTACCGCGATCCGAATGGAAAAGGCAGCCCTCGGGAGGCTGGCGCAGGCGCACCGCCATATCCAGCGCCCTGATCGCCAGGTCTTTCTTCATCCTGTCGCTGACTGCCCAGCCTACGACGCGACGGCTATGCAGATCGAGAATGACGGCAAGGTAGAGCCAGCCTTCGGACGTCCAGATATAGGTGATGTCGCCGGCCCATTTACGGTTGGGCGCATCTGCGGCAAAATCGCCGTCCAGCCAGTTCGCTGCGACACCCAGGCGATGGTGGCTGTCAGTCGTAACCTTGTGCTTGCGCGTGCGGACTGGCTTGATCCCGTTGATCTTCATCAGCCGCCCGACCCGGCGCTCGCCAACATCGAGCCCTACCTCCTTCAACTCCATCGTCATGCGAGGACGGCCGTAGCTGCCAAGGCTCAGCCTGTACTGTTCCCGGATATGGGCCAGCACTTTCATATCTGTCCGCTCCCGCCTGCTGATCGGGCGCGAGCGCCAGGAACGATAGCCGCGTTCACTGACATCCATGACACGGCAGAGCAGTTCAACGGGCCACCGGTGCCGCCAGCTATGCACAAATGCGAACTTCACGGCCTTTGGCTCGCGAAGAACTGCGTGGCCTTTTTTAGCACTTCCCTCTCCTCCCGCAGCACACGGTTCTCAAGGCGAAGGCGTTCATTCTCACGCGCCAGATCTGCCTGCGGCGCTGAAACCAGATCACTGGGCCGATACTGCGATACCCACTTGCCCAGCGTCGACTTCCCTATCCCCAAATCCGATGCAACCCGATCGCGCGGCAACCCGCTGGTCAGCGCGATCCGTACCGCCTCTTGCTTGAACTCTTCTGTATGCTTGATCATCTCGTCGGTCTCCTGTTGCGAGCTCTAATCGCTCAGGTGACCGGCGCAAAACCGTTACAAGTCCAGGCTCTGGGCTTACGCCGTCGATGATCGTGGCTCCGGTGCCACGACCCCGTCGCTGGTCTGGTATGAGTTCACCACCGATCGCACCGGCGCGCATCCCCAGCGGCAGCTGGCCAACTTCACCGGCTATCTCCAGGCCGACGGCTATGCCGGTTATGACAAGCTCTACGACACGAACCGCGTCACCGAGGTTGCTTGCTGGGCGCATTTCCGGCGAAAGATATTCGACATCCACGCCACCAAGCCGACGTCGCTCACCACTGATCTGCTGGAACGCATCGGCCAGATCTATGAGATCGAGGCAGAGGTTCGAGGCCAGCAACCCGAGATCCGACGACGAAGCCGGCAGGACCGCACCCAGCCATTGATCGACGAGCTGCGCCAGGCACTCGACGATGCCCTGCGCCGTCTCTCGCCCAAGTCCGAGATGGCCAAGGCGATCGCCTATGGCCGCAAGCGCTGGGTCGCGCTGACGCGCTTCCTCGACGATGGGCGCCTGGAAATCGACAACAACATCGCGGAGCGCGCCATGCGGTGCGTGGCCCTGGGCCGTAAAAACTGGCTGTTTGCCGGGTCAAAGGCCGGCGGTGATCGCGCCGCTGCCGTCTATTCCGTCATCGAGAGCGCCAAACTCAATGGCCTCGAACCACAGGCATATATCGCCGACGTCATCGCCAAGATCGCGGACGAATGGCCTGCTGCCCGCTGGGATGAACTCATGCCGTGGAACTGGCGGCCCGATCAGCAACCGATCGCCGCAGCCGCCTGATCTGCGGTCTCCAGCCCACGCTTACGGACCTCTGATCGATGACCATTTCCAGATCGAGAGCGGCGAAGAGCGCATAAATCGAGGATAACCGGGTGCCTTCTTGTCCGGTCTCAATCTTGGAGACCAGTTCCTGCCGCAGGCCTGCCAGGCGGCCCAGTTCCGTCTGGCTCATACCGTTTTGCTTGCGCGCACGGTGGATGGCGGCGCCGAGTTGCTTGGGTGATCGCGCAATATGGGACATTAGCTAATCTCCTGACGGTCATTATGCTTCAAATCGCATAACTCATGAATATGCTGTTTTTAGCATAAAGCCCCTTTATGTGCTAATCTGCATAACTTGCTATTATGCGATTTGCCACATAACCTCGAGGGCAGAGAAACCCACGAGAAACACGCGCCAGCGCAGAGCAAACTGGGCTTTGATGAGTTTCTCAGCCCGGTGCTGGTTGAGATCGTCGCGTGGTGGTGTAAGCCCGGACCTGAATCGGCACTGCGCTCGCTGCTGACTTAAGCGGACTGTATCCCCCTTTGACGCTTCAGGCCGCTTGCGCTGTCGAACGAATGGAACGCAAAAACTCCACCTCCTCCGGGTGGCGATCGAGCAATTCGATCAGGCCCACAGCAGCATCACTAGGCGGTGTGGAGCCGCTCTCATATTTTTGGAACGCGCGGCGCCCGCCGCCGATCAGGCGTCCCGCCTCCTCTTGTGTCAGTTTCAGCTTGTCCTTCCTGATCCTCCGAACATGGGCACCATAGGCAGCCTTCAGATCGCGGAACGCTCGGTCAGACTCGGCGAGATCTTCACCGCTGTGGATGGAATCACTTTCATCGTCAGGATACCAGCCGGGCACATCCACTGCGCGCGACAAAGAACCGAAAGCCACGACTTGCTTTCGGACATCACGGCGCAAGGTCTTGCCCGTCTCGGGATGAACGCGTGTTTCAGTCATTGTCGGCCTCGTTGAAGGACGTAAGCACAACATCGATCAGCGTTTCGCCGGCGAACTTCAGATAGGGTCAGCGATCATCCTACGGCAGGTTGTAGGTGTCGTGCCATATCTTCGAGTTCGGCGGACTATGCGCCGTCTCCGACTTCACAAAATCGCCGGTTTCGAGCGCTTGAACCGCCTCCACGATGTCGTCGAGCGAATAGCCTAAGGCTCGCGCTCATAATAGCTGCGCGTTGCCTCCAGCGTTTCCACTCGGGCGAACTTCGATTTTACCGCCTCAAGATCATGATGCGGCCTGCGCTTGATCGCCATCGCCGATATACACCTTAAAGGTTAATTTTGCAAGGTAAGGGATATCCGATCAATCGGACATGGAGCCAGCAATCTACTCTCGCCTAAAATTTGCCTTCAGGACCTTCCCGCCGGCCTGCAAGCCATCAAGGTAGTTCGACCAGTGCCGCATCATCCTGACGCGCTCATCCCAGTGAGTGCCGCGCGCATAGGCTCGCCGAACATCATTGGATTCCACATGGGCCAACTGGCGCTCGATGGCGTCCGGATGCCACTTGCCCATTTCGTTCAGAAGCGTGCTGGCGGTGGCCCGGAACCCATGAGCCGTCACCTCGTCTTTCCCGAACCCGAGCCGTCGCAGCGCGGCATTGAGAGTATTGTCGGTAATCGGTCGATCAGCGGAACGAACGCTGGGGAAGAGATATTTGCCGCCGCCGGTAATCGGTTCCAACTCGGCCAGCATCTCCAGGGTCTGCTGTGTGAGCGGCACCTTATGGGGGCGACGCATCTTCGTCTTCGCCGCCGGTATGGTCCAGACGGCCGCCTCGAAATCGAATTCCTTCCATTCGGCCATCCGGAGTTCGCCGGGTCGAGGAAACATATGCGGCAGCATCTTCAGCGCGGTTCGCACGGTGGGCTGGCCGTCATGGGCATCGACTGCGCGAAGGAGACTACCAAGCGCCTTGGGCTCCAGGATCGCCGCCCGGTGTTGCGGCTTCGGCGTTATCAACGCGCCGCGAAGGTCGACGGCCACATCCCGTTGTGCGCGCCCGGTCACGATCGCGTAGCGAAAGATCGTGCCGAAGGTGCTGCGGAGGCGGTTGGCCGTCTCATACCGCCCGCGCACCTCAACCGTCCGGAGGACTTCCAGCAATTCGGGTGCAGTGAGATCTGCGATGGGCCGGTTGCCAATGAGCGGATAGGCGAGGTCGAGCAGCCAGCGCATCTTCTGGAGCGTCTTGGGCGCACGCCCCTCGATCTCAAGGCGGGCAAGCCATTCATCGGCTATCGCCTTGAAGGTCTCTTCCGATTTGGCCTTCGCCTCACGAACCTTGGCCTTCCGAACTTCAATCGGGTCTTGTCCATCTGCCAGCGCTTCCCGCGCCGCTGTTCTCTTCTCGCGAGCCTTCGCGAGAGACACTTCCGGATAGCTGCCAAGGGAAAGCGTCTTCTGCTGGCCGAGAAACCGATAGTTCATCCGCCAGAGGCGGCCACCAGTTGGTGCAACCAGGAGATATAGCCCCAAGCCATCGGCCAATTTATAGGGCTTATCCCTTGATTTTGCAGCGTTTATTGCCGTGACGGTGAGCGCCATGATGGTATCTCCATGATGGTATTTTTCGGAATACCATCAAAATACCATCACCGAGGGGTGGCTGCCAGTGCACCCCCGGGGACGTAGGGGGACGATGGGTTAGTCAAAAACCCACGTTTTCCGCCATTTTCTGGACGGCTCTGGATGCTGCTGGATAAGGAAAAAAGAACAAATGGTGCCCGGGGACGGAGTCGAACCGCCGACACTGCGATTTTCAGTCGCATGCTCTACCAACTGAGCTACCCGGGCACGGGGTTTCGGCGAAGCGTCCGCCGATTGGAGGCGTGCCTATAGGCGTCAATCGAAGGGGCTGTCCAGCCCTTCCTCGCGGTTTTTTTGCTGCATATCGTTGGCAGGAGGACCAGCGACGCGATAGCCTTCGCCCAGCCATTGCAACAGATCCCGATCCCGGCAGGCGGCACTGCAAAAGGGACGGCTTTCTGGCCGAGAAGGCGCAGCGCAGACGGGGCAAGTGGCGGGTTTAGGCGACATGGCCACCGGATATGGTCAGGGCCGGATCAGCGCGCAAGCCCACCTCTCCGCCGCGCCGCCGCGCGAGCAGATCGATCCAGTCGGGGCGCTGGCGCAGCAGGTCGATAACGGCGGGCGCAGCGATCAGCGTCGCCGCACCGCCCGTCCCGTGTCGCTCGGCCCGCCGCAGCAAGGCAAGCGCGGCCGTCAATACGACGTTGTCCAGCAGCAATTCCATCAGGTTCGCTCGCTCCCGACGGCGGATGATCTGCAGGAAGCCAAAGCCATTCACCGCCGTCCGCTCGAACGGGAGAGGAAGATATTTGTCGATCTGGGCGGCGGCGATCATCCGCTCGTCCTTGTTGTTCATCGTCGGCAGATCAATGCCGATCGATCCGCTCAATCCCATGCGGCGAATGGTCTGCGCTGCCAGTTTGGCGCCCTTGGGGCCGAGCTGCGCTGGGGGCAAGGACCCATCAACATCGATCAAAAGCATGGCGGGCGTCAGATAGAGGCGCAGGGCAGCCGCTTCGGTGCCCACCTCCCCGCTCATGGCCTCCTCCATCAATTCGCTCCAGCCATGCGCTTCCAGACGGTCCTCTTCATGCGCCGGGCATGGCACGACGGGGACGCCGGTCGCGCGAATGCGCTGGAGCAGGCTGGGGCCGGGGTGCGGTTTGACGCCGGGCGGCGCAACGCGGGCCTTGGCGCGTTTGGGCCGCCCCTCCTCGGCAATCGCCTCGCGCAGGATTTCGACCAGCACAGTGGCGCCTTCGGCCAGACGCGGCGGAATCGGCTCCAGCAGCGCTTCCTCACCCGACAGCAGCCGCACGACTCCGCGCTTCTTCGGAATTAGCGTGGCGATCAGCCGCCCCTGCACCACCGCCCCCGCGCGCGCCGCCTCGGTCTCCCGCTCGACCAGCGCCTCGACCAGCCGACCATGCTCGATCAGCCCGGCCCGCGCTTCGCCAATTCCTTCTTCATAAAGCCATTCGGCCATTGTCTGTCCTAGTCGAGAGAATAGCCCGCGGCTTTCAGCAGCGCGCGGGTTTCATAAAGCGGCAAGCCCATGATTGCGCTATGGCTACCCTGGATCGCGCGGATCAGTCCAGCGGCCCGCCCCTGGATCGCATAGCCGCCCGCCTTGCCCCGCCATTCATCACTGGCGATATACGCATCGATCTCGGAGCGGTCCAAGGGCTTGAACGTCACGATATTGATCGACAGGCGATGGCGCGCCACGCCCTTGCCATCGATCAGCGTTATGGCGCTGAACACGCGATGCCGCCGCCCCGAAAGCAGGCTGAGGCATGCGCGCGCCTCATCTTTCGCCTCGGCCTTGGGCAGGATGCGTCGCCCCGCCGCCACGACCGTGTCGCCCGACAAGACAAGCGCGCCAGCATGGCGACCGGCGACCAAAGCGCCTTTTTCGGCCGCCACGCGCGCAGCATAGACCGCGGGCAATTCCGCCTTATGAGGGGTTTCGTCAATATCGGCAGGGTCCACCGCATCAGGGACAACGCCGATTTGCCCCAGAAGGTCACGCCGTCTGGGGGAAGCCGAAGCAAGGATGAGCCGCATCGTGTCTGCGGCTTATTTGAAGCGGTAGGTGATCCGACCCTTGGTCAGGTCGTAGGGTGTGAGTTCGACGAGCACTTCGTCACCCACGAGCACGCGGATGCGGTTCTTGCGCATCTTGCCGGCCGTGTGACCGAGAATTTCGTGATCATTTTCCAGCCGCACGCGGAACATGGCGTTGGGGAGAAGCTCCACAACCTGTCCGCGCATTTCAAGCAGTTCTTCTTTGGCCATAATATCCCGGATATGCGAAAAATCGCGCCGCCATAGCGTTAAACGGTGCAAAATGAAAGTCAGGCGTGCAAACCGAATTTTTCGCCGGCCGCATGCAGGGCCGCGAAAATCCTATCGAGCTGTTGAGCATCGAGACAATATGGCGGCATCAGGTAAATGGTGTTGCCCAGCGGCCGAAGCAAGAGGCCGCGGTCCTGAAAGAAAGCACGCAGGCGGGGCGCCAGATCCGACAGATATCCCGCATCCGGCGTTACTAGGTCGATCGCGACGATCGTGCCCGCCTGACGCGGATTGGCGAAGGCGGGACTGCACGCAAGGGTCGCGAGTCGATCGGCCATGGTTTGCGCTAACTGCTTGATCCGCCCCAGCACATCCTCCTCGCGCCAGATCGCCAGATTGGCGACCGCTGCGGCGCAGGCGATCGGGTTGGCGGTGTAGCTCGACGAATGGTAGAACAGCCGCGCGCGATCGGTCGATCGGTGCGCCTCGAAAATCGGTGCGGTAGCCAGCGTCGCCGCCAGCGGAATGGCCCCGCCCGTGATTCCCTTCGCCACCGCCATGATGTCCGGAACGACCCCGGCCTGCTCGCAGGCGAAGATCGTCCCGGTCCGCCCCCACCCCGTCATTACCTCGTCAGCGATGAACAGGACACCGTGGCGACGACAAATGGCCGCCATCTCTCGCAAGACGTCGGCGGAATAAACGAACATGCCGCCTGCCCCTAGGATCAACGGCTCAATGACAAAGCCCGCGGGATGCCGGGCGCAGGCCGCCTCCAGCGCATCTAGGCACGCCTGTTCCCGTCCTGGAGCGGGAAAGGGGATGGTGTCGACATCAAACAGCAGCGGCGTCCAGGCAGCATTGTAGACGCCCCGCTCCCCCACCGACATCGCGCCGATGGTGTCGCCATGATAGCTATGTTCCAGTACGAGGATGCGGCTGCGCGGCTGCGCCAGGCCATCCAGTGCCAGATTATGCCAATAGCCAAGCGCCATCTTGAGCGCGACTTCGACCGCCGTGGAGCCGCTGTCGGAATAGAAGACGTGCGCCAGTTTCGGCTGGTTATCCGCACGGGGCGCCAGCGCGATCAGGCCCCGCGCGACCTCTTCAGCCGGTTCGTGAGTATAGCCGGCAAAGATCAGTTGATCGAGCGTTCCGGCCTGCTGCGCGATGGCTGCGGCGATGCGGGGATGGCAATGACCGTGCGTCGTCACCCACCAGCTGGAAATGGCGTCGATCAAAGTCGAACCATCCGCCAGATGCAGCAGCGCCCCTTCGGCGCGAACTACATGGGGGATGGCTTCGTTGAGGCCATGCTGGAAAAAGGGGTGCCAGACAGGAGAGGTCATGGACGCCCCTTAATCCAAGGTCCTGATAAAGACTATTGCGACTTGGGCGCAGCTTTGGCCGCAGGGTCGGCGGCGTTGGGCGCGACCGGCGGCGGGACCATCACCGTTGGCAGGGCGACCGTCACGTCCACGCGGCGGTTCTTCGCCTGACCTTCAGGATCGTCGCTGCCGTCCTCCCGAACATTGGGCGCAACCGGCCGGCCTTCGCCAATGGCGATGAGGGTGATGCGGTCCTTGGCCACGCCCTTTTCGACCAGATAGTCGCGCACCAGTTCCGCCCGCTTGGCTGAGGCGACCTTGTTGTCGCCATCGGCCCCGCGCGAATCGCTATGACCACGCAAGGTTATGGGGCCGCCCGCCTTCATCGCCGGTGTGGCGATCAGCGCGTCAAGCGCCTGCCGGGCCGCGTCATCCAACTTCATCGGCGTTTCGCCAAAGCCGATCACAGCCTGCGCCGGCTCGATCTTGGGCGGCTCTTCGGGCTCGGCCACTTCGGGACGCAGGATGGATCGCTGCGGTTCTGCGGCATTGGCGCTTTCATTGGCACCCGCCATCACCGAAACCGCATTGTCGGCATCGTCGACCGCAACATTGGTCCCATTGGCTGGATCATTCGCCTCGGGCGGCTGACAGGCACATAATGCGCCCAGCAGCAGGAGGGCTGGAGCCAGTTTCGTCATTCATCCTCTCCTTTCGGCTTCGGCTTGGACGGCGGCACATAGGTCAGAATGGTGTCGCCCGGTTGCGGCGTCGGCCGTGACGCATGGGTGAAGAAGCGCAGCGCGCCGCTTTTCCGCAGCAGCAGCAGCATGTCACCGCCTTCGGACAAGGACGCTTTCGCCGCATCGAAATCGAACTGCTCGCTGATGCGCGTCTTGCGGAAGGTCCAGCCCTGCTCCTCGCGCTGGATGATGTCCTCCACGCCATGCCCGGCGGAAAACAGCGCACGGCCGCGCAGCGATTCGGGCAAGGCGCGCGGGTCCTCGTCATTGCTGGCGTCGCCCAGTTGATACACATTGTCCCGGCCGATCTCAGGCGCAAACTCGGTACAGACAAGCGCGTTATAGGCTTCATTGTCAGTCGTCGCGGCCAGCACCTGGAACTGGGCGAGGTCCAGGCGCTCGTCGGTCGCCTCCGACAATATCTCGCCATGATAGGTCGGAATGCCGGCATGACGCGCGGGGGACAGACGCTGCCAGCTATTGTCCGCGATCGTCACCGGCACCTCCAGCTGCCGCAACTGCGTCGCCAATTCCAAGCTGAACGGTGTTGCGCCGACGATCAGCAGGCCGCGCTCGGCCCCGCCCGTCACCTTGAGCAATCGCGCCACCGGGCGGATCGAAAAGCCGTGGAACAGGATCGTCGCTACCACCACCGCAAAGGACAGGGTCACCAGGATCGACCCGTCACTATAGCCCAACCGGTCCAGCCGCAGCGCGAACAGGCCGGAAATGGCAACCGCCACGATACCGCGCGGCGCGATCCACGCCACCAGCAACCGCTCGTTCCAGGGCACCTTGGTAAAGGCCAGGCTGATCAGCACCGTCGCAGGTCGCACCAGGAACATCAGCACCAACAAGAAGGCCAGAAAACGCCATTCGAACTGGCGCAGCGCCTCGAAATCCAGGGAGGCGGACAGGATGACGAACACGCCCGATATGAGCAGGACAGTGACATTTTCTTTGAACGGCTGAATATCGCGCAGCGAATCGAGCCGCATATTGGCCAGCGCCACGCCCATCACCGTAACTGCCAGCAGTCCGGTTTCCTGCTGGATTGCGTTGGACAGGACAAACACGCCAATTACCGCGACCAGCAGAACAGGCGCCTTTAGATATTCAGGCACATGGCCACGCGGGAATGCCCATCCCAAAGCCTTCGCCGCCAGCCAGCCGATCAGGCCCGCAACCACCGCCGCCGCGACGAGCGCAAAGATCACCGAGGCGAGCGAGCCTCCTTCACCTGCGCGCCGCAGATATTCATAGGTCACGACGCCGAGTAGCGCGCCGACCGGATCGTTGACGATCGCTTCCCATTTCAGGATTGCGCGCGGTCGCGCCGCGACGTTGGACTGGCGCAGCAGTGGCAGGACGACCGTCGGCCCTGTCACCACCAAAATGCCGGCAAACAATATCGCGACCGGCCAGACCAGACCCGCGACATAAAAACAGGCGACCGCGCCCAATATCCATCCGATCGGCGCGCCCAACAGTACCAGCCGCGTAACCGCGCCATCGGTTTTGCGCAATTCGCGGAAATTGAGGCTCAATCCCCCTTCGAACAGGATCAACGCGACGGCCACCGACACCATCGGTTCCAGCAGTTCGCCAAACACATGTTCGGGATTGATAAGATGCAGCACCGGCCCGCTGATGACACCGGCCGCCAGCATCAGCGCGATGGCGGGCCAACCAGTGCGCCAGGCAATCCATTGCGCGCCGATGCCGAAAATTCCGATCAACGCAATGGATAGGGCCTGGTCATGCATGAGGCGGAGCATAGTCAGAGTGGATCGCCGTCGTCACCCCCGATATTTTCGTTCGGGAAGGGAACCAATTTTTTGCTTTAGATACACGAAAGGGCGGCTTCCTTCCGGAAACCGCCCAATCTTAAGGTAGGTCGTCGATAGTTTACTGAGGTGGCTGGGCCGGATCAGCGGGCTGCATCGGAGCGGCGCCGGGACTTGCCGGGGCAGCGGGCGCGGCAGGAGCCGACGCCTGGATACGTTGTTGAAGCGCCGGATCGGCTGCTGCGGCCTGCCCGATCTGGTTGAATTTTTCGGGCGGAAGACCGGACGACTGCACCACAGCCAACATTTTAGGCTGCTTGTCCGCCGCCGAAATTGTGCTGTCCTGCTGAATTTTCGTGACTTCGACAGCCGCCGCAGCAAATTGCTTGATCTCGGCATCCGTGAAGTTGCTGGCCCCTGCAGCCGGTGCAGGGGTCGCCGCTGGCGCTGCCGGCTCTGCGGGGGCGGCCGGACTCATCTGCGCATAGAGCGGGGTGGTGGCCAGGAAGGCAGCCGAAACAAGGCCAACCTTAGTCAAACGGGATTCAATCAGACCCTTCATCTTCGATCTCCTGCGTCGTGTTACCCAAACAAAATGGGCAGCCCGTGCAGAAGTGGGAAGACCTTATTGGATGAATCGAGCCATCTGATAGACGACTGGCCGGTTCCATTCGCCCGACCCGTTTTTAATCACGGGCTGTCGGCGATCAATAATTGAGTAGGCCGGCGAATTTCTCCGCCGGCCGTCTCTATTCTCACCAGATCTTCACCCGATTTTCGGGCGACAGATAGATTTTCCCATTAGGTGCCGGCTTGAACGCGTCATACCAGGCGTCGAAATTGCGCACGATGTCAGTGCGATATTGCGACGGCGCGTGCGGATCGGTCACCAGCCGCTGGCGCAGATTGGCTTCACGATAATTGCGCCGCCATACCTGTGCCCAGCCAAGGAAGAAGCGCTGATCGCCGGTCATGCCGTCGATCACAGGCGCCTTTTTGCCACCCAGCGAGGCATGATAGGCGTCAAGCGCGACCGCCAGGCCGCCCAGATCGCCAATATTCTCGCCGAGCGTGAACGCGCCCTTCACATGCGCGCCTGGGAACGGTTCATAGGCGTCATATTGTTTGACCAGCTTGTCGGTCAGCGCCTTGAAATTGGCGACATCCTGATCGGTCCACCACTGGTTGAGCTTGCCAGTTTCATCATATTTCGCGCCCTGATCATCGAAATGATGGCTGAGCTCATGGCCGATGACCGCGCCAATGCCACCATAATTGACAGCCGGGTCCGCCTTGGGATCAAAGAAGGGCGGTTGCAGGATGGCAGCCGGGAAGACGATCTCCACCATGCCGAAATTGGCATAGGCATTGATCTCCATCGGCGTCATGCCCCATTCCCAGCGATAGATGGGCTTGCCGAGCTTGCCGATATTATAGTCGAACTCGAACGCGTTGGACCGCATCGCATTGCCCAGCAGGTCGTCGCGCTTGATCTCAAGCCCGGTATAATCGCGCCATTTGTCGGGATAGCCGATCTTGGGCGTGAAGGCGGCCAGCTTCTTGTGCGCACGCGCCTTGGCCGTGTCGCTCATCCAGGGCAGCGCGTCGATGCGGCGGCCCATGGCGGCAAGTATGTTCTTGACGAGGTCGTCCATCGCCGCCTTGGTTTCGGGCGGAAAATATTTGGCGACGTAGATTTTGCCGACTTCCTCGCCCAGTGATTCCTTGAGGAAGGTGACGCCGCGCTTCCAGCGTTCCTCGCGCTCGGGCGTGCCCGACAGGGTGGTGCCATAGAAGGCAAAGTCCGCGTCAGCGACGGTGTCCGGCAGATAATCAGCATAGGCATGCAGGCTGGACAGAAGCAGCCCGTCCTTGAGCACCTGCATCGGTGCCTTGGCGATCAGTGCCGCTTCGCCGGTGATGGCGCTGGGCTGCGCGACCAGCAGGCTCGCGGGCTCAAGATTGTTCGCCGCATAATAGCTCGCGAAATCGAAGCCGGGCGCCGCCTGCTCCAGTTGCGCCAGCGTCATCTTGTTATAGGTCTTGTCGGCGTCGCGACTGTCGATCTGGGTCCAATGGACCTTGGCGATTTCCGTCTCGAACGCCATGAGCGCGGCGGCGCGCGCCTTGGCGTCGCTCTGGCCGGCCAGGGTCAGCATCTTTTCCAGATGCGCGACATAGGCGGTGCGGATCGCGGCCATCTTCTCACTCTGGTCGAGATAATAGTCGCGATCGGGCAGGCCCAGCCCCCCCTGCATCATCGAGAGGATATAGGTTTCGGGGTCCTTGTCATCCTGCCCGACATAGAAGCGGAACGGGCCGCGAATGCCGGCGCGCGCTGCTTTCGCCGCGACCTTGGCATAGGCTGCGCGATCCTTCACCGCCGAGATTTCGGCAAGCCAGGGCTTGATCGGCGCCATGCCCTTCGCCTCGACCGCGGCCTTGTCCATATAGGCGGCATAGGCGTTGCCGATCTTGCTGTTGGGATCGGTCTGCGCGCTTTCCAATATGCCCTTGGTCCGCTCGCGCGACAGGTCATCCAGAATATTGAAGGCGCCATAATTGGACTTGTCAGCCGGTATCGGCGTGTTCTTCGCCCAGGTGCCATTGGCATAATCATAGAAATCGTCGCCCGGCTTCACGGACATATCCATGCCGCTTTCGTCAAAGCCATAGCTGCCATAAGTCGGCTTCGCGGTGGTGGACGATGCCGTGGCCGGCGTCGCGGGTTGATCGGCATGGGCCGCAGTCGCGGGCTGATCGGCATGGGCCGCAGTCGCGGCCAGGGCGAGCGCGCTGACGGCGGCCCCCAGAATGAATTTGGTCATCAAAGCGTCCCTTGCTTGGCATAGACTGGGCGCGCCTGTGGCACACCCGGCATGAGCGGGACTTGAACGCCCGTGCAACAGGCTTGTCCATGTCGTTGGTCGAAAATTATGGCAGGTTGATGTGCCGAGCAAAGGCGTGCGCCAGCGCGTCCGGGGTCATTTCGGCCAGCATCGGCAATCGGCCCAGCGCCGGCACCTTGGCCAGCGCGGGAATGATCCGCTCATTTTCGGCATGTTCGTCGCCAATGAAGGCAATGCCTGCGATCGGCACGTCGCGGGCGCGCAACGCCTCGATGCTGAGCAGACTGTGGTTGATGGCGCCAAGCGCGGTGCGCGCGCACAGGATGACCGGTTGGCCCCAATGGGCAAACAGGTCGATCATCAGCATCGTCTCGCTGATCGGCACCATCAGCCCGCCTGCCCCCTCGACCACCAGTGGCCCATCGACGCGCGGCAGTGCCAGCCGGTCGAGCCGGATGTCGACCCCGTCGATCCGTGCGGCCAAATGTGGGGAGGCGGGCGTGGCGAGGCGATAGGCTTCGGGCAAGATGCGCTCGGCAGGCAGGCCGGACAGGGCGGCGACTGTTTCCTTGTCCCCTTCCGGATCGACGCCGGCCTGGATCGGCTTCCAGTAACAGGCGCCCAGCGCGCCGGCCAGCCCAGCGGCGAACACCGTCTTGCCGATGCCGGTATCCGTTCCCGTGACGACAAAAACGGTCATCGCATCTGGCCCCGCAATACATCCCCCAGCGCCAGCACATCGTTGCGACCGACATTGAGGCTAAGCGAAATGCGCAATCGGCTGGTGCCCGCCGGCACCGTGGGCGGGCGAATGCCGCGGACGTCGAATCCGGCTTCCTGCAAGGCGGCGGCCGTCGCCATGGTGCGGGCGTCATCTTCAAGAATGACCGGGATGATCTGGCTGCGGGGGCGCGGCAGGCCGAGCGGCGCGCAAATCGCTTCGGCGGCATCCTGGCGCAGCGTGGAAAGCCGGTCGCGGCGATTGTCCGCTGCCTCGATCCGGTCAAGCGCGGCGGCGGCGGCGACCGCCATCAGTGGCGAAGGCGCGGTCGAATAAATGAAGGGCCGGGCGCGATTGACCAAATAGTCGATCAGGATGCGCGGGCCACAGATCAGTGCGCCCTCCGCCCCCATCGCCTTGCCGCAAGTGTGGAGCGTCACCACATTGTGCAGCCCGTCCAGCCCCGCCGACAGCCCCCGGCCCGATGGGCCGAACACGCCGGTGCCATGCGCTTCATCCAGTAGCAGCATCGCCTCATGCCGGGCGGCGAGCTTGGCCAAGTCGGCCAGCGGCGCCATGTCGCCGTCCATCGAATAAAGCGTTTCCACCGCGATCCACACCCGGCCCTTGCCCCCTTCTGCGCGGAAGGCGGCGATCAGGTCGGCAAAGCTCTGCACATCATTATGGCGCGCGAACACCGCGCTCGCCTTGCTCATGCGGATGCCGTCATGGACGCTGGCATGCACCAGTTCGTCCGCCACGATCAGGTCGCCGCGCTGCGGCAGGGCGGACAGGAGCGTCAGATTGGCCACATAGCCATTGGCCAGGAACAAGGAAGCCTGGGTACGGAAAAAGTCAGCCGCCTTCGCCTCCAGCCCTTCATGTTCGGGCGCATTGCCGCGCAGCAGACGCGATCCGCCCGACCCCAGCGGCACGCCGCGCGCGACCGCATCGGCCACGGCCTGCGCGATCATCGGATCGCCAGCCAGGCCAAGATAATCGTTGGACGCAAAATCGCGCCCGGCGCGGGGTGAAAGCCGGCGCAGGCGCCCGCGCTGTTCCAGCGCGGCAAGCTGGGACCGGAAGGGTTCGGCAGTCATGGCGCGGGCTATAGGCGCGCCCGGAAAGGGGGGCAAGCAAGCCGCTGCGCAGATGCAGCAAGGGTGCGCGTCCTGCCATAAAAACGTGCCGGCCCCGTCAGTGCAAGGGGCCGGCACATTCAGCAAATACCGGCGATTGCCAGTCAGCCTATCCGATCATCCCCCATGCGCCAGCGCCGCGAGCAGCAGCAGCGCGACGATGTTGGTAATCTTGATCATAGGGTTGACCGCCGGGCCAGCGGTGTCCTTGTAGGGATCGCCCACCGTGTCGCCGGTCACTGCGGCCAGATGAGCGAAGCTGCCTTTGCCGCCATGATTGCCATCCTCGATATATTTCTTGGCATTGTCCCATGCGCCGCCACCCGACGTCATCGACAAGGCGACAAACAGCCCTGACACGATCACCCCGAGCAACAGCGCGCCCAGCGCGGCAAAGCCATTGGCAATGCCCGCCACCGCCGCGATCGCGAAATAGACGACGATCGGGGCCAGCACCGGCAGCAGAGACGGCACGATCATCTCGCGGATGGCGGCGCGTGTGACCAAGTCCACGGTGCGCGCATAGTTGGGCCGCGATTCGCCACGCAATATGCCATGGTCGGTGGCGAACTGGTGGCGCACATCCTTCACCACATGGCCCGCCGCGCGGCCGACGGCGGTCATCCCCATCGCGCCAAACAGATAGGGCATCAATGCGCCCAGCAGCAGCCCGACGATCACATAGGGATTGGACAGGCTGAAATCGACCGGCGCGGTCAGGCCCAGCGCTGAATTATAAAATTTCAGATCTTCGGTATAGGCGCCGAACAGCACCAGCGCGGCAAGCCCGGCGGACCCGATCGCATAGCCCTTCGTCACCGCCTTGGTCGTGTTGCCGACTGCGTCCAGCGCGTCGGTCCTCACCCGCACCGTTTCGTCCATATGGCTCATTTCGGCGATGCCACCGGCATTGTCGGTGACAGGGCCATAGGCGTCGAGCGCCACCACCATACCCGCCAGCGCCAGCATCGCGGTCGCGGCAAAGGCAATGCCGATGAGGCCCGCCGCCTGATAGGCCAGGATGATGCCGACGACGATCACCAGGGTCGGCAGCGCGGTCGCCTCCAGGCTGACCGCCAGCCCCTGAATGACATTGGTGCCGTGGCCGGTTTCCGACGCCCTGGCGATGGATCGGACCGGGCGGTAATTGGTGCCGGTATAATATTCGGTGATCCACACGATCAGCGCGGTGACGCCCAGCCCGACCATCATCGACCAGAACAGCGCCATGCCGCTATAACCGCCCACGCCATCCAGATCGGCGCCGAACACCGTAGTCATATCGCCCAGCACCCAGTTGGTCGCCAGGTAAATAGCCGGAATCGATAGGATGGCGGTGGTCCAGAAGCCCTTGTAGAGCGCGCCCATGATCGACTGGGACCGTCCCAGCCGCACCATATAGGTGCCAATGATCGACGTGATGATGCACAGCCCCCCGACGATGAGCGGCAGGCCCATCAGCTTCATGAGGAAGCCATTGTCCACGCCCGTCACCAGCAGCGCGGTCAGGACCATGGTCGCGCCAACGGTGACGACATAGGTTTCGAACAGGTCGGCCGCCATGCCGGCGCAATCGCCCACATTGTCGCCGACATTGTCCGCGATGACGGCGGGGTTGCGTGGATCATCCTCGGGAATGCCCGCTTCCACCTTGCCCACCAGGTCCGCGCCGACATCGGCCGCCTTGGTGAAGATGCCGCCGCCCAACCGCGCGAAGATGGAAATGAGCGACGCGCCAAAGGCCAGCGCGACCAGCGAATCAATGACCAACCGGTCGTCGGGCGCATGGCCCGCCGGCCCGGTCAGGAACCAGAAAAAGCCGCTGATCGCCAGCAGCGCCAGGCCCGCCACCAGCATGCCGGTGATCGCACCCGCGCGAAAGGCGACGGTCAGGCCGCTCTGCAAGGACGTACGCGCCGCTTCGGCGGTGCGGACATTGGCGCGCACCGAAATGGTCATGCCGATGAAACCGGCCGCGCCAGACAGGATCGCGCCGATCAGAAATCCGATGGCGGACGTCAGCCCAAGAAACAGCGCGACCAGCACCGCGACAACGATGCCGACAACAGCAATGGTGCTATATTGCCGCCCCAGATAGGCCTTCGCTCCTTCCTGTATCGCGCCGGCGATCGCCTGCATCGTGGCGTCTCCCGGTGACGCGGCCAGCACCTGCCGCGCGGTGAAAAGGCCGTAGAGCACGGCCAACAGGCCGCATCCTATGGCGATAAAGACTATCTCCATGCTTGATCCTCTCCCCCTGTTGTTGCTGTCATCGGCCGCTCCGCAGGGAATGACGGGCGAACGAAGGGCGCAAGGGCGGGCGGCCGGACGAAACGGGTTCGGCGTCGGGCTCCGCGTCAATCAGCATCGGGCGTCACGCATGGCACGTGCCTTCCAACGGGCTGAGGAATAGGCGGCGATCAAGCTACAGGCGCGATGGCGCGCGTCAAGATGGACGGGAAGAAGGGCGCAGGCGAAACTGCCGTATCAGGGTTCAGGCGCAATCGGGTCTTCCCGCACGCTCGTCTCACCGGTCGCCATATCGACCTGATGCTTGGTAAATAGCGCAAAGCCTGCGCCAAAGAGTGGCAGCAACACAAGGATAGCCCGGAAAAGCGCGACCCCACGCCGGCGCAGATGACCGCGTCGGCAGCTTCAAACGGACCATTGACCTGAGTTAGGTCAATGTTCCCATCCTAGCCGTCCAGGCAGAGGCACCGCCGCGCCGTCGATCATCAGCGTCAGGCCTGCGCCGGCCGACACATAGCCGATGGGAATGGCGCGCACAGGAGGCGTAGCGCCACGCGGCAGGGCGAAGAGCAGTTCATAGTCATCGCCCGCTCGTGCGGCCGCAATCTGGACGGCAGTGCTCGCCCCGCGCGCTTTTTCGAGCGCCAGCGACAGCGGGACATGATCGATGGTAATGGCGACATCGCTGGCCTGCGCCATACGCGCCGCGTCGATCAGCAGACCGTCCGACAGGTCCATCATCGCGGTTGCAAACGGGGCGAGCAATGTCCCTTCGGCCAGACGCGGGCGGGGCCGGCGATAGGCGTCGACCAGCGGTCCGGACGCGGTTGGATCAGAGCGGGCCAATTCAAGGCCAATGCCCGCATCGCCGACCGGCCCTGTTACGAAAAGACGATCACCAGCCTGCGCGCCGGAGCGACTGGGCGTGGCACCTGTCGCTTCACCCATGGCCGTAAGGCTGTAACTGCGCGCCGATCCCGCCGGCATCCTGACCGTATCACCCCCCAGCAGCGGCATGGCGTGGCGGTCCAGCGCATCGTGCAGCCCATCCAGAAAGGCTGCGTCCCATGCCGCATCGCCCGACAGCGCATAATTGAGCATACAGCCCACCGGCCGCGCGCCCTTGGCCGCGAGGTCCGACAGATTGACCGCCGCCAGTTTCCAGCCGATATCGGCGGGCGGATCGGCGGGTAGATAATGCACGCCCTCCACGATCGTGTCGCTGGTGAGGACAAGGCGCGAGTCGCCCACGGGCAACACAGCCACGTCATCGAATAAACCGCGCGCGCCGTCATGAACGATACGACTTCGTAACATTTTCAGGAATGCATATTCATCGGACATGGCCTCGCTTTCTAAGGCATGGGCGCGGACAAGACCATGGCGGAAAGGGCGAGCGGGGGATGCGCTGGATGGAGGCTTTCAAACTGTTGGTGGCAGCGTTGTGAAGCGTGACGATAATGACGCCCTTCCCTGGACCAAGCGGACCCTTGTCCCCAGGATGCGTGCTCCTGATCATCGATCACCGGCCCGAATTACTCGCAAAGCTGCAAATCCTCGCCTCACCCGGTTGCTTATATTTCGTCGCTGGACGGCGACCGGTGTTATGATGGAGTTGGCGCTGTTTCTTGGTCCTTTCGCCTCAGCGGGCGGCGCGGCGATGGCCTGGAGCGTTGCCCGAAGGAACCCTGCCCCCTGTGGGCTCGCCCAAGGCTGAGGCAAACCGTTGGTCGCAAGCGATGAAACTGATGGACGGCAGCGGCGTTTGTCACGATAATGTCATGTTTCGGGCAGTCGCCCTTTTCTGGAATGTTATCTCTGTGCCGCCTTACGTTTATGCTGTCAGCAATTTCTGGAAGGACCGTCTGGCGGACGGACCGCGTCCGGCCGAATTGCCATCGCTCAACCATCTGCTCGGCAATTTGTCGCTGCCGTTCGACCTCAAACGAACGCAGGCGCAGGCTGCTGCGCTGGCGGGTCGGATCAGGGGCGACGGGCGGCATGTGCTGCTGATCCCCGGCCTGATGGCTTCGGAACGGCGCATGGGATGGCTGCGCGATATTTTGACCGCTGGCGGCTATCAGGCGCATGACTGGGGCATGGGCCGCAATATGGGGCCGCGCCCTGACAGCCTGGAGCAGATCGACCGCCGCGTTGATGCGATCCGCGAGGAAACCGGTGCGCCGGTGACGCTGGTGGGCTGGAGTCTGGGCGGTCTTTACGCGCGGGAATATGCCAAGTTCGCGACGGAAAAGGTCGGCGGCGTGGTGACGATGGGTACGCCTTTTTCAGGGGATCCGCGCGCCAATCATGCCTGGCGACTCTATCAGCTGGTGTCGGGCTTCCCTGTCGATCGCCCGCCTTTCCCCTGTAAGCGTGAAGACAAGCCGCCTGTCCCCACGGTCGCTTTATGGTCCCGTCGCGATGGAGTGATCCTGCCTGAATGCGCCAGGGGACGCGCAGGGGAACGGGACGCCGCAATTGAGGTCGATTGCACCCATATGGGCTTCGCGGCCTCGCCCGAAGGCATATTGGCCGTCGCCAGGGCACTGGAAACGACGCGCGGCTGAGGCGGCGTCATCGGCGAGAGCCGTAAGCTACTCCATCATTACCCGGCCAGTCGCGCCAATGCCTGATCCCTGCCGATCAGCGGCAAAAATTGCGCCATGTCCGGGCCATGGTCGAGGCCCGTGAGGGCGCGGCGCAGCGGCAGGAAGAGCGTCTTGCCCTTGCGGCCGGTTTCGTCTTTGAGCGCACCGGTCAGCGTCCGCCAGATGTCCGCGTCAAAGGGCGCATCGGTCAGGATGCGATGGGCCGTGGCCAGGAAATCTCGATCGCCCTCTTCCACTTCGGGGGCGTCAATCGGTCCGGTGACGATCCGCCACCAGTCGGCCGCCCCCGCCACCGTTTCGAGATTGGGCCGGATCGCGTCCCACGCCGCCGCATCCATGCCGTCCGGAAGGCGATCGGCCACTGCCGCATAGGAAAACTGATGCACGATTTTCTGGTTGAGGGCCGCCAGTTCGCCCTCGTCGAAGCGCGCCGGCGCGCGGCCGAAATGCGCGAAGTCGAAACTTTCGATCAGCGGTTGCATGTCGGCAAAGGGCTCGATCGGCTGAGAGGAACCGAGCCGAGCCAGCAACGCCGCGATCGCGATGGGCTCCAGGCCCATCTCGCGAAAATGGGCGACGCCCAGCGAGCCAAGGCGCTTCGACAGTTTACCTTCGCTGCCGGTCAGCAACGCTTCATGCGCGAAATGCGGTAGCGGCGCGCCTAGCGCTGCAAACATCTGAATCTGGGTCGCGGTGTTGGACACATGGTCCTCGCCGCGCAGGACATGGGTGACTCCCATGTCGATATCGTCGATCACCGACGGCAGCATATAGAGCCAAGACCCATCGGCACGGCGGATCACCGGATCGGACAGGAGTTTCGGGTCAAAACGCTGTTCGCCGCGAATGAGGTCGGTCCAGACGATCGGCTGATCATGGTCCAGCTTGAAACGCCAGTGGGGCGCGCGCGCTTCGGCTTCACTGGCGGCGATCTGCTCAGGCGTCAGCGCCAGCGCAGCGCGATCATAGACCGGCGGCAGGCCGCGCCCCAGCAATATCTTGCGGCGCAGGTCCAGTTCCTGGCTCGTTTCATAGGCCGGATAGACATGGCCGGAGGCCTTGAGCGCCTCAAACCGGGCCTCATAAAGGGCGAAACGATCGGATTGTTTCTCCACGCCGTCCCAGTGAAGTCCGAGCCATTGCAAATCAGCCCTGATCGCATCGGCATATTCGGCGCGCGAGCGTTCAAGATCGGTGTCGTCGAGGCGCAGCAGGAACGTGCCGCCGGACTTGCGCGCCCACAGCCAGTTGTGGAGCGCGGCCCGGATGTTGCCGACATGGAGGTTGCCGGTGGGCGACGGGGCGAAGCGGGTGATGACGGTCATGGGCTTTCTGCCGCCTTAGATGGTGCGGAACGCATTGGTGATGGGGTAGCGGCGATCGCGGCCGAAATTGCGGATGCCCAGCTTGACACCGGGCGGCGCCTGGCGACGCTTATATTCAGCGACGTAGAGCAGACGCTCGATCCGGGCGACCGTCTCTTTTTCAAAACCGCGCGCGACCAGATCATCGACCGACAATTCCTCCTCGACCAGGCCATAGAGAATGGGGTCGAGAATCTCATAGGGCGGAAGGCTGTCGTCATCACGCTGGTCGGCGCGCAATTCGGCGCTGGGCGGCTTGGTAATGACGCGCTCGGGCATGACGGGGCCTGCCGGTCCCATGCCCGCCCCAAGCGAAGGGACATGGGCGTTGCGCCAGCGGCTAAGGTCGAACACCGTCGTCTTGTAGGCGTCCTTGAGAACCGAATAGCCGCCGGCCATGTCGCCATAGATGGTCGCATAGCCGACCGACATCTCGCTCTTGTTGCCGGTGGTGAGCAGCATGTGCCCGCACTTGTTGGACAGGGCCATGAGGGTCACGCCGCGGATGCGGGACTGGAGATTTTCTTCGGTCAGGTCGGGCGCGCGCCCGTCAAAGACCGGCCCCAGCATGGCATCGAACGCGCCCACTGCCGGCTCGATCGGGATGATATCGTAGCGCACGCCCAGCAAGCGCGCACATGCGACGGCGTCGTCCAGACTGTCCTGACTGGTGAAGCGCGAGGGCATCATTACGCACCAGACGCGGTCCGCGCCCAGTGCATCGACCGCGACGGCGGCGGACAGCGCCGAGTCGATTCCGCCGGACAGGCCCAGCACTATGCCAGGAAAACGGTTGCGGTTCACATAATCGCGCAGCCCCAGCACCATGGCGTTGTAGATATCCGCCGGACGCGGATCGAGTTCATGCCTGTCGCCGGGCAGGCAGACCCATTGGCCATCCCACTTCTCCCACTGGGTCAGAACAAGCGCCTCTTCCCAGTCGGGCAGCTGCTGCGCGATGGAAAGATCGGCATTCATGACGAAGGACGCGCCATCGAACACCAGCTCATCCTGTCCGCCCACTCGGTTGAGATAGGCGAGCGGCAGGCCGGTTTCGCGCACCCTCGTGCCGGCGACCGCGTTCAGTCGACGATCGTCCTTGTCGACTTCGAACGGGCTGCCATTGGGGCTGATCAGGATTTCCGCGCCTTCGCTGCGCAGATGTGCGGTGACGAAGGGGAACCAGATATCCTCGCAAATCGGCACGCCGATCTTCACCCCGCGAAAATCGATGGGCGCGGGCAGCGGTCCGGGCGCGAAGAGCCGCTTTTCATCGAACGTGCCGTAATTGGGAAGCTCCCGCTTGGCGCGCACCGTCGTGACGGCGCCATTGTCGAGCAGGGCGACGACATTGAAGAGCACACCCTGGGCGGCAACCACCGTGCCCACCAGCATGGCCGGGCCGCCATCGGCGGTTTCCTGCGCCATCCGGTCGAGCTGATAATCGGCCTGCGTGACCAGAGCGGGTTTCAGCACCAGATCCTCGGGCGGATAACCGATCAGCTGCAACTCGGGAAAGACGATCAGGTCAGCCCCCTTCGCCCGCGCGCGCCATTCCAGCATGGCGTCGGCGTTAGCCTTGAGGTCGCCCACGGACTGGGTCATCTGCGCAAGCGCGATCACGAGTTTGTCGGTCATGGCGCGCGCCCTAGTGCATTTTACCCAAAGGCGCAAAAGCGCCTTTCCACCACAGGCTCCCCCCGCTAAAGGGGCCGCGTCTCGCGCAGCGTCATCATTTCGTCACGTCATCTAAAGTCTGGGGGTTTTGGCCATGAAGCTCATGACCGGCAATTCCAACAAGCCGCTTGCGGCCGCCATCGCCGATTATATCGAAATCCCCCTGACCGACGCCAGCGTTCGCCGCTTCGCCGATGAAGAGGTTTTTGTCGAAATCCACGAGAATGTACGCGGCGAGGACGTGTTCGTCATCCAGTCGACCGCCTATCCGACCAACGACAATCTGATGGAATTGCTGATCATGATCGATGCGCTGAAACGCGCGTCGGCCAAGCGCATCACGGCGGTCGTGCCCTATTTCGGCTATGCCCGGCAGGATCGCAAACCCGGTCCCCGCACCCCGATCAGCGCCAAACTGGTCGCCAACCTCATCACCACGGCGGGCGCCAATCGTGTTCTGTCGGTCGATTTGCACGCCGGGCAGATCCAGGGCTTTTTCGACATTCCGACCGACAATCTGTTCGGCGCGCCGGTCATGTCGGCCGACATCCAGGCCCGGTTCGCTGACCGCAATATCACCGTCGTGTCGCCGGACGTCGGCGGCGTGGTGCGCGCCCGGGCGCTGGCCAAGCGACTGGACAATGCCCCGCTCGCCATCGTCGACAAGCGGCGCGAGCGCGCGGGCGAATCGGAAGTCATGAACATCATCGGCGACGTGAAGGGCCGGTTCTGCATCCTGATCGACGATATCGTCGATTCGGCCGGCACGCTGTGCAATGCGGCCGCGGCGTTGAAGGCCGAAGGGGCAGAAGATGTCATCGCCTATGTCAGCCACGGCGTATTGTCGGGCGGCGCAGTCGCGCGGGTCGAGGCGTCGGAACTGCTGGAACTGGTCATTACCGATTCGATCCAGGGCACGGACGCGGTGAACACCGCAACGCATATCCGCCACCTGCCCATCGCGCCGCTGCTGGGCGAAGCCATCAAGCGCATCGCCGACGAAAGTTCGGTTTCCAGCCTGTTCGACTGAAAGGCGAATAGGCTGGCGGTCGATCCGGGGGATCGATCGACCGGACTCTTCGGTCTGCAGCCTGTTCGACGGAGGCCGTGCCGCGCGGTGGCTCAGTGCGTCGGGAACAGGATGATCGGCAGGGCAAAAACCAGTGCCAGGCCGGCGATGATTCGTTGGCCGCGCGAAACGCCGATCGGCAATTCCCGCCAGACGATCGGGCAGGCCAGCAGCGCGAAGATGATCAGCAGGTTGGAAATCGTCACCGACCCGCCGATCGGCAGGTCCTGGCGCAGCGCCAGCCCCGCGAACAAGCAGATGAAGCTCAATATCCAGCCAATCAGCGCCATGCAGTCCCCCTAGGCCATGCACTTCCTTGCAGACCCCGAGGGTAGGACGGCGGGGTTTCGATAAACTTAATCGCCGCCACCCTGAAGCGGCGCCCAGGGATCGAAACTGCCAAAGCTCCAGACATTGCCTTCGGGGTCGAGGGCTGTGTAGCCGCGCCCGGGATAGCCAGGATTGTCATGCGGTTCATCGACCACGACCGCGCCCTCATTGCGGGCGTGCAGGCAATGCGCATCGACGTCCTCCACGACCATGTAGACACAAGCGGTGGTGCCGCCCAGATCGCGAACGGTGGACCACGTATAGAGCGATTCGCTCTCCCCATCCCTGACACTGCCCAGCATCAGCATCCCTTCGCCCAATGTCAGTTGCGCATGATGAATGATGCTGTTGTCCAGATCATCGGCATAGATGACATGACGTTCAAACCCGAAGGCATCGCACAAAAAGGCGATAGCGGCAGGCGCATCGGCATAGCGCAGGCATGGAATGACGGGGGAACCGGGCATTGTCCTCTCCTTGCGATCGTCGCAGGAGGGTAGCGTAAAGCGGGATCAACAGCTAGGCATGCCGCCATGACGACCCGCGACGACCTGGCCCTCGCCAACCGCCTTGCCGATGCCGCCGGAGAAGCGATTCGTCCCTTCTTCCGCGCCCGCTATGACATGGAAATCAAGGCGGACAAGTCGCCGGTGACGGAGGCCGACCGCGCCGCCGAGGCCGCGATCCGCGCGATATTGGAACGGGAACGCCCCGACGACGGCATCATCGGCGAGGAATATGGATCGGTTCGCGCCGATGCCGAGCGGGTCTGGATCCTCGATCCGATCGACGGCACGCGCAGCTTCATCGCCGGGCGGCCGATATTCGGCACGCTGATCGCGTTGACCCAAAGCGGCTGGCCGACGATCGGCATCATCGACCAGCCCATCGCACGCGAACGCTGGGCGGGGATGAGCGGACAATCCACCACTTTCAACGGAAAGCCGGTTCGCACGCGGGCCTGCCGCGGCCTGGAGGGCGCAGGGATCGCGACCACAAGCCCGCACCTGTTCGCCGACGGCGACGTTCCGCATTATATGGCGCTGGTCGCGGCGGTGTCGGGCGGCGCGCCACGGCAAGGGCCGGTCTATGGCGGGGATTGCTATAATTACGGCCTGCTTGCGTCCGGCTTTCTGGATATCGTCATCGAATCGGGCCTGCAAAGCTATGACTTTGCAGCGCTGGTCCCGGTGGTCGAAGGGGCTGGCGGGGTGATGTGCGACTGGAATGGCGACCCGCTGACCTCGACAAGCGAAGGGCATGTTCTGGCGCTGGGTGATCCGGCCCGGCTGGAGGATGTGCTGGAGGCCATTCATGGCGCAGGCGATGGCCATCATCACGATCACGGCTGACGTGCGGTTGCCGCATCGGGCGCGGGCTGGCAGATCGCAAGGATGACGCGCATCGGCCTGCTGGGCGGCTCTTTCAATCCGGCGCATGGCGGGCACAGGGCTATTTCGCTCTTTGCGCGAGACGCGCTTGATCTGGACGAAATATGGTGGCTGGTATCGCCGGGCAATCCTCTGAAACCCACCAAGGGCATGGCTCCGCTGCCCGCGCGCCTCGCCCATGCGCGCAAGGTCGCGCGCCGCGCGCCGATCCGCGCCACCGCCATCGAGCGGCAATTGCGCACCCGCTACACCATCGACACGCTACGTGCCCTGCGTTCGCGCTATCCGCGCCACGATTTCATATGGCTGATGGGCGCCGACAATCTGGCGCAATTCAGCCAGTGGAAAAACTGGCGGGGTATCGCCCATCTAATGCCCATTGCGGTGATCGCCCGGCCGGGCTATGATGCCGTTGCCCATGGCTCTGAGGCCATGAGCTGGCTGCGGCGCTTCGTCCGGCCCGCGCGCCAGAGTGCAGACTGGACGAATTGGAGAGTGCCGGCGCTCGTGCTATTGCGCTTCCGCCCTGATCCAAGATCGGCAACCCTGCTGCGGCAGGCGGACCCCCTCTGGCATCGCGAATATGAAGCAACGCGTGTGTGCGATCCGCTCACGCGCCGGTATATCGTCTAGATTGGAGTTTATTTGACCAGCCCCGCCCCTGCCAACGATACGGCCTCCAGCGCCGAATCCGTGGCCGCCCTGCACGCCCTTGTCATGCAGTCGCTCGACGACGACCAGGCGCAGGAAACCATCTCCATTCCCCTTGAAGGCAAAAGCAGCATCGCCGATCACATGGTGATCGCGAGTGGCCGTTCGTCGCGTCAGGTAGCGGCGATGGCCCAGCACCTTGCCGAACGGATCAAGAAGGAAACCGGCCGCTCGGCACGCGTCGAAGGTCTGCCGGTCGCCGACTGGGTATTGATCGACGCGGGCGATGTCATCGTGCATCTGTTCCGGCCCGAAGTGCGCAGCTTCTACAATCTGGAACGGATGTGGGGCTTTGTCGACGCGCCGGTCGCGGGCAACGCCTGAGACTTCGACGCTTCGACAGTGGCGCGATGATCGGCTAGGAGACGCCGATGCTTCTCCACATCATTGCGCGCGGCAAGATCGGGCGATCGCCCGAAGCCGAGCTTGTCGATCGCTATCTCAGGCGGTTGACAATGCCTTATCGAGTTACAGAAATGCCGGACCGGGGCGGCAAGCTGCCGCCCGTCGCTGCTGGCACAGTGACGGTCATGCTCGATGAAAAGGGCAGGCAACTGAGTTCCATGGATTTTGCCCGCCGAATCGAAGGCTGGCGAGATGCTGGCACGCGCGAATGCCGGTTCCTGATCGGCGCGGCGGATGGGTTCGACGACGCAGAACGCGCCGATGCCGACCTGCTGATCGCATTCGGCGCCATGACCTGGCCGCACATGATGGCACGGGCCATGTTGGCCGAACAGCTCTGGCGCGCCTCCTCCATATTGGCCGGTCATCCCTATCACCGCGAAGGCTGACGGGTCGACAGATGCCGCCATCTTGCCTAGTCACCGCAGGACAAGGGCGGGATATCGGGTGACGCGAAATCTTCTCATCGCTGGCGGCGTCGCGGCCCTGATTGCGTTTGCAAGCGCACGCCTCATCGCCGCCGATGGCGATGCGCTGGTACTTCCTGGCACGGCGGGCACCAGCCTGACGCAGGAACAGCAGGCGCTTAAGGATGCCCGTCGACAATCCGAAGAGGCGCGCGACCGTGCCGCGCGACTGGCGCAGCAGGCAAGCGCCGCGCGGGACGCGGCGGAACAGGCGAGACGCCGCGCCGCAGCCGTGGCCGCTCGAATCCAGCAGGCCGAAGCCGATATCCAGGCCGCGCAGGCCCGCATCGCCATCATCGCACGGTTGCAACGCGCACAGGCAAAGCGCCTGGCGGCGCGGCAGGAGCCCGTGGTTCGACTGACCGCCGCGCTACAGATGATGGCGCGACGGCCGCTGGCGCTAGCGCTGGTGCAGCCGGGCAGCATCAGCGACGCGGTGCATCTGCGCGCCGTTCTGGGGCAGATATTGCCCGTGATCGAACAACGCACGGCCGGCCTGAGGGCGGAACTGGCGCGCAGCCGCGCGCTGCGCGCGACCGCCCAGCAAGCAGCCGACGCCCTTGCTCAGGCGCAACGGGATCGCAAGGCGCAGCGGGCGGAGCTGGCCGGGCTGGAAACGCAAAAGCGCCTCGCCGCGCGCGATTATCGCGCCAATGCGGGCATGGAAAGCGAGCGGGCGCTGGCGCTGGGAGAGCGGGCGCGCGACATCGTCGACCTGATGGATCGGCTGGAGGCGGCGGGGGACCTGCGCGAACGGCTTACCGTGCTGTCGGGACCGCTGCCCCGTCCCGCCCGGCCGGACAAAGCCGGGGCCGCGCCGCCGGAACGAGAAGCGATGGCGAGCGGCCCGCCGCCCTATCGCCTGCCGGTCGTCGGTCAGCTGGTCACAGGCCTGGGCGAGGTCAATGATAGCGGCGTGCGCGCGAGGGGCCTTACGCTGGCCGTCCAGCCCAGCGCGCAGGCGATCGCACCAACGGCCGGCCGCGTCGCCTTTGCCGGTCCCTATCGCGACTATGGCCAGATCCTCATCATCGACCATGGCGGCGGCTGGACAACATTGATCACTGGACTGCATCGCCTGTCCGTGCGCGTGGGCGATAATGTCCGCCAGGGGGATCCGGTGGGTGTCACGGGCAACCGCCGCAGCGACATCATCGTCGAACTACGCCGCAATGGCCGGCCGGTGGATATCGTGCCGCTCATTGGACCGGTTTGATTGTTGCCAGGCGCTTTTACCGTTGAGCCGTGGTTTTTTTGCTCATAGCGTGCATGCAAGGGGGACGGCGTGCCGTCTTCCATGGTCTTTTCAAAAATATAATGAGGCGAATTTATGAGTGCCATGAAAGGCGCAACTTGGGCAATCGGCCAACATGGCGCGCAGGGGCCGGATCAACTTGGCAAGGTATGGATCGCTCAACCGCTGCCGGTGGGCGATGATCGGCTGGTGTTTTCAGGCCATGTCGGGAATGCGGGTGACGGCGTGTCCGTGTCGATCCGACATGGGGCCGACATCCTGGCGATCGGGACCGCCAACCCCGGTTTTGTGATCGACGTGCCTGCACGCAAGGGCGTCTATCACATTGAGATGCCGGTCCGGCAGGAACAGGGGCAGGACGTCGTTTGCCGCTGGGAGGTCGTGGATCAGGAACGCCAAGACATGGCGCTGGTGGGCATGGTGCAGCGCGGCGCGCCAGCGCCCAGCGCCGCATCGGGCGGTGCTCAGGCCCTCCTTGGGCGCATGGGACAGTTGTTCCTGATCGGCGATACCAACGACAGTGTCGGCCAGTTCACGCGGTCGGGGTCGCTCAGCGAGGCCAGTGCCAGCGAATGGACCAATATTTTCAGCAGGATGCCTGAATGGCAGGAGCGTTTCGGATTAGAAAAAATCATGCTGATGGTCGCGCCGGCCAAGGAAGAGGTTCTGCGCGACTATTATCCGTTCCGCAGAGCATTCAACACGGCCTTCGATAACTTCAGGAAACGTTTTGCCGAACAGCCATTGCTCATACCCATATGGGAGCTCTGGAATCGCAGACACCTCACCTACGGGGCGACCGACACGCACTGGACCGACTATGGCGCCACCATCGCCGGGCAGACATTGCTGAAGCGGTGGGATTTGCCGGGCGATGCTTTGCCTCAGGAGTTTGCTGTCAGGCAGAAAATCGGCGATCTGGGCAGCAAACTCACGCCGCCTACATCCAATTTCGAACTCGTCTTCCGCGAGAAGCTTTCCGAGAGGCTCGTCTTCGATAATGAAATCAACAATCACGGCAACATCCGTGTCTACCGCAACGGATCCGCGCCGATCGCCGGCAAGCTGCTCATATTTGGTGACAGCTTTGGCACGAACCTGACGGAAGCCCTGTCTTATGGCTTTCAGGAGGTCGTCTATGCCTATCAGCCCGCCGGGGTTGACACCAATCTCGTCCGGCTCCTGAAGCCCACACATCTTTTGTTGCAGATCACGCAGCGCTTCGTTCATGGCGCTCCAGCGACCGACCATTCGATCTTCGAATCCGGCCGCAAGAAACTCGCGACGATGAGTGAGCAGAAGCGGGAAGAACTGCAAGCTCGCCTGAAGACCGCGCCTGCCGAGTTCCAGCCGCTCGTGACGCCGCTGTTCGATTGAAAGCCAGCGCGTGGGGCGGAGACAGCGTTCACCCCACGCTCATCCCCGCTGGATGACATTGGTCGAAGCGTGCTTTTGCGTTGGCCGATCAATCGGCCTATGATCGGATCAGATGCGGACTCCTAGGACAGCCATGAAGACATCCTTCCTTCAGGGCGCGATCGCGCTCGGGGCGCTTGCGCTCATCCCTGCCACCACGGCCGCGCTCGCGGACGGGGAAGCGTCAAGCTACAAGGCGCTCGACGAATTCATGGACGTGTTCCAGAAAGTCCGCACCGACTATGTCGAGAAGGTCGATGATGAAAAGCTGATCAAGGGCGCGATCGACGGTATGCTCGCCAGCCTTGACCCGCATTCCAGCTTCCTGGACGCGCGCGATTTCCAGAATCTGCGGACCCAGACCGAGGGCAGTTATGGCGGCCTTGGCCTGTCGGTCACGCAGGAAGACGGCGCGGTCAAGGTGATTGCACCGACACAGGATACGCCTGCCTGGCGCGCGGGGATCAAGGCTGGCGACTATATCACCCATATCGACGGCCAGCTGATCTATGGCGGCACGCTGGACGAAGCGGTGGAAAAGATGCGCGGCGCGCCGGGCACCAGCCTGAAACTGACGCTGGTGCGTCCGGGCCGCGACAAGCCGATCGATCTGACCCTGACGCGCGAGATCATCCAGCTAAAGCCGGTCAAGTGGGAGGTGAAGAAGGACATCGGCGTCATCACCATTGTCAGCTTCTCCGCCAACACCGGCGCGGACGTGCGCCAGGCGATCCGCAGCATCGACAAGAGCCTGGGTCACAAGCCCACCGGCTATGTGCTGGACCTGCGCTCCAATCCCGGCGGGCTGCTGGATGAAGCGGTGACGGTGAGCGACACCTTCCTGGAGCGCGGCGAGATCGTGTCGCAGCGCGGCCGGCAGAAGGGCGATGTCGAACGCTATTACGCGAAGCCGGGCGACGACGCGAAGGGGTTGCCAGTGATCGTGCTGGTCGACGCGGGTTCGGCGTCAGCGTCGGAAATCGTCGCGGGCGCCTTGCAGGACCAGCATCGCGCGCTGGTGATGGGCGAGCGCAGCTTCGGCAAGGGCAGCGTGCAAACGATGCTGCCGCTGAGCAACACGACCGCGCTCAAGCTGACGACGGCGCGTTATTATACGCCGTCGGGCCGCAGCGTGCAGGAAGGCGGCATTCAGCCTGACATCCGTGTGCCCCAGCTGTCCGATCCCGATTACAAGAACCGGCCCAAATTCCGCGAGAGCGATCTACGCCGTCACCTGATCAACGAGATCAAGACCGACGATGCTGCGCTGGAGGAGGATGTGAAAGACGATCCGCGCTTCGCCATGTCGGCCGACGAGCTGAAAAAGCAGGGCATCGAGGATTTCCAGATGGACTATGCGCTCAAAACCATTGCGCGGCTGGCAAAAGCGCCGAGCGCGGTGGTGGCGCAGGCCGCTGCGCGCAAGCCTGGCGCGAAATAGCTCAGATGCGACCGGGCAAGTTCAGCATGACGAAAGGGCGGGAAGGCTTTAAGCGAAGGGCATGAAGAGCCTGTCCCTTGCCCGCGCGCTTGCGCTGATCGCCCCTTTGATCATGCTCGCAGGCGCTTATGGCTTTCAATATCTGGGCGGGCTGCATCCCTGTGAAATGTGCTGGTGGCAGCGCTATGCCCATTTCGCCGCGGTTCCGCTGGCCCTGGTCGCCTATGGCGTGCGGGTGCGCGCCTGCGTCAGCGCGCTGTTTGTCGGACTGGCCGGACTGGCGGTCGGCATCAGCGGCCTTATCGGATTGTTTCACGCCGGGGTCGAATATGGCTGGTGGGAAGGACTGACCACCTGTTCGACCATGCCGGCAGCGGGTAATGCCGCAGACCTGCTCAGCCAGATCATGGCCAGCCCCATCACGCGCTGCGATGTGGCGCCCTGGAGCCTGATGGGCATATCCATGGCGGGCTATAACGGCCTCTTGTCGAGCGCGGCGGCGCTTGCCATCTTGGCTTTGCTGCTGAAAGCGAGGAAGCCATGAGCACCAGCCCCGATTATCCGCGACCCACCAAGCGCCTGTCCGACCGGGATCGCGCGGCGATGTTGCGTGTCGACCAGGCCGGCGAATTTGGCGCGACCCGCATCTATGCCGGACAACTGGCAGTGATGGGTGATCGTCATCCCTATGGCCGGGTCATCGCTGGCATGGCAAGCCAGGAGGAGCGGCATCGCCAGGTGTTCGACGCGATGATCGTGCGGCGCGGGGTGCGGCCGACGGCCTTGAGCCCATTCTGGAATATGGCAGGATATGCGCTGGGCGCCGTGACCGCCGCGCTGGGGCCGAGGGCCGCGATGGCATGCACGGCTGCAGTCGAAACCGAGATTGACCTTCATTATTCCGAACAGCTGGAAAAGATCGGCAACGACGATCCGGAACTCTCCACCGCCATTGCGGATTTTCAGGCGGAGGAGGTGGAGCATCGTGATGCCGCGATCGCCCATGGCGCCGAGCAGGCGCCGGCCTATCCCATTTTGTCGGGCGCCATTCGCTTGGGCTGTCGCGCCGCCATCGCCCTGTCCAAGCGTATCTGACGCCGTGGCGCGTCTGCAAGAGGATCGACCGATGAAGAACAAGCTGATGATCGCCGCCATCGCGCTGACCGGTGCCGTGACGCCCGCGCTGGCGCAGCAGCCGGCTGCCGAAACGGGGACGGCCGGGTCGGAGAAGGTGAACATCGTCATCGTCTATGGCGATGATTCTTGTCCGCAAAGCCAAGGCAATGACATCGTCGTGTGCGCGCGCAAGGGCGAGGAGGAACGCTATCGCATTCCCGAACCGCTGCGCGGTGATCCCAACAAGCCCAGCAACCAGGCTTGGGGCGAACGTGTAAGGTCGATGGAATATGTGGGCCGGTCGGGCACCGAAAGCTGCTCGCCTTCGGGCGCGGGCGGTGCAACCGGCTGTTTCGCGCAGTTGGCACGCCTGGCCAAGGCGGAGCGGCAGCAGGCCGACAACGCCAGCTGGAAGGATCTGGTCGCGGCCGAGCGGGAAAAGCGGCTGTCGACGATCGACGCCGACAGCGAAGCCATCGAGGCGCGGGTGAAGGCCGAGGAGGCCGCCGAAGCCAAGGCACAGCAGCAGCCCGCGCCCCAGGATACGACGTCGCCGCCACAGCAATGATGCAGGGTGGTGACGGATCGGGCGGCGGGGCGTCGTCCTGATCCGGGCCAGCGATGCGCTGGTGCCATGCCGGGGTGGACGTTCACAGGGGATGAAAGAAGGATATATGCCATGCGCTACGGCGCCATTCCCCTGATCGGCCTGATGCTGATCCCCCTCCTCCCCGTCGCCGCCCTCGCGCAGCCGGAGCCGCCGCCCGAGCGGATCATCAACCTGCTGGTCTATGGCGACGATCCGTGCCCGCAGAGTCAGGGCGATGAAATTGTCGTGTGCGCTAGGCGGCCCGAGGCGGAGCGCTATCGCATTCCCAAGAAACTGCGCGAGAAGCCCGCGCCGTCCGGCGGACCGGGCTGGGGCAGCCAGGTAGCGACGATGGAACAGGTCCAGCGGTCCACCCTGCCCAACAGCTGTTCGGTCAACGGCAGCAACGGCTTTACCGGATGCACTGCCAGGATGCTGGAGCAATGGTTTGCCGAGCGCCGCATGAACCAAAGCGCCGGCATCCCTTAAAGCAATGGCGCGGCCGGTTCGCGGTCGGCACCGTCTTCTCCTTCAGCGACTGGCGCGTCGCGCTCCGTCGCCTGGCGCGCCCACATGGTGGCGTAGAGCCCGTCGGCGCGCACGAGGTCGGCATGGGCGCCGCGTTCGACGATGCGCCCCTGATCCAGCACGATGATTTCGTCGGCATCGACCACGGTGGAGAGGCGATGGGCGACGACCAGGGTCGTGCGCTTGCGGCTGATGTCGCGCAGCACGGTCTGGATTTCGGTTTCGGTGCGGCTGTCGAGCGCACTGGTCGCTTCGTCGAGCACCAGCACCGGCGGGTCCTTGAGCAGGGTGCGGGCGATTGCGACCCGCTGTTTTTCCCCGCCCGACAGCTTGAGGCCGCGTTCGCCCACCCGGGTGTCATAGCCCTGGGGCATGCCAAGGATGAAGTCGTGGATCTGCGCCGCGCGGGCAGCCGCCTCGATCTCCGCCTGGCTCGCGCCTTCGCGGCCATAGGCGATATTGTAGCCGATCGTGTCGTTGAAGAGGACCATGTCCTGCGGCACGATGCCGATGGCGGCGCGCAGCGATTGCTGGGTCACGGCCGCTATGTCCTGCCCGTCGATCGTCACCGACCCTGACTGGATATCGTAGAAGCGGAAGAGGATGCGCGCGATGGTGGACTTGCCCGCGCCGGATGGGCCAACGATCGCCAGCGTCCGGCCGGCGGGCACGGTGAAGCTGATGCCGTGCAGGATTTCGCGCTGGGGATCATAGCCAAAGCGCACCTGATCGAACTGGACCGCCCCCCCGGTCACGGCGAGCGCGGGCGCGCCGGGGCGGTCGGCAACTTCGGTCGGCGTGTCGATCAGCGCATACATCGCCTCCATGTCGATGAGGCCCTGGCGGATGGTGCGATAGACCATGCCGAGCAGGTCGAGCGGACGGAAAAGCTGGGCCAGCAGCGTGTTGACCAGCACCACGTCGCCTGTGGTGAAGCGCCCGGTGCTCCAGCCCCACACGGTATAGGCCATGGCGCCGGCCATCATCAGGTTGGTGATGAGCGACTGGCCGACATTGAGCCAGGCGAGGCTGTTTTCGCTCTTGATCGCAGCGCGCGCATAGTTGCGCATGGCGGTGCCGTAACGATCCGCCTCGCGCTGTTCCGCGCCGAAATATTTGACGGTTTCGAAATTGAGCAGGCTGTCGACGGCATGGGCGACAGCGCTGGTGTCCATGTCCACCATGTCGCGGCGCAGTTGGTTTCGCCATTCGGTGACGGTGCGGGTGAACCAGATATAGGCCGCGACCATCGCCAGCGTTGCGGCGACCAGGCCGGGACCGAATTTCACGAGAAAGATGACGCAGACCGCCAGCAGTTCGATCACGGTCGGGGCGATGTTGAACAGCAGGAAATAGAGCATCGTGTCGATGCTCTTGGTCCCGCGCTCGACGATCTTCGTGACCGCGCCGGTGCGCCGGTCGAGATGGAAGCGCAGCGACAGACGGTGCAGATGGACGAAGACGTCGTCGGACAGACGCCGGCCCGCTTCCTGCCCCACCCCTTCGAACACGGCGTTGCGCAAATTGTCGAACAGCACGCCGGCAAAGCGCGCGCCGGCATAGGCGACCACCAGAGCGAGGGCGAGGCCGACCGCCGGCTCCAGCCCCGGCGCCATCCGGTCGATCGCGCCTTTGTAGGCGAAAGGCATGATGAGCGTCACCGCCTTGGCCAGGGCGACGAGCAGCATGGCGATGACGACGCGGCGGCGCAGCGCAGGCGCGTCGGCCGGCCAGAGATAGGGCAGGAAACGGCGGAACGTCGCCCATATGGGCGGGAGCGGCGCTGTGACGGGATTTTCGGGAGGCATCCCATGCTATTTAAGCAATCCGGCGCGGCAATCCAGTGCCCGCGCCGACCGCCGCCGCCGTCGCGCCGTCGCAAAGTTCGATATCCCCCCTTTAACTTTGCCGCGCGCATGGGCATGTTGACGCCATGCAACGCGACGCAGGAGGCAGGACGGCGCATGTTCGAGGCTTTGTGGAAACGGATTTTCGGGACCAGAGCAGCGAAAGCGGAGCCGCAACGGCCCGCCCCCACGGAGGAGGCGCCCTATGATCCCGTGACTGCGCTGCGCGACCAGATGCGGCGCGACGTGCTGGGCGGCTATTTCGACGATGACGCCATTTTGACCAATGCCCACGACCTGTTCGAGGAAGAACTGCCCCGCCCGACGCTGCGGCGCGAAGCGTCGGCGGCGCTGCGCGAGGCGTTGGCCGAGCATCGGGCCGCCGAGCAGGGCTGGACGCAAATGACTGATTGCGACCGGCTGGAGCTGGCCTTTGCCGCATTGGAGGCCGAGGGTATCATCGCGCGGCAGAATTTCACTTGCTGCGCCAATTGCGGCGCAAGTGAAATATGGGAAGAGATAGAGGCGGTGCAGGCCGAGGATATCGCGGTCCAGGGCTATGCCTTTTTCCATATGCAGGACACCGAGGCGGCGGTCGAAGGCCATGGCCTCTATATGAGCTATGGCGCGTGCGAGCAGGGCGAGGCAGCGCAGATTGCGGTCGGCTATCGCATCGTCGCGCAGTTGGAGGCCTATGGCCTGGAAACCCGGTGGGACGGCAGCTGGAGCCAGCGGATCGGCGTGCCGATGAATTGGCAGAAACGCCGCAGCGCGGTGCTGCTGGAGGAATGATCCGGCGCGCCGGCCCCGCCTGTCAAAGTTCATTCGATATGCGGTTTTTTGGCCCGAAGCGACCATAAGGCGACCGCGAAGCGACACCGAAGCGACACCGAAGCGACAGGTGGGCGACAGGTAAAACTGGCCGGACTTGCGGGGTGGAGCGCGCCATTGCCGTCAGCGTGCGGCCGTGTCGATGGACGCGCGGGCGGCAGTCCAGACCAGCGGGTCCGCAGTCAATCCGGCATGCATGACCAACGCCTCTTCCCACTGCCGATCGAAGGCGGTGCCGGCGAGCCGGTGCCGCAGGCGATGCGCGCTGGAACGCGACATGCCGACCGTGCGCGCCGCGCGGGCGACGCTGCCGCTTTCCATCAGGGCGGCGAGAAACTGGCACTGGCGAGCGGGCGTCCAATAGGCGCGGCGGTGGCGCGCGGACGCGCGCGAGCGGTCAGGCGTCTGGTCCATGGGCAAGGATGAACCAAAATCGGCCAATGTAGGAAAGCGATTTTCCGCAGCGTTGCTGGTTAGACCGCCCCAGCGCAACTCTGGCCGCGTCAGACAACCGGGGTCGGCAGCGGATCGCCCGCAAACCACGCATCGAGATTGGCGACGACCAGATCCGCCATCGCCGCGCGCGTATGCACGGTCGCGCTGCCTTGATGCGGTTGCAGCACGACCTGGTCCATCGCCAGCAGCGCGGGCGGCACATGGGGTTCGTGCGCGAACACGTCCAGCCCCGCGCCGGCGATGCGCCCGTCCGCCAGCGCGGCGACCAGCGCGTCTTCGTCGATCACGCTGCCCCGGCTGATATTGACGATGACGCCCTGTGGCCCGAGCGCGTCCAGCATGGCGGCATCGACAAGGCCGGCGGCTTCCGGCCCGCCGGATGTCGCGACGATCAGCATGTCGCTTTGCCGGGCGAGGTCGACCGCATCGGCAACATAGCGATAGGGCGGGTCCTTCGCCTCGCTGCGATTATGATAGAGGATTTCGCCCGCCTGCCGTTCCAGCCGCCAGGCAATGGCGCGGCCGATGCGGCCCAGGCCCAATATGCCGATGCGTGATCCGGTGACGCGCGCGGACAAGGGCGGCTTTTTACCCCGCGCCCAGTCGCCCGCCCGCACCAGCCGGTCATTGGCGGGGATATTGCGCACGGTGGCATAGAGCAGGCCGACGGCGAGGTCGGCGACATCGTCGGTCAGCACATCGGGCGTGTTGGTGACGCGAATGCCCTTCACGCGCGCATGATCGACATCGACCTTGTCATAGCCCACTGAAAAGAGCGCGACGATTTCGAGCGCGGGCAGCGCGTCCATGATGGCGGCGGGCGCGCCCACGGAGCCGAAGCTGACCAGCGCGCGGGCGTCCCGCACCTTGGCCGGCAGGGCATCGAGATCGGCATCAGCCGCCACCGCATGGACCGTGAAACGGGCTTCGAGCTGCTGCATCAGATAGGGATAGAGCGGGCCGTAGGCGACGATGGCGGGGCGTTGGGTGTCTGTCATGGTCATCCATCTAGGCAGCGTCGCGCCGCCATGCCAGATTGACAGGCCTTCGCGCCAGTCCTAGCGCGGGCCGACCATGGCTAGCCTTCCCCGATCCGATGACAGCCGTTTCGGCCTGCGCCGGCAGGTTCGCCTGGCAGGCCCGATCGCCCTTTCGAGCGGCGCCAGCCTTGGCCCGGTCGACATCGCCTATGAAACCTATGGCGCGATGAATGCCGACAAGTCGAACGTCATCCTGATCTGCCATGCGCTGACCGGCGACCAATATGTCGCGTCCGATCATCCTGTGACCGGCAAGCCGGGCTGGTGGTGGCGGCTGGTGGGGCAAGGCAAGCCCGTGGATCCGGCGCGCCATTTCATCATCTGTTCCAATGTCATCGGCAGCTGCATGGGATCGTCCGGCCCGGCGAGCGTCGATCCAGCGACCGGCGAACCCCATGCCATGCGTTTCCCGGTGCTGACCATCGCCGACATGGTGCGCGCACAGGCGGCGTTGCTGGATCATCTGGGGGTCGAGCGGCTGAGCGCGGTGATCGGCGGGTCGATGGGGGGCATGCAGGCGCTGACCTGGCCCACCCTGTTCCCCGACCGGGTCGAAAGCTGCGTCGTCATTGCATCGACCGCGCGGCACAGCGCGCAGAATATCGCCTTTCACGAAGTCGGGCGGCAGGCGATCATGGCCGATCCCAACTGGCGCGGCGGCGATTATTATGCCGACGGGATGGTGCCGAGCGCGGGCCTGGCCGTGGCGCGCATGGCGGCGCACATCACCTATCTGTCCGAAGCCGGGCTGACCGAGAAATTCGGCCGACGCTTGCAGGGGCGTGACGCCAAGACGTTCGGGTTCGACGCGGATTTCCAGGTGGAAAGCTATCTGCGCCATCAGGGGCTCAGTTTCGTCGACCGGTTCGACGCGAACAGCTATCTCTACATCACCCGGGCGATGGATTATTATGACATTGCCGAGGATCATGGCGGGTCGCTGGCGCGCGCCTTCGCCGCGACCAGGGCGCGGTTCTGCCTGGTGAGTTTCGATACCGACTGGCTGTATCCGACCGCCGAATCGCGCGCGATCGTCCATGCGCTCAACGCCGGGGGCGCGCAGGCGAGCTTCGTCGAATTGTCGAGCCCGTTCGGGCATGACGCCTTCCTGCTGGAATGTCCCGAACTCAACCGGGTGGTGGACGGGTTCCTGCGCGGCGGCCGGGCATGAGCACACTGCGCCCAGACCTGGCGCTGATCGCGCGGACGGTGCGGCCGGGGGCGCGGGTGCTGGATGTGGGCTGCGGCGACGGCGCGCTGATGGCGGAGCTGCGCGACCGGGCGCAGGCGGATGCGCGCGGGCTGGAGATCGACGCATCCAATGTCGCCGCCGCCGTCGGGCGCGGCCTGTCGGTGGTGCAGGGCGACGCGGACACGGACCTCACCTATTATCCCGACGCCAGTTTCGACTATGCGATCTTGAGCCAGACGCTCCAGACGACTCGCCGGCCCGACCTGGTGGTCGAGGAACTGCTGCGCATCGCCACCCAGGCATTCGTGTCCTTCCCCAATTTCGCGCATTGGCGCGGGCGTCTATCGCTGATGTGGGGGGGGCGGATGCCGGTGACGCGGCTGCTGCCAGACACCTGGTATGATACGCTCAACATCCACCATGTGACGGTGGATGACTTTCGCGCGCTGGTGAAGGAGCGCGGCTGGCATATCGACGGGCAATGGTTTTTGAAGGGCGACCGGGAAACCACCCATGCGAACGCCAACCTGTTCGCCGAACATGCTGTGTTCCTGCTGCGGCGATAAGAACATGCGACACCCGGTTCCTCTGCTGAGGAACCGGGCGTTTCAGAGGCGTTTAGCTGCCGTTGGGGCCGCCGCCGGGGCCACCGCCACCGCCTGCGCCGCCCATGCCGGCCGCACCGACTGCGCCGATATTGCCGAAGATTTCGTCGAACAGGCTGCGATGGCGACCGAGCGTGGGCGTGGTCGCGCCCATCGGCGAGATGTTGGCGACCTTTTCCAGGCCCATGCGATCGACCGCGACGACATTGCCGGCAGGATCGAAACGGACGCGCAGCACGGTCTGATCGACCGGCTTGGGGCTGGAGAAAGCGAGCGCGCGCATGTCGCGCGACACATAATACCAATCCTGTTCGCCAAATTGCGACACGAAGCTGGGGCGGCCCAGCGTGCCTTCCACCGACGCGCGATTGTCGATGCCGGGCTGAACCGAATCGACCAGCAGCTTGTCGACCTGATAGCCCTGATGCGTGCGGATGCGGGTGCAGGCCGATGTGCCGACCAGCAATGCGCCAAGGCCGATGACGATCAGGATGCGCCCACGGCGGGAATGGCGGCTGAACTGGGGCATGAACGTCTCCTGCGGGGGCATGGCCCGCGAACCCGATAAAAGTGACGCCGCCATTGCATTGGGCGGCGCTGCGATCAATATGGAAATGCGCAGGGTCCGGCAAGGGGCGAGCGCATACCGGTCGCCGCGCGCGACCATTCCATCCGTCACGAAAAGCCCGATCGCCATGCCCAATGCCCCCTCCTTCCTTCAGCGCCTGCTGGGCCGGTCCGACCCGCGAGAGGGGCTGGCGCCGCTGTACAACGCCATTGTCGGCGAAGGGCGGCAGCCGCACTGGTATCTGGACGGCGCGGTGCCCGACACAATCGACGGGCGTTTCGACATGATCGTGGCGATCATGGCGCTGGTTCTGATCCGGCTGGAGCAGCAGAACGCCGCGCAGGAAAGCGCCTGGCTGACCGAATTGTTCGTCGACGACATGGATGGGCAGTTGCGGCAGGAAGGGATTGGCGACGTGGTCGTGGGCAAGCATGTCGGCCGGATGATGAGCGCGCTGGGCGGCCGGATCAGCGCCTATCGCGCGGCATTGCAGACAGGAACGGGGCTGGACGAGGCGCTGCGCCGCAATCTGTATCGCAGCGCGGAGGTGCCCGATGCTGCGGTGGCCCATGTGGAAGGCGCGTTGCGGGAACGCTGGGTGCGGCTGGGCTGCCTGTCGCGCGACGCGCTGCTGGCAGGAGATATAGGATGACGACACCCGAATTTTCGCGCTCCGTGCGCGCCGAACAAATCCGCCGCATGACAGGCGATGTGCATATCGCGGCGGATGCCGACGAGCGGGCGGCACTGGCCCGACGGTTCGGCCTGGTGACGCTGGACCGGCTGGAGGCGGACTATGCGCTGAGCGAAGAGGACGGCGCGATCCTGGCGCGCGGCCGCGTGCGCGCCAGCCTGGCCCAGCCCTGCGTCGCCACCGCCGAACCGGTGCCCGAGGTAATCGACAGCGATTTCACCCTGCGCTTCGTCGTCGAGGAGGGCAGCGCGGTCGAAGGCGAGGAACTGGAGCTGGACGCGGAGGATGTCGACACGATCGGCTATGACGGGCAGCAGATCGACATGGGCGAGGCCGTGGCCGAGACGATGGCGCTGGCGATGACGCCCTACCCCCGATCGCCCCAGGCCGATACCGCGCTGAAAGAGGCCGGGGTGCTGAGCGAGGAGCAGGCCGGCCCCTTCGCCGCGCTGCGGGCGCTGAAAGGCGAAGGCTAAGGAACTTTGCCACCCGCCCCTGCGTCGGTAGGCCATGCAACGCGCGCTCACCCTCATGCTGCTGATCGCCCTTGGGGGATGCGATGACGAGCCTGCACACAGGCAGGACGGCGCCACGGTCGCGCGGATAACGGCGGCATCGGCAATGCCAACGTCGCCCGCATCACAATCGACGAAGGCACAGCCCGCGCCCGCATTGGTCGGCGCGGATGTCGCGCGCGCGCAATGGGCGCGGTCGGACGATGGCAAGAGCGGCGAAAAGCCCCGCTGCGCGCCGCTTGCGCTCGCCAGCGCGGCGGGCGCCAATGGCGTGCCCCGCGCCGCCGATTTCAGCGGCGGCTGGGGCGTTGCGTTTGACCTGCCCAATCTGCGCAGCGCCTATGGTTTTGCCGGGCCGGGCGTGCTGCCCGATGACGAAATCCCAGCCGAAGCGCAGCGTGACCGGCTGGCGCGGCAATGGCCCTATATGCAAGCGCTGGACCAGCTGCCCGCCCCATCCTTTGCCGGATATGGCTTATCGGGTGCGGAGCCTTATCCTGAGGACAATCCCGAAGGCCATGGGCTGCAATCCATTGCCTATGTCCATGTCGGGGGCCAGACCTGCACCTATAATGTCTGGAGCCGCATCAGCCGCGCGCATTTGCAGGCGCTGCTCGGCAATCTGCGGCTACTGGACTGACGTTTCCCTTTCGTTCTTGCCTGTGGCATGAGATGCGCCATGGATTCGCCCGCGCCGCGCAAGATCATCCATGTCGATATGGACGCATTCTACGCGTCGGTGGAACAGCGCGACGACCCGTCGCTGCGCGGCCTGCCGATCGCGGTAGGCGGCGGCGGACCGCGCGGGGTGGTGGCAACGTGCAGTTATGAGGCGCGGACATTTGGCGTACGATCGGCCATGCCGGGCGCCAGGGCGCGGCGGCTCTGCCCCGACCTGCTGTTCGTCAAACCCCGCTTCGAGGTGTATCGCGCGGTGTCCGTCCAAATCCGCGAGATTTTCGCGCGCTTTACCGACATGATCCAGCCGCTGTCGCTCGACGAAGCCTATCTGGACGTGACGGTGAACAAGCCGGGCATCGCATCGGCGACGCGGGTCGCGCAAGAGATACGGCGGATGATCCGCGCGGAAACCGGGCTGACCGCGTCGGCGGGTGTGTCCTACAACAAGCTGATCGCCAAGCTGGCGTCGGACCAGAACAAGCCCGATGGCATCTGCGTCGTCCGACCCGCCGAGGGCGCGGCCTTCATCGCCGCGATGCCGGTGCGGCGCATCCATGGCGTGGGGCCGGTGACCGCCAGACGCATGCAGGCGCTGGGCATCGAAACAGGGGCGGACCTGCGCGCGCGCGACCTGCCCTTCCTCCAGGCGCATTTCGGCAGCGCGGCGGACTTCTATTATCGCGCGGCGCGCGGCGAGGATGATCGTCCGGTGCGCGAGCGTCAGTCGCGCAAGTCGGTGAGCGTGGAAGATACGTTTTTCGGCGACCTGACCGATCGGGACGCGCTGGTGACGGAGCTGGACAGGATCTCGGCCAGCCTGTGGACCCGGATCGAAAAGGCGCAGGCATGGGGCCGCACCGTGGTGCTGAAGGTCAAATTCGCCGATTTCCGCATCATCACCCGGTCGCGCAGCTTTGCGAGCCCGGTGCGATCAGCCGAGCAGCTGGCGCAGGCGGGACGCGAATTGCTGCTGGCGCAATTGCCCCTGCCGCTGGGCGCGCGGTTGCTGGGGCTGGGCGTCCATAACCTGGAAGGGGACGACGAGAGCGAAGGCGACGCGCAACTGGCCCTCGCCCTGTAAAGGCCGCCTCAGAAAGGCAGCCAGTTCCGCTTTTCGCTGAACTTCATATAGCCGGCATTGACGCCCAGCCGATAGCCCACGCCCAGACGGATCGGGATAAGCACCACATCGCCCCAGCGCAGATAGGAGGCGGTGAAGCCGCCGACCAGATAGGCCGTGCCCTCCGCCGCCGGGAAGCGGTGATAGAGATCCTGCGTGTCGTAGAGATTATAGACCAGCACGAAGGTGTTGGACGCATTGCCGCCAACGTCGAAGCCGATCGACGGGCCGGTCCAATAGACTTCGCGCTTGCCCTCGATCTTGTGGTTGAGCGTGCCCGATCCATAGCGCAGGCCCACGACGAAGGCGCCCGACGCCTCGCGGCCCGCGATATAGGCATTGGGTCGGCCCTGATCCTTCAGGATTTTCTCGATGATGCCGGCAAGCCCCTCCGCGCCCTTGCCGAAGACGCCTTCGGCCGCGCCGATCAGGTCGTCTTCCTGGTAGGATTCGCTGGGGGAGATTGCCGCAGGCGGCGACGCCTGGGTCACTGGCGCGCCGGTAGCGGTAGTGCCCTGCGTCGGCGCATTGCTGACCGGAGGAGGCGCGCCGGCGGGCGCAGCATAGGGCGCGCCACTGCCCTGATTCACGGTGGGGTCGACGCCGGGATCGGTGGGCACGCTGCTGGCTGGCGGGGGCGGCGCCAGGTCGGCGTCGATCGCGGTGTTGGGATCGACAGTGCGGACCTGCGCCGAAGCAGCGATCGGTGTGAGCGCCATGCCGGCCACTGCTGCCGCCAGCCCCGCCGCGCGAGCCAAGCGGGCGCCCATGCGCCCAGAAATGCCGATCATGCCCGAAACTCCCCGAAAATCCGCTCTCAATTCCATCCTGTAGAGTATCAACCGCGAAGCTGAAACGACAATGAACGAACGGCCAATCGAGTCGATTTCGGGCCGGATCGAATCCGCCGCGGTACAGGCTGCAAAAATCGTCGCGCAGACCCGTTGCCATGCCGCAAACCGCTCGCTATAGGCCCTTCCCTAGCCACTGCCCGCCTTTCCCGGTGGGCAAATTCGTGCGGAGACGTGGGTGAGTGGCTGAAACCAGCGGTTTGCTAAACCGTCGTAGCCTGAATGGGCTACCGAGGGTTCGAATCCCTCCGTCTCCGCCATTTTTCCTTTGCCGCATATGTTGCTGACCAGAACTTCAGTGGAACAGTGGCACCCCGCCGCCATGATCGCCCACGGTCGGGACGATGCCGGGCATCTTCTCTCCCATGCTTGGCCTTTTCGCGTCGAGCGGGTAAAGCCCCCGGCCATGACAGACACAGTTGCACATCCTAAGCCCAAGGACTGGATTTTGGGCATTCACGCCTATGTGCCCGGCAAGGCCGCGACCGATGATGGTCGGCCGCTGGTGAAGCTTTCCGCCAACGAAAATCCGCTGGGTACGGGCCAGGCGGCGCGCGAGGCGTTCATGGCCGCCGCCGCCGACATGGCGACCTATCCCGACCCCGCGGCGAGCAAGCTGCGCGCGGCCATCGGCGCGAAGCACGGGCTGGACCCGGCGCGCATCATCTATGGCACCGGATCGGACGAATTGCTGCACCTGGCGGCGAGCGGCTATGCCGGGCCGGGCGACGAAATCCTCTATGTGCGCTACGGCTTTGCCGTCTACGACATCGCCGCGCGGCGCGTCGGCGCGACGCCTGTCATCGCGCCGGACAAGGATTATGCGACCGACGTCGACGCGCTGCTGGCTGCGGTGACGGAACGCACCAAGGTCGTATTCCTTGCCAACCCGAACAACCCGACGGGCACCATGACCAGCCGGGCCGAGATTGCGCGTCTGCATGCGGGCCTGCGCCCCGACATATTGTTCGTGCTGGATCAGGCCTATGCCGAATATCTGGAAGAGGGCGAGGATGATGGCGGGCTGGCGCTGGCCCGCGAGGCATCCAATGTGTTCGTGACGCGCACTTTTTCGAAAATCTATGGGTTGGCCGCCGAGCGGATCGGCTGGGGCTATGGCTCGCCCGAGGTGATCGACATTCTCCACCGCATCCGTGCGCCCTTCAACGTCACGACCGTGGGCCAGGCCGCGGCGATCGCGGCGATCGGCGATGATGATTGGGTGGAGCGCAGCCGCGCGCATAACAACCAGTGGCGCGTATGGCTGGCGGGCGAGGTCGCTTCGCTGTCCAACCACGGGCTATGTGCGATCCCGAGCAAGACGAACTTCCTGCTGATCCTGTTCGAGGGGAAGCTGACCGCCGAAGCGGCCATGAAGGGCTTGTGGGACGAAGGCTTCGCCACCCGCTGGCTGCCCGGGCAGGGCCTGCCCAACGGCCTTCGCATCACCATCGGCACCGAGGAACAGACCCGCGCGGTCGCTGCCAGGCTGCGCGCCATGGCGGAGGCCGCCTGACGCCATGCTGCCCTTTGCCCGCGTCACCATCATCGGCCTGGGGCTGATCGGCTCCTCGCTCGCCCGTGCGATCCGGGCGGACATGCCAACCGTGCAAGTGACCGGGCATGACGCCGATGCGGCCGTGCGCGACATAGCGCGGCGGATCGATCTGTGCGACGATATTACCGACACGGCGGGCGCTTCCGTGACCGACGCCGACCTGGTGATATTGTGCGTGCCGGTGCGCGCGATGGGCGCGGTGGCGGCAGACATTGCCGACGACCTGCCTGCCGAGGCCATCATCAGCGACGTGGGATCGTGCAAGGCGGACGTGCTGGCGCAGCTGAGTACCGCGCTGCCCGGCCGCACCATCATTCCCGCCCATCCGGTCGCCGGCACGGAAAATAGCGGCCCCGAAGCGGGCTTCGCCACGCTGTTCAAGGGCCGCTGGTCGATCGTGACGCCGCCCGCCGATGCCGACCCGGCGGCGATCGAAAGGGTCGCCGAACTGTGGCGGCGCGTGGGCGCGGATGTCGAGGTGATGGACCCGGCGCATCATGACCTGGTGCTGGCGGTAACGAGCCACCTGCCGCACCTGATCGCCTATACCATTGTCGGCACGGCCAGCGATCTGGAGGATGTGACCCAGAGCGAGGTCATCAAATATTCGGCCGGCGGCTTTCGCGATTTCACCCGCATCGCCGCGTCCGACCCGACCATGTGGCGCGACGTGTTTTTGGCGAACAAGGATGCGGTGCTGGAAATGCTGCAACGCTTTTCCGAGGATCTGTCGGCGCTGCAACGCGCGATCCGGTGGAATGACGGCGATGCGCTATTCAGCCTGTTCACCCGCACGCGCGCCATTCGCCGGTCGATCATCGAACAGGGGCAGGATGACGCCAAGCCGGACTTCGGCCGGTCGCACTAAGCGGGGATTGTCTGCTGCTTTTCAGGCCTGTGGCGGATTAAGCGCATTGATGGCGGCGTGGACGATCCGTTCCGCCTCCTTGCGATCCAGGCCGGTGGGGACGATCGCGCCGACCTTGTAGGTGATCGTGCCGGCGCGCTTCATGAAGCGCCCCCGCGGCGACACGCGGCCGCTGTCCACCGCAATCGGCACCACCGGCAGGCCTAGCAGGCTGTAAAGCCCGGCAAAGCCCGATTTGAGCGGCGGCGCTTCGCCATGGGGCACTCGCGTGCCTTCGGGGAACAGACAGATGGCCCGGCCCTGCGCGGTCGCCGCGCGCGCCGCTGCGCGCAGCGTCCGCAGCGCGCTCGCCCCGGCGCTGCGTTCGATCGGGATGAGGCCGTAGCGGCGGGCGATGAGGCCCCAGAGCGGAATGTCGAGCAGTTCGCGCTTGGCGCCGATCGCCGGCCGATCGAACAGGCACAGCATGTCGATGGTTTCGAACATCGATTCATGCTTGATGATGTAGAGATAGGGACCAAGCGGCAGATCGCCGTCCACCACTACCCTTTGCCCCAGGAGCCAGCGCGCGCAGCCACGGTGGAAGCGGCTCCACCCGGTGGCGATGCGCGGCACCATGTCGGCGTCAAAGCCCCCGGCCAGCATGGCGGCGAGCACGAAGAGAAGGCTGCCGCTGTAAAAGATCAGCATGAAGGCAAGCGAGCGCAGCGCGGTCAGGATGGCGTTCATCAGGATCAGATGCCGATCAGCGCTGCGATCCGGCGCAGCAGATATTTATTATATTCGCGCATCAGCACCGACAGGCTGGGGTGGCTGGGCACCGCGTCATAGACAATGTGGATGCGCGGGGGCAGCGCCTGGGTCAATTCCAGCGCGGATCGACGCATATGCCAGTCGGTGGTGACGAGCCGCACCGTCTGATAATCGCGCCGCGCCAGCCAGCGCGCGGTTTCCAGGCCGTTGGAGCGGGTGTCGATGGCCTCGCGGCCTAGCGTGATGCAACAATCGAACAGGGCTTCGGGCGCATCATATTGGGCGGCCAGTTCCCCCGGCCTGACCGACCGGTCGACGCCCGAAATCAGCATCCGCCTGGCCGCGCCCTGCTGCATGAGGGCGATGCCGCGGTCGATACGGCCAGGGCCGCCGGTCAGCACGACGATGGCGTCGGTGCGGCGACCGTCGAGCGGTTCGGGCAGGAAGATGGCAAACCAGGCAAAGCCCAGCACCCAGCCGAGCAGCGCCAATGCGGCAAGGCGCACGATCATAGCGTCCGCCCCAGGGCGCGCAGCACCGTCCAGCGTGCCGTCAGCGTCGCCAACAGCACGCCGGCGACCGGCAGGGCCACAAGAATGAGCCAGCCCTGCCAGGGCAGCTTGATCGCCGCGAGCAATTCCGACCCGGTCGCGCCCAGCCGCAGCCCGATCAGCAGGATGACGAAAATGCCGAAGGAGAAGCCCAGCGCGCCGCCCATCAGCGCATCGAGCCCGATGCGCCGCTGGAATAGGCGGGCGATCTGCACATCGGTCGACCCCATGAGATGCAGCACGTCGATGGTGCCGCGATGGCTGTCATGCGCGCCGCGCGCCGCCAGCACGACGACCGCCGCCGTCGCCAGCATCATCAGCAGAACCGCGCCCAGCGCGAGCAGGCCAAGCGCCGAAAGCAGGCCGGCAAGCGGCGTCAGGAAAGCCGCGTGCGGATCGACGCGCAGCTTGGGCGACAGGGCCGCGAGCCGCTGGCGCAGGCGATCGACCTTCGTCCCGGCGTCCCCCGGCGTCAGCATGACGTCGATCAGCGCGGGGACCGGCAGGTCGCCATTCAAGGCTTCTTCGCCCAGCCAGGGGCGCAGTTGATCGGCCAGGACGGCGGACGGGACAGGATCGGCAGAGCGCACTTCGGGCGCAGCCCGCAGCGCCCTGAGCGTTTGCGCGGCAAGGGCGGCGCGGGTCTGCGCGTCGGCCTCCACCACCTGCACGCTGGCGCGCCCGGCAAGATCGGCGCGCATTGACTGGACCGCCGCGCCCAAGCCAAGGCCCGCAGCAGCGGCAAGCACCGTCACGAACATCATGATCGCGATGATCCAAGGCATCGGCCCTGCGACCCGCCCGCCCGGCAGCAGGCGATGGCGCGCGGCGGTGGCAGCCTTTCGCTCGGCGCGGCCACTCATCGGCCCTCACCCCTGTCCTGATCGTCGCGCGCGCGCGGGGGATATCGCAGGGTGCCGGTGGGATCGGCCAGCCGCCCCTTGTCGAGCTTCATCATCTGCGCACCCGACACCTGCGCCATCAGCGGCAGATCATGTGTGGCGACGACGACAGTTGTGCCAAGACGATTGAGCGCTTCGAACAGGGTGAGCAGGCGGCGGGCCATGTCCGCATCGACATTGCCGGTCGGTTCGTCGGCGACGAGGATTTCTGGACGGCCGATCACCGCGCGGGCGATCGCCACGCGCTGCTGCTCCCCGCCCGACAGGGTGGCGGGCCGCGCGTCGCCGCGATCGCCCAGCCCTACCCAGTTCAGCATTTCCGCCACCGGCGCGTCGACCTCATCCTCCTTCATGCCAGCAACGCGCAGCGGCAAGGCGATATTGTCATAGGCCGACAAATGCGGGACGAGCCGGAAGTCCTGGAACACGACGCCGATGCGGCGACGGAAGCCCGGCAACCGCTTACGCGGCAGAGTCACCACATCTTCGCCAAACAGGCGGATGACACCCCGGCTAGGCCGCTGCGCAAGATAGAGCAGCTTCAGAAGCGACGTCTTGCCCGCACCGGACGCGCCGGTGAGAAAATAGAAACCGCCGCTGGCGAGCGAAAAGCTGACGTCCGAAAGCGTCTCACTGTCCAGCCCATAGCGCAGGCCGACATTTTCGAACTGGACGATGGCCGACATGGACGGATGATGGCGCGATGGCGCTCCCTGCTTGGCGAAGGCGCAGCCATGGCACAGGGGGCGTGCCGTCGTAAAGCCCGCCCCGCCTGTCGTGGCGAGTCGCGGGCGGCGAACCGAGGCGCGTCTTGCCGCTTGCGCGCGAGTCCAAGCCATGGCTATGAAGCGAAATGATCCTGCTGTGTCCCAATTGCGCGACCCGCTACGTCGTGCCCGACAGCGCCGTCGGCCCCAATGGGCGCCAGGTCCGCTGCGCGGCATGCAAGCATAGCTGGTTCCAGGAAGCAGCCGTCCCGCCCGCGCGCGACGAGGCAGCGCCGCCGGCCGAACAGCCGTCCGAACCGCCAGCTGCGGCGCCAGTTCCGCCGCCGGCTCCGACCCCGGAGCCCGAAGCCTTTGCCGCGCCTCCGTCCGATGCGGCGGACGCTGCGGACAATCCAGTCGCGGCGGCGGAGCCCCCTGCGGTGGACGCGGCCGCTGAGCCGCCGGCCGCCGCGCCCGAACCGGCGCAGGCCGATCATCGCTTCGATGACATTTATGCCGGTGCGCCAGTCAGCCGGGACACCGAAGAGAGCTACGCGCCGACGGTTGCCACCCGCGCACGCCGCAATCCGGTCAAGCTGTGGACCTATGCTGCCGCCGCCTTCTTCTTCGTCGTAGCCGCCGCTGGTGGCGCGCTCTATTATTATGGGCCGCCATCCTGGATGGTGGCGATGGGTCTGGTGCCCGAAGAGGGCGACCCGGACCTGCTTTTCTACCTGTCGAAGCCCGCCGAGCGCCGCAAGCTGCCGACCGGGGAGGAATATTTCGCCTTCGGCGCGCGCATCGTGAACAGCGGGACGCAGGCGCTGCCCGTGCCGCCGGTGCTGGTGCAACTGCGCGACCGGCAGAACCGGCTGGTGTTCAGCTGGACGACGAAGGCGGACAAGACGCGGCTGAAACCGGGCGAGGAAGCGTCGATCAACGAAAGCCGGATCGACATTCCCAAGAACGCCGAAAATCTCTCGCTCACCTTCGTTCAGTAAAGGGCACGCCAGAATGGGGCGCGCCGTCGACCTTCAGGGGTAGCTGACCGTCTTGGGCCGGCCCTGCGGGATCGGGATGAATTCCTGGTCGTCGCCGGGGATGAGCGGAAAGCGCATCGCGTCCCAGTCCTCGCGCGCCTGCATCAGCCGGTCCGGGCGCGAGGAGACGAAATTCCACCAGACATGGCGCGGCGAGGAAAAGGCTTCGCCGCCGCACAGCACGATCCGGCCGCCATCGACGCTCATCAAGGTGGCGGAGGTGCCGGGCCGCAGCACATAGAGCGTTTGTGGCGTCAGGGTCATGCCATCGAGCGCAGCATCGCCGCCCGAGACATAGAGGGCGCGTTCGTCGGCGGATGGGTCAATGGCGATCCGGCCGCCGGGCGCAAGCTGGATGTCGGCGTAAATGGTGTCGGCATAGGTGGTGACGGGTGAGGTTTCGCCCCAGAGCGTCCCCATGATGACGCGCGCGCGCGCCGATCCGTCTTCGATGACGGGCAGCCCACCTTCGCTGACATGCTCGAACGCCGGATCCATTTCCTCGACCCGGTTGGGGAGCGCCAGCCAGGTCTGGATGGCCGACAATTTGGACGCCTTTGCCCGGTCTTCATCGGGCGATCGTTCGGAATGGACGATGCCGCTGCCCGCCGTCATCAGATTGACCGCGCCCGGCTCGATCAATTGCTCGGTCCCCAGTGAATCGCGATGCAGAAATGCGCCTTCATACATATAGGTCACGGTGGCGAGGTTGATGTGCGGGTGCGGCCGCACGTCGATCCCCTGCCCCGGCGCGATCTGCGCCGGCCCGGCCTGGTCGAAGAAGATGAAGGGGCCGACCATCGTGCGCCCCTTGGACGGCAGGGATCGGTGCACCTTGAAGTCGCCCAGATTATGGCTGACGGGGGTGATGGTCTGAACAATGAGGTCGTCGAAGGTCATGCCGCATCCAGTTCGGGATAATGACGGAAGATGCCGTCTTCATTGAAGGGCAGCCGCCGGTCGCTGGCGAGATAATCCTGCAATTCGGGCAAGGCCGCAACCCTGTCGTGCAGGGCTATGACCGCTGGGAAGCGCCCATCGAGCGACGCCATGCGCAGCGGGAAGGCGTAGGTCAGGCCGGCGACCAGCTGAAATAGCGAGAGGTCGGCATAGCTCCAGCGTGCCCCGGCCAGCCAGTTGCCCGGTTCAGAACCAAGCGCGCGTTCGAAATAGCCAAGATATTTTGGAATGCGCTCATCGCGAAAGCCCTGGGCGCGGCGCAGCGCTTCCGGTTTCTGATCCGCATAATAGAGATGGACACCGACAGGATGATGCACGTCATGCGCTTCAGCGACCATGTCCATGATCGTCAATTGAAGCTGCGCCAGCCAGTAGCGGCTTTTCATGCCCGATGGGCCGCATTCATGCCTTTCGGATAGATAGAGAAGGATATTGGCGGTCTGGGACACGGTGGCGCCATCGATGCCGAGATAGGGCGGCGCGAAGGCGGGGCCTCGATCATGGCTTGCCATGTCGGCCATCAGCGCCTCGCCCCCTTCTTCCCGCGCGCAGTCGCGATAGGCGATGCCACAAGCCTCCAGCGTGAGCCGGACGAATTCGCCGCGGCCGGGAATGGTCGGCCAGTACCAGAAGTCATAGGCCATCGGGGACGCTCCTTGCTGTGATCCGGAGGCGGAACGCGGGGGCGCGGCATATGGTTTATCGGCAGCCCGAAAATTCGGCCTTTTGGGTCAGTCAGACACGGTGCCTGAGCCTTCCCGGTCGCCGCAGGAGATGGCGGGCCCCGGCCGCCATCCGCCTGACCATTATCCCTCTTCAGTCGTGGTCGCGGCCGCCTGCGCCCATATAGAGCTCGCTGCCCGTTTCCTTGAACAGCTTGCTCATCTCCTCCATGCCCTTGAGCGCCGCCGCCTTGCTAGCTTCTGCCACTTCCGCGCCGGTGAGGCCCGCTTCAAGGAAGCCATCGGCAGGCTGGTTCTTCCTTGCGGCGAAGTCGCGCACTTCCTGCGTGATCTTCATCGAGCAGAATTTAGGGCCGCACATGGAGCAGAAATGCGCGGTCTTGGCGCCTTCGGCAGGCAGCGTCTGGTCATGATATTGCTCCGCCGTGTCGGGATCGAGCGACAGGTTGAACTGGTCGCGCCAGCGGAATTCGAAGCGGGCGCGGCTGAGCGCATCGTCGCGAACCTGCGCGGCGGGGTGGCCCTTTGCGAGGTCGGCGGCATGGGCGGCGAGCTTGTAGGTGACGACGCCGACCTTCACATCGTCGCGGTCGGGCAGGCCCAGATGCTCCTTGGGCGTGACGTAGCAGAGCATCGCCGTGCCATACCAACCGATCTGCGCCGCGCCGATCGCGCTGGTGATATGGTCATAGCCCGGCGCGACGTCCGTGGTGAGCGGCCCCAGAGTGTAGAAGGGTGCTTCGCCGCAGACCTGCAGTTGCTTCTCCATATTCTCCTTGATCTTGTGCATGGGCACATGGCCCGGCCCCTCGATCATCACCTGCACATCCTGTTTCCAGGCGCGGTGGGTCAATTCGCCCAGCGTGTAGAGTTCGGAGAATTGCGCCTCGTCATTGGCGTCCGCGATAGAGCCGGGGCGCAGGCCATCGCCAAGGCTGTAGGCGATGTCATAGGCCTTCATGATCTCCGTGATCTCGTCGAAATGATCGTAGAGGAAGGATTCCTTGTGGTGCGCGAGGCACCATTTCGCCATGATAGAGCCGCCGCGCGAGACGATGCCGGTGACGCGCTTGGCCGCCATCGGGATATAGGCCAAGCGCACGCCCGCATGGATGGTGAAATAATCGACGCCCTGTTCGGCCTGCTCGATCAGCGTGTCGCGGAAAATCTCCCAGGTCAGCTCCTCGGCGATGCCGCCGACCTTCTCCAGCGCCTGGTAGATGGGAACGGTGCCGATCGGGACGGGCGAGTTACGCAATATCCATTCGCGCGTGTCGTGGATGTTGCGGCCAGTCGACAGGTCCATGACCGTGTCCGCGCCCCAGCGGATCGACCAGACGAGCTTGTCGACTTCGGACGCGACGTCGGAGGCGACCGCGCTGTTGCCGATATTGGCGTTGATCTTGACCAGGAAGTTGCGGCCAATCGCCATCGGTTCGGATTCGGGGTGGTTGATGTTGGACGGGATGATGGCGCGGCCGCGCGCGACTTCATCGCGCACGAATTCGGGCGTCACATAGTCGGGGATCGACGCGCCGAAGCTCTGACCGTCGCGGACATATTCCTTGAGCCGCGCGCGGCCGAGATTTTCGCGTTCCGCGACATATTCCATTTCCGGGGTGACGATGCCGCGGCGGGCATAGTGCATCTGGGAGACGTTGCCGCCGGCCTTTGCGCGCAGGGGGCGCTTCACCACGTTGGGGAAAGGCTGGACGCCACCGGTCCGGTCGGGGCCTTTGAGGCCATTATCTTCCGGCTTTACGGTGCGGGCGTCATATTCCTCAACATCGCCGCGCCCCATGATCCAGTCGCGGCGCAGCGCCGGCAGGCCCGCCATGATGTCGATGCGGGCTTGCGGGTCGGTATAGGGGCCGGACGTGTCATAGACGCGCACGGGCGGCTCGCCGCTGGAGGGTTCGAGGTCGATTTCGCGCATGGCGACCTTCAGCGGACCGACATGGATCTTGCGGCTGCCGCGAATGGGGCCAGTGGTCACGCGCATTTCGGTGCGGGCGGGGACGTCTGCCATGCTATGCTCTCCTTGCGACGGAGAGAGAGACTGCGGGCGGTGTGAAGGCGCGCTACCCTCCCTACGCCAGTGTCAACTGGATCAGGTTCAGCGGGTCGCGGCCACGTCAGCCGCCTCTCAACCGTCTGTGGACGGTCCCCCGGGGATGCTGGACATGATAGGGGGTTGGGCGCACAAGGTCCAGCAGCTTATGAGCGACGAGAGCATCCCGGACCTTGGCACCAAAGCGGGCCGCAAGGCATTCCGCCACGAAATGCGCATGGTCGCGGTGCGGCCGCGCCGTTGGGGGCTGTGGCTGCTGACGGCGGGCGCGCTACTGATGATCCTGCCTTCGGCGCTCGATCTGCACAATATTTTCGGCTGGTCGCCCACTGTGCTGGGGATCATGCTGATCGCCATGGCGTTACCCCTGCTGGTTGCCGCTGCCCTGCTGCGGCGGCGCTATCGCCGGGGGCGCATGACTTTATCCAGGGGGACTGACCGAGCATGAAGAGGATTTTGACTTTGGTTTCCGCTGCCCTGCTGACCGGCGCGGGCGCGCCGCCCGCATCCACGGCCAATCCGTCCGACGACCCCTATATCTGGCTGGAAGACTGGACCGGCCCGCGCGCGATGCAGTGGGTGGAGGCCGAAAACAAGGCGACGGAAGCCGCTTTCCAAAATGACCCGCGCTATGCCGGCTATTATCGCGACGCGCTTGCCATCGCGTCGGCCAAGGACCGGATCGCCATGCCGATGCAGGTCCATGGCCGCGTTTACAATTTCTGGCGCGACGCCGATCATCCCCAGGGCATCTGGCGCTGGACGAGTGAAGCCGATTACGCGACCGACACGCCCAACTGGACCACCGTGCTGGACCTTGACGCCCTGTCGAAGGCCGAAGGCAAGAAATGGGTATGGAAGGGCGCGTCGATCCTCGACCCCGACGAGCGGCTGGCGCTCATCAACCTGTCGGACGGCGGCGAGGATGCGGTCAGCCTGCGCGAATTCGACCTGGAAACGGGCAAATTTGTGGACGGCGGCTTTGCCATTCCCACTTCCAAGCAGAATGAGGCGTGGCTGGACCGCGACACCATCCTGATCGCCCGCGACTGGGGGGACGGCACGATGACCAAATCGGGCTACCCCTTCGTGGTCAAGACGCTGAAGCGCGGCGAACCGCTGTCGAGCGCGCGGGAAATCTATCGCGGGGCACCGAGCGACCAGGTCGGCACCTTCCCCCTGATCCTGTCCGACGGATCGGGCAACCGCGCCGCCTTCCTCTATCGCGGCGTTACCTTCTTTAGCAACGAAACCTATCTGGTCGATGGCGCGGAAGTGAAGCGGCTGCCCCTGCCCGCCAAGAGCAATTTGCAGGGCATGGTGGATGGCCAAGTGCTGATCCAGACCAGCGAAGCGTGGCAGAGCGGCGGCGTCAGCGTGCCGACCGGGTCGCTTGTTGCCGTGCCGTTGAAGGCGCTGCAATCGGGCGAGACGCTCAAACCGCAGATCCTGTTCGCGCCCTCCCCCCGCCAGTCGATCGACGGCGTGGCGGCGACCAAGGGCCATGTCATCCTGGCCTATAATGACAATGTGCGCGGACGTGTGATGGTGCTGACGCCGGGCGCGGACGGCTGGTCGCAAACGCCCGTGGAGTTGCCCGACAACGCCACCATCTCCATCGCTTCGGCCAGCGACAAAAGCGACAAGGCCTATCTGTCGGTCGCGGGTTTTCTGGCGCCCACGACGCTGTGGGCGATGGATGCCGCGAACCCCGCGCCAACCCAGGTGAAGGCCATGCCCGCCCGGTTCGACGCCGACGGCCTGGTGGTCGAGCAATTCGAGGCGACGTCGAGCGACGGCACGAAAATCCCCTATTTCATCGTCCACGCCAGGGACATGAAGAAGGACGGATCGACGCCGACGATCATGACCGCCTATGGAGGCTTTGAAATTCCGATGACGCCCAGCTATGCCGCGATCACCGGCAAGCTGTGGCTGGAGCGCGGCAACAGCTTCGTTCTCGCCAATATCCGGGGCGGCGGCGAGTTCGGCCCGGCCTGGCATGAGGCGGGCCTCAAGACCAAGCGCCAGATCATCTATGATGATTTCGCGGCGGTGGCGCAGGATATTTTCGCGCGCAAACTGTCCAGCCCGGACAAATTCGGCATTTATGGCGGGTCGAACGGCGGCCTGCTGATGGGAGTCGAGTTCAACCAACATCCCGACCTGTGGAATGCGGTGGTCATCCAGGTGCCGTTGCTCGACATGATCCGCTATGAGCAGATCGCAGCCGGCGCGTCATGGGTCGACGAATATGGCAGCGTCAGCGTGCCGGCGGAAAAGGCGTTTCTCCAGACGATTTCGCCCTATGCCAATATCCGGAAGGGCGTGGATTATCCCACGCCCTATATCTGGACCACAACCAAGGACGACCGGGTCGGCCCGCAACATGCGCGCAAATTCGCCGCGCGGCTCAAGGAATATGGCATTCCCTACCATTTCTACGAGGACACCGCCGGCGGCCATTCGGGTGATGCCGATATCAAACAGGGCGCGCGGTTGCAGGCGATGCAGATGGTCTATTTCAGCCAGCAGCTGGAAGGGAAGGCGTCAAAGCAGAAATAGGCGACCTTAGTCGCTCCGGCCGATCCCCCGCTCGACCAACGCATTGGCGATGGCGGCGACCTCATCGGCCGGGCGGCTGTCGTCCCACACGCCATAGCGCAGCCCCAGGAAGACGTTCATGCCCATGATCGCCCAGGCATGAACCTCCTCCACATCCGCCCGCACATCGCCGCGCGCCGCCGCATTGGCAAGGCGCGCCGCCATGCGGCTGGCGGTATTTTCATAATGGGCGCGATAGGCGGCCTGATCGACGAACTCGGCCTCGTCGATGATGCGATAGATTTCCTTGTGCGCCCGCGCAAATTCCAGGAAGCTCAAAAGGCCGATGCGTTCCGCATCGATGCCGTCGCGCGCCTGCGCAATCCGGGGTGAGACATAGTCGCGCACCTGCCCAGACATGTCGTTGACCAGCGCGCGGAAGATATCGTCCTTGCTGTCGAAATAGGTGTAGAAACTGCCCAAGGCGCAGCCTGCACGACGGGTGATGCCGCTGATCGACCCGTCGTGAAAGCCCTTCTCGCCAAATTCCGCCGCCGCCGCCGACAATAACGCCCGGCGGGTGCGTTCGCCGCGCGCAGTGCGCGGCGCCTTGTCATCCTTTGCGGCCTCGCCAGCGCTCATCTGCCTCTCCCTCTCCTGTGTTCTTTTTACCGCAGTCATACCGCGCCGACGACACCCTCCTTATTTGAAGTTGAAAGCTGGTTCAACTTTCATTATCGAATCACGTCAAGGACGCGATCCGGCAGACCGGGCGCCCCAGATTCAGGAGAGGAGTCCCCCATGAAGGCCCGTCAGACCATCCGTGCATTCGCACTCGCCTCGGCCGCCTGGAGCGGCCTCGTCGCGCTCCCCGCGCTGGCGCAGGACGCCGCCCCGCCGCCCGCCGCCAGCGAGGAGGACAGCGCCGCCATCGTCGTCACCGCCCGCCGGCGCGAGGAAACGCTGGTGAGCGTGCCGATCGCAGTCAGCGCCTTTTCCGGGGCGGCGCTGGAACGCAGCGGCGCGATCGACATCAGCGACCTGGCCAATGTGACGCCCAACACCACGCTGGAAGCATCGCGCGGCACCAATTCGACGCTCACCGCCTTTATTCGCGGCGTGGGCCAGCAGGACCCGGTGTCCGGCTTCGAGCAGGGCGTCGGCATCTATCTGGACGATGTCTATCTCAACCGGCCGCAGGGCGCATTGCTCGACATTTACGACGTCGAGCGGATCGAGGTGCTGCGCGGGCCGCAGGGCACGCTCTATGGCCGCAACACCATTGGCGGCGCGGTCAAATATGTAACGCGGATGCTGCCGCAGGAATTTTCGCTGAAAGTGAAGGGGACCTATGGCAGCTATGACCAGGCCGATGGCATCATCAGCGCCTCAGCGCCGATCGGTGACCTGATCCGCGTCGGCGGCGCCTTTGCCCGTCTATCACGCGGCGGCTTTGGCAAGAACCTCACCACCGGCGAGGATAATTACAACAAGGATATCTGGGCCGGGCGCGCCACGTTCGAAATGGGCGGCTATGGCGAGCCGGTGCTGATGCGGATCACCGGCGACTATACCAAGGATAACAGCAATGCGCGCGGCGGCCATCGCCTGATCCCGGGGCAGGTTTCGGGCGCGCCAGTGCTGGACGATGTGTTCGACACGCGCGGCGGCCTTGCCGACCCCAAGCAATATGTGAAGTCCTATGGGCTTTCGATGAATATTTCGGCGGAGCTGTCGGACGCGGTGACGTTGCGGTCGATCAGCGCCTGGCGCAAGGATGACAGCGCGTCGCCGATTGATTTCGACGCTCTGCCCGCCGTCGATGTCGACGTGCCGGCCTATTATTTCAACGAACAGTTGAGCCAGGAATTCCAACTGCTCTACGACAATGGGCCGCTGAAGGGCATGGTGGGCTTCTACTATCTCGACGCCAGCGCCGACACGCAGTTCGATGTACGTCTGTTCACCACGGTGCCGGGCCTCACCGCCTTCACCCAGGCCAATGTCGATACCGAAACCTATGCCGTGTTCGGCGATTTCACCTTCGACATTTCCCAGCAGCTGAGCGTGTCGGCGGGCGGGCGCTATACCTGGGACAAGCGTCGCGCCGACATCCTGCGGCAAAATTATCTGGGCGGCGGATCGCCTGTCTTTGGCGGCGAGGGCACGGCGTTCGGCGCACCCAGCACCAATTTCCGGGGCGAAAGCGAATTTAAGAAATTCACCCCCCGCCTGTCGGTCAGCTACAAGCCGACGCCCGACCATAATATCTATGCCAGCTGGTCCAAGGGCTTCAAGGGCGGCGGCTTCGACCCGCGCGGTGTGGGCGTCAACGCACCCGACCTCAATGGCGATGGCATCCGCCAGGACAGCGAGGTCGCGTCGTTCCTGAGCTTCGCGCCAGAGGAAGTCGACAGCTATGAAGTGGGCTACAAGGGCAACCTGATGGATGGCGCGCTCTATGTCGCGCTGGCCGGTTTCTATGCCGACTACAAGGATGTGCAGATCCCCGGATCGGTCGCATGCGACGTCGGCGGCATCCCGTCTTTCTGCGGCGTGGTGTCCAATGCGGGCAAGGCCACGTTCAAGGGCGTCGAGTTCGAAAGCAATGCGCGGCTGGCCCGCGACTTGATGACGCCGGGCGACAGGCTGAACCTCCAGACCGCGATCGGGTTCATCGACGCGAAGTATAAGGAATATATCACCAATATCGGCGGCGTGCCCACCGACGTCGCCGATTTCCGCGAAGTGCAGAACACGCCCAAATGGACGGCGAGCGGGACATTGTCCTACCAGACGCCGGTGGGCGACGGCAACATCTATGCCGGTACCACCGTATCGTGGCGGTCCAAGACCTATCAGTTCGAAATCCCCAACCCCTATATCGACCAGAAGGGCTATGCCCTGTGGGACGCCAGCATCGTCTATACCGCGCCTGACGACCGCTGGAGCATTGGCCTGCACGGCAAGAATATCCTGGACAAGGAATATAAGACGTCGGGCTACACCTTCGTCCTGGCCGATCCCACGACCGGCGCGATCGTCAACAATGCCGCCGGATTCCCGACACCGTCGCTGGGCCGTGAAGGCACGCTGACCGCCTTCTATGGCAATCCACGGCAGGTGTTCGTGACGGGATCGATCAAATTCTGATGAGTCCCCTCCGTTCGGTTCGAGCTTGTCGAGGACCCTTCGCGCAATGGTTCTCGACAAGCTCGAACTGAACGGAGATGGATGCAAGCCATGACCGAACAAACCGCTTCACCCCGATATCGCGCCGTCGTGCTGGCGATGCTGTTGCTGGTCTATACGTTCAACTTCCTGGATCGGCAGATTCTGGGCATATTGGCGGTACCGATCAAGGCGGACCTGAAGCTCACCGATACACAACTCGGCGCGCTGGGCGGCATTGCCTTCGCCCTGCTCTATTCCACGCTGGCCATTCCACTGGCGCTGCTGGCCGACCGCACCAGCCGGACCTGGGTCATCACCGTCAGCCTCGCCATCTGGAGCGGCTTTACGGCGCTGTGCGGCGTGGCATCCAGCTTCGCGCAGATGTTCCTGTTCCGTATCGGCGTGGGCGTCGGTGAAGCGGGCGGGGTCGCGCCATCCTATGCCGTGATTTCCGACTATTTCCCGCCGCATCAGCGCGCGCGGGCGCTGTCCATCTATTCACTGGGTATTCCGCTGGGGTCGGCGGGGGGCGTGCTGCTGGGCGGCTATATCGCGCAGGCGGTCGAATGGCGCACCGCCTTCATCGTCGTGGGGCTGCTCGGCATCCTGATCGCGCCCGTCTTCCGCCTGATCGTGCGCGAACCCGCCCGTCCGGTTCAGGCCGCCGACGCCGTGCCAGTGAGCGCCGTGTTCGGCATATTGGCGGCCAAGCGCGGCTTCTGGCTGCTGGCGCTGGGCGCGGCGTGCAGTTCGATGTGCGGCTATGGTGTCGCCTTCTGGCTGCCCAGCCTGCTGATGCGCAGTTTCGACCTGGACCTGATAGGCGCGGGCCAGTTCCTGGGCGGATTGCTGTTGATCGGCGGCGTGGCGGGGGTGCTGCTCGGCGGGTTTCTGGGGGACCGGCTGGGCGGCCGCGACAAAGCCTATTATGCCTGGGTGCCCGCGGTCAGCTATGTGGTCGGCATGCCGCTGTTCGTGATCGGCGTGCTGTCCGACAGCGTTTCTTTTGCATTTAGCTTTTTCTTGATCCCGCAGGCGCTGGTCTATGTCTGGCTTGGTCCGGTGCTGACCGCGGTCCAGCACCTCGTCCCCGCCCATATGCGCGCCAGTGCGGCGGCGAGCTTCCTGCTGATCAACAACCTCGTCGGCCTGGGCCTGGGCAGCTGGGCGGTGGGCAACCTGTCGGATGCGCTGACGCCGGCTTATGGGAATGAGGCGCTGCGCTACGCCATTGTTGCGGCACTGGGCTTTTACCTGCTGGCCGGCCTGTTCATGGCGCTGGCGGGCAAGGCGCTGCGCCGCGACTGGGTCGCGGCTTAGAGCGTCCTATCGCTCGCGGGTCGCGCTGAACTTTACCTGGGGGTGGCGTTCCTGCTGGTAGCCGATGTCCCAGGCGCTCTTGGCCATGAAGACAAGGTTGCCGTCGCGGTCCTTGGCCATGTTGGCGCCATTATAGGCGACCAGATCCTTGAGCGCGGCTTCGTCGCCGCTGATCCAGCGGGCGGTGTCGAATGGCGAGGGTTCAAGGCCGGCCGCCACCTTATATTCCGCCTCCAGCCGCGAAATCAGCACTTCCAATTGAAGCTGACCGACGACGCCGACGATCCACTGGCTGCCGATTTCGGGGTAGAAGACCTGAATCACACCTTCTTCGCTGAGGTCGTCCAGCGCCTTGCGCAGCTGCTTGGTCTTGGTCGGGTCTTTCAGCGCCACGCGGCGCAGGATTTCGGGCGCGAAATTGGGCAGGCCGGTGAAGCGCAGGCCGGGTTTTTCCGAGAGCGTATCGCCCACGCGCAGCGCGCCATGGTTGGGGATGCCGATGATGTCGCCGGGGAACGCCTCGTCGGCCAGTTCCCGGTCCTGCGCGAAGAAGAGGATCGGCGAATGGACGGCGAGCGGCTTGCCCGAGCCGGATGGCGTCAGCTTCATGCCCCGGCGGAACTTGCCCGAAACGAGCCGCATGAAGGCGATGCGGTCGCGGTGCATCGGGTCCATATTTGCCTGCACCTTGAAGATGAAGCCGGTGACTTCGCCTTGGTCAGGTTCGACGGCAGCAGGTTCGGCGGGCTGGGCGCGCGGCGGGGGCGCGTGCTGGCCAAGCGCGTCGATCAGTTCGGTGACGCCGAACAGTTTGAGCGCAGACCCGAAATAAACCGGGGTCAGGTCGCCCGCGCGATAGCGGTCAAGGTCGAATTCGGCATAGCCGCCCTGCGCCAATTCAGCCTCCTCGCGCAGCCGTTCGAGGGCCTGGGGCGAGAGCAATTCCGCCAGCTTCGGATCGTCAAGGCCGGAGACATGCGCCTCCGTGCCTTCGAACTCGCGCGAGGGGCCGGTGGGCTGGCGCAGGCGGTTCGTCGCGAAGTCGTAGATGCCCTCAAACTCGCCGCCCATACCGGCGGGCCAGCTCATGGGACAAACGTCGAGTTGCAGCTGGTCGGCGACCTCGTCCAGAAGGCCGAAGATTTCGCGGCCTTCCCGGTCGACCTTGTTGACGAAGGTGATGATCGGGACGTTGCGCAGGCGGCAGACCTCGAACAGCTTGCGCGTCTGCGGCTCTATGCCCTTTGCCGCGTCGATCACCATGACGGCGGAGTCGACGGCGGTCAGCGTGCGATAGGTGTCCTCGGAAAAATCCTCATGGCCCGGCGTGTCGAGCAGGTTGAAGGTGATGGTTTCGCCATCACGCGTGCGCTCGAACGTCATGACCGAGGAGGTGACAGAAATGCCGCGCTGCTGCTCGATCTTCATCCAGTCGGACCGGGCGCGCCGGTTGGCGCCGCGCGCCTTCACCTCACCGGCGAGATGGATCGCGCCGCCTTCGAGCAGCAGCTTTTCGGTGAGCGTGGTTTTGCCCGCGTCAGGGTGCGAGATGATGGCGAAGGTGCGACGGGATGGGATAGTCATGTCGATCGGCTCTTGAAAACAACCGCTCGCCCTGAGCCTGTCGAAGGGCTGCACTTTTCTTGTGGAAGAGAAGAACAGGGCTTCGACAGGCTCAGCCCGAACGGAATCCTTTAAGTGCGCCCGTTACACGCCGACCAGCGTCACGTCCATGCGGAAGCTGCGGCTTTGGCCGGGCAGCAGCGCCATGATACCAGGCTTGTCCCAGACGTCACCGTCAAATCCCACCGGATCGGCCATGCCGGCCCAGGGTTCGACGCACAGATAGTGGGCGCCGGGCTTTTGCCACAGGCCGAGCCAAGGCGTGTCGGGAAAGTCGATTTTGAGGTGCGGTCGGCCGGGAACGCCCCAGGTGAGCGAGCGGCTGGCGAGATCGTCCCAGATGAGCGCGTCGCCTTCAAACATGGCATAGGTGGGGGCAAGCCTGTCGCCCTGGACAGGCGAGGGTTCGCTTGCGCGCGCGATCAGGCCAGGTTCGTCCCCCACCCTGCGGATCGGGGCCGGCTCCGGCTTGTCGAAGATGATGCGGTGATCCTCCACCGCGCCGCCAAAGGGTAGCGGCCAGGCGAAGGCGGGATGATAGCCGAAGGAAAAAGGCATGCGCGCTTCGCCGCGATTGCTGATGGTCGCGGTCATGCGCAGCGTCGCCCCTTCCAGCGTGAAATTCATGTCAAGGCGGAAGTCGAAGGGATAGACAGCGCGCGTCGTCGCGTCCGCTTCCAGCCGCAGCAGCAGCCTGTCGGGCGCATGATCCTCCAGCGCGAAATCGGCGCGCCGGGCAAAGCCATGCTGCGGCATGGAATATGTGCGCCCGTTCATTCGGTAGGCGTCACCGCGCGATCGCCCGACGAAGGGAAAGAGCAGCGGCGCATGCCCCGTCCACCAGCGCGGATCGGCGTCGGTCATCACCTCGCGACCCTGCCCGTCCCGCATCGAGCGGAGTTCCGCGCCTAGACGGTCGATCCGGACGGTCAGGTCGGACGAACGGATGATCAGGGGATGATCGGACAAGCGGGACCTCCAAAGTGAATCCCGACCGCATAACAGCGCCCCTTGATCCTGTCTGCCACCATGTCGTTTCGCTTCTGGAACCAGAGGGGCTCGTCGCCGGTTCTGCATCCGGAGGATCGAACGATGAAATATATGGGATTGGCCTTGATGGCCGCTACGCTGCTCGCGGGAACAGCGTCTGCGCAGGAAAAGGAAAAAAGGGACGACACGATGGACAAGGCCGGCCGGATCGCGAGCCAGCCGGCGCGCGACATCGGCCTGGACAAGGACGAAATTCCGCCCATCCTGACAGAAGCGGTCGACAATCCCTATGCCGCGCCACCCAGTCGCAGCTGCAAGGGGCTGAACCGGGAATTGGGCGCGCTGAACGCGGTGCTGGGCGACGACTTTACGGCGGACAAGGAAGCCAATGAGAATCGCACCGGCAAGATCGCGGAGGCGGTGGGCAAGACGGTGGTCAATTCGCTGATCCCGTTTCGCGGGCTGGTGCGCGAGATCAGTGGCGCCGCGCCGGCCGAGCGCCGGTTGCAGGCGGCGGTTACCGCCGGCATTGCGCGCCGCGGCTATATTCGCGGCATGGCGGCGGCCAAGGGGTGCAAGATCGCGCCCATCGCGCCGGAGCCGGCAGCGAAGGGCGGCAACAAGTAGTCACGTTCCGGTCGCTTCGCGCACATGCGAGAAACGGTGACGATGCGTCCCGTTTCTCGACATGCTCGAAACGAACGGAGCTTGGCGTCTAGCCCCGCAGCGTCGCGCCCAGTTTGGCCGCGGCCTTCACCACCGATGCGCTGATCGCTTCCAGCTCATCCTGGGAAAAGCTCTTGTCTCCGGGTTGCATCGTGACTTCGATCGCGAGCGACTTGTGCCCATCCTCGACCCCCGGTCCCACAAAGACGTCGAACAGGCGCGCGTCGACAATGGCCTTCTTATCCGCGCCGCGCACCGCGCGCACGAGGGCGTCCGCTTCGACATCGGCGGGCACCAGGAAGGCGAAGTCGCGCTTGACCGCTTGCAACGCAGGCGGCGCATAGGGCGCGCGCAGTGCCCCGCTCTTGCGTTTGGGCGGAATGGCGTCGAGGAAAATCTCGCCCGCCACCACCGCGCCCGACAGGCCGAACTGCCGCGCCAGGCTGGGGTGCAGCACGCCATATTCGGCCAGCACCATCTTGGGGCCGAGCCGCAACGTGCCGGACTGGCCGGGATGATAGGCGGCCGACGCCTCGCCAAAGCCTTGCAGATTGGCGACCGGCGCACCGGCCGCTGCGAGCAGCGCGATCACTTCGGCCTTGGCGTCGAAAGCGTCGAAGGGTTGCGCCTTGCCCGACTGCCAGCCACGCGCGACCTTTTCCCCGGCCAGCACGAAGCCGACGGTCGCCCGCTCGCCCTGTTTGAAATAGCGCCGGCCCAGCTCGAACAGGCGCACAGACGCGGCACCGCGATCGACATTGCGTTTGGTTGCGGAAAGGAGGCCTGGCAGCAGCGAGGGTCGCATGACCTTGAGATCCTCGGAGATCGGATTGGCCAATATCCAATCAGGCGTCCAGTCGCCGCCGCCCACGGCCGCTGCTTCCTTCTCGGAAAGGAAGGACCAGTTGATCGCTTCAGCCAGGCCGCGCGCGGCGGCGGTGCGGCGCACGCGCCGTTCGACAAGCTGTTCGGGCGTGGCGGTCGGGCGGGCGACGCCGGGCGTGCGCGGCAGCGGGGTGGAGGGCACATGGTCGAGTCCGACGATGCGCACCACTTCCTCGACAATGTCGGGCCAGCCATCGACATCGCGCCGCCAGCTGGGCACCGTCACGGTCCAGTGACCCGGCACGCTGACCGGCATGCCGTCCTGATATTCGACGCTGTTCGCGTCGCCCGACACGCCAAAGCCCAGCCGTTCCAGGATGCGCTTCTGCTCGTCAGCCGGCACATCCACACCGGCGAGCGCGTGGCACTGATCGGGCGAGTAGGCGAGCGTGCGCAATGCGACAGGCGGCGTGCCCGCGCGCGTCGCTTCGCTGGGGATGCCACCGCACAGCCGGACCACCAGATCGGTCGCGATCGACAGGCCATCGTCCAAAAAGGCGGGATCGACGCCGCGTTCGAACCGGCCGCGCGCGTCGGAGGTGAGCGCCAGTTTTTGACCTGTAGCGGCGATTCGTTCGGGAGTGAAATAGGCGCATTCGATGAGTACGTCGGTGGTGCTGGCCTGCGCGCCCGAATGTTCGCCGCCCATGATGCCGCCAATGTCATGCACGGCTTCGTCATCGGCGATGACGGTCATCGTTTCGTCGACCGTGTAGGTCTTGCCATTGAGCGCCAGCACCTGCTCGCCGCTGCGCCCCTTGCGCGCGACGAGGCCGCCCTTCAGGGTCGCCATGTCATAGACATGCAGCGGGCGGCCAAGGTCGATCATGATATAGTTGGTGATGTCGACCAGCGCGCTGATCGGCTTCTGGCCGATGGCCTTCAGGCGGCGAGCCATCCATTCGGGCGACGCGCCATTGGCGACGCCGCGCACGGTGCGGGCGTAGAAGGCGGGGCAGCCGTCAGGATCGTCGGTGCGCACATCCGGTCCCGGTCCCGCGCCCGCGATCTCCTGCACGATGATGGCATTGAGCGTTCCCAGGCCCGCCGCCGCCAGGTCGCGGGCGATGCCGCGCACGCCCATGCAATCCTGCCGGTTGGGCGTGACCGACACGTCGATCAGCGGATCGTCGAGCCCGGCCCAGTTCGCATAGACCTGACCGACCGGCGCGTCGGGCGCGAGTTCGATGATGCCGTCATGATCGTCGCCCAGCTCCAGCTCGCGTGTCGAACACATCATGCCGTTGGATTCGACGCCGCGGATCGCTGTCTTCTTGAGCACCATGCCGTTGGATGGCACCACCGCGCCTTCCAGACCGAAGACGCCGACCAGGCCCGCGCGGGCATTGGGCGCGCCACAAACGACCTGCAAGGGCTGGCCGTCGCCATGATCGACGGTCAGCACCTGCAATTTGTCGGCCTGCGGATGCTTGTCGGCAGTCAGCACCCTGGCGATCTTGAAGCCGGCGAGCTTTTCGGCCGGATTTTCGACGCCGTCTACCTCCAGGCCAATAGCATTCAGGGTCTTGAGGATGGTGGTAAGGTCCGCATCGGTGTCGAGATGCGTCTTGAGCCAGCTCAGGGTGAACTTCATGCGCCCACTCCCCCGCTCAGCGTCGGCACGTCAAGCGCCGAGAAGCCATAATGTTTGAGCCAGCGCAGGTCGCCGTCGAAGAATGCGCGCAAGTCGTTCATCCCATATTTGAGCATGGCGAGCCGATCGACCCCGGTGCCGAAGGCAAAGCCCTGCCATTCATCGGGGTCCAGCCCGCACGCCTCGATCACGCGGCGATTGACCATGCCGCTGCCCAGCACTTCGAGCCAACCGCCATCTGCCGCATCGCCATCGCCGCCGATGATGCGCTGCCCGTTGGCGAGGGTGTAGCCGACGTCCACTTCGACCGAAGGCTCGGTGAAGGGGAAATAGCTCGGCCGCAGGCGCAAGATTATATCTTCGCGCTCGAAAAAGGCCTTGAGGAAGGTTTCCAACGTCCATTTGAGGTGACCAAGCGTGATGCCCCGGTCGATCACAAGCCCCTCGATCTGGTGGAACATCGGCGTGTGGGTCGCGTCGGAATCGCTGCGATAGACGCGGCCGGGGGCAATAATGCGGATCGGCGGCGGCTGATCCATCATCGTGCGGATCTGCACCGGCGACGTATGGGTGCGCAGCAGCATCTTTTTCTGGCCGTCTTCGTCCGGAAAATAGAAGGTGTCGTGCATCGCCCGCGCCGGATGGGTTTCGGGAATGTTGAGCGCAGTGAAATTATGCCAGTCGTCCTCGATCTCCGGCCCGGTTGCGACGGAAAAGCCCAAGTCGGCGAAAATCTCGGCCAGTTCGTCCATCACCTGGCTGACGGGATGGACCGACCCTTGCGGGCCGATGTCGGCGGGCAGGGTCATGTCGACCTTTTCGGAGGCCAGTTTCGCGTCGAGCGCGGCCTGCTCCAGTTGCGCCTTGCGTTCAGCGAGCGCGGTCGTCACGCTTTCGCGCAAATCCTGGATCGGCGGGCCTTTTTCGAGCCGCTCTTCCGGCGACATGGGACCGAGCGTCTTCAAGAGGCCGGTGACGACCCCGCTTTTGCCCAGCGCGCCGACGCGCAACGCCTCCAGCGCGTCGAGCGTGTCGGCGGCGGTGATGTCGGCGATCAGGCCGGTCTTGAGTGCGCTAATTTCGGTCATATCATTCCCATGGGCCGTAATGGCAAAGCGTCGCGTTGCGCCTTAGCGACGCGAACGCCGCATGGAAAGGGTCAGGCCCGCGCCCCCAGCAGCGCGCCGCCGAAGCCGATGAAGAGCAGGCCGGTGCCGCGGTTGAACAGGCGCTGGCGGTTGGCGGGGGCGAGCCAGCGCTTCAACCGGCCGCCACCCAGAGCGTAGACACCATACCAGAAGCTTTCGATCACCACGAAGCTGGCGATCAATATGGCAAGCTGCGTCCAGAAGGGCCGATCGAGGACGATGAACTGCGGAAAGAGCGCGGCGGCGAAGATGATGAGCTTGGGATTGGACAGGCCTGTCAATAGCCCGGTGGCGAAGAGCGCATGGTCGGATTTGACGGGACGCGCGGCATCGCCCATGCCCACTGGCGCGCGCCATGCCTTGATGCCGAGCCAGACCAGATAGGCGACGCCGGCATAGCGCAGCACGTCAAACAGCCGCGGCGAGGCCTTGAGCAACGCGCCAAGGCCGAGCGCCGACGCGACAAGGCATAGCAGCACCGCGCTCATCAGTCCCGCCATTGTCGCCAGCGCCTTGCGCGGGCCATGGGCGATGCTCTGCGCCATGACGTGCAGCATGTTGGGGCCGGGCGTCGCCGAGATCAGGAACACCGCCGTGACGTAGATCCACCAGAGATGCAGCGACATACAATGGGTCCTTTACCTTCATCTTTGCCCGTTCGGGTTGAGCAGTCCTTCGATACGCCATCTCGACGTTGCTCAATGGCTATTCGGAACAAACGAAACCGCAAAAACAAAAAGGGGCGCCGAAGCCTGATGCCCCGGCGCCCCTTTGGACGATCTTGCGATCATTCCGCTCAGGCGGCGGGCAGCGCAGCCTTCGCCTGGGCGATGATGGCGCTGAACGCTTCGCCTTCATGCATCGCGATGTCGGCCAGAACCTTGCGGTCCAGTTCGACGCCGGCCAGCTTCAGGCCATGCATGAACTGCGAATAGGTCAGGCCTTCGGCGCGGACGCCCGCGTTGATGCGCTGAATCCACAGACCCCGGAAGGTCCGCTTCTTTACCTTGCGGTCGCGATAGGCGTACTGGCCGGCCTTTTCGACGGCCTGGCGCGCGATGCGGATGGTGTTCTTGCGACGGCCATAATAGCCCTTCGCCTGATCCAAAATCCGCTTATGCTTCGCCTTGGTGGTTACACCCCGTTTGACACGTGCCATGAGTCAGAACTCCTTACTTGAGGCCATAGGGCGCCCACAGGCGCACATGACCGGCATCGGAATCCGACAGCACGCTGGTGCCACGGTTCTGACGGATATATTTCGCATTATGGCTGATCAGGCGGTGACGCTTGCCAGCGACGCCGTGCTTGACCTTGCCGGTGGCGGTGAACTTGAAGCGCTTCTTCACACCGCTCTTGGTCTTCATCTTGGGCATTTTCGTCTCCTTATCTGGCGCGACGATTACAGACAGCCACGGCAGCCCTAGTTAGCCGGGCGGTCTCACTGAATATCGCGAAGGGCGGCCCTTAGTGGCCCGCGCGTCAAAAGGCAAGCGATTCGGACCTAAAGCGTGAGGCTGGCGTTGGTGCTCGATGGCCGATGCTGAACCCGACGCGCCCAAGGTAAGGACGATTGCAGCGGCAGGCGGCACGAGCCGCCATATCGTGCGCGCGCGCGATCGCTGGCGCGCGCTCCCCCTGCCCGCGCGCATCGCGATTGCGTTTGTCGGCATCCTGTTCGCGATCTGGCTGATTCTGTTCGTGACCAAGGGGCGGTTCCTCAAGCGGCCGTTCGAGCATGTTGTGGGCAACAGCCTCAATCGGCAGGTCCGGGTGGACGGGGATTTCCAGCTCTATTTCGCGCCGATCACGGTCAAATTCCTGGCCGAGGGCATCCGCGTGTCCAACACCAGCTGGGCGAGCCGCCCCGATATCTTTCGCGCCGACCGCATCGACAGCCGGATCGCGCCGCTGAGCCTGATCTTCGGCGACAAGGTGCGGGTGCGCTGGCTGGAGTTGCGCAATGGCGCGGTCGATCTGGAATGGTCGCGCGATCATCAGCACAACACATGGACCTTTGGCGACCCAGGGAAGAAGGGCAAGCCGCTGAACCTGCCGCTGGTGAGCCGGGCGCTGCTGACCGGGACGACGCTGCGTTTTCGTGATCCCCGGATGCAATTGGGCGTCGACATCGGGTTCGACACGGTGAAGGCGCGCGATACGCAATTTACGAGCGAAGTGCGCTTTGCCGGCGATGGTACAATGCGCGCGTTGCCTTTCGCCTTGAAGGGCGGGCTGCTGTCCCCCGATCAGACGGTGACGGGGGGACGCAATCAGCTGGCCGCGCGGATGGAGGCCGGCGCGACGCGGGTCGATGTGTCAGGCACATTGCCAGGCGCCACGCAGCTGGAGGGCAGCGACCTTCAGATGGTGGCACAAGGACGCAATCTGGCGCGGCTGTTCGATTTTCTGGGCATCGTGATTCCCCCCACGCGCACCTATCGCTTTACCAGCGACCTTACCAAGGTGGGCGAGGAGTGGCGCTTCACCCACTTGAAGGGCCGGTTCGGCGACAGCGACCTGGCAGGGCGGTTCACCGTGTCGCAGCCAGGCGAGCGGACGCTGATCAAGGGCGATCTGGCGACGCAAAAGCTGGACATTATCGATGTGGGGCCGTTTATCGGCTATGATCCCGAAAAGCTGGCGTCGCAGGGCGCAGGCGGGGCGATCGAGACGGTATCGGGCACGCCGCGCGTCTTGCCGGACACGCCATTGCGGGTCGAGGCGATCCGCAATTTCGATGCCGACGTCCGCTACAGCGTCAAGACGGTCCGTGCGCCCAATGTGCCGATTTCCAATGCGGCGGTGACGGTGAAGCTGGACAGGAGCCTGCTTACCCTGTCGCCCCTGACATTCGATATGGCGGGCGGGCATGTCGCGTCGGACATCAGGATCAACGCGCGGCAAAGGCCGGCGCACACGAATTATGACATTCGCCTGGCGCCCACGCCCATGGGCACGTTGCTGGCGCGATGGGGCGTGGCGGAATCGGGCACCAACGGCACGGTAAAGGGGCGGGTTCAGATGACCGGCATCGGCGATTCGCTGCATGATTCGCTTGGCAGCGCCAATGGCCGCATCGCCGCGATCCTGCCCGCCGGCACGATGTGGGCGCGCAATGTGCAATTGTCCGAAATCGACGTCGGCACCTTCATCACGAAGATGTTTGAGAATAAGCTCAAGGAACCGGTGGAGATCAACTGCGGGCTGATTGCCTTCACCGTGCGCAACGGCGTGGCGGCGGCGGACCCTATCCTGATCGACACCAAAAAGAATGTCATGATCGGCCGGGGCGGGTTTTCGTTCCGCAACGAGCGGCTGGACCTGGCCTTCCGCGCCGATGGCAAGAAGATCAGCCTGTTTTCCGGCCAGTCGCCAGTCGGTATCGGCGGCTATTTCGCGCAGCCGCGCATCAATGCGGTCAGTTCGGACCTGATGGCGCGCGGGGGTGCGGCTGCTGCGCTGGGCGTCGCGGCGACCCCGCTGGCGGCGGTGCTGGCCTTCGTCGATGTGGGCGATGCGAAGGGCGCAGCGTGCGGCCCGGTGCTGGCCGGCGCCACCGCGCAAGCGCAACGCACCAAGGGCGGCAAGGCGCGCGACGATGTCGGCCGCGGCACCACCGCCAAGGATGAGGAAGGCAAGGGCAGCAAGGCGGAGAAAAAGAGCCAGAACAAGAAGTTCCTGGGGATTTTCTGAGCGTCCCGTCCGCCCTTTGAAGCGGTCGGGCGCAAACGCCGCCCTGTCACTCGGCGGTCGGCAGGGCGCGGGCTTCGTCCGACTGTGAGTCGCGAATAAGCAGTTCCAGGGGTTCCACCGCTTCGATATCCTTGCCCCCGGTTTCCACATTGAGATCACGGAAGCGGCGGCCAGCGGGCAGGACGCTGCGGTCGAAGCTGCCGACGAACTTGTTGTAATTGTCGACGGCGCTGCTCAATCCCGAGCCAAGGCGCTTGAGGTGCGTGGCCGCTGTCGCGAGCCGCTCGTACAGTTGCTTGCCAAGGTCGGCGACCTCTTTCGCCTGATCCTGCAACTTGGCCTGGCGCCAATGGCCGGCGAGCGTGCGGGCGAGCGGCAGGAAGGTGGCGGGGCCGCAAATGATGACGCGGTTGCGCGCGGCGCGTTCCCATAATTCCATATCTGCTTCCAGCGCGGCGGTGACGAAATTGTCCCCGGGCACATACATGATGACGAAGTCGGGTGCCTTGGCGAACTGTTCCCAATAGGCCTTGCGCCCCAGCGCATCGGCATGGGTGCGCACGGCGCGGGCGTGGTCGACGAGGAATCGCTCGCGGGTCGGGCCGTCGACCGATTCGACGGCGTTGAGATAGGCTTCGAGCGAGCATTTGACATCGACCACCAGTTGCTGGTCGCCGGGCAGGCGGATGATGAAGTCGGGGCGCAGCCGGCCGTCTTCCACCGTGACCGATACTTCCTCCTGGAAATCGACGAAGGGAGACAGGCCGGCGGTTTCGATGAGGTTCTTGAACTGCTGTTCGCCCCAGCGGCCACGCGTCTTGGGCGCAGCGCGTAGCGCGTTGACGAGCTTGGCGGTTTCCTCGCGCACCTGCCCCTGGCCCGCATGGACCATGGCGATCGCCTCGCGCAATTCGGCATAGCTGCCGACCCGGTCCTTTTCGACGCGCGCCAACCCTTCTTCATAGCGTTTGAGCGTGGTTTCGACCGGCGAAAGCAGGGTCTTGAGCTGGGCCTCGCTTTTTTCATGGGCCTGGGCGAAACGCTGGTCGGCGCGGGTAAGGAACTGGGTCTGGGCGGTTTCGAGCAGGCGGCCGCCAATTTCGCTGAACTGGGCGGACAGTTGGTCCTTGGCGTCCTTGAGCGCGGTGATCTGCTGTTCAAAGGCGCGAGTGCGCGCCTGAATGTCGGACTGAAGTGCAGCGAGGTCGCGCAGCGCGACTTCGCGTTCGGCCTGGACGGTTTGCAGCCGATCGGCAGCGACGGCCTGGACCTGGTCCAGTCGCTGGGCAGCGGCGATGTGCGCCTCTTCATGCCGGGCGATCTGCACTGCGGCCTGGGCGACGCGTTCCTTCTCCACCGCCAATTCCGCGATGGCGGAGTTGCGCTGGACAGTCGCGGTTTCGAGCCGGGCGGCAAGGTCCGCCCGTTCGGCAGCGAGGGGCGCGGTGGAGCGGGTGCGGAGCAGCCAGCCGACGCCCAGGCCGAGCAGAAGCGCGAGGATCAGGAATAAAGCGGCCGGGCTGTCCATGAAGGGTCCTTTTTGGAACGAAACAGGAACCTAGCGGGATGGCTGGCGTGCCGCAAGAGTGACAGCAACAGAGACATATGCAAGGATAGTGCAAAAGGTTAGTTAGCTACCTAATTATAGGAGATTGGTGCGCGCCATTTCCTCTGCGGCGGATCAATGAAAGTCGCGGGACTTGGGCAGGATGCGCACGTCGCGGGGATGGCCACCGGTACGGGGATGCTGGGGGTGGAGAAATTCGTCGGCGCGCGACAGGGTGATGCGTGGACGCAGCGTTTCACTGAGGCGATCAAATTCGGTGGTGCGGTCATGGACTTGGGCGGCCATCAGATGGACGACGCCTTCGCGGCTGCGCTGGATTTCCCCTTCCACCAGCATCAGCCGGCTGGCCATGACCGGGCGGCGCTGCATTTCGAACAGGCGCGCCCAAAGCAGGATATTGGCGATGCCGGTTTCATCCTCGATGGTGATGAAGACGGCATTGCCCTTGCCCGGCCGCTGGCGCACCAGCACCACGCCCGCGACCCTGACCTTCGCGCCATTTTTCGCCGCGCCCGCCTGCGCGCAGCTGAGCACGCCTTCGGCGGCGAAGACGGGGCGCAGGAACTGCATGGGATGCCCCTTCAGCGACAGGCGCGTCATGGCGTAATCGGTCGTCACCTGTTCGGCGAGCGGCATGGCGGGCAGTTGGGCATCAGGCTCCGCGCCCAGTTCGCGCGCATCGCCCTGCCGCTGGCGCGCGGCGGCAAACAGGGGCAGCTCGTCCGAAGGCGTGCGCCGCGCCTCCCACAAAGCGGCGCGCCGGTCCTGCCCCAGCGAGCGACAGGCGTCGGCATCGGCGAGCAGCCGTAGCGCCCGCGCCGGCAGCCCTGCGCGCCGGGCGAGATCCTCCATATTGGTGAACAGGCCGCCATCCGCGCGCGCCGCGACCAGTTGCGTCGCCCAACTTTCGCGAAACCCGTCGACCTGACGAAAGCCCAGGCGCAGCGCCAACGCCCGCCCCGCCCCTTCGCCCCGGTCGCTTCGGCGCGAGCGCAACAGTGGTTCGAGATGATTGTCCCACCGGCTCATATTCACGTCGACACCATGGATGGTGACGCCGTGCTCGCGCGCGTCGCGCACCAGCTGCGCGGGCGCGTAAAAGCCCATCGGCTGGGAATTGAGCAGGGCGCAGGCGAACACGGCGGGCTGGTGGCATTTGATCCAGGCCGAAACATAGACGAGCCGCGCGAAGGAGAGCGCATGGCTTTCGGGGAAGCCATAGCTGCCAAACCCTTCGATCTGGCTGTAGCAGCGTTCGGCGAAATCGCGCTTGTAGCCACGCCTCACCATGCCGCCGATCATCTTTTCCCGGAACTTGTCCATGCCGCCGACATGGCGGAAGGTCGCCATCGACCGGCGCAGCTGGTTCGCTTGCGACGGGGTGAATTCAGCCGCGACGATGGCGAGCTTCATCGCCTGTTCCTGGAACAGCGGCACGCCATAGGTCTGTTTCAGCAGATCGCGCAGTTCATTGGGATTGTGCGGCGGATCGGGCGAGGGAAATTCGGGTTTTTCCAGTCCCGCGCGGCGGCGCAGATAGGGGTGGACCATGTCCCCTTCGATCGGGCCGGGACGCACGATCGCGACCTGGACCGTGAGGTCGTACAGTTCGCGCGGGCGCAAGCGCGGCAGCATGTTGATCTGGGCGCGGCTTTCCACCTGGAACACGCCGATGCTGTCGCCCCGGCACAGCATGTCGTATACGGCCGGATCATCGGCATTAAGGTCCACCACCAGCTGGTGATCGCCCAGCCCATGGTCGCGCATCAGGTCGAACGCCTTGCGGATGCAGGTGAGCATGCCGAGCGCCAGCACATCGACCTTCATCAGGCCGAGCGCGTCAATATCATCCTTGTCCCATTCGATGAAGCTGCGGTCGGCCATGGCGGCATGATGAAGCGGCACGGTTTCATCGAGCCGGTTCTGGGTGAGGATGAAGCCGCCGACATGCTGTGACAGATGGCGGGGAAAGGGCGCTTCAAGCAATTGCCCCACCAGTTCGCGCAGGCGCACGATCTGCGGATTGGCAAGATCGAAGCCCGCTTCGCTGATCCGCTGTTCGTTCATGTCGCGCGCATAGCTGCCCCAGATGGTGCTGGAGAGGCGGGTGACGATATCGTCGGACAGGCCCAGCACCTTGGCCACTTCGCGGATCGCGCTGCGCGAGCGATAATGAATGACGGTCGCGGCGATGCCGGCGCGATGGCGACCATAGCGATCATAGATATATTGCATCACCTCTTCGCGCCGCTCATGTTCGAAATCGACGTCGATGTCGGGCGGTTCGTCCCGTTCCTCCGACACGAAGCGGGAAAAGAGCAGGTCATGCTTCTGCGGATCGACGGAAGTGACGCCGAGCAGGAAGCAGACCATCGAATTGGCGGCGGACCCGCGCCCCTGGCACAAGATACCCTTCGTCCGGGCGAAGGCGACGATGTCGTAGACGGTGAGGAAATAATAGGCATAGCGCTGCCTGGCGATCAGGGAGAATTCCTCGTCCAGCAGCTGGCGCACCTGATAGGGGATATGCGGGCCGTAGCGGGCGTGGGCGGCGCTGAGCGTCAGTTCCTCCAGCCATTGCTGCGCGGTCCAGCCTTCGGGCACGGGTTCGTGCGGATATTCATAGCGCAGCTGGTCGAGCGAGAAACGGATTCGACGCAGAAAAACAGCGGTCTGCGCCACCGCGTCGGGACAGGCGCGGTACAGGCGCGCGATTTCCGCGGGATCGTGGAGATGGCGTTCGGCATTGGCCTCCAGCCGCCGCCCCGCCTTCCCGATCGTGGTGCCGGCGCGGATGCAGGTCAGCACATCCTGAAGCGGGCGCTGCGCGGGGCTGGCATAGAGTGCGTCCATGGTGGCGAGCAGCGGCACCCCGGCCCGGTCCGACAGGCGCTGGAAGCGGGCCAGCCGCCGCGCGTCGCGGCCGTCGCGACGCAGCGGCGCGCCCAGCCATACGCGCTCCGGCGCCAGTCGCGCCAGCCGGCGCAGCAAGGCGGCCAGATCGGCCGGACGGGGGGGCGGGACAAGGCTGAGATGGCCATGCTGCACCAGCTCCCCCGGCGGGCGATCGGCAAAGTCATAGTCCACCGGATTGCGATGGACCTGCTGCTCGGTCGCGGTGGAGGTGGGCAGCACGATCAGCAACAGGTCATCAAGATAGGCAGTCAGATCTTCATAGTGGAGAATGCAGCCGCCCTTGACCGCACGCAGATTGCCGACCGTCAGCAATTTGGTGAGTTCGCCCCACCCCCGCCGGGTCGCGGGATAGGCGACAATGTCGGGCGTCCCGTCGGCAAAGACGAGCCGCGCGCCGACGATGAGGTGCAGGTCGATGTGGCAGGCGGCCTCTTCGTCAGCGCTGAGGTCGGGCGGCAGGCCAGCCTGCGCCTTTGCCTCCAGCAGCGCGGCGCGGGCGCGTTCCTGCGCCTTTTTGCGGGCGACATGGGCGCGCACCACGCCCGCCACCGTATTGCGATCGGCAATGCCGATGCCCGCCAGTCCAAGCTCCATCGCGCGGGCGACCATGTCGGACGCATGGGACGCGCCGCGCAGGAAGGAGAAGTTGGTTGCGGCGACCAGTTCGGCGAAGGCGGGCGCAGGATCGCGTGGCGATGGAGGATCGTGCGGCGGGGGCGGTGGGGACGGCGGAGGCGGCGGGGCTGCATCCTTGCTTTGCGCGCGCGCGGCCTCCAGCGCGTCCCGTTCGCGCCGGTCGATGGATTTTGGTCGGGCGGGATCGGGATAGCCGCGCCTTTTGCGCCCCCCGTTCATGCGAACAGGCCGTGAATATACCAGCCGGGCTGCGGCGTTTCCGCGCCGGAGAGACCATGGCGGAAAATCCAGTAGCGGCGGCCGCGCGCATCCTCGACCCGATAATAGTCGCGGGTGCGGCCGATGGCGTCGCCGGCAATGGCCCCGTCCTTGGCGTGCCACCATTCGGGCGCGATCCGTTCCGGCCCTTCATAACGGGCGACGTCATGCAGTCCCCGACGCCAGCGAAACCGGCGGGGCGGGCCATCGGGCAACAGCGCCATCACCTCGATCGGCTGGGGCGGATCGAACAGATGAAGCGGCCGCATCGGCGGGTCGCCCGGCTCGCCAGTGGCATCACCCAATCCCCTAGCGGCATCGCCAGGTCCCTGCCAGGGTTCGGGCGCGCGCGGTTCCACCGCGGGCAGGGCCAGTTGCGCCTGTTCGGGAATATGGCTGTCGCGCGGGGCGAGCCGCTGAATGCGCGCGCGCCCGGCGCGGATCGACAGGCGATCGACCAGCGCGGCGACGCTGTCCTCCCGCCGCGCCTCCCCCCCTTCCAGAGCCAATTGGGTGGGGGCGAGCTTTTCCGCCTGCGGCACGGTGAGGCGCAGCATGTCAAAGCCAAAGCCCGGATCGATCGGGTCGGACAGGGCGTCGATCCGTTCCCGCATCAGGCGCAGGATCGCGGGCGCGTCGCGTATCGGCAGGCTGGTTTCAACGCGCAGCGGGAAGGCGAGGCCATCGCTGCGGAAGAAGATCGCTTCGAACCGTCGGCCGCCCTCCCCCCGTTCGGCAAGACGATCACCCGCTTGCGCCGCCATATCCTCCAATATTTTGAGGGCATAGGCGGTGCTGCCGATCGGTTCGGCAAAGCGCCGGTCGATGCGTATGGCCGCGCGCGGGCGACGCGGCGCGAGCGGGCGATGCCCCCGGCCCAGCAAGGCGTCGAGCGCGTCGATCGCCTCTTCCCCAAAGCGCGCGGCGATCGGCGCGGCGGGGCGGGCGGCGAGATCACCCACGGTGCGCAGCCCCGCGCGGCGCAGCGCCACCGCGCTGTCCGGGTCCAGCCCCAGCGCCTCGACCGGCAGACGACGGACGGCAGCGTCCTCGTCCGGCGCGGGGGGACCGGGGAAGCGGGCGAGCGCATGCGCCGCTTCCGGACTGGAGGCAAGGGCATGGCGGACGCGCAACCCGTGCCGCTCCAGCCGTTCCACAGCATCCGCCGCCAGCGCGTCGTCGCCGCCCCATAAATGGCCGCAGCCGCTGATGTCGAGCATCAGCCCGTCAATGCCATCGGGCGCGGCATTGGGTGTATAACGGGCGCAACCGTCGCACAGCCGTTCCAGCCAGTCCTGATCGGCATGGGGATCGGTTTCGAAAACGCGCAGGTCCGGTTCGCGCGCGCGCGCGTCGGCCAGAGTCATGCCCGGCATCAGGCCGATCGCCAGCCCGTCGGCGTCGATGCACCCCAGCCGCATCGCGCCGCGCACCATGTCCACCACCACCGCCGGCCCTTCGCCCGCGGCCCAGAGATCAGGCCGCGCGACCCGCAGCCGATCGATCGGCAGGAAGGGGAAGCTCAGCGCCAGATAACGGCGCGGCAGCGTCTGCCCGATCCCGTCCATCGCCATGGCGTTCATCGCCCACATCTCCAAAACATCGTCTTTCTGTGTCCCACACCAGCCGCCACGCCTGCCCGTCCGGTCCCGCCCGGCGGCGCAGCAGGGTGAGGTCAAAGGCGCTATGTCCCGGCGCATTGCCGGGCAGCGGCGCGGACGGGGCGGCCGCCACCTGCCAGCGCGTGTCCGCCGCGCTGGGCACCGGCGCGCCGTCGATACGCAGCAGCAGCGCGGTGACGCCCGATGCTTCGGCCGCCAGCGCCAGCCGACGGCTGGCGGTCAAATCGAGCAAGGGCGCCCGGCCGCGCAATTCCATCACCAGCCCGCCCAACGCCGCGCAGCGCAGCGCATCGACCGCCGCGCGCAGCAGCATGGCGTCATCGGGCATCGCCCCCAGCAACAGGCGCGCAGGATCAAGGCCTAGCGCGGCGAGGCCGGGACCATAGGGAAGGCCGCCGATCCGCGCCGCGCCGTCGCTGCGCAGCCACAGCAAAGGCGCGTTCCCCCCCGCCAGTTGCGCCCAAAGCAGCGCAAGGCCGGTCGCCGCCCCCTCCTCCCCGCCCGCGCCGAAGACTTCATGCACGCGCCCGCGCGCCAGCCCGCCGCCCAGCATGGCGTCAAGCGGGCCATGGCCGGTGGCGAAGCGGACGCACGCGTCCCGCGCTGGCGCCCGGTCCAGCGAGGCGATATGCCGCCTGAGCGCGGCGAGGCTGGGGATCGACTCGGCCATAAATGTTCCTGTTATGTTCTATTTCTGCGCAGGAACGGCGCGAGTCAATGGATGCTCTTTCGCCAAAGAGCATGAGCACGCGAAAATGGCGCTTTTTCAATCAGGATAGCGGATCGCCATTACCTCATATTCACGTTCGCCCGCCGGCAGCATAACGCGACGCAAATCGCCGACCGCCGCGCCGCGCAAGGCGCGGGCGATGGGCGATCCCCAGCCGATGCGGCCAGCGTCAACGTCGGTTTCGTCATTGCCGACAAGGGTGACGGTGCGATGATTGTCGTCTTCATCCGCGATGGTGACGGTCGCGCCGAAATAGACGCGGCTCTTGTCCGGCTGCTGCCAGGGATCGACGACCTTGGCATCCTTCATCTTCTTCGACAGGCGCTTCAACTGCCCGTCGATTTCGCGCATCCGCTTGCGGCCGTAGAGATAGTCGCCATTTTCGCTGCGGTCGCCATTGCCCGCCGCCCAGCTGACCACCTCGACGATGCTGGGGCGTTCGACGCCGAGCAGATGGTCATAGTCCGCGCGCAGCTTCGCGAAGCCTTCGGGTGTGATATAATTGGGATAAGGGGTGGCCATGGCCGACCCTTCCTAGCCGTTCGGGCGGAGCGAAGTCGAGACGGGCGTCCCGACTCCGCGTAAGGGGGTCAGCCCGGCGTCTGCTTGCCCAGATAGCGGCTGAGCACCGCGTTGCTGCCGCGGAATTTGGCGCGTTCCGGGTTCATCGCTTCATAGACGACAGCGTTTTCGAGCACACGCTGGACGTAATTTTTCGTCTCGTAGATCGGGATATTCTCGATCCAGCGCAGAATGTCTGACCCCGGCAGGCGCGGGTCGCCATTGGCGCGAATCCATTTGTTCACATTGCCCGGCCCGGCATTATAGGCGGCCACCGCGAGCGGATAGCTGCCGCCATAATAATCGAGCATGCGCTGAAAATAGCCCGACCCCAGCATGATGTTGTAGCTGGGATCATTGAGGGAGGCGGGATTGTAGCTCATGCCAAGCTTGCCCGCCTGTTCGCGCGCAGTGCCGGGCATCAGCTGCATCAGGCCGCGCGCGCCGGCATGGCTGACGATCTGCTTGTCGAACTGGCTTTCCTGCCGGGCGATGGCATGAACCATGGTCCAGTTATATTGCGCCTGGCTGGGCACCGGCACGCGGGGAAAGGCACTGTCGCCATAGCCGGTGAGGCCGCTGGAGACGGCGCGCCGGCCGACCATCACGCTCATGTCCGGGCGATTGATCTGCTGGGCCAGTTCAGCGGCCAGAAAATGATCGGTGTCGCTGTCGGCATTATTGGCGATGGCGCGGGCGAATTTGCTCTGGTCGGCCCAATAGCCCATCTGCCCCAGCGCCTTGACCGCGCGCACGACCGAGCGGTTGTTGAACGCCGCGCGTTCGGCCGCCGAGATCGGCACCGGCCGTTCGACCGTGGCGGGCGCGGGCACCGGACGGCCGAGCCGTTCGAGCGCGAGCTGGCCGTAAAACTGGTCGCCATAATTGGCGGCCTGGGCGAAATAGCTGTTCGCGCTGGCGCTGTCGCCGGCGGAGAGGGCGGCGCGGCCGGCCCAATAATAGCCCTTCGACCGGGTCTGGGGCGATTTGGCCGCGTCGGCATAGCGACGGAACATGCCGACCGCGTCCGAGGGACGATTGAGATTGTAGAAGGCGGTGGTGCCCGCCAGCCAGGCAAGGCTGGTATAATCGTCGCGCACGCCGATCGGCTGGTCACTGACGTCGGAGCCGGGCGGCACGGCGTCATCAATCTTGCTGGCGATGCCCCAGGCGAAGCTCCACTGGCTATCATTGGCAGCGCCCCGCGCCTGGTTGAGCAGGACTTCGTAAAATTCTTCCGGATCGCCGGGGCGATAGGTGGCGGCGGGGCGATTGGCGAGATATTGACGCGCGGCGATCCAGTTGCCGCTGTCGCGCAACCAGGCCGCCTTGTCGGCGACATAGCTGGCATCGGCCGCGCCCATCGCATCGGCCGACTGCATCAGCGCGGTCGCTTCAGGCGCCTTGCGCTTGAAGGCGATACGCGCGGAAAAGACCGGGCGGCGCGCGGCGCTGACATAGGGCAGCATCCGCATCGCGCCGGCAACGTCGCCATTCCACAGCAGCATGTCGGCGCGCAGATCATGGTCGGCAGGCGAGAAGGCCGAGCCGAACAGCGAGAGCAGCCGCGCTTCGTCGCTGGGTTGCAACGTGCCGCCGACCCAGGCGTTGCGCGCGGCGATTCGCGCTTCGTCCATCCGCCCCAATTGCATCAGCGCCACCGCGTTGCGGGCGTGGCCGACGGGCGTGCGCGGCGGAAATTGCGCGAAGAAGGCGACGACCTGCGTGGGCGCATAGCTGTCGGGATTGATGGCGGTTTCGGCCAGGCGGCGCATCCGGTCTTCGCCCGGCCAGCCCGGATGGGCCATGATGAAGCTGGCATAGGGCGCAAAGCCCAGCCCATCGCTCTGTTGCAGCGCGCGCCACTGGCTGATCGTGCCGGCGATCGAGCTATCGGTCGGCTGGCCAATCTGCGCCTGGACCTGGTTCCACTGGCTGGGCTGGCCATATTCGGGCGGCACCGGCTGCACCATCGCGCCGGTGGGCGAAGGCCGCGCCGCGTCCTCGGTCTGCGCGCTGGCGCCCGCGGTCATCAGCAACAAGGCAATAATCGGCATGCGGATCAGATAACTTTCGATAGGAGGAGGGGTGCGCATGCTGGACATAATCGCATTTGCGTCCTTATCAGGCCCTGAATGACGCGCTATAGCGCGCCGCTTGTCCCATCATGCCCCGGCAGCCCGGAGATTTGAAGGAGTTTCATCATGTTTTCGGGCTCGATTCCGGCTCTGGTCACCCCGTTCCGCGACGGGACGATCGACGAAGCCGCCTTTCGCGCGTTCGTCGACTGGCAGATTGCGGATGGATCGAGCGCGCTGGTGCCGTGCGGGACGACTGGCGAAAGCGCGACGATGACCGTTGAGGAGCATAACCGCGTCATCGCCATCTGCGTCGATCAGGCAGCAGGCCGCGTGCCGGTGATCGCGGGATGCGGGTCCAACGACACGCGCATCGCACTGGACCATATGTATGCGGCGCAGGGCGCGGGCGCGGATGCGGCGCTGGTGGTCGCGCCCTATTACAACAAGCCCAACCAGGACGGCGTCTATCGCCATTTCGCCTGGCTGGCCGAACGCTGCGACCTGCCCATCATCCTGTATAATGTGCCCAGCCGCACCATCACCGACATCGGCGTGCCGGTGATCCACCGCCTGTCGGAGGAGTTTCAGACCATCGTCTGGATCAAGGACGCGACCGGGATCTGGGGCGGGTCACCGCGCAGCGTCTGGCCTGCCGCCCGGACTTCTGC
>NZ_CH959307.1:1059951-1227451 GCF_000153545.1 Sphingomonas sp. SKA58
CTCGAACCGAACGGAAATTTGATAAGCCAATGGCCCGCCCCCGTCCCGAAACCTTCGACAAGAAGAAGATCGTCGCCGAAAACCGGCGCGCGAAGTTCGAATATTTCCTGGAGGATGTGTTCGAGGCGGGCATCGCCTTGCAAGGCACCGAGGTCAAATCGCTGCGCTTTGGCGAAGGCAATATCGCCGAAAGCTATGCTGAGGTGAAGGGCAATCAGGTATGGCTGGTCAACAGCAACATTCCCGAATTCAGCCATGGCAACCGGTTCAACCATGAATCCAAGCGCCCCCGCAAATTGTTGCTGCACGAGCGGGAGATTGCCCGGATGCACGGCGCGGTCGAGCGCAAGGGCATGACGCTGGTGCCGCTGGCGCTCTATTTCAACAGCCGCGGCAAGGTGAAGGTCGAGCTGGCGCTGGCCAAGGGCAAGAAGACCCATGACAAGCGCGAGACGATCAAGGAGCGCGACTGGAAGCGCGACCAGCAGCGCATCATGAAGGCGCATAGCTGATGAGCAGACTGACCCGCTGGTGGCATGCCAATTGCCCGACCCGCGAGTCGATGGAGCGCAGCCGCATCCTCGCCCCGGTCGCGCATCGCGTGCTCGAACCATCGCTGTGGCGCTTTACCCGCCGGTCGGTGCCGCGCGGCGTGGCGCTGGGCCTGTTCGTCGGCATATTCCTGATGATCCCGGGCGTGCAGATTGCGGGCGCGGCGCTGCTGGCGCTGCCTTTTCGCGCCAATATTCCGGTCGCCGCCGCCATGACATTCCTGTCCAACCCAGCGACGACGCCGCTGATCCTGATGGCGTCGGTGTGGCTGGGCAACTGGATGCTGGGGCGCAGCGCCGATGCGTCGGGCTTCATGGCGTTGGTCGACGGGCATGCGAGCGTGCGCGAATGGACCGCCTGGCTGGTGTCGGAAGCCGCGCCCGCCATGTTGATCGGCCTGCTGATCATTTCGCTGGTGTGCACCGCGATCGGCTATGTCCTGGCCGACTGGTTCTGGCGCCATCGCATGGGCCGCAAATGGCGGGCGCGCAAATTGAGGATTGGCAAGGTCCATCAAAGCAGGCCATTGGAGAAGGCGGCCGGCGCCTGACGCCGCGGCCGCAGGTTTCGATGGCGATGCAGGGGGTTGGCCGGTCATGGCGGCACGGCTGAAGACGGACGAGGAAGCGTGGCTGGGCCAGCCACCGTCCCCCTTTGTCCTGCCCATGCTGCTGGGCGCGGCCCTGCTGTCGGCGGCTCTCGTCCTCTATGCGGCGGGCAATGGGGTGCTGGCCGCGGGCTTTGCCGCGAGCGTGATCGCCATTGCGGGCCTGATGCGCTGGTATCGCCACCTCTATGCCCCTGCCCTGTCGGACCGGGAGGCGACGCCCGACTGGACGGTCGCGCGCGCCGCCGCCGACGCATCCAACATCGCCATCGCCGTCACCGACCGGTCGGGCCGGCTGGTCTGCGCCAGCGACCTGTTCGGCGAATGGTTTCCCGGCTATCCCACCCCACCGGGCGTCAGCAATGACGCGGGCCTGACCGAAAGCCTGTCGCAGGCTGCGCGCGCGGCCTGGCGCGACGGCGACGGCAAGCTGGAGGGGCTGGCGATGGGGGCGCTGCGGCTGGATGTCGACATTGCCCGCACTGGCCGGACCGAGGATTATCTGCTCTGGCGCTTCACCCCCGTGCGCCAGCCCAGCGCGCTGGACGACGTGCATCGCTTCCTGACCGGGGAGGCCGGGCGACAACTGGGCGAAGCGGGCATCATGGCGGCGATGATCGGCGGAGAGGGGCGCATTCGCGCCGCCAATGGCGCCTTTCTGCTGCGCGCGGCGGGACGCATCGACGCCAATATCACCGGTCGCGACTTTGCCGCGCATATGCGGGTGGACGACAAGGGCCGGCTGTTCTTGGCGCGCGAGGAAAATGGCGGCCTGCCGCTGCGCCTGCTCCAGGTGCCGCTGCGCCGCGCGAGCCAGCCCGGCGCCACGCAGGCGACGGTGCAGGACGGGCCGATGCTGTTGCTGCTGATCGACGAGCCGACCGGCGGGGGCGGCACGTCGGCGCTGTCCTATATCGAAACCCTGCTGTCTCTGCTGCCCTTTGGCCTGGCGATGGCGGACCGCGACGGGCGCATCCTGTTCGTCAACAAGGCGTTCGCACGCGCCGCGGGCCTCAAGTCTGGCGACAAGCCGAGCTATCCGGGCGATCTGGTCGCGCGGGAGGATCAGGCGGCGGTGGCGGACGCGGTGCGGCGCTTTGCCGTCGGCCCGCAAATGTCGGGCGACATCGTGGTGCGCATGCGCGACCAGCCCGACGAACCGACCGCGCTCAGCCTGGCGGGCGTGCGCGGCCTGGGCGAGGCGGCGGTGCTTTTGTCGCTCAAGGACAATAGCGAGGAAAGCAAGCTCAAGCGGCAGGTGGCGCAGGCGACCAAGATGCAGGCGATCGGCCAGCTGGCCGGCGGCGTGGCGCATGATTTCAACAATATCCTGACCGCCATCATCGGCCATTGCGACCTGATGCTGATGCGCCATGTGCCGGGCGACAGCGATTATGACGATATCCAGCAGGTTAAGTCGAACAGCAACCGCGCGGCGGGGCTGACGCGGCAATTGCTTGCCTTTTCCCGGCAGCAGACATTGCGGCCGCAGATATTGCAGTTGCCCGATATCGTGTCGGACGTGTCGAACCTGCTCAAGCGGCTGCTGGGCGAAAATGTCCGGCTGGAGGTCAGCCATGGTCGCAATCTGGGCGCGGTGCGCGCCGATCCCGGGCAGCTGGAACAGGTGATCGTCAACCTGGCCGTCAACGCGCGCGACGCCATGCCCGAAGGCGGCACGCTCAACATCCAGACCTATGCCGTGCCCGCCGCGAAGGCGCGCGAGATGCGCCAGCAGATCCTGCCCATCAGTGACTATACCGCACTGCGCGTGTCGGACACGGGCCTGGGCATTCCGCCCGACATATTGGCGAAGATTTTCGAACCCTTTTTCACCACCAAGGAACTGGGCAAGGGCACGGGTCTGGGCCTCTCCACCGTCTATGGCATCGTCAAGCAGTCGGGCGGCTATATCTTTGCCGAATCCGAACTGGGCCGGGGCGCTAGCTTCGTCATCTACCTGCCCGTCTATGCCGGTGCCGACGCGCAGCAGGAGACGCCGGTACGCGAGCCGGTGAAACGCGCCGAAACCTGGGGATCGGGCACCATATTGCTGGTCGAGGACGAGGATATGGTCCGCGCGGTCGCCGAACGGGCGCTGACACGGCAGGGCTATACGGTGCTGACCGCCAATGACGGCGAACAGGGGCTGGAGGTGCTGGCCGCCCATGACGGCATCGACCTGCTGATTTCCGACGTGGTCATGCCCAATATGGATGGTCCGGCGATGGTGGCGCGGGCGCGCGTCAGTCATCCGCACCTGCCCGTGCTGTTCATGTCCGGCTATGCCGAGGAACAGCTGCGCAAGTCGATCGACATCGCCAATGTCGCCTTCCTGCCCAAGCCCTTTTCCGTCAACCAGTTGGCGCAGGCAGCGCGCGACACCATGGCGATGCAACCCGCCGCCGAATGATCTTGCGCCCGATCACGGCGTGGGGGCTGGGCAAGCGCGCGCCATTGGGCTAGCGAAGCCCCGGTCGAACAAAGGAAACAGGCATGTCGGACGCAAAATCCATCCTCGTCGTCGAAGATGAAGCGATGATCGGCATGATGCTTGAGGATTATCTCGACGCACTCGGCTATCGGCTGCACGCGCTGGTCGCGACGGTGGATGAAGGATGTGAGCAGGCCCGCCGCGGCGGCTTTGACGGCGCGCTGCTCGATTGCAATTTGCAGGGCGAGAAAAGCTGGCCGATCGCCGACATATTGGCGCAGGCGGGGATTCCCTTCGCCTTTGCGACCGGGGGCATGGCCGACGACCTGCCGCCCGCCCATGCCGATCGGCCGACGCTCGCCAAGCCCTTCACCGTGGGTGCGGTGGAGCGGGTGCTCGGCCGGATTGTAGGCGATTGAGGCGGGATTTTTCCGGCCGATAGGAAAATTCCGTTCCCCCCTTGTTCCATGAGAACAAATGGGATACATCATTGTCCAGCGCCGGCAGATTCGGCGCGATCCGCTTGACAGGGGATGGGCCGATGACCGCAATGCTGCAACTTATCGATTCCAAGAAGACGGGGAATATGGACAGACAAAAAGCATTGGATGCCGCGCTCGCCCAGATCGACCGCGCTTTTGGCAAGGGCTCGGCGATGAAGCTGGGGTCGCGCGAAAAGATCGAGATCGAATCCATTTCGACCGGATCGCTGGGGCTCGATATCGCGCTGGGCATTGGCGGCCTGCCCAAGGGCCGCATCATCGAGATTTACGGGCCGGAAAGCTCGGGCAAGACGACGCTGACGCTGCATGCCATCGCCGAAGCGCAGAAGGCGGGCGGAACGGCCGCGTTCGTCGACGCCGAACATGCGCTGGACCCGGCCTATGCCAAGAAGCTGGGCGTCGATATCGACGAACTGATCGTGTCGCAGCCCGATACGGGCGAACAGGCGCTGGAAATCGTCGACACACTGGTGCGGTCGAACGCGATCGACATATTGGTGATCGATTCGGTCGCCGCGCTGGTGCCGCGGGCGGAGATTGAGGGCGAGATGGGCGACAGCCATGTCGGTTTGCAGGCGCGGCTGATGAGCCAGGCGCTGCGTAAGCTGACCGGCTCCATTTCCCGCTCCAAATGCATGGTGATCTTCATCAACCAGGTGCGCATGAAGATTGGCGTGATGTACGGCAATCCGGAAACCACGACCGGCGGCAATGCGCTCAAATTCTACGCCTCGGTCCGACTCGACATCCGCCGTACCGGCCAGATCAAGGATCGCGACGATATTGTCGGCAATGCGACCCGCGTGAAGGTGGTCAAGAATAAGGTCGCCCCGCCGTTCAAGCAGGTCGAATTCGACATCATGTATGGCGAGGGCATTTCCAAGATCGGCGAACTGCTCGACATTGGCGTGAAGGCCGGGCTGGTGGAGAAATCCGGCGCCTGGTTCTCCTATGACTCGATCCGCATTGGTCAGGGTCGTGAAAATGCCAAGACCTATCTGAAAGAGCATCCCGAACTGGCCGATCGGCTGGAAAAGGCGATCCGCGGCAAGACCGAGGAAGTGGCCGACGGGATGATGACCGGACCCGATGCGGAGGATGATGGCGAATAAGCCGGACAGGCGCGCTGGCCGGATCAACCGGCGCGCCGTTCGCACATGACTCGCCCGCCTGGCGCATCACGCACCGAAAAGGCCCGCCGCGCCCCCCGCGCTGCGGGCCTTTTACCGTTGGCAATCGCCGGATCGGGCCGCCGCATTTCGCCCGGTGGCCTTTCCCGCCACGATGGCGATTGCGTCCGCAAAATCCCAACTTTGGCCCCAGTCGAGTGGCGCGCTGGTGGGTGCAAGCCACGCAAATCGCTCGAACGTGTCGACCGCTGCGCTACGGGCAGCGGCAGCGGCGGTTGTGACCTCGGGAGGCTATGTGCGTGGGCCAGCCCGCACGGTGTTAAACGGAGTGAACAGGATAGCGGGCTCGTCGTCAGGGATCGATGCGCCGGTGGCGGAAAGATGGCTCATGCGGTCGGCTTCGGTCGTTGCGACAAGGACGTGGGCCACCGGCGCAATGTCACGAGGATTAGTCCCGCCAATCTGACAAGAGAATGAGTGGGAATGCGTCATTAAGCGCGCACCAATTCTGCTGACACCACGGCCGCTGTCCATATCGTCCGACGCATCCCCAGCCTTTCAACCCTGCCGTCACGCTGGCGCCGCCCGCCCCGCTCGGGCCGCAGGCGAACGGCTCCAAGATGCCTGAGGTCGCTCCCTCCCGATCGCCTTGATCGATGGCGCTTGCGTCGGGCCTGCAGGACAGCGAAGCTGCGCGGCACGGGCCGATTCGCGCCCGCTCTCCAAATCTGGACCATCCCCATGCGCATCGCGATCGAAGCGATTCTCGACTATGACTTCGCCTGCCCCACCGATGTGCTGTTAGCGGTCGAAGCCGCGGCGGTGCCCGACCAGCGCGTGCTCACACAATCCCATATCATCAACAATGCAGGCCCGCTGACCAACAAGGTCGGCGGCAGCGGCATCGGCCGGCGGACCTGGACCCGCACCGGCACGGGACGCATGGTCAGCACCTATCGCGCGACCATGGCAATCGACCGCGCTCCGATCGAGATTCGTCACCTGCCCCGCAGTCCGCTGCCCAGCCTGCCCGAAGACGTGCTGCCCTTCATCTGGCCGAGCCGTTATTGCGAGGCCGATCGCTTCGGCAGTTTTGTCGGCGGCCATTTTCCCGATCTGGACGGCGGGGCGCTGGTACAGGCGCTGGTCGATTGGGTGCGCGACAATGTCGCCTATGTGTCAGGCAGTTCGACCGTCACGACAACGGCCGCCGACACCTTCGTCGCGCAGCAGGGCGTGTGCCGCGACTTCGCGCATCTGACGGCCGCGTTGATCCGGTCGCGCGACATTCCCGCGCGGCTGGTGTCGGTCTATGCGCTCGATCTCGACCCGCCCGATTTCCACGCGGTGGTGGAGGTCTGGCTGGACGGGGCCTGGCACCTTATCGATGCGACCGGGCTGGCGCCGGTGGAGACGATGGCGCGCATCGCCGTGGGCCGGGATGCGACCGACATCGCCTTCATGACCATCTTCGGCGGCGGGCAGATGAACGCCCAGTCGATCCGCGTCAGCCGCCTGCCCGACGAGGACTGAGCGGCGGGGTCAGGCCCACCAGGTCGCCACCTCCTCCACCGCCGCGCGCGCCGCGGCGGGATCGGGCGTTTCGTTGGCGTCGCCATAGCCGAACCAGTCATCCTCGCCGACCGGCTGGACGACGATGCCGTCGCGCCGCGCGAGCAGCGCGATGCCGTGATAATAGATGCCGAAGGTCGCGCCCGGCTGCGGGATCAGCCAGGCAATCTGGCCGCGCACCGGCACAATGCTCTCATCGCGCCACAGCGCCCGTGCGCCATAGCCGGTGCAGTTGATGATCACCTTTTCGCGAAGTGCGGCAAGGTCGCCGGGCGCGTGGAAGATGCGCGGTTCGATCCGCCCGCCAGCGAGCAGGAAATCGCTGGTCAATTGATGGGCGAGATCAGCGACGTTGAAGGTGAGTGAGGAATTGCGGCGGACGCGGTCGGCGCGAAAGGGGTGCGCGCCGCGCGGCAGTTCCACCGAGCGCGGCGTGATGTCGCGCAGCCGCCCTTCCAGACGGAGAAAGGCGTCGGGGCGTGGGGGCGCGGGCGCGACGGGCGCGATGGTCGGTGCGGCGGCTGGCGCATCGGACAGGATGTAGCGGTCGGTCCATTCGACCGGATCGCCCGGCAGGCCGAGAAAACTCTGATAACGAGCGAAGGAGGTGCGCGCCATCGTCTCCCACCGGTCGGCAAACCCGACATCGACCGCGCCCGCCATCGCGATGCGGCTGTCGGGCGACCAGGTGCCGGTAGCGCGGGCAGAGCGGACATCGGGAAACTGCTCCTTGGCGTAGATGGTGACGCGCGCGCCGGCGCGCTGCGCCGTCAAGGCTGCGGTAAGGCCCAGCGCACCCGCGCCGATGACGGCGATGTCGCGCACGCCATCAGCCATGGCGAGCGGAACCGCCAGCTGCGCCGATCCCCAGCTCAACGTCCAGCCGCTGCCGCCATGGCCATAATTGTGGACGACGCGCTTGCGCCCGACCTGCTCAACCTCGATGCGCGGGCCGGCGGCGCGAAAGGGGCGCAGGCAGACGGTGGTGCGGAAGATGCGGTCCACGCTGGCGCGGATCGGTTCCACTCCGGCCAGGGCGTTGAAGGGCGACGCTGCCCCTGCCCGCGCGGCCATTAGCAACAGCGCACCACCGCCCGGCCCCGCGCGCAGAAAATGCCGTCTGTCCATGATCATCCCTTCATGCTGCGCCACCGACAACAACGAAGCAGGCGGCCAAATCCCGCCGACTGTTCGCCACAAAATGATCCGACACAACCCAGATCATGGACAAGCGTCAAATGCGAACATAGAAGGAACATCATGGCGCAGATGTCCACCCGGCAGAAACTCGAAATATTGGCAGACGCCGCCAAATATGATGCGTCCTGCGCATCGTCCGGGACGGCAAAGCGCGATTCGCGTGGCGGCAAGGGGATCGGATCGACCGAGAGCATGGGCATTTGCCATGCTTATGCGCCCGATGGCCGATGCATATCGCTGCTCAAGATCCTGCTGACCAACAGCTGCATTTTCGATTGCCATTATTGCATCAATCGCCGGTCGAGCGATGTGCGGCGCGCGCGGTTTACCGCCAGGGAAGTGGTGGACCTGACGCTCAATTTCTATCGCCGTAATTATATCGAGGGTCTGTTCCTCTCGTCGGGCATCATCCGATCGTCGGACTATACGATGGAGCAGATGGTCGAAGTGGCGCGGTCGCTGCGCGAGGATCATGATTTTCGCGGCTATATCCATTTGAAAACCATCCCCGATGCCGACCCAGATTTGCTGCGGCAGGCGGGGCTGCATGCCGACCGGCTGTCAATCAATGTCGAATTGCCGACGGAAGGGGGCCTCAAGCGGCTGGCGCCGGAGAAGGACAGCGCGCGGATCGAAGGGGCGATGCGGCATTTGCGCACCGAAATGGAGGACAAGGGCGAGGCGCGGCGGAAATATCGCCACGCGCCCCGCTTCGCGCCGGCGGGGCAATCGACGCAGATGATCGTCGGGGCGGATGCGGCGGATGATCGCGCGATCATCACGCGCGCCAGCAGCCTCTATGACAGGCATCGTCTGCGCCGCGTCTATTACAGCGCCTTTTCCCCCATCCCTTCGCCCAGCGCGGTGCTGCCGCTCAAGCGACCGCCATTGCTGCGCGAACATCGGCTATACCAGTCGGACTGGATGATGCGTTTCTATGGCTATGACGCGCTGGAGATCGCGGCGGCGACCGATGCGGCGACCGGCTGCCTGCCGCTCGACATCGATCCCAAGCTCGCCTGGGCGCTCAACCATCGCGCCCATTTCCCGGTCGACGTCAACCGCGCCCCGCGCGAGGCGCTGCTGCGCGTGCCGGGACTGGGGGTGAAAGCGGTGGATCGCATCCTTGCCAGCCGGCGGCACCGACGCTTGCGGCTGGAGGATGTCGCGCGGCTAACCGTTTCCATCACCAAATTGCGGCCGTTTCTGGTAGCGGCGGACTGGCGGCCGATGACGCTGACCGACAGCGTCGACCTGCGCGCGAGGCTGGCCCCGCCCGCCAAGCAACTGGATCTGTTTGCGGCGTAAGGGTCGGGACGAATTTGGATGGTCTGCAAACGACCAGTTTTTGCCGTCAGCGGCGATCAGCGCAATTCACGATTGCTGACATTCGACCAACGATGCAGTTTGGCCGAATGCAACACGCTTCAATCGTCGGATTCTTGTCAGGCACTGTCTCGCCTGAAATTCTAGCCACAGAGATAGCTGCTGAGGTCGCGGCCTTTAGAGCATCTCTTAAGGCAACCGCGAGCGGGCATATCATGATTTCTGACGGCCCGTTGTATCTCGTGACAAGAAATGGCGCGCGTAGACTGCTTGAGGCGGTCGCCAATGGACAGCTACCCTTCGACGCGGCGAACTACGTCGCAGAATGCATCGTCTTGAATGATCATTTCGATTTCGCAGACGAAGCTGTGCGGGATGCCATATACCTTGTGGAAGACGATACCGGACGCTTCGTAGCGGGCGAGGATGATTGGCGTCCGACGCGCGACGAAATCCTCACTGCGCTGGCACTGCTCGATTGAACGTCCGATTACATGGTTTCGATCACCGGAAGCAGACAGTCTCCTATCCACCCAACCCAGCCATCCGACGAACGTCAATTTATCCCCGCCTCGTGGCAATTTCGGGTTGATTGACAGCGCCCTGTACGAAATACTGCTGATAAGGTCGGACAAGGAGATTGGGTCGTGGCGACGACATTGGGCCATCGGGCGGACCGCAAGGGCTTCGCCAAGCGGATCAGCAGCCATCTGGCGGCGGCGCTCGTGGTCTTTTGCCTGGCGCAGATTTTCATTGTCGCGAAAATGGGCGGATCGCTCGCGCTGCACCTAGGTATCATCGTCGCGATCGGCGGCTATGCGGTGGCGGCGCGCGGGCTGGAGCGCCGCTGGCAGATGCTGGACGCAAGCGGCTTGTCGCATAGCGGGCTTGCCTTGCGCTTTCGCCGCGATCTGGTGCAGCTCTGGGGCGCCTGCGTGATCGGCGCGTTGCTGTGGATTCCCGTCGCCATCATCTTTCGGTTCCTGTTCGGCTGAAAGTCGGAGCCAATCCGCGCGCGCGTCGTTCTCCCCCTCGACAAGAGGAGAAGCGACCATGGCCGACGCCACCATATTCCACCGCCTGAAACAGGATCATGATAGCCACCGCCAGCTGTTCAAGAAGATGGACGAGGCGCAGGGCGATGATGATCGGCTGAAAAAGCTGTTCGACCAGTTCAAGGTCGAAGCGACCGCCCATGCCGCGGCGGAGGAAGAAACGCTTTACGCCACCATGCTCGCTCGCCCCGATCTGCGCGAGGATGCCCAGCATAGCGTGTCCGAGCATAAGGAAATCGACGATTATCTGGAAGAGATGGAAGAGCAGGACTTCAACGGCAAGGAGTGGCGCGAGACGTTCGCGCAGCTGAAGAAGCGTTACCTGCATCATATCGACGAGGAAGAGGAAGAGATGTTCCCCGACGCGGCCAAGGACCTGACCGCCGAAGAGGAAAAGACACTGGGCGCCAAGTTCGCCGAGCGCAAGCCTGCCGAACTGGAACGCGCCAAGGCCGAGGACTGATCCCTGCCTCCCCCGGCCGGCCATCAGGGCGTATCCATGCACCGCGTAGTGCTGGATGCGCCCGATGATTTCGAAGGCTGGCGCGATGCCGCGCGGCGGCTGGCGATTGCGGGGGTCGAGCCGGATCATGTGACCTGGCAGATAAGGGGCGAGAGCGGCGACCTGTTCGGCGACGCGCCTTTGCCCCCTGCGCCGGAACGGGCGGCCTTTTCCGTACCGCGCGCGTTCGTCGCCCTAGCCGAGACGGTGGTGTTGCATAGCGACGCGGAGCGCTTCGCCTTGCTCTATCAGCTTTTGACACGACTGCGCGATCAGCCGGGTCTGATGGAGGACAAGGCCGATCCGTTGCTTCGGCGGATCGACATGCTGGCCAAGGCGGTGCGGCGTGATATCCACAAGATGCGCGCCTTCGTCCGGTTTCGGGAAGTGGAAGAGGACGGCGCGGCGCGCTTCGTCGCCTGGTTCGAACCGGACCATCATATCGTGCGCGCCAATGCAGGCTTTTTCGTGCGCCGCTTCGCCACGATGCGCTGGTCGATCCTGACACCCGAGATCAGTATCCATTGGGATGGCGAAACGCTGCGCGAGGGACCGGGCGCGACCCGCGCCGACGCGCCGGAGGGCGACCCGGTCGAGGCGCTGTGGAAGGGCTATTATGCCGCGATCTTCAATCCGGCCCGGCTCAAGACCGGGGCCATGCTGTCCGAAATGCCCAAGAAATATTGGCGCAACCTGCCAGAGGCGGCGCTTATCCCCGACCTGGTCGCCGGCGCGCAGGCGCGGGAGGCGGCGATGATCGCCAGTGCACCGCGTGCGCCGGCGCAACCGGGTGGCGGCAAGGCCGGCAAGGCGGGCGCGGGCGGTAACAGCGGGACAGCTTGGGCGGCGGTGCGGGAGGAAGCGTTGGGCTGCACCCGCTGCCCGCTGCATCAGGGGGCGACGCAGACCGTGTTTGGCGAAGGACCGCTCGACGCGCCGCTGATGTTCATTGGCGAGCAGCCGGGCGATCAGGAGGACCAGGCCGGCCGCCCCTTTGTCGGACCGGCGGGTCAGTTGCTGGATCAGGCGTTGATCGAGGCGGGCGTGGACCGGGCGCGCGCCTATGTCACCAACGCGGTCAAGCATTTCAAGTTCGAAGCGCGCGGCAAGCGGCGCATCCACCAGACCCCCGACGCGGGAGAGGTGCAGGCATGCCGATGGTGGCTGACCCAGGAGTTGGACATCGTGCGGCCGCGCCTGATCGTGGCGCTGGGGGCGACGGCGGCGCGGGCGATGCTGGGCAAGGCCGTGACGATCAGCCGCACGCGCGGCTCCGCGATCACGCTGGACAATGGCGCTGAAGGATGGGTGACGGTGCACCCCAGCTATTTGCTGCGCGTCCCCGACGAAGCGAAGAAGGCGGAAGAACGCGCGCGGTTCGTCGAAGATCTGCGGGTGATCGGGGAGCGGGTGAAGGCGCTGGCATAAACTTGCGTTTGCCAATCATCGTGCCACGCGCAAAATGCCTTATTCTCAGCCAACGAAGGTTTCAGCTGACTATCTGCAATCGAAATGAGGATTCTTCTGGTCCTTTACGCAGCCTATGCTGCGGTCATGCTGCTGATTATCGGAACGATTCGACTGCCGCCCGAGAATATGGCGGCGGCCCGCCCTGTCATGAAGCGGATGGCTGAAATCAGCCGAGGCGAAGCGGGCTGCATGGACTATGTTTACGCCGAAGATGTGTTCGAGCCTGGCCTCATTCACGTCAAGGAGATGTGGGCCGACCAGCTCGCCCTCGACCGTCACTTCAACGCTGCTCATCTCCATGAATGGCGATCTACATGGGCGAGCCTTGGCATCGGAGAGCGCCACTTGCAGGTTTATGAAGTCGGTGCACCGCGATCTACATGACCGACCTTCGGCTTTTGCATGAAATAGGGCATGCCGGAGTCCGATGCTGAATGTAGCCGGCCATTCATGGGTAGGTACGCCCCCCATCCAACCTGTTAATGTCCACGCTCACCCGGCGCTCAAATCATGTTTTTTCATGCAATGGCGCAGCTGATCGTAGGTGAGGCCAAGGCCCTTGGCGGTGGCGCGCTGGTTGTAGCGGTAGCGTTCGAGGGCGGCGCGGACGATGGCGGCTTCATAGGCGTCGACCGCGGCCTTGAGGTCGCTGATGCCGTCACAGGGCGAGGATAAGGATGCGGGCGCGGCTGGCGGGAGGGAGGGGGCTTCTTCGCGCGTTTCAGGGCGCGGCATCATCGCGCGCGGTTTCCAGGGAGAGGCGAAGGGGTCGAAGGTGATACGGCTGATCGGCCGGGCGGGATCGTCCCAGCGATAGACCGCGCGTTCCACCACGTTGCGCAGTTCACGCACATTGCCGGGCCAGCCATGCCCTTCCAGTTCGGCGGCGCAGGCAGCGGTGAAGCCGGGCCATTGCGGCCAGTTGATTTCTGCGGCCATACGGCGGCCGAAATGATCGGCAAGCACCGCGACATCGCCTTCGCGCGCGCGCAGCGGCGGCAGGGTGATGACTTCGAAACTCAGCCGGTCGAGCAGGTCGGGGCGAAAACGACCGGCATCGGCGGCGGCGGGCAGGTCTTCATTGGTGGCGGCGACGATGCGGACATCGACCCGAACGGGTTTCGATGCGCCGATGCGCGTGACCTCCCCATACTCCACCACACGGAGTAGTCTTTCTTGCGCCGCCATCGACAATGTGCCGAGTTCATCGAGGAAGAGCGTGCCACCATCGGCTTCCTCGAACCGGCCGGGGCGCGCGCGGTTGGCGCCGGTGAAGGCGCCCTGTTCATGGCCGAACAGCTCTGCCTCGATCAAGGTTTCGGGCAACGCCGCGCAATTCATGGTGATGAGCGGTTCGCCCCAGCGTGGGGAGAGGTGATGCAGGCGTTCGGCGATCAGTTCCTTGCCGGTGCCGCGTTCACCGATGACCAGCACCGGGCGATTGAGCTCGGCGGCGCGCCCGGCCTGCTCCACCGCATCGAGAAAGGCGAAGCTCTGGCCGATAAATTGCGTATTTTTCTCCATGCGCCAACTTATGGTGAAATTTCCCACCCCTTGGCAAGAGGGATACCGCCGGCACTAGATTAAAACGCCCCGAAGGCGCGCAATTCTGCCACTTTTCGAAAATTGGCACGCCCCCTGCAAAGCTATCGGCAATCCGCAGCAAGATGCGGAAATCATATGAAGGCCAAGGTTCAGGGAGCAAGAAACATGGAAAAGACCACCAATATGCGCGAAATCGGCCAGCTGATGTCAGTCGCCATCGCCGCCGTCCTGTTCGGATCCACGATGATCCTGTCGGCGGTCGGCCCGGCCCGCGCCAGCGAAGCGCCGATCCTCGCGTCGAGCGACATGCCTGCCCCCGCCCGTTATCTGGCGTAAGGGCAAGGGCCAAACCACAAGAACACGCACCAGGAGCCAAGACATGGGTATTTTTTCCCGCACCCGAGACATCATCGCCGCCAATGTCACCGACTTGCTCGACAAGGCGGAAGACCCGGCGAAGATGATCCGCATGATCATCCTTGAGATGGAAGAGACGCTGGTCGAGGTGCGCGCGTCCGCCGCCCGCACGATCGCCGACCAGAAGGAAATGCGCCGGCACATCGCCAAGCTGACCGCGTTGCAGGACAGCTGGACCGAGAAGGCGCAGCTTGCCCTGTCGAAGGACCGCGAGGACCTGGCCAAGGCGGCATTGGTCGAGCGGCAGAAAGCGGCCGACATGGCCGAGCATCTGGCGCACGAGATCGAGACGCTGGACGAGGCGCTGAAGGCTTCGGAAGAGGATATCGCCAAGTTGCAGGGCAAGCTGCGCGAAGCCCGCGCCCGCCAGAACAGCCTGGTGAGCCGTATGGAAAGCGCACAGAACCGCCTGCGGGTGCGCGAAGCCTATGCCGGCGAGAAGGTCAACGACGCCTTTGCCCGGTTCGACATGCTGGAACGCCGCGTGGACATGGCCGAAGGCCGCGCCGACGCCATGGGCCTGGGCCAGCAGCCCAAGACGCTGGAGGAAGAGATTGCCGAGCTGAAGTCGGCCGACAAAGTCGATGCCGATCTCGCCGCTCTGAAGGCCAGCATGAACAAGGAAGGCTGACCCGATGGAAGAGGTGTTCCTGCCCATCATGATCTGCGGCATGCTGTTCATCGGCATGCCCTGGCTGATCTTCCACTATGTCACCAAGTGGAAGCAGGCCCCCAAGATCACCGACGAGGACGAGAAGCTGCTGGATGAACTCCACCTTCTCGCCCGCCGGCTGGAAGACAGGCTGCAGACGGTCGAACGGATCGTCGCCGCCGACAATCCCGATTTCCGCCCGCAACGTCCGGCACAGGACGACAGCTACACTTTCGACCGGAGGAACTGACATGAGCGCCCGCCGCACCAAATTCTATCTCGACAAGAAGAACGGGAAGTTCATGGGCGTGTGCTCCGGCATCGCCGACTATACCGGGATCGACGTGGTCTGGGTTCGCGTCGCGATGGTCCTGTCCTTCTTCATCGTGGGCTGGACCCTGCTGGGCTATTTCGTGATCGGCTTTGTCGCCGACACCAAGCCCAATGACCTCTACAGCGACCGGGACGACGAGAAATTCTGGCAAGGGGTGCGCGCCAATCCGGCCCGTTCCACCCGCGACGTCCGGTCCAAATTCCGCGACATCGACCGCCGGCTCGCCGACATCGAACTCTATTATACCAGCCGCAACACGCGCCTGGCTGACGAAATCGACAGTCTGCGCTGAGCCCCGCATCCTTAAGGGAGGAGAGAGCCAATGACTTTTGCCGGACCCAATTTCGTGATCGCCATCATCGCCCTGTCCATGGGCGCCTGGGTCATCACAACCTGGATGCGCGTCAAGCACGGCTATCCGGTTACGGATGATAACGGAAACACCGTTCATCGAACCGATCCCGACGCCGGTCGAAAAATCGACCTCCTGTCCAGCGAAAACGAAAAGCTGGTGGGCCGGATCAGCCGGCTGGAGGAACGCATCGCCGTGCTGGAGCGGATCGCCACCGATCCCGCCACCCGGACGGCCCGTGAAATCGACGCGCTGCGCTGAGCCGGTGTGAGCCAAGGGAAGTAAGGGACCATGGACAAGACCGATATGGTGAACGCCATCATCATGCCCAACCTGCCGTGGATCATCGGCGCCGGGCTGTTCATCGCGATCATCGCGATTGGCGGCTGGATTTTCACCACATGGTTGCGCGTGCGCCACGGCTATCCGCTGGACGGCGCTTGGGGCCAGGCCGTCTACCCGCAGAAGAATGAGGAAATGGTCGAGCGCATCAAATTGCTGAGCCAGGAAAATGCCCAGCTGCGCGCCGAGATCGGGTCGATGAAGGACCGGCTGGCAGTGGTGGAGCGCATCGTCACCGATGAAAGCCACCAGTTGACCCGCGACATCGAAAGGCTGCGCGGCCCCGCCAACTGAGATGCGGTGGCACGACGCGCCAACAGGGAGAAAGAGACATGAATCCGTTTGAAATGGTCGTCGCCATCATCGCCATCGTGATGATCGCGCAGGTGGTGAAGGCCCGGATGGGCGTGGTGAACCGCCACAAGGGCGAGGATTTCATCCATCGCGGCCCCGATCCGGAAGCCGACCGGCTGCGCGCCGAAGTGAAGGCGCTCAAGGACCGGGTGGCCGTGCTGGAACGGCTCGCCACCGATGATTCGACCGCGCTGGAGCGGGAATTCGACAAATTGCGCAGCCGCGACTGAGCGCGGTGCGACAGGGAGGCCAAGATGCACGACCCCTATATTTATCTGACGCTGGCGACGACGGCCCTGGCGGGCATCGCTATCCTGACCACAGCGGCGCTGCGCGGCTGGAATAGCTGGCTGGACCTCAAGCGCGCGGAACTGGGCCGGCAGGGCGAAGACGCCGCGCCGCCATCGGCCGCCGCCCGGATCGAGGTAGCGGATCTTAAGGAACGTATTCGTAAGCTGGAAGCAATTGCGGCGGGAGTCGATCTGTAACGGGGTTCCCGCGCCCGCTTTTGCGCCTATATGGGCGGCCATGACCGACATGCCCGCTGCCCCCCCGGCACTTGCCGACATTCAGGACGAATATGAATTTCTCGACGCGGACGATCGCTATCGGCTGCTGATCGACCTGGGGCGCGCGCTGGAGCCGATGCCTGACGCGCTCAAGACCGATGCGACGCTGGTACGGGGCTGTTCGGCCGCCGTGTGGGTCTATCCCACCGTGCTGGACGGCGATTCGGAAACGGGAGGCAGGCTCCATTTCCTGGCGGACAGCAATGCGGCCATCACCAAGGGGATCATCGCACTGGTGCTGCTGACGGTGCAGGACAGTGCCCCGGCGCAGATTGCGCGCACCGATATCGAAGCCGCGCTGGCGCCCTTCGACCTCAAGAACCAACTGAGTTCCAACCGTACGCAGGGTATTCCCAACATGATCGCCCTGATCCGGGAAACGGCGGCGCGTTATGCGGGGTGAGACGGGTAGCATGAAACCGGCCTGACGGCCTGTGCGTTCCTGCCTTTCGTCAAAAGGAGGACGTTGCCATGCGTCATGTCATCATAATGGCCGGCATTGCGCTCATCAGCGCCTGTTCGGCAGGGGAAAAGGCGAAGGAACCCACCCAGCGCGAGCAGATCGGCCAGAGCTGGAAATATGAAGAGGCCGAGGGAACGAAGCTGGCCTATGTCGGCAGCGCGAACAGCGTCGCCACCATGACCGCACCCGACACATTTTCGGTTTTGCTGGTCCAGCCGATGAGCAATGGGGAAAAGACGGTGCGCGTGAAGCTGGTCGGCGCGCCTTTCCGGTGCGACCTGTCCGATTGCGCGGTAACGGCGCGCGCGGACGGCGGGGAGCCGATGGAGTGGAAGGGGCGGATGACCACCACCGACGACGGCATCGAATTGCCGCCATCGCAAAAGGCCTATGAGGCGATCAAGGCCGCCAGGACCATCGACGTCGACCTGATCACCGGGACCAAGGATGAAACCACCCGGTTCCGGTTCAACGTGGCAGGACTGGACCTGCCGGGCTGACGGGCTTTCGCACCCCGGCCCGCGAACGGCGGGCCAGTTCCTGCTTGAGTGCGGCGGGATGGGGCGCGACGAGAAAGCCAAAGCTGACCGTGCCGTCCTTCGTCTCCACCGCATGGTGCAGGCGATGCGCCTGCACGATCCGCTTCATATAGCGCGACCGGGCGACATAGCGGTTGCGTACGCGCTGATGCACGATGATGTCGTGAAAGCCCAGATAGATAGCGCCATAGGCCGCAATGCCCGCCCCGACCGCCGTTGCCCAGCTGCCCCAATTCCACTGAACGCCGCCCAGCAGCAGCAGGATGGAAGGCAAGGCGAAGATCACGAAATAAAGATCATTGGCTTCCCAGTTGCCGGTGCGGGGGCGGTGATGGCTGGCATGCAGGAACCAGCCCGGCCCATGCATCACCCAGCGGTGCATGACATAGGCAAAACCCTCCATCGCGGCGACGGTGGCGACGAAGATGAGCAGAAGCAGCGGTGGCGACATGACGCCTTTATAGGCATGGCCGGCGCACTATGCGACCCCGTAAAGCAACGGATGGTCAGTCGTCCGCCGGTGGCTTTGCCATGTGCACCACGCGCTGGGGGAAGGGGATGGTGACGCCGTGATCGCGGAACAGGTGCCACAGCCGGCCGAGCACATCGGATTTGACATTGCCGACGCCCGCTTCGGGATCTGCGATCCAGGCCAGGATTTCATGATCGACGCTGTTGTCGCCATAGCCGGTCAGCCAGACATTGGGCTTGGGATCCTTGAGCACGCGCGGGCTTTCCAGCGCGGCCTGCATCATCAGCTTCTGCGCGAGGTCGAGATCGCTGTCATAGGCGATGCCGACGGGAATATGGATGCGCACATTGCGGTCGGAATAGGACCAGTTTTCAACCTCCTGCGTCATCAGATTTTCGTTGGGGATCAGATGTTCCTTGCCGTCGCGGGTGATGACGCTGACGGCGCGCACGCCGATCTTGTTCACCCAGCCGAAACTGTCGCCCACGACGATGACGTCGCCCGGCTTGATCGACCGGTCGAGCAGCAGGATGATGCCTGCGATCAAATTGCCGACCGTCTTTTGCAGGCCGAAGCCGACCGCTAGGCCCAGCGCGCCGGAGAAAACGGCGAAAGCGGTGAGGTCGATTCCGAGCACGTCGATGCCGAAGAAGAAGGCGGCGGCGATGATGGCGATGCCCGCCAGTTTTTCGGCCAGCAATTTCTGGGTCGGGTCCAGTCCGCGCGAGCGGGATATGCTGCGCGCCAGCACGCGATTGGCAAGGCGCACGGCACCGAACAGGCCGACGCCGATCGCCGCGACCGAGGTGACGTCGAGCAGCGAGATCCGGCTCTTGCCCAGTTGCAGGCCCACGCTGTCCATCATCTGCGCCAGCGGGGTGATGCCCCCCGTGCTGCCCGACAGCAGCATGACAAAGATCAGGATGGAGAGCGGCACCGTGGCCCAGAGCGGGATCGACACGCCGCGCAGCAGATGATTGGCGACCATTGCCAGCGCCCAGCCCATGACACAGGCCAGGACGATATTGGCGGTCGTGCCGGTCGGCCAGACCGCCGTGGCGATCCCGACGAGCAGCGTCGCCAGCCCGTGGCGGACGAGCGGACGCACATGCGGCGTGAAAGTGGGGCCAAGATGCGCGCAATGTGGCTCGATGCGCCGCGCGATCATTCGCGCCAGCGCGGCGCACAGGATATAGAGGCCGATCGCGACGCCAAGTGCGATGCCGGCTTCGATCCAGTCCGTGCTGCGCTCCAGCCGCGCCAGCAATTCGGGCGGGACAAGCCGCATCAGCATGCCGCCCTGAAGCGCGCGAGGCCGGCGTCGAGATCGGCGATGAGGTCGGCCGGGTCCTCCAGCCCGATATGCAGCCGCACCGCCGGCCCAGCCGCCTGCCAACGGGTTGCGCTGCGGTAGCGGGCGGGATCGACGGGCAGCGCCAGGCTTTCAAAGCCGCCCCAGCTATAGCCGATGCCGAAATAGGCCAGCCCGTCGATAAGGGCGGCGCGCGCGGCGTCATCCCCGCCATCGAGGATGAAGGTGAAGAGGCCGGTCGACCCGGAAAAATCGCGCGACCAATGGGCATGACCGGGGCAGTCGGGAAGCGCCGGATGCAGGACGCGCGCGACGCCGGGCTGATCCTTGAGCCAGCGCGCCACCGCGAGCGCGCCATCGCGGTGCTGCGCCAGCCGGACGCCCAGCGTGCGCAGCCCGCGCGAGGCCAGCCAGGCGTCGTCGGGACTGACCATCTGGCCGAAGAGATAGGCGGTCTGGCGGACCTTGCCGAACCAGTCGGCGTTGGCGGTGACGCTACCCATCATGACGTCGCTATGGCCGACGATATATTTGGTGCAGGCGAGGATGGCGATGTCGACGCCATGCGCCATGGCCGGGAAATAGAGCGGCGTCGCCCAGGTATTGTCCATGAGCGTAACGACGCCATGCGCCCGCGCCCAGGCGGTGATGGCCGGCACATCCTGCACTTCGAAAGTGAGGCTTCCGGGGCTTTCCAGGAAGATGGCGCGGATCGGCCCGCTGGCGAGATGCGCGTCAAGGTCGGGTGCCAGCGGATCGTAATAGACGGTTTCGATGCCGTGCTGGCTGAGCATCTGGGTGCAGAAGGACCGGGTCGGATCGTAGGCGCTATCGACCATGAGCAGCCGATCGCCAGGTTTCAGCACAGCCATCAGCGCGCAGGCGATCGCCGCTACGCCCGACGGGAATAGCATCGTCCCCGCCGCCCCCGGCTCCATTTCGGTGAGCGCGTCGGCCAGGCTCCAGGCGGTCGGCGTCCCCTTGCGCCCGTAGAAGAGCCGTTCATGCGTGCTGCTGGCGGCGGCTGTGCGCAGATGCGCGACATCGTCATAAAGGATGGTGGAGGCGCGCCAGACCGGCGGGCTGACGATGCCGCCGGGTTGCCCCAGCATACCGGTCCATTCCGGCTTGCGGCCCGCCTGCACCAGTTGCGTCAGGGGCTTGCGCCCGTCCTTTCCCTTGTCCTTGCCGCTCATGCCGGGCCGTTCGCCTTGGGCGTGGCGGGATCGAAGCCCCATTCCGACCAGCTGCCATCATACAGGCTAACGTCGTGCTTGCCGAGCGATTCAAGGCCCGCGATCAGGATCGCCGCAGTGACGCCGCTGCCGCAGCTGGTGATGATCGGACGATCGAAATCGGTGCCGGCATCCGCAAACGCCTGCCGCAGATCGTCGCCCTGCTTCATGCGGTTGTCGGGCAGGAACAGCGCGGAGGATGGGAGATTGCGGCTGCCGGGGATATGGCCCGACACCATGCCCGGGCGCGGCTCCGCCTCTTCCCCGGTGAAGCGGCCTGCGCCGCGCGCGTCGATCACCTGCGCCCGCCCGCTCTCCAGATTGGCGCGCAGATCGGCCTTGGTGCGGACCTGTGTCCGGTCGAGCCGGGCGACGGCGTTGCCGGGCGCGATCGTCGGCAGGCCGCTTTCCACCGGCCGCCCTTCCGCCCGCCATTTGGGCAGACCCCCGTCGAGGATCGCGGCCGACGCGCCCAGGCCATAGACGCGCATCATCCACCAACCGCGCGCGGCGCTGTGCGTCGGGCTGTTGTCATAAACGATGATCCGGCTGTTCGCGTTCACGCCCAGCGCCTGCATGCGCTGCGTCATCATCGCGTCGGGTGGCAGCATGCCCGGCGTCGGATCATCGGGATCGTTAAGGCTGGGAAGATCCATGAACGCTGCGCCCGGAATATGGGCTTCGGCATATTCGGCCCGCGGATCGCGCGGCGTGCCGGGCAGGAACAGGCTGGCGTCCAGAATAACGAGATCGGGCTTGCCCAATTCGTCCGCCAGCCAGTCGGTGGACACGAAAATGGTCATGCGGCGCCTTTCCCGGAGAGTTTATAAGCCAATCCCGGTTTAGGGCGATGGAGCGGCCGTGGAAAGAGGCGTCAGGCCGGCGCGAGTTCGGCGGCGGCGCGCGCGGCGGGTCGGCGATATTGGCGCGGGCCCTGATCCAGCCGCAGGGGCGCGAGTCGATCGGTCGGAGGTTCCTGCTCCTGGCCGACGATGAAGGCGCGCGCGGTCCGTCCCGACGGGAGATCGTCACCTTCCACCCCCCCCCAGCGATAGGCGGCGTCGAACGCGGCCAGCGGGATGAGCAGGCTACGCTGGCCCATCGCCACCGGGACGATCCGATCGGGGGTGAGGCGCAGTTCGCCCGTCAGCTGCCGCGTTTCGCCCGGCGCGATCGTCACCACGCTGTGCAGTGGCGTGCCTTCCTGCCCGGCGAGAAAGTCCTGCAACAAGGCCTGCTGCTGCGCGCCGGCGTTGCCGATGACGCCGCGCACCAGCACGTCCTGCGCGGCGAGCGTGCCGCGATTATGGAGGATGAGGACGTAGGCGACGGTCACGCCCATCAGCGAATAGCGCGCCTGGTTGACGACCAAATCCATGGTGATCCAGGGGCGATCGGATGGCGGGGATGCGGGATCGGCGGGCGCGGGAGCTGGAGCGGGCGGCGGGGTGGCGAGGCGCGGGCGGGCCGGTGGGGGTGCGGCGGCGGCTGGTTCGGGCGCGGGAGCGAGAGGAGCGCGCGCTGCGTCGGACGATCGGCGACGGCGCTGCAGGAGGATGGCTCCTAGTATGGCGAGCAGAGCCACAACGACGCCGATGATCCACGATAGCGCTGACGCCTCCTGCTGGGGGGCAGGCGCGGGCGGTGGTTCGCTGGCAACATCCGGCGTCGCGGCATTTTCCGCAGGCGCAGGAGGCGACGCTGGCGCTGGGGCGGGCGCAGCGTCGTTGGACAGGGTTGGCGTCGCCTGTGGTTCCGGCTCGACGGGTTCGGACGGCGGGGACGCGCGGGTGGGGGTGTCGCGCTCGGTCGATGGCGCTGTGCGAGGCGCTTGCGATCGGGGCGGCGACGCCTGTTGCCGGGGGGTCGAGGGCACGGGCTGGACCGTGGCCCGCGGGGGCGTCACGGTTGGCGCGGTTACAGGTGGCGCGCTGACGGCCGGCGTCGTTGTGGAGGGAGCGGTTACGGGCGGATTGGCGCGCGGCGTTACCGGATCTCGATAGACGTCGAGTTCGGGACCCTGCCGATTGGGGTCGGGCGCGGGGCGGGACGGCGGAAGGGAAAATCCGCCGCTCGGCTGCTGCGTTTCCTGCGCGGCGAGCGGCGCGGCCATCAGCAATGGCGCGGCAATCCAGAACGAACGAATAAGAGACCCCATAGGCAAGCCAAGGCACAAGACGGACTGAACCGCAAGTGAACAATGCGCGGCGATGACATCAGCCGTGCGATCGCGTAGATGCGCGGTCATGACCGACCTTCCCACCACCCCGATTCATCTGGGCCAGACCAGCGCCCTGCCCGCTTCGCCACAGGACGCCGTTCTGGACTATGTGCCCAATCCCCGGCCCGGCCGCCCCTATCTGGTGCGCTTTACCGCGCCGGAATTCACGTCGCTCTGCCCCGTGACTGGCCAGCCCGATTTCGCGCATCTGGTAATCGATTATGCGCCCGGCGACACGATCGTCGAATCCAAATCGCTCAAGCTGTTCCTGGGCGCGTTCCGCAACCATGCCGGTTTCCATGAGGATTGCACCGTGGGCATTGGCGAACGGCTGTTCACGGAAATGCAGCCGATCTGGCTGCGCATCGGCGGATATTGGTATCCGCGCGGCGGCATTCCCATCGACGTCTTCTGGCAGTCCGGCGAACCGCCGGTGGGCATGTGGCTGCCGCCGCAGGACGTGCCGGGCTATCGCGGACGAGGCTGACCAATGCGCCCGCTTGTTTGACAAACGGGCAACAGACATCGACCAACGACAGGGATGCGCGGCGCGATCGCTTGACCGATGCGACGAAACGGTTGATCCCGCGTTCATCGGGCGCGAGATACAATCTCATGCCGCCCTTCAAGACGTGTCGGAGTCTGTCACCCCATGAGCTTTGCAAAAATCCTGCCGCTGCTGATCGCGGCTGCCCCCGTCGCCCTTGCCACGCCCGCGCTGGCGCAGAGCGCCGCCCCCACTGGCCCGGCGGCCGGCATCACCACGCAATTGCCGCATGGCGCGGTGCCCAGCCATTACACCATTGAGGTGACGCCCGACGCGGCCAACCTGCGCTTCACCGGCAACACCGTCATCGACGTGACCGTCACCCAGACCATGCCGCAGCTGGTGCTGAACGCCGCCGACCTGAGCTTTGGCGACGTGACGCTGACACCGTCGACCGGCCGCGCCATGAAGGGCAAGGCGACGGTCGATGCGCAGGCGCAGACCGTCAGCCTGGATTTCGGCAAGCCGGTCGCGCCGGGCAATTACCGGCTGGCCATCGCCTATGCCGGCGTCATCAACCAACAGGCGAACGGCCTTTTCGCGCTCGACTATACCAATAATGACGGTCAGGCGAAGCGCGCGCTGTTCACCCAGTTCGAAGCGCCCGATGCGCGCCGTTTCGTGCCGAGCTGGGACGAACCGAGCTACAAGGCGACATTCGACCTGAGCGCCGTCATCCCCACGGGCCTGATGGCGGTCGGCAACATGCCGGTCAAATCGACGGCGGACATGGGCGGCGGCAAGACCCGCGTGACATTTGGCACCAGCCCCAAAATGTCGACCTATCTGCTGTTCTTTGGCCTGGGCGAACTGGAACGCGCCACCAAGATGGCCGGCCAGACCGAAGTCGGCGTCATCACCGGCAAGGGCAATAGCGGCAAGGCGCAGCTGGCGCTCGACGCGTCGGCCAGCATCCTGCCCTATTTCAACGACTATTTCGGCGTGCCCTTCCCCCTGCCCAAGCTCGACAATGTGGCGGGACCGGGCCAGAGCCAGTTTTTCAGCGCGATGGAAAATTGGGGCGCGATCTTCACCTTTGAACGGGCGCTGCTGGTCGATCCGCGCTTCACGTCGGAAGCGACCAAGCGGCGTATCTACGAAACCGTCGCGCATGAAATGGCGCACCAGTGGTTCGGCGACCTCGTCACCATGGCGTGGTGGGACGATCTGTGGCTGAACGAAGGGTTCGCCAGCTGGATGGCGACCAAGGTGACGGACAAGCTGCAACCGGATTGGGAAATGCTGCTGACCCGCGTCGACGGGCGCGAGGCGGCGATGAGCCTCGATTCGCTCGCCACCACCCATCCGGTCGTGCAGAAGATCACCACCGTCGATCAGGTGAACCAGGCGTTCGACGCCATCACCTATCAGAAGGGTGAAGCGGTCATCACCATGCTGGAGGGCTATGCCGGAGAGGATGCATGGAAGTCGGGCATTCAGGCCTATATGAAGCGCCACGCTTATGGCAACACCGTCACCGACGACCTATGGAAGGCGGTCGAGGGCGCGGGCGCGAAGGGGCTGGTCAGCATCGCCCATGACTTCACCAGCCAGCCGGGCATCCCGCTGGTGAAGGTCGATAGCGCCCAGTGCCGGGGCGGCCAGACCGTGCTGTCGCTCAGCCAGGGTGAATTTAGCCGAGACCAGAAGAATAAAACGCCGCTCAGCTGGAACGTGCCGGTCAAGGCGCAAACGATCGGTGGCGAGGCGCAGCGCCTGATCCTGCAGGGCAAGGGACAGGTCACGCTGCCCGGATGCGGCGCCTATGTCGTCAATGCGGGCCAGACGGGCTATTATCGCTCGCTGTACCCGGAAGCCAATGTGAAGGCGCTGGCCAAGGACTTCACCAAGCTGGCCAGCATCGACCAGACCGGCCTGCTGGCCGACAATTTCGCGCTGGGCCTGGGCGGATATCAGTCGATCGGGCTGGCGCTCGATCTGGTCGACGCGGTGCCGACGACCGCCAGCCCTGCCGTGCTGGCCGAAGTGCCCGGCTATCTGGGCAGCGCCTATGACATGCTGGATGGCGACAAGGCCGCGCAGGACCGGGTCGTCGCCTATAGCGCGCGCAAGCTGACGCCTGTCCTCACCACGATCGGCTATGACGCCAAGGCGGGCGAAGGGTCGCAGGTGCCGGTGCTGCGCTCCGCGCTGATATCGACGCTGGGCGACATGGGCGACAAGGCCGTGGTGGCCGAGGCCAATCGCCGCTTCGCCGCGCTGGACAGCGACCCGACCGCGCTGGACGGGCCGCTGCGCAATGTGTGGCTGGGCATCATCGCCAAAAACGCCGATCAGGCGACCTGGGACAAACTGCGCGCCATGGCCAAGGGGGCGAAGACCGACCTGGAAAAGAGCACGCTCTATGCGCTGCTGGGCGGTGCGCGCGACGAAAAGCTGGCCGCGCAGGCGCTGGACCTGGCGCTGACTGACGAGCCGGGCAAGACCACCAGCGCCGCGATCATCGGCCAGGTCGGCTATGCGCATCCGATGCAGGCGGTGGACTTCGTGCTGGCGCACCGGGCGCAATATGAGGCGCTGATCGACGTGTCGGCGCGCAGCCAGGCGCTCGCGCGGCTGGGTGGCGGTTCGGCCGACCCGGCGATGGCGACCAAGCTGGACGCCTATGCCACCCAATATCTGACGCCGGAATCGCGCAAGGTCGTTGACCGCGCCATCGCGTCGGTCAAGACGCGGGTCGAAACGCGGCAACGGTTGAAGGCCCCGCTCGCCAGCTGGTTCGCGGGCAAGCGGTAACAAGAAAAAGGGCGGCCCAGACGGGTCGCCCTTTTTCATTCAACGATCGAGCGCGGGGTCAGAAGCTGGCTTTCAGCCCATCGATCACGAATTGGGACGCCAGGGCCGCCAGAAGCACGCCCAGGAGCCGGGTGATGACCGCTTCGATCTTGTGCCCCAGCAGCGCCATCAGCGGCCCCGCGGCGATCAGTGCGCCAAGCATCAGGAGCAACGTCACGACGACCGCGCCCAGCACGACCATGCGTTCGATCAAGCCGTCGGTGCGCGACATCAGCAGCATCACCGTCGCAATCGACCCCGGCCCGGCGATCATCGGCATCGCCATGGGGAAGACGGAAACATCCTCCACCTCGGGCGTATCGGCGATCTTCTGCGCCCGATCCTCGCGCCGCTGGGTACGCTTTTCGAACACCATGTCCATCGCGATGATGAAGAGCATGATGCCGCCGGCAATGCGGAAACTGTCCAGTTCGATGCCCAGCATGCCGAGCAGCTGTTTGCCCCACAAAGCAAAGACCAGCAGGATCGCGGCGGCGATGCCCACCGCGCGCACCGCCATGGCCCGGCGCTGCGCCGCGCTGGCGCCGTTGGTGATGCTGGCATAGATGGGCGCACAGCCGGGCGGGTCGATCACCACGAACAAGGTGACGAAGGCGGACAGGAACAGGGCGATCATGATCCGGCCTTTACGTTATCGTCGATGACGGTTTCATAGGCCGCGCCCGTCCACATGCGGACGGTGACGCGGCGGCTTTTGTCGGGGGCGACTTCAGCGGTCCAGAGCAGGCTGTCATCGGCATGCGGCGCGTCCTTGCCGTCCTTAGCGGGCGGGCCGTTGGGCCGGGTGGGGCGCTTGCAGGTGGCGACCTTGCCCGACAGGATATCGGACGCTGGGCGCGGCGTGGCGAGCGTGTCGCCATGATCCAGGATCCACTGCCAGCGCCCCTTCTTGTCGCGCCGCCAGATGGTGGTGAAATAGCCGACCGATCCGTCCGGGCGCTTCCAGTTGCCGGTACTGGCCGCGAGCCGCCCGTCGCACGAGACATAGACGGTGGAGGGCGACCAATTGACCGATGCCGGCGGGTCCGCCTGTTTCTTGAGCCAGTCCTTCGCCAGCACTTTGTCGGGCACGAACATCACCGCATCGTCGGCGGCGGTTTCACGGAAGGCGGTCCATTGTCCCTTGTCCTGCGCCAGCCGGTTGAAGGCGATTTCGGCGGCGATCACGGAGCTGGGATCGGGCTGATAGCGCATTGGCGGGCGGGCCGCGACCAGGGCCGCAGCACCGATCGCCAGCAGGGCGAGCCGCGCGCTCACAGGCCGTCCGGCTTCGCCAGCCCGGCGCGAGCGTGGGCGGCGACCAGCGTGTTGCGCAGCAGGACCGCAATGGTCATCGGCCCGACACCGCCGGGAACGGGGGTGATCGCGCCGACATGGGCCAGCGCCTCGGCCGTGGCGACATCACCCACAATACGACTTTTTCCGGTATCCTCGTCATCGGGGACGCGGTTGATGCCCACGTCGATCACGGTCGCGCCGGGCTTGATCCATTCGCCCTTGATCATTTCCGGGCGACCCACGGCGGCGACCACGATGTCGGCGCGGTGGACGACGCTGGCCAGATCATGGGTGCGGCTGTGCGCGATGGTGACGGTCGCGTTTTCGGCGAGCAACAATTGCGCCATTGGCTTGCCGACGATGTTGGAGCGGCCGATCACCACCGCTTCCTTGCCGCTGAGGTCGCCCAGTTCATCCTTCAGGAGCATGATGCAGCCCATTGGCGTGCAGGGCACCAGCGCCTCCTGCCCGGTGGCGAGGCGGCCGGCGTTGACGACGTGGAAACCATCGACATCCTTGGCCGGATCGATGGCGGCGATCACGGCGGCTTCGTCAATATGGTCGGGCAGCGGCAGCTGGACGAGGATGCCGTCGACCCGTTCGTCCTGGTTGAGTTCCTCGATCAGGTCGAGCAGGTCGTCCTGGCCGATCGTGGCGGGCCGCTTGAACTCGAAACTGTCCATGCCGACCGCGACCGTCATCTTGCCCTTGGAGCGGACATAGACGCTGCTCGCCGGGTCTTCCCCCACCAGCACGACCGCCAGGCCCGGCTTACGTCCCGCCTGTTCCACGAAAACCGGGACCGCCTGCGCGATCCGTTCGCGCAGGCTGGCGGCGAACGCCTTGCCGTCGATGATCTTGCCGATGCTCATATCTGTTCCATCCACTGTTCGATGCAGGCCACCAGTCGGTCCTGCGCCCCGCCGCCGCCGATGATCCGCAGCCGCTTTAGCCGGTTGCTATCACCCGATTCCAGCATAATCGCGCTTTTCGGCCAATCCAGCGCCTGCGCCAGCAGGGCGATGAGCGCAGTGTTGGCGCGGCCCTTTTCCGGCACCGCGCGCACCCTTGCGGTAAGCCACGGCGCGGCCCTGTCATCACGCCAGACGCCGCCGATCCCCTGCCGGGCCGATCCGGGCGTCAGGCGGATCGCCAGCAGCAGATCCGCGCCCGATCGGCTCCAGGCCGTCACACGAAGCCGAAGAGCGGCGGCAATATGGCCTGGCGGATGATCAGGATGGCGAGCAGCACCACCATCGGCGACAGGTCGAGCGCGCCCAAGTCCGGCATCACCCGGCGAATGGGGTTGTAGATGGGCGCGGTCATCCGGTCGAGCGCGACCATGACGGTGCGCACGAAGTCATTGCCCATGTTGACGACGTTGAAGGCGATCAGCCAGCTCATGATCGCCTGAATGATGATGATCCACCACAGCACGTCGAGCAGGATGACGATGATCTGATAAAGCGCGTAGGCCACAAGGGTCTCCGTAAAAGCGTTGCCCCCGGCTCTAGCCGAGGCGCAGGGGCCGGGACAAGCCATGTGCTGGCTCTTTTGGCGAAGGGCAGGCCCGCGCCTATCCCGCGACCAGCCGGACATAGGCGCTGGCGACCCAGCCGCTGGCGCACGGCCCTTCATAGGCCTGTTTGCGGTCCACTGGCGAGGACACGCCGCAATCGACGGCCGGGGTGCCGTCACCGTCCGCCGGAGCCGGGCGCACGACGACGCCCAGCCATTTCTGGTCGATGCTGCGCGTGCAGACATGCAGCCGCGCGCCCTCCTCCAGGGTTGCGACGCTTTTGGCTTCGGCAAAAGGCGCGGCGCGCAAGGCAAGGCCATTGCCGCCCGCGCGCGTCACCTGCCCCATCACCCCGCAAGCGTCGAGGCGCGGGCCATCCTCGCCGATCGTCACCGGCCGCGCCAGCGTGGATTCGATCCGGCTGTCGGGCACCACCTCCCGCGGCGCGCCCGCGAGCGAACTGTTGGGCAATTCCTCATAGACGTCGTTGCTTTGCGAACAGGCGGCGAGGACCAGCATCAGGGCAGGGACAATGCGCATGGAAAGCGTGATAGACCGGGCGGGACGCGGGGGAAAGACGCCATGTTTCGCTTTAGTTTCATAGGCGCATTCCCTATAGGCTTGGCATGAGCGAAGAACCCCTGAATAGCAGCAACAAAAATGATTATGGCGCCGACAGCATCAAGGTGCTGAAAGGTCTGGACGCCGTGCGCAAGCGGCCCGGCATGTATATCGGCGACACCGACGATGGCAGCGGCCTGCACCATATGGTGTTCGAGGTCAGCGACAATGCGATCGACGAGGCGCTGGCCGGTCATTGCGACAGGATCGTCATCACGCTCAACCCCGATGGCTCCGTCAGCGTCGAGGATAATGGCCGCGGCATCCCCACCGGCATCCACAAGGAAGAGGGCGTGTCGGCGGCCGAGGTCATCATGACCCAGCTGCATGCGGGCGGGAAGTTCGAGAATACCAGTGACGATAATGCCTATAAGGTGTCGGGCGGCCTGCACGGCGTGGGCGTATCTGTGGTCAACGCCCTGTCCGAATGGCTGGACCTCAATATCTGGCGGGACGGCAAGGAACATTATATGCGCTTCGCCTATGGCGATGCGACCGCGCCTTTGAAGGTGATCGGCGACGCGCCGGAAGGGAAGAAGGGCACGCGCGTCACTTTCCTGGCGTCGACCGAAAAGGCGCCCGGCGACGGCGGCACGTTCAAGAACCAGACCGACTATGATTTCGACAAGCTGGAGCATCGCTATCGCGAGCTGGCGTTCCTCAATAGCGGCGTGCGCCTGTTTCTGGTCGATGCGCGGCATGAGGAGAAGAAGGAAGTCGAGCTGTTCTACGAAGGCGGGATCGCGGCCTTCGTCAAATATCTGGATCGCAACAAGAATGCGCTGATGCCCGATCCGATCGCGATCGCGGGCACGCGCGACGATGTGACCATCGACGTCGCGCTGGAATGGAACGACAGCTATTATGAAAATGTGCTGTGTTTCACGAATAACATCCCACAGCGCGACGGCGGCACGCATCTGGCCGCGTTCCGCGCGGCGCTGACCCGCACCTTGAACAACTATGCGGAAAAGTCGGGCGCGCTCAAGAAAGAGAAGGTGTCCCTCACCGGCGAGGACATGCGCGAGGGGCTGACGGCGATCGTATCGGTGAAGCTTCCCGATCCCAAATTCTCGTCGCAGACCAAGGACAAGCTGGTGTCGTCCGAAGTGCGTCAGCCGCTCGAAAGCCTGATGGCGGACAAGATGGCCGAGTGGCTGGAAGAAAATCCCGCGCACGGCAAGATGATCGTGCAGAAGGTGATAGACGCCGCCGCCGCGCGCGAGGCGGCGAAGAAGGCGCGCGAGCTGACCCGGCGCAAGGGCGCGATGGACATCGCGTCGCTCCCCGGCAAGCTCGCCGACTGCCAGGAGCGTGACCCGGCCAAGTCCGAACTGTTCCTGGTCGAGGGTGATTCGGCCGGCGGTTCGGCCAAGCAGGGGCGCAATCGCCACAATCAGGCGATCCTGCCATTGAAGGGCAAGATATTGAACGTCGAACGGGCGCGGTTCGACCGGATGCTGTCGTCCAAGGAGGTGGGCACGCTCATCCAAGCGATGGGCACGGGCATTCGCGACGATTTCAACCTGGAAAAGCTGCGCTACCACAAGATCGTCATCATGACCGACGCCGACGTCGATGGCGCGCATATCCGCACGCTGCTGCTGACCTTCTTCTACCGCCAGATGCCGCAGATTATCGAGGCGGGGCATCTCTACATCGCGCAACCGCCGCTCTACAAGGCGAGCCGGGGCCGGTCGGAAGTCTACCTGAAGAACGAGGCGGCGCTGGAGCAATATCTGGTCGACAATGGCGTCGAGACGATGGTGCTGGAAACCGGCGGCGGTGCCCGCGGCGGAGATGATCTGCGCGGCCTGATCGAGCATGGACGGCGGATGCGCGCGGTCATGCGCTATGTGCCGCGCCGCTATAATCCGCAGATCATTGAAGCGCTGAGCATCAATGGCGCGCTCGACCCGGAACTGTCGAAGGAGAGCCAGGCGGAGCGGCTGGCCGCGACCGTGACCTGGCTGGGCGCCCATGACTCCGAAGGCCGCTGGTCGGGCCGTATCGCGCAGGAGGGCGGTTTCCATTTCGAACGGCTGTGGCGCGGCGTCACCGATCACCACATGATCGAGGGTGGCTTCATCGGGTCGGCCGAAGCGCGCAAGCTGCACACCATCGCCAGCGAGGAAGCGGCGAGCTACCAGAGCATCAGCCGGCTGGTTTCGGCCAAGGCGGCGCAGGCAGCGGAAGATGCGGGCGAAGACGACCTGCCGGCGGCCCCCGCCAAGGGCGCGACCATCACCAGCCCCAGCGACCTGCTGGAGGCGATATTGGCCGCCGGGCGGAAGGGCTTGTCGATCCAGCGCTATAAAGGGCTTGGCGAGATGAATGCCGAGCAATTGTGGGAAACCACGCTGGACCCGGACAACCGGTCGATGCTGCGCGTCGAGGTGGAGCAGGCGGACATTGCCGACGAAATTTTCAGCCAGCTGATGGGCGATGTGGTCGAATCCCGCCGCGAGTTCATCCAGGACAATGCGCTGAACGTCGCCAATCTGGACGTTTGAGATGGAGCCGGTCCGGTGCAGCTGGTGCGGCACCGACCCGCTCTATCGCGCCTATCATGACGAGGAATGGGGCGTCCCGCAGCGCGATTCCCGCATGTTGTGGGAAATGCTGATGCTGGAGGGGTTTCAGGCGGGGCTGTCCTGGATCACCATCCTGCGCAAGCGGGACGCCTTTCGCGCTGCCTTTGCCAGGTTCGATCCAGACCGCGTGGCGGCGTTCGGCCCGGCCGATGTCGAGCGGCTGATGGGCGATCCCGGCATCGTGCGCGCGCGCGCGAAGATAGAAGCGACGATTGCCGGCGCGCGCATCTTTGGCGCGATGCGCGATTCCGGCGAGAATTTCGCGGATTATGCCTGGGCGTTCGTGGACGGGCAGCCGATCCGCAATGATGGGCGATCCTTTCCGGCGAAAACGGCGCTGTCGGAGACTATTTCCAAGGATCTGAAGCAACGCGGCTTCAAATTCGTCGGCCCGACGATCGTTTACGCCTGGATGCAGGCGACGGGGCTGGTGAACGACCATGCGGCGGATTGCTTCCGACGCGAGGCGGTGGCGGGATGAGGCTGGCGGCCTTGCTACTGCTGGCGCTGTCGGCCGGGTGTGGGGACGAGCCAAGGGCAGTGGTGAACGCGGCCGGGATCGAGCGCGAAGCGGAAGTGGTGCGCGCGCCGATCACCATGGAGCCCGCAAAGTCCGACGGCGAACGCGACAGATCGACGGCGGTTGCGCCACCGGCCAAGCCTTTGGTTTCACGTGGAACATCAGCGCGCGATCCGGCTCCGTCCGACTATCGCGCCATTGGCACCGAACCCTTTTGGGCTGTAACCGTGCGGGGCGCGACGGCGGTGCTGGAGCGGCCAGATTCACCGCCTCTCCGCTACGGCGTGCGCCAGGAAATGGACAGCAAGTCGCTGCGCTATCTGGGCGACGGCTTTACCATGACAATCAGCGAGGGGCCGTGCAGTGACGGAATGAGCGACGCGCTCTGGTCCGACCGGGTGCAGATCGCCTTTGCGCAGGGCGTGTACAAGGGATGCGGAGGGGACCGCGAAGAGGATCGCGGTTTCTGATCCGCCAATCGTTGAGGAAGGAAAGGAGATGCGATCATGCCCATGCCGCCCATCACCCCGTCGCGCCGCGACCTGCTCATCGGGTCCGCGCTGATGGCGGCCGCGCCGACCCCGTCGACCGCCGCCACGCCCGTTACCGGCACGCCGCCGGTGCCGCCGCAAGGGCCGCGCAAGACGCTGGGCATGGTGGTGTTCGAGGGGTTTGAGCTGCTCGACGTGTTCGGGCCGCTGGAAATGTTCGGCATGATCAGTGACCGCGTCGATACGGTGCTGATTGCCGAGAAGGCAGGGCCGGTCGCGAGCCGTACCGGCCCCAAGACCATTGCCGATGTCAGCTTTGCCGACGCGCCCAAGCTGGACATTGTGATGGTGCCAGGCGGATCGGGCACGCGGCGGGAGGTCGACAATCCGGCGTTCCTGGGCGCGATGAAGCGGCTTGCGGAGGCGACGCCGCAGGTGGCGAGCATCTGCACCGGATCGGGACTGCTGGCGAAGGCAGGGCTGTTGAACGGTGTGCGCGCCACCAGCAACAAGATGGCGTGGCAATGGGCGACCGCGCAGGGCAAGGAAGTGCATTGGGTGCCCCATGCGCGCTGGGTCGAGGATGGCCGCTTCATCACGTCGTCGGGGGTGTCCGCCGGCACCGACATGGCGCTCGCGCTGATCGCCAAGCTCTATGGCAAGGTGCTGGCGCAATGGGTCGCCGACCGGGCCGAATATCGCTGGAACGAGGACGCGAGCGACGATCCCTTCGCAGCTATCAATGGATTGTAATAGAATATTTAATCCGCGCGCATCGCTTCGTTGACCAGCGCTTCGGCCTCCATCAGCAGCGCGTCCTCGGCCGCCTGTTGCGCCACCTGCTCGCGCCCGATCAGGATCAGCACCGGCACCGCGAGCGGGCTGACGCGATCCAGTGTGATATGCAGCATCGTGGTCGCCGCGCGGTCGATCAGGTCGCCCAGACGCCCCACGTCGGTCATGCGCGCGCGGGCGTCCGCCCAGGCCGCCTTGATAAGCAGATGGTCAGGCTGATATTTGCGCAGCACATCATAGATGAGGTCGGTGGAGAAGGTGACTTGCCGCCCGGTTTTGCGCTTGCCCGGATGCTGCCGCTCGATGAGGCCGGAGATCACAGCGACATCGCGAAATGCGCGCTTGAGCAGGCTTGACTGTTCGACCCAGTCGATAAATTCATGGTCCAATATGTCAGCCGAAAACAGGCTCCTGGGGTCAGTGACGGGCTTGAGGCCATAGACCGCCAGCGCATAGTCGTTGGCGACGAAGCCCAGTGGCATCAGCCCCTGCGCGTCCATGCGGCGCGTGAGCAACATGCCGAGCGACTGGTGCGCATTCCAGCCTTCGAAACTGTAGCAGACGAGATAATGCCGCCCTTCATGCGGGAAGGTTTCGATCAGTAATTGCCCCGGCTGCGGCAGAACCGAGCGGGCCTGCTGCATTTCCAGCCATTCGCGCACGTCCTGCGGAAAGCGATTCCATTCCTGCGGTTCGGCCAGGAAATGCCGCACGCGGTCGGCCAGACGCGTGGACATCGCCATGCGCGACCCGCCCCAACTGGGCACGCGCGCCTGTTTTGACGTGGCGCGCACGGTGAGGTCGCTCGTGTCCATGCGCACGACCTCCAGTGCCATGCCGGAGAAAAAGAAACTGTCGCCGGGGCGGAGTTGCGCGGCAAAGCCTTCCTCCACAGTGCCGAGCTTGCGGCCATTGGCGAAGCGTACGGCGAGTGCGGGCTGATCGACGATGATGCCTGCGTTCAGGCGGTGCTGCTGAATGAAGCGGGGATGGGATACGCGCCAGGTCCCGTCCTGTTCTCTGGTCAGCCGCTTGAACCGGTCATAGGCGCGCAGGGCGTACCCCCCGCCTTCGATGAAGTGAAGGACATGATCGAACGCTTCGGCGGTCAGCGCGCTATAGGGAGTGGCGGATTGCACCTCCTTGAGCAAATCCTCCGCGCGGAACGGCCCGGCACAGGCAAGCCCCATGACATGCTGGGCCAGCACGTCGAGGCTGCCGGGACGGAAATCATCGGCGTCGCGTTCGCCAGCCTCCACCGCGTCGAGCGCGGCGCGCGCTTCCAGATATTCGAAGCGATTGCCGGGAATGAGGATCGCTTGCGAGGCCATGTCGAGCCGGTGATTGGCGCGGCCGATCCGCTGGAGCAGGCGCGAGCTGCCCTTGGGCGCGCCCATCTGGATGACGCAATCGACATTGCCCCAATCGACGCCAAGGTCGAGTGAGGCGGTCGCGACCAGCGCGCGCAACTTGCCCGCCGCCATCGCGCTCTCCACCTTGCGCCGCGCTTCGATCGACAGGCTGCCATGATGGATGCCGATCGGCAGATTGGCATCGTTGGCCGACCAGAGATCCTGGAAGATGAGTTCGGCAAGCCCGCGGGTGTTGCAGAAGATCAGGGTGGTGCCGCGTGACTGGATTTCCGCCATGACCTGCGAGGCGGCATAGCGGCCCGAATGGCCCGACCAGGGAACGCGGCCTTCGGGAATGAGAATGGCGACATGCGGGTCCGCGCCAGCCTCCCCCAGCACCGGCGTCACCGCGCCGATATCGCCATCAGGCGCGAGCCAGGCGCGATAGGCATCGACATCGGCGACCGTCGCGGACAGAGCGACACGGCGCAGATCGGGGTTGATCGTCTGAAGCCGCGCCATCGACAGGTTGAGCAGGTCGCCGCGCTTCTGGGTGGCAAAGGCATGGACTTCATCGACGATTATTGTCCGCAGATGGGCGAACATGATCCGTGCGTCAGGATAGCTGAGCAGCAGGGACAGCGATTCGGGCGTCGTGAGCAATATCTGCGGTGGGCGGGCGCGCTGCCGCGCCTTTCGGTCGGAGGGGGTGTCGCCGGTGCGGGTTTCCACGCGGATGGGCAGGCCCATTTCCTCGATCGGCGTCAGCAGGTTGCGCCGGACATCGACGGCAAGCGCCTTGAGCGGCGAGACATAAAGGGTGTGCAGGCCCTCGGTGGGATGGTCGATAAGATCAGCCAACGTCGGCAGGAAGCCGGCCAGCGTCTTGCCCGCGCCGGTGGGCGCGACCAGCAGCGCATGATCGCCCTGCCGTGCCGCCGCCAGCATTTCCATCTGATGCCGGCGCGGACGCCAGCCGCGCGCGTCGAACCAGTTGCCGATAATGGGGGGGAGCGTGACGGGCATCGTCGGGAATGTAGGTGCGCCTATGGCCTTCGTCACCCTCTCGTCCAGCCATCCGTCCTTGGCAATTAACATGCTTGGCAGCGAAATATTATGTCGCGACCCTCTGGCCCCCGCCCCCGCTCCTGCGTTACACTCCGGTCCATCATCAGCGGCGCTGCAGACGTCGCGAAGCAGGAGACATGATCATGACCGGCGAAACCCCGCCCCCCGTCACCGAAGCCGACCTGAGCGGCGTCGAAGTCACCGGCAACCGCCGCCGTCCCAAGGCGTCCATCCTGGAAATCGACGGCCGCAAGCTCAAGCCCGCGACCTTGATGATGGGCCATGGCTATGACCCGACCCTGTCGGAAGGGTCTTTGAAGCCACCGATCTTCCTCACCTCCACCTTTGCCTTTGAAAGCGCCGCGGCGGGCAAGCGGCATTTCGAGGGCGTGACGGGCATCCGCCCCGGCGGCGCGGAGGGGCTGGTCTATTCGCGGTTCAACGGCCCCAATCAGGAAATTTGCGAGGACCGGCTATCGGTGTGGGAGGAAGCCGAGGACGCGCTGCTCTTTTCCAGCGGCATGTCGGCGATCGCCACCACCCTGCTGGCGCTGGTGCAGCCGGGCGACGTCATCGTCCATAGCGCGCCGCTCTATGCCGCGACCGAATCGCTGATCGGGCGCATTCTGGGCAAGTTCGGCGTGCAATGGGTCGACTTCCCGGCCGGCGCGACTGCCGAGGAGATTGGCGCGGTGATCGAGCAGGCCAAGAAACTGGGCCGGGTGGCGATGATCTATCTGGAAAGTCCGGCCAATCCGACCAATGTCCTGGTCGATTTAGAAGCGGTAGTCGCGCGGCGCGACTCCGTGTTCGCCGGGGTGGACCATGTGCCGCCGATCGCCATCGATAATACATTCCTTGGTCCGCTATGGCACAAGCCGATCGCCCATGGCGCGGACCTGGTCATCTACAGCCTCACAAAATATGCCGGCGGCCATAGCGATCTTGTGGCGGGCGGCGTGCTGGGGAGCAATGCGCTGATCAATACCATCCGCCTGATGCGCAACACGATCGGCACCATATTGGACCCGCACAGCGCCTGGATGCTGCTGCGCAGCCTGGAGACGCTGGAACTGCGGATGAGCCGGGCGGGCGAGAATGCCGCCAAGGTGTGCGCCTGGCTGCGCGACCAGCCGCAGGTGGAGAAGGTCGTCTATCTGGGCTTTCCCGAAACCGAGCGCCAAGCGGACATTTACAGGCGGCATTGCACCGGCGCGGGATCGACCTTTTCGCTCTACCTGAAAGGCGGAGAAGCCGAAGCCTTCGCCTTCCTCGACGCGCTCAAGATCGCCAAGCTGGCGGTCAGCCTGGGCGGCACTGAAACGCTGGCCAGCCACCCGGCGGCGATGACCCATTTGTCGGTGCCGGCCGAGCGCAAGAAGGCGCTGGCGATCGGCGACAATATGGTGCGCATTTCGATCGGCTGCGAGGATGCCGACGATCTGATCGCCGATTTCGCGCAGGCGCTGCGGCAGATAGGCTGAGCGGCATGACCAGACCCTCGTTGTTGGTGGGGCAGCCGCTGCTGGCGCCGTTGTTGCCCGTGCTGCGCGCCGAATATGATGTGATCGCGCTGTGGGACGACCCGGACCCGGCAGCGCTCGCCCGCGTCGATGCGATCGTGTGGGCCGGGGAGTTCCCGCTCGATCGGGCGCTGATCGACGCAATGCCGCAGCTGCGCCTGATCGCCTGCTTCACTGTCGGCTATGACGGCGTGGACCTGGACCTGGCGCGAACGCGCGGCATTGCCGTCGCTCATGCGGGCGCAGCCAATGCCGACGACGTCGCCGACCATGCGATCGGCCTGATGATCGCGCATCGCCGCTGGATCGTCGGCGCCGACCGGCATCTGCGGGCTGGCCAATGGACGATCGAGGCGAAGACACGCACATGGTCGATGGGCAGCGCGCGGCTGGGGATTGTCGGCATGGGCGCGATCGGCATCGCCATTGCGGAACGGGCGCAGGCGATGAAGATGCAGATCGGCTGGTGGGGACCACGCCCCAAGCCGGGCCTGGCCTGGCCGCGCGCCGACAGCCTGATGGCGCTGGCCCGGCAAAGCGATATCGTGATCGTCGCGTGCCGAGCGGACGAAAACAATCGCGGCATGATCGATGCGGCGATCATGGAGGCGGTCGGCGCAGACGGGCTGCTGGTCAATGTCGCGCGGGGTCAGCTGGTTCAGGAGGCGGCGCTGATCGAGGCGCTGACATCGGGGCGGCTGGGCGGCGCGGCGCTGGACGTGTTCGATCCTGAACCGACCGATCCCGCGCGGTGGAAGGACGTGCCGAACATCGTGCTGACGCCCCATACCGGCGGCGCGACGCATGAGGCAGTGGGCCGGATGCTCGAAACGCTGCGCGCCAATCTGGCCGCGCATTTCGCCGGCGAGCCGCTGCCGGCCCGCGTGGTATAGGTGGTCAGTCCCAGTCTACTCGCGGCCAGCCGCGCGCCTGCGCCAGCAGGGCAAGGCGGCGGTGGGGATTGGCGGCAAAGGGCAGGTCGGCAAATTCCAGCATCGGCGCGTCCGAGACATGGTCGGAATAGGCCCGGATATGCGCGTCGCTGCGGTCGATCGCCTGGGCCGTCATCCATGCCTTGATCATGCGCAATTTGCCGGTGTCATAGCAGTTTTCGCCGGCGATCTTGGCACGGACGTAGCGCAGATCCTGGCTGAGATGATCCGTGGCGATGACGGCGTCGAACCCCAGCCGGCGGGCGATCGGTTCGACATAGAGGCGATAGGATGCAGTGGCGAGCACCAGAGTGTAGCCGTTCGCGCGGTCTCGCGCGATCTGCGCCAACGCGCCCTTGCGCACATTGGTGGCGATCACCTTGTCAGCGTAGCTTTCGACATGCGGCATCAACCGGGCGCGTTCGACATTGTAGCCGACCATCAGCGCCTGATTGAGTTCCTTAAGCCTCTGACGGCTGATCAGTTTAAGGACGTAGGCCAGCATCAGCAACGCGACGCAGGGCAGCAGGATCAGCCGCCACGGCGCCATGGCGCGGACAACGTGAATCAGGAAACCGGTATAGGTGCCCGTGACCGTGACCGTGCGGTCCATGTCATAGATCGCCAGAAGATGCGTCATGCCGTATCCGAAACTTTTGCCCCAGCCCTTCGTTCTGACCTGCGGATGGGCCGTTTCGGCTTGCCGTGCAACCGATAATGGACCACTAAATCCCCCTGATGAACAAAGCCGCCGAACTCACAGAAGAGCAACGCGATGGCGGCACGGTAATACGGCTTTCGGGAAACCTGGCCATAGCGTGCCTTCATGATCTGCCTGCCCGCCTGGACGCTGTGCAGGGGCCGATCAATGCTGTCGACGTGTCGCAGGTCGATCATATCGACACGATCGGCGCATGGACCGTGCATAGCGCGGCCAAGCGATTGAACGCGCCAATCACCGGCGCGAACGAAGATGCACAGAGGCTGATAGAGGCGGTCGGTACGCTGGACGAGCCGTTTTCCCTCCGCCCGGACAAGGTGTCGCCGCTGACGCGCGTCGTCGGCCAGATTGGCGATGCGGTGATCAGCGCCGGGACAACCTTGATGGGCCTGCTCGGCTTTTTCGGCGCCAGCCTGGTTGCGGCATGGGGGCTGATCCGGCATCCAAGCCGGTTTCGCGTCAATGCGGTCGTCCAGCGGTTCGAAGTGGTGGGGGTGTCGGCCCTGGGCATTATCGGCCTGATGAGTTTCCTGATCGGCATCGTCATCGCCCAGCAAGGATCGGTGCAGTTGCGGCAGTTCGGCATGGAAATGCTGACCATCAACCTGGTCGGACGCCTAACGTTCCGCGAACTGGGCGTGTTGATGACCGCGATCATGGTTGCCGGCCGATCCGGTTCGGCTTTTGCCGCACAGCTTGGCACGATGAAGCTGACCGAGGAAATCGACGCGATGCGCACCATCGGCGTGTCGCCGATGGAAGCGCTGGTCATGCCGCGCACATTGGCGGTGGTGGTGATGATGCCGCTGCTGGGTTTCTACGCGTCCATCGTCGCGGTCATCGGCGGCGGGTTCCTGTGCGCCGTTGCGCTCGACATTCCGCCCATCACCTTCGTCCAGCGGCTGCGCGAAGTCGTGCCGATCACCGACCTGTGGGTCGGATTGATCAAGGCGCCGGTGTTCGGCATCATCATCGCGCTATCGGGCTGCTATCAAGGTATGCAGGTCAAGGCCAATGCCGAGGAAGTCGGCCTGCGCACCACCGCAGCCGTGGTTCAGGCAATTTTCCTCGTTATCGTGATCGACGCCTTCTTCGCCGTCTTCTTCACCTGGGTCGGGTGGAACTGATGAGCGAGATGGACATGCAGCAGGCCGACGAACGGCGCGTCGATGACGCCATCGCGCAAGACGGGGTTGCAATCCGCGTGCGCGGCCTGCGCAACAGTTTCGGCGATCAGGTTGTGCACGAAAAACTCGACCTCGACGTGCGCAAGGGCGAGATACTGGGGGTCGTGGGCGGATCAGGCACGGGCAAATCCGTCTTGATGCGGTCCATCATCGGATTGCAGACCCCGGATGAAGGCGATGTGTGCGTGTTTGGCGAGGCCATGGTCGGCCGCCTGGACGATGAAGCGCTGGCGGTCCGCAAGCGCTGGGGCGTTCTGTTTCAGGGCGGCGCGCTGTTTTCAACGCTCACGGTCGCGGAAAATGTCGAAGTGCCTATCCGCGAATATTACCCCAATATCGGGCCGAAGCTGCGCGAGGAGATCGCCGCCTACAAGATCCGCATGACCGGCCTGCCTGCCGAGGCTGGACCCAAATATCCGGCCGAACTGTCCGGTGGCATGCGCAAGCGCGCCGGGCTGGCGCGCGCATTGGCGCTGGACCCCGACTTGTTGTTCCTGGACGAACCCACAGCTGGCTTGGACCCGATCGGCGCGGCTGCGTTCGATGATCAGACTCGCAAGCTGCAACAGACATTGGGGTTGACCGTCTTCCTCATCACCCATGATCTCGACACGCTCTATTCGATTTGCGACCGGGTCGCCGTGCTGGCGGACAAGAAGGTGATCGCCGTGGGCACGATCGAGGAATTGCTGGCGCTGGATCACCCGTGGATCCAGGAATATTTCAATGGTCCAAGAGGCCGGGCCGCCACAGCGGCGGTGGAACGCGAAAAGAACAAGGTGGCGTCCGCGTCGCCCGAGGGAAGGCAATAGGATATGGAAACCCGCTCCAACCATGTGCTGGTCGGCACGGTCACGCTGTTGTTGCTGGCCGCGATTATGATTGCCGCCTTCTGGTTTTCGCGCCTGTCGCAAGGCGACAACAAGGAATATGACATCTTTTTCAAGCAGTCGGTCAGTGGCCTGGCGAAAGGATCGGGCGTCAACTATGCCGGCGTGCCGTCCGGCCAAGTCGAGAAGATCGAATTGTGGAAGCGCGACCCCAGCTTCGTGAAGGTGCGTATCTCCGTCCGGGATGGCACCCCTATCCTGCAAGGCACCACCGCCACGATTCAGGGCGTTGGCTTTACAGGGGTGAGTGAGATCGTGCTGGACGGCGCGGTGAAGGGCGCCCCGCCCATCCAGTGCCCCGCGCAAAATGCCCCGGCGGCCTGCCCGGATGGCGTGCCTGTCATACCGACCAAGCCCGGTGCGCTGGGCGAACTGCTTAACAATGCGCCGCAGCTGCTGGAGCGTCTGTCCACACTGACCGAACGCCTCACCGAATTGCTCGACGACAAGAATCAGCAATCGATCGCGGGCATCCTGGCCAATGTGGAGCGTATTTCGGGATCGCTGGCCGACCGCAGCCCCGAAATCGCCGCGACCCTGGCGGAAGCGCGCATTGCTGTCCAACGTACCGGTGTTGCCGTCGAGCAGATCGGCAAGCTGGCCGCGACGACGGATTCGCTGCTGAATGAACAGGGCAAGCCGTTGATGGCCGACCTGCGCAAGACCGTGCAGTCCGCAACCCGCAGCATCGACACACTCGACAAGACGATCGGCGAGGCGCAGCCTGGCGTGAAGAGTTTCAGCACGCAGACCATGCCGGAAGTCAATCAGCTGGTGCGCGACCTGCGGGAAATGTCGCGCGCGTTCCGCGGCGTTGCTGAAAAGCTCGACCAGCAAGGCGCCGGGTCGATCGTCGGATCGCCCAAATTGCCGGATTACAAGCCATGAGGAAGATAAGGATGAGGCGCATGTTCCACGCGAAACCCCATGGCGTCACGGCGGTGCTGGCTGCGGCTTTCCTGCTGTCGGGCTGCGTATCCTTCGGGGGGAAACCGCCCGAGCGGCTGCTGTCGCTCGATGCTGCGCACAAGGTGCCGTCCGGCACGCCGCGCGTCGCAGGGAACGGGCGGACGCTGATCGTGACCGAGCCTGAAGCGCCAAAGACAGTCGATACGGTTCGAGTGCCTGTCCAGACGAGCCCGACGTCAGTTGCCTATGTGACCGATGTGCAGTGGGCGGATACGCCGCGTCACCTGTTCCGCCGTCTGCTGGCGGAGACGATTTCGGCCACGACCGACCGCGTGGTTCTGGATACGGGCCAATTTTCGGGCGATGGCGGCCAGCGGCTGACGGGCGAACTGATCGATTTCGGTATCGACGAAGCGCAGCAGAGTGCGATCGTAACCTATGATGCGATGCTAATGACGCCGAGCGGGGTCGCATTGGCGCGTCAGCGATTTACCGCCAGCGCGCCGGTCGGCGGGAAGATCAATGCGACCAGCGTCGGCGCCCCGCTCAATGCGGCGGCCAATCAGGTGGCGACTGATGTCGCCGCTTGGGTTGCGGCGATGAAGGACTAAGGCACAGGCCGCCGGGACATCCTGCCAAGTTTCTCAATCCAGGCTCTTGCGGACCTGTTCCATCACGTCTTTCGACAAGCCCGGCTGAGACAGAATGCGTTGAAGCTGCGCTTGCATCAGGGTCGCACGCTGCGCATCGAACCTTTTCCAGCGGCCAAGCGGAGGCACCAAGCGCGCTGCTGTCTGCGGGTTGATGGGATCCAGGGCGAGGATGCAGTCGGCGACGAGCCGATATCCCTTGCCCGAGCGATGATGAAACGCCCACTGATTGCCCGAAAAAGCGCCATAAAGCGCGCGAACCCGGTTGGGGTTGTTGAGGGTAAAATCCTTATGTCGGCCCAGTTCCTCCACAAGGTCCACCGTATCAGGGTGCAAAGCGAAGGCCTGGGTCTGGAACCATTTGTCCAGCGTCAGCGCATCGGCGCAATAACGGTTATAGAAAATATCGAGGGCAGCGATGCGTTCGGGGCTTTCCCCGTTCGCCAATATGCCCAGTGCGGCCTGACGTTCGGTCATATTGTCGGCGCTGTCGAACTGCTCAAAGGCCGTTAATGGGCCGTCCGCCGCGCCCGATGCCACCAGATAATGTAACGCCGCGTTGCGTAATTTTCTCGCACCCTTGGCCGCCGGCGACAAGGAAAAGCTGTTCGCGCGCAGCCGGGCATGCATATCACGCCATAGCGGCTCCAGTTCCGCGCCGATACGATGTTGAAGCGCGTCCCGGGCGTCGTGTATCGCATCAGGATCGACGATAGGCATCTGGTCACCCAGATAGGCTTCGCTGGGCAAACGGATCGCCTCCGCCACGAATGCGGAGTCCAAAGCCGGGTCGATCAGCGTCTGGCGGACCGCATCGACCACCGTCGTCTCATCCACCGGCTGGCCGCCGATCTGGCCCACAAGCACATTGACCATCAATTGCTGCATCGCTTCATAGCGGGCGAACGGATCATCGTCATGCGCTGATAGAAAGGCGAGGTCGGCTTGGCTGCGGTTGGTATCCACGATCACCGGCGCGGAAAAGCCGCGATTGATCGACAGCACGGGCGCGGTGGCGACATTCTGGAACGTGAAGCGCTGCTCCGACCGGGTCAGCATCAGAGTCTCGTCGCCATGATTAGCCCGGCTTTCCCGGTCGAACAGGGCAACGCGGATTGGGATCGCCATCGGCCGTTTTTCTGGCTGACCTGGGGTCGGCGGGATGATTTGGCTCAGAACCAGATCGACGCGACCGGTGGCAGCGTCATGCGACAGAAGCGCGCGCACGCGCGGGGTGCCGGCCTGTTCATACCAAAGCCGGAATTGAGTGAGGTCGATGTTGCCCCCATCCTCCATGGCGCGGACGAAATCCTCACAGGTTGCGGCCTGCCCGTCATGCCGGTCGAAATACAGGTCCGTGCCGGCACGAAAGCGTTCAGGTCCAAGCATCAACGCCATCATCCGGATCAGCTCGGCGCCCTTGTTATAGATGGTCGCGGTGTAGAAGTTGCTGATTTCCATGTAGGATTCAGGCCGCACCGGGTGCGCGAGCGGGCCTGAATCCTCCGGGAACTGGCCCGCGCGCAGGATGCGGACATCCTCAATCCGCTTGACCGCATGGCTGCCCATATCCGCCGAAAAATTCTGGTCGCGAAAGACGGTAAAGCCTTCCTTTAAGGACAACTGAAACCAGTCACGGCACGTGACACGGTTCCCTGACCAATTGTGGAAATATTCATGGGCGACCACGCCCTCTACGCCGTCATAGTCGATGTCGGTCGCGGTATCCGGATCAGCCAAAATATAACGCGAATTGAAGATGTTGAGGCCCTTATTCTCCATCGCGCCAAAATTAAAGTCAGCCACAGCGACGATATTGAAGACATTGAGATCATATTCACGGCCGTAGAGACGCTCATCCCAGGCCATGCTGTTTTTAAGGGCCTCCATGGCATGGATGGTGCGGGGAAGGTCGGCCTCCTTTACCCATATCCCAAGCTGTACGTCGCGGCCGCTCATGGTGACAAACCGGTCCCGGTTGCAGGAAAGGTCGCCCGCCACCAGAGCGAACAAATAGCAGGGTTTGGGATAAGGATCGTTCCAGATCGCCCAGTGGCGGCCATCTTCGCCATCACCTTGCTCTACTGGATCGCCGTTGGCGAGCAGGATTGGGAAACATGCCTTATTCGCGGACATGCGCACGCTGTAGCGCGACAATATATCGGGCCGATCGGGAAAGAAGGTTATGCGGCGGAACCCCTCCGCCTCGCATTGGGTGCATAGCAGCTCGCCGCTGGCATACAGCCCCATCAGCTTGCTATTTCGCTCAGGGGCGAGTTCGACGAGCGTTTCCACCTCATGCGCGTCGCCCGGCAAGGGCAGAATGAGCGCGCCGGCTTCCAAATGCCATTCCGCCTGCGTCAGGGACCGACCATCGACCTTGACTTCCAAGGGCACCAGTCCGTCGCCATCGAGACGCAGCGATCGGTCATGACCGCCATTGCGCGCTACGGCGAGTTTCGCACGAACGGTCGTGAGCGCAGGATCAAGATCGAAATCAAGCGTAACGTCGGGCACCAGCCAGTCCGGCACACGATAATCCGAGCGACGAATGACGGCAGGCGAGGCGGCGGCAGCGTGTATATCCATGCTACCAACCTAGGGCGGCAACCGGAAAAAGCCAGTCACTTCGAAAAGTGAGCGGCCGGCGTCCTCCTCTTTTCAGGCGCTCCAAATGCTTGCGAGGAGCAACGTCAGATGCGTTCGCCCGAGAGCCGCTGGCACAGCATATCGAGCTGGTCCAGGTTTGAGTAGCGCATCGACAAGGTGCCCCCGGTGGCTGCACCGCTATGGGCGATCTCCACTTTCAGGCCTAATATATCCGCCAGATGTTGCTCCAGCGCCGCAATGTCGGGGTCCTTATCCTTGGGATCGGACCGCATCGAGCGTGCCGCAGGCGCATCATTTCCGGTTTTGGCGCGGCGAACCAGCTGTTCGGTATCGCGGACCGACAGGCCCTTCTCCTCGATCTGGCCAGCAAGCCGTTCACAATCGGGCGCGCCGATCAGCGCCCGGGCATGGCCCATGCTGATCTTGCTGTGCATAACCTGCTGTTGCACCGACTGCGGCAGGTCGAGCAAGCGCATCAGGTTGGCGACATGGCTGCGGGATTTGCCGACGATACGACCGAGCGCCTCTTGGCTATGGTTGAACTCGGCGATCAGCTTTCTATAAGCTTCCGCTTCCTCGATAGGGTTCAGGTCTTCACGCTGAATATTTTCTATCAGCGCGATCTCAAGCGTTTCCTGCTCGTCGAAGTCGCGGACGATCGCAGGAATACGGTGGAGTTGCGCCCGTTGCGACGCGCGCCAGCGGCGTTCGCCAGCGATGATTTGAAAACCCCCGCCATGCGGGCGCACGATGATGGGCTGGATCACGCCGCGTTTGGCGATGCTGTCGGCCAGTTCCTGCAAGGCGCCATCGTCAAAATGGCGGCGCGGCTGTTCGGGATGCGGATGGATGAGCGCGACTTCGATGCTCTGCACCGCCTTGCCATTGACCTGGGGCGCAGAGGGAGAAACCGGTTCTTCGCGAGCAACGTCGCCCAATAGAGCAGACAGGCCACGACCCAATCCTTGGGGGCGCTTTGCCGTCTTGGGCTTTTCGGTCATATCCTCGCTCAAGCCGCAACCTCCTCTGGGGGCAGGCGCGCGATCAGCTCGCGCGCCAGACGCATATAAGCTTCCGACCCCGAGCAACGGAAGTCGTAGATAAGCGCCGGAACGCCATGGCTGGGCGCTTCAGACAGCCGGACGTTACGAGGGATGACGGTTGAAAAGACCAAATCGCCCAAACAGGCCCGGACGTCATCCGCGACCTGATCGGTCAATCGATTGCGGCGATCATACATGGTGAGTGCTACGCCCATGATCGACAAGCCAGGGTTGAAACGTCCCCGGATGCGTTCAACGGTTTGCAGCAATTGCGACAAACCTTCGAGCGCGAAAAACTCGCATTGCAATGGCACGAGCAGCGACTGCGCCGCCACCATGGCATTGATGGTCAGCAATCCCAAGGACGGCGGACAGTCGATCAGGCAGATATCCCAACGCCCCGGCTGCGCTTCTGACAATACCCGCTCGAGCCGGTGCGTCCGCTCTTCATATTCGATCAGTTCGATTTCAGCACCGGACAAATCCTGGGTCGCGGGCACCAGATCCAGCTTCGGCACGCGCGTCGTCACGATACTGTCGTCCAACGCGCAATTGCCTACCAGCAGGTCATAGCTGGAGCGCTCGCGTGCTGCCTGATCAACCCCCAGGCCGGTCGATGCATTGCCCTGCGGGTCAAGATCCACCAGCAAAACGCGAAGCCCGGTGGCGGCGAGACCGGTAGCCAGATTGATCGCCGTGGTTGTCTTTCCCACCCCACCCTTCTGGTTGGCGATAGCGATGCGGATCATGAACGACCTTTCTTCTTGCCGGCGGGCGCGACATTCCGGGCAACGATGATGGCGCTGTCCGCGTCCGTTACACTCGGTTCCACGTGGAACACACCTTGCCACGATGGGCGCACGGCCTCCAGTTCATTTTGCGCGGTTCGTCCTTTTGGCAGCACCCAAAGGCTGTTCCGATCCGAGAGATGCAGCGCCGAATGCAGCAATTTGTCCAGTGGAGCATAAGCGCGCGCGCTGATGACGGCTGCCTGCATTGCCGGCACGGACTCGACACGACCGCCGAACACGTCCGCATGTTGCAGGCCAAGCTCTGCGATCACGGCATTTAGGAAATCCACGCGCTTGCGGCGGGCTTCGATCATCAGCACTGGCTGCTTACCAAGGCATGCAATCACGGCCCCGGGCAATCCCGCCCCCGCACCCAGATCAACCCACGTACCTGTAGCGGCTCCTTCGACCAGAAGCAGCAACTGGGCAGAATCGACGATATGCCTTGCCCAGATCTGGGTACGCGTCGATTCAGCGATAAGGTTCTGTTCGTCCATGGCGGACAGCAGGATTGCAACGAAGCGTTCAAGCTGGTCCCATGTTCCACGTGAAACGTCAAAATGAGAACGGAGCCACGCCTTGGCTTCTTCCTCGGTCACGCGGCCATCCGGCGGGCGTGAACCAGGATGGCAGCCAAGGCCGCAGGGGTGATACCGCGGATACGGCCAGCAGCCGCTAACGTATCCGGACGAGCGGCCTCCAGACGTTCGATCATCTCGCTGGACAATCCACCTACTGATCGAAAGTCAAAGTCGGCGGCAATGATCACTCGTTCGTCCCGCCGCAATGCTGCGACTTCCGCCTCCTGGCGAAGGAGATACGGCGCATAATGGGCATCTTCGAGCAATTCGTTTCGCACATCGTCCGGCGCATCTTGCAGGCTGGGCGCGAGCGTCATGAGCAAGCGCCGCGGGACCTCAGGGAAGCGGGCCCATTCGGCCAGCGTGCGGCGCGCCCCATCCTGCCTTACGACCGCGCCGGCCTTCGCCATTTCAGATGCCGTCATCGACCGGGCCAACGCTGTTTCAACCCGCGAGCGCCAATCCGACCGAAGCTGCAGACGTCGCGCACGATCCGGTCCAATCAGGCCATGGGCAAGACCCAGGGAGCCAAGGCGGGTCTCCGCATTGTCGGCGCGCAGGCGGAGGCGATATTCCGCGCGCGCCGTCAGCATGCGATAGGGTTCTGTAACACCCTGCAGCACCAGGTCGTCGATCATAACGCCGATATAGGAGCTGGCCCGATCCAAGATCATCGGCGATTGTCCTAGCGCATGAGCGGCAGCATTGGCACCGGCGACCAGCCCTTGCGCCGCCGCCTCCTCATAGCCCGTTGTGCCGTTGATCTGACCCGCGCAAAAAAGACCCGATACCGCCCGCAGCTCCAGAGCGCTGGTGAGCGCGCGCGGGTCGACATGATCATATTCCACGGCATAGCCCGCTACGACGATTTCTGCGCATTCAAGACCGACCATTGATCGGATCATGTCCCGCTGGATGTCAGCCGGCAGAGAGGTGGAAATACCGTTGGGATAGACCAACGGGCTGTCGAGCCCCTCTGGTTCAAGGAATATCTGATGCCCGTCACGATCGCCGAAGCGAAGAACCTTGTCCTCAATGGAGGGACAGTAGCGCGGTCCCCGCCCCTCAATCGCGCCACTGAACAAAGGCGAGCGCCCTAGCCCCTCTCGGATGATCCGATGCGTTCGATCATTTGTCCGCGTGATGGCACAGGCCAATTGCGGCAATATGCGGTTTGGCGTCACGGGCGACATCGTCCACCCGTCGTCATCCGATGGTTGAGTTTCCAAACGAGCCCAGTCGATCGTCCGGCCATCGATCCGCGGTGGCGTACCAGTCTTCAACCGAGCGATCGGCAGATCCAACAGCCGCAATTGCGTTCCGAGACTGGTAGCCGCCCTTTCCCCGACGCGCCCGCCAACGTCCTGAGTGTCGCCGCAGAAAAGTTTGCCGCCCAGGAAAGTGCCAGTCGCCAGCACGATTGCAGATGAGTTCAGCATCCTTCCATCGGCCAGCCGGACGCCAGTGACCTGCCCGGCGTCCAGCAGCAGTTCCTGCGCCTCACCCTCAATGATCGTCAGACCATCCAGATCATCGATCAGCCTGTGAATGGCGGCCCGATAGCGAACACGGTCAGCTTGAACGCGCGGTCCCTGCACCGCAGCACCCTTGCTGCTGTTGAGCATGCGATAATGGATAGCAGATGCATCTGCGGCGCGGGCCATGAGGCCGTCCAACGCATCGACTTCGCGGACGAGATGTCCTTTGCCCAGACCGCCAATGGCAGGGTTGCAGGACATGGCTCCGACAGTTGATCGGTCAAATGTCAGCAACGCTACAGCAGCGCCCTTGCGTGCAGCAGCAGCGGCCGCCTCACAGCCGGCATGGCCACCACCGACCACGATCACATCATAGGGTTTATGCATGCGTCGCCCTTATCAGAGTCGGGGCTATTTGGTCAAAAGCGTTCCACGTGGAACATTATTATTTCCCGATGCAGAAACCCGAAAAAAGGCGGTCGAGCATATCCTCCGTGCTCGCTTGACCAGTCAGCGTGTCAAGAACTGCGCGTCCAAGCCGACATTCTTCTGCAATTATAAGTAGGTCATGATGTGCGCGCGCCGCGCGGAGGTGATCGGCCAACCGGACCACCAGATCGCGTTGTCTGCGGTGGAGGGCATAGTCCCCCTCGCCTGGCAGCAGAGTGGCGGCGCGCGCTGCGAGCGCCGCCAATAATGCCCCCATATTTTCGCCGGTCAGGGCCGATACCGGCAAACCGGACCGAGCATTATTCTGTCGGTCGCTCTGGGCAGCTATAAGGATAGCGTCGGGTCGAGGCATCGCATCCGCCGCCCCTAGCCAAAGAATGATATCCGCCGCCTCAAGCGCAGCCCGTGCCCGGTCGATACCGATAGCCTCAATATCGTCACCGACATCGTCTCGGAGCCCGGCAGTATCGGTGAAGAGATAGGCGACACCATCAATCGCGGCCGGCACCTCGATCCGGTCGCGCGTCGTTCCGGCAATGGCCGACACGATGGCGGCATCCCGGCCGACCAAAGCATTGAGCAGGGTCGATTTCCCTGCATTGGGCGGACCCGCCAGTACGACGCGAATACCATCCCGCAATCGTTCCGCTGACGGCGCAGCAAGGACGTTTCGAACATCGCCTTCCAACAGCGATAATTGCTCCGCGATATCGTCTTCGATGCTCGCGTCGGGGACGTCATCTTCGTCCGAGAAGTCCAGAGCCGCTTCCGCCATGGCGGACAGTGCGAGCAAACGGGCACGCCAATCGTCAATCCGTCGTGAGAAATGCCCTTCCGCCATGGACAAGGCCGCTCTGCGTTGACTTTGCGTTTCCGCCGCAAGCAGGTCCGACAATCCCTCCACCGCGTTCAAATCCATACGCCCATGGTCGAATGCCCGGCGCGTGAATTCCCCGGGCTGAGCGCGCCGCAGTCCGGGAATGGCGCTCAGTACGGCTTCGACCGCGTCGATGACCGCCCGACCGCCGTGACAGTGAAACTCCGCCATGTCTTCGCCAGTGACGGTATGAGGTCCCGGCAGCCAAAGAAGGAGGGATCGGTCGAGTGGCATTCCGCCCGTCGGATCGCGCAGCAAGGCGAGGCTCGCTTGTCGGGGGGCGGGCATTCGATGCGCCAGCATCTCAATCGCCGTCCCGGCTAGCGCGCCGCTCACCCGAATGACGGCAATCCCTGCTGGCGGCGGGCCGCTTGAAAGAGCGAAAATCGTATCCCTCGACGGTTCGCGCACGGCTACTTTGTGTCGTCCTTGCCGCCGCCCATACCGGCCAGCCCGACATTCATCATCTGCTGGAACATCCGCATGCTGGCGTCGCCCAATGGCGAAAAGCTTTTGAGCAACGTTTCCATTTGCTCGACACTGCCAATGCCATCAAAACTATCCAGCATCGTGCGGATATATTTGTCGTGTATCGGGCTCACATCCGGCAATCCGAGAAAGGCGCGGGCCTCCGCCGGGGTGCAGTCCACGTCAACGGTAACCTTCATGTCCCTGCCCTTTCCGGCTGATATGCATGCACATCATCTGTCATGCGATAGATGGACGCGCAAATGCTAATTTTTAGGGCCAATCGATGGTTGTGCCGCCCGATGGCAGGGCCAATATGCGTGCGGGACTCGTTGCGAAAGGATCAAGAAATGGGTGCATTCATTCCTGTCGACACGCTGGACAGCGACGCGCAATTTGACGCCTATGTCGCCAAGCCCGAGGGCGAGGCCAAGGCGGCAATCATCGTTATCCAGGAGATATTTGGCGTCAATGAAGGCATCCGGCGCAAATGCGATGGCTGGGCAAAAGCAGGCTATGTCGCCTATGCGCCCGACCTGTTCTGGCGCATCGATCCGCATATCGAACTTGATCCGGATGTCCCCGACGAGATGGACCAGGCTTTGGGGTTGATGCCGAAGTTCAATCAGGACCAGGGTATTCGCGACCTTGAAGCCACGATCAAAGCGGCGCGGGTCGCGGCCGGCGGCGGCAAGGTAGGGCTGGTAGGCTATTGCCTGGGAGGTCGTCTGGCGTTCATGGCCGCATGTCGGACCGACGGCGACGCCTTTGTCGGCTACTATGGCGTCGGCATCGATGGATTGCTGGGCGAACAGCACGCGATCGGCAAACCGACCATGCTTCATATCCCGACAGCAGATCATTTCGTCACGCCCGATGTGCAGAAAGCGATGCATGAAGGGCTGAAGGACAATGTTCATGTGACGTTGCATGATTATGAGGGTCTGGATCATGGCTTTGCCACTGAAATGGGCCAGCGTCGGAATGATGCCGCAGCCGTTCTGGCCGATGGCCGCACCGCCGATTTTTTCGCGGAGCATCTGTCTTGACGCAGGCCTATCGCATGATCGTCCGGCAGCATGGCGGGCCGGATGTGATCGAGCGGGAGGACGTGGACACTCCCGTTCTGGCCCATGGCCAGGTGCTGGTGGCGACCGAGGCCATTGGTCTCAATTATATCGACACCTATTTTCGCACTGGCCTTTATCCCGGCGATCTTCCCCTCACATTGGGCAATGAGGGTGCCGGGCGGGTAGCGGCGGTCGGTCCAGGGGTCACTGCCTTTTCCGTCGGCGATCGGGTGGCGAGCGGCACGGGCAAGGGCAGCTACACCACCCATTGGGTCGTGTCGCAGGACCAGCTGGTCGCCCTGCCCGATTCTATTGACAGCACGGATGCGGCGGCGATGATGCTGAAGGGCATGACCGCCTGCTACTTGGCCGAAGACGTGCTCCCACTGAAAGCCGGGCAGGTGGCATTGGTTCATGCCGCCGCGGGTGGTGTGGGATCGGTGCTGGTTCCCTGGCTGCGGGACAAGGGCGTCATCGTCATCGCCCACAGTGGCTCGGCGCAGAAAGCTGCGAAGGTCGATGCGGACCATAGTCTGCATGATCCCATGGAGACGCTCGCCGATCATATATGTGCGATCACCGACGGACATGGTGTCGATGTCGTTTATGATGGCGTGGGCAAGGCGAGCTGGAACGCGTCGATCGCCAGCCTCAAACGTCGCGGCATGATGGTCAGCTATGGCAATGCCTCAGGCGCTGTGCCGCCTGTCAATCTGCTCGATTTAAGCCGCGGTGGATCACTGTACGTAACGCGACCGACGTTGTTCGACTATGTGGCTACGCCCGAAGCGCTGACGCATACGGCCCAAAGACTGTTTGACCGCATGGCCCAAGGCATCATCAAGGCCGAAATTGGCCAACATTTTGCCCTGACCGACGCCGCGCAGGCACATCGTATGCTCGAAGCAAGGCAGACAATTGGCTCTACCGTGCTTGCCCCGTAAGTCGCGCGAATAACAGCGTGTAGCGGTAGCCGCTTAAGAGTTCAGCCGTTCAAACAGCTTCCTGGCGCGTGACGACAGCGAGGGCGCGTTGACCACGGGGTCACGCCTGACCAATGCCGTCATGGGCACGTCCTCCGCATCGTTGATCGCCGGAAGCTTCGTACAGACGATAAGATCTTGCAAACCATCTCCGATGCCGCCACCCATCCAGCACCCATATTTGACTTTGGTCACAGCCATACCGGCACGCCATATCATGGCGCGGATAAGACTGGCATCGAAGGCGATGAATGCAAGTGGGTCTTCAGGGTTGGCGATGAATACATCGTCGGCGTTCGCCATGCGCTGGCGATCGAGCGGGAACATGGACTGTCCCGCCATAACCATATGGCGCGAATAAGCATTGAGCTCGAAACATGTTAGCAAGAAGCGGCCGCCCGGTTTCATCATTGCGGAAATAAAGGCCAGTAGGGTTTCAAAATCATCCTGCGTGACGTGGGTGAATACGGAAAATGCATATCCATCCGTAAAGTGATCGCAATATTTCTTGGCTAGGGCCGCATGGCTTTCCCTGTCCCGCTTATCTATAAACCGATCATAATGATCATTGGCCCCCTCAATCAATTCAAACCGAACGTTTGGCAACTGCGGAGTAATATGCTGCTCGCAAAAGTCTATGACGGGCGGCATGATGTCCATGCCCACAACTTGACTGGGGCGAATGCCAGACTTGTACAAAGACACCAGACCCCGCCCGATCCCGCAACCAAAATCGAGGACGCGGGATTCGCTATTCAAAGTAACCAAACTTCGAAACAAGGCGACGCAGGCGTCTCCAACCTGTTCGGGGTCCGATCCGCCAACCCAGTCATTCATGGAAGTGGCACGCATCGCGTCAAAGATTTTCGAGAATTCTGCCACTAATCCGTCCTCAGCCAGCCGATCCGCTCGGCATAAGCCGATACGGTCGCGGTAGCCGAGCCACGACAAGGGGATCAAGGAGCAGGCGAAAAAAAGATGCACATCCCTTGGGGTATGCGTCGCTCTGGCGGGGCCGATATAATCAAAACAGGGTCAGCAGGCCCACTTGCTGATCGACAAACCCCTCATAGATCATTTTCAACGCCACATAGATGATGACGGCGAGGCCCAGATAGGCGATCCAGCGAAAACGCTCGATATAATGGGCGATGACATTGGCCGCGATGCCCATCAGGGCGACCGACAGGACCAAGCCGATCATGAGGATCCCTGGATGGTCGCGCGCCGCGCCGGCCACGGCCAGGACGTTGTCGAGGCTCATCGACACGTCGGCCACGGCGACGGCCCAGGCGGCAGCCGCGAAGCTTTTGGCCGGACGCAAACCGGACACGTCGTCATCAGTGGGATCGTCCGGCGTATCCGCCCCACGCGCAGGATGCAGCTCGCGCCACATCTTCCAGCTGACCCAGAGCAGCAACAGACCGCCGGCCAGAATGAGGCCGACAATCTGCATCAGCTGGCTGACCACCAACGCAAAGGCGATGCGCAGCACCAGAGCGGCCAGGATGCCGATCAGGATCACCTTCTTACGCTGGGCGGCGGGAAGACCAGCCGCCAGCGCGCCGACGACAATCGCATTGTCGCCCGCCAGCAGCACGTCGATCATCAACACCTGGACAAAGGCCGACAGCGCGGATGGCGAGGTTATATTGCTGAAATCATGGATGATATGCTGCCAGATTTCGGCAGGTGAGCCGACCCCTTGAGCAGCCGAAGCGGCGGTGGCGAATAGGTCGATCATGGCGGCCCTTGCGTCCCTGTCGTCGATAGGAAGAACGCCGAACCATCGCATGATCCGGCGCTCCGATACAATATGGGGCGCCCGAAGCGCCCCATGTCCGTGAAGAATGAACCCCCCGCGGGTTTACTGGTTCATCGTCGCGAAGAAATCCTCGTTGGTCTTGCTGTCCTTCATCTTGTCGAGCAGGAATTCCATCGCGTCGATCGTCCCCATCTGCATGAGGATGCGGCGCAGCACCCACATCTTGCTGAGCGTGGGCTTATCGACCAATAATTCTTCCTTGCGGGTGCCGGACTTGCCGACGTCGAGCGCCGGGAAGATTCGCTTGTCCGCAACCTTGCGGTCCAGCACGATTTCCGAGTTGCCGGTGCCCTTGAACTCTTCGAAAATGACTTCGTCCATACGGCTGCCGGTGTCGATCAGCGCGGTGGCGATGATGGAGAGCGACCCGCCCTCCTCAATATTGCGCGCCGCGCCGAAGAAGCGCTTCGGACGCTGGAGTGCGTTGGCGTCGACGCCGCCGGTCAGCACCTTACCCGACGAAGGGACGACCGTGTTGTAAGCGCGGCCAAGGCGGGTGATGGAGTCGAGCAGAATCACCACATCCTTCTTGTGCTCGACCAGACGCTTGGCCTTTTCGATCACCATTTCGGCGACCTGGACGTGGCGGGTGGCGGGCTCGTCGAAGGTGGAGGAGACAACCTCACCCTTCACGCTGCGCTGCATGTCGGTGACTTCCTCGGGCCGCTCGTCGATCAACAGCACGATCAAGAAGACTTCGGGATGATTGTCGGTGATCGCCTTGGCGATATTCTGCAGCATCACCGTCTTGCCGACGCGCGGCGGCGCGACGATCAGCGTGCGCTGGCCCTTGCCCTGCGGGGAAACGATGTCGATGACGCGCGCCGACTTGTCCTTGACGGTCGGGTCCAGCGTATCGAGCCGCAGCTTCTCGTCCGGATAGAGCGGCGTCAGATTGTCGAAATTGACGCGGTGGCGAACCACATCGGGGTCATCGAAATTGACCGTGGTCAGCTTGGTGAGGGCAAAATATCGCTCGCCATCCTTGGGCGCGCGGATCTCACCTTCCACGGTGTCGCCAGTGCGCAGGCCGAATTTGCGGACCTGATTAGGCGAAACATAGATGTCATCGGGACCAGCGAGGAAATTGGCTTCCGGGCTGCGCAGGAAGCCGAAACCATCGGGCAGCACCTCGATCGTGCCTTCACCCATGATCTGTTCGCCATTTTCCGCCTCGGCCTTCAGAATCGCGAACATCAGGTCCTGTTTGCGCAACGTCGATGCGCCTTCTACGCCCAGTTCCTCCGCCATGGTGACGAGGTCGGCGGGGACGGTTTTCTTGAGGTCCTTGAGGTGCATGAGCGAGTCGGTCCGATGAGGTGAAGAAGGAAAAGGCCGGAAAGGAAGGATTTAGCCGGCGAGGACCGCCGGGACTCCGCGCTCCGGAAGGGCGTGGACAGGTTGTTTGCGTGTAGCGGGCCGTGCATCCTTCCGTCAAGCTGGGACAGGCATCCAAAATCCGCAAATCTGGGCCCGTTCGCCAATGGCGCGGTCAGCGGTGCACATGGTGCGATTGTCGCCTGTCATGCTATAAGGGCGGCGGAAGACACGGAGAGGATGAGGATATGGGACGGCTCCCTGCCCTGCTGGCGATCATGCTGGCGTTCGGTGACGCGCCCCTGGCTGCGCAGACGCCGCCGCTCGATCCACAAGTACCTCCCGCGCTCGTGCGCACCGCCAGCCTGGACGATCGCGTCACCATCCCCATTTCCATCGACGGCAAGGGGCCATGGCCCTTCGTCATTGATACTGGATCGCAGCGCACGGTGATCGCACGCGACCTGGCTCAACGCCTGGCGTTGCCGCCGCGCGCCGATGTCACGATCCTTAGCATGACCGGGCGGTCCCAGGTCGCAACGGTCGCCCTGCCGCGCCTGACATTCGGTGCGGGCGTGATCGACGATATCGAAGCGCCTGTGCTGGAGGGGGAGCATCTGGGCGCAGCGGGCCTGTTGGGGCTGGATAGCCTGCACGACAGGCGCGTCGTCCTGAATTTCCGCAGCGGCACGATGGACATTGCCGACAGTGGCCGCCGACGGACATTTCCAACCGATCCCGACACGATCGTGGTGGAGGCGCGGCGCAAGCGCGGGCAGCTGATTCTATTGGATTCGCGGGTCAACGGGATGCGGGTCAACATCATGCTCGATACCGGCAGCCATTACAGCATCGGCAACCTGGCGCTACGCGACAAGCTGCTGCGCAAAAAGCGCGCGCCCGACCTGCTGACCGCGACACTCACCAGCGTCACGGGCGGCACGCTGATCGGGGAAGTCGGCCGCATAGGATCGGTGGCGCTGGGCCGCGTCAACCTGACCGAAGTGCCGGTGATCTTTGCCGACGCCAGCCCCTTTGCGGAACTGGGCATGCAGGACAAGCCCGCCTTGCTGCTGGGCATCAGCGCGCTGCGCGTGTTCGATCGGGTGGCGATCGATTTCGCGCGGGGGAAGGTCGACTTCCTGTTACCCGACGCCAGTGCGATCACGCCCACACGCTTGGCGGCGAACCAACCGGCGGATGGCTGAGCCGCGTTTCAGGGCTGCTGCGATGGCGGCCGGTTGGACGGCGGCTGTTGCGCCGGCTGGCGCGCGCGGTCGCGGCCCAGCACATTGTCGATCCACTGCTGGTCGAGCCGCGGCGGCTGCGGGCGATCCTGCGGGTCGACCTCCATATCCGGCTCATCCTCATAGCCCTGCGAAGGCGCGGGGGCTGGCGGCTCGATCGGATAGCCATTTTCATCGACCATCATGCCGCCGGCATAGGCGCCATTGTCGGGGCCCTCATAATAGGCCTCTTCATCCGGTTCGAGCTGCCATTCGGGCAGGGTGACTTCGGTGTCGAACTTTTCGACCGGTCGCTTGGCGACGGCGACCTTCATATAGTCCGCGAAGGCGCGCGCCGGGGCGCGCCCCCCCTGCAATCCGCCCACCGCACGCGCATCATCGCGGCCCATCCAGACGCCGGTGGTGATGCCGCTGGAAAAGCCCAGGAACCAGCCATCCTTGTTGCTGCTGGTGGTGCCAGTCTTGCCCGCGACTGGCCGGCCGATCTGTGCGGCGCGGCCCGTCCCGGTGCTGACCGCGGTTTGCATCAGGTCGGTCATGCCCGCCGCCACCCAGGGCGCGACCAGCACGCGGCTGGTGTCATCCTGATGTTCGTAGAGCAGTCGCCCGTCCGCCGTCGTCACCTTGGTGATGCCATAGGGCGTGACCGCGATCCCCTTGCGCGCGATCGAGGCAAAAGCGCGCGTCATGTCGATCAGGCGCACGTCGGACGTGCCCAGCACCATGGAAGGATGGGTGTTAATCGGCGTCGATATGCCAAAGCGGCGGGCCATGTCGGCGACGGTGGAAAAGCCCACTTCCACGCCCAGCTTGGCCGCGACCGTGTTGATGGAATAGGCAAAGGCGGTCCGGATATCGATCGCGCCGGCGAAGCGGCCATTGCTGTTGCGGGGGCTCCACCCGTTGATCGTTACCGGCTCGTCGGTGATGCCGGTGTCGGGCGTATAACCCGCCTCGAGCGCTGCCATATAGACGAAGATCTTCCACGCGGAACCGGGCTGACGGGTGGCGGTGACGGCCCGGTTATAGTTGGACGACACATAATCAAGGCCGCCGACCATCGCACGCACGGCGCCGTCGCGATCCAGGCTGACCATGGCGCCTTGCGCGCCCTTGGGCGCGTTGGCCTGCACCGCTGCGGTCGCGGCGCGCTGCATGCCAAGGTCGATCGTGGTATAGACCTCCAGCGGCTCATTGGGTTCGTCGATCAGCAGGTCGAGCTGCGGCAACGCCCAGTCGGTGAAATAGCGCACGCTGTTCTGCGGCGGTTCGGGCGCCATCTTGACGTCGTCCAGGTCGACGCTGGCGCGTTCCGATGCGGAAATCTTGCCATTATCCTGCATCAGGTCGAGCACGACGCCCGCGCGGCCGATCGCCGCCTCGGCGTCGGCGGTGGGGGAATAGCTGGAAGGCGCCTTGACAAGTCCGGCGATGATCGCGGCCTCTGGCAGGTCGATCGTCGTTGCGGGATGGCCAAAGAATTTGCGACTGGCGGCATCGATGCCATAGGCGCCGCCGCCAAAATACACCTTATTAAGATAGAGTTCGAGGATCTGCCGCTTGGAAAATTTGCGTTCCATCGCCAACGCCAGCACCATTTCGCGGATCTTCCGCCCGAAACTATAGCTGTTGTTGAGGAAGATATTGCGCGTCACCTGCTGCGTAATGGTCGATGCGCCCTGCAGGCGGCGGCCGGACCCGCGCCGTTCCACCGCGACCCAGGCGGCGCGCGCCATGCCCACCGGGTCGATGCCGGGATGCATATAGAAACGCTTGTCTTCGGTCGAAACCATCGCGTCAACCATGACCGCCGGGATCTGATCATAGGTCATCCAGCGGCCGAAACTGGGACCAAGCGAAACGATCACGCTGCCATCGGCGGCATGGACGCGGATCATCTGGCCATTGGGCGAGGATTTGAGACTTTCATAGTCGGGCAGCGACTGAAGCGCGATCACGACAGCGATCACCAGCGCCAACATGGCCGCGACCGCTGCCGCCAAGCCGATCTTCAGCCCGCGCATCAGCCATTTCCTGACGCCGCGGGGCGTGCCCTTGCTCTTGCCTGATCCTGCCATCTGTGCCGCCCCGGATACGCGCTAAACCTGGTCCGGGCCAGCGCAAATCATGCGTCCGGCATTCGAAAAGGACCGCTTCGCCCCTTCCATGGCGATACGCGCTTTACCAGCGATGAACGATCATGGATGCTGTTCGCGCGGCTTGAAGTCCAGACTGGCGCTGTTCATGCAGTAACGCAGGCCATTGACGCCGGGGCCATCGGGAAAGACATGGCCCAGATGCCCGTCACATTTGGCGCAGCGCACTTCGGTGCGGATCATGCCGTGACTGGTGTCGCGAATTTCCTCGACCGCGTCGATGTCGACGGGCGCTGTGAAGCTGGGCCAGCCCGATCCGCTATCATATTTTTCCTCGCCATCGAACAGTTCCGCGCCGCAGCCGGCGCAATAGTAGACGCCATCGATCTTGTTGGCGTTGAGCTTGCCGGTGAAGGCCCGCTCCGTGCCCCCTTCGCGCAGCACATGAAATTGTTCGGGGGTCAGGCGCTGGCGCCATTCGGCGTCGGTGAGGCTGATCTTTTCCATGGCGGCAATATGGCCATGGGGCGAAGGCGGATCAAGCCCGCTCCCGCGCTGCCTGCCGCGCTATGGCCAGCAATTCATGCCGCACCATCAGGTCGCCCAGGCCCCTGCCCCCGCGGCTCGATCGCTCGGCTGCCAATAATCGCTGGATCACGCGCGCGATACCGGGCGCGTCCCAAAGTCGCACCTGCCGCGTCACCAGCCCCTTTTCCTTCCAGAACACCGCGCGGCCGGCCTGATCGACCGCCGCCTCCAGCCGCCCGCTGGCGTCGAAGGCGTCACGGATCGTCGCCAGCAGCATCGCGCGGGTGAGCAACGGGCGGATCACAGCCGCCATTGCGGCGCCCGCCTGCGCCAATGCCGTCAATTCGCGATGCATCGCGCGAAGGTCGCCGCCCAGCACGGCGTTGACCAGGGGACCGACTTCCGTTTCAGGATTGTCCGCCGACAGCGCATCCAGCGCTTCCCCCGTGGCTTCGGCCGGCCGGTCGGGCGCCGCGTCGAGATAGAGAATCAGCTTTTCGATCTCGCCCGCCATCAGCGCCCGGTCCCCGCCCGACAGGTCGACGATCCGCCGGGCCAAGTCAGACGACAGGCGCAGCCCGCCGTCCCGCGCGATACCGATGGCGATCTGCTCCGCCTCCCGGCCGTCGGGTTGATAGGAGATGCAGGCCAATATGCCTTTATGATCGAGCGCCAGCTTGGCCAGCTTCGACGTCGGCTTGAGCGCGCCGGCGACCGCGATCACCGGGTTGCCCGCCGCTTCGGCGTCCAGCAAGGCGTTGAGGGCGGGCAGGCAATCATCGCCAATGCCGTTGACGCGAATCCACCGCTTGTCGCCGAACATGGAAAAGGCCGCCGCTTCGTCGGACAGGCGCGCCGGATCCTCGCGCAGGGTCGGCGCGTCGAGATCGATCCGCTCCGCCTGCGGCCCCATGGCGCGTTCAAGACGCTTCGCCAGCGCCTGGCTGCCCGCCTCATCGGGGCCGTAGAGCAGGAAGAACCGGGTGTTCGCGGCCGCACCCTGACCGGGGGCGTCCAGCGCCTTTTCCATCTGGCCGCGATTGGCCTTCAAGGATTGGCGGCCTTGCGCGAATAGAGAGCAAGGCGGGTGATAATCTGATCAGCGACCGTCTGCGACAGCCGTTCCAGCGCGGTATCTTCGGCGGCAATCGTGGCATATTCGCTGGAGGTGACGTCGATGCCCGCGTCCGACCCGGCGGTATCGTCCAATATCTGCGCGCCTGTGCTTTCATCCACCAACTGGTAGCGCGCGCGCAGCGTCCGCCGCTCGCGCGTGATCGCCGCGTCGGCGCGCAGACCCAGGCCCGCAATATTATCGTCCAGCTTGACGACCAGTCGGTAGCGCGGGCCGCTGCCGCTCTGCATCGCGGCCAGCCGATCGTTGAGGGCATTGCGGACCAGCCAGCCCGCCTTGCCCTCGATCGGGGCGACCTCGACATTGCCCAGCGCCCGCGCGACCGGCCCAGCGCCGCCCCCACCATAGACCGGCCGCAGCCCGCAGGCGGTAAGGGACGCAAGACCGATAAGGGGGACGATGACGGGAAGGATGCGCTTCATGATCCGGACCCTTAAACCTTCCGTCGTTCCCGCGAAAGCGGGAACGACGAGGTTCGATTCAGATGACCAGATTGACCAGCCGATCGGGCACCACGATCACCTTCTTGGGGCTGGCACCGTCCAGGATACGAGCGACATTCGGGGCAGCGAGCGCCAACCTTTCCAGTTCGTCCCTGGGCGTTCCCTTGGCCACGGTGATGGTGTCGCGCAGCTTGCCCATGACCTGGCAGGCGATGGTGACTTCATCATCGACCAGCAGCGCGGGATCGACCGCCGGCCATGAAGCCTCGGCGATCAGGCCGGAACAGCCATTGTCCTGCCCCATCTGCGCCCAGCCTTCCTCGGCCAGATGCGGCGTCATCGGCGCGACCAGCAGCGCCAGCGTACGAATGGCCGTGGTGCGGCTGGCCGATGGCCTGGCCTTTTCGATCGCGTTCACCAGCTCGTAGATCTTGGCGACCGCCTTATTGAAGCCCAGCGATTCAATATCCTTCGCCACGCCGTCGATCGTCTGGTGCAGCTTGCGGTCCAGCGCCTTGTCCTGGCCTTCCGCCGCCGCATCGGCCTCAGCGAACAGCCGCCAGACACGGTTGACGAAACGCCAGCTGCCCTCGATGCCGCTGTCGGTCCAGGGCAGATCGCGCTCGGGCGGGCTGTCGGACAGCATGAACCAGCGCACCGCGTCCGCACCATATTGTTCGATGATGTCATCGGGATCGACGACATTTTTCTTGGACTTGGACATTTTTTCGACGCGGCCAACGGTAACGGGCGCGCCGCTTTCGATATGCGTATAGTCGTCGCCGGACTTCTTCACCTCGCCGGGCGACAGCCAGCTGCCATCGCCGGCCTTGTATGTTTCATGCGTCACCATGCCTTGGGTGAACAGCCCGATGAACGGCTCGGCAAAGCCCAGCTGCCCCATATGCTGGAGCGCGCGCGTCCAGAAGCGGGCGTAGAGAAGATGCAGGATCGCATGTTCGACGCCGCCAATATATTGGCCGACCGGCAGCCATTGCTCGACCGTGGCGCGATCGAACGGCCTGTCCTTTGGCTGGCTGGCAAAGCGAATGAAATACCAGCTGGAATCGGCGAAGGTGTCGAGCGTGTCCGTCTCACGCCGGGCGGGCTTGCCGCAGGCCGGGCAATCGACATGCTTCCAGGTCGGATGCCGGTCGAGCGGGTTGCCGGGAATGTCGAAGCTGACATCCTCTGGCAGCACGACCGGCAGCTGATCCTTGGGTACCGGGACCACGCCGCAGCCGTCGCAATGGATCACGGGGATCGGCGTGCCCCAGTAACGCTGGCGCGACACGCCCCAGTCGCGCAGGCGGAACACGGTCTTGCCCTCGCCCCAGCCTTCGCTCTCGGCGCGGGCGATGACGGCGGCCTTGGCCTCTTCCACCGCCATTCCATCAAGGAAGCGGCTGTTCACGAGGCGGCCGGGGCCGGTATAGGCCTCGTCATGAATGGGCTTGTCGGCCTCGCCCTCGGCGGCGACCACGCGCTCCACGGGAAGCATATATTTGCGAGCGAAGTCGAGGTCGCGCTGGTCATGGCCGGGCACGCCCATGACCGCGCCGGTGCCATAGTCCATCAGCACGAAATTGGCGATGAAGACGGGCAGCTGCCAGTCCGGGTCGAACGGATGAACCATCGACAGGCCGGTGTCGAAACCCAGCTTTTCGGCCGTCTCCAGCTCGGCCGCGGTGGTGCCGCCTTCTTTGCATTTCTCGATGAAGGCGGCGGCGTCCGCATTGTTGGCGGCGATCGCCTGCGCCACGGGATGGTCCGCCGCGATCGCGACGAAACTGGCGCCAAAGATGGTGTCCGGCCGGGTCGAATAGACCGCGATCCCCGCGCCCGCGTCCAGACCCTCCAGCGCTTCGCGTTCCGGGAAGGGTGCGAAGTCGAACCGGAATTGGAGCCCGACCGACTTACCGATCCAGTTTTCCTGCATGGTCCGCACCTTTTCGGGCCATTGGTCGAGGCTCTTCAGCCCGTCCAGCAGGTCGTCGGCGAACTGGGTGATCTTGAGGAACCACTGGTTGAGCTTGCGCTTTTCGACCGGCGCACCCGATCGCCAGCCCTTGCCGTCGATCACCTGTTCGTTCGCCAGCACGGTCATGTCGACCGGGTCCCAGTTGACCGACGATTCCTTGCGATAGACGAGGCCAGCCTCCAGCATGTCCAGGAACAGCGCCTGTTCATGGCCATAATAGTCCGGTTCGCAGGTGGCGAGTTCGCGGCTCCAGTCGATCGCGAAGCCCAGCTTTTTCAGCTGCGCGCGCATGTTGGCGATGTTGGAACGGGTCCAGTCGCCCGGATGCACCTTCTTTTCCATCGCGGCGTTTTCGGCCGGCATGCCAAAGGCGTCCCAGCCCATCGGATGCAGCACTTCATGCCCGGTCATCCGCCGGAACCGCGCCAGCACATCGCCCATCGAATAGTTGCGCACATGGCCGATATGGATGCGCCCCGATGGATAGGGAAACATCTCCAGCACATAGGATCGCGGCTTGGGCGAAGCATCGTTCGCGCGAAAGCTCTGCTTTTCGTCCCACACCGCCTGCCAGCGGGCGTCGGCCTCCAGCGGGTTGAAGCGCCTTTGCATCTCTAATCCTTACACATACGCGCGGGGCTGGGCCTGCGATGAAGCCCAGCCCCGGATGCTGAAAAACGGGCCGCGCCGCGCGGCCCCTGGAAATTGGGGTAGGGTCAGCCGATCGCCATGCGGCGCAGGTCGCGCGCCTTGGTGAGGATGATCTCCTCCAGCTTCTGCACCGTGGCGGCCTTGACCGGGGCATCGACCCAGGCGCCATTCTGGCTGACCTGGCGGCTGGCAGCGACGCGCACCGCATCGGCGCGCAGATCCTGATCCAGGATCGACACGGTCAGCTTCATCCGTTCACCGGGCGTATTGGGATCGATATACCAGTCGGTGACGACCACGCCGCCGTTCGAGTCGGTCTGCGCCAGCGGCATGAAGGACAAGGTGTCGAGCGTCGCGCGCCACAGATAGGCGTTGACGCCGATCGTCGTCACGCGAGAGGCGGCGAGATCCGCCTTGGGCCGGTCCTTGGAACCACCGCCGCACGCCGGGAGCGGCAGAAGCGCAGCCAGCAGCAGACCGGCGGAAACAGGGGCGGGAAGGCGACGGGCCATCAGGCATGTCCTAGCTTGAAAAGACGAAAATCAGCCCGCTTCTATAGTGTCCGCGCGCCATTGGGCAAGGGGCGCTGGATCAGTCCGTCCCGCGCGGGCGTTGACCGCGAAATTATTGCGCCGCCGGCACCTTCGACAAACATGTGGGTTTGGAGCAACAGCTTGGATAAAAAGCCGCCGGGCCTCTAGCCAGTGGCGGCTTTGTCGGTGTAATGCGTTAACAAATACAAGTTGGCGGGGACGAGATTCGGGTCATGCGCATGAACAGGGGATATTTAGCGGTAGCAGGATCGGCAATTGCCGTTGCCGGCTTCCTGCTGTCTCCCGCCATTGGCGCGGCGATGGATCTGGCGCCGCTGCGCCCCGATGCGCCGGTATCGCTGGGCGCGCTCGGCAGCATTTCCTCCTTCACCCCCACCACCAAGGATCCTCAGCTTGCTGCGGCTTACGCCAAGATCGCAGCATCCGCCAGCCGGCAGGGTTTCCGCTTCACGCCCACCAGCGGATCGCTGAGCGGCCAGCGTGAAATCACCATCATGGTCCGCGCGAGCGATCGCGGTGGCTCGGACAAGACCGAGACGCCCGTCGATATCAAGCCCATGGCCTTCAGCCTGAACGGCGCGCATAACTGGCGCAAATTCGCCCTGCCCGAATCGGTGGGCCGCAAGGCGCTTGACCCGGTGCCGGTCGAAACGATGGTTGATGCCAAGAATTTCTCCCTCGATGATGGCAAGAAGGACCGTTTCAGCACCAAGGTACTGATCGAAAGCCGTCGCGAACCGAGCGCCGCGCGCAACCCGGCGGCTGAGAAGGATTATTCGCTGGACCTCGCCAGTTCCTATTCGCTGACCCGTAACCTTAACGTAACGGCGGGCGTGCGCTACAACAATAATGTCGTGGGTCGTTTGACCCCCATGACCGACGACCGGCAGGATAGTCAGGCCGTCTATCTGGGCACCAGCTTCAAATTCTGACGGCTTGGCCGTGGATCGATTCGCGCCGGTGATCAATGCGCGGCACGGGTTTCCGCAACGCGGTATTGCGTGAATCTGAACCACGAACGGCCCCCAACCTGGTTGATCCCATCCATGGCTTGGCTATCAACGTAGTGATGCCCCCCCGCCTTCACCCTTGCCGATGATTCGCCGGCACTTCGGCACGTTTCGCGGACTGGTGCGGCTTGCCCTCTCCTATCCACAGATGTTTCTGGGCCTGTCCACGGGCAGGTCGTTCGATCCCGCCTGCGTGCGCCGGCTGGTCTTCGTCTGCCAGGGCAATATCTGCCGCAGCGCCTTTGCCGAGGCGGTAGCGCGTCGTGCCGGCCTGCGCGCGGTATCCGTGGGCCTTTCCACCACGCCCGGTCGCCCCGCTCATCCGCCCGCAATCGCGGCCGCGCACGCGCTTGGCCACGACCTCCACGCCCATCGCGCCACCGATCTTGCAGATTATCAGCCGCAGCCGGGCGACCTGCTGCTGGTGATGGAAGTGCGGCAACTGGCCCGGTTGGCCGCAGATCCGCGCCTGCGCGACGTGCCGCGCACATTGCTGGGCCGATGGACCCGACCGATGACGCCGCATCTGCACGACCCTTATGGGCTGGACGAGGAATATATGGCCCAGTGCCTGACCCGCATCGAAAGGGCGGTCGCCCGGATCGCTGTCAGCCTTCCCGGCGCACGGCTTTCCTGACTATCTGCGCCATGTCGCGCAGCCACGGCCGGAAGTCGTGCCAGGACCACACATAATAACGCGATCGCGGATCAAGAAATCCGATTAGATAGCCCGCCAGCTCCGCCAGCGGCCGCCGACGGAAATAGGGATCGTCGATCGTGCGCGAGCGCAGCAGAATGCGCCCCAGCCGCTTGGTTTCGGGCACCATGTACCGCGCGCGCAGATCGTCGCGGGGCGCCCGAGCCGGATCGGTCTGCCCCAGGACGACACGGCGATAGGCCTCCCAGGCGAAATGCGCGCCGCAATGCCAGGCAAGCGGTTGGCTGCCCCAGAAGCGGCCATTGACCTCCATCAGCCAATATCGATCATTGTCAGGATCATGACGATATTCGACCATTGCCTGACCCTCCCACCCAATGGCCCGCAGCAATTTTTCCGACAGCGCCATTTGCGCGTCATGGCGGTCCATCGGTTCTGCCCGGCAAAGCGTCGATACGCCACCTTCGGGCGGCCATTCATGCAGCCGCCGATGCTGAAAGCGCAGCGTGGCGCGGCCGCCCTGCATGTAGAGCATCTGCCCCAGGCCATGACCGGCGCAATATTGCTGGATCAGGGGCCAGCGGCCGATGGGTGCAAACCGATCCAGCAAGATACGCAGATCATCGGGGCCGTGCAGATAATCCGTCTTGCGCCACTCCAGGCCCACGGCCTCCAGCGCGGGCAAGATCGCCTGCGGGTTCGCCCATTTGGCGACTAGGGGATAGCGCATGTCCGCAAGGCGCGCGGCGAAATCCTCACCAGGCACGGGTTGCCACGTTTGCGGCGTAAGCAGGCCCGCCCCGGTTGCGGCCTCCAGCGTCTGCCGCTTGTCCAGCACACGCGCCAGGCGATCGAGCCGAGGCGCGAGAATATGACAATCGCCGATCATCGGCGGCATCGTCGCCAATTCCATCAGGTCGGATTCAGCGATCGCCAACACGGCCCGCGCGCCTGTCCGCGCGATAAGATCGGGCAGCCAGGATGCGATCAACCCGTCCGGGCGCCGGGTCCAGCCCCGGCAATGACGCGAGGCGACAGCGATGGCGGACGCATCACGCGCGACGCCATGCACAGGAACATCATGCTCCCCCAACTCTCGCGTGATCGTCAGGGCGATGGCATTTTCCATGCCAAGGAGGAGAACGCCGGGCAGCGCGCTCACGCAGGGATAAGCCGATGCTCGTAGCGCCACGTGGCCAGTGCCTGCGCCGCCATGCGCATTCCGGTGCGCAACCGGCTGGGCGGCACGCGATCCAGGGGACGTTCAGGCGCGTCGGCCAGCCCCGGTGAAAGATCGCGAAAGCCCATGCCGCGCACCCCCGGCAACCCAGCGGCTTCGCGGCACAGCTGTTCGAACCGGCGGATCACGGCCCCGTTCGGCCGCGCGCGATCGCGCGACAGCATTTCGAAACTATGGGTCACCACGACGAAGGCGTCATGACCGTTGCGAACGGCGTGACGCAGGCCGGCGCGCATCTCGTCCGCCGACATGGCGCAAATCTGCGCCGGTCGAAATCCGCCGGGACGGTCGATGATGCCTGAAACGGGCAATTCGGCCACGCCATGGATACGCTTTGCGCCAATCTGTCCATGATCTGCCGAAATGCGGCAGTCGCCGCCCAGATAGGCCGGGTTGACGCTGCTGTCCCAGTCGATGCCGACAGCCGCCAGTGCGCGCAGCGTATCGTCATTGGCCCCGAAATTGCCGGCGCGAAAGGCCGTGATCGGCGGCGCGCCGGCTTGCTCCAGATAGTCTTTGGCCAAACCGAGCAGCGTTACCTGATCGCCTAGCGAGAAATCGCCGATATTGCGCCCCTGACGCCCTTCGACAGGCGAGTCCCTGGCCCAGGCGAGCCATTCGGTGTGGATATGCAATTGCACCTCATGCCCGCGACCGACGATCTCACCGACGATCGGCGTAAGGAAGGCCGCGCCATGAACCAGCGCAGGCAGCGGGTCGAGGAAGAACACGCCTGTCAGCCCATGGCGATCCAGCACATCCATCTGCCAGCCAATGCCACAGGCCCGGCCACCTGTTTCGGCATGGATCGATCGTCGCAGATTTTCGTCGAGGCTCAGCCCGCGTTGCTGCAACAGGGCGGACAGCTCGGTATCGACGGTGATGAGCAACGCGGTCATGCGGTGATCCGGCCAGAGTGTCCTGCTCCTGTAAGCGCAATGCGTTAAGGAGCCGTATTATGTCCGGGATATGTCGGCATGCGCGCCGCTGCGCAATATGGAGGCCCGATTTTGTCAATCGAGCAGTGCGAACTCGCCATAGCTGCCTTGGAAGAAGAGCAGGGGCCGCTCGGGCCGCTCCACCTCCAGCGCGACTACGCGCCCCAGCACGATGTGGTGATCGCCCGCTTCATGCACCGCATCGAGCGTGCAATCGATCCAGGCGACGACATCGTCCAGGATCGGAGAGCCGTGGGCCGATACGCGATGGGCGATGCCGGCAAATTTATCGACTCCGGGCGCGGCGATCTGACGACATACCGGCAGCTGATCGCTGGCGAGGATATTGACGCAAAAGCGGCCGACCTTTTCAATGCGGGGCCAGCTACTCGACGTCTTGGCCGGGAAAAAGGCGACCAAGGGCGGATCGAGCGAGACGGAGGTGAAGGAACCGACCACCATGCCCACCGGCGCGCCATCCGCTTCGACGGCGGTCACGACGCACACACCGGTCGGGTAATGGCCGAGCACGCGACGAAAGGTCGCGCTGTCAAAACCGGTCATGCCCATGGCGTCACGCTCCCCATTGCTATTGTCGCGCCTTCCCTGTCGCGTCGAGACGCTCTGGCGCAAGCGAAAAGCGACAGAGAGCCGGTCAGAGCGCCACGCCGCCCGCCGCCAGCACCGCCAAAGTCAGCAATTCCGACGCGTTGGAGGACATGGTCGCGATCTGGACAGATTTTTCCATCCCCACCAGCAGCGGGCCGATCATCGAGGTGCCACCCAGTTCACGCAGCAGCTTGGCCGAGATGTTGGCGGAATGCAGGCCCGGCATGACCAGGACATTGGCGGGACCCGACAACCGGCTGAAGGGATAATTTTTCATCACCGCCGGATTGAGCGCCGCGTCAGGCGTCATTTCGCCCTCATATTCGAAATCGACCGCTCGTTCGTCCAGCAGCTTCACCGCGCCGCGAATATTGTCGAGGAAGCTGCCGGGCGGGTTTCCGAAATTGGCGTAGGACAGGAAAGCGACGCGCGGATCATGGCCCATGCGGCGCGCAACCGCGACTGTGCCCATGGCGATGTCGGCCAGTTCCGCCGCGCTCGGTCGCTCGTTCACCGTCGTGTCGGCCAGAAACACCGTCTTGTCCTTCGCCACCATGACATGGATGCCAAAGGGCGTGCGGCCGGCCGCCGGGTCCATAACCCGCTTTACCTCCCGCAGGGTCTGGGCATAGGGCCGGGTCATGCCGGTCAGCATCGCGTCGGCAACGCCCATCTTCACCAGCAAGGTGCCGAAGATATTGCGATCGCGGTTCACCATCCGCTCGCAGTCGCGGCGCAGATAGCCCCGGCGCTGAAGCCGCGCATAGAGCATGTCGACCATATCGGGCACCAATGGCGAATTGACGCTGTTATGCAGTTCAAAGCTCTCGGGATCGCGCACGCCCAGCGCGCGCAACTTGTCCACCACGTCGCCGCGCCCGACCAGGACGGGGACGCCATAGCCCAGTTCGCGAAACTGGATCGCGGCGCGCAGCACCACCTCCTCCTCCGCTTCGGCAAAGACCACGCGTTTGGGATTGGCCTTGGCGATTTCATAGGCGCTGTTCAGCACCGATGTCGTGGGATTGAGCCGCGCCTTTAGGGACTGGCGATAGGCGCCTAGATCCTCGATCGGTCGCTGCGCCATGCCGGTTTCCATCGCCGCTTGAGCGACAGCGGCCGGCACCACTTCCATCAGGCGCGGATCGAACGGGGCAGGAATGATATAATCGGGCCCGAAACTGTGCGACCGGCCATAGGCCTTGGCCACTTCCTCAGGCACGCGTTCGCGCGCCAGTTCGGCGATCGCCTTGGCCGCCGCCAGCTTCATCGCCTCATTGATGCCGGTAGCCCGCACGTCCAGTGCCCCGCGAAAGATGAAGGGGAAACCCAGGACATTGTTGACCTGATTGGGGAAATCGGACCGCCCGGTCGCGACGATCGCGTCCGGCCGCACCGCCTTGGCATCGGGAGGCAGGATTTCTGGGTCGGGATTGGCCATGGCGAAGATGATCGGCTTGTCCGCCATGGACGCTACCATTTCCGGACTCATCGCGCCGGCAACCGAAAGGCCCAGGAACACATCCGCGCCCTTCACGGCTTCGGCCAGAGTGCGTGCGTCGGTCCTGACCGCATGGGCCGATTTCCACTGGTTCATGCCTTCGCTGCGGCCCTGGTAGATCACGCCCTTGCTGTCGCACATGATGACATTGTCGTGCGGCACGCCCAGCGCCTTTATGAGTTCGGTGCAGCTGATCGATGCGGCCCCGGCTCCATTCACCACCACCTTCATGGTCTTCATGTCGCGGCCCGTCAGCAGTGCGGCATTGAGTACGCCCGCAGCGGCGATGATCGCGGTGCCATGCTGGTCGTCGTGGAAGACGGGAATATTCATCCGCTCCTTCAGCGTCGTTTCTATAACGAAGCATTCGGGCGCCTTGATATCCTCCAGGTTGATGCCGCCAAAGCTCGGCTCCATCAGCTCGACCGCATCGATGAAGCGGTCGACATCCTCGGTCTTCAGTTCGATGTCGATCGAATCGACATCGGCAAAGCGCTTGAACAGCACCGCCTTGCCTTCCATCACCGGCTTGGAGGCGAGCGCGCCCAGATTGCCAAGGCCAAGAATTGCGGTGCCATTGGAGATGACTGCAACCAAATTGCCCTTGGCGGTATAGTCGTAGGCAGTTGCGGGGTCGGCCGCGATGGCGCGGACCGGAACGGCGACGCCGGGGGAATAAGCAAGGGAAAGGTCGCGTTGCGTCGCCATTGGCTTGGACGCGATGATCTCGATCTTTCCAGGCCGCCCAGTCGCGTGGAAGAACAGCGCCTCGCGTTCGGAAAATTCCACATTGGATCGGTCGGACATCATAGGCTCCCAACTATTGGAACTTTTGGAAAGATGAACAGGCCCTAGCGGTGCGCCTATCTTGTGGGCAAGTGCGAGATACGCAATTTTCCCGCACCTTTCGCGACGCTCTGGTTTCAGGCCGGCGTTCGGGCTATCGGCTGCGCCATGGCGAAATCCAGCGACACGACCGCCCAGCCCACGCCGATGATGGCCCAATATCTGGCGCTCAAGGCACAGGCGCAGGACTGCCTGCTCTTCTACCGGATGGGCGACTTCTTCGAACTTTTCTTTGACGACGCAAAACTGGCCGCCGCGACGCTGGACATAGCGCTCACCAGCCGCGGCGATCATGAGGGCGCACCGACCCCGATGTGTGGTGTTCCAGTGCACAGCGCTGAATCCTATCTCGCGCGGTTGATCAAGGGCGGCCACCGTGTCGCCATCGCCGAACAGACCGAAACCCCTGCGCAGGCCAAGGCGCGCGGGAGCAAGGCGCTGGTGGCGCGCGACATCGTTCGCTATGTCACCGCCGGCACGCTGACCGAAGAAACGCTGCTCGACGCGCGGCGCGACAATATGCTGGTGGCGCTGGCGCAGGTGGGGGGCGAGACGTCGGGCGAAGTCGGCATCGCCGCCGCCGATATATCGACTGGCCGGTTTGAGACATTGACCTGCCCCATCGTCGACCTGCCCGCCGAGTTGGCCCGGTTGCGGCCGAGCGAAACCGTGCTGGCGGACGGCGCGACGATGGATGTTCCGGGCGCCATAGCCTTTGACCGCGCCGCCTTTTCCAGCAGCCGGGCGCAAGCTGCGCTCAAGCGGCTGTTCGGCGTGGCAACGCTGGATGGCTTTGGCCAATTCGGCCGTGCCGAACTTGCCGCCATGGGCGGGCTGGTCGCCTATCTCGATCATGCCGGAAAGGGCACACTGCCTTTCCTTGCGCCCCCGATGCGCAAGGCGAGCGGCGCACATATCGCGATTGACGCGGCCACGCGGGAAAGCCTGGAGATCGTCGCCACCACCGCCGGCACGCGCGCAGGCAGCCTGCTCGCCGCCATCGACCGGACAGTCACGGGCGCGGGCGCGCGACTGCTGGCGCAGGATATTTCCGCGCCCCTGATGGACCTGTCCGCCATCGAGGCGCGGCTGGGCCTGGTGCAGATGTTCCATGATGATGCGGGCCTGCGCGATCAAGTGCGCGGCGCCCTGCGCGCCCTGCCCGACATTGGCCGCGCGCTGGGGCGCGTCGCGGTCGGCCGGGGCAGCCCCCGCGACCTGGGCCAGTTGCGCGATGGTCTTGGCGAAGCCCGGATGCTGCGCGAACGGCTGGGCCGTCTGCCCGACCAGCCGCCGCTGCTGCAACAATTGCTCCCTGCGCTCGACGGCCATGGACAGATGGTGGACGCCTTAGCGCGCGCGCTCATCCCTGCGCCGCCAACCGAAACCGCCAATGGCGGCTATATCGCCGATGGCTATGACGCGGCGCTGGACGAACTGCGCCGCATAGCCGGGGACGGCCGCCGCGCCATCGCCGCGCTGGAGGCGAAATATCGCGAGCAAACCGGCATCGGCGCGCTCAAGATCCGGCACAATGGCGTGCTCGGCTATCATGTGGAGGTCCCCGCCCGCGCCGCCGACGCGCTGATGGCGCCCGACAGCGGCTTTACCCATCGCCAGACGCTGGCCGGCGTGGTGCGTTTCAATTCGGTGGACCTGCATGAGGAAGCCGGGCGCGTCGCCCAGGCCGGCGCGCATGCGCTGGTCGCCGAAGCCGCGCATCTGGAGGACCTCACCAACGCCGTACTCGATCGCAAGGCCGATATTGCCCGCGCGGCCGATGCGCTCGCTCGGCTCGACGTCGCCGCTGCGCTGGCCGAGCGTGCGGCGGAGGGGGGATGGCAGCGGCCCCATTTCGTCGCTGCCGATGGAGTCGGTGGTCATGGGGGGCAATGTCTCGACATCGTCGGCGGGCGCCACCCGGTCGTGGAGGATGCGCTGCGTAAGGAAGGCCAGCCCTTCGTCGCCAATGATTGCCGGCTTGGCGAAAGCGATAGGCTGTGGCTGGTCACAGGCCCCAATATGGGGGGCAAATCGACCTTCCTGCGGCAAAATGCGCTGATCGTGATATTGGCGCAGGCGGGTGGCTATGTCCCCGCCCAGTCGGCGACGATGACATTGGTCGACCGCTTGTTCAGCCGTGTTGGCGCATCGGACAATCTCGCCAAGGGCCGGTCCACCTTCATGGTCGAAATGGTGGAGACCGCCGCGATCCTGGCGCAGGCATCCGAGCGGAGTTTCGTCATTCTGGATGAAGTCGGGCGCGGCACATCGACCTATGACGGGCTAGCGCTGGCCTGGGCCGTGGTGGAGGCGGTGCATGAGGTCAACCAGTGCCGCTGCCTCTTCGCCACTCATTATCACGAATTGACGCGGCTGGCGGAAACTCTCCCCTCGCTCTCGCTGCACCATGTCCGCGCCCGTGAGTGGAAGGGCGACCTCGTCCTGCTGCACGAACTTGCGCAGGGGCCGGCCGACCGCAGCTATGGCCTGGCGGTTGCGCGGCTCGCCGGCCTGCCGCCCGCGGTGCTCAAGCGGGCAAAGGATGTTCTCGCGCGGCTGGAAGCAGGCAAGGCGAAGACCGGCGGCATTGCGGCGGGCCTTGACGACCTGCCCCTGTTCGCAGCGGCCGCGGCGCAGGAGGATGAGCCGGTCGACCCGTTGCGCGAGGCGATCGAAGCAATCGATGCGGATGCCCTGTCTCCGCGTGAAGCGCTCGATCACATCTATCGATTGAAACAACTGGTCGTGCAGGAGCAGCACGACTAGATAGCGCAGCATGGTCATGCAGTTTCCCGCCTTAGGATCGCGTCGCGCGATCATCGACCGGCGCGCCATTTCCGATCGGATCAACGCCCTGGCGCTGGAGCACCGCGGCGATCCCATGCGGCTGCGCGGCCTGATCGTGCAGGAACTCAAAGATGCGCTCGACCATGGCCGGGCGGATGTCGCGCGCCGATTGGAGGAGCGGCCGACGCGTGGACGCGAAACGGTGAGCGCCTTTGCCTTCCTGATCGACCAGATTCTGCGCTTGCTCTATGACGCGACGACGCATCACCTCTATCCAGCCGGCAATCGCAGCACGGGCGAGCGGATCGCGCTGATCGCCGTGGGCGGCTATGGCCGGGGCGAAATGGCGCCGCACAGCGATGTCGATATCGGCTTCATCACCCCCTGGAAACCGACCGGCTGGACCGAGCAGGTGATCGAATCTATGCTCTATTCGCTCTGGGACCTCGGCTTGAAGGTCGGGCATAGCAGCCGGTCGGTCGATGAGACGATCCGCATGGCCAAAAGCGACCTGACGGTCCGCACCGCCCTGTTGGAAGCGCGCTATATCTGGGGCGACCGCTCGCTTTATGAGGAAAGTTCGACCCGGTTCGACGCCGAAGTGATGCAGGGCAATGCCCGCGCCTTCGTCACCGAAAAGCTGGAGGAACGCGACGAACGGCACCGGCGCATGGGCGACAGCCGCTATGTCGTCGAACCCAATGTCAAGGAAGGCAAGGGCGGGCTGCGCGACCTCCACACCCTCTTCTGGATCGGCAAATATGTAAATCGCGTCCGCTCGGTCGCGGAACTGGTCGACGTGGGTTTGCTGACGCAAGCGGAACTGCGCCAGTTCCAGAAGGCGGAGGATTTCCTCTGGGCGGTTCGCTGCCATCTCCACAGCATTACCGGCCGAGCCGAGGATCGGCTGACCTTCGACCTGCAACTGGAAACCGCGACCCGGATGCACTTCACCGGCCGCGCCGGTCGGTCGGGCGTGGAGCGCTTCATGCGCTATTATTTCCTGAACGCCAAAACGGTCGGCGACCTGACCGCCGTCTTTCTGGCGCATCTCGACGACCAGCTTGGCCCCAAGGGTCGACGCTATATCCCCAGCCTGTTCCGCCGGCCCAAGAAGCTGGAAGGGTTCGTGCTGGATCGCGGGCGATTGAGCCTGCCGAGCGACGATTTTTTCCAGGCGGACCCGGTGCGTTTGCTGGAGATATTCGCGCTGGCGGACAAGCACGGGCTTCAGATTCACCCCAGCGCCATGCGCGCCGCCAGCCGCGATGCTGGCCTTATCACCAACAAGGTGCGCAAGGACGCGCGCGCCAACGGCTTTTTCATGGACGTGCTGACGTCGCCCCGCGATCCCGAAACGGTGCTGCGCTGGATGAATGAATCGACGGTTTTTGGTCGCTTCATCCCCGACTTTCGCCGCGTCGTCGCGCAAATGCAGTTCGACATGTATCATCATTACACAGTCGATGAACATACGATCCGCGCTGTCGGCCTACTCGCGCGCATCGAAAAGGGAGAGCTTGGCACCGACCACCCGCTCGCTACCGACCTGATGGGCAAATTGCTGTCGCGCCGCGTCCTCTATGTCGCGGTGCTGCTGCATGACATTGCCAAGGGTCGGGGCGGCGACCACAGCATATTGGGCGCGGACATCGCCGACACGCTCTGCCCGCGCCTTGGCCTGACGGCGGCGGAGACAGAGACCGTATCCTGGCTGGTGCGCTATCATCTGCTCATGTCGGCCACCGCCTTCAAGCGCGATCTCGCCGACTATAAGACCATCCTCGATTTCGTGGAGGTCGTGCAAAGCGCCGAGCGGCTGCGCCTGCTGCTATGCCTGACCGTCGTCGATATTCGCGCGGTGGGGCCGGGCGTATGGAACAGTTGGAAACGGCAACTGCTCGGCGATCTCTACGAATCGGCAGAGGAGGTGCTTCGCCTTGGCCACAAACAGAAGGGCCGTAGCGAACGGGTCGCCGCGAAACAGGATATGCTGCGCCAGACATTGGGCATGAGCGAGGAGACTTTCGACGCGCTCAGCAGCCGCCTGCCCGAATCCTACTGGATCGCGGAGCCTGAAGACATCCTGATCCATAACGTCCAGCATATCCTGGAATCGGGCGATTCGCCGCTGTCGATCGCCGCGCAATATTATCCGCAACGCGGCGCGACGCTGGTCACGGTCTATGCAGCCGACCATCCGGGTCTTTTCTATCGTGTCGCGGGCGCCATCCATCTGGCTGGCGGCAATATCATCGACGCGCGCATCCATACGACGCGCGACGGCGTCGCCATCGACAATTTCCTGGTACAGGACCCGCTCGGCGGCGCGTTTCACAGCCCCGAGCAGTTGAAGCGCATTCGCAGCGCGATCGAGGATTCCCTTTCGAACCGACACCGCCTCATTACCAAATTGGCGGCGCGCCCCCTGCCCCGCACCCGCGCCGAGGCGTTTCGCATCGAACCCAATGTGCTGATCGACAACAAGGCGTCGAACCGCTTCACCGTGATCGAGGTCAATGCCCGCGATCGCCCAGCGCTGCTGTTCAGCCTCGCCAACGCGCTGTTCCAGTCGAAAGTCACCGTCCACAGCGCTCATGTCGCCACCTATGGCGAGCGCGCGGTCGACACCTTCTACATCACCGACCTGATCGGCGGAAAGATCGAGAGCAAGGCGCGGCTCCAGACGCTTGAGCGCCGGTTGCTGGCTGCGGCCGGTGGCGAGGTGGGCGAGGCGCTGCAACGGGCATAAGGGCCCAACGGCAAAGCGGAAGATCGTTAGCGCCGGATGTCCATCCTATCGCCGGGCCGCAACAGCGGCAGCAGGCGCAGCATGTCTGACCGTTCCACCGCCACGCATCCGGCGGTCGGCCGGCCTTCCGACAGGTGGAAGAAAATGGCGCTCCCCTGCCCTGCGACGGGCGGCGCGTCATTATGGCCCAGCACCATGATGACATCATAGGCATCGTCGCTGCGGATCAGGCTCTCTGCGGAAAAGGCGCGGGGCAACCGGACAGGACGATTATAGGCGGGGTCCGCACTATCGTCGGACCAGCCGTCGCTTTTGCGGATCCAGCGCCAGGGCAGATGGATATCGCTCGACTCCACCCTGCCCTGCCGCAGCAACACGCCCCGGATCGGCCAAAGTCCGACCGGCGTGCACCCATCCCCTTCCCGCTTGTCGGCCGCTGGGCGGGCGCCGCCTCGCCCGATCGTGCAGTCCATCGCCAGTTCGCCGAAGGTAAGCCGCCCTGCGGCGCAATCGACGCGGATTACGCTCATAGCTGGTGGCCGGTCCGGTCCCGCTTGGTCGCCAGATAGCGTTCGTTGTGCGGATTGGTCGGCAGGATGATCGGCAGGCGTTCGGTTACTGTGATTCCCGCCGCCTCCAGTCCCGTTACCTTTTTGGGATTATTGGTCAGCAATCGCACCGCACCCACATTCAGCAGGTCGAGCATCCGCGCCGCGACCGAAAAGTCGCGCGCATCGATGGCAAAGCCCAGCCGCACATTGGCGTCGACCGTATCGAACCCCTGATCCTGCATCGCATAGGCGCGAAGCTTGTTGACCAGACCGATGCCACGCCCTTCCTGCCGCAGATAGAGCAAGATGCCCCATGGCGCGTCCGCGATCCTGTGCAGCGCCTCATGCAATTGTGGCCCGCAATCGCATTTCAGGCTGCCCAGCGCATCGCCGGTCAGGCATTCGCTGTGCAGGCGGACGACCGGAGGCGAACTGTCGCGTTTGCCGACGATCAGCGCGACATGCTCGCGCGGCTCGTCCGGACTGCGGAAGGCGACGATCTCCGCCGTCTCGCTCGCCGAGACCGGCAGACGCGCGCGTGTCGCGATGGCCAGATGGATGGCGTCGTCATAGGCGGCGATATCATCAGCGCTTGCTTCCGCCTCCGCATCGCCGTCAGCAGCGCTCACAAAATAGGCCGGCAAAATACCTGCAAGCCGCGCCAGCCGAAGCGCCGCCTGGGCGGCATGGGGGCTGACGAGCGGCCGCGCCCGGAAAGGTCCCTTGAGCGGCGAGCCCAGATCCAGCACGGGATCGGCGATGCTGGTCGCGACGTCGGCGTCGATCCAGAGCGTGCGTGCGATCAGCACTGGGCGTTCGGGGTCGGCGGCCGCCAGCTGGTTGGCGAGGTTGAGCGTCTCGGCGCGGGCGGCGGAGATCAAAATGTCGGCTTTGGCGTCGGGATCGAAGTCGGCCAGCGTCACGGCGTCCGCACCCTCAATCGCCATCAGCCGGATCGCGCCATCGTCCGCGACCAGCCGCACCGGCCAGCCCCGGCGCAGCGCGTCGATCGCGCGCGCGGCGTTGCGCCCTACGCTGCCTGCCATCAGAAGGCGAAGTCCGTGATGATCGGAATATGATCCGACGGCTTGATCCAGCTGCGCGCCGGTTCGATCACGCGATGGCCGACGGCTTTTTCCGCGACGTCGCGGGTCATCCACATATGGTCCAACCGCCGCCCGCGATCCGACGCCGCCCAATCCTTCGCCCGATAGCTCCACCAGGTGTAGAGCCGGGCGGGTGCAGGATGGAAATGGCGGCCGATATCGACCCAGTCGTTCGACGCCTGCAACCGGCCCAATATCTCGCACTCGATCGGGGTATGGCTGACCACGTCAAGCAACTGGCGATGGCTCCACACATCGCATTCCAGCGGCGCGATGTTGAAATCGCCGGTCAGGATGGTGGGCTTGTCCTCCAGAGCGGCCGACCATTCGATCATCCGCTGCAGAAAATCCAGCTTCTGGCCGAATTTGGGATTCACAGTGCGATCGGGCACATCGCCGCCGGCGGGCACATAGACATTTTCGATCCGCACGCCATTGTCCAGTCGCACGCCGACATGGCGCGCCTCGCCATTGGCCTGCCAGTCCAGCCGGTCATCCTCATGGATCGGCACCTTGCTCAGGATCGCGACGCCATGATGCATGCGCTGGCCGTTCAACACCTGATGGACATAGCCCAGCCGCCGGAACATCTCGGTGGGGAAAGTCTCATTCACCACCTTGGTTTCCTGAAGGCACAGGATGTCGGGCGTTTCCTCTCGCAGCAATTGTTCGACGATGTCGATGCGGGCGCGAACGCTGTTGATGTTCCAGGAACAGATGGAAAGGGTTTGGGCCATGACGATGCCCTAAAAGGCCGCGGGTCGTTGCGCAAGCAGCGGACTTCGGCGCTTATGCCGGACAATGTAAGACCCCCGCTCCGGGGGCGTGGAACGGGGGTCTCGATCGCGCCCTTGAAGCGCTTCGCGGCGAAAGATGGGGACCGGGTAACAGGGGGGAAATCCCGGTTTTGCCTTCCGCCGTGAAATGCTGATTAGCGCTGCCGATATGAGCGGCAGATGAACAGATTGAAAAGTTTTTCCATCCACCGCGCCCGATGCTCCGGTCAGCCGCCGGCCGACCTGCCGCGCGGGCGCGGATCGGTCCAGCGAAAGGCGGAATCCTCCACCGGCGCGCCATAGCGTTGGTTGGTCAGGCGCACGGCGGTGCGGTTATTCTGCGAATCGAGGGCTACCCAGCCATAAAGTTGAAGGCCAGCCGGGCTGGCCGCGTCACGCTTGAAAATCATGGTGATGGTGCCGAATTCCGGCCGCTTGGGATCGCGCGCCTGCACCGACAGGATCGAGGGATCATCGGTCGGGATCACCTTGCCGAATTTCGACAGGTCCTTGCTCGGATCAATCAGCGCACCCAGCGGCGAATTTCCGATCGGCCAGCGCTGCACCTGCCGCACTTCATAGTCGATGACGGTCAGCGCCTTGCCATCGCCCACGATCAGCAAAGGAACGCCCTTCTGATATTGAAAGCGGATCTTGCCAGGTTGCTTCAGCGTCAGCTTGCCGGTCAGCGTCTGACCATTCCGGTCGGTCTGGCTGAAATCAGCGGTCATGGTCGTGACCGCGCGGATATAGGCATTGACCCGCGACAGGTCGGCATCGCCCTGCTGCGCGGCGGCCGGCAGGGTCGGCACGACCAGCGGCGCAGCGGCAAGGGCCAGCATAAGGGGCGCAACGATGCGCTTCATGGCGTCTAACTCCGGTTCGTTCCTATGGCCTTATGGCCTAGTAGGCGCGGCTTGAACCCGCTGTGAACCCGCTCGTTCCGAAACTGCAAGGATTTCTGCAAGCCAAATTTCCGCCGCTCCAATGGCGGAAAAAAAGGGCCGGTCCGAAGACCAGCCCTGAAAGTTTTTAGGAGAGGATGCCTGAAAGGCCTTTTCCCTATGCCTTTACGCGCGCCTGCGTTCAAATGCGAAGCATTCGATGACGATTGCACGCCCTGCAACCGCCTCAGATGGGATTGCCATTTTCGTCGCGCAGCACTTCGCGGCGGCCGACATGGTTGGGCGGGCCGACCAGCCCTTCCTCCTCCATCCGCTCGATCAGGCGCGCCGCGCTGTTGTAGCCAACGCGCAATTGCCGCTGGAGCCAGCTGGTCGAGGCCTTCTGATTTTCGAACACCAGCTGACACGCCTTGCGGAACAGCTGTGCGTCGGGGCTGTCATCGCCCAGATCGACGCCATCAAGCGCGAAGCTGCCTTCCTCCGGCTCCTCGGTGACGGCGGAGATATAGTCTGGCTGGCCCTGCGCGCGCCAATGGTCGGCGACCATGCGCACTTCGTCATCTGACACGAAGGGACCATGGACGCGGGTCAGCCCCTTACCGCCATGCATATAGAGCATGTCGCCCTTGCCCAGCAGCTGTTCAGCGCCCTGTTCGCCCAGGATCGTGCGGCTGTCGATCTTGGAGGTGACGAAGAAACTGATGCGGGTCGGCAGGTTCGCCTTGATGACGCCGGTGATGACGTCGACCGAGGGGCGCTGCGTTGCAAGAATGAGGTGGATACCCGCCGCCCGCGCCTTCTGCGCCAGTCGCTGGATCAGGAATTCGACCTCCTTGCCCGCCGTCATCATGAGGTCGGCCAACTCGTCCACCACCACCACGATCTGCGGCAGCGGCTGGAAATCGAGCTGTTCCTCCTCATAGATCGGCTTGCCGGTTTCGGGATCATAGCCGGTCTGGACGCGGCGGCCAAGCGGCTTGCCCTTCGCCTTGGCGGCGCGCACCTTCTCATTATAGTTGGCAAGGTTGCGCACGGAGATTGACGCCATCATACGATAGCGATCCTCCATCTGCTCGACAGCCCATTTCAAGGCACGGATGGCCTTGTTGGGTTCGGTCACGACCGGCGAAAGGAGATGTGGGATGTCGTCATAGGTCGACAGTTCCAGCATCTTTGGGTCGATCATGATCAGGCGCAACTGATCGGGTGTCATGCGATAGAGCAACGACAGGATCATCGCGTTCAAGCCCACCGACTTGCCCGACCCGGTCGTCCCCGCGATCAGCAGGTGCGGCATGGGCGCCAGGTCCGCGATGATCGGCTCGCCCGAGATATTCTTGCCCAGGATGATGGGCAAAGTCGCTTCCTGCCCGAATTGCTCGCTGGTGATGAGTTCGCGGAAGGACACGCCCTCGCGATTGGCATTGGGCAGTTCGATGCCGATGACGGTGCGTCCGGGAATCGTGGCCACGCGAGCCGACAGCGCCGACATGTTGCGCGCGATATCGTCCGCCAGCGCGATGACGCGGCTCGCCTTGATGCCGGGCGCGGGCTCCAGTTCATACATGGTGACGACCGGGCCGGGCCGCACTTCGGTGATGTTGCCCTTAACATGGAAGTCGTCGAGCACGGATTCGAGCAGGCGAGCGTTGCGCTCCAGCGCAGCCTTGTCGATCTTGCCGCCCTGATTGGCAGGAATGGGGTTGAGCAAATCGGGCGACGGCAGCGAACTGTTGCCAAACAGATCGTCCTGGCTGACGGGAGCCATGGCGCGCTGCACCGGCGCCGGCTTGGGCGCCTGGATCGTGATCGGCGGTTTGGGTTCATTCGACACCTGCCGGCGCGGCGCGATGATCCGCTCATCCTCCTCATCCTGCGACACGGGTTCGTCGGCGGCCGGGCTTCCCGCCAGCGCAAGCCTGGGACGCGGCAGGTTCAGCCTCGGCAACGCAGGGCGGCGCAGCGCGATGATCGGCTTTTCCAGCGCCAGGCTGCGATAGCAGGTGAACAGGCCGACGATCAGTGCCAGGACGATCAAGCCGCCCTTGATCCACGGCGCGGCGGCGGGAGCCTGCACCAGCAGGCTGCCAATCCCCTTGGCCGTCACCAGGCCGATCACCCCGCCCCAGCCGGCGGGCAGGCCGACCAGCGGGTCGGTCTGGAACAATGCCAAGGCGATTCCGACCAGAATGATGCCGAAAAGGCATTTGCCAAACTGGCCCTTCCACCCCGCCATGTCCTGATCGCCCCAGAGGCGACGAGCGGTGACCGCCATCAGCGGCAGGATCAAGGCTACCGGCACACCCAGCAGCCAGAGCAGGAAATCGGCCGCCCAAGCTCCGGGCGAGGCCATGATGTTGGCGACATGATCGCCGGCCACCGTGTTCATCGACGGGTCACTCGGCGCATAGCTGAGCAGCGCCAGTGCCAGGAACAAGGTTCCCAGCATCAGCGCGATCGCGCCGATCAGCGCGCCGCTGCGTATCAGGCTGCGCTTGAGCATTTCACGCCATTCCGGCGTGCGTTTGACGGTGCGGCCGACGGCCATAACTTACCCATGTCCCCCAAATGTTCCGTTTCGGCACAATGCGCCGAGCGGGGAGTCCGCGTCAAGTCCGCGCCCCGTCGATCTACCGTAACGATCCGTGGTCTAGGGCTGGAGCGCGGCCAAGCGGACGAGCGCCTGCCCATCGACCCGCTGCACTGTCCATTCGTCCATCGCACGCGCGCCCAAGGCTCGATAGAAAGCGATGGACGGTTCATTCCAGTCGAGCACCGACCATTCCAACCGCGCGCAGTCGCGTTCCATCGCGAGCGCTGCAAGGCGGGACAGGAGCGCTTTGCCCGCGCCCAGCCCGCGTGCCTCCGGCAGCACGAACAGGTCCTCCAGATACAGGCCGGGTCGTCCTTCGAAGGTCGAGAAATTATGGAAGAACAGGGCAAAGCCCACCGCCGACCCGTCCGCCTCCGCAATCAGTACCTCAGCCATCGGGCGGGGTCCGAACAAATAGCGGCCAAGCGTTTCGCGATCGGCCTTCACCTCATGCGCCAGCCGTTCATAATCGGCGAGCGCGCGAATGAAGGCCTGTATCGTATCGATGTCTTCGGCCTGTGCCGCGCGAATGATGATGGCGCTCATGCCGTTCCTGCCTCCACATGGGCGATTGCCGCCCGTTTCGAGCGCGCCGCGATAAGGCAGCCGGCAATGATCAGCAAGGCGCCCGCCAGCGTCGGTATGGTCAAGGGTTCGCCAAATACCAGCCAGCCGATGATCGCGGCCCAGATGAACGCGCTATATTCCACCGGGATCAGGCGCTGTGCCTCCGCCCGCGCATAGGCCCAGGCCAGCGCCGCGAGCGAGGTAAAGGCCAGGGTCGCGGCAAGGACTATCAGCGGGACAGCATCCAGCGATGGCACGATCAGCCAGAATGGCGCCGCCAGCGTGAATACGCCCAGCATGATGAGATGCTGGAAAAAGGCGACCTCGATCGGGGAGGCGAGCTGCGCCTGCCTGCGCTGGATGATAAGGTTCCACGCGAAGAGGACCGCCGAGCCCAATACCGCCAGCGCCCCGATCAGCGCATCGGGTTCATAGCGCCCCTGCAACCGGCCCGACAGGATGACCGCGACCCCAATCAGACCCAGGAGCGATGCGCCGATCGCGCGCCGCCCGACACTTTCCTTAAGCAGCCATGCAGCCAGATACAGGGCGATCAACGGCGCGATGAAGGACAGGGCGATCGCCTCGGCCAGCGGCAGGCGCAGGATGGCCCAGAAGAACAACGCCGCCATGGCGGCGACGACGACGCCGCGCAGCAGATGGATCCGCAGCACTGCCGCGCCGGGCCAACGCTGCCGCGTTCCCAGCATCAATATAAGACCAAGTATGGTCCCCGCGAGCGCCCGCCAGAAAAGGGCATTGTAGAGACCTATCTCCAGCCCCAGCCCCTTCATCGTTGCGTCCATCACTGAAAACAGCGCGACGCCCAGGCAGCAGACGGCAAAGGGGGCCGCGACGCCACGCGGCGAGGCGTCCATGGTCGCGCGCTGCCTATTCCGCCGCTTCGATCTTGCCGGCGTCGGTGCTTTCGGCCTCCAGCTTCGCCGCCTCGATCTCGGCTGCCTTGGCCTCCACCAGGCGAACGATATGGTCGACCATATCGGCGTCCTGAACCGTATGATCGGTAACACCCGACAGATAGACCATATGCTTGCCCGCGCCGCCGCCGGTCAGGCCGATGTCGGTTTCACGCGCTTCACCCGGGCCGTTGACGACGCAGCCCAGGACCGAGAGCGACAAGGGCGTGTGGATATGCTGGAGCCTCTCCTCCAGCGCCTGCACCGTGCGGATCACGTCAAATCCCTGCCGCGCGCAGGATGGGCAGGAAATCACCTTGACCCCGCGGGTACGGATACCGAGCGACTTTAATATCTCGTAGCCGACCCGCACTTCCTCTTCCGGTTCGGCGGACAGGGACACGCGGATGGTGTCGCCGATGCCGGCCCAGAGCAGATTGCCGATGCCGATCGCGCTCTTGACCGTGCCGCCGATCAGCCCACCCGCTTCGGTAATGCCCAGATGCAACGGACAATCGACCGCCTCGGCCAGCTGCATATAGGCGGCGACGGCAAGGAACACGTCGCTCGCCTTCACCGCGACCTTATAGTCGTGGAAATCCTGATCCTGAAGCAGCTTGATATGGTCGAGCGCGCTTTCGACCAATGCCTCGGGGCAGGGCTCGCCATATTTTTCCAGCAGGTCTTTTTCAAGGGAGCCAGCGTTGACGCCGATGCGGATAGAGCAGCCATTCGCCTTGGCCGCATCCACCACTTCCTTGACCCGCGCTTCGCTGCCGATGTTGCCGGGGTTGATGCGCAGGCACGCCGCACCCGCGTCCGCCGCCTCCAGCGCACGCTTATAATGAAAATGGATGTCCGCAACGATCGGCACGCGGGCGGCGCGGACGATCTGCTTCAAGGCGGCGGTCGATGCCTCGTCAGGGCAGGACACGCGGATGATATCCACGCCCACCTCCTCGCAGCGGCGAATCTGGTCGATCGTCGCCTTGACGTCGTGCGTGGGCGTGTTGGTCATCGTCTGGACGCTGACCGGCGCATCGCCCCCCACGGGAACATTGCCGACCATGATCTGCCGGCATTGGCGGCGGGCGATATCGCGCCAGGGACGCAGGCCGGGATTATGGTCAGACATGAAAAAGGGGCTCCGTGGTTACGAAGCCCCTATAGTCATTCGCGCGGCGGGTTGAAACCGCAGACGCGCAGAAACGAACGCCTGATCAGAAGCGGACGGTCAGCGACGCTGCGACCTGGTCGGCGTTGCCACTGGTCTGCGCCAGGGTGGTTGCGGTGACGGTGGCGGGCGCCGGGAAATAGCTGTCGGGACGGATGATATTCGCCTTCTCGACGAAGGTGTGTGCGTAGCTGAGGTTGAGCGCCATCATCTGCGACACGTTCCAGGTCGCACCGCCGGTCAGCCAGACGCGATCGCCGTCGGGCACGCGGGTGGTCAGATATTGCGGATTGGTGGGCGTGCGGTCGAACATCGTGCCAGCCCGCAGCGTCAGCGCGGGACTGACATCATATTCACCACCGACGCTGACTGAGTAACTGTCCCTGTAATCCAGTTCCTTGTTGGTTGTACCAGCGGCGGACGTGACCGCAATGCCCTTGAACTTCGACCAGTTATACCATTTGCCGGTAATCATCGCGCGCAGTTGCGGCGTCAGGCGATGCATCATGCTGACGGTAACGATATCAGGCAGATCGAGCGGAGCCGTCGCGGCAAATTCACCATTGGCGGCCGTCAGCGGCGCGGCCACGCCCGAAATGATCTGCGTACCCTGCAGCTTGTGACTGATGCCCGACCGATAATGCACACCGAAGTTCGTGTCGCCCGTGGTATAGAACAGGCCCGCATTCCAGCCCACCGTCCAGTCATCGCCCTTCAGGCTGGTGAAACCATCCGTCGGGACAAGCGGCGACACCTGCGGCAGCGCGTTGGTCAGCGTCGCCTTCACATATTGCACGTCCACGCCGCCGCCGATCGACAGATTGTCAGTCAGCTTATAGGCGGCCGAAGGCTGGATATTATAGGTTTTGAGGTTGGTGTAGAGCGAATCATAACGCCCGAAGAAGTCATCGTCATATTCCAGTTTCAGGCCAAAGGGCGCGTTCACGCCCAGGCCCAGCCACAGCTTGTCGGTCACCTGCGCGCTGGCATAGAAGCTCGGCACCGGGATCACGCTCTCGAACGGATTGCCACCATCGCCGCCCGTCACGGGCACGCGCACTGTCGATCCGGGGACCGAACGATAGCTGCCACGATTGGTCTGATGCGCCGACGCCATCAGCGCCGATGCGCCAGCCGACAGCTGCACGCCCTGAAGTTCCGTCATCGCCGCGGGATTGAAATAGATGGTGGACGGGTCGTCCCCGGCCGCAGCGCCGCCCGAAAGCGCGCGGCCAATCTCGATCGGCGACTGTTCCTGCAGGTAGAAACCGCCGGCGAGCGCGGGCACCGGCAAAGCGAGTGCGGCGGTTGCAAGAAGGGACCAAGGCAGACGGCGGTTTAAAGACATGGGGTGCATCCTCTAATTGTTGGCGACTCTTCTTCGGTCCCGGGCGGACGCTGGCTGCAACGCGCGAACCGGGCTTATGACGCAGGCGACTTACCAAAGATGTCGTGAATTTCCAGTATATGCGCCGTCGTTCATCGCACTTTTGCAGGTGGTCGCGCAGGCGCGCACCTCACTGACGCTACGGCTGCCAGACGATGAAGCCCGGCAACGAAGGCAAAAAAAAGCCGCCCGGAAAGGCGGCCTTGAAGTTTTAGGAGAGGATGCCTGAAAGGCCTGTTCTGTTTGCGGTGCAGCACGGATTATCGCAAATGCGAATGGATCATCGATGATTGCATTTTCTGCAACTGGATGATTTTTGCCTCCTTTCCCTAGGGGAAAGTCGCGTTAAGACCTGCATCATTCTGCCGTTGGGATACACCCCCCTCATCCTTCCCCGGCCGGATTCCTGTGGATCCCGGACTTTTCCAGCTGCGAATCGAGGATCATGAGCATATCGGCCAAAACAGATTCGTCCGTGGCCTCTGCCCGGACCACCAGCGCTGCTTCCGTGTGGGACGCTCGCAGAAGCCACCATCCCAGCGGTTCGCGCACGCGTACGCCATCAACCAGATTAAGGTCGGCACCCTTGGCCTCCAGCCGTCCGCGCACCTCATCCACCACCGTAAATTTGCGCGCTTCCGGCACCGATATGCGGATTTCCGGCGTGATGATGCTTCGGGGCAAGCCTTCAACCATATCGGTCACGCTCCGCCCCAATCCGCCAACGGCGCGGATCAGTCGGACGGCGGCATAAAGTCCGTCGTCATAACCGGGATAATCGTCGGCGAAGAAAAGATGCCCTGTCGTTTCCCCGCCCAGCGGGCTGCCAATCTGCTTCATTCTGGACTTGATATGGCTATGCCCGCTCTTCCACATCATGGGTTGGCCACCCAGCGCGGCGATCCGGTCGAACACGGTCTGGCTGGTCTTGACGTCGGCCACGATCGGCGCGCCAGGCCGCGCTTTGACCACCTCTTCGGCGAACAGGCCAAGCAACTGATCGCCGGGAATCGCACGGCCCTGTCCGTCGATCACGCCGATCCGGTCGCCATCCCCATCGAAAGCCACGCCGAAATCGAGCTGCTTATCCAGGACCAACGCGCGCAGGTCAGCCAGATTAGCATCCTTGCTGGGATCGGGATGATGATGGGGAAATTGACCGTCTATATCGGTAAAGAGCAGATGATGCTCACCAGGGAGCAGCTGCGTCAGGCGCTCCACCGCCGGCCCGGCCGCGCCGTTGCCCGCATCCCAACCGACACGGCACGCCGGACCGTCAAAGCCCTGCATCAGTCGCGCGACGTAAGCGTCCAGAACAGGATGGCTTTGAACGCAGCCCACGCCCTCATCCCAGTCCTCCGCCGCAGCCAGAGCGCCCAACGCCTGTATCTCAGCCCCGAAAAAAGGTGCATGCCCCTTCACCAGCTTGAAGCCATTCTGATCGGCGGGATTATGGCTGCCGGTTATCTGAATGCCGCCATCCACATCGCCCGTATATTCGGCATGATATAGCATCGGCGTCGGCCCCAGGCCGATACGCGCCACATCGATTCCGGTCGTAACCAGACCGTCGACCAGAGCCGCCTCCAGCATCGGGGAACTCAACCGCCCGTCATAGCCCACCGCGACGCGCCGCCCGCCGCTGCGCGCGACGATCGTCCCGAAACTACGCCCCAGCGCCCAGGCGTCGGCCTCATGCAATGTTCGTCCCACCGTGCCGCGCAGGTCATAGTCGCGCAGCAGCGTGGGATCGAAGCGATGGCTCACCGCCCTGCCCGCTCCTGCAGCAGCAGATCGCGCGCGGCATTGATCTGCGCCGCCAGCGCCTCTGTCCCACCCTTGTCGGGATGAACAGACGCGATCAGGCGCCGATGCGCCGCGCGGATCGCATCGGCATCGGCATCCGGGCCAAGCCCAAGTAGCGCGCGTGCGCGCGCAATGTCGGCGTGATCAGCCGTCGGGGCAGGAGGGATCGCCCGTTTGCGCCGCCGCGCGCGCGCCTGCCCCTGTTGCGCGAAGAACAGCGCGACGCTGATCAGCAGCGGCGCGCCGATCACTGGCTTGCCCTTTGCCGCCAGCACCGCCCCCACCAGCGCTGCGCCCAGGGCAATCCCGTCCTTCGCGGTCATGCGTTGCAGCTTGCCGGTCCAGATCAGCCAGATGGCGAGTGCTGCGATCAGCAGCGTCAAAACGCCCATCAGGCAACGCCAAGCAGGTCTACCGACGCGGTCCCACCCTGCGTCGGTAGGGCAAATCCTGCAACCATCTCCCGCAATTCCTGTCGCGCGGCGATGTGGCTGACACCCAGTTCGCCCAGATGCCCCTTGTCCAGCAGGGTCAGGCCTGACGGGAAAAGCTCGCGAAAGATCACGCGTTCCGACAGACCGGGGATGACCCGGAAACCGACCCGGCGCGACAATTCCATCAGTGCATCGCCCACCCGCTTCTTGTTGCGCGCATCATGATGCTGGACGCGGTTGCGTAGCACCACCCAATCGATCGTGACCCCGTCCACCTTTGCCCGCGTCTTGCGCGCGTCAAAGATCAGTTCCGAATAGAAGGATAGGCGCCGCACCTTGAAGGTTTCAGGATCGACCTGACCGATGAGGTCGAAATCAACGAAACTGTCGTTCATCGGCGTCACCAACGTGTTGGCGTGGGGCGCCAGATGGCGCGCGAAGACATCGTCGCGTCCCGGCGTATCGACGACCAGGAAATCCTTGCCCTGCGCCATCTCCACCACCTGATCGTCCAGCGCGTCGGTGCTGTCGCCGGTAAAGACCGAAAAATCGGGCACTGGCAGGTCAATGCCGCGGCGGCGTGCGGTTTCAACGCGGTTTTCCATATAGCGGGTGACCGTCCGTTGCCGCGGATCGAGGTCGATAAGGCCAACCTGGTGCCCCAGGGCGCTGAGCGCGATGGCGGTATGAACGGCCGTCGTCGATTTGCCCGTACCGCCCTTTTCATTGGCGAAGATGATGAGATGCGGCTGAGGATTGCCCATTGCCCCTGATAACCCCGTTGACTGTCGCAATGATGATTGACGCTCGCGCCGGCACCGGCATAGCAGGACGCCATTATTTCCTCGCCCTTATCGGAGCCCATCCTCCCGTGCAAACGCTGCGTGACCTGCCCGCCCTCCGCGCCGCTGTCGATGCCCTGCGCAGCGACGGACGGCCGATCGCTCTGGTGCCCACCATGGGCGCGCTGCATGACGGGCATATGGCCCTGGTGGAGGAAGCGCGCCGCCACGGACGCCATGTCGTCGTGTCGATCTTCGTCAACCCTCGGCAATTCGGCCCGAACGAGGATCTGGACGCCTATCCAAGGCGCGAAGCCAAGGACGCGCAGTTGCTTCAGGCAGCCGGCGTTGCCATTCTCTGGGCGCCGAGCGTCGACGTCATGTATCCCGCCGGATTTGCCACCAATATCAGCGTGTCCGGCATCAGCGAAGGACTGGATGGCGCAGCGCGGCCCGGTCATTTCGACGGCGTCGCCACGGTCGTGACCAAATTGTTCAACCAGGTCCGGCCCGATGTCGCGATCTTTGGTGAAAAAGATTATCAGCAGCTTGCCGTCATCCGCCGTTTCGTGGCCGACCTTGACCTGCCTATCGAGATTGTCGGCCTGCCGACGCAGCGGGCCGAGGACGGCCTCGCCCTGTCGTCGCGCAATGCCTATCTGACCGAAGACGAACGCAAAAAGGCGTTGGCGCTGCCGCGCGCGCTGGGCGAAGCCAAGCGGCAGATCGAACGCGGCGATCCAGTCGATGGCGCGCTGGCGCAGGCGATAGCGACGCTGTCGGCCCATGGTTTTGGCCCGATCGACTATATAACCCTGTGCGACGCGACAACGCTCGAGCCGATACATAGGCTTGATCGGCCGGCGCGGCTGCTCGGCGCGGCGAAACTGGGCTCCACGCGCCTTATCGACAATATCGCAGTCGATCCTGCCTAAACGCAAGCAGGGGGATCAGAAGGGTTTCACGATCACCGCGATCACGATCACGGCCGCCGCGATCCCCGGAATTTCGTTCAGCAACCGCAACTGCCGGTCGCCAAGCGGCCGCTGCCCCTTGGCCAGCTTCTTCGTGTAGCTCGCGATCCAGCCATGATAGCCGGTCAAACCCAGCACGAAGAGCAGCTTGAGGTGGAACCAGCCGAACTGCCACGCACCAATTTCCACCATCAGCATCAACCCCAGCACCCAGACCAGCACCAGCGAGGGATTGAGGATGATCTTGAGCAAGCGGCCTTCGCGTTCGATCCAGCGCTGGTCTTCGGGCGATCCCGGCACGGTTTCCTGATGATAGACGAAGAAGCGCGGCATCATGAACAAGCCCGCCATCAGGAAGATGACGAAGATCAGATGGGCGGCCTTCACCCACAGATAAGCGGCGCCAAGATAGGCCATCAGCTGCAATCTCCTTGCTGTCGCACATAGCTAAGAAGCGCCTCGACATGCGCAATGGGCGTGTCGGGCAAAATCCCATGGCCAAGGTTGAAGATATGCGGGCGATCGGCAAAGGCGGCGCGGATCGCGTCCACCGCTTCCTCCACCGCGCGCCCGCCAGCAATCAGCGCCAGGGGATCGAGATTGCCCTGCACCGGCATGCCCGCCGGTAAGGCGCCATGCGCCCAATGCGGATCGATCGTTTCGTCCACGCCAACAGCATCGACGCCGGTTTGCACCGCATAATCGGCCAGCTTCGCGCCCGCCCCCTTGGGAAAGCCGATGACCGGAACATCGGGATGGCGTTCTTTCAGCGCCGCGACGATGCGGCGGTTGGGGTCGATCACCCAGCGTTCGAACTGGATCGGCGCCAGGCTGCCGGACCAGCTATCGAATAATTGTACGGCCTCGACCCCGGTCGCGATCTGGCCGCTCAGATAAGTGACGGTGGCGTCAATGATCGCGTCGATCAGCGCGGCGAAGCGATCGGGCTCGCAATAGGCCATGCGCCGCGCCGCGCCATGATCCTTGCTGCCCTGGCCCGCCACCATATAGGTCGCGATCGTCCAGGGACTTCCCGCAAAGCCCAGAAAGGTGACATTGGGGTTCAGCGCGGCCTTCACGCGGCGCACCGTGTCATAGACGGCGTCAAAACGCGACCATTCGGGCGTCAGCGCCGACAGGTCCGTCTCCGCCAGGATCGGCGCGAGGCGTGGGCCTTCGCCGGCCTCGAACCACAAATCCTGCCCCATGGCATAGGGCACGATCAGGATGTCAGAAAACAGGATCGCTCCGTCAAAGCCGAACCGGCGCAACGGTTGCAGCGTCACTTCCGCCGCGGCGGCGCTGTCATAGACCAGTTCCAGAAAGCCGCCCTTATCGGCACGCAACTCGCGATATTCCGGTAGATAGCGGCCTGCCTGGCGCATCAGCCAGACTGGCGGCACTGCCGGACGTTCACCCCGGAGCACGCCCAGAAGTTTCTTGTCGGCGCCATGGGCCGGGCCGTTCAGGCTCATCAGACTCTCACTTAATTAAGATTCAAAAAGGATGATGCAGATGTTGGTGCGTTGGCAGCGGGGTTAATGCGCTGTGCCCGGAATTGCCAACAGATTGACTCTGGCGATTGACGCAATCGCGTCCGAGTCAGGCAATCTGCCCCCGCTATCCACAGGCTGTGGATGAAATCCAGCGCCTGTGGGAGGGGTGTGGATAAGAGTCCGGTCAGTGGGGAGGGACCAAAACCGCGATTTCATCCACTGATTCCTCCCTTGCTTTATCCACAGCCCTTCCACACAGATGGGCACATGGCGCGTATCCACCTCCACCTTCTGTCAGATTCCACCGGGGAAACGCTTGAAAATATTGCCAAGGCGGCGATCGGCCTGTTCGAAAATGTCGAGGCGATCCGCCATTTCTGGCCGATGGTGCGGTCGGAAGTCCATCTTGACCGGATCATGGAGGATATCGCCGCCAATCCGGGCCTCGTGCTGTTTACGCTGACGAACCATATGCTGCGGCGGCGGCTGGAAACTCGCTGTCGCGCGCTGGGTCTGCCGCATGTCGCTGCGCTCGACAGCGTGGCAGACGCCCTCTCCAACATATTGGGGCAGGAAACCCGCACTCGGCCAGGCCGCAAACATATATTGGACGAAGCCTATTTCGCGCGGATCGAGGCGATCCAATTCACCATCGCGCATGATGACGGCGTTGGCCATGAGAATTGGGAGGAGGCCGATATCGTCCTGGCGGGCGTTTCGCGTGCGTCCAAAACGCCAACCTCCATCTATCTCGCCAATCGCGGCTACAAGACCGCCAATATCCCGCTCGTACCGGAATCGCCGCCGCCGCGCAGTCTCTACACTCTGCGTCATCCCATGGTCGTGGGGCTGACCGTCAGTCCCGAACGGTTGATCCAGATTCGACGTAACCGGTTGCTCTCGCTCAACCAGGCGCCTGAAACCGCTTATGTCGATATCGACAAGGTGCAGGATGAACTGGCCTTTGCCAGGCGCATGTTCGCTGACCATGGCTGGCCCGTCATCGACATGACGCGGCGGTCGATCGAGGAAGCCGCCGCGGCGATCATCAACCTCTTCAACGACCGAGTGCTCGCGGAGGGAGACGGCGCATGATCGTCCTTGCCTCGCAAAGCGCCAGCCGCCGGGCGCTGCTGACGGCGGCGCAGGTGCCCTTCGAGGCGCTATCCCCCGGCGTGGACGAAGATGCCGCCAAGGCGGCGCTGCGCGCCGACGGGCTGGACGCCCGCGCGCTCGCCGATGCCCTGGCGGAACTCAAGGCGCTGAAGGTGTCGCGCCGCGTGCCCGGCGCGCTGGTGCTGGGCTGTGATCAGACACTCAGCATCAGCGACGGCGCGGAACGGGGCGAGATGATCGACAAGGCGACCGACCGAGCGGATGCCGAACGCATCCTGCGCCAGCTTTCGGGCCGCGTGCATCATCTTCACAGCGCTGCGGTGATCGTGCTGAACGGTGAGCCGATCTGGCGGCATGTCGAGCGGGTGCGCATGGCCATGCGGCCGTTGTCGGAAAACTTTATTACTACCTATCTGGACAGCGACTGGGACGAATGCCGCTGGTGCGTAGGCTGTTATCGGATCGAAGGACCAGGCGCGCAGCTCTTCAGCCAGATTGAAGGCAGCCAGTTCGCGATCCAGGGCCTGCCGCTTCTTCCCCTGCTTGACTTTCTGCGCGTGCGTGGCGTTCTGAAAGCATGACCGACAAACTTCCCTATGCCGAGGTAATCGGCGATCCGATCGCGCACAGCCAGTCGCCCCTCATCCATAATTTCTGGCTTGAGGCCCTCAATATTGAGGCGGAATATCGCAAGACGCACGTGACAGCCGATGGCCTCAGCACCTATTTCCTTCAGCGACGCGCCGACCCGGACTGGCTCGGCTGCAATGTCACCATTCCGCATAAAATCGCAGTACTCGATTATGTCGATGATCCGGGCGGCGTGCGCGACCGGATCGGGGCGGTCAACACCATTGCCTCGGAAACCGGCGGACCGTTGATCGGCACCAACACCGACGCGGGCGGTTTCCTCCAGCCATTGCTGCGCGACGGCTGGCAGGGCCAGAGCGCCGTCATTATCGGGTCAGGCGGCGCGGCGCGGGCGATCCTCTTCGCGCTGGCCAGCCTGGGGGTTCCCGACATCAGCATCATGGCGCGCGACGCCGCCAAGGGTCAGGCGCTGCTTGATCGCGCCAGGGTTAAGGGCAGGGTGCTTGGCATGGCCGACGCGCTGCCGGCCGCTGACCTGCTGGTCAATTCAACCTCGCTCGGCATGGTCGGGCAGCCCGCGCTAGATCTTGACCTGACGCCGTTGCCCGAAAAGGCGATCGTCTACGACATCGTCTATGCCCCGTTGGAAACCGGCTTGCTCAAAGCTGCGCGCGCGCGGGGTTTGCGGACGCTTGATGGCCTTGAAATGCTGATCGGGCAGGCGGCGCTGGCCTTCGACATATTCTTCGACGCGCAGCCGCCTCGCGAACTGGACGGGGAATTGCGCGAACGGCTCCTCGCCGCCCAGTCATGAAGGTCTATGGCCTGACCGGCTCGATCGGCATGGGCAAATCGACCGTCGCGGCCATGTTCCGCCGGGCCGGGGTGCCGGTATTCGATGCCGACGCGGAGGTGCACCGGTTGCAAGGCCCGGACGGCCCCTTGCTTCCCGCTATCGAAGCCCGATTTCCCGGAACCACGGGTCCCAAGGGCGTGAATCGTGCCAGGCTGGGCGCTGCCGTCTTCGGCGATCCGCAAGCGCGCAAGGCGCTGGAGGCGATCGTCCATCCGGCCGTCCACGACCGGCGCAAGCGGTTCCTGAAACGCCACCGCGCCCGCGCTTTCGTCATCCTCGACATACCGTTGCTGTTCGAAACCCGTGGCGAAAGGCGGCTGAACGGCGTGATTGTCGTTACCGCACCGGCGTGGAAGCAGCGTCGACGCGTGCTCGCCCGGCCCGGAATGACGGCGTCCAAATTCCGGCAGATCGTCAACCTGCAAACTCCCGATGCTGTAAAGCGGACGCGGGCTGACTATATCATCAATACGGGTACGAGCTTAGCCGAAACGGCCGCACAGGTTCGCCGTCTGGTCGCTTGCCTTGGCCGCCAGACAGGCAGATAAGGGTTAGCCCACAGAGTCGATTGCGAGGGCGATGCGCGAGATTATTTTCGATACCGAAACGACAGGGTTCGACCCTGCATCCGGCGACCGGATGGTGGAGATTGGCTGTATCGAACTGGTCAATCGGGTGCCCACCGGACGCACGTTCCACGCTTATTATCACCCCGAACGCGATATGCCGGCGGCCGCCTTTGCCGTGCATGGCCTGTCCGCCGATTTCCTGGCCAAGCATCCGGTCTTTTCACTGGGCGCGCTGGAACTGCTCGATTTTCTGGAGGACAGTCCGCTGGTCGCGCACAATGCGCGCTTCGACTTCGGATTCCTCAACCATGAACTGACATTATGCGGCCATCCGCAAGTCGGCATGCACCGCATGATCGACACCGTCGCGATTGCCCGTCAACTCCATCCAGGCGCCAAACACAGTCTGGACGCGCTCTGCACCCGCTACGGCATCGATCGCAGCCATCGCGTCAAGCATGGCGCGCTGCTGGACGCGGAATTGCTGGCGCAACTCTATATCGAACTGACCGGCGGCCGTCAGATCGGCCTGGGTCTGGCACAGGAGGAGGCAAAAGAGATCGTCAGGGTGGAACTGACGGAAAGTCCCGTTGTTCGCCCTGTTCGTCCTGCGCGCGTCTTCATGGCGAGCGCGCAGGAGCTGGAACGGCACGCCGCGTTCGTCGCGACGCTGGACAGGCCGCTCTGGCTGGAGGAGGCATAGGCCCATCAAGGACCTGTGCCTTCACGCCAACCCGGCCGCCCTCCCGGCGGTTCGGCAAGAATAAGGAGAAGGCATATGGATATTCGTGTTTCCGGGCATCAGGTCGAAACGGGCGACGCGCTCAAGCAGCATGTCTGGGATCGGCTCGAGGCGATGGCCGAGAAATATTTTTCCCGCACGATTTCCGCCCAGGTCACCTTCCGCGGCGCGCCGCACGGCGCTTTTCATTGCGACATCGTCTGTCATGTCATGACCGGTCTTATCCTCAAGGGCGCGGGCGAAGCGCAGGAGGCGCATCCGGCCTTCGACCAGGCGGCAGAGCGGATAGAAAAGCAGCTGCGCCGCTATATGCGCCGTCTGAAGGACCGCAGCCAGCAGGCCGCAGCCGCTGAAGCGCAGCGCGCCAACGGCTTTAGCCTGGATGATGTCGATGGCGCAGGCTACACCATCTTTGCCGGCGGCCGCGAAGAGGAAGAACCCGATGACGCGCCCCTGATCGTCGCGGAAACGCGCGTCGACATCCCAGAGGCGAGCGTATCGGATGCGGTGATGATGCTTGATCTGCGCAACACCAATGCCCTGCTTTTCATGAATGCGGGCACATCGACCTATAATATGGTCTATCGTCGCCAGGATGGGACGATTGGCTGGGTTGAGCCCCGCGCCTGACCCCTTGCGCCCGGCCCCGCTGCTGTTGACCTTCCGGGTCGGGCGGCTTATGGGGCCGGGCTTCACAGTCCCCGAGCATACGCGCATAATCTTCCCCCTGGCTGAGCGCGGCTCGGCTGGTTCGGAATGGTCATGGTACAGTTCAACGATATCGTCTCGCCCGACGCGCTGGCCGCGCGGCTCGCGATCAATGGCAAGAAACAGCTGTTTCAGAAAATCGCGGCGCTCGCAGCGGATGCCTATGGCCTTGATGCTGCGATCGTAGCCGAGGCGCTGTTCGACCGCGAGCGGCTTGGGTCGACGGGATTTGGCGGCGGCGTCGCCATTCCGCATGCCAAGATCCCCGGATTGGCCCGCATGTGTGCCCTGGTCATTCTGGCCGACCCCGCCATGCCGTTCGATGCCGTGGACGAGGCGCCGGTCGATATTATCTTCGCTCTGCTTTCGCCGGTGGACAGCGGCGCCGAGCATCTAAAGACTCTGGCGCGCGTGTCGCGTTACCTGCGTGACGATCATAATGTGGCGCGCCTGCGGGGCGCTAGTTCGGCCGAAGCGCTTTATGCGCTCCTTGCAGGCAGCGGGACGCGTGACGCAGCCTGAAAATCCGAGCGGGGAAGCCGCGCATTTTCGCGCGCTGGAGCAGCTTTATCGTTCCGCGCCGATCAACCGCCTGTTTCGATCCGATCTCGTCATCACCGAAGCAGGCCGGTCCCGCATCGACTTCGATGTCGATGAAAGCCAGTTCCACGCAGCCGGCGCAGTGCATGGCACCGTCTATTTCAAGATGCTGGACGATGCCGCCTTCTACGCGGCCAACAGTCTGGTCAGCGATCGCTTCCTGCTGACGACCGCCTTCAACCTGCTGTTCACCCGCCCGATCGGGCCGGGACGGATACGCGCGGAGGGGCGCTGGATCAGCGGCAAGCGACGGGTCTATGTCGCCGAAGCGAGCCTGATCGGTTCGGACGGAGAAGAGGTCGGTCGGGGAACGGGCACCTTCATGCGCTCGCAATTCCCCTTGTCCTCGCTTCCCGGCTATGCCGCCTGATCCCCGCCTGACCAGCGCGATGCTGGTCGGAGCGCTGCGACGGCGAGTCGTGGAGGCGGGCGGATTCGCCACCATTCTTGTCAAAGGCGATGAGATAAGCGGCGTCATCCTTGTCCAGGCGGTGGAACGCGGACGGGAAGCAGGACTTTTTGAACGAGTGCCGAACCTTGATGGCGGATATGCGTTAATGCGTTGTGGTCCCGCCCCGGTGGAAGGGCCCGAAGCGCTATCGGCTTATATCGAGCGCCGCCGCAGGTCTGACCCGGACCTGTGGGTAGTCGAACTCGATGTCGCGCAAGCGGAACGGTTCGCCGCTGAAACAATTTGCTGATCGTTGACAGGCCGTCATGGTCCGGGCAGAGGCGCGCGACGCCATTGCGCAGGTTGCCGTTTCGTCCATGGGGGGCGGGTCTGGTAAACACGCAGACGGGAGGCGGCCGGTCGTCGCGACAATAGGGTTACAATAGACGACGCCCCGGCCAAGAACCGCTTGTTTTTGAGCTGAAATGAGTTTTCGTTTGAGAGCTGCGATCGTCGCAGCCTTTGCCTTGTCCGCGGCCGCCGCCATGTCCGCTTCTGAAATGTCGATCGCTGGCGAATCCATCGCCTCGGTGACGTCCTTGCCAAAGACTGTACCCGCTGCCACGCAGCCTGCGGTCGTCTTTGCCGCTCCGCGCGAAACTGCGCAGCCGCTGGATTCCGACCATGTGGCCGGTTCCTCTTCTTCTTCCGACTCCGATTTTTCGGCAACCAGCCTCGCTGCTTTGGTCGACGCCCAAGGCGCACCCGAGGAGCTGGACGGCGACATGCAATGCCTGGCCGGAGCGGTCTATTTCGAATCCAAGGGCGAAAGCCTGGAAGGCCAACTGGCCGTCGCGCGCGTGATCATCAACCGCGCCAAGTCCGGTCGTTTCGCTGACAGCCTGTGCGGCGTCATCTATCAGCCCAGCCAGTTCAGCTTCGTGCGCCGCGGGTCGATGCCGCCGATCCGCATGGAAAGCCGCAGCTGGCGCCAGGCTGTCGCCATTGCGCAAATCGCGATGGAGGACAGCTGGGACAGTCGGGCTGAAGGTGCGCTCTTCTTCCACGCCCGCCGCGTTTCGCCGGGCTGGGGCAAAACCAAATTGGCCTCGATCGACAATCATATCTTCTACCGCTGATCCCGCCGGACTTGCGGACAAGACAAAAGACTGAGCCGGTTCGGACTGCCCGAATCGGCTTTTCTTTTGTTCCTATATTGTTCTAATGGTTAGGCATGAATAGCATTGCACAAGACGGCTGCTCCCCGCTTACCGACGGCACGGCCATGGCGGTCGCGCGCGGGACGTTGCGTCTCTTTTTTCGGCATGACATGAGCGGCATCCTGGAAGTGCCGCTGCCCAATGGCCGGCGTGCCGACATCATGGCGATCGACAGCGCTGGGCGACTGACCATCGTTGAAATCAAATGCAGCCGCGCCGATTTGCTGGGCGACATGAAATGGCCCGATTATTTCGACTATTGTGATCGTTTCTACTGGGCTGTGCCAGCAGGTTTCGACCTTAGCCCATTTGAAGGCGAATCGCTCTGGCCGGCGCGCACGGGACTGATCGTCGCCGACCAATATGACGCCGAACTGGTACGCCCTGCGCCAGTCGAACCCCTTGCCGCCGCCCGGCGCAAGGCGGAAACCCTGCGCTTTGCCCGTCGTGCGGCCCGCCGTCTTACCGCGCTGGCTGACCCGGATCATGCCACGGAATTGGGCTGGTAGCAGCCTTTCCCCGCGCCTTTACAACCGCCCGCGCCGCGTCCAGTTCAATCAGCAAGTCGGCCTGCGCCGGCATATGGTCGAGCATGTGGCGCGTGATCCGTTCATAATGCTGAAGGAAGCGGGACAGGGCAGCGTCGTCCATCCCTTTGCCGGCCGCGCGCAGGGGTTCTTCCTGTTCGCTGCGCCATCGATGAACGACCGAAAAATCGGGCGCGGCCAGAAAGACAAGGCAATCGATCCGGTCAAACAACCGTTGATAGGGTCCTGCCAATGTCGTGTTGACGACGTGACGCCAGCGTCCGTGCGCATCCTCGTCGCGCTCCAAGGTGTTGATCGGCGCTTCCAAAGCGTCAATCGACTGCGCCCGGGCGCCGACGCACCACCCCTCCAATAGCAAGAGGCGCGTGCCTGTCGGGGCGTGATCCCATTGCGCCTGCGGCAGGCGGTCATCGCTACCCTTGTCGAAGCGCGGGAGCGCCGCAGCCACGCCGCGTTCAAGAGCCGAGATAACCTCAACGCCAAGGCCAATGTCATGCGTGCCCGGCACCCCCCGCGTGCGCAGCAATGGATGCACATCTCGCGCCAGCGCAGTCCGCTCGGCCTTGGTGAGATACAGGTCGTCGATGGACAGCAGCGCGGTCGGCACATGCGCGTTTTTCATGCGTGTCTTGATGGCTGCGGCAAGGGTGGATTTCCCGCTGCCCTGCGCGCCGGCGATCCCCACGATCGTCAACGGATCGGACACCTGCGCCAGGGTCCGCGCAATCATTGCCGTGGCGATGTCAATGGCGTTCAACCGCCCACCTTCCTGTTCATCGGCCTCAGCCGCTCAGGGCAATGCCGCCACCAGCAGCTTGTCGATCTTGCGCCCGTCCATGTCCACAATCTCGAACCGCCATCCCTGGTCATCCACGAAATCGCCTACCTCGGGCAGGCGCCGCATCAACCAGAGCGCATGGCCGGCCACCGTCGCATAATCACGGTCTTCCGACAGGCTGATGTCGATCCGGTCTGCCAGTTGGTCGATCGGCATCTGGCCCGACACCAGCAGGCTGCCGTCCTCCCGCTCCACCAAGTCCGGCTCGTCAAAGGCGTCGCGGTCCGACGCGAAATGCCCCGCGATCGCGGACATAAGGTCGGCTGGCGTCACAATGCCTTCGAAATGACCATATTCATCATGCACCATCACCATCGGCACATCCGACCGGCGCAGCACTTCCAGCGCGTCCATGGCATCGACCTGATCGGGTACGATCTCCGCCCGGCGCATCAATATGTCGAGCGTCAACGCTTCCCCCCGAAACAGGGCAGTCATGATGTCGCGCGCCTGGACGACGCCGACAATATCCTCGACCGACCCGCGCCCGACCGGCAGACGGGTATGGGACGTCGCCAGCAGCCGGGCGCGAATCGTTTCCTCGTCGGCATTCAGGTCGATCCAGTCGACATCCATACGCTGGGTCATCACCTCGCGCACTGGCCGATCGGCCAGGCGCACCACGCCCGAAATAATCGCGCGTTCGCTTTCCTCGATCACGCCTGACCGGCTGGCTTCCGCAACGATCAGGTGCAATTCTTCAGCTGTGACGTGATTTTCCGATTCGCGATCCATGCGCAACAGCTTGAAGATCAGCGCGCTCGATCCATCCAATATCCAGACCAGCGGCGCGGTCAGCCTAGCCAGCCACAACATTGGCGTCGCGACCAGCAGGGCAATCGTCTCCGGCGCGCGCAAGGCAAACTGTTTGGGCACCAGTTCGCCCACGATCAGCGAGGCATAGGTCGTAAGGCCAATAACGAGCGAAAAGCCGGCTGTGGCTGCGATATTAGGAGCCAGGCCCAGAGCCTCCAGTCGCTGGCCAACGGGACCGCCCAAGCTCGCGCCTGAATAGGCACCTGCGACGATTCCGATCAGCGTGATGCCGATCTGTACGGTCGACAGGAAGCGGCCAGGATCCGCCGCCAAGTCGAGCGCGACCCTGGCACCCCGGCGCCCCGCCTTTTCCATCGCCTGCAGCCGGGGCCGCCGCGCCGATACGATCGCAAGCTCGGACATGGCGAAGACGCCATTGAGCGCAACCAGCGCCAGGATGATGACGATGTCGACCCAGGGAAAGGGCGTCGGAGTTGGGGAGGGGATCGTGGCCATGGTGGTCAGTTGCCCCCTATAGCGCCTATTCTTTCAATTTCACAACATCACCATCATCGGTAGTTCAGTTCGGCTGTGGAACAAAGATCGAGGCTTGGCCATTTGGGGGGCCATGCGCTCCTTTTGCGGGCGGATAAAGACAAGGGAACGGATATTATGAGGATTTCTCATCGCATCATGGGCGCGGCGGGTCTGGCCGCCATGTTGGCAACCACCGCTTGCACGACCGATCCGAACACCGGTCAGCGGTCGATTTCCAAGGCGGCGATCGGCGGCATCGGCGGCGCGCTGGGCGGCTATCTGCTGGGCGATCTGGTCGGCGGCCGCAATGATCGCACCGAAAAGATTCTGGGCGCAGGCATCGGCGCTGTCGCGGGCGCGGGTATTGGCGCTTATATGGACGCGCAGGAGCGCAAGCTGCGTGAGGAAACCGCCGGCACCGGCGTCGATGTGATCCGTGACGGCGACAATCTGCTGCTGCGCATGCCGTCGGGCATTACCTTCGGCTATGACCGTGCCGACGTGCAGCCACAGTTCCAGCCGACGCTGAATGATGTCGCCAGCGTCCTGGCCCAATATCCCAAGACCTATATCGACGTATATGGGCATACCGACAGCGATGGGTCGGACGCCTATAATCAGACCTTGTCGGAACGGCGTGCGCAGGCAGTCGCCAATTATCTGGTCGGCCGGGGCGTCCAGTCGGCGCGTATCGGCACGCGCGGCTTTGGTGAAACGCAGCCGATCGCGTCCAACGCAACCGAGGAGGGCAAGGCCGCCAATCGCCGCGTCGAAATCAAGATCGCGCCGGTTACGGAAGCCGACGTTCGTAACTGATCCGTCTCGCTTTTATGAACATGGCTGCACCCGGTCCGCTCGCGGATCGGGTGCAGCCATTTGGAAGGCCTATCGGATAGGTCGCAGTGGCAGACCTTATCCCTTCATTCCTGCAAAGATACGCCCGGACTGCGGGGGTCTGCCGCGCCGACCCAATGGCCATCGGCGGTGCGTTCGGCGGCATTGGCCTTGAGGCCGAGCGGGCTCAGCGTCACATGATGGCCCAGCTTCTCGAGCGGCGCCTTCATGGCCTCTAGCGATGTGCCCTGCTCCAGCACCAGACCGTCCTTGTTATAATAAATAAGGCCATGCGCGATCGAGTCCTGCGCTGACAGCCCCCAGTCGAAATGCGCGATCAGCGCCTTGGCCACCTGCATGATGATGGTCCGCCCGCCGGCTGCGCCCACGGTGAAAATCGGCACGCCTTTGTCATCGTACACGATGGTCGGCGACATGGAGGACAGCGGTCGCTTGCCAGGCTCGACGCGGTTGGCGACCAGCTTCCCGTCCTTTTCCGGCGCAAAGCTGAAATCGGTAAGTTCATTGTTCAGGATCACGCCATTGGCGACCAGCTGGCTGCCAAAAAAACTTTCGATGGTGGAGGTCCAGCTGGCGACATCGCCATTGCGGTCCACTGCCACGAAATGGCTGGTGCCGGCCTCGGGCTGCGGCCCTGCCGCGGTGCGCGGCTGCGCTCCGGGCGGTGTGCCCGGTTCATATGTGCGCAACGACCGATCCAGCCGGATCATGGCGGACCGGCGCTTCAAATAAGCGGGGTCGATCATGCCGGCGACCGGCACCGACACGAAATCGGGATCGCCCAGCCAGGTATCGCGATCGGCATAGGCCAGCTGCATCGCTTCGCCGATCACATGCCAGCTGCGTGGATCATCCTTGCCCCATTGGCCCAGCGGGAAGCGTTCGACCATGCCCAATATTTCGAGAACGGTCACGCCGCCGGCTGATGCCGGACCCATGCCGCACACGGTATATGCGCGATATTTGCCGCACACGGGTTTGCGCATTTTGGCGGTATAGCCGGCCAGATCTGCGGTCGTCATCGGCACCGGATTTTTGGGCGCGTCCGTCACCGCCCTGGCGATGGCCTGCGCGTTTTCGCCCAGGTAAAAGGCGTCCGGCCCTTCCACAGCTACCCGCTTGTAGAGCGCGGCGAGCGGCGGGTTCTTGAGCAGCGTGCCCACCGGCGGCGGCGCGCCATCGACCCAGAAATAGGACTGGATTTCAGGAAAATCCTTCCAGATATCCTTCAACCGGTTGAGCGCAGTCGCTGTGCGCTCCCCCAGTTCAAACCCATCCTGCGCCAGTTTGATCGCCGGCTGGAACAGGTCGGCCCAGGGCAGCTTGCCCCATTTGCGATGCGCTTCCCATGCCAGCCGCAGATTGCCGGGCACCCCGACCGAATAGCCACCCGGCCAGGCCTGGATGAAGGGCAGGGGCTTGCCATCGGGGCCAAGGAAGCGGTCGGGCCGCGCGGCGGCCGGCGCGGTTTCGCGCCCGTCGATCGATTCCAGCAGGCCGGTGCCGCCATCATGATGCATCAGGAAGCCGCCGCCGCCGATGCCGCTATTATGGGGTTCGACAACGCCTAGCGTCAGCATCATCGCGATCGCGGCGTCGGTGGCGCTGCCGCCCTGGCGCAATATCTCCTGCCCGGCCTGCGCCGCGCGCGGGTCGGCCGCCGAAACGGTGGCGTTGAGCGCGACCGGTGTGCGGGCCAGCAGCGGCGCGGGAACCGCTATGGTGGTCGTGAGAAGGGCGAGCGGGGCCAGGGCGGCCGAGAGGCGGAACGTCATGACCGGCACCCTAAGCGCTCTGCGACATGCCGCAACCTTTTCGATAGCGTCATCATGCTCCGTTGAACGGATCAGGCGTCTCTTCCCACCAATTCGGCGATGGTGCGCACCCCGTCGCGCATCATCAGCGCCTTCAGCCCGGCATTGATGCGCCGCGCCAGCCAGGGGCCTTCATAGACAAGCGCGCTGTAGATCTGCACCAGCGATGCGCCGGCGCGGATTCGGTCATAGGCGTGCTCCGCGCTTGCGATGCCCCCCACGCCGATCAGCGGTAGCCGATCGCCCAGCAGCCGCCGGAAATCGCGCAGCCGCGCCAATGACAGGTCGTTGAGCGGCGCGCCCGACAGGCCACCGGCCTCCGTCGCGTAAACGGACCGTAGCGGTGGCCGGCTGGTGGTGGTGTTGGACACGATGAGCGCGTCTATCGCGTGATCGGTGCAGGCAGCGGCAATGTCCTCCATGTCCGCGGGCGTCAGATCGGGCGCCACTTTAAGGAAAATGGGCGTCCGGTCCGCGCCGCGCGCCGCCATCACCGCCCCCAGCAGATCATCGAGCGCCGCGCGGTCCTGAAGCGCCCGCAGTCCCGGCGTATTGGGCGAGGAGATATTGACCGTCAGATAATCGGCGAGCGGCATCATGCAGGTGACGCCCGTGACATAATCGGCAATCCCCCGGCCCGCCGCCGTCGCGTCCTTGTTCGCGCCGATATTGATGCCGATCACCGGACCTTCGCCCTTGGGCCGGCGATAGCGGGCGATTCGGTCGGCCGCTGCGCCCTGGCCGCCGTTGTTGAAGCCGAACCGATTGATGACGGCCCGGTCCTCGACAAGGCGGAACAGACGGGGCTGAGGATTGCCCGGCTGAGCCAGCGGCGTAAGCGTGCCCAATTCTGCAAAGCCAAAGCCCAGGCTGTGCATCTTGTGCGCGACCCGTCCGTCTTTGTCATAGCCCGCGGCAAGGCCAACGGGATTGGGAAAGCGCAGACCGGCAACCTGACTTTCCAACATCGGGTCGGCAGGAAGCGGGTGCGCCGTCGGCGTCATGCGCAGGGCGGCGATCGACAGATTATGCGCGCGTTCAGGGTCCAGCGCGAAGAGCAGCGGACGGATCAGGCGATAGGACATGGCGGCGCTATGCCAGCGCCGCCCATCGCCGTCGAGTCACTGTGACAGCTCCGCCACACGCCCCGACTCCGCGTTACTTAATGACAGCAAACGTCATCATTGAGACCGTTTCGGACGCAGAAATGTCCGTTCTGTCCAATAAACTTTCAATGATTCGGGCGTAAAGCGCTCCTGCGACCCGAAGGCTCCTAGGCCCTATGGCCAACGAGACCTTTTCCTGACCCGGCGGTGAAAACCGTCGGGTCATTTTTTTGCCCCTCTGCCATTGCTGGCGCGGGTCGCCATTGGACTTCATGGCCCTTGCGTATTGTGACGTCAGGCGCATAGTGGGCGGCGGGGTGAAAATATGGGGTCGCATCAGGCATCTAAGCCGGCGGGCGCGGTTGCGTTGCCGGATGAGCGGGGTCCACTGTCCTATGCGGTGGCTGCGGCGCAGGGACCGGTGCGGCTGCACTATATGCCGCCGCCCGAGCGGCTGCGTCTCTATTTCGGTTCGCTCTATCATTTCAGCGTGACCGCTGATTCCTACGCCGACGCCACGCGCGCCGATGTGCCGCAATTGCGGTTCATGCTCAGCGGCAATGGTCATTACCAGTTTCAGGACGGCGCGAAGGTCGCAACGCCGACCGTGTGCCTGCTCGGACCGACCATGGGGGCAACCCGGTTCGTGCTGAATGGCCCGGCACGCGTGCTGGGCATTTCCCTGTTGCCTGCTGGCTGGAGGTCGCTGTGCGGACAGGATGCAAGCGACCTTGCCGACCGGCTGCTCGACTTTACTGACGTGCACGAAGGCGTCTTTGCCGCCTTGCTCGATCGCCTGCGGGATATGGACGCGGCTGACGGCGATGCCATGGCGGATCTGGTCTGGACCCAGCTTGGGCGGATCGTGCAGCCATTGCGGAAGGCGACTTGGGAATTGCTCGCCGCCGTCGATGCCTGGCTGATCGGCGAAGGTTCGCCGCGTATCGAAGCGCTGGCGGAAGCCACCGGCCTGTCGCAGCGCCAGCTCGCGCGGCTCACTAACCGCTATTATGGCGCGCCGCCCAAATTGCTGGCGCGCAAATATCGGGCGCTGCGCTGCTCCGCCCGGATCGCGCTGGATGGCGAAAGCTGGCAGCAATTATGCGAGGAGGCCGGCTTTTACGATCAGTCGCATTTTATTCGCGAAATCAAGCATTTCATCGGCCTGACCCCGCATCAATTGCAGACTGAACCGTCGGCGGTCGCGCAGCTGACGCTGTTGCGTCGATCCTTGGGGAGCGACATCGCGATTCTCAATCGCCTGTCATAAATACCCTTGATTCCCGTGGCGCAGGCGACCACATGCGCAATCGGATGGATTCGATCCGATTTGAGAATGGTTCGCAATGCGCTTGTCGAGTTTCGCTGATTATGCCGTGGTGCTGATGAGCGCGGCCGCGCGCCATTGTGGCGGCGCGCGGATGAACGCGACAACGCTGGCCGCCGAAACCGGCATTCCGCTGCCCACCGCGCAAAAGTTGGTGAGCCGGTTGTCGGGGGCTGGACTGCTCGAATCGAGTCGGGGCACGGGCGGTGGCGTCCGCCTGTCCCGCCCGCCCGCGACGATTACGCTGGCGGATGTGGTGGAAGCGGTCGAAGGGCCGATTGCCATGACCGCCTGCGCCGAAATGGGCGCGCATGACTGCAATCTGGAACGGGATTGCCGCATCCGCCCGCATATGAATGTCGCGAACAATGCGATCCGCCAGGCGCTGGCTGGAGTGACGATCGCGAGTTTGACGAGAGAGATGGCATGACCGACGACGTGACGACCATACGCAATCAGGAAGCGCTGGAGGCGGCCGAGCGCGCGTCGACCTACGAGCATGGCTGGTCATCCGCGATCGAGCAGGATTTCGCGCCCAAGGGGCTGAACGAGGATACGGTCCGCTTCATTTCGGCCAAGAAGGGCGAGCCGCAATGGCTGCTCGACTGGCGGCTCAAGGCCTTTGCCCAGTGGCAGACGATGGAATCGCCGGACTGGGCCAAGCTCAACGTCCCGCCAATCGATTATCAGGATGCCTATTATTATGCCGAGCCCAAGAAGAAGGCGGAGCTGAACAGCCTTGATGAGGTCGATCCCGAAATCCTCGCCACCTACCAGAAACTGGGCATCCCGATCGCCGAGCAGGAAATGCTCGCCGGGGTGAAGGGCAGCCGCAAGGTCGCGGTGGACGCGGTGTTCGACAGCGTATCGGTCGCCACCACCTTCCGGAAGGAACTGGAGGAAGCCGGCGTCATCTTCCGTTCGATCAGCGAGGCGGTGCGCGAATTTCCCGACCTAGTGAAGAAATGGCTGGGAAAGGTCGTGCCGATGCACGATAATTATTTCGCCACGCTCAACTGCGCGGTCTTTTCCGACGGCACCTTCGTCTACATTCCCAAGGGCGTGCGCTGCCCGATGGAGCTGAGCACCTATTTCCGCATCAATGCGGAAAATACCGGCCAGTTCGAACGCACGCTGATCGTCGCGGACGAAGGAAGCTATGTCAGCTATCTCGAAGGCTGCACCGCGCCGATGCGCGACGAAAATCAGCTGCATGCCGCCGTGGTCGAACTGGTCGCGCTCGACGATGCCGAAATCAAGTACAGCACCGTCCAGAATTGGTATCCCGGTGACGAGAATGGTAAGGGCGGCATCTATAATTTCGTGACCAAGCGCGCGCTCTGCCAAGGCCGCAACAGCAAAGTTTCGTGGACGCAGGTGGAAACCGGGTCCGCGATCACATGGAAATATCCCAGCTGCGTGCTGAACGGCGAGAACAGCGTAGGCGAATTCTATTCGGTCGCGCTGACCAACAACAGGCAACAGGCCGATACCGGCACCAAGATGATCCACAATGGCAAGGGCACCCGCTCGACCATCGTGTCCAAGGGGATCAGCGCGGGTCGGTCAAACAACACCTATCGCGGGCTGGTGCGCGTCGCGCCGGGCGCGGAGGGGGTGCGCAACTTCACCCAGTGCGACAGCCTGCTGCTCGGCGATCAGTGCGGCGCGCATACCGTGCCCTATATCGAGGTGCGAAACCCCTCGGCGCAGATCGAGCATGAGGCGACGACGAGCAAGATTTCGGACGACCAGCTTTTCTACGCGATGCAGCGCGGGCTGGACACGGAGAGCGCGGTTTCGCTGATCGTCAACGGCTTCGCCAAGGACGTGCTGCAACAGCTGCCGATGGAGTTCGCGGTGGAAGCGCAGAAGCTGCTGGGCATCAGCCTTGAGGGCAGCGTGGGATAAATGATGCACGTCAGCCGGGCCTGATCCGGCGTCCTGCCTGTCTTCTGAGGCGGCGGGACCCCGGATCAAGTCCGGGCAGAAAAACGGGACAATGAGGATAGATATTTTGAGCGACGAAGACGATATCCAGGATGCCCTCGCCGATTTCGCGGAGGATGTTGGGAACGGCCAGTCATGGACGGCCGCCATCCGCATCCTGACCGAAGATTATGAGCTGGAAGAAGGCGAGCTGGAAGCCCGCGCGCGCAAGGATTTTGGCGATCTCGACGCCTATCAGGCCGAATGTCGCGCTGCGCTGGAAAAGGGCGACGCGGCGTTTACCGAGCGGCTCAAGGCCGACAAGGCATTCCACAAGGCCAAGGCCCCCAATCTGGCCCGCATGGAACCCGTGACCGAATTCGTGACCAGCGTGCTGGAAAAGGGCGCGCCGGAACCGGGCGCGGACTGGTGGCCCTATATGCCGATCAAGCGCCATATCGATACGCTGTTCCCCGCGCCTGGCGACGTGCGCGACATGGCCTTCTGGACCGCGCGGACGCTCCAGCGCGCGCACAAGGGATAAAAGATGCTGACGATCGACAACCTCACCAATGAAATCGACGGAAAGCCTATTCTCAAGGGCTTGTCGCTCGCCATCAAGGCGGGTGAAATCCACGCGATCATGGGGCCGAATGGCGCTGGAAAATCGACGCTGGCCTATACTTTGGGTGGCCGTCCCGGCTATGAGGTGACGGGCGGCGATGCCTCCTTTGATGGTGTGAACTTGTTCAGCTTGGACCCCCACGAGCGTGCGGCTGCCGGGCTGTTCCTGGGTTTTCAATATCCGGTCGAAATTCCCGGCGTGTCGAACCTCCAATTCCTGCGCGAGAGCCTCAACAGCCAGAAGCGCGCACGCGGCGAAGCTGAACTCAATGGCGGCGAGTTCATTCGCCTGGCCAAGGAGAAAGCCGCGCTATTGGGCCTCGACATGGACATGCTCAAGCGTTCGGTGAATGTCGGCTTTTCAGGCGGCGAGAAGAAGCGCGCCGAGATGGTGCAGATGGGCATTCTCGATCCCCGGCTCGCGATCCTCGACGAAACCGATTCCGGCCTCGACATCGACGCGCTCAAGATTGTGGGTGCCGGCATCAACGCGATCATGCGCAAGCCGGACAAGGCAGTGCTGCTCATCACCCATTATCAGCGGCTGCTCGATTATGTGAAGCCCGACTTCGTCCATGTCCTTGCCGGCGGCCGGATCGTGAAATCGGGCGGTCCGGAACTCGCGCTGGAACTGGAACGCGAAGGCTATGCGGAGGTCGTGGCCGCGTGACCGCGCTCGCTCTTCCCACGCGCCGCGACGAAGCCTGGCGCTATAGCGATCTGGATGCGCTCGCGAGTGTCTGGCCAGTGCCGGATGCGACCCGGATCACGGTTACGGCCGGCCAAAGCGCGCATGGGCATCTGTTGCAGGACGCCGCCACCGGTGCGGCGGCAGTGCACGACTATGTCATTGATATTGCGGACGGTGGGCGGTTCGATTTCCACCTGCTCAATATCGGCGGCAGGCTTGGACGCGTCACTTTCGCCGTCACGCTGGGGAAGGGCAGCCATTTCGAACTTAATGGCGCGATCATCGGGGGCGGCGATCAAACGCTGGAGATCGTGACCCAGGTCACCCATGCCCGGCCCGACGCGACCAGTGGCCAGACGATCCGGTCGATCCTGGGCCAGCGCGCTACCGGCAGTTATCTGGGCAGCATCAATGTCGCCCGCGACGCCCAGCGCACCGATGCGTTCCAGTCGGTGAAGGCGATGCTGCTTGATCGCACGGCCACCGCCAACGCCAAGCCGGAACTGGAAATCTTTGCCGACGACGTCAAATGCGCCCATGGCGCGACGGTCGGTGAACTGGATCGCCAAGCGCTGTTCTACATGGCGAGTCGCGGCATGGACCCGGCGACGGCCAAGACGCTGCTGCTCAAGGCGTTCGTCGCCGGCGTGTTTGACGATGTGAGCGACGAAGCGGTGAAGGACCGGCTGGAGGCTGCCGCGATCGCGAAGCTGGAGACGCTGGTATGACCGACCTCGCCCAGGGCCTGCGACTGCGCGACGATTTCCCCGGTGTCGGTGACTGGCATTATCTCGACAGCGCCGCGACCGCGCAAAAGCCCCAGGCGGTGATCGACGCTATCGCTCGTGCTTATGGAGCCGACTATGCGACCGTGCATCGCGGCGTCTATGAACGGTCGGCCAATATGACACTGGCCTATGAAGCCGCCCGGCGAAAGGTCGCGCAGTTCATCGGAGCGGCGTCCGATGCCGAGATCGTCTATGTCCGCGGCGCGACCGAGGGGATCAATCTGGTCGCGCAAAGCTGGGCGGGCACGCAACTCAAGGCCGGCGACCGCATCCTGCTGTCCACGCTGGAGCATCACAGCAATATCGTTCCCTGGCAGATCGTGGCCGAGCGGGTCGGCGCGCAGATCGATGTCGTGCCGCTCACGCAGGATGGCTGCATAGACCTCGATGCCATGGCGGCGATGATCACGCCCGCGCACAAGATGGTGGCGCTGGCCCATGTCTCGAACGTGCTGGGAAGCGTGCTCGACTGCCGTCGCGCGGCCGATATCGCCCATGGGGCGGGCGCGAAAATATTGATCGACGGATGCCAAGCCGTCCCGCGCCTCGCCGTGAATGTGGCCGCGCTTGATTGCGACTTCTACGTCTTTTCTGCCCACAAGCTTTACGGCCCGACCGGCATCGGTGTGCTGTGGGCGCGGCAGGACCTTTTGGACGCCATGCCTCCCTATCAGGGCGGCGGGTCCATGATCGACAAGGTGACGTTTGAAAAGACCACCTATGCGCCTGCGCCAACCCGGTTCGAGGCGGGGACGCCGCATATCACAGGCGTGGTCGGTCTGTCAGCCGCGATCGATTATGTGCAAGCCATCGGATTGGCGACGATCCACGCTCATGAATGCGCGCTCGTCGCCAAGGCGCGGTCCGCCCTGGACGACCTCAACAGCGTGCGGCTGTTCGGGCCGGAAAGCTCGGCTGGAATCCTCTCTTTTGAGGTTCAGGGGGTGCATCCGCACGATGTCGGTACCATATTGGACGAAGGCGGCGTCGCCATCAGGGCTGGCCATCATTGCGCCCAGCCGCTGATGCGTCATCTGGGCGTGGAGGCGACTGCGCGGGCCAGTTTCGGCCTGTATAGTGATGATAGCGATGTGGACGCGCTGGTGCAGGGCCTGGCGCGGGTAAGGAAGATTTTCGGATGACCGACGAACGCAGGATCATGGTCGAGGAAGTGGACGCCGTGGACGCGCCACCCAAGGCGCGGGTTGACGCTGCGGAGCCTGCTCCCCGCCAGCGCGACTATCTGGACGGATTTCTAACGCAGGCACCCGCGCCGCAGCCCGCCGGTGAGCCGGGCGGCGACGTTTATGAAGCGGTGATCGATGCGCTCAAGGAAATCTACGACCCGGAAATTCCGGTGAATATCTATGATCTGGGCCTGATCTATGGCGTGGATATCAACGAAGGCCATGTCGCCGTCACCATGACGCTGACGACCCCCCATTGTCCGGTGGCCGAATCCATGCCGGGCGAAGTCGAACTGCGCGTCGGCGCGGTTCCGGGGGTTGGCGACGCGGAAGTGAATCTCGTCTGGGACCCGCCATGGGACCCGCAGAAGATGAGCGATGAGGCCAAGCTCGAACTGGGAATGCTGTAATGACGACGGACACCAAAGCGCGCGCCCGCCCCGCGGCCGTCATCCTGACTCCCAATGCCGAGGCGCGGATCGCCGACCTGATGGCGCAGGCGCCCGCGGGCACGATTGGCGTCAAGTTGTCGACCCCCCGTCGCGGATGTTCAGGCCTTGCCTATTCGGTCGATTATGTGACCGAAGAGGCGAAGTTCGACGAGAAGATCGAAACGCCCGGCGGCACCTTCTACATTGATGGCGCGTCGGTCCTGTATCTTGTCGGATCGACCATGGATTGGGTTGAGGACGACTTCACCGCCGGATTTGTTTTCAACAATCCCAATGCCAAGGGCAGTTGCGGCTGCGGCGAAAGCTTCACGGTCTGATCTTCGGCGGCTGATCGTTTGATGCCGCACATGCTTATCCTGGGCATGGGATATAGCGCATCGCGACTGGCGGATCGGTTGCGTGGGGATGGCTGGCGCATCACCGGCGTTCGGCGTGCCGCTGACGTTCAGGCTGGCATCCTCGCATTTGACGACGACAACGCCGTGCTCTGCGCTATCGCCACAGCCAGTCACATTCTGTCGTCCGTGCCGCCCGTAGGCGATCTGGATCCCGTGCTGCACCGCTACGGCTCGGCCATCACCACCGCGCCTGCCATCTGGACAGGCTATCTGTCCTCAACTGGCGTCTACGGCGACACGAACGGGGCGTGGGTGGATGAAAGCGCGCCGATCGGGCGCGGTCGCCGCACTGCGCGGGTGCAGGCGGATCGGGACTGGGGCGCGTTGCGGGCCGACATGCGGCGTTTCCGTCTGCCGGGCATTTACGGCCCGGGCCGCTCAGCGCTTGACCGGGTCCGCGCCGGGCGCGCGCATCGGATCGATCTGCCCAATCAGATTTTCAGCCGCATCCATGTCGATGATATCGCGAAGGGCATTATCGCCTCGTTTGGAGGGCCGCCCGGCGTCTATAATCTGGCGGACGATCTGCCTTGCTCCCAAAACAGGGTCATCGAATTGGCATGTGATCTCACGACATTGCCGTGGCCACCGCTCCAGTCGCTCGACGCGGCGAAATTGTCCCCCATGGCGCGGGGCTTTTACGCCGAAAACCGCCGTGTCGCTAATGGGCGGGCCAAGCGTCTTTTGGGCTGGACGCCGGACTATCCGACCTATGTCGAGGGCTTGCGCGCCTGCCTCTGACAGGCGGGACATGGTTTAGCCGTTGTTAACCTCTTCTGGCGACAAGCGGACATCGCTTCAGAAGGATAGCATGATGACCCGCTTCGACCAGGCATTCGCCGCAATTTCTGACCGGATGCTTATGCTGTCGGCCCAGCAGGCCAGGACGATTCAGGGATCCTCCCTATCCACCCTCATCGAACGGGTGAATAGCGCCAAGCAACGGTATCAGCTAGGACGACGCTAAGGGTTTTTCGAGCGCATGGCGACGACCATGCCAGCTACGGCCAGTACCGCTCCGGGCGCAGCGAAGCCGGTCCAGCGATACCCCTCGAGCAGCGTGGAGATGAGCATCGCGATCACCGGGATAAGCACGGCGGTATAGGCGGCCCGCCCCGCGCCGATCGTCTGGATCAACCGGAAGTAGAGCGGAAAGGTCACGACCGATCCGGCAATGCCCAGATAGGCGATGCCGGCCAGATAGCCAAGCCGCAACTCGATGACAGGGGGGCCCGCCGTGGCCCAGGCAAAGCCCGCATCGACCACCGCGCCAATCAGCATCGCCCACGCCAGCACCGCCATCATGGGGAGCCGCCGGGCAATGTCGGTGCCTTGCATGACATTGGCGACCGAAGCACTCAGCAGCCCCAGGATCGAGAAGGCTGCGCCCAGCAGCACAGTGTCCGGCGCGACATCGGCAGCGCGATATTCGTGGACCAGCATCATCACGATTCCCGTCATGGCGATCGCCGACCCGAGAACGAAGCCGCGTGTTACCGGCTGGCGAAAGGTGACATAGGCCAGTAACGAATTGGGGATCAATAACATCGCATAGATGACGGCCACGACACCGGATGTGAGGTGCTGTTCGGCGCGATAGACGAAGTTGAAGTTGAGCATGAACTGCGCGGTGCCCAGCAGGCCGGCAAACATCATGCCCGGCCCGCCGATGCGAAGCGAAACGCCCCGTATCCGTGCAAATATCGCCATGGCGATGCCGGCCAGCAAAAAGCGGTAGCAGACCGACCAGCTTGGAGGGACGGTGCCCAACTGATCCCTGATTACGATCCAGGTCGAACTCCAGATCAGCGTGACGAGCGCGAAGGGCAGCAAGATCCCTCTGGTTGTGTTCGTTGACACAGGAGCCGCGTCAGCCACAGTCACAGCCGGGCCAGCGCCGCAGCGAGCGGTGCGACGGCGGCCACATCCTGCGACCAGTTCGTGACCAATCGCGCCGCGCCTTCTCCCCAGTTGTGAAAATCAAAGTCCTGGGCACGCAAATTCGCGGCCTCTTCTGCCGTCAGGCGCACGAACAGCTCGTTGGCCTCGACAGGGTGCATCAATCGATTGCCAGCCCCTTTGGCGAGGGCCTGGGCCGCTGCATTGGCGGCGCTGGCATTGCGAAGCCACAGGCCATCTTCGATCATCGCCAGAAGCTGCGTGGCAAGATAGCGTCCTTTCGAAAACAGATGCCCTGAGCGCTTGCGCCAGCGCCGAGCCTCTGCTGCCCGATCCTGCGCCTGGGCGCCGAAGAAGAGCAGCGCCTCACCGATCATGCCGCCATTTTTCACGCACCCAAAGGACAGGGCGTTCACGCCTGCGCGCCACGTCAAGTCTGCCGGTGCGCAGCCCAGATGTGCCACGGCGTTGGCGAACCGGGCGCCATCCATATGCAACCCCAGGTCATGCGCCTTGGCGACATCCCCCAGCGCCGCGACCTCCTCTGGCGCGTAGACGAGACCGTATTCAGTGGCGTTGGTAATGCTGATGGCGCGCGCCGGCACCTGATGCACATCTGGTCTGATCGTTTTCAGCCGGTCGCGCACACTGTCCGGCGTCAGTTTCGCTCCGACGCCCGGGAGCGGCATCAGCGTCGCGCCGTGGGTGAAGAAACCCGGCGCGCCGCATTCGTCCACGACGATATGCGCCTCTTCATGCGCTATCACGCCGCCATAAGGGGGGCAAAGACAGGCGAGTGCGATGCTATTTGCTGCCGTTCCGCTCGCAACCCACAATGCTTGCACTTCGGTTTCGAAGAGCGTGGAAAAGGCATCGTCAAGCCGTGCGCTCCACGCATCGCCGTCATAGCCATGATCCGCTCTGTCGGCAGCCGCAATGGCGGCCATCACCTCGGGGCAAACAGGCGTCGCATTATCGGAAAAAAAGTGCATGGTTTTGCGATAGCGAGCAGGCCGCCGGTCGTGAAGGGGCCATCGGGAACGGGGTGGCCCTGCCCCTGGGCATTAGGTCAGTATAGATGACCAATTGTTTCCCGCGCCGCTCTGTGACATAGGCGGCCCATCCAATCCATGCACAAGGAGCCCTCTCCATGGACGTCGAGCAGAAATCGCGCTTCACCGTCACTCGCAGCAGCCAGGCTGTAGCAGCGGACCAGCGCGCGATCCTGCTTGCCGATCCGGGCTTCGGCCGCATTTTCACGGATCATATGGTGACCATCCGCTACACGGAAGGGCAGGGGTGGCACAGCCACATGGTGGGTCCCCGCGAACCGTTCCAGATCGATCCTGCCTGCGCGGTGCTGCATTATGCACAGGAAATATTTGAAGGCATGAAAGCCTATCGCCTGGGCGATGGCCAAATCGCCATGTTCCGGCCAGAGGAAAATGCTCGCCGTTTCGCAGAATCGGCTGAGCGCATGGCAATGCCGGCGCTGCCCGAGGACCTGTTTCTAGAAGCGGTCGCCGAACTGGTGAAGATCGACGCGGACTGGATTCCCGAAGGCGAGGGCAGCCTGTATCTGCGCCCCTTCCTGTTCGCGAGCGAGACGTTCCTGGGCGTGCGCCCGTCCAACGAATATATATTCTGCGTCATCGCCTCACCCGCCGGCGCCTATTTCAAGGGTGGCAGCAAGGCTGTGACCCTGTGGGTGTCGGAACATTATAGCCGTGCCGCGCGGGGCGGGACTGGCGCTGCCAAATGTGGCGGCAATTATGCCGCCAGCCTGATCGCGCAGAAGGAAGCGATCAGCCATGGCTGCGATCAGGTCGTCTTCCTCGATGCTGCCGAGAACAAGTGGGTCGAAGAACTGGGCGGCATGAACGTCTTTTTCGTCATGGACGACGGATCGATCATAACTCCCCCGCTCGGTGGCACCATCCTGCCCGGCATCACGCGCAATTCGATCATTCATCTGGCCCGCGCCAACGGTCATGATGTGCGCGAAGAGCCTTACAGCTTCATGCAATGGCGCGATGATGCCGCCAGTGGCCGACTACGCGAGGCCTTTGCCTGTGGTACGGCGGCAGTCGTCACGGCGATCGGCACGGTCAAGAGCAGCAGCGGTGAGTTCACGATCGGAAACGGCGATGGCGGGATCGTGACCGAAAAGCTGCGCGCCGAACTGACCGGTATTCAGCGCGGGACCGTCGCTGATCCGGCCGGCTGGGTGCACATGGTCTGATTTCTCGAAGTCCGCTGCGGGGCCGTCTTCCCATTTCCGGCGTCAGGACCTAGATACAAGGCATGGAACGCTACGACGTCGTCATCCTGGGCGGGGGTCTTGTCGGCCTCACCCTGGGCATCGCCCTTTCCGGCCATGGCGTGAAAATCGCCATTGTCGATCCTGCGGATCCTGTTGATACGACCGCCGCGGGTTTTGACGGACGGGTTTCGGCGATCAGTTCGACAAGCTATGCGATGCTTAAAGCGATTGGCGTGGCGCAGCATCTGGATGGCAAGGGTTGCCCGATCGACCGGATCTGGGTCAGCGACGGACTGGAACCGGGCGCACTGGATTTCGTGCCCGATGCCGATGACGGTCTGATGGGAACGATGTTTCCCAACCGGGATCTGCGGATCGCGCTGGCGCGGACGGCGGCGGAGGCCGACAATCTGACCTTCTATCAGCCCGATCGCGCGACGACCGTCGATCGGAGCAGCGATGGGGTAACACTGACGTTGCAGAATGGCGCGACTATCTGCACGCCCTTGCTGGTTGCGGCTGAAGGGCGCAACAGCCCCACGCGCGAAGCCGCCGGCATCCGCACGACCCGCTGGCAATATAGTCACACGGCTATGGTCACGGCGATCGACCATGACGTGCCGCACGCCAATACCGCCTACGAGATTTTCTATGTCGGCGGCCCCTTCGCCCTGTTGCCGATGCAGCCGGGGACTCGGTCGGCCGTCGTCTGGACCGTGCCGACGAACCAAGCGCCAGCCATGCTCAAATTGTCGGAACGTGCATGGCTGGCCGAGGCTCAGAAGCGAATGGGCGGTTTTCTGGGAGACATCAGGCTCGCCGGACCGCGCTCCTCCTACCCGTTGGGCTTTCATCACGCCGCGCGCATCACCGATACGCGACTGGCTCTGGTCGGGGACAGCGCCCATGCGATCCACCCCATCGCGGGTCAAGGGCTGAACCTGGGCTTCCGCGACGTCGCCGCATTGGTGGAGGTGCTGGTCGAGGGCATGCGCCTGGGCCTTGACCCCGGCGATGCGCAACTGCTCGCGCGCTACCAGCGTTGGCGCGGACTGGATGCTTTGATGACCAGCGTCGCCATGGACGGGCTGGTGCGTGTGTTCGACATTCCCGGCAAATTGCCCTCCCTTGTCCGTCGGGCGGGATTGGCGGCTGTCCAGCGCACGCCCATGCTCAAGGGGCGGTTCATGGCCGAAGCCCGGGGTCAATCGGGCGCCCTCCCGCGCCTGCTCGCCGGCGAACGGGTCTGACGCCCGCGCCCCTCTCCCATAAGGATATTTCCTTCGGAAAGGGGCGGCTGCCAATGCGTAAGGCGCAAAAGGATGCGACCAAGCGTGAGCGCCAGCACGGTAAGTCCGATCGACTTTGTGCACTGGTATGACACCCTAAATGCGTAGCGGTGCCTCACGCGCGAACCTGAGCACTAGATTGGCGATGACGAGCATTGCCATGATCCAGTGCAAAGCGCGCGCGACACCTTTGTAACGGGTCACGTCACGCTTCTTGTGTCAGGCGGGGCCAACAAGGCCGTGATCGCCATGATCGCTCACACGCCCTGACGATTGGCGACAAGATTATCGACCACTGAAGGGTCCGCAAGGGTGCTGGTGTCGCCCAACGCCTGCGCCGATACTTCACCTTCGGCGATCTTGCGCAGGATACGGCGCATGATCTTGCCCGACCGCGTTTTGGGCAGGCCCGGCGCGAACTGGATCGCATCGGGGGTGGCAATGGGGCCGATTTCCCGGCGCACCCAATTTATCAGCGTCTTGCGCAGCTCGTCATTGGCTTCATCATCATTGTTGAGCGTCACATAGGCATAAATGCCCTGACCTTTTATATCATGGGGGAAGCCTACCACCGCCGCCTCCGCTACGCTTTCGTGCAGCACCAGCGCACTTTCGACTTCCGCCGTCCCCATGCGATGACCCGATACGTTGATGACATCGTCGACCCGGCCCGTGATCCAATAATAGCCGTCGGCATCCCGCCGTGCGCCGTCCCCGGTCGTATATTTGCCCGGGAAAGTCGTGAAATAGGTCTGGAAGAAGCGATCATGATCGCCCCAGACCGTCCGCATCTGCCCCGGCCAGCTTTGCGCGATGACCAGATTGCCTTCGGTCGCGCCATCCAGCACCTTGCCTTCGGAATCGACGATCTGCGGCACCACGCCAGGCATGGGCAGGGTCGCTGATCCGGGCTTCAGGTCGGTGGCGCCGGGCATGGGCGCGATCATCGCTCCGCCCGTTTCCGTCTGCCACCAGGTGTCGATGATCGGGCAGCGATCCTCGCCAACCACATGATGATACCAGCGCCAGGCCTCTGGATTGATCGGCTCACCGACCGTCCCCAGCAGGCGTAGTGATGCGCGGCTGGTCGCCTTCACATGATCGTCGCCTTCTTTCATCAGCGCGCGCAGCGCGGTGGGGGCGGTGAACAGGGTCTGGACCTGATGCCGGTCCACGATCTGCCAGATGCGCGCTGACGTAGGATGATTGGGTACGCCTTCGTACATCAGCGTCGTCGCCCCGTTGGCGAGCGGCCCATAGACGATATAGGTGTGGCCCGTGACCCAGCCTATATCGGCGGCGCACCAATAGACATCCCCCGGCCGACAGTCGAAGCACAGTTCATGGGTGAGGCTGGCCCAAAGCAGATAGCCGCCGGTCGTATGGAGCACCCCTTTGGGCTTCCCGGTGGACCCGGAGGTGTAGAGGATGAACAGCGGATCTTCCGCCTGCATGGGTTCGGCCGGGCAATCGGCCGCGACCTTTTCGGCTTCTTCATGCAGCCAAACGTCGCGGCCTTCCGCCATGACGACGTCACCACCGGTCGCCTTTACCACGATCACCGACTTGACGCTCGGACAGTCCTTCAGCGCAGCATCGACATTGGACTTGAGCGCCACCTTTCTGCCTGCCCGGCATCCTTCATCGGCGGTCACAACGATGGTGGAGTCGCAATCCTGAATGCGGCCACACAGCGCATCGGGGGAAAAGCCGCCGAAAACCACCGAATGGATCGCGCCTATCCGCGCGCAGGCCAGCAAAGCGAATGCCGCTTCCGGGATCATCGGCAGATAGATGGTGATTCTGTCGCCCTTCTTCGCGCCGGCTGCTTTCAACACATTGGCGAAGCGACACACTTCGGCATGGACCTGCCGATAGCTGTAACGGCGCGGTTCGGCATCGGGGGAATCGGGTTCCCAGATGATCGCGGTCTGGTCACCCCGCTCGTCGAGATGCCGATCGATGCAGTTGACACTGACGTTCAAAACGCCATCCGCGAACCATTTGATGCCGAAATCGGCTTCTGCAAAACTGCTTTCGTTGGCCCGCGTCGGTGGCGTCATCCAGTCCAGCCGCCCTGCGCGGTCCAGCCAATAGGCGTCGCTGTCCTCGACCGAACGGGCGTAATCGGCTTCGCGCTTGCCCCGATCCATATAGGCTCCCTCGGCCCAGGCTTGCGGCACGGGGAAGAAATCTTCGGGCATCAGCTATCCTTTCCAAGGCAAAACCGGTTTTCGTCGCCCTTCTATCGTCGGCTTTCCCTCGCCGAAAGGGGCGAGGCAGACGCTGGACGCCATCCTTTTGGCCAATGTCCTTGTCAGGAGGGTACGCCAGCCGTCGCTTTGCGGCTTCCCCCGCGGCGCTCGTGCGCCTAACAGACACTCTCTATGTGGCTGCTCTATCAATTTCCTCTCTGTCCTTTTTCCCGCAAGGTCCGGCTGTTGCTGGGCGAAAAGGGCATTGGCTATGATCTGGTGCGCGAATCGCCATGGGCGATGCGCGACGAATTTCTGGATCTTAATCCCGCCGGCCTGACTCCGGTCATGACGGATCAGGAACGGGGCATTACCCTGCTCGACAGCCAGGCGATCTGCGAATATTTCGAAGAGACGGTGGAGAAAGTGCCGCTTATTTCCGGCACCGCTGCCGGTCGCGCTGAAGTCCGCCGACTCACCGCCTTTTTCGACCAAAGTTTCTATGGCGACGTGGTCGGCCCGCTTTTGCATGAGCGCATGAAGAAAAGGCTGATCGAACGCGCGCCGCCGGATGCCAGAGTGCTGCGCGAAGCTATGAAGCGGGCAAACGTCCATATGGATTATATGGACTATCTACTAGACCATCGCAGCTGGATGGCGGGAGGGACGCTCAGCTTGGCGGATATCGCTGCGGCCGCACATCTGTCCGTCGCTGATTATCTGGGCGGTATCGATTGGGCCGGGCATGAACCGGTTCGACGCTGGTATGCAGGTTTCAAGTCACGGCCGTCATTTCGTCCGCTCCTGTCCGAGAGGATGGAGGTCATCACGCCGCCGCCGCATTATGAGAAGCCTGATTTCTAAACTCTCGCGGCTTTCGTTGCTGCCCGAAAGGATGGTCACTCTGTTTCGGCGGCCAGGTAAACCCGGTTGCGGCCATGTTCCTTGGCCAGATAGAGCGCGCGATCGGCAGCCTTGAGCGCGGCGCGGGGATCGTCATAGGCCAGCACATTGGCAACGCCCGCCGAAAAGCTGACCCTGTCCATCCGCTCGCCATTGGTGCGATTGACAAGGCTGCGGCTGGCTAGGTCTTCGCGAACGTCATCCACCGCTTCGCATGTTTCCGCTGCTGTCTTGCCCCGGAACAGCATCACAAATTCCTCACCGCCATGGCGCGCGACATGACAGCGATCATCCGACACCTTGGCGAGCAAGCCCGCCACGAATTTCAGCACACGGTCGCCGGTATCATGACCATGCGTGTCGTTGATCACCTTGAAATGGTCGATGTCGCAGAAGGCGATGGACAATGATTCGTCCGCAGCCTGAGCCTCCGCCACTTCGTCCCGCAACCGCGCTTCAAAGGCGCGGCGGTTGGGGAGACCGGTCAGATGGTCTTGCTCCGCGGCGCGGCGGGCAGTTTCCAGACTGGATTTCAGCGCCTGCGTCTGCTTCTGGTTTTCCCGCAGCTGTGTTTCCACGGCCCGTGTTTTTTCCACCATCGAGCGCGTCAACCCGACCAGGCGCGCCAGCACCGGCTCGCCCTCGGCAACGTCAGCCAGATCCTTCGCCTGCTCCTGCAATGCCGCGCCATAGTCCTTCGCTGACTTGCGCGATTCGTGCATGAGGCCGGTGAACTGATCGAGATTTTCCTCCACCTTGTCCAACATGGTGGCGAGCGATTCGGGCGTGACCTCATCCGCGCGCTGTTCAGCGGCCAGGGTTTCGAGCCAGCCGTTGGTGATCTTGCCGCGTTCCATCATGACGGCGCGGATGGCTTTTTCGACGCCGATATTCGCGCCGGTCAGATAATCGAGCGCGACACTGAAATTTATGGCGGTCAGATCCAGGTCATGGGCGAAGAGGAAGTCGCCAATGTCGGCATAAAGTTGGCGCCGTCGGTTGATTTCGCGATTGGCGGCGGTGCCGGCCCGCGGCCGGGGCGCAGTTTCCGCGTCTTGCGACTCTTCCGCTCGCCCGGAAAGTCCCTTTGCCCACCGGGTCAGGCGGTCGGTCAGCCCATGTTGCGCATTGGCGGTGGAAGGTGGTGCCCCGATCATGACCTTCATAACGGCCGCGCAAGGAGAGGCTTAAATGCGCGGCAACAAGAATCCTGTTGCCTTGTGCAGCCTAGATTTCAGCGGCCACCAGCCAGTCGCGAAAGATGCGCACCGCGCGCGTCTGAAGCGCGCGGGGCCGGCACACGAAGAAATAGCGATAGGGGCTTTCGACATGAATGGGGAACAGCCGCACGAGCCGGGGGTCCCTGGACTGCTCGAAATGGCTGGCGTGCATGACGGCTACGCCCAGCCCTTGCGCTGCCGCTTCCAGCATAAGCTGGCCCGAGTCATAATTGTCCACGGCCAGCGGTTGCAGGTCGGGCAGGCCGGCCGCTTCCTTCCAGGCGTCAAAGGACAAGGCCATGTCGCGGTGGAGCAGGATCGTCTGCTGCGCCAGTTCCTCGGGGGACTTGAGCGCCTGCGGCCCTTCCAGCAACTGCCGGCGACCGATCAGATACACCTGCTCATGGTCCAGCTCATGCGCGTAAAGCGCAGAGTCAATGTCTTTGGCCATCAGGACGATCGCGGCGTCCAGTCCTTCACCCAGCCGCGCAACGGCGTGGGGCGTCGTTTCGATGTCGATGTGCAACTGCGGATGCTGCTGACGCAGCCGACCAAGATGCGGGAACAGGCGCTGTGTCGCAAACAGCGGCATGACCGCCAGCCGCAAGCGCAGTTGATTGCCGCCGCTCTGGATATTTTCCAGCGCCTGGCTGAGCGAATCCAGCGCTGGCGCGATATCGTCGAGCAGCCGCTGGCCATCGATGTTGATCTCCAACGCCTGATGCTTGCGGTCGAACAAAGGCCGCCCGATGAATCGCTCGAGCGCCTGAACCCGGCGGCTGAGCGCGGGCGTCGACAGGGCGAGTTCCTCCGCAGCAGCCTTGACGGAGCCAAGGCGAGCGACCTGAACAAAGGCCTCCAGGGCCGTAAGGGGCGGCAATCTGCGCATACTATGTTACTATTCCGAAGCCGATCCGCTGCGCCGCGTCAATTCTCTTTATCGAACGGCGCGCTTCCCGGTTCCAAGCATCCTGTCGACAATGAGCAGGAAAATGCGAAAAATGGCAAGATGCATTTTTTGCAACTTGATCCTTCATTTCGCACTTGCGAAATATCTCGTTGCGACGCACATAGAATGAGCCTTTCAGGCATCCTCTCCTAAAACTTTACGGGCTGGCTCATTGAGCTGGCCCTTTTTTTGTTCTTTCTCTTGGTGGCGACAGGGTCTTTCCGACCGGCTTCGCGTTCCCTATCTCGTTTCGACACGAACGATGGGGAAGCCGCGTGGCTGATCAGGAACAAACCGGACGCAGGATACAGGTCGCCAATGCGCGGCCGGAGGATGCGGGGCGCGGATTGGCGCGCCTGCCCTTGGCTGTAATGGCCCAGTTGCAGTTGAGCGAAGGCGACGTCATTGAAATCGTCGGCAAACGCAATACGCCCGCGCGCGTGGTGCGGCCGTACAAAGAGGATGAAGGGCTTGACGTTCTTCGTCTCGATGGATTGCAGCGCGCAAACGCGGGCGTTGGGTCCGGCGATTTCGTCCAGATCAGCAAGGCCGAACCCAGGGCGGCACAGCGCGTTGTGTTCGCGCCTGCACAAAATAATCTGCGCCTTCAGGGCAATCCTGAGGCCTTGAAGCGGGTTTTCTATCAACGTCCGCTCGCGTCGGGCGATGTTGTCGCTACCGCCGGCCAGCAGCAGGTGCCGCCCGGCGATATGCCACCTCAGCTACGCCAGATGCTGGCCGCGCCGGCCTATGCGCTGCAGGAAATCCGGCTGGTTGTGGTGTCGACAACGCCCAAGGGCATCGTTCACATCGACGCGGACACCGAAGTTGAATTACGCGCCGAATATGAGGAACCGCGCGAATCCCGTCGCGCCGACGTAACCTATGACGATGTCGGCGGTATGGCCGAGACGATCGACCAGTTGCGCGAAATGGTCGAACTGCCGCTGCGCTATCCTGAACTGTTCGAACGGCTGGGCGTCGACCCGCCAAAGGGCGTCTTGCTGCATGGGCCGCCGGGCACGGGCAAGACCCGGCTTGCGCGCGCGGTCGCCAATGAATCGGAAGCCGAATTTTTCCTGATCAACGGACCGGAAATCATGGGTTCGGCCTATGGCGAATCCGAAAAGAAGCTGCGTGAGATTTTCGAGGAGGCGGCCAAGGCGGCGCCGTCGATCCTCTTCATCGACGAAATCGATTCGATCGCGCCCAAACGCGGCAATGTGACCGGCGAGACGGAAAAGCGTCTGGTCGCGCAATTGCTGACGCTGATGGACGGGCTGGAGCCGCGCACCAACCTGGTGGTCATCGCGGCGACCAATCGACCCGAAGCCATCGACGAAGCATTGCGCAGGCCCGGCCGCTTCGATCGGGAGATTGTCGTGGGCGTGCCGGACGAGCGCGGCCGCCGCGAGATATTGGGTATACATACCCGCGGCATGCCGCTGGGCGATCGCGTCGACCTGACCGAACTGGCGCGCATGACCTACGGCTTTGTCGGCGCTGACCTGGCCGCGCTTACCCGCGAAGCGGCGATCGAAGCGGTGCGCCGCTTCATGCCGCGCCTCAATCTGGAGGAAGGCACGATCCCGGCCGACGTGCTGGAGGAACTGTCGGTCACGCGCGAGGATTTCATGTCCGCGATCAAGCGCGTCCAGCCGTCGGCGATGCGGGAAGTGATGGTGCAGGCACCCAACATCGGTTGGGCTGACATCGGTGGGCTGGACGATGCGCAGATGCGCCTCAAGGAAGGCGTCGAACTGCCGCTCAAGGACCCGGATGCGTTCCGCCGGATCGGCATTCGTCCGGCCAAGGGTTTCCTCCTCTACGGACCACCGGGAACCGGCAAGACGTTGCTGGCCAAGGCGGTGGCCCGCGAGGCGCAGGCGAACTTCATCGCCACCAAGTCGAGCGATCTCCTCAGCAAATGGTATGGCGAAAGCGAACAGCAGATCGCCCGCCTGTTCGCGCGCGCGCGGCAGGTGGCGCCGACGGTCATCTTCATCGACGAACTGGACAGTCTTGTCCCGGCACGGGGTGGCGGGCTTGGTGAACCGGCGGTGACAGAGCGGGTGGTGAACACGATCCTGGCCGAGATGGACGGCCTGGAGGAATTGCAATCCGTGGTCGTGATCGGCGCGACCAACCGCCCGAACCTGGTCGATCCTGCGCTGTTGCGGCCCGGCCGGTTCGACGAGCTCGTCTATGTGCCGGTGCCGCAGGAAGCGGGCCGTCGCCGCATCCTCGACATCCATACGCGCAAGATGCCGCTGGCCGACGATGTCGATCTGGATGCGTTGGCGCATCGGACTGAGCGCTTCACCGGCGCGGACCTGGAAGATCTCGCGCGGCGCGCGGGGCTGATTGCGCTGCGTCAGTCGCTGTCCGTCGATGCGGTCACAATGGCGCATTTCGAAGCGGCGCTGGACGAAACTCGCGCGTCCGTCACGCCGGAGATGGAACGGGAATATGAACAAATTCAGGCGACGCTGAAGCAGAACGCGATGCAACTGGATCCGATCGGCTTCGTGTCGCCCGGCATGTTGCGCGCCCGAGAACGCTAGGATCGTGCGGATGATGGAATGAACACTTCCGTCATCCGCACGTTACCGCCCCATGACCCGCAAAGCCGCTTGCCAGCGGACCCTGATTTTGCGAGTCCGAAACGAAAATGACAGACAGGCGGTTTTAATGGCGTCCCTTCCCTTCAAGGACAAGCATAAGACAGGTTTCAAAAGCAACCGAAGTGGCTCCTTCCTGAAGCAGTGGAACATCTTCTTCCGCCAGTTCCTGAAGCATCCCGGCATGATCGGTTCGGTAATCCCGTCGTCCCGCGCCTTGGTCGACGCTGTGCTGGAACCGGTAGATTGGGAACGGACGCGGTTGTTCGTGGAATATGGGCCGGGCGTCGGCACCTTCACCCGCCCGATCCTGGAGAGGATGCACCCCGATGCGACGTTGATCGCGATCGACCTCAATCTGGATTTCGTGGCCTGGCTTGACGCTCAGATAGACGACCCCCGGCTGCGCGTGGTGCATGGGTCGGCAATCGATGTGCGCCGCTTCATCCGCGAAGCAGGGTATCAGCAGGCTGATTATGTCGTGTCCGGGCTGCCCTTTTCGACCTTGCCCGACGGGGTGGGCGCGGCGATCTGCGCCGAGACGCGTGCGGCGCTTCGGCCGGGCGGAGAGTTTTTGATCTATCAATATTCCCGCTTTGTGATGCGCCTTTTGACCCCGGTCTTCGGCGCGATCAGCGATCGGCTGGAATGGCGTAACATTCCGCCCTGCCGCGTCATTCGCGCAACCAGTGACGAGGCGCTGGCCCAGGCGGCCTAACACCGTAAAAATTCCTCGACGCCCGCTTCAACGTTCGCGCCGCCATAACGATTGACTCGGCCTTTTATGTGGAGGACGACGGTCCGGGGCAATATGTGGGGCTGGCGATGGCATCGGCTGTCGGGACTGACGCGCAATGGGCGGACATTTTTCTAGGCGCCGCGCTGGAGCCGCACCGGTGGGAAGAGGCGCTGAGCGCCATGGCGCGGGCCACCGGATCGCACCATGGCCAGATGGTGGGCTTTGGTCCGGCAGGCGCTGCGTTCAATTGGATCAGTGATGTCGATCCGGCCATCATACTGGCCAGCCTTTCCATAGATCATGGATCGCCGGGCCTGAATTATCGGGTCGGCGCCGACCTGCTGCGGGACAGGCCAGATATCGTGCATGAAGCGCATTACGACATAGCGCGCCAAGGCTTGCACGCAGCGGACTATCTGGACCTGTGCGCCGATTTCGACATTTTCGACGGATGCCAGACGCGTCTGCATCAGGGGCGGGACGCGATGATCGGGCTGGCCCTGCTGCGGTCCGCGAAGGACGGCCGCACCACGCAGGAACAACGTGACCTGTTCGGGGAGATCGCGGATCACGCCCGCACGGCCGTGCGATTGCAGCAGGCGGTCGAACGGCAAGGATTTGCGCTGCTGGCGGGCACGTTCGAGGCGATGGACCGCGCCTGCTGGCTGATCGACGCGGCTGGCCGGGTAGGCGGCATGACGCCGGCGGCAGACGCGCTGCTGTGCGCCGGTGCCTTGCGGCTGGCCGAAGGATATTTGTCGTGCGACCGAGGCGAAGACAGCCGCGCGCTGAACCAGTCGGTGCGCGCCGTTCTGGGCGTGCCGGCACGGGCTGGAGATCCGGTTATCCTGACGGATAGGGAGGGCAATGTTCAATTGTCGATCGAATGCTACCCGCTCCCTGCGCGCCCATGGGCACTGCCCTTCGCTCCGCGCGCGATCATCGTCGCGCGCACCGGCGCGCCCGCCAATCGTCAGGCGGAGATCCTGATCCGCATGTTCCGACTGACGCCGGCAGAGGCGGATATTGCCGTGCGGATCGCATCCGGCCAGAGCCGGCAGCAGGTGGCCGCCGCGCGGATGGTGAGCGCGGAGACGCTCAAGGTGCAGTTGCGCAGCATCTACGACAAGATCGGATGCGGCCGGGAGGCGCAGCTGGTGCGGCTCGTGGGTCTTCTGACGCAGTAGCGATGCGGGCCTTACCCCCATTGGGGTATGCGCAAACCTGCGCGAATCGCTAGGAGGATCGGCGTGACAGCTTGGCTGTCTGTCGGCAGCCGGATCATATGCGACCCATGGTCCGGCCGCCGGCCTTTGGCTCGCCTGCCTTTCATGCTAAGCCGCCGCGCAATGGACCGGCGAGACATGCGATGAATGACCTGACACAGACCCCCGAAATGCTGATTGCGACGATGGGCGCACGGGCGCGCCGCGCGGCTGTGACCATTGCGCAGGCAAGTGACGCGCAAAAGGCCGATGCACTGCGCCGCGCCGCGCAGGCGGTGCGGGACCAGGCGCCGGCGATCATCGCCGCCAATGCGCGGGACATGGATAATGCCGCCGCTAATGGCCTGTCCGCCGCGATGCTCGACCGGCTGAAGCTGGACGAGGATCGTATTGCGGGCGCGGCCGCGGGCGTGGAACAGGTCGCGGCGCTGCCCAGCCCGCTGGGATCGGTCATTGATCGGCAGGTGCGACCCAACGGGCTGGAGCTAAGCCGGGTGCGCGTGCCGCTGGGGGTGATCGGCATCATTTATGAAAGCCGGCCCAATGTGACTGCTGACGCCGCGGCGCTGTGCCTGCGGGCGGGCAATGCGGTGATCCTGCGCGGTGGCAGCGAGGCGAAGGAAAGCAATCGCGCCATCCATGCCGCGATGCTGGAGGGGATCGTTGCGGCGGGCCTGCCGGCCGAAGTGGTGCAACTGGTCCCCACGACCGATCGCGCGGCCGTGGGCGCGCTGCTCAAGGCGGCGGAGTTTGTCGACCTGATCGTCCCGCGCGGGGGCAAGAGCCTGGTCGCGCGGGTGCAGGAGGAAGCGCGGGTGCCCGTGCTGGCGCATCTCGATGGGATCAACCACAGCTATGTCGATGGCGCGGCGGACCCGGCGATGGCGGAAAAGCTGGTGGTGAACGCCAAGATGCGTCGGACCGGCATTTGCGGATCGACCGAGACAGTGTTGATCGACCGGGCCTATCGCGAAGCGCCGGCGCTGGTGCGTGCGCTGATCGGGGCGGGATGTGAAGTGCGCGGCGATGACGCGGTGCAGGGCATGGACGCGCGAGTGAAGCCGGCGCAGGAGGCGGACTGGGATACCGAATATCTGGACGCGATCGTGTCGATCCGGATGGTGGATGGCGCGGAGGATGCGATTGCCCATATCGCCGCCCATGCCAGCCACCACACCGACGCCATCATCACCGATGACGGCGCGCGGGCCGAGCGGTTCCTCAACGCGGTCGATAGCGCCATCGTGATGTGGAACGCATCGACCCAGTTCGCCGATGGCGGCGAATTCGGGCTGGGCGCCGAGATCGGCATTTCGACCGGGCGGTTGCATGCGCGCGGGCCGGTCGCCCTGGAGGGGCTGACGACGTATAAGTGGATCGTTCGGGGGACGGGGCAGGTTCGTCCCTGAGCCGCAGGCTGTTTTTCGCGACAGCAAGCGCGACATATGCAAGCATAGGGCATTTCGTTAGTTAGCTAACGAACCATATGATCAGGCTTTGGCGATCGCGTCGATCGCCTTGAGCTTGTCCAGCATCGGGCCCACCCAATCGAGCGGCAGCATGACCGGGCCGTCCGATGGCGCATTATCCGGATCATCATGCGCTTCGGCAAAGATGGCGGCGACGCCGGCCGCCACGGCGCTGCGCGCGAGAAGCGGCGCATAGTCGCGCTGGCCACCCGATGCTGAGCCGAGCCCGCCGGGTTGCTGCACCGAATGGGTGGCGTCGAATATCACGGGATAGCCGGTCTGCGCCATCACCGGCAGCGCGCGCATATCGCTGACCAATGTATTATAGCCGAAACTCGCGCCGCGTTCGGTGAGCAGGATGCGATCATTGCCGGTCGAGGCGACTTTCTGTGCCACCGCCGCCATGTCCCAGGGGGCAAGAAATTGTCCCTTTTTGACGTTGATGACCGCGCCGCTGCGACCGGCAGCCAGCAGCAGATCGGTCTGGCGGCAGAGAAAGGCGGGGATCTGGAGGATGTCGACCGCCTGCGCGGCTGCCTCCACCTGATCGGGGCCATGAATGTCGGTCAGCACCGGGCAGCCGAGCGACGCCTTGACCTCCGCCAGGATGGCAAGGCCAGCGTCGATGCCAACGCCGCGCTTGCCAGATACCGATGTGCGGTTCGCCTTGTCGAAGCTGCTCTTGAAGATGAAGGGCACGCCCGCCTGCTCGGCGGCGCGCGCCAGCGCGTCGGCCATGAACAGCGCATGGTCGCGGCTTTCGATCTGGCAGGGGCCGGAAATCAGGACGAAGGGTAGGTCGTTGCCGATGGTGATCGGGCCGACTGCGACATGGCGAGGGGTGGTCATGCGCGATCATTTGGGCGCTTTTGCAAAGCGGCGCAACAATTGCCCGCGCCACAGCCCCTTGCCGGGATGATAATTCCAGCAGAACCAGCCAAAGGCGAGGCAGGCGAGCAGCGAGGGCAGCGCCATCGGATCGCCGTTGGATTTCATATGGCGATAAAATTCCAGATCCGCGCGCCAGCGGTCGCGCTCGCTGCCGCCGCCATTGATGCCATAGAGATTGTCATGACGCCGGCAGCCGACATTGCGGTTGTATTTCCGGTGGTCGATGAAATAGCAGTAATCGCGTTCGGGCGTGTTCATGCCCCGATTAGGGCGGCGGTGTTGGAAAAGTTCAAGCGTAAAGTCTTTTACCTCGGCGGTTTCGATCCGCGCGGCGTCCGTTTCTATCACCAGCTCTATCGCGAGCAGGCGGCGCGTTATGCCGCGCTGACCGGCGAAGCCGTGACGGTGAGCGGGCGGCAGGCGGGCGATGCGGGCGCGGCTGTGTCGGCGCGCTGGAGCGTGGAGAACGCGACCGCCGGGGTCGAAATTGACTATGAATATCTGCGCTGGGAAGATGTGATCGGCAAGGTGTGGATTCGCAATCCCCTGTCTCTCGCGCTCAAATCGGCGCGCGCCTATGCGGGCCATGCCCGGCACATGGATTTTGCGCGGATGCGGCGGCTGCGCAAGGGGCCGGTCATCACCATCCTCTATCCCCCTATATTGGCGGTGCTGATCCCGCTGATGCTGGCGCTGGTCCCGGCGCTGATCCTGTCGCTGGCCTTGCCCTGGTGGGCGGCGGCGATCATCGGCATCGCTGTGAGCGCGCTATTGTCCGGGCGCATTCTGGCCAAGCTGGTCGTGCCCTGGCTGCTGCGGTTCATGACCTATCATGGCTCGCTGGCGGCGCAGGGGCCGGGCGCGGCGCTGGACGGGCGGATCGACGCCTTCGCGCAGCGGATCGCGGCGGCGCTGGATGGCGACTGGGACGAGGTGCAGCTGGTGACGCACAGCGCCGGCACGATTTTGGGCATGCGGCTGTTGCGCCGGGTGATCGCCCTGCGCGGCGGAACGCTGCCCGACCGGTTCGTGATGCTGGGGCTGGGGCAGGTGGTGCCGGTGATTGCGCTGCGGCGCGACGCGCGCTGGTATCATGAGGATCTGAAAGCACTGGCGGATGCGCCGTTCCGTTATGTCGACATCAGTTCGCCGCCCGATGGCGCGGCCTATTTCGACGTGAATCCGTTTCTGCTGGTCGCCCCCGCTTATGCGGCGCGGGTCGATATGCTCTCGCCGCGCTTCCATCTTTTTTACGAGCCGCACAATTATCATGGCGGCTGGTCGAACAAATATGAGGCGCATTTCGACTATCTGCGCGTGGGCGACCGGCTGTCGCCGCTGGACTTCATCAGCCTGACCGCGGGCCGCCGCACCGTGGATGAGGCCGTTGCCGCCTTCAGGACGATCGCATGACCGAGATTTTCACCCCGCCCTATCCCCGGCCGCCCAGGAACAAGCGGGGGTTGGTAAAGCGGTTCCTGCGCGGCTGGCACAGCTGGATCCATGTGCTGTTCGACAAAAGCTATACCATGAAGATGGGCGAGATCCGCCTGCCGGGGCGGACCATGTATATCGCCAACGAACTGCCGCTGGTGGACAGGATATTGCGCGGCGGCACCGCCTTTCCCAAGCATAGCGAACTGGTGCGCAACCTTGATCCGTTGATCGGCAATTCGGTCTTTTCGGCCAATGGCGCGGATTGGGAAAGCCAGCGGGCCATGGTCAATCCGGCCTTTGCCCATACCGCGCTGGGCCGGTCGATGCCGCTGATGGTCGCGGCGGCGGACGATCTGGTCGCGCGGATCCAGGCGGCGGCGCGAGACGGCGGGCCGGTCGATATCGACCCCATGATGACCCATGTGGCAGCCGATATCATATTCCGCACCTTATTCAGCCAGACGCTGGACGCTGAGCGATCCAACATCATCCATACAGCCTTTGGCCGGTTCCAGCGGCTGGCGCATTCCGCATCGATGCTGCGGCTCTATGGCCTGCCCGCCGGCTGGTTCGAGAAACGGTCCAAAGGTCCGGCGCGGGCGATCCATGACGTGTTCCGGCCGATCGTCGAGGCGCGCTACGCGGGCTTTCATGGCGAGGGAGAGGCCGGGACGCGGGACATCCTGCAATCGCTGATCGAGGCGAAGCATCCCGAAACGGGCGCGCATTTCACCTGCGAAGAGGTGATGGAGCAGGTATCGACCATCTTCCTGGCGGGGCATGAGACGTCGGCGAGCACCATGACCTGGGCGCTCTATATGCTGGGCGAATGCGGCCACATCCAGACGCGGGTGCGCGAGGAGGTGGCGCGGGTGGCGGGCGGCCAGCCGCTGACCGGCGCGATGCTCAAGGACATGAGCCAACTGCGCAATATCTTCAAGGAAACGCTGCGGCTTTATCCGCCGGTGTCCTTCCTGCCGCGCGAAGTGACATGCCCGATGGACATGCGCGACAAGCATCTGGAGGCGGGCGCGATGCTGGTGGTCGCGCCGTGGCTGACGCAGCGGAACAAGGATAATTGGGCGTGTCCGCATGCGTTCGATCCCGACCGGTTCGAGGATCCGGCCAATGCCGAGATGGCGAAGCAGGCCTGGTTCCCCTTCGGCCGGGGACCGCGCGTGTGCGTGGGCGCAGGCTTTGCCCAACAGGAAGTGATGACGGTGATCGCCAGTGTCGTGCGGCGCTTCGCCATCAGCGTGCCGGCAGGATTCACGCCCGAGCCGATCAGCCGACTGACGATCCGGCCCCGGACGGGCATGCCGCTGCTGTTTGCGCCGATCAGCTGAGCGCCGGTTCGTCTTCCGGCGCGACATCGACCATGACGGACTGGCTCTGGCCCGCGCCGCCGACGAACAGGCCGTCCATCGGCGCGACATCGGCATAGTCGCGGCCCATGGCGACGAAGAGATGCCCGTCGCCCGTGATGCAGCCATTGGTGGGATCAAAGCCGATCCAGCTGCGCGTCGGCCCGCACCAGAGCATGACCCAGGCGTGCATGGCGTCGGCCCCGACCAGGCGCGGCATGCCCGGCGGCGGCAGGGTGCGCAGATAGCCGCTGACATAGGCGGCGGGCAGGCCGGCCAGACGCAGCGCGATCACCATCACATGGGCGAAATCCTGGCACACGCCATGGCGCGCGGCGAAGGCGTCGGCGACCGGCGTGTCGGCATCGGTAACCCCAGGGCGATAGGCGAAGGCATGCTGGATATGCAGCGCGAGGTCCAGCGCGGCGGCGACGACGGGCGCATCGGCCGCAAGGTGTGCACGCGACCAATCGCCGATGGCCGCCAGCATCGGCGTGCGCGCGCCGGCATAAAGATAATGGGCGGGCGCGGTCGGCCCCATAGTGCGGTCCACCAGCGCCGCTTGCGCCACTGCGCCGACCGTCGGATCGGCGGCCAGCGGCGTGATGTCGCCGCCCTGCACGCCGCAGCGGAACCGGCTTTCGATGCTGAGCTGCCGGATCGGGCTTTCTATCACGAGGCGGGCGACGGTGACAGGCCAGCCGCCGGGACGGGTTTCGACCAGCGCAGGGGCAGGATCGACATCCAGCCGATAGTCGGACGTCCACTGGCCGGGCCAGGGCGCGGGCTGCAGGCGCAGGTTGAAGCGGGCGAGGCGCACGGGCGCGGCGTAGCGCAGGATCGTGCGATGGCGGACCTGGTAGATCATGCCAGTATCTCGGCACTTTCCGTTTTGCGAAGCTGAAGGAAATAGCGCTGCCCGATGGCGTCGGAAAGGGCGAGCAGCCGGCGTTCGGCATCCGCGATATGATCCATTGTCAGCATGTCGCCGGTCAGCGGTTTAAGCTGCGCGACCAGCGCGTCGGCGATACGGCGCGGTTCTTCGGGCATGCCGTCGGCGCGCAGCGTTGGCAGGGCGGCGACATGCTCGGCGAGGCGCAGCGCCTGCCAGGCGAGCGCTCGGGGATTGTAGGGCTCCAGCGCGATGAGGTCGCGCACCGGCGCGAGCGCGGGGCCGGCAAGATAGCGGGTTCGGTAGCTGATCTGGCTGTCCATCAGGTCAAGGAGGACAGTGAGATCATCGTCCGACGCCTGATCGCCACCGAACTGGTTGATGAGCCGGCACCCGTTGATCGCGCGTTCCAGCCGGCGGCCCATGTCGTGGAAGCGCCAGCCATCGCCGCGCGCCATATTTTCCGCCGCGAGGCCAGAGAGCGCCGAGATACGCTCGATCATGCGGGACGAGGCGTCGAGCAGCGTTTCCGTGACCGCGCCTTCGAAGGCGGGCAGCGGCAGGCGAACAAGCCGCCAGACGTCGCTCGCCAGGCGATCGCGCAGGCCTTCGCCGATATTGGCCACGGTCGCCATCAGCGCGCGGACGCTGCCGGGCTGGCGCGCATCGCCCAGCGCGGTGGCGCAGAGCGCGCCGATGGCGGCCCCCGGCGCGCCCGAGCCGGCGGGCACCGCGCCCCAGGCGGCAAGCAGGCCGACCAGCCGTCCCATGGTTGGGCTGGCGAGCGAGGGGCCAAGATCGGCCTCGATCGAGCCGCCGGCGACCGCGCGGATGAGGCGCAGCGTCGCCTCGGTCCGTTCGATATAGCGGCCGAGCCAGAAGAGATTGTCCGCTGCCTTGGCCGGCAACATGCCGCCGATCCGGCGGATGGCGGGCGCGCCGCCCCCCAGCAGGCTTTCGGCCGCCACCGGCCGGCGATCGATCACGCACATGTCGGCGGAGATGTCGCCCCGGCCCATTAGCGCCGCGCGGATGTCGCCATGGGCGGCGAGGCGGGCGAAAGCGCCGGGCATCACGCGCCACTGCCCCGCGCCGTCACGCGCAACGAAGATGCGCAGAGTGAAGGGCAGGGGGGTGAGCTGTCCGTCGATGATTGCGGGCGTCGTGGACAGCTTCACCATTTCCTGCCCGACATAGTCCATCGGCCGCCGGTCGAGCGCGTCAAGCAAGCGCGCGCGCTGGTCGGCGTCGAGCGTCGCGCCGGGCAGGAACGGCGCTTCGGGTAGGCCGGCAGCGGGCTGATCGAAGGCGGAGCCGATCACCAACTGATCGAGCCGGGCGCGCACATGATCGCGCTCGCGCGGCTGGCCGCACCACCAGGTGGCGATATTGGGGAGGATCAGGTCCGCGCCCAGCACGGCCCTGGCCAGTTGCGGCAGGAAGGCGGCGAGCGCACGCGATTCGATGACGCCCGCGCCCGGCCAGTTGCTGACCATCAGCCCGCCGCGCGCGCAGGCGTCAAAGAGGTCGGCGACGCCGATCCGCGACTGGCCGTCGAAGGCGAGCGGATCAAGAAAGCGGCTGTCCATCCAGCGCCACAGGCCATCGACGCGCTTCAACCCCTGGATGGTGCGGACGAACAGGCGCCCATCGGAGACGATGAGGTCGTCGCCTTCCACCAGCATGAGGCCGAGATAGCGGGCGAGATGCGCCTGTTCGGCATAGCTCTGGTTGAAACGGCCGGGGGTGAGCAGGCCGATACGCGGGTCCGAGCGGGCGCAGTCGGCGGCGAGGCCCCGGCGCAGGTCGGAAAAGAAGGGGGCGAGCCGGCGCGCGTTCATCGCGCCGAGCAGGTCGCCGGTGGCGCGCGAGAAAGCGAGGCGGTTTTCCAGCGCATAGCCGACGCCTACAGGCGTGCGCACCCGGTCGGCGAGCACGCGCCATTCGCCGCCCGGGCCCCGGCCGATATCGGCGGCGTAGAAATGAAGGACATGGCCGTTGGGCGGCGCGGCGCCCGTCATCACCCGCCAATAATGGGTGCTGCCGGTAATGACGCTGGCGGGCAGATGCCCGTCGCGCACCAGCGACTGGGTGGAGTAAATGTCGCCGACGATCCGTTCGAGCAACTGGGCGCGCTGAATGAGGCCCAATTCGATGTGAGTCCATTGCGCGGCGTCGATCAGCAGCGGCAGCGGGCCGAGCGGCCAGGCGCGTTCCTGCTCATCGCCGGTGAGGCGAAAGGCAAGTCCCTGATCGGCGGCCTGACGCGCGACATGATCGGCCAGCGTCGCCGGATCGCCCTTCGCCTGCGCGGACAGCCGCTCCAGCATCGCGCGCCAGTGCCCGGCCGTGCCCGGGTCGGCATCGGCGAACAGGTCGCCGCGCGGTGCGGCGGCGAGATAGGCGTCGGCCCAGTTGCCTGCCCCCAGCGAAGGCGCGAGGGCGTCCGCTTGGTTCATGCGCCCGGCTGGCGGGGCAGGCGCAGGTCGAGCGTCATGGGGAATTCGCCGGGCAGTTCGGCCGGCGGCATGTCGACAGGTCCGGGTGTATGGCCATGATCCTGGAATCGCGCCTTGCGCCGGGATTCAGCCTCATAACCGTTGATCGGCAATGTATCGTAATTGCGTCCGCCCGGATGCGCGACATGATAGACGCAGCCGCCCAGCGACCGGCCGCTCCAGCTGTCGAACACGTCGAAGGTAAGCGGTGCGTTGGCCGGAAGTTGCGGGTGCAGGCAATTGGCCGGTGTCCACGCCTTGTACCGCACGCCGCCCACCGCTTCGCCCGGCACGGCGGTGGGGCTCATCGGCACGCGGCGGCCGTTGCAGGCGACGATGTGGCGCCCCGCGACCAGACCGGTGGCGCGTACCTGCAACCGTTCGGTCGATGAATCGACATAGCGCACCGTGCCGCCGATCGCCCCGGTTTCGCCCAGCACGTTCCAGGGTTCGAGCGCTTGGGTGATTTCGATGCCCACGCCGCCCGCATCCACCTGACCATGGACGGGGAAGCGGAACTGGCGCTGCGCTTCAAACCAGTTGGGGTCGAAATCATAGCCCGCGCCGCGCAGGTCGGCGAGCACCTCCAGAAAATCGGACCAGACGCAATGGGGCAGCATGAAGCGATCATGCAGCGCCGTGCCCCAGCGCACGAAGCCGCCCTGTTGCGGGTGACGCCAGAACCAGGCGGTGAGCGCGCGCAGCAATAATTGTTGCGCAAGGCTCATCCGCGCCTCGGGCGGCATTTCGAACCCGCGAAATTCCAGAAGACCCAGTCGTCCAGTCGGGCCGTCGGGCGAAAACATCTTGTCGATGCAGATTTCGGTGCGGTGGGTGTTGCCGGTCACGTCGACCAGCAGGTTGCGGAACAGCCGGTCGACCAGCCAGGGCGGCGGCAGCTTGTCCTCGCCCTCGCGCGTCGGATCGGGCACCTGTGCGAGTGCGATCTCCAGTTCGTAGAGCCCGTCATGCCGGGCTTCGTCGATGCGCGGCGCCTGGCTGGTCGGGCCGATGAACAGGCCCGAGAAGAGATAGGAGAGCGAGGGGTGCCGCTGCCAGTAGAGGACGAAGCTCTTGAGCAGGTCCGGGCGGCGGATGAAGGGCGAATCATTGAGGGTCGGCCCACCGAGCACGATATGATTGCCGCCGCCCGTGCCGATCGAGCGGCCATCGACCATGAATTTGTCGGCCGTCAGCCGGCATTCGCGCGCGGCGGCGTAAAGTTTCTCGGTGATATCGACCGTGTCCCGCCAGCTGGCGGCAGGGTGGACATTGACTTCGATCACGCCGGGGTCGGGCGTGGCTTTGAGCACGTTGAGGCGCGGGTCGGGGGGTGGCGCATAGCCTTCGATCCTGACGGGGATGCGGGTGGCTTCGGCGACGCGCTCCACCTGCGCGATCAATTCCAGATAATCTTCCAGTTCGCGGACCGGGGGCAGGAAGACGGACAGGTGCGCGCCATGCGGTTCGACCGTGATGGCGGTGCGCACCGCGCCTTCGATGATGACCTGTTCGACCCGGTCCTGCGCGGACGCGCCGCCTTCGGCATCGGCGACGCGCTGGACGCGCTGCGCTTCCTCACGGCTGGCCGCTTCGCTCACTTGCGCGCGGGCGTCGGCGAGCGGCCCGCGCGGTTCGCTCGTGTCGCGGGGATGAATATAGGGATAGTCCGATTCGGGCACATGCGGCAGCGAACCCAGCGGCAGGCGATAGCCGAGCGCCGAATCGCCCGGCACCGCGAACAGCTTGCCCCGGCGCAGCTGCCAAATCTCGCTCTGCCAGCGCGGCGTCGCAGCCTGGCTTTGCCAGCGCTGGACTGGCAGGACATAGCCGACCGGCTTATCGAGGCCGCGTTCGAAGGTCTTGACCATGCGTGCGCGCGCTTCGGGATCGGCGATGGCCGGATCCTGCGGGTCGGTGTTGATGGGAAGATCGCCCTCCTTCACCATCCAGACCGCCGGGTCTTCATAGACAGGGTGGGTATAGTCGGCCGAAAAGCCCATATTGCCGGCGAGCGCCGCGAGGAAGGTTCGGGCATCCTCCGCCGTGGTCTGGCGCGCACCTTCGGGCGGCGTGTCGGTCGCGATCAGGCTTTCGTCGCGCCAGAGCGGCACGCCGTCCTGCCGCCAATAGACCGCATAGGCCCAGCGCGGCAGGCTTTCGCCGGGATACCATTTGCCCTGCCCATGATGCAGCAGGCCGCCGGGCGCAAAGTCGCTGCGCAGCTTGCGGATCAGCCGGTCGGCATAGGCGGCCTTGGTCGGGCCGACAGCGTCGCCATTCCATTCGCCCGCGTCCCCGCCATCCTGCGCGACGAAGGTCGGTTCGCCGCCAATGGTGAGGCGCACGTCCTGGCGTTCTAGGTCGGCATCCACCTGTTCGCCCAAGGCCATGACCGCATCCCAGCGTGTATCGGTGAAGGGCTTGGTGATGCGCACGGCTTCGGCGATGCGACTGACCGACATTTCGAAACGGAAATCGACTTCGGCCGGTTCGGCCATGCCGCTGATCGGCGCGGCGGAGCGATAATGGGGCGTGGCGCAGAGCGGGATATGCCCTTCGCCAGCGAACATGCCGCTGGTGGCGTCGAGCGCGACCCAGCCCGCGCCCGGCACATAGGCTTCGGCCCAGGCGTGAAGATCGACCACGTCCTGCGTCACCCCTTTTGGCCCTTCGATCGGTTCCACGTCCGCGACCAGCTGGATCGAATAGCCCGACACGAAGCGGGCGGCGAATCCCAGCCGGCGGAGCAGCTGGACCAGCAGCCAGGCGGAATCGCGGCAGGAGCCGGTGCCGATGTCCAGCGTCTCCTCCGGCGTTTGGACGCCGGTTTCCATGCGGATGACATAGCCCACCCGTTGTTGCAGGCGGCGGTTGACCTCCACAAGAAAATCGACGGTGCGGCCTTCATGCCCCTGATGTTCGGCGACCAGTGCGTCGAACAGCGGCCCCTGATCCTCCACGTCGAAATAGGCGGCAAGGTCGGTCTTCAGCTGGTCGTCATAGGCGAAAGGGTAATTTTCCGCATAAGGCTCCACGAAGAAATCGAACGGATTGATGATGTCGAGATCGGCGAGCAGGTCGACCTCGATCGAGAAATGATCGACCGGTTCGGGAAAGACGATGCGCGCCAGCCAGTTGCCATGCGGGTCCTGCTGCCAATTGAGAAAATGGTTCGCCGGTTCGATCTTCAGCGCATAATTGGGAACTTTGGTGCGGCTGTGCGGCGCGGGGCGCAGGCGGATGACCTGCGGGCCGAGCCGGATCGGCCGGCTGTAGGAATAAGCGGTGAGGTGGTGCAGCGCGGCCTTGAGCATGGCGCGATCAAACGCCACGCCTTGTTGCAATGCAATGCGAAACTGTCGGCTGGCGCAAGAAACTTTGCAGGGATGGCGGCGTGATGGTTCAGTTGTTTGTCAGTCCATCGATCGCTGCCCAGCCCGCGGCGCTGAGCGCGGCGAGGCTGCGCCGGTGCCGGGCGGTCACGCCGCCCAGGGCGATCACCGGCAGGGGCGTGGCATGGGCCAGCGCCGCGAAACGCGCGCGACCAAGCGACCGCGCGCCTGGGTGCGAGCGGGTGGGAAAGAGGGGGGAGAGGAAAAGAAGGTCGGACCCCGCGCGCTGCGCCATCCTGATTTCCCGGCTGTCATGCGCGGGCGCGCTGTGCAGCAAGGGGCGGGGCGGGCGGCGGGAATCGCGGCCATGCCAGCCATCGGCACGCCAGGCCGCCGCCGCGCGCACTGGGCCTGCGAGCAGCAGGATGAGCCGCCGCCGCCGGGCGATGGCGCGCAGTGCGTCGAACAGCGCGCGGCGCTGGGCGGGCGGGGTGCGGTAATGGCGCAGGATGATGCCCGCCCGGCCACGGGGGAGCGCGCGGGCGGCGGCCAGCAACCGGTCATCGGCCACGCGTTCGTCGGTCATCAGCCAGAGACCGGGCAGCGATTTGCGGTGGCGGCGGTGCATGGCCATCCCTATAGCAGCGCGCATGACGACCGCCAGCATCCCCGCCGATCCGGCCGCCCAGCGGCTGGCCGCTGTGCGCGACGCCATGCGCCGCGCCGCCCGCCTGACCGATCGCAGCGCCGACGACATTCGCCTGATCGCGGTGTCCAAAACGCATGACGCCGATGCCATTCGGCCTTTGATAGCCGCCGGACAGCGCGTGTTCGGGGAAAATCGCGTGCAGGAAAGCCAGCAGAAATGGCCGGCGCTGCGCGAGGCGCAGGAGGATATCGAACTGCATCTGGTGGGGCAGCTGCAATCGAACAAGGCGGCCGAGGCCGTGGCGCTGTTCGACGTGATCCATGGTCTGGACCGGCCGTCGCTGCTGACCGCGCTGGCCAGGGCGATGGATGGGGCGGGCAGGCGCGTGCCCTGCTTCATCCAGGTCAATATCGGTGCGGAGGAGCAGAAGGGCGGATGCCCGATCGCCGATACGCCGGCGCTGATCGCGGCGGCGCGCGATGCCGACATTCCGATATTGGGCCTGATGTGCGTGCCACCCGCCGATGTGGAGCCAGCGCCCTTCTTTGCGTTGCTGGCCAAGATGGCGCGGGAGGAGGGGCTGGAGCGCCTGTCCATGGGCATGTCTGGCGACTATGAAACCGCGATCATGCTGGGCGCGACCGACATTCGCGTGGGCACAGCGCTGTTCGGCGAGCGCCCCGCGCCCGCCCGCCCGGTGCCGGGGAGCGGGCGGGGGATGATCCGCAATTCAGGAGGATAAGCCCGTCTTTCGATCCTCCCCATGGTGGGGAGTGGTGGAAGGGTGTCACCCTCTTAAAAAGCAGGACACCCCTCCGTCAGCGCTTCGCCCTGCCACCTTCCCTGCCAGGGGAGGATGCGACTCTAAAAACTGCCGCGCAGGGTGATGCCATAGGTGCGCGGTTCGGCGAGATAGGCCGAAATCAGCTGGTTCGCGATCGGCGCACCGGCGGCGAACTGGCCGGTGGTTGATGTCGCCGGGCTGCTTGACTGGAGCGGGCTGGAAAAGGCGACCTGGGTGAAATCCTGGTTGAAGATGTTCTGGCCCCAGAATTCGATCGCCCAGCGTTGATCCTTGCCGCGTATGCCGACGCGCGCATTGACGATGGCATAGCCATCCTGACGCTTTTCGGGGAACAGGTCGGACCCTGTATTATAGTCGCTGGTCAGGCGGCCATCGACATAGAACAGCGCGGAAAGGCCGCTGGAGCCAAGCTGCGGCGTCCAGGCGGCGCTGGCGGTGGTGACGAGTTGCGGCGCGTTGGAATTGATCGATCCGGGCAGCAGGAACAAGGCGGGATCGAGCGGCACGCTGCCGTCGCCGCTGCCGACCAGGCGATTGGCGAATTTGGCGCGGGCATAGGTGAGGCCGCCGGAGACACGGACATTGCGCGCCGGGCTGGCCGACAATTCCAGTTCCACGCCCTGGCTGATGAGGCCCGGTCCCACATCGCCGCTGTCGCAGGTGCGCGCGGCGCTGAGCGCGCTGTCGCAGCCATTGATATTCTGTACGACGAAGCTGGTGCCGTTGAAGGTGTTGAGCTGGAAATTTTTGAACTCCTGCCGGAAGGCGGCGATGTTCGCGCTCCATTTGGGCTGCGCATATTTGAGGCCGATTTCAAAGGCGTCGACCTTTTCGGCCGCGAATCGCAGGCTGGTGACATCGGCATTGGTGCGGGGCGCGAAGACGGCGGGAATGGCGTTGAGGCCGGTCGACCCCAGCTGGAAGCGATCAAGGTTGAAGCCGCCGGCCTTATAGCCCTTCGAATAGCTGCCATAGAGCAGCAGATCGTCGATCGGCTTCCAGGACAGCACGGCCGTACCGGAAAATTCGCCATCACTGATGCGGTCGTTGAGGTCGAGCGCGTTAAGGCTGGTCGATCCGTTGCCCAGGCAGCCGAGCGTCAGGATGCCGCCGGCCAATGCGGCGGCGCTGCCCAGTTGCGGATTGGTCGCGATGCCCGGCAGCGCGGACGACTGAAGCGCAGCGCAGGTGGCGTTGTTATTATTGAAATCGGCCGAGAAGCGCTTGCTTTCATGGGTGTAGCGCAGGCCCAGTGTCAGATCGAGCCGGTTGGTGAGGTGGACGATATTATGCGTGAAAAGCGCCCAATTCTCACTCTTCTGCCGGTAGATGGACGCGGTGTCGCCGGTGCCGCCGGGAATGGCGGCGAGCGCGCGCAACCCATTGCCAAGGCCGGTCGAGATCGCGTCTGCCTGTGCTGCGGCAAGGGCCGGGGGCAGGCCGGCATTGACGAAGGCGGCGGTGAGGCCCGAATTCAGATTGGCCTGCGTGCCGGCGATCAGCGGCTGGATGGCGAGGCCGCTGCCGCAGGCGGCAAGCTGCTGCGCGGTGAAATTGCTGGTCGCCCCGGCCCCGGCCATCAGTCGGCAGGCGGCGAAACGGCCATAGTCGGCGCCGAACCGGATATTGTCCTGTAACGTCAGCCGTTCATTGGCGTAATAGCCGCCCACCAGCCAATCGAGCGCGTCGCTGAACGCCGATCCTTGCAACCGCAATTCCTGGGTGAAGGTCTTGAACTGGCGATAGGTGTTGGGATCGCGATAGAGGAGGTCGGCGCGATTATAGTCATAATCGCCATAGTCGCGGGATTTGTAGTCGCGATAGGCGGTGATGCTGGTAAGCTTGGCGCCACCGAAATCATAGTTGATTTCGCCCGAAACGCCCCAGTCCTTCAGCTTGCTGACATAGTCGCGGCCCGGCGTGATCGACAGTTCGCGATCATAGGGGTCGGCGGGAATGACGCTGCCCTGGCCCGCCAGGATCGCGGCGATGCGGTTGAAGGGCGCGTCGGTGTAGCCGCCGCCGGCGGCGGGCAGCCGTTCGCGCGATTCGATATAGGCCGCGCCGCAGCAGCTTTCGTCGCGATTGGTATAGTCGCCGATCAGGCGGATGGAGAGGGCGTCATTGGGCTCGATCAGCGCCTGCCCGCGCAGGAAATAGCGGTCGCGGTCATTGGTGTCGCCCACGGTCGCGCCGGTGCCGTCGACCAGCTTGTAGAAGCCGTCGCGCTTGCTCCAGACGCCATCGAGCGCCAGCGCGATGCTGTCGCTGATCGGCCCGGTGACGCGGCCTGACAGACGCCAATAATCATAATTGCCGTAGGTGATTTCCCCCTTGGCATGGAATTCGCGTTCGGGCGCCTTGCTGATGATGTTGATGAGGCCGGCCGATGCGTTGCGGCCGAACAGCGTGCCCTGCGGCCCGCGCAGCACTTCCACCCGCTCGATTTCGCCCAGTTCGTTAAGGCCAGCGCCCGTGCGCGAGCGGTAGACGCCGTCGATGAAGACCGCGACCGAGCTTTCCAGGCCTGGATTGTCGCCGACAGTGCCGATGCCGCGAATACGGGCCGAGGCATTGGCTTCGGAGCCGGTGGAGGAAACGAGCAGCGAGGGCGCGAGCTGGTTCAGCGTACGAATGTCGCTGGCGCCGCTATTCTGCATCGCCTGCGCGCCCACGGCCGACACCGCGATCGGTACGTCCGACAGCGGGCTGGCGCGGCGGGTGGCGGTGACGATGATGTCAGCGGCCGGATCGTCGGCCGCGGCCTGCGGTATAGCGGCGTCCTGCGCCAGCGCGGCGGGGGCAAGCATGCCCAGCGCCAGCGCGCCGGTGGTGGTCAGCCAGAGACTCTTGTCTGTCAGCATCATATCATCCTCTCCTGGCCCGCGCGGCTTTTCGGCGCTTCGGGTTCGGGTGCGATTATGCTGCCACAGCAGGGGATTGGCAAGAGTTGCCCGCTTTTCCGGGGCTTTTACGCAGATGCGAGATGCATCCATGTCGGCGCTGTTGCACAGTGGCAACATTTGCGCTTTGCTTTCCGTAACGTCGCTTTACGAAAGCGGAAAGCGCAGCAGGCGGTCCGCGACGGGCACGAGCGCGGCCGCACCCGGCCCGACGGCGCGGCGAATCTCGCCATGGCCGGCATCCAGCCCGCCGGTGAGCGCGCCGAGCGCGGGCAGGATCAGCTTGGTCGCCGATCCGACAAAGCAGCGGCGCGACACATGGCGGCCGCGCAGCGACAGGCGCAGCTTGGGGTGGAAATGGCCGGAAATTTCAGGGTCTGGATCACCGACCTGCGCCTCATGCCGCAGCCAGATGCCGCCGACTTGCGCCTGGGCGACGCGCCGTCCACCGGGCATTGCGGCCACGCCAATGTCATGATTGCCGGTGATCCAGGTCCAGTCCAACCGACCGGTCAGGGCCGCCAGCCGATCGCGCGCCTGTGGGTCGAGCCGGGCGGCGCCGTCGCTGTCGTGGAAACTGTCGCCCAGCGAATAGACCGCCTGCGCGCCGGTGCGCGCCACCAGCGCGTCGATCATGTCGAGCGTGGCCTGGCTGTCATGTGGGGGCAGGAACTGGCCGAAACGGGCATACCAGCTCGCCTTTTCGAAATGCAGGTCGGCGACCAGCAGCGCGCGGCGCGCGGGCCAATAGAGCGCGGCTTCCGGCAGGGCCAGAAATGCCTCTCCTGCGAACGAAAGGGGAACCATCCAGCGCCTATGCGCTTGTCCGTCGCGGCTTTCAAGTGGCGGCGCACAGGCCTATAGGCGCTGCCATGCCCGCCACATCGCCCGCCACCCCGTCCGCCTACGCCATTGCCGCCCTGTATCGCTTCGCCCGGTTCGATGATCCCGATGCGATCGCCGCGCAGTTGCGGGCGTTGTGCGGCGATCTTGGCACGTGCGGCACGCTGATCGTCGCGGGCGAGGGAATCAACGGCACGGTGGCAGGCAGCGATGACGCCATCGCCGCGCTGGTCGATCATATCCGCACGCTGCCGGGCTGCGCGGATCTCGATGTCAAATATGCGCGCGCCGATGCCGCGCCGTTTGCGCGCATGAAGGTCAAGGTGAAGGCGGAGATCGTGACGCTGGGCGCGGGCGATCTGGACCCGGCGACACAGGCGGGCGATTATCTGGACCCGGCGCAGTGGAACGCGCTGATCGCCGATCCCGACACGATCGTCATCGACACGCGCAACGCCTATGAGGTGGCCTGCGGCACATTTGAAAATGCGATCGATCCGGCGACGCGGTCCTTTCGCGACTTTCCTGCCTGGTTCGATGGGCTGGCGGAGCGGCTGCGCGCCGAGGGGCGGGCGCCCAAGATCGCGATGTTCTGCACCGGTGGGATACGGTGCGAGAAATCGACCGCTTTGGTGAAGGCGCGCGGCTTCGACGATGTCTATCACCTGAAAGGCGGCATCCTGCGCTATCTGGAGGAGATGCCGGAAGCTGACAGCCGCTGGCAGGGCGAATGCTATGTCTTCGACGAGCGGGTGTCGGTGGGTCATGGGCTGAAACCGGGCAACCATGTCGCCTGCCCCGCCTGCGGCCTGCCCTATCCGCGCGACGGGGAGCATATGTGCGCCGGGGACGAAACGGGCGCCTGGCCGCATCGGGGGTAGGAGCCTCCCGCGCTCAGCGCGGCTCTTCGACCAGTTCGGCGATTTCGAAGACATAGCTGGTCCAGCCGCGCATCTTCGCGCCATCGGCGGCCGGCGCTTTCAGCTTCTTCGCTTCGGCCAGCGAGCGAGTGTGGCCCCAGAACACCTCGGTCCTGCCATTTTCCAGTTGCGCGACGATCCGCCAATAATGGGTGAGCGGGTCGGCGGTAGGGCCGATACGCTTCACATAGCCATCGGCCATGGTGGCGACGAGATAGCGTTTGCGGCGGGCCATGGATCAGGCGCGGTAGCGGTGGAGGCTGGCGCCATGGGCGCGCAACCAGGCGCGCGCGGGGCGGGGATCAGCGCCCAGGATGCGGCGATGCGCGGCGTGGAAGGCGGAGCTGTGGTCCATGTGCAGCAGATGCGCCAGTTCGTGCGCGACCGTGGCGCGGCGCACGTCGGGCGGGGCGAGGATCAGCCGCCAGCTATAGCGGATCGCGCCAGAGGCGGCGCAACTGCCCCAGCGGCTGCGCGGATCACCCACGCCCACCGATGCGACGATGAGGCCATGATCGCGCGCGATCGCATGGCTTTCGGTTTCCAGCACGGCCCGCGCCCGCGCGACCAGCCAGCGTTGCACGCGCGCGCCGACCGATTCCGCCGGGCCGCCCAGCAGGAGACGGTCGCCCTCCAGCCGAATCGTGCGGGTCGCGCCTGCGATCCAGCAGATGGTGATATCGCGCCCTTCGAGCGGGAAGGTCGCGCCATCGGCGAGTAGGGTGATGGCCGGTTGCTTAGCCAGTTGCGCGCGCACCCATGCTTCATGGTCCTGCGCCCAGGCCAGCGCCTTTTTCAGGTTCGCGCGCGCGGGCAGCGAGAGGCGAAGGCCGCCACGGGCGCTGTCCAGCGTCAGCCGATAGGCGCGGGCGCGGGCCGAGCGGCGGATGCGCACCGGCACGGGCGCGCCATCGATCAGGATCGCGGCGTCGCCCTCAAAGCTCGCGGTCGACAAGATGATGTTCCCAATCGCCTGCATCCGCCTCCGCCACGGTCCAGCCGCGCACCGATTCGCCGGCGCGATGCACCGCTTCCCGGTCGCCGCTGACGAGATAATGCCAGTCGGGCAGGGGCAGGCCGTCCCCACGCAGCCGGTAGGCGCAGGTGCGCGGCAGCCAGCCGAGGTTGCGCACCTTGGCCGGGGTCAGCCGCACGCAATCGGGCACGAAGCGGCGGCGATCCTTGTAATTGCTGCACTGGCCGCTCTGGCGGTCGAGCAGGCGACAGGCGACATTGGTGGGATAAATGCGCCCCGTATCTTCATCCTCCGCCTTGTGCAGGCAGCATTTGCCGCAGCCGTCGCACAGGGCTTCCCATTGCGCGCGATCCAGCTGGTCCAGCGGCTTTTCCCAGAAGGGGGTCATTTGATCCATTGGTGCAGGAAGGCGCGGACCTTGTCCGGCGCGCCTTCGTCCACGTCGGCGGTGGCGGGGTCATCCACCGGGACCAGAGCGATCGGCTGGCCATCGGGGCCGAACAGATAAGGGGTGCGGCTGTGGCTCACCAAATAGTCGCTGGCGCCCGCGCTCTCTTCCTTGCCGTAGATGACCGCGAAATCCTTGGCGACCTTGGCGATCTGGTCCGGCGTGCCGGTAAGGCCGATGAGGCGGGGGTGAAAGGCGGCCACATAGGTTTTGAGCACGGCGGGCGTGTCGCGGGCCGGATCGACGCTGATCAGCATCGGCTGCACCTTGGCGGCCAGTTGGGGACTGGCTTTTTCAAACTGGGCAAAGCCCTGCATGATGCGTTGCAGGTCGACCGGGCAGATATCCGGGCAATAGGTATAGCCGAAATAGACGAGGCGATACTGACCCTTGAAGTCATCCCAGCGGACCTGTTTTCCGTCCTGATCGGTAAGGGTGAAAGGGCCGCCGATGCGCGCGCCGGCAAGGTCGCCTTGGGCTGCGCCATTGTTTGATGCGGCGTTGCCGCCCCCCATATCGCAGGCGGAAAGCAGGGCGAGCATCGGCAGGGCGCAGGTCAAGATGGCTTTGTTCATGGCATCGCCAGCCATGCCCTGCTAGAAGCCGATTTGCAAATAGACAGGGCGCAGCATGACGAAGACCTTCCTTTCCGCTTTCCTGGTTCCGGCCGCTATGGCGATGATGGCGCCCGGCGTCGCGCAGGCGCAGTTTTCGGATAATTACAACTTTCTCAAAGCGGTGAAGGATCGCGACGGACAGAAGGTGACGGACTTCATCCAGAAGCCCGGCTCCACCGTCATCAACAGCCGCGACGTCACCAGCGGCGAAAATGCGCTGCACATCGTGGTGGCGCGGCGCGACAATAGCTGGCTGACATTCCTGCTGTCCAAGGGCGCCAATCCCAACCTGACCGACAATGACGGCAACACGCCGCTGATGGACGCGGTGCAGGCCCGGTTCGAGGAAGGCGTGCGCACGCTGCTGGCCTATAAGGCGCAGGTCGACAAGCCAAACGACAATGGCGAGACGCCGCTGATCCGCGCGGTGCAGTTGCGTGACGTGGGGCTGGTGCGCCTGCTGGTGGCGCAGGGGGCCAATGTCGACAAGCGCGACAGCCTGGCGGGCATGTCGGCGCGCGACTATGCGGCGCGCGACAATCGCACGCCGGGGCTGGCCGATGCGTTGGACGCAGCGAAGGACAGCGGCGCGGCCAAGCCGTCGGGACCGGTGCAGGGTCCGGTCTTCTGATCGGCAGGCTTTGAGCGGGGGTGTAAAGCCCCGCGCTCTTTCCCCGCCGCGCAAATGGCGATATGGGCGGCCGATGACGACTTCGCCCGCGCCCATCAGCCGATCGCTCTTCTTCTTTTCCATCTTTTATGGGGGCATGGTCTGCATCGCGGGCGTGCTGGGCAACAAGCAGGTGGCGCTTGGCCCGCTGTCGGGCATCGGTCCGATAGTAGGGCTGGGTCCGCTGGCGGTGGAGGCGGGGATTTTTGCCTTTCTGCTGCTGGTCACGATTTCAAGCGCGGTGGCGGAATTGCATGGCCGTGCGGTGGCGACACGATTGGTGCAGATCGGCTTCCTGCCGCTGATCGCGTCGATCCTGCTGTCGATCCTGGTGCTGGCGGCCCCGGCGGCCGGCGACATGGACCCGGCGCGGGCCGATGCCTTCGCGCTGATGATGGGTGGCACGCCGCGCATATGGCTGGGCGGGATCATCGCCTATGGCATTTCCCAAACGCTGAACGTGACGCTGTTCGCGGCGCTCAAGGGGCGGGAGGGCAGCCGGCTGCTGTGGTTGCGCGCGGCGACGGCAAGCATATTGTCGCAGATCGTCGACACGCTGCTGTTCGTGACCATCGCCTTTTACGGCATCTTTCCGATCGGCGAATTGCTGCTGGGGCAGATGCTGGCCAAGGTGCTGCTGTCGGCGATCCTGGTGCCCCCGGTCATCTATCTGCTGGTCGGGCTGGGGCGGCGGCTGGACCGGCAGAGCTGAAAACGACAACAAAGCCGACATATCCAGACATGGCATTTTGATTAGTTAGCTAACTAATGGAATAGCGGTTCTTGCGGGTGCGGGCATATCGGCCTATGCGCGCGCGCATGAACAGCAAGCACGCCCCCGATCCCGCGCTCCTGGCCAAGGCCGAAACCCTGGTGGAGGCGCTGCCCTATATGCAGCGTTATGCCGGCAAGACCTTCGTGGTCAAATATGGCGGGCACGCCATGGGCGACCCTGAAGCCGCGCGCGATTTCGCCGAGGATGTCGTGCTGATGAAGGCGGTCGGCATCAATGTCGTCGTCGTCCATGGCGGCGGACCGCAGATCGGCGCGATGCTAAAGAAACTGGGCGTCGAATCCCAGTTCATCGGCGGCCTGCGCGTCACCGACAAGGAAACCGCGCAGATCGCCGAAATGGTGCTGGCCGGGTCCATCAACAAGGAAATCGTGGGCTGGATCGCGGGTGCCGGCGGCAAGGCGGTGGGCATTTCGGGCAAGGATGGCGGCCTGGTCGTCTGCGAAAAGGTGCTGGGCAAGCGTGAGGCGGACCCCAATTCGGGCATCGAGCGCAATGTTGACCTCGGCTTTGTCGGTGACCCGGTTTCGGTTGACCGGTCGATCCTGGACACGCTGGCCAATAACGGCATCATCCCGGTGGTGGCGCCGGTGGGCATCGGCGCGGACGGGCATACCTATAATGTCAACGCCGACACGATGGCAGGCGCGATCGCGGCGGAATTGAAGGCGTCGCGCTTCTTCCTGCTGACCGATGTGGCGGGCGTGCTCGACAAGCAGGGTCAATTGCTGTCGGATCTCGATCCGGCGGCGATCCATGGGCTGGAAGCCGATGGCACGATCAGCGGGGGCATGATCCCGAAGCTGGAAACCTGCGTGCGCGCGGTCGAAGGCGGGGTCGATGCCGCTGTCATCCTGGACGGCCGGGTGCCGCACGCGATGCTGCTGGAAATCTTTACCGATCAGGGCGCGGGCACGCTGGTCCACAAATAGGCGCGGCCGCGCGGGCCGCAACCAATGGCGGCGCGCCGCGTATATGGCTATCGACCCCCCAAGGTGAGGAGCATGACGTGGCGAAATCGGCGGAAAAACGCGGCAAGGACGAAACCAAGGCCGCCGAGAAGACGGTCAAGGCGACCGGCAAGAAGGCCGGCGGCGCGCGCGGCGGCATCACTGCGCCGGTCACGCCCTCCCCGGAGCTGGCCGAAATTGTCGGCGACAAGGACCTGCCCCGCAGCGAGGTGGTGAGCAAGGTCTGGGATTATATCAAGAAGCATGACCTGCAGGACGCCAAGGACCGGCGGCAGATCAATGCCGACGCCAAGCTGGAAAAGATTTTCGGCAAGAAATCAGTGAGCATGTTCGAGATGAACAAGCATCTGAGCCAGCATCTGACCGCCAAGAAGGCCTGAGTGGCAGGGGCGGCCGGAATGCCCGGTCGCCCGCACCCGCCTGTCCAATGCCTCTCTATTCGATGCCGGTGAAGACCAGTTTCTGCACCCGGCGGCCGGTATTGACTTCGGTCGCGTAGAGATTGCCTTGGCTGTCGGTGTCGATGCTGTGCAGCCAGGTGAACTGGCCCGCCTGCCGCCCGATCCGGCCGATCGCGCCCAGCACTTCATGGGTGGCGCGGCGCAAGATCCAGATGCGGCCGTTCATCATGTCCGCGACATAAAGATAGGTCTGGTCCGGGTCGGGCGACAAGGCGATGTCGGTAACGCTGTGGGTGCCGCCGGTGTCGCCTGCGATGACGAGATCGCGCACGAAGGTCAGGCTGCCGTCCTTCCCCCGCTTGAACAGCTGCGCCCGGTTATTGTTGCGATCGCAGACATAGACATGGCCGTCGCGGGTCGGCACCGCGCAATGAACGATATCGGCAAAGATGGGGGCCTTGGGATCGGCGACCTTGCTAGGGTCGACGGCATGGCTCTGGTCGAAATCGCCGGTGCGGGTGGGGGCGACCGGTGGCTTGCCATAGGCACCCCAGCGGCCCTTATAGGCGTTGCTCTTTGCGTCGAAGCCGATGACGCGGCGATTGATATAGCCGTCCGAAATCAGCACCATGTCCTCGCTATGATTGACGTCCGACGGGTTGCCGAGCAGGTCGGTCGCGTCATTGCCGCCGGTCCTGTCGCGGCGACCGAAGCTGCGGATATGGCGGCCATCGGCGCTGTAGTTCAGCACGACATGATCGCCCTTGCCATTGCCGCCGAACCAGATTGTCCCGGCCTTGTCGACGAAGATGCCGTGCAGGCTTGAGGGCCACTGCGTGACGCCATCGACGCTGGGCGCGCTGTCGGGGCCGCCCCATCCGCCGAGATAGCGGCCGTCGCTGGCGAAGCGCACCACGGGAGGCGCAGGCTTGCAGCAGACGGCGATTGGCGGGTCTTGCGCCAGGCCCGTATCGGTGGCGGTGAGCGAATGGGGGCGATGGACAACCCAGACACTGTCGTCGGGGCCGACCGCGACGCCGCTCACCTGCCCCAGCAATAGGTCCGGCGGCATGGCGGGCCAGGCGGCGTCGACCATGAAGCGCGGCATTTTCGTTCCGGGGCGCGCGATCTGTTCGAAGGCGAGCGGCGCGAGCGCGGGGCGCGCGGGCATTGACGCATCGGGCGCCGGGCTGGTCGCGCCGAGAAGCGGCAGGGCGAGGAGGATGGCAAGCAGGCGGCGCATGGGGTAGCTCCCGGATCGCGAGGTTAGGGGATCATGCCAGCGAGCAGGCCGGCGTCAAGGATCGTGCGCGAGACCGGCGATCATGGCTTGAAAGAAAGGGCAGCTTTGGCGCAACTGGCCTTTTCCATCAAGGCCAGTTTTGGATAATTGGACAGGATAGACCCTTCAGTCGGAGGAATGTTCATGTCCACTTCGCTGCTTCGCCCGCCGTCCCTGTTGCGCCTGCTGGGCGCATGGCGCGCGCAGGACAGCGCGGAGCCGGCCTATCGCCAATTGGCGCAGGCGCTGCGGATGCTGGTGCTGGACGGGCGGGTCGGCTTGAATGTGAGGTTGCCGGGCGAGCGGGAACTGGCCGCTGCGCTGGGCCTGTCGCGCACGACCATTGCCGCAGCCTTCGACCGGCTGCGCGACGAGGGGTTTCTGGAGAGCCGGCAGGGGTCGGGCAGCGTCACCCGCTTGCCCGCCGGTCATGCGACGACGCCGGCCGCCGACCCGGAGAGGACGAGCGGCGGCAACCTGCTCAACTGGACCCACGCGGCATTGCCCGCCGCGCCCGGTGTCGCCCGCGCCTATGCCCATGCAGTCGAGGCGCTGCCTGCCTATCTGGGCGATCTGGGCTATGATCCTTTCGGCCTGATGGTGCTGCGCCGCGCGATCGCCGCCCATTATGAGCGGCGCGGTTGCCCGACCTCGCCCGACCAGATCATGGTCACGAACGGTGCGCAGCAGGGATTTTCGCTGCTGCTGAAGTGGTTGGCGGGGCCGGGCGACCGGGCGGTGATCGACCATCCGACCTATCATAACGTCATCCAGGCGTTGCAGCGCGCCCATGTCGTGCCGGTGCCGGTCGGCCTGCCCGAACAGGGGTGGGATATTGACGCGATGGAGGCGGCGTTCCGCCAGACCGCGCCGCGCTTTGCCTATGTGATCGCTGATTTCCACAATCCAACCGGGCGGTCGATGGACCCGGCCACACGGCGCGCGCTGGTGGCGGCGGCCACGCGCACGCACACGCCGCTGATCGTCGATGAAACGATGGTGGCGATGGGGCTGGACTTTGCGCCGCCGCCGCCGGTCGCCTGCCACGACCCATCGGGGCGGCAGGTGATTTCGCTGGGGTCGGCGAGCAAGATTTTCTGGGGCGGGTTGCGCGTCGGATGGATCCGGGCGGACGCGCAGACGGTCGCGGCGCTGGGGCGGTTGCGCACGACGATGGATATGGCAAGCCCGGTGGTGGAGCAATTGGCGGTGGCGCAGCTGATCGATGCGGATGTCGGGCTGGGCGCGCGGGCGCAGACACTGCGCGACCGGCGCGACCATCTGCTGGGCCTGATCGCCACGCATCTGCCGCACTGGCGGGTCGAATCGCCGGCGGGCGGCCTGTCGCTCTGGGCCGAATTGCCGCGCGCGGAGGCGACCGCGCTCGCCGCGCTGGCCGAAAGCCTGGGCGTGCGGGTGGCGGCGGGGCCGCGCTTTGGCGTGGGCGGCGCGTTCGAGCGATTCCTGCGCCTGCCCTTCACGCTGGACGAGGGCCAGCTGGAGGCGGGGGTTGCGCGGCTGGTGGAGGCGGACGCGCGGCTGCATGCGCGCCTGCCGCGCGGGCGCGACAGTTTCGCGCTGGCGATGGAGGCGGACCGGCTGATTTAAGGCGCGCAGCGCGCTTTAGACAGAAAAAGGCCGCGCGGTGCGGGACCGCGCGGCCTTTTTTTCTAAACCTGACGGGCGTGGTTCAGGCGGTCTTTTTCGCCGCCTGATAGCGTTCGATCGCTTCCACCGTGATCTGGCGTGCGTCTTCCGCGCCGCCCCAGGTGCCGATGCGCACCCACTTCTTCTTCTCCAGATCCTTATAATGGGTGAAGAAATGCTCGATCTGCTGGAAGACGATTTCCGGCAGGTCGTCGCGTTCGCCCACATTGGAATAATAAGGGAAGGTCGAATCCACCGGCACGCACACCAGCTTTTCATCGCCGCCCGCTTCGTCTTCCAGGTTCAGCACCGCGATCGGACGGGCGCGCACGACGCAACCGGGGATGAAGGGCGACCGCGCGACGACCAGCGCGTCGAGCGGATCGCCGTCGGGCGACAGCGTATGCGGCACGAAGCCGTAATTGGCCGGATAGCGCATCGGCGTGTGCAGGATGCGATCCACGAACAGCGCGCCCGACGCCTTGTCGAACTCATATTTGACCGGCTCGCCGCCCACCGGCACCTCGATGACGACATTGAGGTTGTTGGGCGGATCATCGCCAACGGAGATCAGTTCGATATTCATGAAAACGCCTTTTTCCTACACGTTTCGCTGGGGGTGAGTCATGTTCTTGGCTTGAGCAGCCGGTCGAGGCTGCCTTCACCCTCTCCTGTCTTTTCGAGGCGCGGATAGCGCAAGCCACCTGAATATGCGAGCGACAAAGTGCGGTAATATTTGTCCTGCTTGACGATGATCTGGATCGGCGTCTTGCCGTCCTTTGCCGCGGTGATTGCCGCCTTCCAGTCTTCGGGCGAAAATTCGTTGCCGTTGACCGCCAGTATCTTGGCGCCCACGACCAGACCGGCCTTGAACGCCGCGCTGTCCCAGATGACGCTGCTGATATCGCCGTCATTCTTGACGATCGCGCCGATGCCCGACCCCTGGTCGACATATTTGCCCGCTGTTTCGGCCGCCTTGGTGAAGCTGTTGGGCTCTTCGGTGTAGACAAGCTTGTAGCCGCCCATGAAGAAACCGCCCTTGGGTGTTTCGCCGGTGGTGCGATCGACATATTTCTGGAAGAAGCCGGCCCAGTCATAGGGGGCGATGCCGTTGAGCGTCGCGATGACGTCGTCGCGATTATAGACGACCTGGCCCCAGTCGCCCGGCTTGATGCCGAAGAAGGCCTTCGCGAAATCGTCCAGCCCCTTGCGGCCGCGGGTCGCCTTGCTGATGATGGCGTCGGCCTCCAGCCACATCATCAGGCCTTCATTGTAATAATCCTCCGACCGCTGCCAGCTGCTCCAGCCCTTGGGGCGGCGCGCGGATATGATGGGATCATGGGTCGTGTCTTCGAGCGGACGCCATTGCCGGCCGACCGCCGTGTCGAGCCGCGCGGCGATATTGGCATAGGCGTCGAGCGTTTCCTGCTTGGTGAACATGCCCGACCGCGCGCCCAGCACATAGCCCCAGAATTGCGTCTGGCCTTCATAGACCCACAGCAGATTATCCTGCATCGGCGTGCGGAAATCGGGCGTCCAGAGCAGGTCGGGGCGGCGGAACTTGCCGTCCCAGCTATGGGTGAATTCATGCGGGAGAAGGTTGCGGTCAAGCAGCGCCTTGTCCGAATCCCAATCCTTGAAATAGCCCGGTTCGACCTGGTTTTCCGAGCTGCGCTGATGTTCCAGGCCAATGCCGCCCATTTCGTCCGTGATAGCGAGCAGGAAGTCATAATGATTGAAATGATAGGCGCCAAACAGCGCGCCGGCTTCGTCGACCAGCTTTTTATGCTTGGCGATCTGTTCGGGCTTGTAGGCGAGTTCGTCGGCATCGTCGGCGACGATGTTGAGCGTCACGTCATGGCCCAGGTCCACCGGCTTGAAATAGCGGCCGGCAAAGACGGGCGAATCCTGCAACGCTTCATAGTCGATGGTTTCATAGGCGACGGTATCGCCCGTCTTCGTGCCGCGCAGCGCGGTCGCGGCCTGCCAGCCGGCGGGATAGGTGACGGTCGCCTGCACCGGGATCTGGCGGGTATAATAGCCCGCCGGGTAGAGCGACACCTGTTCCCACTGGAGGTTCAGCATCTTGGGCGTGATGACGACACGGCCCTGATTGGGCTGGGTGGCGGACAGGAACTGGAAGGAGGCGACGATCTCGGTCGCGCCCTGCGGCACGTCGATCGTGAAGGCGTAGACGTCGAGCGGATCACGCACCCACTCAATCGGCTGGCCATTGGCGGTGATGGTGAGGCCGGCGAGCTTTTCGATCTGGCCGCGCGGGGCGTGGTTGCCCGGCAGCCATTGGGGCATCAGCAGCGTCATCGGCCCGGCCTGGGCGACGGGGATGGTTTCCTTGACGCGGTAGATGCGCTGGGTGGTGTCGGTCGCGTCGACCTCCAGCCTGATCGTGCCGGGATAGGGCGTGTCGCGCGGCGCGGGCGTCGCGTCATTGACGTGCAGGGCGGTCGGTTTGGACCGCACCGCGTCCTGCGCATGGAGCGGCGTAACGATCGCGGTGGCGAGGCCTGTCGACAGGCAAAGGGCGGCAGCAAGGCTGCGGATCATGGAGGTCTCCGAAAGATGGACAGGCCGGTCGGCCCGGATGGCCCAAGCATGGCGGCTGCGCGCGCGCGCGTCCACCCCTGACCGAACGGAGATACGCCCTCAAGGGCAGGGGACCGAAAAACCGCGTTTCCTTGGACTTGAAATGCCGTTAAAGGCGCTGCCCCATGGCCAGAATAGATACCCCGCGCCCGGTGCGCGGCACGCAGGACATGCTGGGCGGTACGCCCGATGCTTTCCAGGAGAGGTTCGCGCATGTGGTCGCGACCTTCGATCGCGTGCGCCGGCTCTATGGGTTCCAGCGGGTCGAGGTGCCGGTGTTCGAGGCGACGGCAGTGTTCGCCCGGTCGCTGGGCGAAAGCACCGATGTCGTGTCCAAGGAAATGTATACGTTCGAGGATCGCGGTGGTGACAGCATCACCCTGCGCCCCGAATTCACCGCCGGGATCAGTCGCGCCTATATCACCGAAGGCTGGCAGCAATATGCGCCGCTGAAAGTGGCGACGCATGGGCCGCTGTTCCGCTATGAACGGCCGCAAAAGGGACGGTTCCGCCAGTTCCACCAGCTGGACGCCGAAATCATCGGCGCGGGTGAGCCGGGCGCGGATGTCGAATTACTGGTGATGGGCGATCAGCTGCTGCGCGAGCTGAAGATCGAGGGCGTGACGCTGACGCTCAACACGCTGGGCGACGCGGCGAGCCGGGACGCCTGGCGCGCGGCGCTGATCGCGCATTTCGAAGCAAACCGGGGCGATTTGTCGGAAGACAGCGTTGAGCGGCTGGCGAAGAACCCGCTGCGCATCCTGGACAGCAAGGACCCGCGCGACCGGCCGATCGCCGACAGCGCGCCGGATATCGACGCTTATCTGACCGATGAGGCGCGCGGCTTTTTCGAAAAGGTGACGGCGGGCCTGGACGCGGCAGGCGTGGCGTGGGAGCGCAATGCGCGGCTGGTGCGCGGCCTGGATTATTATCGCCACACGGCGTTCGAGTTCGTGACCGATCGGCTGGGCGCGCAGGGCACGGTGCTGGGCGGCGGGCGCTATGACGGGCTGATCGAGAATCTGGGCGGCCCCGCCACGCCGGCGGTCGGCTGGGCGGCGGGGATCGAGCGGCTGGCGATGCTGGTGGATGCGCCAGAGGTTGAGAAGCCAAGCGTGGTGCTCATTCCCATGGGAGAGGCGGCCGAAGCACGGGCGACCGGCATCATCGCTGACCTGCGCCGCGCCGGCATCGCCTGCGACATGGGCTATCGCGGCAATATGAAGAAGCGGATGCAGCGCGCCAATGCATCGGGCGCCGACTGGGCGATCATCCTTGGTGATGATGAACTGGCGCAGGGCGAAGCGGCTGTCCGCAACCTTGGCACTGGTGAGCAGCAGGCGGTGGCGCTTGATGCGCTGGTCGGAACCGTGACGGCGCTCTGATGCACATTTCCGCCGAACGTATTGCGCAGATCGAGGCGCGCCGGGACGAGGTGCAGGCGTCGATGACGCGCGCCGATCTGGCGCCCGATCAGTTCGTGCGGCTCTCCAAGGAATATGCCGAGATCGAGCCGGTGGCGGCGGCGGCGCGCGAATTGCGGCGCTTGCGGCAGGAACTGGCGGCGCTGGAAATGATGACCGGCGGCGAGGAGGCGGACCCGGCCATGCGCGACATGGCGCAGGAGGAAATGCAGCTGCTCAAAAGCCAGCTGCCCGCCGCCGAGCGCGCGCTGGCGCTGCAATTGCTGCCCCGCGACGCGGCCGATGCGCGGCCCGCCATGCTGGAAATCCGCGCCGGCACCGGCGGGGACGAGGCGGCCCTGTTCGCCGGCGACCTGTTCCGCATGTATCAGCGCTATGCCGATACGCAGGGATGGAAGATGGAGATGCTGTCGGCCAATGCATCCGAACAGGGGGGCTTCAAGGAAGTGGTCGCCAGCATCAATGGCGCGGGCGTCTTTGCGAAATTGAAGTTCGAGAGCGGTGTGCACCGGGTGCAGCGCGTGCCGGTGACGGAAAGCGGAGGGCGCATCCATACCAGCGCCGCGACCGTCGCGGTGCTGCCCGAACCCGAAGAGGTGGACGTGCAAATCGCCGACGCGGACCTCAAGATCGACATTTATCGCGCGTCGGGCGCGGGCGGGCAGCATGTGAACACCACCGATTCGGCGGTGCGCATCACCCATGTGCCGACCGGCATCGTGGTGACGCAGCAGGATGAACGGTCGCAGCACAAGAACAAGGCGAAGGCGATGCAGGTGCTGCGCGCGCGCCTGTACGAAGCCGAGCGCGAACGCACGCAGAATGAGCAGGCGGGAGCGCGCAAGGCGATGGTGGGATCGGGCGACCGGTCCGAACGCATCCGCACCTATAATTTCCCGCAGGGGCGCGTCACCGACCATCGCATCAACCTGACGCTGCATCGGCTGCCCGAAATATTGGAAGGGCCGGGCCTTTCCGAAGTGATCGACGCGCTGACGGCCGAGGATGAAGCGGCGCGGCTGGCGCAGCTGGACGGGGTGAGTTGACGGGGTCTTCCCCCCTGTGCCTGACGAGCGGGAGCATCCCGGACGCGCTTCGCGCCGCCACCGATAGTCTTGCCGGTTCCAGCGACACGGCGCGGCTGGACGCGGAATTGCTGATGGCGCACGCGCTGGGCCTGCCGCGCGGAGAGATGCTGATGCGGCAACGCGATTTGGGCGTGCCGTCCGATTTCGCGGCGCTGATCGCGCGGCGGGCGGCCGGAGAGCCGGTCGCGCATATCATTGGCATGCGGGACTTCTGGACGATCACGTTGGCTGTGACGCCCGACACGCTGATCCCGCGCCCGGACAGCGAGACGCTGATTGAGGCGGCGGTCGACTATTTCGGGGCGCAGGGTCCGCAGACGGTGCTGGACCTGGGCACCGGGTCTGGCGCGCTGTTGCTCGCGGCGCTGGCGCAATGGCCGCAGGCGCGCGGGCTGGGGATCGACGCGTCGGCGGGCGCGCTGTTGGTGGCGCGGGGCAATGCGGCGCGGCTGGATCTGGACGCGCGCGCCGAATTTCGCGCCGGGGACTGGGCGACGGGGGTGGAGGGGGTGTTCGACCTGCTGCTCATCAACCCGCCCTATATTGGCGTGGATGAGCCACTGAGCGGCGATGTATTGCGCGAACCGGCCAGCGCGCTGTTTGCAGGGGTGGACGGGCTGGACGATTATCGCCGCATCGCGCCCGACCTGCCACGCCTGATCGCGCCGGGCGGCATGGCGGCGATTGAGATTGGCCACAGGCAGGGCGACAGCGTCGGCGCGCTGGTGGCGGCGCAGGGGTTGAACGTCGCGATCCGCCGTGACCTGGCGGGGCTTGATCGCTGCGTCATCGCTACGCGGACATGATCGGCAATGGGCGATTTACGCGCAGGAAAACGAAAATCGCTTGGTTTATGCCGGGAAAGCCACTACATCGGGTTTAGGAACGGCTCCATCTCGTGATCTGGCTACTATGGCCATGGACAGAAAAGGCCGTTTTTTACGCTCCTTAAAGTCATGACGGCGTTCGCTGCGCTAGCGCCGGTGGCGGCCAGGCAATTGGCCCGGATCATCCGGGCAGGCCCGGCGGAGCCATATTCGGCCAAATGGATGGCCGTGCTTGGGGATGGCGACTGAACAGTGTCTTCAGTGAGTTTTGACATAGCGAACGCAAGGACCATGTCTTGATCAACAACCGGCAATCCGGCCGTCGCAATCGCGGCCGGAACAATAACGGTCGACCCAATGGTGGCAACCGGGGCGGCGGCGACAATGGCAACCGCATCGACAACCGCGCGCGCGGCAATGCGGCCCAGCTTCTTGAGAAATACAAGAATATGGCCCGCGATGCGCAGATGGCCGGCGACCGCGTGAATGCCGAATATTATTTGCAGTTCGCCGACCATTATTTCCGCGTGCTGGCCGACAATCGCGCCCGCCAGGAAGAACAGCAGCAGCGTTATCGTCGCAATGACGATGACTATAGCGAAGACGGCGATGAATTCGACAGCGCCGATTATGGTAGCGACGATGGACGCGCCGACCAGTCCGAGCGCGGATCGCGCGATCAGGGCCGTGGCCAGGCGCGGGATCAGGGCCGCGATCAATCGCGCAATCAGGGCAGGGATCAGGCCAGAGACCAGGACGGTCGGCAGGATGACGAGCGCGAGGCGCGCGGCAACCGGCGCGACCGCACCCGCCGCGATCAGCAGGGCGGTGACGTCGATGCATCGACCCGGATGGAACGCGGCGTCGAAGGCCCGACCGGCACCCCCGCCGACGCGATGAGCGAGGCTGCGCAGGCCGCGCCCGCTGCGGCTTCTGCCGTTGAAACCGAAGCGCCAAAGCCGCGTCGCGGCCGTCCGCGCAAGGTCGATGCCGCCAAGGCCGCCGATGACGCGCATGGGATGGACGCCACGATCCTGCCGCCCTCGATCGCGCGGGCGGACAATGATGAAGACGCGCCAGCCGAAGACGCACCCAAGAAGCGCACGCGCCGGCCGCGCGCGAAGGCGGCCGAGGCCGCTGAATAACAGCATCGCCCGCTATTTGGCGGCGACATCGGGGGACGATGCGAGCGCGCATCGTCCCCTTTTTGCTGCCCGCTTTCCAAGTCGCGCGCGATCCGGCACAAGGCGGACGCAAAGACCGGAGAGAGAGATGATCGCTGCGCGCCTGCCCGTCCCGTTGCTGCTGGCCCTGATGTCGGCAAGCGCCCATGCGCAGGTCGCAAGCGACCCGGTGGGCGCCAGCGCGCAGGGGGATATTGCCGTCACCATCTATAATGGCGGCCAGTCGCTGGTGCAGGATGAACGGCGACTGCCGGTCACGCAGGGCCGCAACCGCATCGAATTTCCCGATGTATCGGCGCGCATCCGGCCCGAGACGGTGAATCTGTCGGGGCCGGGCCTGTCCATCGTCGAACAGAATTTCGATTTCGACCTGCTGTCGCCCGACAAGCTGATGGACAAGGCGGTGGGGCAGGAGGTGACGCTGGTGCGCACCAATGTCGCGACCGGGGCGGAAACGCGCGAACGGGCGAAGGTGCTGGCGGCCAATGGCGGCATTGTGCTCCAGATCGGCAGCCGGATCGAAGTGCTGCGCGACGACGGCCTGCCGGTGCGGGTGGTATTCGACCGGGTGCCGCCCAATTTGCGCGCGCGCCCGACATTGTCCGTGACGGTGGAAGCGGACCGCGCCGGCACGGTGCCTGCCCGCCTGTCCTACCTGACCCCCAATCTGGGCTGGACCGCCGATTATGTCGCGATGTTCGACGCGGCGAAGCAGGCGATGGACATGCAGGGATGGGTGACGCTCACCAACAATACGGGCACGACCTTCACCAACGCGCGCACTTTGTTGGTGGCGGGCGACCCCGCCAATGGCGGCGGCCGGCAACGCGGCTTTGCTGCTGGCGCGGGCGCGATCGATGCCGCCGGAACGGAAAGCGGGACGCGCGAGCGGCTGGGTGACTATTATCTCTATCCGTTGGCCGCCCGCACGACGATCGCCGACGCGCAGCAGAAGCAGGTGAGTTTCCTGGATGTGCAGGGCACACCGGCGCGGGCGACCTATGAATATGTAAACGGGTGGCTGGGCAGTTCCGCCGAGCCGATGAGCGCGTCGAGCGTGCTCAAATTTTCAACGTCAAGACAGGGCGGCCTGGGCGACCAACTGCCCGCCGGGACGATCCGCGTCTATATGCGCGATGCGCGCGGCGATCCGCAGTTCATCGGCGAGAATCGCATCGACCATACGCCGATGGGATCATCCATGGCGCTGCGCACCGGCGAGGCCTTCGACGTCAAGGTCCGCCCGACCGTCGAGCAGCGCACCCGCAAGGGCGCGGACCGGTGGGAAACGCGCATGCGCTATACGCTGACGAACGCGCGACCGGAGGCGGTGACGGTTGACCTGGCGCAGCTGGGCCTGTGGGGCGACACCCGCGTGGTGCAGCAGAGCCTGGAGGGACGGCGCGTGTCGGCGGAGCGGATGGAATGGAGCGTGCCTGTGGCGGCCAATGGGTCGGCCGAACTGCTGGTCACGTTCGATTCGCGCTATTGAGCGCGACGACATGATGGCCGGGCGGCTGATCCTTGTCCTTGCGCTGGCGTTAGCGGCGGTGGTGCCAGCGATGACGCGGGCGCAAACGCTGGTGTCGCCACGGCCCGATACGGTGGCGCTGACCATCTATCGCCAGCCTGGCCGCGTGCGCGGCGCGATCGACCCGCAATGGCCGCGCGGCTATGCGCTCGTCACGGAAACCCGCACCATCGACCTGCCGCAGGGCGAAAGCGTGATCCGGTTCGAGGGCGTGGCCGAAGGGTTGATGCCGGAAACGGCCGTGCTGTCCGGCTTGCCGCAGGGGGTGTGGGAGAAAAATCGCGACGACCGGCTGTTGTCGCCCGCAGGACTGGTCGACGCCTATCTCAAGCGCAGCGTGACGCTGCGCCGCACCGATCGCGCCACGGGCAAGGTAACGCAGCAGGATGCGGTCATCACCGCAGGGCCGGCGGGCGGCGTGATCGTGCGCACGGCGCAGGGTTATGAGGCATTGGGGTGCAGTGGCCTGCCCGAACGGATGCTTTACCCGCAGGCCCCCGCCGACCTGTCGGCGCGCCCGACGCTGTCGGTGATCGCGACTGCCGATCGGCCGACGCGCGCGACCGTGCAGCTCACCTATCTGGCGCAGGGGTTCGACTGGGCGGCCAATTATGTCGCCGAGCGGCGCGCGGACGGTCGCATCGACCTGATGGCGTGGCTGACGCTGGCCAATGGGGGCGTGACGGGCTTTGCCGATGCGAAGGTCGCGGTGATCGCCGGGCATCCCAACCGGGAGGCGCGGGCGTTGCTGCGGCGGCAGGCAGCCGGTGCGCTCAGCTTACGCTGCTGGCCGATGGACGGCACCAGCACCCACCCGCGCTGGGGATTGCCGCCGGTGGCGATGGCGCAGCGGATGGAGCGGGCGGAGGATATCGTCGTGACGAGCGCGCGGCTGGCGGCGCCGGCTCCACCGCCGCCACCTCCGCCACCTCCGCCACCTCCGCCTCCGCCCGAAGATGTCGGCGATTTGAAACTCTACCGCATTCCCTTTGCCGTCGATGTCGCGCCGAGCGGGCAGAAGCAGGTGGCCCTGCTAAGGCAACCGGGCGTGGCGGCAGAGCGGCTTTATGCCGCCACGGTGCGCGGGGCGACGCCATCGCTGCCGATGACGCTGCGCCTGCGCTTGCGGAACCGGGCGGAGGATGGCCTGGGAATCGCCATGCCCGCAGGCCGCGTCGCGTTGTTCGAACACGTGGCGGGGCAACGGCTGTTGGCGGGGGAGGCGGACGTGGCGGACAAGGCCGCGGGCGAGCGGATCGATTATGACCTGATGCAGAGCCCCGATGTGCGGATCGCCGCGACAATCGCGCAGGAAAGCGCCAAGCGCCGACGCTGGATCGTCAGCGTCAGCAATGCGCGGGCGCAGCCCGTGACCGCCGAAGTCACCCTGGCGCAGGATATTACGCCCCGGCCAAAAGGGCTGGAGCGGCGCGGCAGTGGCTGGATCTGGCGCATAGTCGTGCCGGCGAAAGGCAAGGCAGACTATCGCTATGATGAGCGGCTCGACCGCTGAACCGTCAGGCGGTCGGAAAGGGCCGGGGTCGGTGATCGGCGTCCAGCGCCACGAAGGTATAGACGCCGCTGGTGAGCGGCACTTCTTCCTGCGCGATTCCGCGCGTCGCCACGACGTCGATGCGGATCGCCAGCGATGTCCGTCCGCGCCGCTCTTCGCGCGCATAGACCGACACGATATCGCCCAGCAAAATCGGGGCGATGAACTTCATGCTTTCTATCGCGACGGTGGCGACCGGTCCCTGCGCCAGGCGATGGGCGATGATGCCGCCGGCGATATCCATCTGGCTGAGCACCCAGCCACCGAAAATATGGCCGTTGGCGTTGATATCGGCCAATCGCGGCATCACGCGCAGCACGGCTTCGCCCCGGTCGTCTTTCGTAGTTTCAGTCATCCAGCGGCACCTCGTCCTTCGCCCTGTCAATTACCTGTTCGTCATGCCCGGTCCCGCTGGACAGGAAGACGAGCGCCATCAGCCCCGTCCCCAGCATGAAGGTCAGCCATACGCCCAATGTGGTCGCGATCGCCATATGGATCGGCAGCGAACCCGTCCACCAATAGAGAAACAGCAGCGCCGCGCCGACGCAGGCCGCGCCGCCGGCCGCCATCCAGGCCATGATCCGGCGAAACCGGCCCCAGGCGGTCGCGGCGATCTGCGGGTCGTCGAGCGCTTGCTTGCGTGTCATCCCTTTTCTTTGGGGTGCGATCGTGGGATCATCAAGCGCCGGACGCGATTTGGGTCGCCAACGCCCGGCTGGCGGCTCGTTCATCGCGCAACAGAATAACAGGACCGGCGGACGCAGGCGAACAAGGAGAGCAGGCCATGACCATTGCAACGATTTTGCAGCGCAAGGGGAACGACGTCATCCAGGTCGAGCCCAGCGACAGCGTGCTGAGCGCCGTCCGATTGCTGGCGGACCAGCGAATCGGCTGCGTGCCCGTGGTCGCCAATGGCCAGGTCGTAGGCATTTTTTCGGAGCGCGACCTGGTCTATCGCGTGGCGCAGGACGGACCGTCCGCACTGGACCATAGTGTGGGCGAGGTGATGACCGCGCCCGCCATCACCATCGATGAACAGACATCGGTCATGCAGGGCCTGTCGCTGATGACGAAGCGGCGCATCCGTCACCTGCCGGTGGTGGTCGATGGCGCACTGGCGGGCATGATCTCGATCGGCGATCTGGTCAAATTCCGAATCGACAGCATCGAATCGGAAGCCGCGGCAATGCGCGACTATATCCAGACCGTCTGATCGCCGGAGGGCTGCCGGGTCAGGCCGCGGCCTGAACCGGCGGCTTGCGGCGGATCACCAGCGCGATCAGTTCCCGAAGTGTCCCGCGCGCACACAGCAGCAGCGCGCCCAGAAAGGCGAGGCCGCCGGCCGGAACCAGAATGGCGAGCCGCAGCGGGGCAGGGAGAACCGGCAGCGCAGAATCGATGGCGAGCACGACGCCGGCCATCAGCAACGAACAGCCAAGGCCCGGCGCCGCCGCCAGTGCGAGGTCGGCAAGGCGCAGGCCCATGGGCGCGCCAGCGAGGCGCGCGGTCACCAGCGTCAGCAGCGGAAAGGCGGCCAGCCAGGCCCAGGCCAGGCCGATCGCCCCATATTGGATGCCAATCAGGAAGGCCGCCGGCATCAGCACCGCGCCGACCCCGGCGATTCGCGCGGTGGTGCCGGGGCGGCCGAGCGCATTGCTGACCGGCGCGAACATCACCTGCACCGTCATGAACGGCATGGCGAGCGCCAATATGGTGACGAAGGGGGCCATGGCCAGCCATTTTTCCCCGAACAGCGTTTCCACCAGCGGTCCTGCCGTCACCGCCATGCCAAGGTAAATGGGGCAGGTCAGCAGCAGCAGCAGCTTTACCGCCTTGCAGAAGGACCAGGAGACGCGGCTCACATCCTTCTGCATTCGCGCATAGGCGGGAAAGGCGACGTCGTTGAGAGGGGGCACGAATTTACTGACGAAAATCTGGGTGAGGAACAGCGCTTCGGCGTAAAGGCCCAGCGCATGGGGATCGAGCACGCGGCCGCCGATGAAGATGTCCGCCTGGCTCT
>NZ_CH959306.1:0-69212 GCF_000153545.1 Sphingomonas sp. SKA58
GGTTAGACGGAAGACCCCGTGCACCTTTACTGCAGCTTCAGAGTGGCATTAGGAAAGAACTGTGTAGCATAGGTGGGAGGCTTTGAAGCGATGACGCCAGTTGTCGTGGAGCCATAGGTGAAATACCACCCTGTTGTTTTCTGATGTCTAACCTCGCACCGTTATCCGGTGCAGGGACCCTCTGTGGCGGGTAGTTTGACTGGGGCGGTCGCCTCCTAAAGAGTAACGGAGGCGCGCGATGGTGGGCTCAGGACGGTTGGAAACCGTCTGTTAGAGTGCAATGGCATAAGCCCGCCTGACTGCGAGACTGACAAGTCGAGCAGAGACGAAAGTCGGTCATAGTGATCCGGTGGTCCCTCGTGGAAGGGCCATCGCTCAACGGATAAAAGGTACGCCGGGGATAACAGGCTGATGATTCCCAAGAGCTCATATCGACGGAATCGTTTGGCACCTCGATGTCGGCTCATCACATCCTGGGGCTGGAGCAGGTCCCAAGGGTTTGGCTGTTCGCCAATTAAAGTGGTACGTGAGCTGGGTTCAGAACGTCGCGAGACAGTTTGGTCCCTATCTGCCGTGGGCGTCGAAATTTGAGAGGAGTTGACCCTAGTACGAGAGGACCGGGTTGAACATACCTCTGGTGTACCTGTCGTCGTGCCAACGGCGCAGCAGGGTAGCTATGTATGGACGGGATAACCGCTGAAAGCATCTAAGCGGGAAGCCTCCCTCAAGATAAGATTTCATCGAGCCGTGATAGACCATCACGTTGATAGGCCGGATGTGGAAGTGCGGTAACGCATGGAGCTAACCGGTCCTAATTGCTCTGTTCGCGCTTAAGAGCCCCACCATCAACGACAGTCCTGATAAAACTGTCCTTGCCATGGTGGTCAGAAAACATAAGCCAGATACCAGATTACCCACACGCACGGGCATCGATTAAACCCAATTCAAAAGCGCCAGCTCCATTGCTTGGTGACCATAGCGTCAGTGACCCACCCGATCCCATCCCGAACTCGGACGTGAAACCTGACTGCGCCGATGGTACTGTGGCTCAAGCCCCGGAAGAGTAGGGCGTCGCCAGGCATTGAAGCTCGCGCTTTTGATACATAAAACCCATTCACAGTCCTTTGTTGGCCTCAGGCGCCGGCGGCCACATCCGTGGCCTTGGCTTCCCCGCCATAAGGCGCGACGGCCGGTCGGCCCCTTCGACTGCCTGCTTGCAGCAGGCGCTCAGGACAGGCTCGCGGAGACTGCGTCTCCGTCGCCCTGAACAACAAACCTCTGGTGCCGCGGGGTGGAGCAGTCCGGTAGCTCGTCAGGCTCATAACCTGAAGGTCACAGGTTCAAATCCTGTCCCCGCAACCAACATAACGGCAAAATCATCCCATCAAGCAAAAGCTTGGTGGGCTCTTTGCCGTCCCCCTCCAAATGAGGGGGCGCATAAGCGGAAGGCCACAGCGCCAATTCCAACCTCCCCAAGCTCAAGCGATCACCGCCACCAACTTTATCGCTGGTGGCCCTTTTGCCTTAACCGTCCGCGCGTTTCGGAAGGGGGCGATAGCACAGCAAGCCAGTAGCCCGCCCTCCCGTCCTCTCGGTCAGGCTTCGCCGGGTGCGCGTGCCTTGATCGCCAGGGCATGCACCTTGTCACGCAACAGGTCGGCCAGCGCCGCGTTCACCATCCGCTGCCGCGCGACCCGGCTCGGGCCCGTAAAGCGCTCCGCGATGATCTCGACGGTGAAATGGCTTTCGCCCGAGCCGTCATGGCCAGCATGACCGCGATGCTTTTCGCTGTCGTCGATGACGGCGAGATGCTCGGGCGACAGGGCGGCGCGCAGCCGCGCGTCGATTTCAATGGCGATCGGGCCTTTGAGGTCTGTGGTCATGTTTCCTATATAGTCCGCTTTGTCAGTCATGCCATCAGGACGATCTTGAGTAGCGAACCCTTTTCCAATCGTCGTTTCAACCGATTCCACGGCCGCGTGGAAAGTGGCCGCCCCTGCGCCGTGGAAGGCTGCGCCGAACCGGGCGAGTTTCGCGCGCCTGTGCCCGAAGGACAGCGTTCTGGCCATGAGGGACCGCAATGGCGCTGGCTGTGCCTGGATCATGTCCGGGCCTTCAACCAGGGCTATAATTTCTTCAGCGGCATGAGCGCGGAGGAAATCGCCGCTGCCCAGCGCCCCTATGCCGGATGGGAGCGGGAAACCCGCGCCTTTTCCAGCAATGCCACCAGCCCGCCGCCGCGCTGGGCCGATTTTGCCGATCCGCTCGATGCCATCGGCGCGCGGTTCAAGGAACGCGTCGCCAAGGCGCGGGCTGACAGCCAGATGCGGCAGGACGGGCAGTTTCTGTCGCAGGAGGACCGCCGGCAGATGGCGGTGATGGACTTGCCGATCGACGCCGATCGCAAGGCGCTGCGCACCCGCTATACCGAGTTGTTGCGCCGCTTCCATCCCGATCATAATGGCGGCGACCGCAGTCATGAGAGCGCCTTGCAGGCGGTGATCGCGGCCTATGGCCATTTGCGCAAGGCGGCGGTGTTCAGCTGACGCTTGCGTGGGCGCAGGGCCGCTGCCATAGCCCCCGACCCTTCCTTCTTCGCGGAGACATAAGATGCAGCAGATGCCGCGTGCGCTGGGCCTGGATTTCGGCACGACCAACAGCGTGGTTGCGCTGGCCGGGGACGGGCAGTCGCAGCTGGTGGACTTCGTCGGCGCGCGCGCGACGGGCGCGGTGTTCCGATCTGCGCTCTGTTTCTGGCACGACGAGGAAGCGAAGGGCGGTCTGGCGCATGAGGCCGGACCATGGGCGATCGCGGAATATATGGACTATCCAGAGGACAGCCGGTTCCTGCAATCCTTCAAGTCGGTGGCAGCCAGCCCGATCTTCGAAAGCGCGAGCGTGTTCGAAAAGCGGTTCCGGTTCGAGGAACTGGGCCAGATGTTCCTGGCGCGGATGATCGCCCATGCCGGCGGCGCGCTCGATACCCGGCCAGAGCGGATCATCGTGGGCCGGCCGGTCGAATATGCGGGGGCGCGGCCCGATGAGGCGCTGGCGCGGCGGCGCTATGACGCAATGTTCGCGGGATTTGGCAGCGACATCTATTATGTGCACGAGCCGCTGGGCGCGGCGTTCAGCTATGCCAGCCGCCTCGACCGCGCGGCGACGATATTGGTGGCGGACTTTGGCGGCGGCACGAGCGACTTTTCGATCGTGCGGGTGGAAGCGCCGGGCGCGGCGCGGCGCGCGACGCCGCTGGGATCGACGGGCATCGGCATTGCCGGCGACCGGTTCGATTATCGCATCCTCGATCATCTGGTGCTGCCGATGTTGGGCAAGGGCGGCGGCTATCGCAGCTTTGGCAAGATGCTGGAGATACCGCGCAGCTATTTCGCGGATTTTGCCGACTGGTCGAGGCTGGCGCTGATGCGCAACCGGCGGACCATGGAGGAACTGGCGCGGCTGCGAAAGGCGGCGGACGATCCGGTGGCGATCGGGCGGATGATGACGGTGATCGAGAAGGAACTGGGCTATCCGCTTTATGATGCGGTCGGCGCGCTCAAGCGCGCCCTGTCATCGCAGGAGACGGCGACATTCCGCTTTTCTGGCGGCGGCCTGGAGATCGAGCAGCCGGTGTCGCGCGCGCAGTTCGAGACATGGATCGCGCCGGATATCGCGCGGATCGAGGCGACGGTGGATGCGGCGCTGAAGAAGGCCGATGTCGTGCCGGACGCGATCGACCGCGTGTTCCTGACCGGCGGATCGTCGCTGATCCCCGCGATCCGCCGCATCTTTGGCACGCGCTTTGGTGAGGCGCGGCTGGCGAGTGGCGGGGAACTGACGTCGATCGCCCATGGTTTGGCCTTGATCGGGGAGGAAGCCAATTTGGCCCAATGGGCTGCTTGATCGACGGCAGTCGAGGCCCCACTCTATCGACATGCCCTTTGCCTATGGGTTAGGGCGGACGTGACTCGCAGAAAGATGATGTGCCCGATGACCGACATTTCCAACGTCCAGCCCGACACGCGATCCGAAACGCTGATGGAAGCGCCCGACCGCGAAGTGGATGCGCGCGAAATCTTCGGCATCGACGTCGACATGAAGATTCCGGCGTTCAGCCAGGCGGACGAACGCGTGCCGGACCTGGACCCCGCCTATGTGTTCGATCCCGACACCACGCTCGCGATCCTGGCCGGCTTTGCCTATAATCGGCGCGTCATGGTGCAGGGCTATCATGGCACCGGCAAGTCCAGCCATATCGAGCAGGTCGCCGCGCGCCTGAAATGGCCGTGCATCCGCATCAACCTGGACGCGCATATCAGCCGCATCGACTTGGTCGGGCGCGACGCCATCGTGCTCAAGGACGGGCAGCAGGTCACCGAATTCAAGGAAGGCCTGCTTCCCTGGTCGCTCCAGCGGCCGGTTGCGCTGGTGTTCGACGAATATGATGCGGGCCGGCCCGACGTCATGTTCGTGATCCAGCGCGTGCTGGAAACCGACGGCAAGATGACGCTGCTCGACCAGAATAGGGTGATCCGTCCCAATCCGCATTTCCGCCTGTTCGCCACCGCCAATACCGTAGGTCTGGGTGACACGACCGGCCTCTATCATGGCACGCAGCAGATCAACCAGGGACAGATGGACCGGTGGAACCTGGTGGTGGCCCTGAATTATCTGCCCGCCGCGACCGAGGCGCAGGTGGTGCTGGCCAAGTCCGGCGAATATGATCATGAAGGCGGCCGCAAGGAAGTCGAGGCGATGATCAAGGTCGCCGAACTGACGCGTCAGGGCTTCATCAACGGCGATATTTCGACCGTCATGTCGCCCCGCACCGTCATCAGCTGGGCGCAGAATGCGCTGATCTTCAAGAATGTCGGCTTCGCCTTCCGCCTGTCCTTCCTCAACAAATGCGACGAGGCCGAACGGGCGCTGGTCGCGGAATATTATCAGCGCGTTTTCGGCAAGGACCTGCCGGAAAGCGTTGCGAGCCGGGCGAACTGATCCTTCGCCCCGGCCCTCATGGGATCGGGAGAGCATGGCATGATCGTCGTCGAGAGAATCGATCCCCAGGGCGGGACCGCGCACCGGATCAGCATTCGCGGGCATGAAATCGTCGCGGACATGTCCGCGCCCGATGGCCATGACGCCGGACCGGACCCGCATGACCTGTATGATGCGGCGCTGGGCGCGTGCAAGGCGATGACGATGCTCTGGTATGCGCAGCGTAACGACATTCCCATAGAGGATATCCATGTCGGCGTGGTGCGCGACAACAGCCAGGAACGCCAAGGCGTCTACAAGCTGACCACGCGCATCGCCGTTACCGGGTCGATGAGCGACGAGCAGCATGACAAGCTGATCGCGGTCGCCGCCAAATGTCCGCTGCACAAGCTGATGGCGGAGGTGGAGACGCAGATTGAGACGATCGCCGTGCCGCGTGTCGGTGATCCGGAGGGCGCGTGAACGCTACGGCTGCCCTGACCGCGCTGCCGCTCGCCAGCGCCTTCAACCTGCGGGATTTTGGCGGTCATCGCACGCGCGACGGCCGGCAGGTGCGCACCGGCATGCTGTATCGGTCCGGCACGATGGCCCTGCTGACGCAAGCTGATGCGGATGCGCTGCGCGCGCTTGGCATCCGGTCCATTTGCGATTTCCGCCGGCCCAATGAACGGGTCGAGGAACCCACATCCTGGCACGGGGATGAGGTCGATTATTTCTGTCGCGACTATAGCGAGCAGAGTGGCGTGCTGAGCGAAATGCTGCGGTCGGACAGGGCGACGGCCGCCGACATGCATGAGGCGATGCTGCGGGTCTACCGTGCCATCGCCACGGATCATGCCGACGCCTATCGGGCGATGTTCGCCCAGATGCTGGCTGGTCGGCTGCCGATCCTGATTAACTGCGCCGCCGGCAAGGATCGGACGGGCGCGGGCGCCATGCTGATCCTGGCTGCGCTGAACGTGCCGCGCGCGGCGATACTGAAGGATTATCTGGCCACCAACGATCATGCCGACTGGACATGGCGACTGGCACAGACGGAGTCCCGATTGACCCGCGCGCTGCGCGAGCGGGCCGATGTGGTGGCGCCGATCCTGCGCGCCGAAACGGCTTACCTGAACGCCCTGTTCGAGACCCTGGAGCAGGACCATGGCGGTGTCGACGCCTATCTGGAACAGATGCTGGGGGTGGATGCCGCCGCGCGCGCCATGTTGTGCGAGGCCTTGCTGACATCATGACCGAACGGTCCCCCATCGACGCCTTCAAGGATGTGTTGTCGGGCGTGGCCCGCTCGATCGCGCGCGACCTGGAGGTCGAGGTCGGCTTTACCGCCGATACGCCCCATGCCGTTGGCAAGGCGATCAAGGTGCCGACGCCCGCGCGCGCCCTGCCGGCCGATCAGGTCGCGCTGGCGCGGGGGTTCGCGGACGCGTCGGCGCTCAAGCTGCGCTATCATGATGCGAAGGTGCATGCGTCCTTCGCGCCCGGCGAGGCGGTGGCGCGCGCGGTGTTCGATGCGGTCGAACAGGCGCGGGTCGAGGCGATCGGGTCGCGATCCATGGCGGGCGTGCGCGCCAATTTGAACGAGGCGCTGGCGCTGCGGCTGAAGTCGGATGCGATCCGCCGGGCGCGCTCGGCCGACGAAGTGCCGCTGTCCACCGCCCTGGCGCTCAAGGTGCGCGAGCGGCTGACCGGGCAGGCGATCCCCAAGGACGCCGCGCCCGGCGTCGCCATGGTCGATCAGTGGATCGAGGACAAGGCGGGCGCCGACCTTGATTCGCTGATGCTGGCGATCGACGACCAGCGCGCCTTCCAGTCGCTGACGACCGCGATGCTGGAGCATCTGCAACTGATCGACGCCGATGTGCCGCCCGATACCGAAGAACCGGAATCGGACGAGGATGGCGAAGATCAGGAGGACCAGCAGGAAGAGGGCGAATCCGGCGAGGAGGAGTCGGGCGACAGCGACATGAACGCCGAAGCGCGCGCCGAGGACCAAGGCGGCGAGAGCGAGGAGGGCGAGAGCGAGTATAGCGACGACTTCGACGCCGACAGCGACGAAGGCGCCGACGATATGGGCGAGGAGGGCATGATGCCCGTGCGCCCCAATCGGCCCATGTCCGATATGCCGCCCGGATTCGATTATCAGGCCTATACAACGAAGTTCGATGAGATCGTTGCGCCCGAAGATCTGTGCGACGACGATGAACTGGCGCGATTGCGCGGGTTTCTGGATCAGCAACTGGTAAGCCTCCAGGGGGCGGTGACGAAGCTTGCCAACCGGTTGCAGCGCCGGTTGATGGCGCAGCAGTCGCGCAGCTGGGATTTCGACCAGGAGGAAGGGCTGCTGGACGCGGCGCGGCTGGCGCGGATCGTGATCGATCCCACCCGGTCGCTATCCTACAAGATCGAGCGTGACATGGAGTTTCGCGACACCGTCGTGACGCTGCTGATCGACAATTCCGGTTCGATGCGCGGGCGGCCGATCAGCATCGCGGCGATCAGCGCAGACATCATGGCGCGCACGCTGGAGCGGTGCGGCGTCAAGACCGAGATATTGGGCTTTACCACCCGCGCGTGGAAGGGCGGTCAGGCACGTGAGGACTGGCTGGCCGCCGGGCGGCCGCCGATGCCCGGCCGGCTCAATGACCTGCGCCATATCGTCTACAAGAAGGCGGACGATCCGTGGCGGCGGGCGCGCAAGAATCTGGGCCTGATGATGCGCGAAGGGCTGCTGAAGGAAAATATCGATGGCGAAGCGCTGTTATGGGCGCATGGCCGGTTGATCGCGCGGCCCGAGGAGCGTCGCATCCTGATGGTGATTTCCGACGGCGCGCCGGTCGATGACAGTACCCTGTCTGTCAATAGCGGCACCTATCTGGAACGGCATTTGCGGCAGGTGATCGACTGGATCGAAAACCGGTCGCCGGTGCAACTGGTGGCGATCGGCATCGGCCATGATGTCACCCGCTATTATCGCCGCGCCGTCACCATCATGGACGCCGAGCAACTGGGCGGCACGATGGTGGAGCAGCTGGCCGGGCTGTTCGACGAGGATTGAGCGACCGGTACGGGTCGCCCTTCCACCCTGAAAATCTATTATTGGAGAGGCTGATGAGTGTCGCCTTCCGTCGTGAGAGCGACGATGAACATAAGGAACCCACGTTCGAAATTCCGATCCCCCCCGGCCCCAACTGGGTCACGGCGCGAGGAATGCGGCTGACGCGGGAAAAGGTTGCGGACCTGGAGGCCGTGGACAGCGGACCCATGGACGAGGACGCGGCCAAGAAGCATAAGCGGGAATTGCGCTACTGGCGCACCCGGCTGGCGACCGCGCAGCAGCAGCCGGCGCCCGATGGCGATGTGGTCGCCTTTGGCACCCGAGTGACCTATCGCCAGAGCGGGCAGGACAAGAGCGTCGTCCTCGTCGGCGATGATGAGGCCGACCCGCATGACGGGCGGATTAGCTTTTCGTCCCCGGTCGCGCGCGCGATGATGGACGCGGAGGTTGGCGAGAAGGTCGATTTCGCGGGCAAGGCGGATGCGATCGAGATTATCGGCATCGAGCCCGTAACGGAGGCGTGATCCGCCTTTTGCCGTCATGAAAAAGCCCGCCGGACAGCGTCCGGCGGGCTTTTTTGACTGGATGGAGCCGTTACGCGCCGCGCGCGGCTTCGAACAGGAACCAGGCGCGCTCCTCGGCCTGATCGGTCCAGTCGTCGACAATGCCTTCAGTGGCGTTGTCGCCGGCCTGTGTCGCGGCTTCCTTCACCGCGCGGAAGCTTTCCACCAGAGCGAGATTGTCGTCGCGCAGTTCCTTCAGCATGTCGGACGGATTGACGAAATCGGCGTCATTGTCCTTCACCGTCTGGTGGCGCGCAATATCGCCGATCGAGCGCAGCGTCGTGTTGCCGGTCTTGCGTACACGCTCGGCAATCGCGTCGGTGGTGCCCAGGATCTGGGTGGCCTGCTCATCGAACATCAGATGATAGTCGCGGAAATGGGGGCCAGAGACATGCCAGTGGAAATTCTTGGTCTTGAGATACAGGGCATAGCTATCCGCCAGCGCAGCGTTCAGCGCCTGTGCAACGGACTTGGTTTCGTTGCTCTTGAGATCGGTGGGTGTCTTGAGATCGGCAGCGGTCATGCGCAGTCCTCCTGTTCGTCAGAATTTGGTTTCGCACATATAATGATCGTTCCGCGCGTTAGTGCCATTTTTTCTGGCGATCAGCCTGAACGAAATTGTCGATCAGAGCAGCCCGGTCGCCGCCAGCGCCAGCCCCGCGCCGATCAGCAGCAGCATGCCCGCGCCGCTCCAGCGAATGGCGCGCACGGGCAGGATGGTGAGCAGTTGGGCGCGCAGCAGCACGACCGGCACCAGCGCGACAATGACGCCGATCGCACCCCCGATTCCCGCCAGCCACGGCTCGGCGGTGCGGGTGGCGATGCCCAGGATCAGGAATTGCGGGCCGTCGCCGAAGCCCAGGATGAAAAGGCCGAGCGCGGTGGTGAGGAACGGGCCGGTCGGCCAGCCATCCAATGTGTCGGGCGGCGACACGCGCCACATCAACCCGACGCCCAGGAACAGCGTCGCCAGCGCCAGGAAGAGCAGCCGGGCGTCGGCCCCCAGCATCGGGCCGATCCATGCGCCGGCGAAGGCGGAGATGGCGGCATTGGCGATCGCGGCGGCGACGATGCCGGCAATGACCGCGCCATTGCGGTCATAGCGGGTGGCGAGCGCCAGCACGAGCAACTGGCTCTTGTCGCCGATTTCCCCCAGCAGGCAGCCGAGCAGGGCGGTCAGCAGGGCGTCCATGGCGCGCGCCTCAGGCGCGCAGGGGCACGACGGCGGCGCCCATGGGCGCGGGTATCATCGGGGGCAGGGCGTGCGCGCCGATGGCCTCCCGCATCCGGTCGAGATAGGAGAGGACGACAGGACCAAGACCATGGAGCGACAGGGCGCTTTCGAGCGTGCCGGCCAGCCCTTCGACCTCATCCAGGTGGAAGGCGCGGGCGATATGGCGGATCTGGTCGACTTCGTCATGCAGACGCAGCGCCGACACATGGCCCCGTTCGCCCGCCAGGCTGTCGACGCGGCGCATGAGGTCCGCCTGAATCGCCATCATCGGGTCATGCCGCATGTTCGTTACTCCCATCCCTTGGCCTGCCATGATAGGATCGGGACCGTTAAAGCCGCGTAAAGCCTGTATGTCGATGCGCCTCAGCCTTGACAGCGAACCGAATCTGTCCCATGGGGCACCGCTGAAACGGGGCGGTCCGACACGGGCCGCTTTTCTTTTTACGCATTTTACGACCAGGGAATAGGGCCATGGCCAAGCCGGCAACCGTCAAGATCCGTCTCGTCAGCTCGGCTGACACTGGCTTCTTCTACGTGACGAAGAAGAATCCGCGCACCAAGACCGAGAAGCTGAGCTTCCGCAAATATGATCCGGTCGTGCGCAAGCATGTCGAATTCAAGGAAGCCAAGATCAAGTAAGCTGCTGCGGACCTCGACGGTCCGCGCGTTTGATCGCAGGTTTTTCCGATGCAAAAGGCCCGCCCTGAGAAGGGAGCGGGCCTTTTGCCGTTTCATGATGGTCCCGCCGACGGGGGCGTCACAAAAAAAGGGGCGCTTCCTTGCGGAAGCGCCCCTTCTGATCACGTCTATCGGGTCGGCTTAGTTGCCGATCGGCGTCGCGTCGCTGCGGCGCACGACGATGGTCGACGAGCGCGGTTCCTTGCCATCGACCGGCCAGTTGCCGGTGGGATGCTGAATGTTGATGAAGAAGTTCGTCAGGTCGGGCGTGTAGGCAAGGCCGGTGATCTCACAGCCTTCCGGACCAACCAGGAAGCGCATCGATTTCTTGGATTCCTGGTCGATGTAGAACATCGCATTTTGACCGAAAATATCCTCGATGCTGGTATTGGGTTTGCCCGACGTGCCGGGAACCGAGTGATCGGTCTGAACCCACAGACGACCTTGCGGGTCGATGCGGATGCCATCAGGGCTGGAGAAGGTGTCGCCGTTGATATCACCTTCCAGATTATCGCCAAAGCCCGCCAGTTCCGGGTCGCCCGCCAGCAGGAAGATTTCCCAGCTGAACGTGGTGGCGAGCGGCGAATCGCCTTCTTCCTTGAACTTGATGATGTGGCCGTGGCGGTTGCGGGTCCGGGGGTTGGCCGCGTCGGTGGTCGCGCGGCTGCTATTGTTGGTCAGCGTGACGAAGATCGCGCTGTTGTCGGGTGCGACCGTGATCCATTCCGGGCGGTCCATGACGGTGCCGCCAGCAACGCGCGCGGCCGAGATGGTGTTGATCAGCACCTGCGCCTGGTTGGTGAAGTCGACCGTCGTGGGTTCGGGCGGCGTGGTGAACTGGCTGACATTGCCCGGATCGGACGCGCCGGCGGTCAGGCCGTTCTGTCCCTGGACCAGGGCGCGCCATTCGCCGGTGCCATCGCCATTGAAGCGCGCGACATAGAGCGTGCCACGGTCGAGCAGGTCGGTGTTCGCCGCGCGGTCGCTGCTGCTATAGGCGCGGTCGCACACGAATTTGTAGATGCAGCCCGGGGTGCCGTCATGCCCCATGTAGAAGGCGACGCGGCGGTCGCTATTGGCCATATAGGCGACATTTTCATGGTCGAACCGGCCGAGCGCGGTGCGCTTGGTGGGGGCTGCCAGTTCCTGATAAGGGTCGATTTCGACCACCCAGCCGTAATTTTCCTCCGGCTGCGTGGGATCGAGATAATTGTCGGTGGTTTCCTCGCAGGTGAGGTAGGTGCCCCAGGGGGTGCGGCCCGACGAGCAGTTGTTGAGCATGCCCTTGATCGTGCCAGACAGCAGGCCCGAAGCAGGGCCGCTGGCCTTGTAGCTGCTGTTGCCCGTGTAGCGCTTGTTATATTTGGAATCGGCCTTCACCGACCAGCTGCCATCCGACGCCTTGGCGACTTCGACCACGCCGATGCCGACGGCCGAGAGGGCCAGCGCCTTCTGCGCGGCGGTGGCCGTGTCGGCGTCATAATCGCCATCCATCAGGATGTTGAAATCGGGATATTCGAAATTGATCGCGAGCAGGCCACCGCTGTTGGCGTCGGTGCCCGACAGCTCGAAATATTCCATGCCGTCATGGTTGCCGCCGGCCCATTTTTCGGCCTGATCGGGGGTGGGATAGGCGTCGGCATAAGCGGTGCCGGGCTCGATCGAATCGCCGGCCTTCAGCAGCACCTGGACGGTGTAGCCGGTGGGCACGGTGACGGTGTCGTTCATATTGGCGGCGACCGGCGCGAAGGTGATGCCGTAGCTGGGGGCCGGCGTGGGCGTCGGAGTGGGGGTCGGCGTCGGGCTGCTGCTGTCGTCGTCATCATCGTCGCAGGCCGCGAGCGCGCCGAGCATCGGCAGGATCGACAGGCCAAACAGGCCGTTTTTCAGAACGGTGCGGCGCGCCGGATTGGCGGCGACGATCGCCTCCAGGCTGTTATCGCCCAAATCGATGGTCGGCTGCGCGGCGCGGGTGCGCGCCCGCGCCTCGTCGGTCAGATGAGACATGAATCTACCCCTGTGGTGCAGGCTGTCGGCGAAAGGCCGCGCCATGGCGCAAGGGGTTGGCAGAGCGGTATGACGGCCGGGCTTCTGAACGAAGTCTTTGAAATGAAAGCTTCGTGACGCTGCGGTGACAGGCTGTCAGCCGGGTCAGAGCAGGGCGTTCACCTGCTCGACGAAGCGCAGCACCGATATCGGCTTGGACACATAGGCGTCCGCGCCCGCGCCGCGAATCCGGTCTTCATCGCCATGGCCCGCATAGGCGGTGACGGCCATGATCGGCACATGCGACAGGCGGGCGTCCGCTTTCAGCGAGAGGATGAGGTCGAAGCCGCTGACATGGGGCAGGTGGATATCGGTGATGACCAGGTCGGGCAGGAACGCGCCCGCCTCTCGCAGCACGTCGCGCCCGTCGCGCAGCGGCAGCACGTCATGGCCGTGGGCGCGCAGCAGATCGCAAAAAAGTTTGAGATTAAGTTCGTTGTCCTCGACAACGAGCACGCGCTTTGTCACCAGTCACCCGCAATTCACCTGTGAAGCGCGCCCCGCCCGCTTCCCCGCCAGAAGGCCCTATCATGCGACCCGACAGCCCGAATCGCAAGCCGGATAGCAGCGCTACGGATGCGCAGGACCCCGCGATGCTGGCGCTGCTGGCGCTGGGCTGGATACTGGCGGATGGCGCGCGGGCGGACCGGTTGCTGGCGCTTACCGGTATGGATGCCGATACGCTGCGCGCGAGCGTTGGCGAGCCGCAGGTGCTCGCCGCCGTGCTGGGCTTCCTGGCCGACCATGAGCCCGACCTCATCGCCTGCGCGCAGGCGATCGACACCAGCCCCGCCGCGCTGATCGCGGCGCAGGAGAGACTGATCCGATGACGCGACCCCTGATCATCACCGATTGCGACGAAGTGCTGCTGCACATGGTCGTCCCCTTTCGCCATTGGCTGAACGAGACGCATGACGTGCATTTCGATATGCATGACCGCAGCTTTGCCGAGGCGCTGCGCCACAAGGATAGCGGCGAGCCACTGGAACGCGAACTGGTCTGGCAGTTGCTCGTCGGCTTTTTCGACACTGAAATGCACCGGCAGGCGCCGATCGCGGGCGCGGTGGACGCGCTGCTGCGCCTGTCGCGCGTCGCTGATATCGAGGTGCTGACCAATATCGGCGAGCGCCACCATCAGCAGCGGATCGCGCAACTGGCCGCATTGGGGCTGGATTTTCCGGTCCACTGGAATCAGGGCGGCAAGGGCCGGCCGTTGGCCGACATCGTTGCCGATCGTCAGCCCAGCATCGCGCTGTTCATCGATGATCTGGCCGAACATCATCATTCGGTCGCGACGCATGCGCCCGATGTGTGGCGGCTGCACATGGTCGGCGAGGCAGAAATCGCTGCCGGCGTTCCCGCCGCGCCTTATGCCCATGCCCGGATCGACGATTGGGTCGCGGCCGAGGCGTGGATCATGCAAAGGCTGGCGCAGGGGCCGGCCCCCAAGGATATCGTTACTACAGGAGCCATGTCATGAGCATCGACGCCCGCCTTGCCGAACTCGGCATCACCTTGCCCCAGGCCGCAGCGCCGGTCGCCGCCTATGTCCCCACCGTGGAGGCCAATGGCCTGCTGCACATCAGCGGCCAGATCGCGCTGGCGCCCGATGGCCTGATGACCGGACGGCTGGGCGAGGACCGCGACCTGGACTATGGCGTTGCCGCCGCGCGAGTCTGCGGCCTCAACCTTATCGCCCAGATGAAGGCGGCGCTGGGTTCGCTCGACCGGGTGGAGCGCATCGTCAAGCTGGGCGCCTTCATCAGCAGCGCGCCCGACTTTACCGACCAGCCAAAGGTCGCCAACGGTGCGTCGGAACTGATGGTCGATGTCTTTGGCGACGCGGGCAAACATGCGCGCAGCGCCGTGGGCGTGCCCGTGCTGCCGCTGGGCGCGGTGGTCGAAATCGACGCGATCGTCCTTGTCCGGCCGGCCTGACACGGATGTCCTGACCGCACGGCCCTTTGCCCATCGCGGGCTGCACGGAAACGGCGCGAGCGAGAATGGCATGGCGGCGTTCCGGGCCGCCATCGCCGCCGGCCATGGCATCGAATGCGATGTGCGGATCAGCCGCGACAGCGTCGCCTTCGTCTTTCATGACGACGATCTTGGGCGGATGACGGGACGTGCGGGGCCGATCGCGGATCAGGATGGCGCGCAGCTTGACGGAGCGCGGTTGCCCGACGGCGGCGCTGTTCCGCGCCTGTCGGACTTGCTGGCGCTGTGCGACGGAATGACGCCGCTGCTGGTCGAGATCAAGACGGACGGTTGGCGCGTCGCCAAGATCGCGGCGGCGGTTGCGCGGGACCTGGACGCATGGCCGGATGCGCCGGTGGCGGTCATGGCGTTCAATCCGCTGGTGCTCCGCTGGTTTGTCCTCCAGCGACCGCGACAACTGCGCGGATGGGTGGTGAGCCAGCAGAATAAGGGGCCGATGCGCCGATGGGCCGAGCGCGCCCTTGCACTTTGGCTGGCGAAACCCGATTTTCTGGCCTGTGACATTCGCGATCTGCCTTCCCCCTTTACCGCGCGGATGCGCAGCCGGGGCGTGCCCGTGCTGAGCTGGACGGTCCGCACCCCGGACGATCAGGCGCGCGCGGCGCGTCACGCCGATCAGATCATCCATGAGCTTGGCCGTGGCTGAGGTGATCGCGCGTGTCGCGAACGGTGTCGCGGAGTTGCCCCAGGACCAATGGGATGCCTGCGCCGGGGCGGACAATCCATTCGTCAGCTGGCACTTCCTGAGCGCGCTCGAACGATCCGGAAGCGTTGGGGGAGCGAGCGGCTGGCAGCCCCTGCCGCTGGTGATCGACGATGCCGATGGACAGATGGCCGCCGCCGCGCCGCTCTATGCCAAGAGCCACAGCCAGGGCGAATATGTGTTCGACCAGGGCTGGGCCGACGCATGGGAGCGGGCGGGTGGCCGCTATTACCCCAAGATCCAGCTTGCCGCGCCCTTTTCCCCCGTACCCGGTCCGCGCCTATTGCTGCGCGATGGGGCGATGGCGCCGGGGCTCATCGCCGGGATCGAGACGCTGGTCGAACGCAACGGGTTGTCATCGGCGCACGCCACCTTCGTCGCGCCGGACCAGGTGCCGCTGTTCGAGGCGAATGGATGGCTGATCCGTGAAGATAGTCAGTTTCACTGGACCAATCGCGGCTATGGCGACTTCGATGATTTCCTGGCCGAGCTGTCGAGCGAGAAGCGCAAGAATATTCGCAAGGAACGCCGCCGTGCGGTGGAAGGGCTGGATATCATCCACCTGACCGGGGGCGACCTGACCGAAGCGCATTGGGATATTTTCTGGGAATTTTATCAGGATACGGGCGCGCGCAAATGGGGGCGGCCCTATCTGACCCGCGATTTCTTTTCGATCCTGGGCGAGACGATGGCCGACAGGCTGTTGTTGATGCTGGCGCTGCGCAATGGCGCGCCGATTGCCGGTGCGCTCAACCTGATTGGCGGCAATACACTTTATGGCCGCTATTGGGGCTGCGTCGAGGACGTGCCCAACCTGCATTTCGAACTCTGCTATTATCAGGCGATCGACGTGGCCATTGCGCGCGGGCTACCCCGGGTGGAAGCCGGAGCGCAGGGCGGGCACAAGCTGGCGCGCGGCTATGCGCCCGAACCGACATGGTCGGCCCATTATATCCCCAATGCCAGCTTCCGGCGCGCGGTGGCCGGATTTCTGGAGGCCGAACGGGAAGAAGTGCAGCGCGACCGGCAATGGCTGGCGCAGCGAACCCCGTTTCGCAAGGGCGGTTAGAGCATCAGGCGGCGCGGGCCTGGCGCGGCGCGATCAGCGCGCGGGCCTGGCGCTGTGCTTCGGCGATCTGGCGTGCTGTCATTTCCTCTGCGATTTCCGCGCGCATCGACTGGCCCTGCTGGCTGCCGCGCATCGCGGCGAGGTTGAACCATTTATGCGCTTCGACGAGGTCGATGGGCAGGCCGCCGGTTCCGCAGCTATAGGCGACGCCAAGGTCAAAACAGTCGTCCGCCGATCCATAGGCCGCCCGCGACATCCGGGCTTCCATCAAAAATTGCGCGCTTTTGAAACTGTTACCCATGAAACCAACCCCCTGTCCTGTCGCTAAAGCAAAATGTGACCCTTTGGTTTGTACGTTGGGTGCACCATGACGGAGCAGCGGATAAAAAATGGTTAACGGCATATTTGCCATATCCGGCGGAGTAGTCGGCCGCAGCGCCGGGTCCCTTTTTGGGGGTGGCGCGGGCGGCGTATAGTCCCCATAGCCGCGGCATGATCCCATCATCCCCTTCATCGCCCCCCCGCGACATTCATTTCCGGGAATTCGTGCTGCTATGCGCGTGCCTGATGGCGATGAACGCCCTGTCGATCGACCCGATGCTGCCCGCGCTCCCTGCGATCGGGCGCGACCTGGCCATTCCGCAGCCCAATGACCGGCAACTGATCATCAGTGTCTATTTCATGGGGCTGGGCATCGGATCGCTGCTGTTCGGCGTTCTGTCCGATCGATTCGGGCGCAAGATGGTGCTGGGCAGCGCGATGGCGATGTTCATTGCGTCATCCGTCCTATGCGCCAGCGCGCAAAGCTTCGTCATGATGCTGGCGGGCCGCGGCTTTGCCGGCTTCTTTGCCGGCGCCAGTCGGGTCATTACCGTGAGCATCATTCGCGATCGGTTCCGCGGCGACGCGATGGCGCGTGTCATGTCGCTGATTTTTGCCGTATTCATGCTGATCCCCGTGATCGCACCCAGCTTCGGCCAGGCGATATTATGGGTGGCGCCGTGGCGATGGATTTTCTGGGTGCTGGTGATATTGGCCAGCCTGATCCTGGTCTGGATGCTGGCGCGGATGCCCGAGACACTGGCGATGGAGAACCGCACGCGGATCACCGTGGGGGGGCTGATGGCGACCATCGGCGTGGTCCTGCGCACGCGCAGTTCGATCGGCTATATGCTGGCGAGCGGGGTGGTGATGGGCGGGCTGATCGGGTTCATCCTGTCGGTGCAGCAGATTTTCTTCGACGTGTTCGATGCAGCGACCATCTTCCCGATCGGCTTTGCCACCATTGCCGGCTGCATGGGGGTCGGCAGCCTGATCAACAGTCGCCTGGTGCAGCGCTTTGGCGCGCGTCGCATGAGCCAGACCGCACTGATCGCCTTCTGCCTGATCGCTGCGATTCATCTGGCCGTGATCCTGAAGGGGTGGGAAACGCTGGCCACGTTCGTCGCGCTTCAGTCGCTCACCATGCTGACGGTCGCCTTCACGGCCGCCAATTTCAGCGCCATTTCGATGGAGCCGTTCCACAAGGGCGCGGGCGTTGCTTCATCCTTTCAGGCGTTTTTGACGACGGCTGTGTCGGCCGCGCTGGGCAGCCTGGTTGGCCGGGCGTTCGATGGCACGACATTGCCCTTTACCCTAGGATTGCTGGTGTTCGGGGTTCTGTCTTTCCTGATCGTGGTCTGGGCCGAGCGGGGAAAGCTCTTCACTCGCCCCAATCTGGCCGCGCTGCGTGACCCTGTTGAGTCGGTAGGGCGCTGAAACGAAAACGGGGCGGTTTCCCGCCCCGCTTCAGTCTGGATCAGGCGTCCTTTCCGCCCGGCGTCGGCGCGCCCGGCAGCGGCGGTACCGGCTGCGGGGGTACGGCAGCGTCGTCCTCCGCCACGTCGACGATACCCCGGCCCACATGGCTGCGGTTGCGGCTATAGGCGAAGTAGACGATCAGGCCGATCGTGGCCCAACCCACGAACATCAGCTTGGTGTCGCTGCCCAGGCTCCAGAACAGATACATGCACCCGATGATCGCGATGGGCGCTGTGACCATGATCGCAGGCGTGCGGAAAGGCCGCTTGCGCGTCGGGTCGGTCCGGCGCAGCACCATGACCGCGATCGACACGGCGGCAAAGGCGAAAAGCGTGCCGGAATTGGAGATGTCCGCCAGGATGCCGACCGGGAAGAAAGCGGCGAACAGCGCGACGAAGATGCCGGTCAGGATGGTGATGACATGCGGCGTCTTGTAGACCGGATGCACCTTCGAGAAGAAGTCGGGCAGCAGGCCATCGCGACTCATGACGAAGAAGATGCGGGTCTGGCCGAACATCATCATCAGGATGACTGAGGGCAGCGCCAGGCCGGCGGCGAGGCCGAGCAGGTTGCCGATCTGGGGCCAGCCGATTTCACGCAGGGTCCAGGCCAGCGCCTCCTTCGAACAGGTGACGGCTTCTGTTCCGGCCTTGGCCAGCGCGGCGCACTGCGCGGACAATTCGGTGGAGCCGGGCGCCAGCGCGATGCCGCCCTGCGCGATCGGGATGTTGCCGGCCGTTACGGGCTGGGCGCCTACGGTGCCGATGACGCCAGCGGCGACCAGCATGTAGAAGACGGTGCAGATGGCGAGCGAGCCGATAAGGCCGATCGGCATGTTGCGCTGGGGATTCTTGGTTTCCTCAGCCGCGGTCGACACTGCGTCGAACCCGACATAGGCGAAGAAGATGGAAGCCGCAGCCGCCGAAATGCCGGCAAAGCCGAGCGGCGCGAAGGGCGAGAAACCGTCCATGTTCATGACCGGCACCGACAAGATGATGAACAGCGTCAGCGCCGCCACCTTGATCGCGACCAGCACGGCGTTGACGGTCGCGCTTTCCTTCGTGCCGATGACGAGCAGCCAGGTAACGAGCGCGGCGATCAGCATGGCTGGCAGGTTGACGATGCCGCCGTCATAAGGCCCGCGCGTCAGGATATTGGGTATGTCCATCTGGAACGTATGTTCGATGAGGCCCACGACATAGCCCGACCAGCCCACCGACACGGCGCCGGCGGCGACCGCATATTCCAGGATCAGCGCCCAGCCGACCATCCAGGCGATGACTTCCCCCATCACCGCATAGCTGTAGGTATAGGCCGATCCCGACACCGGGACCATCGCGGCCATTTCCGCGTAGCAGAGCGCCGCCACGGCACAGACGAAGCCGGCGATGACGAAGGAGAGCATCATGCCCGGCCCCGCCTTTTGCGCGGCTTCGGCGGTCAGCACGAAAATGCCGGTGCCGATAACCGCGCCGATACCCAGCATGGTGAGCTGAAAGGCCCCCAGGGACCGATGCAGTGATTTCTTTTCCGCCGTCGCCAATATGGCGTCGAGAGGCTTTACGCGCCCGAATATCATGAGATTATTGTTCCCTTAGCCCGGAACGCCGATCGGCGAACCCCTTTTGCCTATGGGAAGGGCAGACTATCGCCTAATCTGCCGCGCGCAAGTATGTTGCGCGGTCATGACAGGAAAGGCACAAGGGCGCCATGGTTGAATTGATAAAGGCGCCGCTGCTCGATGCCGTTCCCCACGGCTTTGCCGGGCGGCGGGGCGGCGTGTCCGGCGGCATTTATGCGGGCCTCAATGTCGGGCTGGGGTCGGACGATGATCCTGATGCGATTGTGCGCAATCGCGATCTGGCGCGCGATGCCGTCCTGCCGGGCGCTGCACTGGTCACGGTGCGGCAAGTGCATTCGGCGCGCGCGGAGACGGTGACAGCGCCCTTCGCCATGGACGCCCGGCCGGAGGCGGACGCGATCGTCACTGACCGGCCGGGGCTGTTGCTGGGCATATTGACCGCCGACTGCGTGCCGGTGCTGTTTGCCGATCCGGCGGCTGGCGTGGTGGGGGCGGCCCATGCCGGGTGGAAAGGCGCGATCGGCGGCGTTACCGACGCGACGCTGGCGGCGATGGAGGCGCTGGGCGCGGCGCGGGCGCGGATCGTGGCGGCGATCGGCCCGTGCATCGGCCGCGCCTCCTATGAGGTGACGGACGATTTCGCGCATCGCTTCGAGGAGCAGGACGCGGACAACGCGCGCTTCTTTTCAGCAGGCAAGCCCGGCCACCTGCAATTCGATATCGGCGGCTATGTCGCGGCGCGACTGGCGGCGGCGGGTGTGGTGCGGGTCGCGGTGCTGGACGAGGATACCTATAGCCAGCCGGACCGCTTCTTCAGCTATCGCCGCGCCTGTCATCGGGGCGAGCCTGGCTATGGCCGGCAGATGTCGATGATCGGACTGCCGGCGTAAAGACGGATCAGGGCGCGAGCGGCGAGGTTTGCGCGACCGGCGCGCCTTCGCTGCTGCGCAAGGTCCGCGGCTCCAGGATCGCCGCCGTTTCGATGAGGTCGAGCGCCCGGCGCGCTTCCATGTAGCGGCGGGCCATCTGCACCCATTTTTCCGCGACCGCCCGGCCAGGCATATGTTCGACCTGCGCCAGCGCCGCGCTGACCCGGCCGCCATCAAGATAGCGCATCGCGCGATCATAGGCGGCTTCAGGGCGGGGTGAGGGCGCATCGGCCTTGCGAATGGTGACAAGTTCGCGCGCTTCATGTTCCAGCGCGTCCCACCAACTGGCGCTGGCTGGCGGTTTGACGAGGGCATCGCCGATATTGGCAAGACCTGCGCGCAGATCGGCGAGCGTTACCGGTTCGCGCGCCGCGTTGATGATGGTGGCGACGGCACGCGGTTGTGCCTGGCCGAAGCGCAGCCGTAATTGCCCCTCAATATAGCCGAGCGGCCCGCCATTATCCAGCGCGCGCCGCGCGGCGAAGGCGACCAGCAGTCCTTCGGCGCGGGCGGCGTTGGCGGACGCGGCCTGCGCCTCCACGGTGATGCGGGTCAGCCTTTCTTCCAGTTGCACCACGCGCCCGTCGAGCATTTGGGCGCTATCGTTCGAGAGCGGGCGCGGGGTAGCAGCAGGCAGGCTGGCGCGGGGGGTGGGTGTGGCGGTTTTCTGGCTCTGCGTCCGCCCCCAGCGGCTCTGGATCTGCGGCCAGGCCCAGACGGTCAGGCCCACCCCCAGCGCAAAGGCCAGAAGCGTAAGGATCAGCAGCGGCAGAAGGCTGCGCCGCCGCGCCGGCGCAGGCGAAACTGTGCCGGCATCCACGCTGTCGCCATCCATGCTGACCCGTTCGTCTGTCATTGCTGCTGTCCTTCGCACAAAGCGCGGGCAAGAGCCAGCATCTCGTCATCATCGGGCCGCGGCGGACAAGCGGCGCTGGCCCAGCCATCGCCACAGGCGGCCAGCACGTTGGCGCTGATCGCGATCAGGTGCAGCGCGCCGCGCCGGGCTTGCGGCATCTGCGCCGCCAGTTGTTTGCCCGCGCGCGGCGAGTGGACCAGCAGGATCGCGCCCTGCGTTGCTGCCGCAATCAGCGCCGGATCGGACGGAAGCGCGGCCATATGATAGACGGCGATGCGGGTGATGGCGAGCGGACCGGCCTCGATCGGCGCGACGGTCGTGCCGGCAATGTGGAGCACGCGGCGATGCCCGTCCCGCGCGATCCGCGCGGCGATGGCGCTGCCATCCGCGTCGCCCGCCGCCACATCGTCCCAGCCCGCGGTATGAAGGGCACCGGCCGTGGCCTGCCCCACGGCATAGGTCGGCAGGCCGCGATATTGTTCCAGTCCTGCGCCCGCGCAGCGTACGCCATTGGCGCTGGTCAGCAGCAGCGCGTCGAAATCGCGCGCAGGTGGAGCGGCCCAGTCCCGCGCGTGGGGCGCGAAGAGCGGATGGATCGATGGCAGGAGGCCCAGTTGCCGCGCCTTGTCCGCGGTGCGATCGGCGCCGGGCTGCGGCCGCAGGATGAGGATTGGCCTCACGCCTCGAACAGGGCGCGCAGGGCCGGGCTGGCGCGGTCGAGCAGCGCGCGGCCCAGAGCTTCGCCCGCATCCAAGTCGCCGCGTGCCAGGCGCAGATTCTCGCTGACCGTTTCCTGCCCGTCGGGGCTGATGATCTCGGCGCGCAGCATCAGATCGTCGCCGTCGACCAGCGCGAGCGCGGCGATTGGTGAATGGCAGGTGCCGCCCAGGCCGCGCAGCACGGCGCGCTCCATCATGACGGTGTCGAACGTGTCGCGATGATTGATCGCTGCCACGGCTTCGATGACAGGCGCGTTGCCGGCCAATATTTCGATGCCCACGGCGCCCTGCGATGGGGCGGGCAGCATCGTGTCGACCGGGATGATCGTGCCGACATTGCCCTGGTCCAGCCGGTCGAGACCGGCCGCCGCGAGCAGGGTCGCATGCACCTCCCCCGCCGCCAGCTTTGCCAGACGCGTCGCGACATTGCCCCGGAACAGCGTGATGGTGGCGTCCGGGCGCAGCCGCTTGACCTGCGCGCCGCGTCGCGGCGAACTGGTGCCGACGATCGGGTTGGGAGGCAAGGCGTCAAAACTGGCCGCGCCTATCAGCTTGTCGCGCGGGTCGGCGCGGGGCAGCATCGCGGCGATATGGAATATGTCGTGCCGGACGGTTTCCACATCCTTCATGCTATGGACCGACAGGTCGGTTTCGCCGGCGACCAGCGCCCGGTCCAGTTCCTTGGTCCAGAGCGCCTTGCCGCCGATGTCCGCGAGCGCCCGGTCCTGAATCCGGTCACCGCTGGTCTGGACGGTGACAATCTCGATCGCGTCGGCGCTCCAGCCATGGGCGGCGATCAATGCCTGCGCGGTCAGGCGAGCCTGCGCCAGCGCCAGCGGCGATCCCCTGGTGCCCAGGCGCAGCGGTCGGCCAAAGTCGCTTTGTGGGGTGAAAAGCATATCCGGCTTGCTCTAATGACCAGCGGCATTAGATGGAAGCGGCAATGACCATCATTCTGGGCCTGGAATCGAGCTGCGATGAAACCGCAGCGGCGCTGGTGACGGCCGATGGACGCATTTTGGCGCATCGCCTCGCGACGCAGGAGGAGGCGCATCGCCCCTATGGCGGCGTCGTGCCCGAAATCGCCGCGCGCGCCCATGTCGAGGCGCTCAGCCCCCTGATCGAAGCCGCGCTGGCCGACGCGAAGATGACGCTGGCCGATGTGGACGTGATCGCCGCGACCGCCGGGCCGGGCCTGATCGGCGGAGTGATGGTCGGCCTCGTCACCGGCAAGGCGCTCGCCCATGCGGCCGGCAAACCGCTGGTCGCGGTCAACCATCTGGAGGGGCATGCGCTCTCGCCCCGGCTGGCCGATCGGACGCTGCAATTTCCTTATCTTTTGCTGCTGGTGTCCGGCGGCCATTGCCAGTTGCTGCATGTGAAGGGGCCGGGCGACTATGCGCGGCTAGCCACCACGATCGACGATGCGGCGGGCGAGGCGTTCGACAAGACAGCCAAGCTGCTGGGCCTTGGTTATCCCGGCGGGCCGCTGGTCGAGAAGGCGGCGGCCATGGGCAATCCCAAGGCGGTGCCCTTGCCCCGGCCGCTGGCCGGCACGGCGGAGCCGCATTTTTCCTTCGCGGGTCTCAAAAGCGCGGTAATGCGTGCGGTTCAATCCGGCCACTATGCGACCGAGGATATCGCGGCATCCTTTCAGCAGGCGGTGATCGATTGCCTGGTTGATCGGACGCGACGGGCGTTGGGCGAAAGCGCGGGCGTCACCGCGCTGGTCGTCGCCGGGGGCGTCGCCGCCAATCAGGCGATCCGCGCCGCGCTCGAAGACTTGGCCGCCGCCCATAATCTGCCCTTCGTCGCGCCACCGCTGTGGCTGTGCACCGACAATGCGGCGATGATCGCCTGGGCAGGCGCGGAACGCTATGCTGCCGGCATGGTCGATGACCTGAGCGTTCCGGCCCGGCCGCGCTGGCCGCTCGACCCGGCAGCGGAAAAGGCGCGCGGCGCCGGTGTCAAGGCATGAGGGGCGTAAAGGCATGAAGGCGGGAGTCATCGGCGCGGGCGCATGGGGCACGGCGCTGGCGCAATTGCTGGCCAGCGATCGCCAGGATGTGGTGTTGTGGGCGCTGGAACCGGATGTGGTGGACGCGATCAATGCCAGCCATCAAAATCCGCTCTACCTCGCCAATATCCCGCTATCGCCTTCGGTCCGGGCGACTGGGTCGATGGGCGACCTTGCCGCCTGTGAGATGCTGCTGGTGGTCAGTCCCGCCCAACATCTGCGCGCCGTGGTCTCGCAGGCCCCGACCGGCGTGCCATTGGTGTTATGCTCCAAGGGGATCGAGGCGGGCAGCAGCCTGCTCATGTCGGAAGTCGCGGCGCAGGCGCAGCCGGCATCGCCCATAGCGGTTCTGTCCGGTCCGACCTTTGCCCATGAGGTGGCGAAGGGGCTGCCGACCGCCGTCACTTTGGCGTGCGAAGATCGGGATCTGGGCCAGCGCCTTGCCGCCCGGATCGCGCGTCCGTCCTTCCGCCCCTATCTGTCCGACGATGTCATCGGCGCGGAAATTGGCGGCGCGGTCAAGAATGTGCTCGCCATCGCCTGTGGTGTCGCGGAGGGCGCGGGGCTTGGCCTCAATGCCCGTGCGGCGTTGATTTCGCGGGGCTTTGCCGAAATGACGCGCTTTGGCCTGGCGCGTGGCGCGCGGGCCGAAACGCTGGGTGGGCTGTCGGGACTGGGCGACCTTGTGCTGACCTGCTCGTCCACCAATTCGCGCAATTTCTCGCTCGGCAAGGGGCTGGGCGAGGGCGCAAGCGCGGCAGAGCTGTTGTCCAACCGCCGCACCGTGGCCGAAGGCGCGCATACCGCCCCGGTGCTGCGCGACGCAGCGCGCGCGGCGGGAGTCGAAATGCCGGTGGTGGAGGCGGTCTGCGCCCTGCTGTCCGAGGCCGCACCATTATCCGATGTAATCGACGCGCTGCTTGCGCGGCCGTTGCGACCCGAATAAAGCGCCCCGTGCCCACATCCCTTTCCCCGTCATGACGCCGGCCGAACCGCCGCTGACCGCGACCGACCGGTCCTTGCCCGATGACCGGGACGATATCGCCGCGCTGGCGAAGGGTGGGCGGACGAATATCTTTGGCTTCCTGCTGCGGCTGGCGGCGCGGCTTCCGTTTCTGTTCATCGCGGGTCGCTGGTATGGCGCAGATGCGCTCGGCCGTTTCGCTTATGCCGTGCTGGTGGTGGAATTCATCGCCCAGATCGCGACGCTGGGCCTCAAGCGCGGCCTCGCCGGCGCGCTCGCCCAAACCGAGCGGCCGCATAATCATGTCGTTGCCGACGCGATGCTGGTGACGTTCCTGGCGTCGTTGCTGGGCGCGGCGATCCTGATCGCTTTTCCGCAGGCGATGTTCCCCAACAGCAGCATCAACGGGCTTGATCGGTTGCTGGCGCTGGTGGTGATCGGGGTTGCAGGGTCCGATGTGGCGCTCGCTGCCTGCGCCTATCGGTTCGACATTGGCGCGACCGTGCGGGCGCGATCGATCATCGAACCCTGGGCGATCAGCATCGGCGCCTTTGCCTTTGCCTTTTATTCGACGCGCGACGGCCTGATCCTGTCCTATGCCGTGTCGATGATCGCGGCGCTGGTGGCGTCGATCATCCCGCTGATGCGCCATTATGGCGTGCCGCGCGGCTGGCGGCCCGATGGTGGCCGACTGTGGCGGTTGGCGCGGCGCAACCTGCCGCTGGCGGCGGCCGACGGCGTCGAATGGGGATCGCGCCGGCTCGACATGGCGATATTGGGCCTGTTCGTCAGCCCGGCGGTGATCGGCATCTATTATGTAGCGCAGCAGGTCGCGTCACTGCCGCAGAAGCTCAAGACCAGTTTCGACCCGATATTGGGGCCGGTCATCACCCGCAATCTGGCGGAAAACAACCTGGCCGCCATCGCCAAGCAGGTGAGCCAGGTCGGTTTCTGGATCATCGCGGCGCAGGCGGGGATTGCGCTGGCGCTGGGCATTCCGGGTGAAGCGGTGATGGGGCTGGTGGGACCGCATTTCGTCGGGGGGACCGGCGCGCTCGCCTTCCTGCTGCTGGCCGAAGTGGTGGCGGCGACGGCGGTGGTGAGCGAATCGGCGCTGGTCTATATCGCCCGGCACCGCAACCTGATGATCTCGCTGGTGATGATCGGGTGCCAGGCCGCGCTTAGCTTCGCGCTCATCCTGCTCGCCCGGCAGATGGAGCTGCCGGGCCTGTGGGTGGCGGCCGCCCCGGCTCTGGCGCTGTGTCTGGCGCTGGCGCTGGGTGCGCTGGTGAAGGCGCGGCTGCTCTCGCGGTTGCTCGGCGCGCCGATCAACGCCTGGCGCTGGCCGCTGCTGAGCGCGGCGGGGGTGGCCTGCATCGTGGGGGCGGGCTTTGTCGCGCTGCCGCCGCGGTTCGAATGGGTGGAGCTGGCGGTCGGCGTCTGGGCGATTTTGGGGGCTTATGCGCTGGTCATCTGGCGCTGGGGCTTTGGCCCCGATGACCGCGCGCTGTTCCGCAAGCAGAAGGCGGGCTGAACCAGGGGCCAGCCGCGCCTTCCGCTGCGCAAGGTCAGGCGAACAGCTGGTCGCGGATCACCACCAGATCGGCCTCGGGCCGCGCGCCCCAGTGGGAAATCACTTCCGCCGCCGCCGCTGCGCCGAGGTTCAGGCAATCGGCAACATCGCGCCCCTCGATATGGGCGGCAAGGAAGCCGGCGGCGAACAGGTCGCCCGCGCCGGTCGTGTCGATGATCTGGCTGACCGGCGCGGCGGGCGCTTCATAGCGTGTGCCATCGACCACCGCCACCGCGCCCTTTTCGCTGCGCGTCGACACCAGCACCGGCACCTTGCCGGCGAAGCGGGCGAGCGCCCTGTCGAAATCATCCACCTGCGCCAGCGACTGGATTTCGCCCTCGTTGGAAAAGAGGATGTCGATAAGACCCTGGTCGATGAGGTCGAGGAAGTCGGCGCGATGCCGGTCGATGACGAAATTGTCAGACAGGGTGAAGGCGACCTTGCGGCCCGCATCGCGTGCGGCCTCGATCGCCGCCCGCATCGCCGCGCGGGGCTGTTCCGGGTCCCACAAATAGCCTTCGAGATAAAGGATGCCGGCCGAGCGAATCATGTCGAGGTCGAGCGCGGCTTCCGGCAGAAATTGCGAGGCGCCCAGAAAGGTGTTCATCGTGCGCTGCGCGTCGGGCGTCACCAGGATGAGGCAGCGGGCGGTGGGCACGTCGCCCTTCATGGCGGGCGTGTCGAACCGGATGCCCAGCGCATGGACATCATGCGCGAAGACTTCGCCCAGCTGGTCGTCATTGACCTGGCCGATGAAGCCGCATTTTTTCCCCAGCGCAGCCAAGCCCGCCAGCGTGTTGGCGGCCGACCCGCCGCTGATTTCCTTTGCCTGGGGCATGTCGGCATAGAGGCTTTCGGCCATGGCGGCGTCGATCAGCTGCATGCCGCCCTTGGTCAGCGCGTGCTGCGCCAGAAAGGCGTCGTCGCTGCGGGCGAGAACATCGACAATGGCGTTGCCGATGGCGACGACGTCGAGCGTGGGGGCGGAAGCGATCACGCAATATCCTTATGCTGGTAATAAAATTGCGCCGTCTCTACCGGGCCGGCGGCGCGGGCGCAACGGCGCTGATTGACGGCGGGGCCGGGGCGGCGGATAGCGGAAGCATGATCCTGACCGCCGCGCTGCGCGCTTTCCCTTCCATCTTCCAGCGGGCGACGCTGCGCCTGTTGGCCAAGACTTTGGCGCTGACGCTGTTGCTGTTCGCGCTGCTGGGCGCAGCCCTGTGGAGCGGATTTCATGCCGCGCGGCTGGCGCTGGGCTGGGGCGGCGGGGGCCTGGCCGAGGCAAGTGCGACGGCGATCGCCCTGGTCGCGGCGGGATGGCTGCTGTTCCGGGCGACGGCGATGGCGGTGATGGGCCTGTTTGCCGATGATATCGTCGCGGCGGTCGAGCGCGCCGATTATCCTCATGTCGCGGCGCGGCCGGTGGGGTGGGGGCGCAGCGTCCGGCTGGCGCTTGCCTCGTTGGGGCGCGCCATCGGCTGGAATCTGCTGGCGCTGCCCGCCTATATCGCGCTGCTGGTGACGGGCGTAGGCACGATCGGCCTGTTCCTGGCGCTCAACGCCATTCTGCTGGGCCGCGACATGGCCGACATGGTCGAGCCGCGTCATCCCGCGCTGCCGCCAATCCCGCGCGGCAGCCGGTGGCTCATGGGGCTCGTTTCGGCGCTTCTGTTCCTGGTGCCGCTGGTCAACCTGCTTGCGCCGATCTTCAGCGCGGCTATGGCGGTTCATATGCTGCTCGGCCGGAAGACCAGATGATGATTGCCCCCCGTTTCCTGTCGTTTCTGCTGCTGGCCCCGCTCGCCGCCTGTGGCGGGTCGGTCGTTCCCAGAGGCAGCTACGCTCCGCCGCCCGCCGGCCCGCCGGCCAGCGCCTTCCAGAAACAGGGGCCGCTGATGGGATCGGACGCGCGCCGCCTGACGCAATTGTTCGGCACGCCCCGGCTCGACATTCGCGAGACCACGGTGCGCAAACTGCAATTCGCCAATGGCCGCTGCGTGCTCGACGCTTATCTCTACGCCCCTGCGCGCGGCAAGGAACCGGTGGTGACGCATGTCGATGCGCGCAATCCCACCGGTGCGGATGTCGATCCGGCCGCCTGTGTGAGCGCGCTCCAGAGCAAATAGGCGGCGCTGTTCCGATTGGCCGAAGTTCACAGTGTCGTGGAGCCTTTTGGGGTGCGAAGCGACACCGAAGCGTCTGCGAAGCGACCGCGACGCGACAGTGGTCGCAGGGAGCGGAAGGCAGCGCGAAGGGCAAGAAAAGGCGGTGTCGGTGCATCGCCAAGGGTAAAGCAGGCGAAATCCTATTTTGGAAGAAAATAGGATGGGCGGGCCTTTAGCGGCACAGCCTTGTGTCTGATGGAACATTGCGGGGAGAGATGGGTCCCCGCTTTCGCGGGGGTGACGGGGGGGTCAGGCACGTAGAGGGTCTGAAGTGGCGAGGGCGCGGTTTGGCGGCGCGGGCTGGCATTTCCAACGGAGGCGCGAAGCGCGACTGGGGCACCGCTGCGTCAGCCCAGCGGGCTGCCACCGCGCCCACGGGGGGAGTTATCACTTTTACAAAATTTAATCAAAAGTGATAGGTATGCCTCGCGCATTTGCGAGCCGCACCGTCTCCTCTTCGATAGCCACTAAGACGCTTTGGACCTTGTGAAAGAGATCGTGAAGGACAGTCAACGCATCCGAATTTGGGAAGGCGGTTCGGTCGGTGAAGGATATGCGCACGCCGATTTCGATCTCGTATTGAGACTTGGGAGTTCCGGTGCGGAAAAGCGTTAGCTCGTTTTTAGAAGCATCCCATTCGACCGCATTGTTCATGGACATAGCAGCGAATGGGCCATCACTGACAAAAGTGCCGCCGGTAACTTTTATACTGCCCGTTTGAACGAGAACGGGTGCGATGATCCGGTGATGTTTCATGTTTCTGAGCTTATTCAAATTGAAGAGAAGCCGGTCCCCAGCGTTGTAGGGTTGGAAACTCAAAACCCTATCGATGATTTCAGGGTCTGCTTCACTGCGTTTGCGGTAAGCATCCTTTCGGGCTTCGGTTTCATCGGCCCCGAAAGGGAACTTTGTTCCATTGGGCTCCCGCCCCAGAAGGACGACGCCGCTAGCGAAGATGGATTGATCGAGCGAGGCGCGCAGTGCGTTGACGACGTCGAATGTGAGAAGCGAGATTTCCGGGGGGATCGATTTAAGGAGGCGAACCTTATGGATGTACTCTCCTGTTTCGGCATCCTGCTCGACGATGTAAGTGTAAGGCCGCTCCTCATCGAAGGATTTGAGACGTCGTTTGATATTGATGAAATTGTGATCCGCCCATGCAAAAAGCTGACGTGGGCTGATGAATGGATCGACCATAGATGAAGACTCACACTGACGATCGTGAACCCGGCGACGAGACGCCGCCAGAGCGGCACGAATCCCAGGAGGAGTCAATAGAGTTGCGCCCCGATGGCCGGCCCCAGACCCCCGTCAAGTAGTGAGTTTGGCGATGGCCCAGGCGGCGGCTTCGGCGACGACGGGGTCTTCATCGTCGCACAGGGGGCGTAGGCGTGCGAGCAGGCGCGGGTCGGCGCTGTTGCCTGCGGCGATGGCGGCGTTGCGGACCAGGCGGTTGCGGCCGATGCGCTTGATTGGCGAGCCGGAGAAAATCTCGCGGAAGGTCGCGTCATCGAGGTCGAGCAGGTCGCCGATGTCGGGTGCGGCGAGTTCGGCTCGGCCGAGGAACGCCTTGTTCGCGGCGGCATGGTCGGCAAATTTGTTCCAGGGGCAGACCGCCAGGCAATCGTCGCAGCCATAGACGCGGTTGCCGATGCCTTCCCGCAAATCCCGCGGGATCGGCCCCTTATGCTCGATGGTGAGGTAGGATATGCAGCGGCGCGCATCGACGACATAGGGGGCGGGGAAGGCATCGGTCGGGCAGGCGGCCTGACAGGCGGTGCAGCTGCCACAATGGTCGCGTTCCGGCGCATCAGGTGTCAGCGCCCGTTCGGTATAGATGGCCCCCAGGAACAGCCAGCTGCCTTGGGTACGGCTGACCAGATTGCTGTGCTTGCCCTGCCAGCCAAGCCCAGCGCCCTGCGCCAGGGGTTTTTCCATCACCGGCGCTGTATCGACGAAGACCTTGAGCCCGCCGGCCTCGCCCTCGCGCGCCTGCTGCTCCACCAGCCAGCGGGCGAGCGCCTTCAGCGCCTTCTTGACGACATCGTGATAATCCTTGCCCTGCGCATAGACCGAAAAGCGCGCGCGGTCGGGCGCATCGGCCAGCGCCAGCGGATCGCGGCCCGGCGCATAGCTCATCCCCAGCATGATAACGCTGCGCACGGCGGGCCACAGGCCGCGCGGAGAGCCGCGTTGGTCGGCGCGCTCCTCCATCCACAGCATGTCGCCATGATAGCCGGCGTCCAGCCATTGGCGCAGCCGCGCCGCGCTTTGCGGCGCGGCGTCGGCGTCGGCGATACGGCAGGCGGCAAAGCCCAGCTGCTGCGCCTGCGCCTTCAGGCGCTGCTCCAAGGTTTCTATAGGCACGGCCACGGGTCCAGACTATCAGGGCGGGATGATCGGCGACACCCCGGCCCCGTCCTCCGCCTCCATTCCGGCCCCCATGCCCGTCTTCGCCGTCGAAGGCCATGGGCTCGTCAAGACATTCGGCAACTTCCGCGCGGTCGATGGCGTCGACATCGCGGTGCCCGCGGGCGCGATCTACGGCATTTTAGGCCCCAATGGCGCGGGTAAGACGACATTGCTGCGCACCTTGCTGGGGATTGTCGACCCGGATGCGGGCGAGCGGCGGTTGCTGGGGGCGAGCCAGCCTTTGCGCATGGCGCAGCAGGTCGGCTATCTGCCCGAGGAGCGCGGGCTGTATCCGTCGATGAAGGCGTTTGAGGCGATCGCCTTCATGGGGGCGCTGCGCGGGTTGCCGCTGGCGGAAGGGCGGCGTCGGGCCAAGGCTTTGCTGGAAGATCATGGCATGGGCGCGGCCATAACCAAGCCGATCCGCCAACTGTCGAAGGGGATGGCGCAGACGGTGCAATTGTTCGGCACGATCGTGCATGAGCCGCGCCTTATCGTGCTGGACGAGCCCTTTTCCGGGCTGGACGCGATCAACCAGGAAAAGCTGGAGGCGCTGATCCGCGAGCAGGCGCGGCGCGGCGTCACCATCCTGTTTTCCACCCATGTCATCGCCCATGCCGAACGGCTGTGCGAGCGGGTCGCCATCATCGCGGGAGGGCGCATCCGGTTCGACGGCACGGTCAGCGAGGCGCGCGACCGCCTGCAACCGCAGGTGCGGCTGCGCACGCGGGCGACCGACGGGGCATGGCGGCGCGCCTTGCCGCCCGATACGATGGCGCAGGAAGGGGCGTGGCATTTCGCCCTGCCGGCCGAGGGGATCGAGCCGCTGCTGCGCGCGCTGATCGACGACCGGGCGGGGATCGAGAGCCTGTCGATCGAGCGGCCGGGCCTGCACGACGCCTTCGTCGCGATCGCCGGCGAAGCGGTGGCGCGGCAGATGCGCGATGAAAAGGACAAGGAGGCGCGGGCATGAGGGCATTGTGGCGCGCGGCGTTCGTCATCGCCCGGCGCGATTTCACCGCCGTGGTGCTGTCGCGCACCTTCATCCTGTTCCTGCTGGGGCCATTGCTGCCGATCGTCATCGGCTTTGCCTTTGGCGGGCTGGACGAGCGGATTTCGCGGTCGGACCTGCGGCCGGCAGTGGGCGTGGCGCTGGCCCCGGCGGAGACGGCGGCGATGCTGCGGGCGGAGCACCGGCTGGTCGAGCGAATGGGTGCGGACGCGCTGCCGCACCTGCAAAAAGCCCCGCTTGCGCCCGATCCCCGCACGCAATTGGCGAATCCTGATTCGCAGGTGGTGGCGATCATCTCGGGGAGTCTGACGCGCCCGATGCTGACGGGAAAGCCGGAAGATCTGGACCGGTTGCAGGGCGACATAAGCCTGCTGGCGACGGCTGCGCTGGCGGAGCGGACGCTGCGGTTCGTGCCGGTCGAGCGGCAGGAAGTCGCGACAAGTCTGGGCGCGCAGGCGCAGGCGCGGCTGCTGATCGGGCGGGCGGCGCAGGTGGTGATATTTTTCCTCACTATCTTGCTGGCGGGCATGATCCTGTCCAACCTGGTTGAGGAAAAGACGAACAAGATCATCGAGATATTGGCGGCCGCCGTGCCGATCGACGCGATATTCCTGGGCAAGCTGATGGCGATGCTGGCGATGAGCCTGGTGGGCATCGCCTTCTGGGGCGGGACGGCGTTCGCCGTTTTCCTGGCGGCGGGCGGGCAGCCCGCGGGGCTGCCCGCGCCGGCGGTGGGGTGGCCGATCTTCCTGGCGCTAGCGCTCGCCTATTTCACCATGGCCTATACGCTGCTGGGGTCGCTGTTCCTGGGGATCGGCGCGCAGGCCGCGACGGTGCGCGAGGTGCAGACGCTCAACATGCCGATCACCATGGGGCAGATGCTGATCTTCTTCTTCGCCAGCTATGCCGTCGACCATATGGGATCGCCGGCCGAGATCGCTGCGTGCATCTTCCCATTCAGTTCGCCCTTCGCGATGATCGCGCGGGCGGGGCAGGATGCGGCGGTGTGGCCGCATCTGCTGGCGTTGCTATGGCAGGCGGCGTTCGTGGCGCTGATCATCCGGGTGGGCGTGCTGTTGTTCCGGCGGCATGTGATGCAGTCGGGCGGGCGCTGGTGGAAACAGCTGTTCAGGCCGGCGACAGGCTGATTGCGGTATGCCGTCGCCCATGGACAGACGGCATTTTCTGGGCGGCATCGCCAGTGGCGTGGGCGCGGTGGCGCTGTGGCAATTGTTGCCGGGCGAGGCGGAGGCGGCCTATGCCTATACGCTGACCGACGCGCAATGGCGCAAGAAGCTGAGTCCCTGGGCCTATAAGGTGTTGCGGCAGGAAGCGACCGAGCATCCCTATAGCAGCCCGCTCAATGACGAGCATCGCGCCGGCATCTTTAGCTGCGCGGGATGCGCGCAAAAGCTGTTCAGCAGCAAGACCAAGTTCGACAGCGGGACCGGTTGGCCCAGTTTCTGGGCGCCCTTGTCGCGCGCGGTGGGCACCCGTCGCGACTTCGCGCTGGGCTATCCGCGCACCGAGGTGCATTGCGCGCGCTGCGGCGGACATCTGGGCCATGTGTTCGATGATGGCCCCAAGCCCACGGGCAAGCGTTATTGCATGAACGGCGTGGCGCTCAGCTTCCAGCCCGCCTGATCCGCCAGACCCGCAGCGGTCCCTTACCCGGCAGCGGTTCCAGCCAGTCCGGCGCGCGGCCCTGCCGGACCATGGCGGCCAGCCCCTCAGGGTTCTCGCGCGCGTAGGAGCGGAGTTCCGTCAGCGAATCGCACCCGACCAGATAGGTCGCGCCGCTGCCCGCGACGATGGATCGCGCCTGTTGCGGGTCGGCGACGAAGGCGCGGATGACTTCGGTCAGGCCCGCGACATTGCGGTGATGGGCAGTGGCTATGACGCTGTGGCGGGTGCGCAGCAATATGTCCGGCCCCATGTCGATTGGCGCAAACAGGGTGGCGGGCGGCAGGCGGTCGAGGCGCGCGAGGATGGATTGAGCGCGGCAGTCGGCGGCGGCGCTCTTGTCCTCGGCCGGGTGGTGGGAGGCAAGCGCGATCCAGGCGGCGCTCAGCCCCGCTGGCGATAGCAGTATCAGCGCTGCTGAACCAAGGACGCGGATGATCGCGCTGGGCGCGGCCTGTGCGCGGCGAAAGAGCAGGACGATCAGCCAGGCGATGCCCGGCAGCGCAAAGAGATGGGCGACCGACAAGGCGCGCATCACCAGCATCGCCACGAGCGTCGCGCCGACGATCAGCAGCGCGAGCGTCGCCCAGCGCGCCCGCGCCACGCCGGATGCGCGCCATGCCGCCACCAGCGCGCCGGCAAGACCTGTCAGCGCGGGCAGCAGGATGGCGCCGCGCATGGCAAGATCCTGCGCCCAGATCGGCCGCCCTTCCATGACCTTGAGATACCAGAGGCGATAGGCGACGGGGCCAAGCGCGGCGAAGGGATCACCCGACAGGCAGGGGCCGCCGGTCATGAGGAAGGTCGCGACCGCTGCGCCGCCGGCCAGCGCGGCGACGATCAGCCGCCGCCTGGCGGTATCCAGGCCGATCAGGCGCCCCGCCAGCGCCGCTATGACCGCCAGCGCAAGGAGCGGCCAGACATAGGCGTAGGACAGCGCATCGCATTGCGTCGCCAGCAGCGCGCCCGGCCCGCGCAGCAGCGCCAGCAGGGCGGCGGCGGCAAGGCCGAGCGTCACCGCGAAGGCGATGAAGCGGGGCGCCTGAGCCCGGTCGATCCAGTGGCGCAGCGCGAACAGGCCGGCGAACAGCGCGGCATAGGGGAGCGCCTCGCTCGAAATCTGGAGCCATGTCGCCAGCGCGAGCGCGGCGATGACGCCGCCCCGCGCCGGGCGTTGATCGAACGCGCCCATCAGCGCGACGCCGGCGAGCAGGATCTGCCAGCCATGGTGGTCGATGCGCAGCGGCGCGAATTGCACGAGGATGCTGGGCGATGTCAGCAGCAGCACAACGCCGACGAGGCCCACGGCGTCGCCCGCGATCCGTCGTGCGGCGATGAAGAAAGCGGTGACAAGCCCACCCAGCAGCAGCAGCGGAACGGCGATGCAGGCGATGAGTTCGGCGCTCGCTGCCCCCAGCAGCGGCCGCAGGAACAGGATGAGGCCCGCGATCGGCATGTCGACGATGCGCGACCAGTGCATCGGTCCGCCATGGGGCGGGTTCACCCGATGCTGGGACACATCGAAAAAGAATTGCCCGGCCAGCCAGTCGCGCACCTGCACCAGCCGCATCGCATCATCGGGGTCGCGAAAGGCGAGCGTCGAAAAGCGGCCATGGGCCAGCCAGATCAGGACCACGCAGCACGTCAGCCAGGCGAGTCCTGCCCAGAGCGCGGCGCGGCGCAGGTCAGGCGCGGGCGAAGACGCCATATTTGCGAATCGCATAGACGGTGAGGAAGCTGACCGGGACGGACAGGAGCTTGGCGAGCGCGGGCGCGGTGCCGACAAGGCTGAGCGCGCCGACCATCGCCATGGTCATGCCCATGCCCAGCAGCGCGCTGGCGATGAAGGCGAGGCGCTGGCCATGTGATGGCCCTGCCCCGGTGTCGAAGACGAAGCGGACGCTGATCGCCCAATGGACCAGCAGGCCGCCGGCATAGCCGCCGCACGCCGCCGCGACCGGCGGCAGGCCGAGGCGGTCCAGCAGCAGGAACAGGGCGAAGTCGCTGGCGAGCGCGATGATGCTGGCCAGCAGATAGCGGGCGAACATCAGGCGCGCGACCGGCAGGACCGCCGCCCGGAGGCGGGGGGCCATGGTCTCAGGCCGCCTTGAGCCGGGCAGGGACGGCGCGGACGCTGGCAAGCGCAGCCTGCGCGTCGGCATCCTGTCCTTCGGCGCCAGCCTCATGATATTCGGCGTCCTCATTGACCTGCCACACGTCATGGACGCGGCGGCCGGCGATGATGTTGCGCACCGTCAGCATCGCCGTCATCATCGCATGATCCTGGTTGTTGTAGCGGTGCATGCCGTTGCGGCCGACCATGTGCAGCGTGGGATAACGCGCTTCCAGTTCGGTGCGCATCGCCAGCACATTGGCGGCATAGGCGTCGTCATAGACGGGATAGGCCTTTTCCTGACGCACCACCGCGCCGCCCACGACATCATCGGGGTTGCACAGGCCAAGCCGCGCCATTTCCTTTGTCGCCAGCGCGATCAGATCGGCATCGGTCGAGGACCAGAGGCCATCGCCTTCGAAACAGAAATATTCCAGGCCCACGCAGGCGAGCGTGGGATCGGGCACCATTTCGGGCGACCAGCTGCGGAAATTCTGGATCCGGCCCACCTGCACGCGCGGGTCATGGATATAGATCCAATTGTCGGGGAAGATATCATCCCCCTTCACCATCAAGGCGACGGTCAGGAAGTCGCGATATTTAAGATCCATCGCCTGCGGCAGCGTGGCGGGCAGGGGGTGGATGCGGCCGGCCAGTTCGCGCATCGGCGCGGAGGAAATGACATGGCCGGCGCGGATGGTGACATCGCCATCGGGACCATCGGCGATCAGCCGCCATGTGCCATGCGCCTGGTCTTCCTCCAGCCGCTTGAAACTGTGCGCCATCAGCACCTGGTTGCCGCCCGCGACCACATAGTCGCGCGCCGCGTCCCACATCATGCCGGGGCCAAGGCGCGGGTAGCGGAAACTTTCCAGCAGCGTCTTGGTCGCCATGCCATCGTTGGGCGTCTTGTTGAGGCCAAGACTGCGCTTGAGCCCGTCCTTGACCGCGCCCCAGAGCGACAGGCCCTTGATCCGCTGCGCCGCCCAGTCCGCCGACATTTCGTCGCACGGCATGCCCCAGACCTTTTCGGTGTAGGTTTTGAAGAAGATCGAGAAGAGCTTGTGCCCGAAGGCATTGACGGTCCAGTCCTGAAAGGAGCGGATGTCACGATTGGGGAAGAGTTTTGCCTTGGCGAAGCTCGCCATGCAGAGCGTCGAGCGCCAGATGCCCAGGTTCCGCAAAGCTTCGAACGCGCGCAGAGGGTAGCTGTAATATTTGCCCTCATAATAGATGCGGCTCATGCGCGGGCGCTGGATGAAATCGTGCGGAAGAATCTCGTTCCACAGGTCGACCACCTGCTGCGACTTGGAAAAGAAGCGGTGGCCGCCAATGTCGAAGCGAAAGCCATTCAGCTCTACCGTACGGCTGATGCCGCCGACATAGATCGGGTCCTTTTCGATCACGGCGACGCTATAGCCCTGCTTGGTCAGGAGATAGGCGGCGGTCAGGCCGGCCGGGCCGGCCCCGACAATGGCAACATCCACCTTCTGATCGGTATGCGGCATGGCAGTCTGGTCCCCCGATGGTCTTCGTGCCGCCCGGAGTGAAGGAAATCTTCTAAGGAGTGGTTAATCGCCGGTAAGCATGGTGGCGCATGGGTGGGCCGCTCCTGACCAGCCGTCATGCCAAAGGGCCGCCCCGCGCGATGCGGAACGGCCCCCTGCAGTCCCCTTCGCGGGGGAAGGCTCCAGCGCGACCGGCGCGCTTTTGCGATCGCTCGATCAGCCCAGACGCTGGGTCAGGGTGCTGAGATCGCTGCGCGCGCCATCAATCGCGGCGCCATAGCAATTGCGATAATCGTCGGTCACGGGGATGACCGATCCATTGACGAAACCGCACACTTTCTTGGATGCGCGGATCAGGCGATAATCGGCGCGGCGCACATCGCCTGCGCTCGCGAGGTTCAGGTCGCTAAGCGAAACGGTCATCGACCGCGTTTCCGTGCCGCTGGTGCCATCGACGATCACGTCATTATTGGTGCTGCCGGCGCTGGCCATACCGGGCAGCGCAAGGGCCATCGTGGCGGCAAGGGCCGCCAGCGTCTTCATGCTCATCCTTGTCTCCTGTCGAACATGTTTTCTTGTCTTGTGCCCCACGTCTGACGTGGAAGTAGGGTCGCGCCTTAAATAGGCGCGGCAGGGCGGGTTGAAAAGAGGCCACTTGGCAAGAATTGGCGGATTTGCGCGATTTTGCAGGTGCGAACAGGATGCGTTCGCACCTGCATGAGACTCAATGCCGGAAGTGACGCATGCCGGTGAAGACCATGGCGAGGCCTGCTTTGTCGGCGGCGGCGATCACCTCGTCGTCGCGGATCGAACCGCCCGGCTGGATCACGGCGGTCGCGCCGGCCTCGACCGCGGCCATCAGGCCGTCGGCGAATGGGAAAAAGGCGTCGGAGGCAACGGCGGAGCCGATCGTGCGCGGCTCGCTCCAGCCAGCCTTTTCCGCCGCATCCTTCGCCTTCCACGCGGCGATGCGGGCCGATTCGAGGCGGTTCATCTGGCCCGCGCCGACGCCTGCCGTGCTGCCATCCCTGGCATAGACGATGGCGTTGGACTTCACATGCTTGGCCACGGTCCAGGCGAACAGGCAGTCCTTCAATTCCTGTTCGGTCGGCGCGCGCTTGGTCACGAGCTTGAGCGCATCCTGGCTGACCTGGCCATTGTCGCGGCTCTGCACCAACATGCCGCCCGCGATGCTCTTGACCTGAAGGCCCGGACGCGTCGGATCGGGCAGGTCGCCGGTCAGCAGAAGGCGGAGGTTCTTCTTTTTCGCGAAGATGGCGCGCGCGTCGTCATCGGCGTCCGGGGCGGCGACGACTTCGGTGAAGATGCCGCTGATCGCTTCGGCGGTGGGGCCATCGAGCGGACGGTTGACCGCGATGATGCCGCCGAATGCCGAGACGCTGTCGCAGGCGAGCGCGGCTTCATAGGCTTTGATCAGCGTGTCGCCGGTGGCGACGCCGCAGGGGTTGGCGTGCTTGACGATGACCACCGTCGGCGGGCCGTCGCGAAATTCGCTGACCAGCTCCAGCGCGGCGTCGGCGTCGTTATAATTATTGTAGGAGAGTTCCTTGCCCTGGATCTGCTGCGCCTGGGCGATGCCGCGCGCGGTGGGGCCGACGGGCAGATAGAGGGCGGCGGATTGATGCGGGTTTTCGCCGTAGCGCAGCGTCGCGCCCAGCGTGCTCGACAGGCTGAGCGTTTCGGGGAAGGCGACACCCTGATCGGCGAAGGCGAACCAGCTGGCGATCATCGAATCATAGGCGGCGGTGGCGGCATACGCCTTGGCCGCCAGCATGCGGCGGAAGTCGTAGCTGGTCGCGCCACCCTTTTCGTCCATTTCGGCGATCAGCCGGGCATAGTCGGTCGGGTCGGTGACGATCGCAACGCTTTCGTGATTCTTCGCGGCCGAACGCACCATCGAGGGGCCGCCAATGTCGATATTCTCGATGATCTCCTCGCGCCCCGCGCCCTTGGCGACGGTGGCGGCGAAGGGATAGAGATTGACGACGACAAGGTCGATCGCGCCGATGTCATGCTCCTCCATCGACCCGACATGCTTCGGGTTGTTGCGCACGGCGAGCAGGCCGCCATGAACCTTGGGATGCAGCGTCTTGACGCGGCCGTCCATCATCTCGGGAAAGCCGGTGAGGTCGGAAATATCCTTGACCGTCAGGCCCGCCTCACGCAGCGCCTTGGCCGTGCCGCCGGTCGACACCAGTTCGACGCCATGCTTCCCCAGCGCCTGGCCCAGTTCGATGAGGCCCGCCTTGTCCGACACGGACAGGAGGGCGCGCTTGATGGTGACGTCGGACATGAGGCAGGCTTTCTTATCGCAGGACAGGAAGAATGGGCCGTCCCTTAGGCCGGGTCGGCGGAAAAATACAGCCTTGGGATGCGGGTTCAGTCCTGCGGCGCGCCGGGCTGGCGCAGGCGGGGCAGCATGTGCGCGACATAGTCCGCCTTGCCCAGCTCCACGCCCTGCGCGCGCAGGATGGCGTAGGCGGTCAGGACGTGGAAATAAAATTGGGGCAGCGCCCAGTCGCGCGCATAGCTGTCGGACGCCAGGTCGAAGATCATGCCATTGGGCAGGTCATGGGCAAGCGGGGCATCGCCGGCCCGGTCCAGCGCGTCTGCGGCAAGGCTGTCGAGCAGGACGAGGGTTTCGGCGATGCGCGCCCGCGCGTCCGCCATGGTGCCCGGCTGGTCGCCCGCCTGCCGCCCTTCGTCCAGCAACGCCATGACGCGATCAGGCAGCGGCTCGTCGCGCAGGCGATGTGCGCCTTCCCACACTTGCACGCAGGCGAAGCGTACTTGTGTTGCGAGCGGGAACATGTCGGGCGCAAGCCGCGCAGACAGCAGCGTTTCCGCCTTGCCACCAGGCATCTGCACCTCGGCCTTGGCAAGCCAGTCGGCCAGCGCGCCCAGCATCTGGCGCCAGGTGGGGACGAGCAGGTCGGTCGGGGTCATGCGGCGATGTCCTTGCAGGAGCGGGGGAGCGAAGAGGTGAGACGGGGATGTTCAGCCCATCCGTTTGAACAGCCAGCCGATGCTGGAGCCGCCGGGCAGGGCTTCGCCGGTGACGACCAGCTGGCGGGTGGGATGGGGATGGCCGTCGCCATCGACCCACAGGCTGTCCTCGACGCTGAGCAGGCCCGCGCCGGTGCGGAACTGCCAGAGCGCGCCCTGGTCGATGCGCAGCACGGCGGCCTGATTGTCGGCGGTCAGCGTGGGTTCGACGCCGGGCGCGAGGTGGAAGCGGATCTGCACCGGCTGGCGGCCTGGCTTGCGCCGGCGTTCAGCGGGGGTCAGCATATCTTCGCCCCGCACTTCGCGGCCATCGCCGCTCACCATCAGCAGGCGGCGATGGACATAGCCCATGCGCCGGACATAGCCGTCATGGCTGAGCTCCAGCCGGCTGCCATTGTCCATTTCCTGCCGGTTGAGCTCGACCTCGGTCACGCCCTTGCCCAGCGTGCCGCCGGGCAGCAGAGCGGTGGAGTTGCTGTCATTGAGCACCAGCGTGCTGTGCGCGGCGGTGGTGCGCAGCCCCTGCGCCAGATCGGCGGTGATCCACGCACCCTCCAGCCCTGCGCCGCCGCAATTGACGATGAGCCGCTGGCGCCCGTCGCTGATCTCGATCGCGCCGGTCGAGGCGCACCCCGCGTCGGCGAGGCGCGCGACCGGCGGCGGGGCAGCGTCCACCTGAATGACGGTCGCGCCGGCCGCGATCCGCTGATAGCCCCAGTCGCGCGCCTGGCGCAGCGGGCGGGTGCGCACGCGGCTGGCCTGCACCATGCTGTCCACCATCTGCGGCGCGATGGCGCCAGACCCCTGCCAGTTGCCAAGCCCGCCATCGCCATGGGTCAGGCCCAGCAGCGCTGGGACCGTGCGGGACAGCGCATCGCCAAGAAAGAGCGGCGGCTTTTCCCGGCGCACGTCATAGACGGCGCGCAGCATGGATAGCGCCATGATCGCCTCCATCTGCGCCAGCGGCGATCGCGAAACGATGCCGCCATCGGCATGGATGCCACTGTCGATCGCGCGCTTGAGCCCCGCCTCGCCAAATTGCCTGCGGGTTTCGCCCCCCGGGATCAGCAGCCCGGCCGCGATGATCGCGCACCAGGCGACGATGCGCGGCAGGCCCATCGGCGCCTTGTCCGCGCCCCGATCCAGATGCCTGGCGGTGCGGGCGATGCAGTTGAGCACCAGCGAGCGATAGACGAGGTCGCTGGACGAGAGGATGAGCGGCGCGTGCGCGGTCCAGAACAGCAGCCGCCAGCCGGCATTGTCCGCCCGCCAGGCTGGCTCGCTGGGCGTTTCGGCATGGACGGCCAGCCATTTGCGCATGACGCCTTCGGCAATCGGCGCGCCCTGTTCGCGCGAGGCGCTGACCGACAGGTCGCGCAGCCAGCGGAAGCCATGCAGATAATCGGAAAAGGCCGGCCCCACGCCCGGCCGGGCAAAGTCCAGCCGGTCGATCGGCAATTTCTGCCCGCGAAACAGGAAATAGCCCGCGCGCATCGCCGCCCCGGCGCGGCCGTCGCCGACAATGTCGTCATCGGGCACGGCCAGCAGCTTGAGCGGATATTTGCCCCGCAGCCGGCGACCGTGGATCGGCGTTTTCCAGCTGAGCAGATAGACGTGGTGCGCAATCTTCTGCGTCAGCGACAGCCCCTTGTCATCCGCGACGCGGATGAGGCGCTTGCCCTGCTCGATGCCGTCCGCGCCCTCTTCGGGCGGCAGGTCCTGGCCCGAGCGGGCCGACAGGCGTCGCGGGTCGCTCACCCGCCCCGCAATTGACGGATATTGTCGGCATAGGCGCTCTGGCCGCCGCGGAAGGTCGCGGTGCCGGCCACCAGCACGTCGGCGCCGGCTGCAATGGCCCTGGGCGCGGTATTGAGGTCGATGCCGCCATCGACCTGAAGGCGGATGTCGCGCCCCGACTTGTCGATCATCTTGCGGATCGCCTCGATCTTGCGCAGTTGATTTTCGATGAAACTCTGGCCGCCGAAGCCGGGATTGACGCTCATCACCAGGATGAGGTCGACATCATCGATCAGATAGTCGAGCATCTTTGCCGGGGTGCCCGGATTGAGCACCACGCCCGCCTTCACGCCCAGCGACTTGATATGCTGGACGGTGCGGTGGATATGCGGACCCGCTTCGGGATGGACGGTGATGATATCGGCCCCTGCCTGCACGAAGGCGTCGAGATACGGGTCCACCGGCGAGATCATCAGATGGACGTCGAACGGCTTCTGGCTGTGCGGGCGCAGCGCCTTCACCACGGCAGGACCGATGGTGATGTTGGGCACGAAATGCCCGTCCATGACGTCGATATGGAGCCAGTCGCAACCGGCTTCGTCGATCGCGCGCACTTCCTCGCCAAGGCGCGCGAAGTCGGCGGACAGGATCGAGGGTGAGATAAGGATGGGATGGGTCATTAACCCCCCGCCTTAGTGGCGCGCGGTGCGGGAGGCAACGGCGATTTTCCCGACCGTCCGGGCCGATCAGGCCGGGAGCCGGAGGCCGGGTCAGAGCATGACGAAAATGGTCGGATCGAGCCGTCGCGAGGCGGGCGCGCCATGAGGCAGCAATTGCTTGACGCCATGCAGCCCGACGACCTGTTGCGCGTCGTCGAGCACGGGCGCGGCGATCAGCCGCATCGCGCAGCGACCCTGGCCATCGGCCTGATCGATATCGACATCGAGCGTGAAGCCGCGCTTGTGCCGGATCGCATAATCGCGCAGCCGCTCCATGGGTTCGCGCGATTCCGGGGTATAGAGCGACACGGCCAGCGGCCGCGATACGTCGAGATCGCGCTCCAGCCCGAATATGTCATAGACGCCGGCGGTCCATTCCAGCCGGTTGTCGGTCAAGTCGCATCGCCACAAGCCCAGCCCGCGTTCCGCCAGCGCCGCGTCGTTGCGGGCAATGTGAGAGTCCAGCAACACCGGGGCAAGATGCGCGCGCAGATCATAGAGAGGCCAGCTATGGTGAAGGGGCAATGGCTCGATCGGGCGCATGGATGAACCTTGGGCTGGTGGAAGGGATTCTGTCGCAGCCTTACGCCATCATGGTTAATGCTCAGTGTGCGCGCCTGACAAGCCGGGCGATGAAGAATCCATCCGTGCCGCCCGCGCTGGCGAGCGTGTCGGGCAGGGTGCGTAGCCAGCCCTGCGGGTCGGGCGCCATTCCTTCGGGCAGTTCGCTGGTTGCGATCGGGTCCAACGCAAAATCCGGCCGGGCGTCAAGGAAGCGGGCGATCTGATCCTCGCCCTCCGCCTGTTCCAGCGAACAGGTGGCGTAAACGAGGCGCCCGCCCGGCGTCAGCCAGTCGGCGGCGCGCGCCAGCAACTGCGCCTGTAATTCGGCAAGGTCCGCGATCTGGCGCAAGCCGATGCGGTGCAGCACATCGGGATGGCGACGATAGATGCCGGTTGCCGAACAGGGGGCGTCGAGCAGGATGGCGTCCACTGGCGCGAGCGGTTGCCACTGGCGCAGGTCCGCCGCCACGATGTCGGCGGCAAGCCCCGTGCGCGCCAGATTTTCGGACAATCGCTCCAGCCGTTTCTTCGACTGGTCCACGGCAATGACCCGCCATCCGGCGGCGGCCATTTGCATCGTCTTGCCGCCCGGCGCGGCGCACAGGTCAAGCGCCTGGCGGCCATCGCCTTTGCCCAGCAGCCGCGCGGGGCAGGCGGCGGCGATGTCCTGAACCCACCAGGCGCCCTCGGCAAAACCGGGCAGCGCGGGGATAGCCCCGTTGCCGTCAACGGGATGGGTGGGCAGGCGGACATGGCCGGGCGCGAAGGATGCGCCGTCCAGCGCATCTGTCCATCTCGCTGTCTCGCTCGCGTCGCGCAGGGTGACGTCCACCGGCGGGCGGACGGCATAGGCATGGGCCGCCGCCTGCGGCATCGCCGCGCCCCACTGATCGCTCCAGCGCGCAAGCACCTCGGCGGGCAGGGTTGGCGGATCGGGCAGCGCGGGCTGACCGCGCGTCACCGTGCCGAACACGCCATGGACCAGCTTGCGCGGGCCGCCATCGACCAGGGGCAGGGCGGTCGCGATCGCGGCATGAGGCGGGGTGTCCATGCGCAAGGTCTGGGCGAGCGCGATGCGCAGCACCATGCGCGCCTTGGCATCGTCGGGCAGGATCTGGCGGGTCGCGCCGTCGATCAGAGCGTCGAGATCGGGCAAATGGCGCAAGACTTCGGCAGCGATGGCATGGGTGAGCGCGCGATCCTCCCGCGGCAATCCCTGCGCCGCGCCGTGCAGCGCCAGTTCGAGCGGCTCGCCCCGGCGCAGCACGGCGTCCAGCAGTCGCAACGCCGCGCGGCGCGCTGGCAGGCCGGGGACATCATCGGGACGGGGGCGGGACGGACGGGAAGACGGACGAGGGGGCATGGAAGGCGGTTAGGCCCATTGCGCGTAAAAGCAACCTCCGTTCGCGCCTGGCGCGTCGAGACGTGGGTAGCGCACTGCTTGATTGCGTTTCTCGACTGCGCTCGAAACGAACGGCGATTATCGCCCTTAGGAGCGCCCGTGCGGATCGAGCGCGCTGCGGCGGCGCGGAGGCGTAGGGGTGGAAGCGATCGGCGACAGGGCCGAGGCGCGGGAATCGGCGATCGGCCTGGGCGCGGTCCCTTCACCCGCTCCCATGTCGCTGGCGATGTCGTGGAGCGCGGCGATGCGCTTTTCGGTCGCGGGGTGAGTGGAGAAGAGTTCGCTGACGTGGGTCGGTACGATGTAGAGCTGCGCCGTGGCAGGGTTGCGCGCGACGACCGGGTTGGGAATCGCCTGCGCAGCGCCGGAAATCTTGGCGAGGGCGGAGGCGAGCGCATGGGGATTGCCGCTGATTTCCGCGCCGGCGCGGTCGGCGCCATATTCGCGCGTACGGCTGATCGCCATTTGCACGATCATCGCGGCAAAGGGCGCGACGATCACCGCGAGCAGGGTGGCGAGGATATTGCCATGGCCTTCGTCACGGCCGCCGCGAAAGAAGAGGCCGAACTGCGCCAGCATGGAAATGGCGCCCGCGATGGTCGCGACCATCGTCATGATGAGCGTGTCGCGATTCTTCACATGGCCCAGTTCGTGCGCCATCACGCCCGCCACTTCGTCGCGGCTGAGCATCGCCAGCAACCCGGTGGTCGCGGCGACGGCGGCATGGTCGGGATCGCGCCCGGTGGCAAAGGCGTTGGGCGCGTCCTGGTCGATCAGATAGACGCGCGGCATCGGCAGGTTGGCCCGCTGCGCCAACTGCTGCACCAGCCGGTAGAAATCGGGGGCGCTGCGTTCGTCCACCTCGCGCGCATTGTGCATTTTAAGGACGATCTTGTCGGCGTTCCAGAAGGTGAAGAGGTTCATCCCCGCCGCGACCAGCAGCGCGATCACCGCGCCGCCGCTGCCGCCCAACGTGTAACCCAATGCCATGAACAGCGCCGTCAGCGCCGCCAGCAACATCGTCGTCTTGATGCCGTTCACTTGCCAAATGCTCCTTGCCCGCCCAGATAGTGGGGCAGAGATGAATATGGGGTGGATCAGCGCTGCCCGCAATTGCCCGCCCCCAATCGAAAGGCCGCTTCATGGGAACCTTCAACGGCAAGCGTCCCGCGCATGTGACGCCGCCCAGGCATCTGTCGAAAAGCCCGCCGGTGCCCGAGCCCGATCCGATCGACAATCCGACCCCGCATGACGAGGCGATGAGCCCGGTCCGCTATGGCGACTGGGAGCGCAAGGGCATTGCCATCGATTTCTGAGCGACCGGCGATCCTTGGAAAGCTGGGACACGCGCACGATTCGCCGCCCTTCCTGCACGGCTGCCGGTGATCCGTGCGGCAGAAGCGAGGAGCATGACGCCCCGACACTGGCCTCGCGCCTTTGCGGGGTGCAGGACTCAGCCTCATAAAGGAGACTATGGGGCGTGGGTGTGCATCTTGTATCTGACGTAAATGTGAAACCGGTTTCGGATTATGCGCCGGAGGATGCGGCGCTGCTCTGTTCAGTCGGGCGGCTGATCTGCGCCTGGACCATGCTGGAACAGAGCCTGGAGGCCAAGGTCGGGCTGATGCGCGAGGGCATGGGCGATGTGCGCACCGTGGGCGCGCGCACCCGGCCCAGCATGTCCAAGCTCATGACGGAATTGCGCACCATGGTCGCGATGCGCGACCGGCGCAACGCCAGCGCGCTTATGGAAATATCGGCGATCGAGCGGGACATGCAGCGGATCGACCGGTTCCGCGCGCTCATCATCCAGGGATTTCAGCAGCCCGAGGCTGGCGGCTTTGCCTGCCGCGATCCGCGCAATAACCGAATTCATGTTTCCCTGGATCAATTGGACAGCGAAATTTCCGCTCTGGAGGAGGTCGCGCAGAGACTTCTGGCGGTGTGATGCGTTAGGCGTGCGCAAATGCTTGACCTTTGCGGCCGCGCCCGCGAAGTCAGGCACGTCTTTCCGCGTTGCAGCGAGAATGGAGCAGCATGTCCAACAAGCCTATTCGCAAAGCCATCTTCCCCGTTGCCGGCCTTGGCACCCGGTTCCTGCCGGCCACCAAGGCCGTGCCCAAGGAATTGCTGCCCGTCGTTGACCGGCCACTGATCCAATATGCGGTGGACGAGGCCCGCGAGGCGGGGATTGAGCAGATGATCTTCGTCACCGGTCGCGGCAAGGGAGCGATCGAGGATTATTTCGACATTGCCTATGAAACCGAGGCCACCCAGCGTGAGCGGGGCAAAGACCTTGGCGCGCTGGAAGGCACGCGGCTGATGCCCGGCAACGCCGTCTTCATCCGCCAGCAGGAGCCGCTGGGCCTGGGCCATGCGATCTGGGTCGCGCGCGAGATCGTCGGTGACGAACCCTTCGCCATCCTGTTGCCCGACGAATTCATGAAGGGCGCGAAGGGCAATGGGTGCCTCAAGCAGATGGTCGATGCCTATGACAAGGTCGGCGGCAATCTGGTTTGCGCGCTGGAAATCCCGATGGACGAAACGCCCAGCTACGGCGTCATCGATCCGGGCGCGCGGGACGGCATGCTGACGCAGGTCAAGGGGCTGGTTGAAAAGCCCAAGCTCGGCACCGCGCCATCCAACCTGATCGTGCCGGGTCGCTATATCCTGCAACCCGAGGTCATGAAGATCCTGGAAACGCAGGACAAGGGCGCGGGCGGGGAAATCCAGCTGACCGACGCGATGGCATCAATGATCGGCACCCAGCCCTTCCATGGCGTGACGTTCGAAGGGCGTCGTTTCGACTGCGGGTCAAAGGCGGGTTATATCGAAGCCAATCTGGCGCTGTCGCTGGAGCGCGAGGATCTGAAGGACCATATTCGCGCCTTCGCCCAGCAGGAACTGGCGCGCTAGAGGGCGCGCAGGCTCAGGAGAGCGCCAGTGCGCCATGCAGCAGGATGGCCAGTCCGCTGACGGCGATGGCGCTCCCCAATGCCAGCTGGGCGGGGTTCACCATGCGACGGATGGGAAGGGCGATGCTGTGTTCGATCCTGGACATGTCGATGATATAGGCGCGGCGATGGCACCGGTCGCGTCGATTATATCAGTCAAGATAATCGTGTGAGGCGATTATAGCGTCGACACCATATGGCCGCCGTCGACCACAAGTTCCGTGCCAGTCATATAGCGGCCCGCGTCCGAGGCGAGCAGCAGCAGGGCGCCGTCCAGATCCTCAAACTGGCCGACACGGCGCTGGGGAATGCGCGCCACCATCGCCTGGCCCGATTTGCTGGCGAGGAAACCGCGATTGATGTCGGTTTCGAAATAGCCGGGGCAAAGTGCGTTTACGCGGATGCCCTGGCCCGCCCATTCCAGCGCCAGCGCGCGGCTGAGCTGGACCACCCCCGCCTTGGCCGCGGAATAGGCGGCAAGATAGGTCGACACGCGCAGACCCAGGATCGATGCGGTGTTGACGATGCTGCCGCCCTGCTGGGCGGCGACCATGGCCCGTCCGGCCGCGCGCGCGACGCGGAAGACGCCGGACAGGTCGGTGTCGATCACATCGCCCCAACTCGCTTCATCCATGGCGAGCGCCGGGCCGCCTTGCGCCACGCCGGCATTGTTGATGACAATGTCAAAGGCCGGCCGGTCGAAGGCGGCGTTCACCGAGGCGGGATCGCGCACGTCGATGCGCACGCAGTCGGCCTGTGCGCCCGTTGCGGCGATCTCGGCTGCCACGGCCTCCAGCCTGTCGGGCCGGCGCGCGGCCAGCGTGACCGCGACGCCGTGGCGCGCCAGCAGCAGCGCGAAATGCCGGCCAAGGCCGCTCGACGCGCCGGTGACGAGCGCGCGCTTGCCGTTCAGATCATCAAAGATCGCCATGGCTGGTCCCCCGCCGGATCAGAACGGGACTTCGTCGTCCAGATCATTGTCGAAATTGGGGCTGCCCGCGCCGCCGCGATTGCCACCGCCCTGCGACCGGTTGCCGCCGCCATAGCCGCCACCGCTCGATCCGCCGGACGCGCCGCCGAAATCATCATAATCGCCGCCGCCAAAGCCGCCCGATCCGCCCTGCCAGTCGCTCACGCCCTGCGAGCGGCCGCCGCCGCCACCGGCGTAGCCGCCACCTTGACCGCCACCGCCCGGTGCGCCGTCCAGCATGGTGAGCACAGAGCCGAGGCCCTGGAGCACGACTTCGGTCGTGTACCGGTCATTGCCCGACTGGTCCTGCCATTTGCGGGTGCGAAGCTGCCCTTCGATATAGACTTTGGAGCCCTTGCGCAGGAAGCGTTCGGCGACGCCGACAAGCCCTTCGGAAAAGATCGCGACGCTGTGCCATTCGGTGCGCTCCTTGCGCTCCCCGGTCATGCGGTCCTTCCAGCTTTCGGACGTGGCGATGCGCAGATTGCACACCTTGCCGCCATTCTGGAAGCTCTTGACCTCCGGGTCGGCGCCCAGATTGCCGACCAGAATGACCTTGTTGACCGAGCCTGCCATGTTACCTCCGATAGATTGATCGGCCGTTATAGAGCGCGGCTCCAGCCCTTCAAGCGTTAAGCCAGACCTAAAGCCGTGGCGGTCCAGTAGGTCACGCCCGCCGCGACATAGGCGAGGGCGAAGAGATAGCCGACCATGAACAGCGGCCATTTCCATCCGTTGGTTTCCCGCCGCGTCACCGCAATGGTGGAAATGCATTGCGGCGCGAAGATGAACCAGGCGAGGAAGGCAAGCGCGGTTGGCAGCGGCCATTGCCCCTTCAGCCGGTCGCCCAGACTCTGTTCCAGCGCGGCTTCATCATCGCCCGCGTCGATCGAATAGACGGTGGCGAGCGCCGACACCGCGACTTCGCGGGCCGCCATGGCCGGGATCAGCGCCAGCGATATGTCGCGGTTGAAGCCGATCGGCTCCAGAACGACATTAAGGCCACTGGCGACTCGGCCGGCGATGGAATGATCGACCTGGCTGGCGGGATCGCCGTCGGGCACGCGTGGGAAGCTGAGCAGCAGCCACAGGATGACGGTAGAGGTGAAGATGATCGTCCCGGCGCGCTTGAGGAAAATCACAGCGCGTTGCCACAGGCCAAGCAGGACGTCCTGCGGGCGTGGCCACTGATATTTGGGCATTTCCATGAGGAAGCTGCCGCTCGCGCCCTTGGTCACGGTGAGGCGCAGTATCAGCGCGACGAACATCGCGCCGACGATCCCCGCCAGATAGAGGCAGAAGAGGACAAAGCCCTGAAGCCCGATGCCAAACCCGATGTCGCGGGCCGGGATGAAGGCGCCGATGATGACGGCATAGACCGGTAGCCGCGCCGAACAGGTCATCAGCGGCGCGATCAATATGGTGGTGAGCCGGTCCTTGGGATCGGAAATGGTCCGGGTCGCCATGATGCCGGGAATGGCGCAGGCGAAGGAAGACAGAAGCGGGATGAATGCGCGGCCAGACAGGCCGACCTTCGCCATGATGCCATCCATCAGGAAGGCGGCGCGGACCATATAGCCGGTCGCTTCGAGCATCAGGATGAAGAAGAAGAGGATCAGGATCTGCGGCAGGAAGACGACCACCGATCCGACGCCGTTGATGACGCCATCGACCAGAAAGGAGCGCAGGATACCGTCGGGGAGGGCATCGCGGACCAGCGTGGCGGCGGCTTCGGCCAGACCCTCGATCATTGCGATGGGCGCTTCGGACCAAGCATAGACGGCCTGGAACATGACGAACAGCAGTGCAAGCAGTAACGCAAGGCCGGCGAGCGGGTGTAGCGCGACACGATCGACGGCGGCGGTCAACCGACGCGATGGGGTTTCGCGGATGACGCCTGCGCGGGCGATGCGCCGCGCTTCCTGACGCGTGGCCTCGAAATCACGCGGGGCGGACGCCGGGGCGGGATAGGGGGAGGGCGCGCCGTTCAGCAGCCCTTCCATCTCGGTGCGCAGATGGTCCAGGCCGCGCTTGCGCACCGCCACGGTGGCGATGACGGGTACGCCCAATTCGCGGGACAGGGCGTCGGCGTCCAGCTCCAGCCCGTCGCGGGTGGCCAGGTCCACCATGTTGAGCGCGACGATGGTCGGCAGGCCCAGCGCGATCAGTTCGAGGGCGAAGCGCAGATGATTGTCGAGATTGGCGGCATCCACGACGATGACCAGCGCATCGGGCCGTTTTTCGCCGGCCTGGCGCCCCATGACGACATCGCGCGTCACCTGTTCATCGGGACTGGCGGGGTCGAGGCTGTAAGTTCCGGGCAGGTCGACCAGTTCGAGCGGCCGGCCGTCGGTGAGCGAGAGGCGGCCCGCCTTGCGCTCCACGGTGACGCCGGGATAATTGCCCAGCTTCTGGCGCGCGCCGGTCAGCGCATTGAACAGCGCGCTCTTGCCGGCATTGGGATTGCCGACCAGAGCCACCAGCGGCAGGGCGCTCATGCCCCCAACTCCGATCCGAGAGTCTCCGGTCCCGTGCGCACGGTGACGGCGGCGGCATGGGCGCGCCGCATCGCGATGGTCATGCGACCGACGCGGCAGGCGATCGGCCCGCGGCCGAGCAAGCCGCCATGGTGCAGCGCTTCTACGCTGGCGCCTTCGCACAGACCGAATTCCCGCAGCCGCTGGGCGTCGCTGGCAGGCAGGCTGGTCCAGTCGATCAGGTCGACATAAGCGGGTTGGCGCAGCGGCAGGTCAGTCAGGCGCAAGGAGAGACACTCATCAAACGATTTTGCGAGTGACTATCAATACCGATGCGCGATGGCCAGCATAATCGATTGGGGGACCCGATCAGATGGCGGGATAACGCAGGCGACCCACGAAGCGGGCGAGGCTGAGCCGCTCGCCACCGCCCGCGTTGCGGAATTTCGCCTTGGTCTTTTCAAAGCGCATCACATCCTCGACCCGGCGGGCGAGGAAGGCGCGGCTGTCGGCATGATCGGCGCTGTCGTCATTGACGAAGACGAGCAGGGTAGAGGCGTAGACGGCCGATAGCGTCATGCGCTTTGAATAATGGTTGAGGTCCGTGGTGCTGTCACCCGCCGCCCGCCACATCGCGTCGGCAGCGCGCCAGCCGAGCTTGCCCGCCTGCACGACATGGGTCGGCATCGCCAGGATCGCGAGCGCCCGGCGCAAGGCGTCCCGGTCGGAGGCGAGCAGGGCCAGCCGCGCTTCGACCAGCGCGATGATCCTGCGGCGGATCGAGAGGGCCGACAGACCTTCGGCGGGAAGGGCGTCCAGCATGGCCGCGTCGATGCTGGCAAACCACGCGTCGATCATGCCCATCGCGCCATCGGCAAAGGCGAGCTGCGCAATATCGACGTCCACACCCTTTTCCTGCGCGGCCATGGCCACTGCCTGTGGCCGCCAGCCATCGAAGGCGGCGTGACGGGGGAGGACCGGCGCCAGCAGCGCGCGAATCTCGTCAAGGGTGAGGTCCTGGGTATCGCTCATGCCGCCAATCTAGGACGCGCGCGCACGGCGCACAACCATTTGCCGGGCCGTTCGTTAGCCAGGGTTCGAGGAAAAGACAGCGCCAAGGGTTGAAGCGGGGCAATCCCTTCCCCAAGTGGCGGGACGCATCCATCTTGGTTTCAATATGAAACCAATGTGACGAAGGAGATTGTTTGAGTGACCAGCCTGTTCGATCCTATCCAGCTTGGCGCGATTGCCGCGCCCAACCGCATTCTGATGGCGCCGCTGACCCGCGCCCGCGCGACTCGCGATCATGTGCCGACGCCGCTGATGGTCGATTATTATCGCCAGCGCGCCTCGGCCGGCCTCATCATCAGCGAAGCGACGGGCATTTCGCGGCAAGGGCTGGGCTGGCCCTATGCGCCGGGCTTGTGGAGTCAGGAGCAGGTCGAAGGGTGGAAGCCGGTCACTGACGCCGTGCATGAGGCCGGCGGTCGCATCGTCGCGCAGCTGTGGCATATGGGCCGGCTGGTGCATCCGGCCGTGACGGGCGAAGATGCCGTGTCGTCCAGCCCGATTGCAGCGCCGGGCCATGCGCATACCTATGAGGGCAACAAGGATTATCCCACGCCTCGCGCGCTGGAGGTTTCCGAAATCTCGCATTTGCTTGACACCTATGCTCAGACGGCCCGCAACGCGATCGCGGCCGGGTTCGACGGCGTCCAGATCCATGCGGCGAACGGCTATCTGATCGATGAATTCCTGCGCGACGGCGTCAACCAGCGCAGCGACGACTATGGCGGCAGCGCGGACAATCGCGTGCGGTTGCTGCGGGAAGTGACCGGCACCGTTGTCGATGCGATCGGCGCGGACCGGACTGCGGTGCGCCTGTCGCCCAATGGCGAGACGCAGGGCACGGACGACAGCGACCCGGCAAGCCTGTTCCCGGTCGCGGCGCAGGCGCTGGATGCGCTGGGCATCGCGTTTCTGGAACTGCGCGAACTGACACCGACCGGCACCTATGGCAGCAGCGAGGTGCCGCGCCAGTCGCCGCTCATCCGCCAGCATTTCAAGGGGCCGCTGATCCTCAACAGCGATTATACGAAGGCCAGTGCGCAGGCCGCGATCGACAGCGGGGTGGCGGACGGCATCGCCTTTGGCCGGCCCTTTATCGCCAATCCCGACCTGGTTGAGCGGCTGCGCATCGACGCGCCGCTCAACGAGTGGAACCCCAAGACCTTCTACACCCAGGGGGCGGAGGGCTACACCGACTATCCCGCACTGGAAAAGGTGGCGTGAGATGAAGAGGGGCTCCTGCGACGGAGCCCCTTTTTTCCTGCTTATGCCCCGAAGCGGTCGCGCAGGGCCAGCATGGCGATGGCGGCCTTGGCCGCTTCTCCGCCCTTGTCCTTCTGATCGGGGCGCGCGCGCACGAGCGCCTGCTCCTCATTTTCGACGGTCAAAATGCCATTGCCGATGGCGATGCCGTCCATGCTGAGCGCCATCAGGCCGCGCGCGCTTTCGTTCGACACCACTTCGAAATGATAGGTTTCGCCACGAATCACGACGCCGATCGCGACAAAGCCGTCATAGCGGCCGGTCTCCGCGGCCATCGCCACGGCACCGGGAATCTCAAGCGCGCCAGGCACTGTCACCACCTCATAGCGGTGCCCCTGTTCGTCCAGCGCCGCCTTGGCCCCTTCGATCAGCAGGTCGTTGAGATGGTCGTAGAAGCGCGCCTCGACGATCAGGAATTTGGCCATGTCGATAATCCTTACACTGTGATCGAACGCTGCCCAACCACGGCCAGGTCATAGCCGTCAAGCGCGACCAGACTGTGCTGGCTGTTGGTCAGCAGGACCATGTCATGCACGCCCAGTTCCGCGAGCAACTGCGCGCCCACGCCATAGTTGCGCAATTCGTCCATGTCGCTGGGCAATGCGCCCTTGGCCGCATAGCGCAGGATCGACTTTGACAAGAAATCGCCTTCGTCCGAACCGGTCAGCAGGACGACCAGGCCCGATCCTTCGTGACCGATGAGCTCCATCGAACGAGCGAGCAGGTCGTTGCGTTTGCCTTGCGCGCCATAGATATCGTCCATCAGCGACAGCTGGTGCATGCGCACCAGGGTCGGCTGGTCGGGCAGGACATGGCCCTTTTGCAGCACCATCTGTTCGGTGCGGGTCGCGCGATTGTAGAAGCTGATCGCTTTCCATTCGCCGCCCCATTTGCTGGTGAAGCTGGTTTCGGCGCGGCGTTCGACCATATGGTCGTGGCGGCGGCGATAGGCGATGAGATCGCGAATGGTGCCGATTTTCATCCTGTGCTTGCGCGCGAAGGGGATGAGGTCGTCCAGCCGCGCCATGGTCCCGTCATCCTTCATCACCTCGCAGATGACGCCGGACGGGTTGAGACCGGCGAGCCGGGCCACATCGACCGCCGCTTCGGTATGACCGGTGCGCACGAGCACGCCGCCATCCTTGGCGACCAGCGGGAAGACATGGCCCGGCGTCACGATGTCGGTGCGCCCTTTCGACCCGTCGATCGCGACGGAGATGGTGCGGGCACGGTCGGCGGCGCTGATGCCGGTGGTGACTCCCTCGCGCGCCTCGATCGATACGGTGAAGGCGGTTTCATGCCGGGTGCCGTTGTTGCGGCTCATCAGTTCCAGGCCGAAATGTTCGACCCGGTCGCGCGTCATGGCGAGGCAGATGAGCCCGCGCCCATGAGTCGCCATGAAATTGATCGCATCGGGCGTCGCCATCTGCGCGGGAATGACGAGGTCGCCTTCATTTTCCCGATCCTCGTCATCGACCAAGATGAACATGCGGCCGTTGCGCGCTTCGTTGATGATTTCCTCGGGGCTGGCGAGCGCGGTGCCGCCTTCGCGCTTCATCAGATAGGCTTCGAGCTTGCCCAGCGTGTCGGCCGTGGGATTCCAGTCGGCTTCGCCCAGCTTTCGCAGGGAATTGGCGTGCAGACCGGCGGCCCGGGCAAGGCCGGAACGGGACATGCCGCCTTCGGTGACCAGATTGCGGACGGTATCGAGAAGCGCGGACGACATGGCAGGACTCCATTCCCTCTTTGGAATGGCCCCTATATCACACTACAATGTGATAAATTCAAGAAGCAATCACATTACGCCCGACCGCAATGCTTGCATTCGACCGAGATAGCGCGCGAGCACGTCGATTTCGAGATTGAAGGCGCGCCCATCCTCCAGCCGATCCAGGGTCGTGGCGGCGGTGGTGTGGTGAATGATGTTCAGCCCGAAATCCACGCTGCCGTCGGGCTGATCCTCGACGCTGTTGACGGTGAGCGAGATGCCATCGAGGGTGATCGACCCTTTGGCGGCCAGCGCGGCGGCCAGCGCCTGTGGTGCGCGGATGACGAGGCGGATCGAATCGCCTTCCGATTGCGCGGAGACAAGATGGCCCACGGCGTCGACATGGCCGGTCACGATATGGCCGCCCAGTTCATCGCCGACCTTGAGCGCGCGTTCCAGGTTGAGCCTGCCGCCCTGTTGCCACAGCCCGGGCGCGGTGCGCGCAACGGTTTCGGCCGACAGATCGACCGCGAACCAGTCGTCGCCCTTGTCCACAACGGTCAGGCACGCGCCCGAACAGGCGATCGACGCGCCGATCGCCACGCTGTCCATGGCATAGCCACAGCCGATGACGAGCCGCAGATCACCGCGCTGCTCATGGCTGCGGATGGTGCCGATGTCGGTGATGATGCCGGTGAACATATGCCTTGCCCCGCTAAGCAGAATGGGAAGGTCGCTTAAGCGCTCCGAACCCGCTCGTAAACCTCCAGCTTGTCGACGCCCAGCGTGCGGCCATCCGTCAACCGCCAGCGGCCATGCGCCTGGGCAAGGTCGCCAAGGCCGATGTCGCCGATCCCGGCCAGCCCGTCGCCGATGAGGATGGGCGCGCGATAGAGCAGCAGCCGATCAATGAGGTCGGCGCGCAGAAAAGCGGCCGCGGCGCCCGCGCCGCCTTCGACCAGCAGATGATCGACCCGATCAAGCGTGGCGATTTCTTCCGGTGCGCCGATTCGTTCCCAATTGCCAGGCGCTGGTCCGCGCGTCAGCAGCAGGCGGCGGGGCGCGCGATCCTCCAGGCCCGGCAGCCGCACATCAAGTCTGGGCGCGTCGGCGCGCAGCGTCCCGCCGCCGACCAGGATCGCGTCATGGCGCGCGCGTTCCAGATGCGCGTGGGCGCGCGCCTGCGGGCCGGTGATCCAGCGGCTCGACCCATTGGCGAGCGCGATCCGGCCATCGAGCGACAGGCCGAGTTTCAGCGTTACATGCGGCCGGCCGAGCGTCTGGCGCAGGACGAAGCCCGCCATGGCGGCCGCCGCCTCGTCGGCCAACAGCCCCATCTCCACCGCAACGCCCCGATCGCGCAGCCAGGCCGCGCCCTGCCCGTTCGTCCTGGGATCAGGATCGCGCAGGGCGATGACGACCCGCGCGACACCCGCGCGCGCCAGCAGGTCGGCGCAGCGTGGCCCGCGCGGGCTGAGATGGAAACAAGGTTCCAGCGTCACATAGGCGGTAGCGTCGCGCGCCTGCTCCATCGCCTGGTCCAGCGCCTGCGCTTCGGCATGGGGCCGGCCGCCCTTTTGCGTCCAGCCCCGCCCGACCACGCGACCGTCGCGCACGATCAGGCAGCCGACATTGGGATTGGGGGTGGACAGGCCGCGTCCCCGCCGCGACAGCGCGATCGCCGCAGCCATGTAGCGCCGGTCGTCGGCGGGGACGGGCGGTTTCAGGGGCGGCCGATCCCCGCCGCGCCCGGAGTTGCCGGCGCGGCCTGTTCATTCGATTCGGCCTTTACCAGCCGGTCATCGAGCAGTTCGTTGATCGCCTTGACGGCTTGCTTGCGTTCGGCGGTGTTGCGCTTTTCCTCCTCGCGCCATTCGATGCCGAAGGCGTCGGCATAGCCCTGCATCCGCTTTTGCTGGCGCACCAGCGCGGCTTCGCGCTTGGCGAAGTCGATCTTCTGCTGAAGGATGATCGCGGCGTCGGAGCGGTTGGCGTCCCAGCTTTCGACATAGATGATCTTGTTGCGCGTGGGCATGGTGTTGGTGTTCGCATCGATCACGAAGGTCCATATGATGACCCAGGTGATCGCCACCGACAGGCCGAGCAGCGGCCATTTATGCTGACGCTGCTGACGGAAATAGCTCCAGAAATCGCCAAGCGCGTTCTTGGGGGAAACGGGACGGGGGAAGATCGCCATGCCGTCTCTATACGCCAAGGGCGGGACGGATGCAAAAACTGTCCGCCTGGACGGGGATGAGCCGGACCCCGCACGACCGCGCCATCGCGCGTTGCCGGACGGAAGCGCCATGCCCGCACTGCGTGACGCTGCGTCGCCAGCCCTCGACCTTCTCGATATCCGTCATGCGGCCCTGCGCGTTGGATGCTGACGCGCACTGTGACCTGTGCCTTACAGCAGCGTGTCGATCGCGTGGATGGCTAGGCCGACCAGCCCGCCGACCAGCGTGCCGTTGATGCGGATATATTGCAGGTCGCGCCCGACCGCATGTTCGAGGCGCGTCGTGACCGTCCCGGCGTCCCATCCGCGCACGGTATCGCTGACCAGCCGCACGATCGCGTCGCCATAGCTTGCGGTCGCGCCCACCGCCGCGCGGCGCGCGAAGCGATTGATGACGAGGCGCAGCCGCGCCTCCTGTTGCAGGGTCGCGCCCAGCGCGCGCAGAGCCTCGCCCAGCCGTCCGGCCATGGCGCGACCGGGATCGCGCACCGCGCGCAGCAGTCCGGCCCGCGCCTGTTCCCACAGGCCGTCGATCCAGCGCTGCATCGCCGGATTGTCGAGTATCTCGTCGCGGACGCCCGCGACCTTCGCCTGCATGTCTAGGTCGAATTGCAGATCGAAGGCGAGTTTCGCCATGCCCTCTTCCGCCTTCAACCGCAGGGGATGGCCGGCATCCTGCGCCATTTCGGCAAGCAGCTTGCGCAGGCCCGACAGGATGGCGTCGGCCAGATTTTCATCGAGGCCCGTCCAGCGCAGCACCTTGCCCGCGCGCTCATGCACCATCTGGCGGATGAGATGCTCGTTCGCTTCGAGCGTGCGGTCGGCCCAGTGGATGATGCCATCCATGACCGGGCCATGGCGGCCGTCGCGCATCGCCGCCTCGATCGCCTGTCCCGCGAGCGGCGCGATGTTGATGGCGCGCAGCCTCTGGCCGATCGCGCCCTTGACCATGCCGCCCAGCCGTTCCTGGTCGAGCGCTTCCAATATGTCCGCGATCAGGCGCGACGCGCCTTCGCGCAAGCGGCCGTCGCCGCCCGACGGGCTGGCCAGGAAACGCCCGGCAGCCGCCGCCACGTCCATGTGCCGCATCCGCCGCGCGACGACAGCGGGGGTGAGGAAATTGTCGCGCAGGAAAATGGCGAGCGTGTCGCCGATCCGGTCCTTGTTGCGCGGGATGATGGCGGTGTGCGGGATCGGAAGGCCTAGCGGATGGCGAAAGAGCGCCGTTACCGCGAACCAGTCGGCCAGGCCGCCCACCATCGCGGCTTCGGCAAAGGCCTGGATAAAGCCGATCGCGGGATGGAGATGCACGGTCGCGCGGGCGAGGACGAACAGCAGCGCCATCGCGACCAGCATGCCCGTCGCCACGATCCGCATGCGCCGCGCGGGATGGGACGCAGGGGCCAGGGGTAATCGGGGCGCGGCGAGCAACTTCATGGGCGGGAAACGGTTACGCGGCCGTTTCGTTCAAGCAAGTCTCTCTTTGGCAGGGCGGGCGATCCAGCCCGCCCTGCCGCACTCATTCGGCGGGCGCATGGCCCGGCACCGGCCGCCCGTCATCACCGGGCTTGTAGGTCAGCAGCCCACGGCCCAGCCGCGGTCCGACCCAGCTTTCCAGACCGATCGCCAGGCTGAAGACCGCTGGCACGATGACCAGCGTCAGGATGGTCGACAGGATGAGGCCGCCGATCACGGTGATGCCCATCGGTGCGCGGAACGCCCCGTCGCCCGACAGCGACAGGGCCGTGGGCACCATGCCCGCCACCATGGCGACGGTGGTCATGACGATGGGCTGGGCGCGCTTGTGCCCGGCGTCGATGATCGCCTCCTTCTTGGGCACGCCCTTTTCCATCTCCTCCAGCGCGAAGTCGATGACGAGGATGGAGTTTTTGGCGACGATGCCGAGCAGCATCAGCAGGCCGATGAAGACCGGCAGCGACAGCGGCTGTCCTGCCATATGCAGCGCCAGCGCGCCGCCAAGCGGCGCCAGCAGCAAAGAGCCCAGATTGACGAAGGGCGGCATGATCCTTTTGTACAGCAGCACCAGCACCGCCAGCACCAGCAGCACGCCCGAGAAGACGGCGATGGCGAAATTCTGAAGCATCTCTGCCTGGAACTTGCTGTCGCCCGCGTTGATTTTCTGCACGCCCTGGATACGGCCTTCGTTGATCGCCTTCATGGTGGGCAGTGCGTTGATCTTCGTCATCGCCTGGCTGGTGACGAGACCGGGGGCGAGATCGGCCCCGACGACGATGCGGCGAATCTGGTTGTAGCGGCGGATCTGCGTCGGGCCTGCGCCGAAGCTGATGTCGGCCACCACGCGCAGCGGCACGGTGCCGCCCGACACGGTTGGGACGGGCATGTTCTGGATCGTCGACAGGTCGCGCCGGCTGTCTTCGGACAGCGACACGCGGATCGGGATCTGGCGGTCCGACAGCGAGAATTTGGCGACATTCTGGTCGATATCGCCGATCGTGGCGATGCGGATCGACTGGCTGAGCGCCGCAGTCGTCACGCCCATGCTGGCGGCCAGGTCCATGCGCGGCTTGATGATGATTTCCGGCCGCTGCATGTCGCCCTGGACGCGCGGGTCGCGCAATTCCTTGAGCCCCGCCATTTCCTTGACCAGCTTGTTGGCGGTCTTCTCCAGCAACGCGGGATCGTCCGACCCGAACATCATGATGACGTCGCGGCCAAAGCCGCCGCCCGATTGCGACTGGAAATTGACGCGGGCGTCGGCGATCGTCTGGAATTTGGGCGCGACCTTGCGTTCCCATTCTACCGACGTCATCGGCCGGTCCTTCTTGAGCGTCAGGAAAATGTCGGCGCTGGTCGGATTGATGTCGGCAAAGGCGGCTTCCACCGTTTGCGTGTCGGCGGCCAGCATCTTGGCCACCTTGCGGGTGATCGCGGTGGTCTGTTCCAGCGTGCTGCCCGGCACGGTTTCGATCTTCACCTGGCTGAAATCGGTATTGATCGTCGGCTGGAACGTCATGGGCAGCGTGGCGAAGGCAGCGATCGTGGCGATGAAGGCCAGGATGCCCGCGCCCAGCGTCCAGACGCGATGATCGGTGAAGAAGCCCGCCAGATGGTTGCGCACACCGCCGCGTGCGTGGCGCGCTTTGGCCTTGCGGTCTTCAAGCGACCAGCGCAGCACGCCCATATAGCGATCCATCATCCAGCCTTCGCCATGGCTCGCTTCGCCATGGGCCTTGAGGAAATAGGCGGCGATCATCGGGGTGATGAGGCGCGCCACGGCAAGGCTCATCAACACCGACACGACCACGGTCATGCCGAACTGGATGAAGAACTGGCCGGCAAGGCCGGGCATCAGCGCGACGGGCAGGAAAACCGCGACAATCGCCATGGTGGTGGCAAGCACGGCGAGGCCGATTTCGTCCGCCGCGTCGATCGACGCCTGATAGGCGGATTTGCCCATGCGCATGTGGCGCACGATATTTTCGATCTCCACGATCGCGTCATCGACCAGCACGCCCGCGACCAGGCTGAGCGCCAGCAGCGAGATGCCGTTGAGCGTAAAGCCCATCATGTCCATGAACCAGAAGGACGGAATCGCCGACAGGGGAATGGCGAGCGCCGAAATCATCGTCGCGCGCCAGTCGCGCAGGAACAGGAAGACGATGACGACAGCGAGCACCGCGCCCTCGATCATCGCCGACATGGCGCTGTGATACTGGCCGCGCGTATAGTCGACGCTGCTGTAAAGCTGCTTGTACTGGACCTTGGGATTTTCCTTTTTCAGCTGGTCCAGCACCTTCATCGCTTCGTCATAGACGGTGACGTCCGATGCACCCTTGGCCTTGGCGATGCTGAAGCTTGTCACCTGACGGCCATTCATCAGCGAGAGGCTGCGCTGTTCGGCATACATGTCGCGCACGGTGGCAAGGTCGGCGAGCTTGACGGTGCGGCCGCCGGAAATGGCGATCTGGGTTTCGCCCAGCTCGGTTGCGTTGCGGGCATTGCCCAGCACGCGGATCGATTGTTCGGCGCCCGCGATTTCGGTGCGGCCGCCTGCCGAATTGATGTTCACCTGCTGCAGTTGTGCGTTCACCTGCGCGGCTGTGATGCCATAGGCCTGGAGCTTGGCGGGATCGAGGATGACGCGGATTTCGCGGCTGACGCCGCCGCCGCGATTGACCGCCGCCATGCCGCTGATGCTCAGCAGGCGCTTGGCGATGGTGTTGTCCACATACCAGGACAGTTCTTCCAGCGTCATATCGGTCGCTTCGGCGCTGAAATAGGCGATCGGGCCGCCATCTACGTCGATGCGCTGGACCTGCGGTTCCAATATGCCCTGTGGCAGGTCGCTGCGAATCTGATCGACGGCGTTCTTGACGTCATTGACCGCGCGATCGACCGGCGTGCCGATCTGGAACTGGACGTTGGTAAGCGACTGGCCCTCGGACGCGAAGGAGGTGATGTCCTCAACCCCGCTGATGCTGCGCACGGCGGCTTCGACGCGTTGGGTGACCTGCGTTTCCAGTTCGGTCGGCGCGGCGCCAGGCTGAATCACGGTGACGCTCACCACGGGGAAGCTGATGTCGGGATTCTGGTTCACGTCCATCCGCATGAAGCTGACGACGCCCGCCAACACCAAGGCGGCGAACAGCACCAGCGGCGTCACCGGATTACGGATCGACCATGCGGAAATGTTGCGAAAATTCATGACGCGCTTCCTTCACCGACCGCCCACCTGGCGCCCGCTTTGTCTGTCCTTGCCGGGCCGGGAACGACCCTGTCGCCTTTAGCGACCCTTCGCCATTTCCGGCTTTACCTTCTGCCCCGGCGTCAGGAAGGCGCCGGCCGACGTCACGATCTTTTCCGCGCCGGTGATGCCGCTGGTGATAGCCACGCCATCATCGGACACCTGGCCCACGGTCACATTGCGCCGTTCGACCTGATCCTTGCCATTGATGATATAGACGAAACTGCCCTGGGGGTCGCTCTGCACCGCCGATTCCGGCAGCAGCGGCGCGCTGCCCGATCCGCTGGTGATGGTCGCGGACGCAAATCCGCCGGGCCGGATCGCCTGGTCATAGGGAATGGCGATACGGGCGATGCCCTGGCGCGTCTGGGGATCGACCACGGGCGACACCTGCCACACGCGTCCGGCGATCCGCGCGTCGGTGCCGATCGGCGTGATGACGGCGCTGTTGCCGGCGCGCAGCGTCGCAAGATCGCCTTCCGCGACCTGCGCCTGCATTTCCATCTCGCCGCCCTTGGCCATGCGGAACAGCACGCCGCTGCCCGCTTGCACGATCTGGCCCGGTTCGACCGAGCGGGTGAGCACCAGTCCGGCGGCCGGCGCGCGGATATCCAGTCGGCCCGTGCGCGCGCGCTGTTCGGCCAGCTGCGCCTGAGCGACGCGCACGCGCGCCTCCGCCTGATCGCGGGTGGCGGTGCGCTGGTCGATGTCGGCCGCGCTGATGAAGCCGCGGCCGACCAGCGCCTTGGCGCGATCAAGCTGGGCCTGGGCGAGCTTGGCGTCGGCGCGGGCGACCTCGACTTGCGCGGCGAGCGAGCGCACCTGTTCGCTTTGGACCGAGCGTTCGATGGTCGCGAGCGTTTGGCCCGCCTTCACCCAGTCGCCCGGTTGAACCAGAACGCGGCTGACCATGCCGCCTTCGCCGACCACGCCTACCGGCATGTCGACCCGCGCCGCGAGCGAACCCGTTGCGCTCACCGTCCGCGCAACCGTCGACTGCCCCGGGCTGGTGACGGTCACCACTGGCGCTACGGCGCCCGGCGCTGGCGCCGCGGCGGGATCGCCGCCGCCGCGCATCGAAATGGCGACGGCCGCCGCGACCAGCGCCACGGCGATGCCCGCGCCGATGATCAGCTTCTTCCTGCTCCGGCGCCGATCATCCCCGTCCATGATGATCGCCGAGTCGCCCAGCAGCTGGGTTTCGTAGTTCATGCCGATTCCATCTCTCCGGCGCTTTGCCCCTGTTGGCCACTGTGTTATATGAATATAGCACCTGCCTCAAGCCCATTTATCATGGGGGCGGGCTAGAGCGCAAAGCGATAATAGGACCATGGTCCGCCGGCGTCCGGCCGCTTCGCCATGGCGACGCCTTAGCACGGGCTGGACCGTTTCGATAGCGCATCAACTTGCCACGCAGCCTGTTTTGTGGCGCTATCCCGGCGGGTCGCACATCAAGGACAAGGAGGGTGCGTCATGGACGTGCTGGGGTGGATTTTGATCGGCCTGGTGGCGGGCGCGCTGGCGGGCTTTCTCATGCCGGCGCGCGATCCAGGCGGTCGTGCGGTGACGATCCTGCTGGGGATCGCGGGGGCATTGTTCGCCGGGTTCGTCGGGCGACTGATGGGGCTTTACGGGGCCGGGCAAAAAGCCGGATTTATCGCCGCCTGCGCGGGATCGGCCGCGATACTGGCGCTCTATCGGTTGGTCATGGCCCGCCGTTGAGCGCATGCAAAAAAGGCCGCGCCCATGGGGCGCGGCCTTTTAGGATTGAAGCGTCTTCGCGCTTAGCGCATCGAGCCGCGACGCACCAGGTTGACGATCGCCAGCAGGATAATTGCGCCGACCAGCGAAACCAGGAAGCTGTAGACGGTCAGACCGTCGTTGATCGAACCGCCGCTGAAGATCAGGCCGCCAATGAAGGCGCCGACGATGCCGACAACGATATTGAGCAAAATGCCCTGCTGTGCGTCCGTGCGCATGACCATGCTGGCAAGCCAGCCGATGATGCCGCCGACGATCAGCCACAAGATGATTCCCATGTTACTCTCCTTGACCAGGCCCCCATCGGGTTGGGTGCCTATTCAACGGAGCAAAGGGCATCGCGTTCCATCACGCAGAAATGATTCCGGGATTGAAACCATCTTGGCTTTCCGCCCGTTAGAGCAGGCTTTTTTATGCGCCAAGGCAAAGAAGCCGCCGGATCGCGCCAGCGGCTTCCTGATGGGCTGTCATAGCCGCGCCCAAGACGGTGACGCTCCGACGGTCAATATTTCTGCTGCCGTTCATAGAGCGACTTATAATATTGGATGCGCGTCACGCGCAGTCCGTGCATGCCCGACCGATCGACGGCCCGCTGCCAGCCGGCAAATTCCTCCAGCGTCAGATTATAGCGGGCGCAGGCTTCGTCCACGCTGAGCAATCCGCCATTCACGGCGGCGACCACTTCGGCCTTGCGCCGCACCACCCAGCGCGTCGTATCGCGCGGCGGCAGGCTGTCGAGCGTCAGGGGCTCTCCGAGCGGACCGACGACCTGGGCTGGCCTGATTTTCTGGTTCTCGATCATTCTTACCTCAATTTGCGGCGCTGGCCTTGCCGAACTCTGCCGTGAAACCCTGTTATCTCCATCAGCCCTGAACAGGGACTAAAGCGCGAAGGTAAACACCGGCTTCATTCCTCCTGTCCCCTATTCAGTCGACCTGCGACCACCGGGTTGAAACTGCCCGACAATCGCACGGCTTCGATCATGTTGCCGGAACGTGGCGCGAACACATCCGCCAGTTCCTGGACCCAATCATCGCCTCCATCCTGCCCCCGCAGGCTTCCCGCCACGGCCTTTGCGGTCGGGCTGGCAGCCTGGGCCGCCGCAGTGGCGGCGCGCAGGAACGGCCAGACCGGCACGCGTGGCCAGCCGGTCACTCTGGCGTTGGCGGGGGTCAACCCGCCTGCCCGGAGGAAACTCAAGTCCATGGGCTTGTTCTAGCGGGGAATGGATAACCGTCGGTAAACCCGTCCAACGCTTCACCCCGTTCTGCGAGTCATTCTGGCGGTAAAGTGACCGAAGGGCGTCATATTTCGTTAACTTTTGCACGCTGCCGCGCTTGCTCCTATATGCGCGCCCATGCAGCCCGAATTTCAGCTTGCCGAGCCGCGCGATCAGCGGCGCATTGTCGTCGCCATGTCCGGCGGCGTGGACAGCAGCGTCGTCGCCGCGCTTGCGGCGAAGACCGGCGCGGAAGTGATCGGCGTAACGCTTCAGCTGTACGATCATGGCGCAGCGGTGGGCCGCACCGGCAGCTGCTGCGCGGGGCAGGACATACGCGATGCGCGCGCGGTCGCCGACCGCATCGGCATCGCGCACTATGTCTTTGATTATGAAAGCCGGTTCCGCGATTCGGTGATCGCCGACTTCGCCGATGAATATATGGCCGGGCGCACCCCCATTCCCTGCGTCAAATGCAATATGGGGGTGAAGTTCACCGACCTGTTCCAGATTGCGCGCGACCTGGGGGCCGATTGCCTGGCCACGGGCCATTATGTCCGCCGGGTCGAGGGCGCGGCAGGAGCAGAGCTGCACCGCGCCGCCGACCCGGCGCGCGACCAGAGCTACTTCCTATTTGCCACGACTCAGGCGCAACTCGATTATCTGCGCTTTCCTCTGGGCGGGCTGCCCAAGAGCCAGGTTCGCGAGATCGCCGCTGAACTTGGGCTGTCGGTGGCTTTGAAGCCTGACAGCCAGGACATCTGCTTCGTCCCCGATGGCGATTACGCGAAGATTGTGCGGAAGCTGCGGCCTGATGCGGATGAGGGCGGCGAGATCGTCCATGTCGATGGGCGCGTGATGGGCCGGCACCGGGGGCTGATCCATTATACGGTCGGCCAGCGCAAGGGGCTGGAGATTGGCGGGCAGGCTGAACCGCTCTATGTCGTGCGATTGGACGCGGAGGCGCGCCGCGTCATCGTGGGGCCGAAGGCGGCGCTGGCGGTGTCGGGCGCGCTCTTGTCGGACATCAACTGGCTGGGCGGCGACTTTGCTGGGCCGCTGACCGCCAAGGTGCGATCGATGGCCAGGCCCGTGCCCGCGCGGCTGGAGGGCGACCGGCTGATCTTCGACGCGCCGGAATATGGCGTCGCGCCGGGGCAGGCGGCGGTCCTTTACGCCGGCGACCGCGTGCTGGGCGGCGGCTGGATCGCCAGCACGCAAGGCGCGATGGCGCAGGCGGCTTAACCTTCCTCCGCCTCGTCATACCGGACGCGATCCGGCATCCCGTTGACCTTCTGGCGATACGGAAGAAGTGGGATCCCGGCTCAAGGCCGGGATGACGATAGTGAAGAGTTCTATCCGGCGAGGCCGTTCGGAAAAAACATGATCCCGATGCATAGAAAGATGCCGCCAATCATCCAAAAGGCCAGCAGCAGCGTGAGCATCCAAAAACGAAATGGCTGATCTTTTCTGCGGCCTGAAAAGGCGAAGCCCCAATAGGGCGCTTCCATTGTGCCTCTCCGAAAGCCGTCGATCAGCTGCCACGCTGTCATTGCTGAAACGGCTAATCCGATGATGGGTCCAATGATAGCCTCAGCCACTGGCTTTCTCCGCGCTCGAATTAACCGATGAAGATACTAGGTTCTATTAGCTCGCACATATCAGCAAGCCGTTCTGCCTGCTTCTCCAAACCTTGCCCTTTTGCGCCCCCGCGCCTAAGTGCCCCGCGTCATGACTCGTTCGCTCACCTTCGCCATTCCCAAAGGGCGCATCCTCGATGAGGCGCTGCCTTTGCTTGCCAGGGCCGGTATCGAGCCGGAGGCGGAGTTTCATGACAAGAAGAGCCGGGCGCTGCGCTTTGCCACCAACCGGCCCGACGTGTCGATCATTCGCGTGCGCGCCTTCGACGTGGCGACCTTCGTCGCCCATGGCGCGGCGCAGATCGGCATCGTGGGGTCCGACGTGGTGGAGGAGTTCGGCTATTCCGAACTTTATGCGCCGGTCGACCTCGATATCGGCCATTGTCGCCTGTCGGTCGCCGAGCCTGCGGGCCTGGCCGATGAAGATCCGGCGGCGATGAGCCATGTGCGCGTCGCGACCAAATATCCGCACCTCACCCGCCGCTATTTTGAGGCGCGCGGGCTTCAGGCCGAATGCGTCAAGCTGAATGGCGCGATGGAGCTTGCGCCTTCGCTCGGGCTGTCGCGGCGGATCGTCGATCTGGTTTCGTCGGGCGCGACGCTCAAGGCCAATGGCCTCGTCGAAACCGACATCATCATGCCGATTTCCGCGCGCCTGATCGTCAACCGCGCTGCCTACAAGATGCGGTCGGCCGATCTGGTGCCGCTGGTCGAAGCCTTCCGCGCCGCCGTGGGGGTGAAGGATGCCGCTTAGGCTTTCTACCACGGACTCGGATTTCCCGTCTGCCTTCACCGCTTTGGTCGATGCGCGGCGGGAAGCGGATGAGGATGTGTCGCGGGACGTGACCGCGATCCTCAAGGCGGTGCGGGCCGGGGGTGACGCGGCACTGGCCGACTATACGCAGCGGTTCGACCGGCATGACCTGAATGTCAGCGGATGGTCCGTGACGGCGACGGAAACGCGCGCGGCGCTCGATGGAATTTCCAGCGAATTGCGCGACGCGCTGGAACTCGCCGCCGCGCGCATCACGGCCTATCATGAAAAGCAGAAGCCGCAGGACAGCGACGGCGTGGACGCGGCCGGCGTGCGGCTGGGCGCGCGCTGGAGCGCGGTGGACGCGGCCGGCCTGTATGTGCCGGGCGGACGCGCCGCCTATCCCAGCTCGCTGCTGATGAACGTCATCCCGGCCAAGGTTGCGGGCGTCGCGCGCATCGCGATGGTGACGCCGACGCCGGGCGGGGAAATCAACCCGCTGGTGCTGGCCGCCGCGCAGATTGCCGGGATCGAGGAAATCTGGCGTGTCGGCGGCGCGCAAGCCGTGGCCGCGCTCGCCTATGGCACCGACCGGGTCAGGCCGGTGGATGTCATCACCGGCCCCGGCAATGCGTGGGTGGCCGAAGCCAAACGCCAGCTCTATGGCGTGGTCGGTATCGACATGGTTGCGGGACCCTCGGAGATCGTCGTCGTCGCCGATGGCCGCAACGATCCCGAATGGACCGCCGCCGATCTGCTCAGCCAGTCGGAACATGATCCGACCAGCCAGTCGATCCTCTTCACCGACGATGCCGCCTTTGCCGATGCGGTCGCCGCAGCGGTCGAGCGCCAGCTTCCCGCGCTGTCCACCAGCGCGGTCGCGCGGACCAGCTGGGACGCCAATGGCGCGATCATCATCGTGCGCGATCTGGAGGAGGCGATGCCGCTGGTGAACGCCCTGGCGCCGGAGCATCTTGAACTGGCGGTGGAGGACCCCGAACCTTTGTTCGCGCAGGTGCGCCATGCCGGGTCTGTCTTCCTGGGCCGGATGACGCCAGAAGCGGTGGGCGATTATGTCGCCGGCCCGAACCATGTGCTGCCGACCGGCCGCCGCGCGCGCTTCTCGTCGGGATTGTCGGTGCTCGACTTCATGAAGCGCACCAGTTTCCTCAGCCTTGACCGCGATGCGATCGGCGCGATCGGCCCTGCCGCCGTCGCACTGGCGCAGGCGGAGGGGCTGCCCGCCCATGCAGCATCAGTGGCGCTGCGCTTGTCCTGACAACCACCCCCGTTCGGTTCGAGCC
>NZ_CH959306.1:69236-305737 GCF_000153545.1 Sphingomonas sp. SKA58
AACAGGGTTTTCGACAGGCTCGAACCGAACGGATTATCTAGGCGTATGAACGATCGCTCCAAATCCCGCTCCGCCGCGCGCCTCGCCGCGGTCCAGGCGCTCTATCAGCTGGAGATGGAGGGCACGCCGCTCGCCAGCCTGCTGCACGAATTTCACCAGCATCGGCTGGGCGCGACCATTGAGGACGTGACCTATGCGCAGGCGGAGGAAAGCTTCTTCGACGATATCGTGACCGGTGTGGACAAGCGCCGGGCGGAGATAGACGCGCTGGTCGCCGCGCGCCTGTCGAGCGGATGGTCGATGGACCGGCTGGACAAGCCGATGCGCCAGATTTTGCGCGCGGGCACTTATGAGCTGCTGGCGCGCAAGGATGTCGGCACCGGCACGGTCATCAGCGAATATGTCGATGTCGCCCACGCCTTTTACGACAAGCGCGAGGCCGGCTTCGTCAACGGCCTGCTCGATGGCGTGGCCAAGGATGTGCGCGGCTGATCCGGCGCGTCTGATCTGAGGATCGGGCTGCGCCAGGAGGAGCAGCAGCGGAATATCAATTGCTCGCCCACGCGCCTTCGTCAGGAGCGGTGCCGGTGTAGCACCTGCGTTATCCATATCCCACGGGCAGTTTCGAGACGCCGGACATGGCCGCTGGCCCAAGTTGTTCCTCGCTAGAGCGCCGGATCTCGGCTTCGCTCGAACGCAACATTTTTGGTACAATATGCGAGATAAGCGAGCGCCAGCGATGCACGCTCGTTCATCTGAACGCGGCCGGCTCCTAAACTATCAGAACCCAGACATCCGGCGTGGGCGATCCTGCCGACAGCTCCAGCAAAAATGCCGAAGATTGGCTGGGCGCGAGAGGATTGGCCATGGAATGATAAGCCGGTCATATCCTTGAGAGGATGGCGGCTGGCGTGGACAAATTGATGCCGCGAGAACGTGCCCGGTTGCCGCATGGCCCGCTTCCTCAATCAGTGAATCTTGAACGGGCGAAGCAGCATGCAGGACAAACTTCTCAGTAAAACGGTAGCGATGGCGCTGGGTGAATTGGAGCGCGATGTAGACTTGGTGATCACCTTTCCGAGCATTGAGCCGGTGGCGGATCGGATAGTGGAAGCCGTGCTTGCCATTGTTCCGAACACGGCCCTGTCGCATTTGGAGCTTCTGGGCGTCAGGGATTTGGTGCTTCACGCCATCTCTGACAAACGCTTCTGCGACTGGGAAATGCCGACCTTGACCGGTTTTACGGCGGTCGAATTTGAAGGTATCGCGGAGAAGCTACCCCGAGATTAAGGGGGGGCAGAGGAGTTTGGTTAGGTCATTTCCTCGCTAACAGGACGTGAGGCTTGATCCGACCTGAGAGGGTTGATTCAAGGCTGCTTTTGGAGGCAGGCTTGAGCAGAGGCGATCTCACTGAAGCAGAATGGCGGGTTCTGAAGGATTTGTTGCCGATCGAGCCAGAGAACCGTGGTCCAGGCAGGCTACCCGAGCAGAACCGCTCAATCATTAACGGCATACTCTGGCGGCTTCGGTGCGGCGCTCCTTGGCGCCCAAATATGGCAGTTGGAACACCATCTATCGACGGTTCCGGCGGTGGAGCGAAGCCGGGGTATGGGAGGCCGTTGCCGTGACGTTGGCCGAAATCATGGCGGACACCGGTCACTAGAGCATCGACAGCACCACAGTCCGCGCCCACGTCTCGGCAGCGGGCGGAAAAGGGGGACTCATCGACGCGCTCTTGGCCGCTCGCGGGGCGGGTTCACCAGTAAGCTTCACTGCTTGGCTGATGCCCTCGGACGACCAGTTGCCTTCCAACTAACAGGTGGCGAGGCAGCGGACTGCAAGGCGTATGATGCTTTGATCAATCTGCCCGAGCGCACGCCCGACGCTTTGTTGGCGGATAAGGGGTATGACGCTGATGCCATCCGTGCGGATCTTGCCGAGCAGACGATTGCTGCCGTCATCCCTTGCCGGTCAAACCGCCGCGTCAAGATCGAGCATGATCGAACGCTCTACAACCAGCGCAACCGCATCGAGCGCATGTTGGGCCATCTCAAAATCAACCGCGCCATCGCCACCCGCTATAACCAGCTTGCCAACAGCTTCCTCGGCATGGTCCATCTCGCCACCGCCAGATACTGCCTCAAATTTGCCCACACCCTTGATGCCTAGCGCGTTCACCTGCTCGTCGCGTTCCGGCAGCACGATGATATCAACGTCAGGGATGTCGGCCTGCACCGCCAGGACATATTCGGCGAGATTGTCGTTCACCGCCCGGCCATTATGTTTGTCGATTTCCATCACCTCGTGCAACGCCGAGGCGATACCCCAAATCATGCCACCCATCAGCTGGCTGCGGCGGGTCTGCTGGTTGATGATCCGGCCTGCGGCGGGTCAGGCATCGGCTGCGTCGCGATGCTGCCTCCGGTCATCAGTGCGCCGTGGTGGAGGTCCGCCATCTCGGTCGCCCCATGCGGCGGGTTGAACTCGGTATATTTCTCGATAACGGTGGCGCCAGCTGCCTCGAGCGATTTCGGCAAGGCACCGCCAAAGCGCGCCTAGATCCATTTGCATGCAAGATGGATGGCAGAACCTGCCGAGGCCGTCGTCCACGCGCCCCCGCGCAAATCGATGGCGGAAGGTCGGAGGCGCCTAATTCAACCGTGACATCCGCCGCCACGATTCCGAGCGCGTCCGCGATCGTCGAAATGCAGGTTTGGTCAAGCGTCGGCTTGTAAAGCGCCCGCATGCGGGACCATCTGCCGTCCTCCGTTCAGCAAGGGAAGCGCGATCAGCGCCGCCAGCATCGCCGGCGCGGCGAAAGCCATGCGCAGAATGAGGTCGCCGCCGCCGGGCCATATTGCCCGCCCGGCCAGGTCGATCAGCCACAGGCCGCCCGCGCCGCCCAGCCCCATTGCGATTTTCAGGGTGATGCTGCTCACGCCATAATAGCTGGCGGAAAAGCGGCTGGCGCCCCTATCACCCTCATCGGCAACGTCGGCGATCATCGCGCGCAACAGCATATAGTCTACGCCCCAGCCCAGCGCCCGCAGCACAAGAAAAGCACCGAACAGGACCGGCTGCCCGGCAGGAACGAGGAACAGCAGCGGCGCGGCCAGAGCCTGCGTCGTATAAGCGATCATCAATACCCGCTTGCGCCCGATCCGGACGCTCAACCGGCTCCACAAAGGCAGGGTGAGCAACGCCATGACCGGCTGGATCATGAGCAATGTCGCGCTCCACCCCTTCAGCCCCAGCCCATCCTCCGCCAGAAACAGAAAGATGGAGGCGGCCGCCGCATCGGCCGCGCCGGTCACGATATACAGCAGCAGTATCCGGCGCATATCGCCATTGGTCAGCATCGCCCGGATCAGCATCATCGGTCCGCCCGCCTGTCCCGCCCCGTCAGGTGCAGGCCGTTCGGGGAAACGCAGGATCACGACCAGTACCGTCAATGGCGCAAGGACCGCAATCGCCCAGCCCAACAGCGCCATTTCAAGCCGCAACGGGACTGCAAAGCCGCGTTCCAGCAGGGCAAGGAATGCCAGCAGGCCAAGTGATCCGACCACCGCGAACCAGACCTTCGCCCCCATGATCCGGGTCCGCTGATGCCGATCGTCGGATAGTTCGAGTCCCCAGCCGCCATGCGGCGTGATGATGAAGCTGTAGCCGATGTGCAGCAACAGGCTGGCCGCTACAATCATCGTCATGGAAGCGTCAGTCGGCGCCAGAAACAGCAGCAACGCACCGAAGGGCACCAAGGTGGCGCCAAAGACCATCCAGGGCCTGCGTCGGCCAAAGGGGGTGCGGACCGTATCGCTGATCCATCCCAGCAGCGGATCGGCCATGGCGTCGAGCAATCTCGCGCCCAGCAGCAATGCCCCGACAGCGCCCAGCGCAATGCCCACATCCTGATTGAGAAAGCGGGGAAGATAAGCACGCCAGGTCAGTTCGATCGCCTGGAACAGCAGCACCGGCAAAGTGAAGACCGCCAGTTCCAGGCGTCCTATACGCACGCCCGGTGCAAAGGATGTGGACTTCGCCTGCAAGGAAAGGCCGATCGACATGGCGGGCCGTTACGCCGCGCGCGTGACAGGCTTATGACCGCCCACGGCGCGAATATTTCAGCGTATCGCTATCATCCGGACGATATCTGCCCTGATCTTCGCGCGCGCATGATCGGCTTCGCTGTCGGCATGAAGGCGCGTCACCGCCGCCAGGAAACCCGACAATATGGCCGCTTCCAAATGACCCGGTTCAGGATGGTCGGGGCGAAGCAGGCTGAGCAGAGAGCGCGATGTAGCGCCGCGCAGATAGCGGAGTTGCAGGCCGAACGGGCGTAGCGCAGCATCGCGTGCGACTGCCAGATGCAGTGCATCAACACCCCGTCCGCCTCGCGATACAGTGAGAAAATCGGCAATGCCGTCCAGCGCCGCCGCCGCATCGGCTGCCGCAGCCGATGCGCGCGCGCGCACGCGCGAGGCAGCCTCGACATAAATGCCCTCATATCCGGCCTGTAGCAGCTCCGATTTGGTTCGTAGTTTGTGAGACACGACGCCCAGCGTCAGTTCCGCCCGTTCAGCTACGGCGCGATGGGTCACCCCCGATGGCCCGGCTTCCTCGACCAGCGCGGCCGCGGCCTCCGCAATCCGCGCGGTCGTGGGGTCATGGTCCGGAGGTTCGGGGGCCTGCGCCATTGCCAGATTGCGCGCAAAATCGCGCCAGGGCGACGCGGGCATCGCCTCCCCCATCAGCCATGCGCCGATACCCTGTGCCAATTCGTCGAGCCCCGCGCGATCTACCGCCCGGCGCCACTTAAGCATATGCAGGAACGCCTCGTTCTCGAACAGATGGTCGACCATGTCTACGCCATGGCTCAGACCGAACCGATCGCAGGCCTGCTCCCAAAAATCCCTCCACAGCGTGCGCCAGCCAGCCCGCACCTGCGCCCCAGCCGGGCTTTTTGTGCGAAGCAGCTGACCTTCGCGCCAGGCAAAGGCCACGCCGCGCTGATCATGCACCCAATCGTCGACCAGCCCTGCAAAAAAACCAGGAAAAGCCCGCGAATCGGTCGAGAGGCCGTCCATCTGTGCCAGACGATCCTGTCCCCATAGCCGTGCATCACGCTGCGCCCGTTCCTGCGCCAATACCGACAACTGTTCCAGAGATCCAAAATGATGGTATATGGAAGACGCGGGCACATCCGCGTTAGCGGACAGCTGCCGCGCGGAAACGGCATCAGCCCCGCCCGTTTCCCATATATCAATAACAGCATCTATTAGCCTGATATCAGACGATTTAGCTGTCGTTTCAATCATCGGGAACCGGCTCTGATCTGAAGGATATGGCTGCCCCTCATAGCAAGCCTATCGCAAACGGGCGACCTGCAATCTGCGCCACACATATGTTGCGTCCGAGTGAACAAGCGTCACACAAGTTACGTACAACCGTTCTAGTCGGCCGGCGAACAACTTGGGGACTGCATCATGATCTTGCCTGGCACCTTGCTTTTGCGAACGACCGCCATCTGCGGTGTTCTAGCCTTAACTCAGCCTGTTTTTGCCGCCGAACAACCACCCGCCCCTGCGCCTGCCGCGGAAGACGACATGGGCGAAATCGTCGTCACCGGCGCCATCCTGTCCGCACAGCAGGAATCAATCGGGCTGAAGCGCGACGCGGTCAACCTGACCGACATTGCCGCATCCGACTCCGTCGGCCGCTTCCCTGACCAGAACGCCGCTGCCGCCCTGTCCCGTCTGCCAGCCGTCGCCGTTCAGCGCGATCAGGGCCAGGAAAGATATATTCAAGTCCGCGGCGCACCCAATCGCTGGACCAGTGTCAGTATCGATGGCATCCCGATGGTCGGTGTCGATGAAGGCGGCGACACCCGCGCCTTCCGCTTCGATGCCATTCCCGCTGTGCTGCTGTCGCAAATGGTCATCAACAAGTCGCTGACCAGCGATCTGCAGGCTGACGCGGTCGTTGCCACTATCGATCTGCGGACTTATTCCCCGATGGATCGCAAGGGGCTGCACGTTTCAGGCGATGCCGGCTATGGCATGATGGATCTGGGCGGCGGCGAACAGCGTCAGGGGTCGCTGCGCCTGTCCTGGTCCAACGACAATTTCGGCGTCGTGCTGGGCGGATCCCATTATCGCCGCAAACAGTTGACTGACAATCGCGAAGTCGGCGCCTACGACGCGAACGGTCCAACCGAATTCGACGTGCGCCAGTATAAAATCGAACGTTGGAACAACGGCCTGTTTGGTGGTGTGGAGTATAGTCCAGCGGATGGCCAGCGCATTTATGCCAAGGCGATCTTCAGTGAATTCAACGACAATGAACAGCGCAACCAGTATGAATTCCGACTGGATCGCGCAAAAGGCGGTATTCGCACGCAGGATAGCGGCGCGTTGACCGGTGTACCGCTGCGCGGCAGCTTCAATTTCGGTGAATATCGCAATCGCAACTATATCGGCACCGTGGGCGGCGACTATGAAACGGATGACGGTCTGACCGCATCTTTCAAGTTCAACTATACCTGTACAGAAAATACCAGTTACCTGCCGTTGGTGCAGGCGTCTACCAGCGGGGAGAATAATCTGTCGCTCAGCTATGACAATAGCGATCCTAATTTCCCGATCGTCAGTGTCGAGGGTCCTTTCAATCAGGCCAGCCTGTCGAGCAGCGGTGCCTACATGATCGCCGCGCGGCAGAGGACTGTGTCCGACAGCTATACGGCCAAGTTCGACATCGCCAAGGAAATGGGTGATATCACGGTATCGGCTGGCAGCCTCTATGCCGATCGCACGATTGACGGTACTCTCTTCTCGACCGCCAACCTCGCATATATTGGCGCGTTGGGCGCCAGCGTGGGTCAACCGTTTGACATCAACAGCTATGTTACGAACACGGCCTGGGACACCGGCTTTCCGCTTGGTGTAACGCTCAACTATGTCGACAATGTCGCCATGCGCCGCGACATCGACAGCCTGTTGGTCCGGATGGAAGCGGCAGGCCTTTATAATCCCGCGCTCGATACCCCTGCGAGTGACCGCTACGCCCAGCGCGAAAAGACGCTGGCCGGCTATATTATGGGTAAGGTCGAAAGCGGGGCGCTGACCGCCGTGGGTGGCGTGCGCATCGAACGCTACAGCATGAACAACAAGGGCACGGTCGTCGCCGAGGGTGTCGCCACGCCGCTAACCTATGACGACACGAAGACCGACTTTTTCCCCAGCCTGAATCTGAAATATGCCGCGACCGACAATCTGGTCCTGCGTCTGGCGGGTCAGCGCAGCATTTCGCGCCCGGCCTATGGCGCAATCCGTGTCGGCGCATCTATCAACGATACCAACAGTCCCGGCACGATCAGCGGCGGCAATCCCGCCCTTCGTCCGGAATATACCTGGGGCGCGGACGCCAGCATCGAATATTATCTGCCCGGCAACGGCATGATTTCGGTTGCTGGCTTCTACCGCTGGGTCGACAATGTGCTCTATCAGAACCAGGCGCCTGTCGGCACGGACTTCTATAATTTCGGTGGTATCGACCGGTCGGGCTATTTGCTCAGTGGCACCTATAATGGCGAAAGCGGCAAGCTTTACGGCGTAGAGTTCAACCTGCTCAAGCAGTTCGACTTCCTGCCCGGCGCGCTGGACGGCTTCGGCTTTCAGGGCAATGTAACCCTGCTGGACGGCAGCTTCGATACCCCGACAGAAAAGGGCATCGCTTTCCAAGGCATGTCGAAGACAATCGCCAACGCCTCGCTGTTCTACGAGAAATACGACATTTCGGCACGCGTCAGCTATCAATGGCGGTCGCACTGGCTCGACACTCTGGGCGGCATGGGCAGCGGCGAATATCGTCAGGGCTATGAGAATCTTGACGTGTCACTCCGTTACGAATTGACCGAAAATCTGACGCTCTTCGCCGACCTCGCCAACCTGACCAACGAAAAATATATCGCCTATCAGGGCACGCCTGCCACGCCGACCGAGGTCGAGCAGATCGGGTCGCGCTATCTGTTCGGCGTCCGCTTCGGCTTCTGACGGGAGATCCCACCATGCGCACAACCCTCATCATCAGCCTCGCCCTTATCGCGCTGTCTTCGGCCAGCCCGGCAATGGCAAAGGAAGTGGCCAGCCTGACCCGCATCGACGCGCAGAGCGTCACGTTGAACCGGGGCGACATCATCCCGGTCGGCATCTGGATCAGCAAGGACGACAAGATCGACGCGGACGACAAGAAGGTCGATGGCGCGCTCATGAAGGCAGCGGCGAAGGGCGACGCCGTCACGCTGCCCATTACCGCCGCCGAACGCCGCTATGTCCTGCTGAAAGACAAGGCTGGCAACGTCGCGGTCGCGGGCGAACGCGTCCTGCCGATCGAACAGGGCAGCAATTTCCGCGACATTGGCGGCTATGTGACGAAAGACGGCCGCAGCGTACGGTGGGGCAAAGTCTATCGCTCCGGCGCGATGCCACTGTTCACGGAGGCCGATTATGCCTTGGTTGGGCAACTCGGCATAGGATCGGTGGTCGATCTGCGATCGTTGGAAGAACGCGAAGTCGCGCCCGACCAGATCGACGATCGCACCGGCGCCCTGTTCATCGCCAACGACTATTCGCTCAAGCCCCTGATGGCAGCCTATGGCAAGGGTAATGGCGAAAACACCTACAAGGGCATGGAGCGGATGCTCGTTCCACAACTTCGTTCGCTCTATCGCCGGATCGAGGCGAATGAAGGCGCGGTATTGTATCATTGCTCGGCGGGGCAGGATCGCACAGGCATGGCGACAGCCATCCTCTACGATATGCTGGGCGTCGATCGCGAGACGATCCTCAAGGATTATCATATGTCGACCGCACTGCGGCGGCCGCAATATGAAATGCCCAAGGTCAATCCAGCAGATTATCCCAACAATCCGATCCTGAAATATTATTTCAGCGCGGACGAAAAAAAGCGCGCTGTCGCCGAACCGCTTTACACCCCCACCGGCGCATCGCATCTGGCCCAGTTTTTCACGCATATCGACAGTGAATATGGCGGGTCGGAAGGCTATATGAAAAAGGCGCTGGGCCTGACCGACGCTGACATCGCGAAGTTGCGGGCGATCATGCTCGACTAACGTGACAAGATAGCCTTTCCAAGAAGGATCGCCGGTCGGCCGTGACGCAGATATAGTCACGGCCGATCGTCTTTATTTGCCATGAACCAGGATGAACCTTCGGCTTCATCCGCGCATGGAACGAGATGCTCGACCAACGCATCAAGACCCTGTTGTAGCTGCACAATCAGTTCGAGAGTCGCATTGGTTGCGGTTGCTTCGCCTTTAGACTGCCGGCGATGAATGGTCCGATTATATGGAGGGACTCAAGAAGGCAGCTTCGACGCCCCTTTCAGGATCGCCTGGTCCAGCGCCAGATCCGCCACGAGTTTCCTCAGCAGTGCATTCTCTAGCTCCAAATCCTTCGTCCGACGTATCTGATCGACCTTCAGGCCAATAGATTCCTTATGCCACCTATGGCGTCTGTTCGGCGATCCTGATCTGCAGACACGCGTCGAGTACGCGAACGCAGCAGGTTCCCAAAGCGGGTTGCCCATTCACAAGCGAGCCGAGTGATCATGTAATGCGCCTTTTAAACGATTCCGGATCTGCCTGCGCCCACCAGCGCGCGAGGCGGGCATCGCGCGCCCCATCGAGCAGTTCGCCAGGCTCGACGAAGGAATAAAGCTCGTCCATTGAGCGCATCTCCACTGCGCTGATCCGCTGACGCAGGCTATCGGGCGTAAACTCGTCCGGCGAGTTGAGGCCGCAGGCGACTACCATGTCGTGCAGGGCTGACAAGGTGGATCGCTGGAACCGGGCCACGCGCTCGGCCTTTTCCGGGATGACCAGAGCTCTCTGGCGTGCGGGGGACTGGGTTGCAATGCCGGTCGGGCAGGTGTCGGTATGGCAGCGCATCGACTGGACGCAACCGAGCGAGAACATGAAGGCACGCGCGGCATTGCACCAGTCCGCGCCAAGGGCCGCATTCATGGCGATACCCGCGCCCGAACTGACCTTGCCCGACGCGGCCAGCCTAATCTTGCCTTTGAGATGACTGCCAACCAGCGCATTGCGCGCCAACATTAGCCCCTCGCGCAAGGGCATGCCGACGCGATCCGACAATTCCGTAGGCGCCGCCCCCGTGCCGCCTTCTGCGCCGTCGATCACGATATAGTCGATAAGGATGCCAGTTTCGATCATAGCCTTGACGACAGCGAACAGTTCATGGGGGTAGCCCACGCATAATTTGATACCAACCGGCTTTCCGCCGGACAGCTCGCGCATCCTGCCGGCAAATTCGACCAGCTGAATGGGGGTCGAAAAGGCGCTATGGCCGGGCGGAGACAGGCAATCCTCGCCCGTGGGCACGTCGCGGGTGGCGGCGATTTCCGGGGTGACCTTCGCCCCCGGGAGTAAGCCGCCATGACCGGGCTTAGCCCCCTGGCTCAGCTTGATTTCCGTCATCTTGACCGCGTCATGGGCGGCGCGTTCGGCGAAATGGCGAGGATCAAACCGGCCCTGTCGGTCGCGACAGCCGAAATAGCCCGACCCTATTTCCCAAACGATGTCGCCGCCATGTTTGAGATGATAGGGCGACAGCCCGCCTTCGCCAGTGTCGTGATAAAAGTTACCGATCTTTGCCCCCAGATTGAGCGCCTCGATCGCGTGGGCGCCAAGTGCGCCGAAGCTCATCGCCGAGATGTTGAGGCGTGCGGCCTGATAGGGGCGGCTGCACTGATCGGTGCCGACATGGACGCGGGTTTCCTTCGGCGCATCGGCTGACGGCGCAATCGAATGGGCGAGCCATTCATATTCGTCGGAATAGACGTCGAGCTCCGTGCCGAATGGATGGGCGTCTCCGTCCCCCTTGGCCCGGGCATAGACCAGCGCCCGTTCGTCATGGCTGTAGGGGCGACCGTCCAGGTCGCTTTCGACGATATAGGCCCGGGCAAAAGGACGCAGCCATTCAAAGAACCAGCGAAAGCGGGCGGACGCGGGATAGTTTCGGCGCAGGCTGTGATGGGGCTGGGTCAAATCAATCAGCGCCAAGACAAGCATCGGTGCGAAGAGAAGCAGCAACCAGAGCGCGCGGGAATGACGCCATCCGACCGCCAGCGCGCCCAGCGTGCCCAGCAGCCCGATCACCAGCAACAGGTTGCGGGACAGGGCATGGTCGCGGGTCAGCGCTACGACCAGACTGGGTTTGCCGCTCACGACAGAAGGTTCCGGACCATTCCGACCACGTCGCGGCCCCGTCCGTTCAGCACCGCCTTGGCCGAATAGAGCGCCATGCCCGCCACTTGGCCCGCCTCCACCTTGGGCGGCATGACCAGTTCGAAACGATCCGTCACGACATCGAGAAGCGCGGGGCCGGGCGCGGCGAGCCAGTCCTTGACGGCGTCTTCCAGATGTTCGGCCTGCTCGACGCGCCGCCCCCAGAACCCCATAGCCTCGGCCACGCGGGCGAAATCGGGATTGACGAGGTCGGTATAGGCTTCCAGCAACCCTTCGACCTTCTGTTCGATTTCGACGAAATCGAGCGCGCTGTTGTTGAATATCGCGACCTTGATCGGCAACTGTTCCTGAACCGCCGTCAGCAGATCGCCCAGCATCATGGCGATGCCGCCGTCGCCCGACAGGGATATCACCGTCCTGTCGGGAAATGCGGCCTTGGCACCCAGCGCCTGGGGCATGGCATTGGCCATAGTGCCATGGCTGAGGCTGATGACGGTGCGGTTCTTCCCCGTGGCGGCAACGTGGCGCAGGCACCATACCATCGGTGATCCTCCGTCCGCGGTGTAGATGCTGTCATCCGGGGCGTGCCTGGAAATCAGTTCGGTCAGATATTGGGGATGGATCGCGCCGCCCTTGCCGATGGTCGCATGTTTGGCCTCCACCTCCAGCGTGCGGACCCGGTGGGCCAGACATTCGTCCAGGAACGCGCGGTCGCTGCGTGGCGCGATCCGTGGCATCAGGGCGTCCAAGGTGGCCGCGACGTCGCCGACGACACCGATATCGACGGGATGACGCCGACCCAGATGGGTGCCGTCTATATCAACCTGAATGATGGTCGCCTTGTCCGGATAATATTGCCGCCAGGCAAAATCGCAACCCAGCAGCAGCAGCGTGTCGCACGTCATCAGCGCGTGATAGCCGGATTCGCCGCCGAATATGCCCGTCATCCCGACATTGAAGTCATTGTCATATTCGAGGAAATCCTTGGCGCGCGATGTATGGGCGACCGGGGCCTGGAGGGCGGAGGCAAGGGCGACAAGCTGGTCATGCCCGCCTTCGCAACCCGATCCGCCATAGATGGCGATCTTCTTCCCCTCGTTCAATCGGGCGGCGATACGGTCCAGATCGATATCGGTCGGGCGGATGACGGGCTCGGCCAGGTGGACCGCGAAGGGCGGTTCGTCGGGGGCCTTGGCGCTGGCTATGTCGGCCGGCACGATGAGTACGGCGACGCCCTTCTTCGCCAATGCGGCCTGCGCGGCCATGGCGGTCTTGCGTCGGGCCTGGGCGGGTGTCCTGATCTCCTCGCAGAAGACGCTGCATGCCCGGTAGATTTGCTGGAAATCAACCTCCTGCGGAAAATCGAAGCCGAGTTCGTCGCGGACGATCTGGCTGGCGATGAGGACGACGGGCGCGCGGTTGCGATGGGATTCGAACAGACCGTTGATGAAGTGAAGGCTGCCCGGTCCGCACGATCCGGCACACAGGGCGAGTTCGCCAGTCAACAGCGCGTCGGCGCCAGCAGCAAAGCCGCCGGCTTCCTCATGGCGCATATGCACCCAGCGGATATCGCTGTCGCGGATCGCATCGGTCACATGATTGAGGGTGTCGCCAGGAATGCCATAGCAACGCCGAGCACCTGCGGCCGCCAGCGTTTGCACGATTACCTGCGCTATTGTGCTCATCATCTGATCCCCGATTGCATCTCAAGATGCTGGGGAAAGCAGCGAATGGCGCGTATGTTCCGTTGCAAATACGTTATGTTCGACGCTTGGACGACGCTCAGCAGCGGATTTCGTATCCCGGCCGCGGGCCGTCCGGTTTTCGGCAGCGATCAACCAACATATCGGCGTTTCCCCGTCACGGCGCGAACGTCTGTCGATCGCCGCGGGGTAACCCGCTCGACAGCTTGGAACGGCCCGAGCGAAGATAGTTACGGCGGCAGTCCGCTGCGGTGCAGCCGCAATAGAGCAGAACCTGCCATTATTACTTGGTCGCCTGTTCGGAGCGCCCTGCTTTTCCACATCGAACGGGCGGTTTCGAGAGGCCGGACGCGGCAGCAAACGGAGTCTTTTCATAGCTAGAGCGCTGGATCGCGGCGTCATCGGACTCGACATTTTTTGATAGAGTTTGCAAGATGGCAAACGCTGGTTATGCGAGCGCGCGTGGTCATCTAAAAGCGACTGGCTCCCATCCATCAGGTGTCGGACAGTCGGGGCGGGCAATCCATCCGACAGCTTCACCAAAGAAACCGAAGGTCAGCCATGCGCGAGAGGGTTGGTCGTGGAATGATAGCTTTGCCTTATTCCGACGGGACGGCGGCCATTGCTCGTGGAAGTTATGAACAAAGGATTGGGATCGTGTCCCGGGGGATGGTGTAACAGCGGGTATCCTCGGTAGAGGATCGGACTGGATCAGGCTGCCACGCCGGGCAAACTGATGAGGGGATTGTCGCTGACGGTGGCGAGACTTTCAAGTGTCATATATCGGCGAGCCACGGCCCATTCGTCCTGCTGTTCGAGCATGAGGGCTCCGACGAGGCGTACAATGGCCGCGTCATTGGGAAAGATGCCGACAACGTCGGACCTTCGTTTAATCTCTCCGTTGAGACGTTCCAGGGGATTTGTGCTGGAAATCTGCGGCCAATGTTCTTTCGGGAAGGCTGTGTAAGCGAGGACGTCTTCGCGGGAGCCATCCATCATCTCAGCAAGTTTGGGAGCGCGATCACGCAGGGCATCGGCGACTGTTTGCCATTGCTTATGAGCCTCCTGAGCAGTTTCCTGCGCGAAAATTGTCTTGATCATGGCGGTGACGGCAGCACGCTGCTTAGTGGAAACATGGGCGAGCGCATTGCGCATCCAATGAATCCGACAGCGTTGCTGGGTTGCGTGGAAAACCTTGCTGGCAGCGGCGCGTAGGCCCTTGTGATCGTCTGCAATGACAAGCTTGACGCCCCGGAGCCCGCGATCGGCAAGAGAGCGCAAGAAGCCCTTCCAGAAGGTTTCGGCCTCGGTTGGCCCGGTGTCGACGCCCAGTATCTCGCGGCGGCCATCGTTGCTGACACCGACAGCTATTATCGTCGCGGTCGACACAATCCGGCCACCCTGGCGCGATTTGATGTAGGTCGCATCGAGCCACAGATAAGGGAATTCGCCCTCGATTGGCCTGTTGAGGAAAGCGTTAACCCGTTCGTCAATCTCTTGGATCAGTCGGCTGACGGCGCTCTTGGAGATGCCCGTAGCGCCCATGGCCTTCACGAGATTATCGACCGATCGCGTCGAAATGCCCTGGACATAGGCTTCCTGGATCACCGCCGTCAGCGCCTTCTCGGCAGTCCGACGGGGTTCAAGGAAGGATGGGAAATACGATCCCTTGCGTAGCCGCGGGATCTCCAGTTCGATGTGGCCGGCCCTGGTCTCCCAGGAACGCTCTCGATAGCCGTTGCGCTGGACCTGTCGCCCGGCAGGGTCGCGAGCGCCATGCGCGGCGCCAGTCAGCACCTGCACTTCAGCTTCCATCATTCGCTCAGCGGCAAATGCCAACATCTCGCGAACGAGATCCGCATCAGCGCCCTTTTCAACCAGCTCAATAAGGGCCATTCTGTCTGTGGTCATCGTCGTCTCCGATAGGTTCATTGGTTTCGCAACCCGAACTCTACCGAAGATTGGCGATGGCCGCCTAGACAGAAGCCATGCCACCGTTGGGGCATGAAGCTCCGGTCGCTACGCTCCCTCCGCTTCACGCCCCAACGGTGACGCTGTTACACCACTTAACGGGACACGGCCAAGGATTGGACTTGTAACGGTTTTGCGCCGGTCACTTATCTCATTATGCCACCTTGGCTTCGAAGGCGAGCGGGCTGATGCCGCCCAGATATGAATGGCGGCGACGGGAATTGTTGAAACCGTTGATATACTGGAAGATGGCTGCTTCCGCTTGCCGTCGCATTGGCCATCGCTGCCGCCAGATGAGTTCGGCCTTCAGAGATTTGAAGAACGTTTCGACAGAGGCGTTGTCGTAGCAATTACCCTTGCCGCTCATTGATGGACGCAGGCCGTAGGCCTGCAATTTCTTCTGATAGCCATAGGAGCAATATTGGCTGCCGCGATCGGAATGAAAAATGCAGCCATCGGGGGGCTGGCGAAGGCGCACCGCCATATCCAGCGCCCGGATCGCCAGATCCTTTTTCATCCTGTCGCTGACCGCCCAGCCCACGACCCGGCAACTGATCGGGCGCGAGCGACAGGAACGATAACCACGCTCACTGACAAGCATGACACGGCAGAGCAGTTCAACGGGCCAGCGATGCCGCCAGCTATGCACGAAAGCGAACTTCACGGCCTTTGGCTCGCGAAGAACTGAGTCGCCTTTTTACGATTTCCCTCTCCTCCCGGAGCACGCGGTTCTCAAGGCGAAGCCGTTCATTCTCTCGCGCCAGATCTGCCTGCGGCGCTGCCACCAGGTCCGACGGACGATAGTGCGAAACCCATTTGTTCAGGGTCGACTTGCCAACGCCCAAATCTGATGCAACCCGTTCGCGCGACAACCCCCTGGTCAGCGCAATCCGCACCGCCTCCTGCTTGAACTCCTCACCATGCTTGATCATCTCGTCGGTCTCCTTGAACGAGCCTTAAACTCTCAAGTGACCGGCACAAATCTGTTACAAGTCCAAACAGCCTGCTGATCAACCGTCCCCAGATCGAATTCAGTGCGCGCGATCGCTTCGACAGGTGGATGCATGAGGAGGTGCTGGAGCCGCTCAAACATACCGAGCCCAGGATCTACGGGTGGCTGATCGATCATCTGCGGCAGTTCATCATGATGTTTGCGGAAGATGTGATCGGCGATGACTGAGGACGACGTGCCGCTCACGCGCCGCGAATCGCTGTCGCTCTTCCCCGAGGCGATCCTGTGGGATGTTGTCGAGGACGATCAGTTCCGCGACGTGCTGGGCGTCAAGCTGGACGGCGTGATTGTCTTCGACGGCGACAAGGCGCGGTTCGGTCGCGCCACGTTCTTCGACGCGATCCGCGAAGTGTACCGCAGTGGTGATGCGTCCGCGACAGTGAAAGATGCCGACGGCGGCGAATGGTGGATCGAGCCCGGCGAAGACGGCGAGCGCAATATCCTGAGAGTTCGGAACGTCCAGGCGAGCTTTCAGCTTCATGGCTTTGTCGCACTGCATCAAGACGCGGAATCCCGCCTCAACGAATTCGACGCCGCGCTCGCTTTTGCCGGGCTCGGTCCCGACGCCTTGGCTGAATGGCGCGAACGATTTACAGGGCGGCCTCTCCGCAACGAGGAGCTTCGTCACCTCGACGCAGCGCTCGACCATACGCCGCTCGAGATCGGCCGAAAGATCGAACAGCAATTCTGCGGTCTGACCGGCAAGACTGAGACGTTGGTGCCCGCCGACCGCGACTATTACGAGAACCTCATCGGCAAGGGTGTAGCAGCTTCAGTCCCGCACCTCGCCGCAGAAGTCCTAGCGCCGCATATCAATCGGCAGCTTGCGCTCCATGACCCCGCCGCCACCCGTCTGACCTTGCTGCTTGCCAGCCACTCGTGGATTCTCGCTGCGAGCGACATCGCGACGCTCGCGTAGAGCGAGCTGGTGGTGCTGCTGGAATGGGCCGCCAGCTCCGGCGATCTGCTCTCACGCATCGGTGCGATCAAAGCAGGGTTGTCTGCTCTACTGCGAATTCCTTCGCTCGAGCCGACCATCCTAGCGCTTGTGACCTCGACCCGATGGATGTCGAAGGAAAACTGCATTTCCTGATGGGCATCCTGCTATATGTCGGGGGAGACATCAGCCGTACCGGTGTGTTGGCCGACCTGCCGCCATTCCAGCGACGCCTTGCGATCTTCGCGCAAGCGGCCCTGTTCAAGCGGCACGCATATGGTCATGCCGGCATCGAGCATTTCACGAAATGGGCGATTGAGCAGCGCGGACGGCGTTTCGAACCCCCCAGTGTCTTTGATGTAACCGACAAGGCTCTCCTGACGAACACCCAGCCATGACCCCGTTTCCGCATTTCCTTAGTGCCCAGCTTCCCCGAGGCTCGCCAAGCGGGCGCGGTTTGGCGAAGTCGAGGATCGCCGAGAACGCAACCACTGCGAGCAGGCCCGGGAGCAGCAGCAGCGAGGGAACCTGAAGTACCCCTTCGAGTGCGCTGACTCCCGGTACAGTTAGAGTCACATTCTGGGTGGCTATAAGTTCGCCGCTCCAACCCGCTGGTGTCGCTGCTGCTGTTGTAGGTTTTGTCGAGTCCGGCGAAGGCGGGCTGTGTAGCGGTACGGCAATGCCGACCACATGCTTGCCAGGCGACCAGGACGCATCATCGGCCATCTTGATAGTGATCGGCTGCACACCGACTTGCCTTGGCCCGATGAAGCGCGTTGAATATTACGGCGATAGCCGCACCGTGTTGATGATTGGGAGATAAGGTTAACGCCTCTAGGTGAAGGGCAAGTGGTGTCAGATGCTGTCGTTCAAAACTCAACCGGCGAACGACTGGCTTTGGTCGGGCGCAGTCATATGATTTCCCTCAGACACGGATGCTCATTCGATTTTCTGCCCTCGCTAGGTCGGACGGAGGTCAGCGAATTAGCGGACTGGAACCGGCTTAGGTGAGGGCTGCCCACCGGATCGCATGGCGCGCCATCGGCCATATTGCGCGATCTTTGTGGCATCCGGATTCTCCCCACCTTGCAGCCAGAAGGAAAACCAATCCAGATTGCGCTCATAGACGGCGCGCCGGTGGATCGGCTGCCATTTCACGTGGAATTCGTCGGGATAGACATACATCTCAACCGGCTTGTTCTGCTCGTGCAGGGCGCCGAAGGCTTCGAGCGCCAGCCGAAACTCATTGTCGGCGAGTTGCATGAGCAGCGGCGTATCGATCCGGGCAGCATTGCGGGCCAGCGACATGTCGCGCCAGAAGCCTGGATTGTCTTGGGTGGCGGGCGGATAGCCCATGCCGCGCAGCCACTCTGCCCAGGCGATGCCGCCATAGGTGGCTGTAGTGTTGGGTTCCATGCAACAGGTGCTGAGCGCTGCGGCTGCGAAGGCTTTCGAGTTGATCAAGGCGAAGGCAACGGTCGAAGCGCCGTCACTCAGGCCCGTGATGCCCACGCGCGCTGGATCGATGTCGCTACGATCAACTGCCATGCGCACGCCGGTGAGGATCGATGACAGCAGACTGCGGCGTTCACCCCAGTCCTTCTGGTTGGCGGCATTGATCTCATACCAGGTCTTGAGCTGGGGAAAGGCTGCGGCAAAGAAATTGGGCCGCTCGGTACTGAGCACGGCGATTCCGCGCTGGGCGAGAAGGAAGATCGGATAATCGTCGCCGGTGCCACCGCGCAGGAAGCCGTCGCTATGATATTGTACGACGACCATCGGCAGCTTCGTTCCTGCCTTGTGCCCTGGTGGCAGGACAAGGTCGCCCCATGCCTCAAGCCCCAGATCGTTACGCCATCTGAGCCGAGTGACGGAACCCATGCGAATGCCGGAAAATTCAGGATTGGGATCGAAAATGGTGCGCATCCGGCTGTTCGCAGTGTCGATGGCAACCACCTTGCGCGGCGTGCTGCTGTCTTCGCGGGTACAGATCAGTCCGGTACCAGCCATCACGCAGCCGTGCAGCACGTCGGTTGTGCGTAACAAGGCGGTCGGACGGGCAGCGCCGGGTCGCCAACGATAGAGCGCCATCGCCTCCTTGGCCCAGCCTTCCCGACGCAGAATGAGCACCGATGCGCCTTGCCACCACAGGGAGACGATTCCGCCCGCACAAGCCTCGGCATCGCAGTGCAAACTGCTGTCGCCGTTTGTGACGACGAGCCTCGCGGGCGTCAGCGGCGAACTGTCCGAACGTTCGAGATGCGCTTTGCGGCCGTCATCACTGATGGCTTGCGGATCCACCGGAATGTCGGCGGGTGCGGCGCGTTCGACTGCCGCTTGCTCCGCGGCATCTGCCTGCATGATCGCGCCGGTACGCAAATCGACGGCGCTGACGTCCAGCGCCTCGGTGGCCGGGGTGAGCGGCCGCGCGGAAATCTCGGGCGAGACGCGGCGGTCGTACAGCCACCCTGACTGACCTTCGCGATCGAGTTCCGCCTGCACGGCCGCCGCTCCCTTGCGCGTGCCATAGAGCAGCCGGGTCCCATCCTTGCTCCAGGCCACGGCTTCGACATCGACGTCAGAGCGCGTGACGGCGCGCGCGCCGCTTCCATCCGCCTGTGCCACCCACGCCTGCGTCACGCCACGGTCGCGCCGCAGATAGGCTAGCCTGCGCCCGTCGGGGGACCAGGACGGAACGATGGTGCGCGTGGCGCCGCTCGGCAGGTAAAAGCCGCGCTGCACGTCCATGATTTTGATGAGCTCGCCGCCTCGGTCGACGACGCTCGGCGGGCCGGCATCCTGTATCCTGCTCACCATCAATGCACGGTAATAGCTATTGGTCGCGAGGTCGGCGCGATTGATGATATAGGCGACGCGGGTCCCATCAGGTGAGACCGCGAACGGGCTCGGACCGTTGAAGACGGCGGAATCCGGGTCGCCAATCTCGCGCAGCTGGATGAGGTCCGTTGCCGTAAGGTCACGTTTCACGGTACTCGATGCTTCATGCGCGGGCAGCACGTCTTCGCAATTCGCCCACGCCGTGGCGGGAAACAGCAGGCACAAGACCACAAGGCCGAGGCAGCCCCTGATATTTGCGCTCACCACTGCCGGGTGATCCCGAAGGCGATCATTCGGCCGACCGGAGAATAATTGGTTGAGTCGTAGGGCGTATCGTAAGGTATCGAGGTCGCGATGGGATCGGGCTTCTCGTTGAACAGGTTCAGGACCGACAGGCTGAATTCGAGCCCCCCGAGCGGCGCCTCGGGATCGACCCGGTAGCGTGCGGTGAGATCGAGCGTGGTCATCGCCTTGATATGCACGGCTGGCGTCGAGCGCGTATCACTGACACCGCCGGTGTAATTGCCGTTGGCCGCCAGAGTAAGATTGCCGCCAGTCCAGGCGACCGCAGCCTGTCCGCGCCAATGGGGCGGATTGAAGATGGTGCCGGCAAGGTCATAGGTGGGCTGACCAGCGCTGAGTTGCTGGTCGCTTTCGAGATAGGCGATGTCGAGCGACAGGCGCAGTCGCTGGTCCAGCGCAATCGCGGCATTGTAGCTCGCCAGCATATCGACGCCCCGCGCGCGCTGGCGGCCGGCATTGAGATTGGCATTGTCGACAATCGCGACGACGTTCGCCTGATCATAGGGAACGCCGGTAATGTTGAGGAAGGTGCCCGCACTGGCGATGGCAGCCGCCTGCGCGGTCTCGCTCGGGTTGAAGATGATCTGGTCGCGGTAGATGGGATTGCTCAAGGCTTGGGCCAGCAAGGTGATCGGCGATACGATCCGGTCGCGATAGCGTACGCTGAAATAGCTGATCTCGAGGCTCGCGCCCGGCAATGCGCGCGGATGCAGGGCAAGCGTGGTCGACCAGGTCGTCGCCTTTTCCGGCTTGAGATCAGGATTGCCACCGAGGATGAGAATGGCGCCCGCGCTTGCCGACGTGCCCGTCGCACCCAGCGCTGCGGGAGGAAACAGGTAGACCGCGCGGGGCTGATATTGCTGATAAAGCGTTGGCGCGCGGAAGGATTTTCCCCAGCTTCCCTTGATGCTGATATCAGGCGTCATCGCCCATGACAGACCGAGCTTGGGCGTGGCGACTTCGCCGATGCCGGGGTAACGCTCATAGCGCAGGGCGGCACTGGCATCGACCTTGGTCATGAGCGGCACATTCTGGTCCGGGCCGATCAGGGGGAGGCTCAATTCCCCGAAAGCGAACAGATTGTCCTGAGACGCGACGGTATTGACCGCGCTCCCCGTCCCAACGAACCGCTCGAAGCCAATGTCATGATAGCCGCCGCCAATGGCGATCTTGGCGGTCCCCCCGGGCAGGCGGAAGAGGTCGCCATTGGCGTTGATCTCGACCGATTTGGCCGTGTTGCGATAATAACTGGGCCCGGAATCGCTGCACACCGTCAGGGCGCATTCGACCTGATGATAGTCGACCCGCTCCCTGCCGTAGGTGCCGCCAAGCGCAATCTGCCAGCCGCCGGACAGATCGAGCGTAAGGGTCGGCGCGACGCCGAAGGACTTGTCGACGGACGAGAAGGTCGCCTTGCCTTCGTCGAGATCGCCACCTGCAACCGTCGGAAATGTCAGGTCGCTCCAGCGGATATTGTAGAGCCCGTCGATCGAGAAGGTCAGGCCGCCGCCCAGGTGCTGATGTCCGCTGGCAAGGACGCTGTGATGGCGCAGCGCCGGGTACAGATCGAGCCCCGGCGAGCGTGTCGCGGCATAGGACCGCTGGCTCGCGCGGATCGCAGTGTTGCTGCCATATTCATAGGCGGCGAACAGTCCGCCCGAAGCCCATTTGCGCCCGGCCAGCGCGCCATATTGCTGCTGGAAGTCACCTCCGTCCGTGGTTCCGGCCAGACGCGCGCTGGTTTCCAGGCCGTCATAGTCACGGCGCAGGATGACGTTGGCGACGCCGGCGACCGCGTCCGAGCCGTAGATCGCCGAGGCGCCGTCCGGTACGACCTCGATGCGGTCGACCGCCGACACCGGGATGCCCGATACATCGACGCTCTGCCGAACTGCCGTATAGGCGAGACGGCGACCATTGAGCAGCGTCAGGGTCGCATCACTGCCAAGGCCGCGCAGGTTGATGGATGATCCGCCGCCAACGTCGACGCCGCTGGCGTCGGGAACATTCATGCCGATTCCGGGGTTCTGTCCGCCTCCGAAGCTTTGCGGGATACGGCGGACAACGTCGCCCAACCCAGCTTGGCCGGAATCGCGGATCTCTTCCTGACCGATCCGGACGACCGGCGATGCAATCGCGGCACCGCGCAGCCGGCTTCCCGTGACGACGATATCCTGCCCATCATTTGTCGAACTGCCGTCATGGCTTGTGCGGACCTGCCGTACGGCAAAGCCGCCATCGACAGGCGTGTATGCCAGCCCGGATTGGTCGAGCAGGATGCGCAGCGCTTCCTCGACGGTGTAGGAACCGTGAAGCGCCGGGGCCTGCTTGCCCGCCACGATCTTGCTGTCGACCAGCACGGTGACCCCGGATTGAAGTGCCAGCGCCTTGAGCGATTCGCCCAAGCCTTGCGCCGGCACTTCAAAGGAATGGCGCTTTACGTCCTGGCCTCGCGCGACCGAAGGGCCCGCCACCAGCGCCACGGCAGCGATGCTGTTGAACAGATATCTTGCGTCAAATCGAACCATTACCCTGTGTCTCCCCCCTGGCCACGTCGTGGCTGGTTGGGGGGGAGACGCCGGGTTCTGAAAACCCACGACAGATTTTTTCAGCGAAGGGTCAAAATGTCCTACGGAGCGCGGCGAAGAAGGATCACGCCCGGATCGGTTCGGTCGATACCGAGCCCGAATGTCGCCGCCACGGCCCGGGCGAACGCGTCCGGATTGCGCACCTGGAATGCGCCGGTAACCGACAGGCGGGCCAGATCCGGATCGGCAAGGCGTATCTGGATGCGGTTGTAGCGGTTGATGGCGGCGACGGCCTCGCCAAGCGGGCCGCCGTCCAGCGCCAGCATGCCGGACACCCATTGGGTCTCGGCCGGCAACGTAGGACGGGGCATGTCGGCATTGCCCAGGTCTGCGGTCTGTCCAGCGGCAAGCGTTCGGGCTGGATGGGAGGCCGCGTCACTTGTGCTGGTGAGATCGACCCGCCCCTCAATCACCGCCACCACGGGACTTTCCCTTTCCACGCTGACATCGAACAGTGTGCTTCGTGCAACGACAGTGCCGCCGGGAACCGTAACGGTGAAGGGGCGCTTGCCGTCCGGCGCAACGCGAAAGCGCGCGCGGCCTCGTTCCAGCGAGACCTTCCGCTCGCTCGCGGAAAGGGTGACACGCACGCGCGTGGCGGTGTCGAGCGTGAGCTGGGATCCGTCCGCCAGCGATATGGTCCTGATTTCGCCCAGCGCGGTCTCGTAGGTCGCGGCTTGCGCCGGAGAGACCAGCTCGAGAGGGGATTCATAGCGCAGCAAGCCGACACCGCCGATCCCGAGCAGGACGACGACGCCAAGGCTGGCAGCCGCAACATGGTTGCTGTGCCGCATCAGGAAGGGTGCACGAACCAGCTTTCGCGTGCGGCCGATGTCGCTGTCGGCCAGCAACAAGCTATCCTGCCAGTGACGCTCCGCCTGCGCATAGGCGATCCGATGGCGCGGATCGGCATCCAGCCAAACGGCAAAGGCTTGCTCGACGTCCGGACTCGCAGGTTCCTGCCGGCGTGCCAGCCAATCCCCGGCGGCATCCTGGATAGCGCGTGGAATGGCACGGACTTGGTCAGCCATGATCGCTCAGGTGCCGCCCCAGTTGCTTAATCGCCCGGCTCATCTGCTTTTCCACGCCTCGCACGCTCAATCCCGTCTGTTCCGCGATTTCGGCGTAACTATAGCCATCAAGGCGGCAAGCGAGAAATATTTGCCGGGTCAGCGGCTTGAGGCGCAGGACGGCCTGTTCGATACGGGCAAGACGGTCGCGCGCCTCCAACGCGGCGACAGGATCCCCGCTTCCAATTTCGACATCGTCGATCGGCACATGCTGCGACTGGTGATTGCGGGCAGCGGTGCGGGCGTGATCGCGCAGGAGATTGTGCGCGGCCTCGCGCAGATAGGCTCCGGGCGAATGAATCGCGACGGCATCGGTCTGCGCGCGCGCGACAAGACGAGTGAAGACCTGCTGGACGATCTCCTCGGCGCGGTCGTCAGGGGCGCGACGATCGAGGAAACGCAGGAGCCGTGGCCTTTCAGCTCGGTACAATTCGTCGATGGTCGGCGCCATCGATGTCACGCGATCATGCGCCGGCGGCAGCGGCTCGCCTTCGTCGATCGGCAAACGGGCCGCTCCTAGCGCAGGCCGCATGGCATGCGGCGCAGTGCGCCGATCCCGGCTGTGGATCGCATCGATCGCATCTCCTCGCGTCTGGCGAGGCGATGCCGGCGAAAGCCGGGTGTTGAGAACATGCACGAGCACATGCGCCAACGCCTTTGGCCGCGAACGGCTTGGACATGCGCGTCGGCCACCCGGCCGCACGATGGCGGATCCATTTCATCTCGCACGAGGTTCTCACGCCTCGGCGCCATGCATCGATGGCGCGCCTTCAGCTTATCGCAGGTCTTCCAAGACGCAAGCCCGGTGCTGCGCAACAAGGCGATTTAAGGCTCTGAACATGCATAATATCCTTCAAATCGAGCGGCGTCATTGCCGATGAATGTTTCTTGTCGGGTATTTCTGAATCCGAGCGTCATGGAATGATGGCGAAACGGCTTTGGGCTGCGGATCGGCAGCTTCCGGTATCCTCATGCATGTGGCTTTGGAGTGAAAGACTGTCCGATGGATATGCCCACCACCCTGTTGGTCCCCGCATTGCTGTCCCGTACCGAAGATCGTGTCCCGGGGGATGGTGTAACAGCGGGTATCCTCGGTAGAGGATCGGACTGGATCAGGCTGCCACGCCGGGCAAACTGATGAGGGGATTGTCGCTGACGGTGGCGAGACTTTCAAGTGTCATATATCGGCGAGCCACGGCCCATTCGTCCTGCTGTTCGAGCATGAGGGCTCCGACGAGGCGTACAATGGCCGCGTCATTGGGAAAGATGCCGACAACGTCGGACCTTCGTTTAATCTCTCCGTTGAGACGTTCCAGGGGATTTGTGCTGGAAATCTGCGGCCAATGTTCTTTCGGGAAGGCTGTGTAAGCGAGGACGTCTTCGCGGGAGCCATCCATCATCTCAGCAAGTTTGGGAGCGCGATCACGCAGGGCATCGGCGACTGTTTGCCATTGCTTATGAGCCTCCTGAGCAGTTTCCTGCGCGAAAATTGTCTTGATCATGGCGGTGACGGCAGCACGCTGCTTAGTGGAAACATGGGCGAGCGCATTGCGCATCCAATGAATCCGACAGCGTTGCTGGGTTGCGTGGAAAACCTTGCTGGCAGCGGCGCGTAGGCCCTTGTGATCGTCTGCAATGACAAGCTTGACGCCCCGGAGCCCGCGATCGGCAAGAGAGCGCAAGAAGCCCTTCCAGAAGGTTTCGGCCTCGGTTGGCCCGGTGTCGACGCCCAGTATCTCGCGGCGGCCATCGTTGCTGACACCGACAGCTATTATCGTCGCGGTCGACACAATCCGGCCACCCTGGCGCGATTTGATGTAGGTCGCATCGAGCCACAGATAAGGGAATTCGCCCTCGATTGGCCTGTTGAGGAAAGCGTTAACCCGTTCGTCAATCTCTTGGATCAGTCGGCTGACGGCGCTCTTGGAGATGCCCGTAGCGCCCATGGCCTTCACGAGATTATCGACCGATCGCGTCGAAATGCCCTGGACATAGGCTTCCTGGATCACCGCCGTCAGCGCCTTCTCGGCAGTCCGACGGGGTTCAAGGAAGGATGGGAAATACGATCCCTTGCGTAGCCGCGGGATCTCCAGTTCGATGTGGCCGGCCCTGGTCTCCCAGGAACGCTCTCGATAGCCGTTGCGCTGGACCTGTCGCCCGGCAGGGTCGCGAGCGCCATGCGCGGCGCCAGTCAGCACCTGCACTTCAGCTTCCATCATTCGCTCAGCGGCAAATGCCAACATCTCGCGAACGAGATCCGCATCAGCGCCCTTTTCAACCAGCTCAATAAGGGCCATTCTGTCTGTGGTCATCGTCGTCTCCGATAGGTTCATTGGTTTCGCAACCCGAACTCTACCGAAGATTGGCGATGGCCGCCTAGACAGAAGCCATGCCACCGTTGGGGCATGAAGCTCCGGTCGCTACGCTCCCTCCGCTTCACGCCCCAACGGTGACGCTGTTACACCACTTAACGGGACACGGCCCGTACCGAACTTCACGCCTTGGTCTGGGCCGAACCTCTCCGCCACCTAGCAAGGCGCTTCGGCATCTCGGATCAAAGTCTCGCCAAACTCTGCAATCGTTTCGATATCCCGCGTCCTCGGCCTGGGCGCTGGAACAAGGTCGCGGCCGGCAAGGAGGTCGCCGTGGCGGCCTTGCCGCCCGCAAAAGCCGGCATGGACGAGAAGATAGAAATTACCCCCCACCCCGATGGTGGTGCGTCGTCAACTGCGCACGACCCTCTTGCAGCGGCCCGCCGCACTCGCAAAGCGATGCGCGTGGGAGATCGGCTTTCGGCTCCGCACCCTGTCATTGTCGGCTGGCTTGCAAATCGAAGGGAGGCGATCGCCAGGGGCCGGCTGGTCTATGATATCTGGCCCAACCGGCCGGTGCGGGCCGCGCCTTTCACGCCGATCGAACAGCGTCGTCTCAGGATATTGGACACCCTGTTCAAAGCCTTGGAAGCAAAGAAGATCGTGGTCGCCGAGACAGACCGGCATGGTCCCGTTGCGCGGTGCGGACAGGACGAGATCGCGTTTCAACTCAGGCCCCGGCTCAAGGAAGTGCGCCAACTCCTTACTCTCGACGAGAGACGGTGGCATGGCTCCGGCAAGCAATACCGGCGAGAACTGGTCGAGACGGATGTGCTGGTCTTCGAGATCAAGCGCTGGTTGCCCGGCGACTTGCCCCGCGCCTGGCAGGACGGCCGCAAGGGCATGATCGAGGACAGGGTGGGCGACATACTCACCACCCTGCTTGCGGCATTCCCGATGATGGCGGCTGCGCGCGAAGAGGCCGAGGAGCGGCAGCGGCTAAGGGAAACCGAGGAACGGCGCCGCCAGATCCTGGCGCAGGAGCTCAAGCTCGACTGCGACCGCTTCCGATGCTTCCTCGAGCAGGCCGGCAGATGGCGCGAAGCTGAACTGGCGCGGGATTTCCTCATGGCGCTGCGCACCGCGATCCCGGATTCTTCATTGGAAATTGGCGGCAGGCCTGCCGCCGAGTGGCTGGAATGGGCGCAAGCGCATGTGCAGACCCATGATCCGCTCACACAGGGTTCGTGCGCTGTCTTCCGGTCGATCGCCGAAGTGACGGAGAGGACCTATCGTGATCATTAGGCCGGGAGCCTCAGGCGCGTCGGAAGTTGGGCTTCAAGACCATCGCGCCATCGCGCATCTCGTCGAGCTGATCCGACCAGTACTGCATCATGCGCACGCGCTCGTCCCAATATTCGCCGCGCGTGTAGGCCCGCCTTATGGCGTTGGTCTCCATATGGGCGAGCTGGCGTTCGATGGCGTCGGGATTGAACTTGCCCGTTTCGTTGAGCAGTGTCGCCGCCATCGCCCGGAAGCCGTGCGCCGTCATCTCCTCCTGGCTGAAACCGAGCGCTCGAAGGGCCGCGTTGACCGTGTTTTCGGACATCGGGCGAAGCGGCGAGCGGAAGGAAGGGAAGCAGTATCGTCCCGTGCCCGTCAGTTCCCAGAGCTGTTCGAAGAGCGCGATGACCTGCGTGGACAGCGGCACGCGGTGCGGCCGACGCATCTTCATCTTCTGCTCGGGGATATTCCAGACCGAGCGGTCAAAGTCGAATTCGCTCCACTCGGCCTGGCGCAGTTCGCCCGGTCGCACGAACAGATGGGCGGACAGTCTGAGCCCGAACAGGGTGATGGCGTGGCCGGTGTACCCCTCGATGGCGCGCATCAGTTCGCCAGCGCCCTTGGGCGTGGTGATGGCGGCGAGATGCTTGGCCTTGGGAACGGTCAGTGCGCCGCGCAAATCGCGGGATGGATCCATTTCGGCGCGCGTGGTGGCGATGGCGTAGCGGAACACGCGACCGAGGACGCTGCGCATCCGGCGCGCGCTTTCGTAGCGTCCGGTGGCCTCGATCGAGCGGAGCACGGTCAGCGCTTCCTGCGGGGTGATCTTGGCTACCGGACGGCTGCCGATCCTGGGATAGGCCTTGGCGAGCAGCCAGCGGATCTTGCTGAGCGTGACCTCCGACATGCCCTCGCGTTCCTGCTTGGCGACCCATTCCTCGGCGACCAGCTTGAAGCTGTTTCCTCGGACAGCATCGCGCGCGCCTCGGCGAGCTTGGCTTCGTGCGAGGGATCGAGCCCGGCCGCGATCAGCTTGCGCGCCTCGTCGCGCCGCTCGCGCGCATCGGCGAGGCCGACGTCGGGCCAGGCGCCGAAGGAAAGCGTGCGTTGCTTGCCGAGATAGGCGTAGTTAAGACGCCAGAGCTTCCGACCGTTTGGCTTGACGAGAAGATAGAGGCCGGCGCCGTCGGTGAGCTTGTATTCGCGCTCCCTCGGCCTGGCGCTCGTGACGGTGGTCGTGAAGAGTTTTCCCATGGTATCGGCCCGTCCATAAGGGGCCTTCGATACCATGCAGGATACCATATTTGTTCCCGATTGGTGCCGGATCAGCCCGGATTTGACCGGACGGTCTTAGCACAAAAAACGGCTGAAATCAGCCATTTTCGGGACGTCTCCGGACGTCGCCGGAAGAACAAATGGTGCCCAGAAGAGGACTCGAACCTCCACGACCTTGCGATCGCCAGCACCTGAAGCTGGTGCGTCTACCAATTCCGCCATCTGGGCACGGGGTAGGAGGGCGCCTCTACCGGGTGACTTTCAGGCTGTCAACGCGAAGTGGATATTATTTTTTGGGTTCGCGCAAAAGGGCGGCTAAGGCCGCCTTGAGTCGTATTAAACAGGATGAAGCTGCCCATGACTTATGATGATGCCGCGCCGCCGGCTTATCTTGTACGGCCCGATGGGCTGCGGCTGGCTTATCGGCATGAAGAGGGCGAGGGGCCGACAATTGTCTTCCTGCCGGGGTATATGTCCGACATGGAAGGTGGCAAGGCCGTGGCGTTGTCCGGTTGGGCAAGGGCGCAGGGGCGCGCGATGTTACGCCTCGATTATGCGGGCAATGGCGCGAGCGAAGGGCGATTTGCGGACGGCACACTCGCCAGCTGGTGCGATGATGTGCTGTTGCTGATCGACCGGCTGATCAAAGGATCGGTCGTGTTGGTGGGATCGTCCATGGGCGGTTGGCTGGCCTTGCTGGTCGCTCTGGCGCGCCCGGAACGCGTGGCCGGCATCGTGGGTATCGCCGCGGCGCCCGATTTCACGCAATGGGGCTTTACCGATGCGGATAAGGCGTTGCTGCATACCGAGGGGCGAATTGAGGAGCCGACCCCTTATGGCGATCAGCCCTATGTGACGACGCTGGCTTTCTGGCAATCGGGCCAGGCACTCCTGCTCCTGAAGGATGTCATTGCCATCGATTGCCCCGTGCGGCTGTTGCAGGGACAGTGTGACCCCGTCGTGCCGTGGGACATAGCGGTGCGGACGGCCGAGCGGCTGCGTTCATCCGATGTGCAGACGCTGCTGATTAAGGATGGCGACCATCGCCTTTCGCGCGACAGCGACATCGCCCTGTTGATCCGCACTGTCGCCAGCCTGCTGGACAAATCCTGATGCTCTTTTTTCTTCCGCTGTTGCTTCAGGCCTATGATCCCGAAATCGAGGCGGTGATGAATCGCAGCCGACGAGAAAAACAGCAGGAACAGGCCGCTGCCGCTGCTGCGGCGTCGAACCCGTTGGCGGCCCGCGGTGATGGGAAGATCCCGGTTCCCGAAAAATTCGCTGCGCCGTTCCAGGCCTGTCTGGACGCAGCGCTGGACTCGTCCGAAGCCGGGGTCGCGTTTGCGCAGAAATGGCGGATCGACGGCGGCAGTTTCTACGCGCGCGATTGCATGGGGTTCGCCTATACGCGCGCGGAGCGCTGGGTGCCTGCGATCGTCGCCTTTGAACAGGCGGCCGAGGAAGCGGAACGCCAGGGGGAAGTGGCGCAGAGCGCGCGTCTGTGGGCGCAGGCGGGCAATGCTGCGCTAGCGAGCGGGGATGCTGCCAAGGCGCGGCAGGATTTTGACGCTGCCCTCGCGCGGGGCATGCCCGATGGACTGGAAAAGGGCGAGGTGCATCTGGACCGCGCGCGGGCATTGGTCGCACTGGGCGATGCGGATGCGGCGCGGGAATCGATAGATTTCGCGCTGGCGCAGGCGTCCCGTGATCCGCTCGCCTGGCTTTTGTCGGCAACCCTGGCGCGGCGGCAGGGGGAAATGCGGCTGGCGCAGGCGCACATCGCGCGGGCCGTGCAGTTATCGCCCGACGATGCCTCCGTGGCACTGGAGGAGGGCAATATCGCGATCCTGACCGATCATGAAGATGTCGCCAGGTCGGCGTGGGAGCGGGCCGTCAGAATCGCACCCGAAAGCGTTGCCGGGAAGGCTGCGGCCGATAATCTGTCACGACTACCGGCGGGCGTTGCGACCGCCCGATAAGAGCCAAGCGAGGCTGTCAGCAAGATTTTGTCACGGAACCGGGGCCAAGCATCGGCCGTTCGCGGTGCGCGGTGGGTCAGACAAAGGAGACAGCGACATGGACAGCAATATCAAGCGAAGCATGGCGATCGGCCTGCTGGTCGCGGGCGCGCTCGCCACCGGTGCCTGCTCGCGTGGCGCCACCGCCGGCGGACTGATCGGGGGCGCGGGCGGCGCAGTGGTTGGCGACGCGACCGGGCTGGGCACGACCGAGGGCGCGGTGATCGGCGGCACGGCCGGTGCGATCATCGGTGACGACCGCAAATAAGGTCTTTAGCGCAAGTAGAAGTCGACGGTGGTGACGACACGGACCTTCTTGTAGGGCGTGTCGCTGCCGCCTTCGCTGCTTTCGCCATCACGCGCATCGATTGAGAAATACCCCTGGGTGGCGCTCTTGATCCCGCCTACGCCAGCGCCTGAATCCTTGGCGAATTGTTCGGCGGCGGCCCGGGCGTCGCGGGTCGCCGCCGCCACCATTTGCGGCTTGATGTCGTTGAGCTTGGTGAAGCTGTAGCGCATGCCGGACCCCTCCTGCAGCGTCACGCCTCGGCGGACCAGGTCGAATTGCTGGGCTACCGCCTTCTGCGCGCGAGCGATGTCGGTCGTGCGCAGCAACATGCGCTGCGTGATGGTGATCGTGTTGACGCCATTGTTGAGCCATTGATTGACGCCCGCGCCAACGGGCGTCAGATCATCCGACTTGAAACCGAGTTGCGTGAAATAGGCCCGCAATTCCCGCGTGTTGTTATCGATTTCGCTGCGGACGGTCGGCAGGTCAAAGCCCGTGGCCGAATAGCTGATAGACCATGTGGCGAGATCGGCAGTCACGTCCTTTTCCGCCAAGCCCCGGACCGTGACCGACCGGTCGGCGGCCTTGGCGCGCCGCAACCCGTCGCCCAGCAAATAGCCCCCGGCGATCGCGCCAAAAGCCAGCAGCGCCGCGCTGCCCAGAAACACCTTGTCCCGCATGTCCATGATGCTGCCCCTTTCGTTCAACTGGTCGCGTTCTTATCTTGATGCGCAGACTGTCACTCTAAAGATGAACCGTTGCTTTATAGCGACGAACGGAGGCGGAATTGCCCAAATATTTGCATAGCATGATTCGCGTTGCTGACGTCGAAAAGACCAAGGCCTTCTTCGAGTTGATCGGCCTGCGCGAAGTCCGTCGCTTAGACAATGAACAGGGCCGCTTCACGCTGGTGTTCCTCGCTGCGCCGGGGGATGAGGATGCGCAGGTGGAACTGACTTATAATTGGCCGGCGGAGGATGGCAGCCCCGCCGAAGTTTATGAGGGCGGACGCAATTTCGGGCATCTCGCCTATCGCGTCGAAAATATCTACGAAACCTGTCAGCGCCTGATGGATGCGGGCGTGACGATCAACCGCCCCCCGCGCGATGGACATATGGCCTTCGTGCGATCGCCCGACAATATCTCGGTCGAGTTGCTGCAGGACGGCCATTTGCCGCCGGCTGAGCCCTGGGCATCCATGCCCAATACAGGAGTGTGGTAATCATGCTCGAGGTTATGCGCATCCCGGCGCTGTCCGATAATTATATCTGGCTGATGCATGATAGCGCGAGCGGCGATACCGTCGTGATCGATCCGGCAGTGGCCGATCCTGTGCTGGAGGCTGCGCAGGCACGCGGTTGGCGGATCGGCCAGATTTGGAACACGCACTGGCATGGCGACCATACCGGCGGCAATGCCGCGATCAAGGCAGCGACGGGATGCACCGTGACTGGCCCCGCCGCCGAAGCGGAACGGATCGACATGCTCGACAGGCTGGTGGGGGAGGGCGACAATGTTCGCATCGGCGATCATATCGCGCAAGTGATGGCCATGCCGGCGCATACGGCGGGGCATATAACCTATCACCTGTCCGACGATCGGATGGCCTTTGTCGGGGATACGTTATTCGCCATGGGGTGCGGGCGGCTGTTCGAAGGCACGGCGGCGCAGATGTTCGCCAACATGCAGCGGCTGGCAGCCCTGCCCGACGACACGCAAATTTATTGCGCCCATGAATATACGCTAGCAAACGGGCGTTTTGCGCTGGGCGTGGAACCTGACAATGTCGCACTGAAACAGCGGATGGAAGCGGTGGAAGCGGCGCGGGCGCGTGGCGAACCCACTGTGCCGACCAGCATCGGTGCGGAACGGGAAACCAATATTTTCATGCGTGCGCGCGACGCCGATCAGCTGGCCGAACGTCGCGCCGCCAAGGATGCGGCCTGACGGATTACGGACCCCGGTTCCGTCATTGAGAATGGCCAAGAAGGAGAGACGGAGATGCGCGCCTGGATGTTCATGATGATGCCGTTGCTGCTGGCGGGATGCGCCGGCAATTACGAGCCAAAGCCGCTGACGCCAAAGCAGATGGCCGAACTGGACGAGGCATTGGCCGGCAAGGTGGCGGGTGAGCCGCAAAGTTGTATCAGCCGTGTGCCGCAGACCAATTTGCGCGTCATCAGCAATAACGTGCTGTTGTATCGGGCCAGTAGCAAGCTGATCTACAAGAATGAGCTGATCGGCAGTTGCAATGGCCTGACCCGCGGCGACATTATGATCGTCCGCAGTTTCGGATCGCAAATGTGCCGGGGCGATTTGACGACAACGGCGAGCCCGATGTCGGGCATCACCTCGGGCGCCTGCGCACTCGGGGATTTCATTCCCTACCGCACGCCGAAGAAATAGCGCGAGGAAGCGTCCGGCCGCTCCCGGTCAATTTTTATAAAGGGCGTCCAGGCGATCCGCATAGCGTTTGCGGATGATATGGCGGCGGATCTTCATGGAGGGGGTCAGCTCCTCATTGTCGATGGCGAAAGGTTCGTCGGCCAATATGAAGCGGCGCACCCGTTCTATCACGGACAGGTCGTCATTGACGCGGTTGACCGCAGCCCGCAGCGCCGCCTGGTATGCCGGCAGAGCGCCCACGGCGTCCATCGGCACGCCTTGATGTTCCGCCCATTCGCGCGTCCATTCAGCATCCGGCACGACCAGCCCGACCAGATAGGGGCGGCGGTCGCCATGGACCATGGCCTGGCCGATTTCGGGTTGCAGTGTCAGCATGCCCTCCACCTTTTGCGGGGAGACATTGTCGCCCTTGTCGTTGACGATCAGGTCTTTCTTGCGGTCCGTGATGCGAATGCGGCCACGTGCGTCGATCTCGCCAATGTCGCCGGTATGCAGCCAGCCGTCCTTGAGCACCTTTTCGGTTTCGGCCGGATTGCGCCAATAACCGTGCATCACCAGTTCGCCGCGCACCAGAATTTCGCCATCGTCGGCAATCTTGACTTCGACGCCGTCGAGCGGCGGCCCGACCGTATCCATGGCGATGCCGGCGCGCGGCCGGTTGCAGCTGACGACCGGACCTGCCTCGGTCTGGCCATAGCCTTGCAGCAGGGTGAGGCCCATCGCCTGGAAGAACAGGCCCACGTCCGGGTTCAGCGGCGCACCGCCTGATACCAAGGCCTTCATCCGTCCGCCAAAGCGCGCACGAACCTTGGGGATGAGCGTGCGGGCGAGCAACGCCTTCATCGGCGCGTCGAGGATGGAGCCTTTGCCCGCCTGTTCCTTGGCAGCGATGCGCAGCGCCTGGTTCAGCAGATAGGTGGGGAACTTCCCCTGTTTCTCGATCGACTTGATGATACGCGCGCGCAGCACTTCGAACAGGCGCGGCACGACGACCATGATGGTCGGCCGCGCTTCCTCGATATTGCTGGCGAGCTTTTCCAGCCCTTCGGCATAATAAATCTGTCCGCCCAGCAGCATCGGCAGGAACTGGCCGCCGCTATGTTCATAGGCGTGGCTGAGCGGCAGGAAGGACAGGAAGACTTCATCGCCCCAGCCGAAATCCTCGGTCACGACTGCGCCCGCGCCCTCGCAATTGAGCAGGATCGCGCCATGATGCTGCATCACGCCGCGCGGCGCGCCGCCCGTGCCGCTAGTGTAGATGATGCAGGCCTGATCCTCGCGCGTCGCGGTCTGCGTTGCGGCGACAATGTCGACATCGGCGGCGGGGTCGCCGGCATGCGCCGCGATCAGATCGGCCCAAAGATGGCAGGCGCAGCTGCCCTGCGCACCGCGCAGCGGCTCCATGCCGATGACGAAATCGGCCTGCGAGCGGATGACTGCGGGCATCAGCGCCTGCGCCAGCTTGGCTGTCGACACAATGACCGCGCGCGCGCCGCTGTCAGTCAAAATATGCTGATGATCGCGCGTTGTGTTGGTGGTGTAGGTCGGCACGGTGACGCAGCCGGCCGCCATGATCGCCAAGTCGGCGATGCAGAATTCGGGCCGGTTCTCGCTCACCAGCATGACCGGATCGCCCGGTTTCAACCCCTGTGCCTTGAGAGCGGCGGCGAGCGCTGCCACCTGACGCGCGACTTCGGTCCAACTGAGCGAGTGCCACTGGCCATCGCTCTTGCGCCACAGGAAGGGCGTGTCACCCTTTTCCTTGGCGCGGGTGAAGAACATGGTGACAAGGTTGGGAAATTTCTCGATCGCCCTCAAGGCTCAACTCCTGCGGTTTCCGGCGCGTCTGGCGCGCGCCTGTGCATGTTTCAAGGCTATAAACGCCCCCTGCCGTAACGGCTATGCCTTTTGCACGGTTGCGTCAGTCGAACAGGCCGTTCTGCACATCCTGCGGCGGATGGAGGCCGAGATGCTTCCAGCCCGGGCCGTTGAGGCATCGGCCGCGCGCGGTCCGGGCGATCAGACCAAGCTGGATCAGATAGGGCTCGATCACTTCCTCGATCGTGTCGCGTGCTTCCGACAGGCCGGCTGCGAGCGTTTCGACGCCGACCGGGCCGCCGCGATAGATATCGGCAATCATCATCAGATAGCGCCGGTCCATGAGGTCGAGGCCAAGCTGGTCGACCTCCAGCCGTTGCAGTGCGCTGTCAGCCACTTGCCTGTCGACAGCGGGCGCGCCCGCGACATTGGCGAAGTCGCGTACCCTGCGCAGCAATCGTCCGGCGATGCGCGGGGTCCCGCGCGATCGGCGCGCGATTTCGACCGCGCCGTCGGATGTGATGGACAGATCAAGCAGATGCGCGGCGCGGCGCACGACCCGCTCCAGTTCCTCGACCGTATAAAATTGCAGCCGGACCGGGATGCCGAACCGATCGCGCAGCGGCGTCGTCAGCAGCCCTTGCCGCGTCGTCGCGCCGACCAGCGTAAAGCGCGGCAGGTCAATCCGCACCGATCGTGCGGACGGGCCTTCGCCGATCATCAGGTCGAGCGCGCGGTCCTCCATCGCGGGATAGAGCACTTCTTCGACCGCTGGATTCAGCCGGTGGATTTCGTCGACGAACAGGACATCCCCTTCGTCCAGATTGGTGAGCAGGGCGGCCAGATCGCCCGACTTGGCGATGACCGGGCCCGACGTGGCGCGAAAGCCCACGCCCATTTCCTTGGCGACGATCTGCGCCAGCGTCGTCTTGCCCAGGCCCGGCGGGCCGAAAAACAGCACATGATCCAGCGCATCGCCACGCGACTTTGCCGCCTGGATGAAGATGCGCAGATTTTCGCGTGCAGCCTGCTGGCCGACAAATTCGTCCAGCGATTTGGGACGCAGCGCCGCGTCCACATCTTCGGGCCGGCGCGCGGGGGTGAGCAGGCGGTCGTCCGTCACTTCGCCGCCTTTCGCAGCGCCAGGCGCACCAGTGCGTCAAGGCTGGCGCCTTCACCCAGTTCCCCTTCGGCCGCTGCGACGGCGGCGCTCGCTTCGGCGGGCTTGAAGCCGAGATTCTGAAGCGCGGACAGGGCATCGGTGCTCATATTGCCCACGGGCATCGCCACCGCGCCGCCCACGCCGATCGGGCCGCCAGCAGGCGCAGCGCCGATCTTGTCTTTCAGTTCATTGACGATACGCTGCGCCAGCTTGGGGCCAACGCCATTGGCGCGCGTGACCATCGCCTTGTCGCCTGTCGCAACCGCGCGATGCAGCTCGGCCGGCTCCAATGCCGAGAGGATTGCGAGCGCGACGCGCGATCCCACGCCCTGCACATGAGTCAGCAGCCGATACCAGTCGCGCTCGTCTGCACGGGCGAAGCCGACCAGCCGGATCGAATCTTCGGCCACCAGCATTTCGGTGTGGATCGTCACGGCTTCGCCGACCGGCCCCAACGCCGCCAATGTGCGCGACGACGCGCCGACAAGATAGCCGACGCCGCCGACGTCGATCACCGCATGGTCAATGCCGGTGCTGTCCAAAAGCCCCCTGAGTTTCGCAATCATGCCCGCTGTCCCATGGTCATGATCTGTTCTTTACAGGCTGCGCCATCACATACCAGTCCCAAAGCACGGCACCTTTTGCATGCCCGCGCGTATTGCAGCCCGACTCTGACCAAGGATAATCCCATGAATGCTCCGCTGCTGTCGCCCAAGGATTTCGAATTCCCCGCCATCGCACTGTCTGGCGTGGTGGATCACGGCATGTATTTGCATTTCAAGAACTGCCTCACCGGCGCGCCGCAACAGGGGCTGGTGGTGGTCGAGATTTCGACGCTGGGCGGCGACCCGGAAATCGCGCGCATGATGGGTGAGGATATCCGGTTCCATTCGGACCTCTATCCCGATCGGCGACTGGTGTTTCTGGGCAAGACCGCCGTCTATTCTGCGGGCGCGACCTTCATGAGCTTTTTTGCGACGGAAAATCGATATCTGACGCGCGGGACGCGGGTGATGATCCACGAACGGCTGATCACCAAGACGGTGAACCTGTCCGGCCCGCTGTCCACCTGCATCGCCACGCTCAAGGCCAATATCCACGAGATCGAAACATCGATCGCGATCCAGAATGAAGGGTTCCAGAACCTGATCCTGGGATCGCAGGTCACGATGGACGAGGTGCTACAGAAGGCGCCGGAAAACTGGTATCTGGAAGCCAATGAAGCACAAGCGAGGGGGTTGGTGGCCGCGGTCTTGTAAAAGACCAGGCCCGAACCGTCCGGATAATCGAGCGCAGTGCAGGACGGGAGAGGGATGTGGACGCGCGATATGAGATCAGGGCCGACCCGGCGCGGGGCATGATCCGCGTCCACATGGGCGGTTTTTTCGATCAGTCGGATGTTCAGTCTTTCGCGGCGGACTATCGTGCGGAACTTCGACTTGTGGCGCATCCCGGTCAGCTGACGCTGGTCGATATCCGCGACATGAAGATCCAGGCGCAGGACGTCGTCGCGGCCTTTGGATCAGTGATGGCCGCGCCCGATATCCGGTCCCGCAAGCTCGCCTTCCTCTGCGGATCGACACTCGCCCGGTTGCAGGCGCAGCGCCTGACCGACCGGGAGGGCGTCGCCTTTTTCGACGATGCGGCAGTAGCGGAGGCGTGGCTGCTGGCCTGAGTATGTCGTCCGTGCGCAAGCGCCTTCATCGCTTGCTTACGCTTTTCTGCTAGGCATGGCGCCCATGTCGAAGAGTGATTCCTGTCCCCGGTCCGCCGTCAGCCATGGTGTCGGCCTAGCCGGCCTTGCGGGGCTTGCGCTATGGACCATCGTCGCCCGCCATTATGGCATGAACGGTCCCAATGCCGGCCTGGCGGCAGTCGTGGCCTGCGGCGTACCGATGGTCCTGTGGTCGCTGATCGTCGACAAGGTGCATCGCAACGCATCGACGGGCATAGACTGGATCACGCCGCCCCGACCCGTTCGAGACGTGCTGGACATCAGCATCGTCAAGATCGCCGGCCTGTGGGCGACATGGCTTGCCATCGCCATCTTCTATTGCATCGCGCGCTGGTATTGGAGCGGCAATTACCGCTTTTCCATGGACCTGTTCATGAATGCGGCGCCCTGGATGCTGATAGCGTCCATCCCCTACATTCTCTGGGTCGACAGACGGCTGATCGACCCGCGTGATGCCACCTATAGTTTCGGGCAGTGGGTGATCGGCGGCGCGGCTGGCGCGGCGGACATGGTGCAGGTGGCCAATCACGCCCGTGCCTGGGCGGTCAAGGGCTTCTTCTTGGCTTTCATGGTCTCGATCGTTCCAGGCAATTTCGCCAGCGTGGTCGAATGGCGGGTCAGCGATGCGATGTCCCACCCGGTGGCGCTCGCGGGCTTCCTGATCGCGATCATGTTCATGGTGGACGTGTGCCTGGCGACTGTCGGTTACATCCTGACCTTCAAGCCGCTCGATTCCCACATCCGCACCGCCAATCCTTATCTCAGCGGCTGGCTGGCGGCGCTGATCTGCTACCCACCCTTCGTCCTGATGGGCAATGGCGGGCCGCTTGACTATCATTCCGGCGGCGCGGAATGGGACGTCTGGACACAGGGATCAACGGCGCTGCAATGGATCCTGGGCGGCTGGCTGGTCCTGCTGACCGCTATCTATGCCTGGGCGACCGTGGCGTTCGGCATCCGCTTTTCCAACCTCACCCATCGCGGCATATTAACCCATGGCCCCTATCGATGGACCCGCCATCCGGCCTATCTGTCGAAAAATCTCTTTTGGTGGTTCGCCTCGCTGCCGTTTCTGACGGTCACGGGCTCCGTTACCGACATGGTGCGCAACTGCGCGATGCTGGCGCTTACCAACGCGGTCTATTATTGGCGCGCCAAGACCGAGGAGCGGCATTTGTCGGCTGATCCCGATTATCGCGCCTATAGCGACTGGATGGAGCGCAACGCGCCGGTGCCCCGCTTCATCGCCTGGGCAACCGGGCGCAAGCGTAAGGTCCAGATCAGCGAGCAACCGGCCGAATAAAGGTCAGAAGCTTTCACCGGCATAGACGCGACTAAGGTCGCCCTGCCATTCGCCATGATAGCAATCGAGCAAGCGTTCGGCATTGGTCTTGCCCGATGCGGCGACGTCTTCCAGGAAGGACAGATAGCCGGTCTCATTGTCGCCCGACCCATTGAGGCGCGCGCGCGCGGCAAGCCCCGAGCGGGCGATGTCGATCACCTCGCGCGCAATGTCGCGCAACTTGCGGCCGCCGCCGACCGGCGCGTCGAGGCCCAGTTTGGGGACGGAATCGCGCAGCGCCTGCCGCTCTTCCATGCTCCAGTCCTTCACCACGTCCCAGGCCGCATCGAGCGCTTGGCTATCGTAGAGCAGGCCGACCCATAGCGCAGGCAGCGCACAGATTCGGTTCCACGGCCCGCCGTCCGCGCCGCGCATTTCCAGAAAGCTTTTCATCCGCACTTCGGGGAAGGCGGTGGACAAATGATCCTCCCAATCCTTCTCGGTCGGCTTTTCACCCGGCAGAACGGACAATTTGCCGTCCAGAAAGTCACGGAAGCTAAGGCCCGCCGCATCGATATATTTGCCGTCGCGGTAGACGAAATACATCGGCACATCGAGTGCATAGTCGGCATAGCGTTCATAGCCAAAGCCGTCTTCGAACACGAAGGGCAGCATGCCGGTACGCGCCGGGTCGGTATCTGACCAGATGTGGCTGCGATAGGACAGGAAGCCGTTGGGCTTGCCGTCGGTAAAGGGCGAATTGGCGAACAGCGCGGTCGCCAGCGGTTGCAGCGCCAGGCTGACGCGAAACTTCTGCGCCATGTCTGCTTCGCTGGCATAATCCAGATTGGTCTGGATGGTGCAGGTCCGCAGCATCATGTCGAGGCCAAGCGATCCGACGCGCGGCATATGCCGCAGCATGATCGCATAGCGGCCCTTGGGCATGATCGGCAGGTCGGACCGGCTCTTGTCCGGCCACATGCCAAGGCCAAGGAAGCCAAGGCCCAGCTGGTCGCCGACATATTTCACCTGTTCCAGATGCCGGCCCGTCTCCGCGCAGGTCTGGTGCAGATTTTCCAGCGGCGCCCCCGACAGTTCGAGCTGGCCAGCGGGCTCCAGGCTGATCGTGCCGTCGCTGCCCGACAGGGCGATGATCTTGCCGCCTTCATAGACCGGTTCCCAGCCAAAGCGGGTGAGGCCAAGCAACAGCGCGTGAATGCCGCCCTTTTCCTCATAGGACGGGGCATGATGATCGCTGCGGTCGTAGACAAATTTTTCATGCTCGGTGCCGATGCGCCAGCGGTCCTTGGGCTTTTCGCCCTTGGCAAAGGCCGCGATCAGCTGGTCGCGGCTTTCGATGACGGGATCATGACCCGCTGAGTCGGTTCTTGTGCTCATGCCACGCCCTTAGTGCTTCCCCCCGGCGCGTCAAACCGGACCGGCCGCGATCAGATAAGTTGCCACCGCTGGCAAGGCAAGAAGATAGCGAAACGAAACTAGTTCCAGTCGCCGTTGATCGCCATCCAGGCTGATGTCGCCGCGATGGCGGCGGTTTCGGCGCGCAGAATGCGCGGGCCGAGCGATACGGCCACGGCGCCCGGCATCGCCTGGATCGCGTCCCGCTCCTGCGGGTCGAATCCGCCCTCTGGCCCGACCAGGAACGCGGCGGGGCCGGGATGGGCGCGCAGCGTCTGTTCCAGCGGCGCGCCACCGCTTTCGTCCGCGAAGAAAAGATGGCGGCGGCTGTCCCAATTGCCAAGGAGCGCGTCCAGCTTCATCAGCGAGCCCAGATCGGGCAGGGCGGTGCGTCCGCATTGTTCAGCCGCTTCGACCAGATGCGCGTGCAGCCGATCAAGGTTCAACTTGTCGACGACAGCGCGGCGGGTCAGCACCGGTTGCAGCTTGGCGACGCCCAGTTCACACGCTTTTTCCGCGATCAGGTCGATGCGGCCCTTGCGGATGGGCGCGCAGCACAGCCAATAGTCAGGGACCTGCTCGGGCGCCCTGGTCTGCGCCACGCATTCCAGCACCAGATCCCGCTTGCGAATGTCGCGCGCGCGCGCCGCCCATTCGCCCGAGCGGCCGTCGAACAGCAAGACGATATCGTCCGGCTTCACCCGCATGACGCTGATCAGATAATGGGCCGGGTTGCCATCCACCGGCACGGCAACGCCGTCGCCCAATTGCGTTTCGACATGCAAACGCGGGGCGCTCTGCGGCGGCCAGGCGGGGGTGGCGGTCATCGGCAAGCTCTTGCCGCACCGTGATGCGCCTGTCGAGCGGCAGTTAGGCTCGAAACGGCTTCAGCCCAGGTTGAGAGGGATATAGGCGGGCCATCAGCCGCTCAGGATCCAAGCCGAAATGCGCGGCCAGAGAAGCGCCAATGACAGCTTCGGCAGCGATGGTCGGTCTCAGGTCGCGGCCATCGAGCAATGCGGCCGGGTTTAGTCCAGGCCAGTCTGCTTCGACCCGCCCAGCCCCGTCCAATGCGCCGCCCATCAGCATCATCAGCCCACCTGTGCCATGATCAGTGCCTGCTGTCCCATTTATCGCAACGGTTCGACCGAATTCGGACGCGACAATCACCAGCGTTTTTGTCCAGGCAGCACCCAATCCGTCGGCGAGCGAAGCGATCATGGCATCGAGATTCTTGAGTTGCATTGCCATGCGCGGTGCCTGTGAGCTGTGCATATCCCACCCATCGCTTTCCATCATCATGATCCGCGCACCGTCGGGTTGCGCCAGCATCTGCCCGGCGAGCATGCCGATAGCGGCGGCACCGCGGTGTCCGTCCAGGTCGAGATTGTCCGCGAGTTCGTGCGTGGCGCGCGCGCTGTCCCAAAGCGATGCCAACTGCGCATCATCAGCATATAGGGCTGAAATGCGCGTCATAATATCATCAGACGCATCGGAAAGTGCCGATGGCGCATAAGTCGCGACCTGCGTGGAACCTCGCATTGCCATGGGCACGGATGGCGCGATGGCCATGGCCCGGTCCTGCATGGCCGGCAATTGCATCAGCAGCCGGCCTACCCAGCCGGTTTTTTCGGTGTAGGGTTGTCGCCCACCACTCTCCAGAACATTCTGCCCGTCAAAGTGGGAGCGGTCGCGATAGGCCGAGGCGCTGGCATGAACGAAACGCGCCTGTTTCTGTTTGGCGAGCAGTCCGACCCGCTTCAGCGAAGGATGCAGGGTGAAGAAGGATTCACCCAGCACTTCTCCGCCCAGCAAAGTGTCGGCCATAACACCGCGCTGCTTCAGGAAGGCTGGATCGCCGGTGGGTGCAAGGATATGAAGGCCATCGGCCGCACCGCGCTGGATGATGAAGACGAAGCGTTGTTCCGTGGCTGCAGGCCCTGCATAGGCGATGCGGGGCAATAAGGCTGTCGTGGCAAGCGCGCCAGCGGCGCCAAGAAATCGGCGTCGATCCAGCATGTCCTATCTCCTCATCATTTCTGGCGCGACCAGCAGCAATGCCATGCCTTGTTGCGGGCTTTCCGCCCGAGCGACTACCTGTGCGGTCGCGGGACGAAGCGCCTCGCCAAAAACCCGACCGGCAACCTCGCGGGGGTCAGTTGCCGGAGATGTGTGTCGGGCAAGCCTTTGCGCAACCTCTACGCGTCGGAAAAGTGCCTCCGGCCCGGCCCAGTCCCCCGCAGAGTCGGCGAAACCGGCAGGAGACCCCGGTTGCCAAATGGGTTGGCCAAGCTGCGCGAAGAGGCCAGCGAGTTGATGGTCGGCCTGATCGGGATTGTCAGGCATTTCGGGCACGCCACCTTGCAAGCGAAATGCGCCGATCAGCCAGTCCCAGGGGGTGCGGAATTTCGATTCGGTGTTGGCCCAGGCCTCGGGCGCAGTGATGAGCGCCGCATAGACCGCGCGCAAGTCTCCACCCTTTTCCAGATAGACTGTCTCCAAGCGCGCCACCAGGGGAGCGGGGGGGGCGTCGGCGATGAAATGTCGCGCAATCTTGGTGGCAAGATGCCGCGCTGTCGCCGGATGGCGGGCCAGGTCGGTCAGAATGGCGCGGACCTGCTGCATTCCCGCCTGCGGGTAGGTTCGATCGAGAATCGTGCGCTTCCCCGGTTCATGAAGGGGTGGCGCAAACAGGAAATCGCCCGGTTCGCCCCCTAGCCGCGTGGTCAGTCGTTGCACCGGGCCGTTGCCCAGGCCAACGGCGGTCCAGCCTGTCAGCGCACGGGCCAGTTCGGTCACATCGCTCTGGCTGTACCCGCTGCGCGCGCCCAGCGTGTGAAGTTCCAGTATTTCGCGCCCCAGATTTTCATTCAGGCCCTGATTTCTGCCACGAGCGGCTATTTTCTGTCCGAATTGGCTCTTGGGGCCAATGGATTGTACCTGATCCAGATAAAGCAGCATTGCAGGGTGCTGGACGACGGCAAGCAGCATGTCTTCGAACCGGCCGAGGACATGAGGGCGTATCGCCTCGAACTCCATCAATCCGGCAAGGCCAAGCACAAGCGGCTTGTCGATCGACACCGCAAAATGATTCGACCAGAAATGGACCAGACGGTCGACAAATGGCGTTTCGCTGGCCACGGCGGCGCGAATCCGCACAGCGGCTTGAGCCTCATAATGGCCGCGAAATTGTCGGCTTTGCGGAAGCTGAGCTACTTTCACCTTGGCGTCGCCCGCCATGGACGCAGCCTGCATCGCTTGCTTGCGCGCGGTGCGAAGAGCATGAAAGTCAGCGATTATGCGCGCGCGCGACGCCAGCGCACCAGTGCTGGCAAGGTCGGGGCGGTAATCGTCCATCTGATCGCGCAACCACCCGATCGGATCGGTCAGTGGCTCATCGCCCGGCCTGGGGCCTAGGCCGAAGCGGCTCCAAGCGATGTCGGTCTTTCTCATGAGCGTTATTCCTCTTACCCGACCACTATGCGCCAAAATTTCGCAGAAATGTCCCAAGCTGGTAAGGCGAGGCCTATATGCGACAGGCCGAACGGGCTTTTCGGATCGCGACGCAGTCGTTAGTTGGAGCGCATGACTGATACCATCGTCCCCGACAGCCAGGCGCGCAGTCTGCTGGCGCGGTTGCCCCCAACGCCTCGCATGCTGGCGCAACTGGCGCGGCTGGACCGGCCGATCGGCTGGTGGCTGCTGTTCTGGCCGGGCGCCTGGGCGGTTGCCTTGGCTGGCGGGGGCTTTGCACGATGGCCGCTGATCGCTTGGCTGCTGCTGGGCAGTATCGCCATGCGCGGCGCGGGATGCGTGTTCAACGACATTGTCGATCGCGACCTGGACCTCAAGGTCGCGCGCACTGCCGCGCGGCCGCTTGCGAGCGGGACGATGGCGCTCAAGACTGCCTGGGTCTGGCTGCTCGCGCTCTGCCTCGTCGGGCTGGTTGTGCTGGTGCAGCTGCGCCCCTATGCGCAGGTCGTCGCGCTTTGCAGCCTGGCGCTGGTCGCGGCCTACCCCTTCATGAAACGCATCACCGGGTGGCCGCAAGTCTGGTTGGGTCTCGTCTTTTCCTGGGCATGCCTGGTGGGATGGAGCGAGGTGGCGGGCGCGCTGACGACGCCTGGCCTTCTTCTCTACGCAGGATCCATCTTCTGGGTCATTGGCTATGACACCATCTATGCCTTGCAGGACCGGGAGGATGACGCATTGATCGGGATCGGGTCCAGCGCGCTGTCGATGGGGCGCCATGTGCGCGCGGGCGTGACGTTTTGCTATCTGGCCGCGCTGTCGCTATGGGCGACTGCGATCTGGCTGGTGCGCGGGCAGGGCCTGGCACTGGCGGCATTGCTGCCGATGGCGGCGCACCTGATGTGGCAGGTCGGCACGTTGAAGGAGGACGGGATCGACCCGCTGCTTAAATTCCGCTCCAACCGCTTTGCCGGTTTCCTGATGTTCCTGGGCTGCCTCACCGTGGGAAGCGCTGCATGACGCCTCAGCCGGGCGCCGATTGTTGGCGGATCGAGCGGGCCGACAAGGCCAGCGTGGTCATCGACGCGGACACCTATTTTCGTCACGCGCGGGCCGCGATGATGAAGGCGAAGCGCCGTATCATGCTGATCGGATGGGACTTCGATGCAGCGATCAGCCTGGTGCGCGAGGAGGAAGCGCATGATGGCGCGCCGACCACGATCGGTGAATTCATCAGCTGGCTGGTCGATCAAACGCCGGAGCTGGAAATCTATCTGCTGCGCTGGGATGTTGGCGCGATCAAGGCGATGGCCCGGCCTACCAATTTCTTCACCACGCTTAAATGGATGGCGCACCCACGCGTCACCGTGAAGCTGGACAGCCATCATCCGCCCGCCGCATCGCATCACCAGAAGATTGTCGTCATCGACGATTGTTTCGCCTTTTGCGGTGGCATCGACATGACCGGCGACCGGTGGGACACGCGCCATCATCGTGATGAGGAATATGGCCGGCACCATCCCGACGGATCGCCCTATGGCCCCTGGCATGACGCGACCACGGCGCTGAAGGGCCCGGTCGCCGCAGCGCTGGGCGACCATGCCCGCGCGCGATGGAAGGGTGCGGGCGGCGAGGAGCTGGAGCCGGTGACGGGCAGCTATGAATGCTGGCCCGAAACCTTGCCGGTGCAGTTTGAAAATGTCGATGTCGCCATTGCCCGCACTGCGCCCGAAATGGACGATCAGGACGGCCTGACCGAGATCGAGCAACTGTATCTCAACCAGATCGCGCTGGCGAAACGGCACGTCTATGCCGAAAGCCAGTATTTTGCATCGCGCCGTATTGCCGAGGCGATCGCCAAACGGCTGGCTGAGCCGGACGGACCGGAATTCGTCATCATCAACCCGCAGCAGGCCGATGGCTGGCTGGAAAGCCAGGCGATGGATTCGGCGCGCGCTCGGCTGGTCGAGGCCTTGAAGGCGCGCGATCCGCATGGCCGCCTGCGCCTCTATCACCCCTTCACCCAGCGCGGCGCGCCAATCTATGTCCATGCCAAGATCCTGATCGTCGATGACCGGCTGATCCGGGTGGGGTCGTCCAACATGAACAATCGTTCGCTGCGGCTGGACACCGAATGCGACATCTGCATCGACACCGCGCTGCCCGCCAATGCGGACCGACAAAAGACGATCCTGCGCATTCGCGACGACCTGATCGCCGAACATCTTGACCTTCCGCTGGAGCGGGTGGCAGCGGTGATCGCCGAGCGGGGGCTGATCGCGGGCGTCGAGGAATTGCGGCAGAAGCCCGGCCGGACGTTGCGACCCTACCGGACGCCGGACCTCAATGCGGTACAGGAATGGCTGGCCGATAATGAGGTGCTGGACCCCGAAGGCCCGGAGGAAATGTTCGAGCCGATCAGCGAGCGCGGCCTGTTCCGCCGAATGAAGGGCTGGTTCGGCCGCCCCTAACCGATAGCCAGCCGGTCCAGCGTTTCGCCAAAGCGGGCGAGGGCGACCTCAAACCCCTCCGCTTGCTGGGCAAAGCCGATCCGCATATGATCGGGGTGGCCGAAGCAATCACCCGGGGCGAGCAAGACCCCCTGTTTTGCCAGCGCCTCGCATAAGGGCCGGCTGTCCTGCCCGTCCACCAGCCAGGGGAAGGCGGTCGTACCGCCGGACGGCCGGACCCAGGCAAGGGCGCTAGCGGTGCTATCCATAAATTCATCCAGACGCGTCAGGTTCGCGCCTGCAACGGTCGCCAGCATGTCGAGTATCAGGCGGCTATGATGCAGGGCATGGGTGGCGAGTCGTTCGAGCAGGGGCGAGGCGCTGATTGTGAAATAGCTGCGCGCGTCGACGATGCGCGCGCGCCGCTCTGAATCGGCGTCGATCAGCCAGCCAGTGCGCAGCCCCGGAAGCGACAACGACTTTGACAGGTCGCTGGTGACGATGACATTGGCCAGGCCCGCGGCCGATTGCTGCGGTGGGCCGAAATAGAGCGGGTGATAGACTTCATCCACCAGCAAGGGGATGCCCCGATCGGCGAGGGCGCCGGCAAGCCGGGCAATGCCTTCGCGGGGCATGACGCTGCCGCTGGGATTATGCGGCGTGTTGACGATGACCAGCGCGGTGTCGCGATCGACATCGGCGAGGATGGCATCCGCTTCCTGGGCAAAGCCGCGCGCGCGTTCCAGCCTGTAGGTTCGGGCGGTGAGGCCCCATCCGCGGGCGACGGCGTCATAGGCCGGATAACCAGGATCGGGCAGCAGGATATGCGCGCCCGGTCGGGAAAGGAGGCAGAAGAGGATCGAGAGTGCTTCCGATGCGCCGGTGGTGGCGACGACCATGTCCGCATCGACGCCGTGAAAGGCGGCTATGGCGCTGCGGAGCGCAGGCGTGCCCGCCGGCGGCGCGTAGCTCAGAACAACATCCCCAAGATCGAGCGGCTGATCGCCCAGCGCACACAGGTCCGCCACACTCCACCGCGGCCCGGTACTGGAGGCCAGATTGAAGGCAATCGGCGGATCGGCGAAGTCGTGCGCCGAAAGCCAGTGATCCAGCGCGAAGGGCGGCAAATGCACCAAGACATGACCTCCTTGTCATCTGGGAGAAGAATGACGCGGATTGCTGCGCCGGAGCAAGGGCCAGGCGCGACCCGCTGGCCTTATTCCGCCGCCAGCAGCGCTTCGGCCCCGTGCAGGTTGACGGACACCAAGCGACTGACGCCGGGTTCGACCATGGTGACGCCGAACAGGCGGTGCATCCGCGCCATGCTGACGGCATTGTGCGTAACGATCAGATAGCGGGTGTTGGTTTGCGCCACCATCGCGTCAAGCAGATCGCAGAATCGCTCGACATTGGCATCGTCCAGCGGCGCGTCCACTTCGTCCAACACGCAGATCGGCGCGGGGTTGGTGAGGAACAGGCCGAAGATGAGCGCCACGGCGGTCAGCGCCTGTTCGCCGCCCGACAAAAGCGTGAGCGCGGCGAGCTTCTTGCCGGGCGGCTGGGCCATGATTTCCAGCCCCGCCTCCAGCGGATCGTCGCTGTCGATCAGTTCCAGATGCGCTTGGCCGCCGTTGAAAAGGGTGGTGAAGAGACGGCGGAAATGGCCGTCCACCGCCTCGAATGCGGCAAGCAGGCGCTGGCGCCCCTCCCGGTTGAGACTGCCGATGGAGCCGCGCAATTGATGAATGGCCTGGGTGAGTTCCGCGCTTTCGGCGCGGCTGGTCGCCTGGCTGGTTTCCAGCTCCGCCAATTCCTGCGCCGCGACCAGATTGACCGGCCCGATCCGTTCGCGGTCGGCGACGAAGCGGTCATGTTCGGCCTGTTCGGTCTGGGCTATGCGGATGTCGGCGCTGGCAAAGCCGAGCTTTTCGGGCAGCACCGGGGGCGGGCATTCGAAGCGTTCACCCGACAGGCGATTGGTTTCGATCCGGCGTTCGTCCGCGGCTTCGGCGCGGGCGACGGCGGTGGCGCGGGTTTCGCGAGCGGCCGCAAGCGTTTCAGCGGCTTGAGCCGCCTGCGCTTCGGCCTGGCGCAGCGCGGCTTCCGCCGCCTGTTCAGCGGTGCGTGCGCGCTCGGCGGCGTCGGTGAGCGTCGATCCTTGCGTTTCAAGGTCGGCAATCGCCTGGCCCAGGCGATCGGGTGCCCCCTCAATCGCAGCGCGTTCCTGCGCAATGTCTTCGCCGCGCCCGGCCATGGCGGCGATGCGCTTGGCGGCCTCTCCGGCCCGGGCACGCCAGCCCTTAATCTCTGCATCGGCGGCGGCCTGCCTGTCGCGATCGCTGTCCAGTGCGCGATCGGCCAGCGCCTGATCGGCCTGCAACTGGCTGACGGCGGCGCGCGCTTTCTCGCTGGCCTGGCCGAGGGTCGCAACCAGCTGGCCGGTCGCCGCGCCATCGGGCATGGTCGCACGCGCGGCCTGCGCCTTTTCATGATCGGCCTGCGCGCGCTGAAGATCGCTGCGTGCGGCGGCGAGCCGCTCTTCCACCGCTTCGCGCCGCCCGGCGAGCCGCTCCAAGGCCGTCGTCGTTTCATCGGCAGCGCGCAGCGCGGCGCGCAGGCGCTGGTCCGCTTGCGTCAGCGCGGTGCGCCCGGCCGACAGTGCGGCGACCGCGGCCTGCTCGCGCTCTTTTGCGTCGTGCTGCGCGGCATCGGCTTTGTCTGCCTCCGCCTGTGCCGCCGGGCGCGCTGCGGCGATCGCGTCCAGCCGATTGAGGCGGATCAGCCGTTCGGCCGCCGCCGCCCCGCCTTCCAGCGCGACATAGCCGTCCCAGCGGCGCAGCTGCCCATCGCGCGTGACGAGCCGTTGCCCCACGGCGAGCGGCTGGCCTTCATCCCTGTCCACCACCGCGATCTGGCCCAGGCGGCGGGCAAGCGCAGCGGGCGCGGTGACATGGTCGGCGAGCGGCATCGCGCCGGCGGGAAGATGCGGATCCTGCGCCAGCGGCTCTGCCCCGGCCCATCGACGCTTGCCATCAGCCGAAACGGGTGCTTCGAGATCGTCACCCAGCGCGGCGGCGAGCGCGCGTTCATAGCCGGGCGCGGCCTTCATCTCGTCCAGAGCGCGGGCCTTGGGGCCTGCGCCGCCATCGACCGCGCGCTTGAGCGCGGCGGCTTCGCTATCCAGTGCGGCGAGGGACGCGCGGGCCGAAGCCAGCGCGGCTTGCGCCGCCGCGCGCGCATCTGCGGCGGCCTGCCTGTCCTTTTCAGCGGCCTCGATCGCGGCTTCGGCGGTATCGCGGTCGGCCTGCGCGCGCGTCTGATCGGCCTGCGCACTGGCGCGCTGCGCCATCAGCGGATCGGAATCCGGCAAGGCTGTGGCCTCGCTTTCCAGGCGCGCCACGTCCCGTTCCGTGCGGTCGCGCTGAGCGCGGGCGGAGGCCAGCGCGGCTTCGGCGACGCGCAGTTCGGCCTGCTCCGCCGCCTGCGTCGCCATCGCACGGGCCAAATCCAGTTCCGCGTCGCGCGCTTCTCCTTCGGCCGTCGCGATGCGCGCGGCAAAATCGGGCCTCAGCTTTTCGGTTTCAGCGATCCGGACCTTGAGCGTCGCAATTTCGGCGGTCAGGCGCGCGATCGCGTCGGCTGCATCATTGGCGAGCGTGCCTTCGCGCGCGCGATCTTCCGCCAGCCGGCCGGCCTGCTGCACCAGATCGGCAAGGCGGCGAACCGCCGAGTCCCGTTCGGTGCGCAGCGCGGCGAGCCGATGGCCCGCTTCATTGGCGGCGTCACGCGCGCTTTGCGCTGCGGACCGGCATTCCGCCAGCGCGGCGAGCGCGGCCTGCGCATGGGCGGCCGCGGCGAGCTGTCCCTCCTGCGCGGCGGCGACGGCGGCGTCGGCCTGCCGCGCTTCCGCGCGGGCGGCTTCGGCACTGGCATGGGCCTCTCGCCAACGCGCGAAGAGAACGCGGCCTTCGGCAACGCGAATCTGATCGGACAGGCGGATATAGCGTTCCGCTGCCTTTGCCTGACGCCGCAGGGCATTGGCGCGCATGTCCATGTCGAGCAGGATTTCATCCAGGCGCGCAAGATTGGTTTCAGCCGCCCGCAATTTCTGTTCGGCATCCTTGCGCCGGACATGTAGCCCGGCAATGCCCGCCGCTTCTTCCAGCATGGCGCGGCGTTCCTGCGGCCGTGCGGCGATGACGGCGGCAATACGCCCTTGGCTGACAAGGGCGGGGCTGTGCGGACCGGTCGCGGCGTCGGCAAAGACCAGCGCCACATCCTTGGCGCGCACATCCTTGCCATTGGCGCGATAGGCGCTGCCCGCGCCGCGCTCGATCCGGCGCGTGACGTCCAGTTCCCCATCAGCGCCGACGTCCACCGCGTTGAACAACTCTCCCTGTTCCTGGATGGTGAGCAGGGAGACTTCGGCAAAGTCGCGCCGGGGCCGGCTGGCGGTGCCGGCGAAGATTACATCCTCCATGCCCGCGCCGCGCATCGATTTGGCGCTCGATTCGCCCATGACCCAGCGAATGGCTTCGAGCAGGTTGGATTTGCCGCAGCCATTGGGGCCGACGATACCGGTCAGTCCCGGTTCGATCCGCAATTCGGTGGGATCGACGAAACTCTTGAAGCCGGAAAGCTTGAGCCGCTTTATCTGCATGGCGGCAATCCGGGGCAGCGCGCCGCCCCGGCTTTCCTTCGCTCAGGCGGAGATGTCAGTCCCCCGCCGCGCAATCAGAGACCCGCTTCCTTGAGCTTGGGTTCGAGCGAGGCCCAGTTGGCGGCATCGTCCACCAGCACCCCGTTGATGAGGAAGCTGGGCGTGCCGGTGATCTGATATTGATTGTTCGCCGCCTCGACGCCCTTCGCCAACTTTTCGGCGGTGGCCGTGTCGGCCAGGCACTGCCTGGCCTGATCCTCCGAAATGCCGCGCTGTTTGGCGAAGTCGATCAGCCCAGCGATCTGGGCGATCGCCACCGGGCGCTGCGCGGGCGACAGTTGCTCCACGCCCTTGAACGCGTCGTCATTGCCCTGAACCTTCTCGAACATCGCACCCTGATTGGCGAAAAACTGTTCGGACAAGGGGTAGAAGACGTCCTTTCCGCCGCAACGGGCGAGCAGTGCGGTGGTCAGGTCGATCGGATCGCGCACATAGGTGCGAAATTCATAGTTCATCTTGCCGGTATCGACGAGCTTGCGGATTTCCGGCGAAGCGGTCTCGGCAAATTCGGCGCAATGGCTGCACGTGAAGGAGCCATATTCCACGAGCTTGAGCTTGGCGTCGGGATTGCCCATCACGAAATTGCCTTCCGGCGTTTCGTTGACCGTGGCCGACCATGTCGTGCCGGCGGGCGCGGGCACGGCGGCGATCGGCGTGCCGCTGGGCTTGGCGGCCTCCTCACTGCTGTTGCAGGCGGTAAGGCTGAGGCTGAGGGCGGCGATGGCAAGACCGGTAAAGGCTTTCACGACGGGCAAGGCTCCGATGATTGGCGACTGGAAGCGGTGTAGATCAGCGGGCGACAGGGGGCAATGCGGCCTTCACCGTCGCCCAGTTCGATCCGTCAACCTTCGTCCCGTTGATGGTGAAGCCGGGCGTGCCGGTGATCTTCACCTTGGTCCATGCCTCGTCCGTCATCGCCAGCACCTGCTTCATGGATTGCGGGTTGGCGATGCAGGCGTTGAGCTGCGCATTGGTAAAGCCGCGTTTGTTCATCAGCGCATAAAGACCTGTCTTCTGGCCGATATCCTGGAGCGCCGGGATCTGATCGGCGGGCTTTTGCGCGTCGCGGTCGTAGCTTTCGACCTGCGTGATCCAGGCGCTCTGGTTGGCGAAGAGCGCCTCATGATTGCCCATGAACTTGGTTGGCCCGCCGCAGCGCGCCAGCAACGCGGCGGTAAGGTCATATTTGTCGCGCACGGCGTTACGCACCTCGACCCCGACCTTGCCGCCCTTCACATAATCGGTGCGCAGCGGCGCGCTCGCCTCGCTCACGAAATGCGCGCAGTGCGAGCAGGTGTAGCTGACATATTCCACCAATTTGGTGGGAGCGGCGGGGTTGCCCATATAATGGCCGCCGATCGGCGTCATCGTCACGCGGCTGGCCCAGTTGGCAGCGGGCGCTGCGACAAGGGCGGCGGGTAGGGCGAGCAGGCTGAGCGACAGAAGCTTCTTCATGGGGCGCGTCCAAAAAGGCTGACATAGACAGGGCAGGGTGAACCGCAGCTAAACTAGCTGACCTTGGGCAGGCCGCTGCTGTTGGCGAGACCCTGCGCCAGCGATTCGAGCACCGCGCGCAATTCGGGATCGCCAATGTCGCGCAGCGAATCGCCCAGTTCGACCGGAATGGGCCGAAGATTGCGGGGTGGCGGCCGGCGTTCCGCGCTGACCGAGGCGAGTTGGCCCTGGCGCATCGCGATCTTGGCCACCGCGGCATAGCCGAAAAAGCGGTTCACGCGCTCGATGATGTCGGGCAGGACATGCTGGATCATGGGTCCATGGCCGCTCATCACGGTCAGTTGCAGCGTGCCGCCGGCTTTCTTGCCGACCGGAAAGCGAATCGATTCAGGCGCGGACACCGCCGCATAATGTGGGCCGACAATGTCGGTCCAGCGGGTGACGATGCTGGACTGGACAAAACCGAACTTGCGGAAGGCGGCGCGGCCGATGTCGGGCATCAGGTCCGCGATCTGTCGTGGAGCGCCGATGCGCGGGCGTTCTTCGGCAGGTGCTTTGCGCATTTTCATTTTCGGGCTGGCCGGGCGTTCCGTCATGGCCCGCTTAATGGCATAGGGCTGCCATGCGCGTCGAGGGTCGAGAATCAAAAATCGCGGGTGCCCTGCTTGCGCATTATGATGTTCATGCGCGCCGCCTGCCCTGGCGCGCGCCGCCGGGCACCAATGCGAGCGACCCCTATCGCGTCTGGCTGTCCGAAGTGATGCTGCAACAGACGACAGTGGCGGCGGTTGGGCCCTATTTCGCCAGATTCACCACCAGCTGGCCGACTGTGGAGGAGCTGGCGGCGGCGCAGGACGCGGATGTCATGGCGGCATGGGCGGGGCTTGGTTATTATGCGCGGGCGCGCAATCTGCTTTCCTGCGCGCGGGCGGTGGTGCGCGACCATGATGGACGCTTTCCCGATAGCGAGGAGGGGCTGCGCGGCCTGCCAGGCGTGGGCGCCTATACCGCTGCCGCCGTCGCGGCCATCGCCTTTGGCCGGCGGGCGGTGGTGGTGGATGCCAATGTCGAACGGGTGGTGGCGCGCCTGTTTGCCATTGATACCCCGCTGCCGGCCGCGCGCTCGGCAATCCGCGCCGCCGCCGACCGTATTACACCGGACGCGCGGGCCGGCGATTTTGCGCAGGCCATGATGGATCTGGGCGCGACCATCTGCACGCCGCGTAACCCGGCCTGCGGCATTTGTCCGCTGCGGCAGGACTGCGCTGCCTTTGCAACTGCCGACCCTGCCGCTTTTCCGGTCAAGGCACCGAAAAAGGTGAAGCCGCACCGGCTGGGCCATGGCTGGTGGATCGAGCGCGACGGCCATGTCTGGCTGGTGCGCCGCCCGGACAAGGGGTTGTTGGGCGGGATGCGTGCACTGCCAAGCTCTGATTGGGGCGCGGCGCCCGAATGGACGCCGCCCGTCGATGCGGCATGGACCAGTCTTGCCGAGCCGGTCAGCCATGTCTTCACCCATTTCTCGCTGGCGCTGGCGCTTCATCGCGCCCATCTGGACGCAGGCATGGAGCCAAATGGGACAGGCGAATGGTGGCCGATCGACCGGATAGGGGAGGCGGGACTGCCCACGTTATTCGCACGCGCAGTGGAAGCGGTTAGGAGGGACAAGGATGCACGGGACGCAAAAGACTGATCGGCCGCTGCCCGGCTTTGTCGGCGGGACGCTGGACCGGGTCGATCATGTCCGCACCAACCCGGTCTTGCTGGGGCAAGCCTTTGCTGATCCTGCCGCGCGTCGGCTGGTGCTGGATGGGTTGGAGCCGGTCGAAGTGGAGGGTCATCTGGTGCTGGAGCCAATTGGCGCAGGCGCGCAGATGATGGACCATGTGCTGCTGGGGGTCGATCGGCAGGCGCGGCCAATCTTTGTGCGGCTTGTGAAGGACCTTGGCCCCAATCTAGTGCCCACGCCGCGCAGCCGCGCCATCGCAGGACTGATCCCGGCCGACGAAGTGGCGCTCTATGGCGCGGCGCGCAGCCTGGTGCATTGGCATGCGCGGCACCCCTTTTGTTCGGTCTGCGGCGGCGCGACGCAGGCCGTGAAAGCCGGATGGTCGCGGCGGTGCGAGACGTGCGGCGCGGAGCATTTCCCCCGCACCGACCCCGTCGTCATTATGCTGGCGGAGCATGAGGGGCGCGTGCTGCTGGGCCGGCAGCATAGCTGGCCTGAAGGCCGCTATTCCGCGCTTGCCGGCTTTGTCGAGCCGGGCGAGGCGATCGAGGAGGCGGTGGCGCGCGAGATCCATGAGGAGGCGGGCGTACGGGTCCATTCGGTGCGCTATGTGATGAGCCAGCCTTGGCCCTTCCCATCGTCCCTGATGATCGCCTGCGTCGCCCAGGCGCAGGATGATGCCTTGCGGATTGACGAGACCGAGATCGAACATGCTTTCTGGTGCGATGCCGATGGCGTGCGCGCGGCGATGGCTGGCGATTCGGACGCGCCCTTCGTCGCGCCGCCGCAGATGGCCGTCGCATGGCATCTGCTGGACCATTGGCTGGGGAAGGTTGTTCCCGCCGCCCCAAGCGCGTAAGGCCGGGCCTTCCTTTCCCCCCATCAAGGACTATCTTCCCTCCATGCTCAGCCTAGACGAAGCCCAGTCGCGCGCGCAGGATTTGGTCGATGCAGCGCGCAAGGCGGGCGCGGATGCGGCCGACGCCATCTATGCCTGCAATGCGTCGACCAACGTGTCGGTGCGCTTGGGCGCGCTGGAGGATGTTGAGCGGTCAGAGGGCGAAGACATCGGCCTGCGCGTCTTCATCGGCCAGCGCTCGGCCAGCATTTCCGCGTCCGACATGAATCCTGCAACCTTGGGCACGCTGGTCGAGCGTTGCATTGCGATGGCGCGCGAAGCGCCGGAAGATCCCTATGCGGGCCTGGCACCCGAAGACCGGCTGCTCAAAAAACGCCCGCCCTCGCTCGACCTGACCGACGAGGAGGAGCCGGAACCCGCTGCGCTGCGCGAGCGCGCCTTGATGGCGGAGGATGCGGCGCGCGGCGTGCCGGGCATCACCAACAGCGAAGGCGGCGGCGCATCGAGCGGGCGCAGCCAGGTGGCGCTGGCGACCAGTCACGGCTTTGCCGGCGCCTATGCCGGCACCAACCACGCAACCTGGGCCAGCGTCCTGGCGGGCAGCGGGTCCGACATGCAGCGCGACCATGCCAGCCATTCGGCGCGGCATCTGCGCGATCTTGACCATGCCGACGCCGTAGGCGCGCGGGCCGGGCAACGCGCAGTCGCCCGGCTGAACCCGGTCAAGGTCGGCAGCGGCGTCATGCCGGTAATTTTCGACCCGCGCATCGGGTCAAGCCTGGTGGGTCATCTCATCAGCGGCATCGTCGGTCCGGCCATCGCCCGCCGGTCGAGCTTCCTGCTCGATCAGCTGGGCGAGGCGGTTTTTAATTCCGCCGTCACCATTATCGACGATCCGCTGCGCCCGCGAGGCCTACGTTCCCGGCCGTTCGATGGTGAGGGCCTGCCGGTCGAACGGCGCGCGCTGATCGAGGATGGCGTGCTGACCGGATGGCTGCTCGACAGCGCATCGGCCCGGCAATTGGGGCTGGAGCCAACGGGACATGCGAGCCGGGGCGGCAGTGGCGCGCCGGGCGCGAGTGTCACTAACGTGTATATGGAGGCAGGCACGACGTCGCCGGGCGACCTGCGCTATGACGTGAAGCGCGGCATTTACGTGACCGAATTGATCGGCATGGGCGTCAATCCCGTCACCGGCGATTACAGCCGGGGCGCGTCCGGGTTCCTGATCGAAAATGGCGCGGTCATGAATGCAGTGTCGGAAATCACCATCGCCGGCAACCTCAAGGACATGTTCCGCAGCCTGACGCCAGCGAGCGACCTGTATTTTCGCTATGCCATGAACGTACCTACCATCCGCATCGACGGGATGACCGTTGCCGGAGGCTGAACTTCCCGTACGCGCAATCGTGTCCGCCGTGGCGGATGCGGCCGACCATGGGTTGACCCTGTGGGCCAACGGCGAAACCCGTGTGCGGCAATGGGAAAAAGTGCCCGGCCATCCGGTGTGCGAGGCGGATCTGGCGCTGGACGCGATGCTGCGCGAAAGCCTGACCGCGATCGATCCCACCGCCGGCTGGCTGTCGGAGGAGACGGCCGATACCGTCCACCGGCTTGGCCTGTCGCGCGTGTGGGTGGTCGATCCGATCGATGGCACGCGCGATTATCTGCGCGGACGGCGTGGCTGGGCCGTATCGGTTGCCCTGGTTGAAGATGGCGCGGTGCGGATCGGCATATTGGCCGCGCCCGCGCGCAACGAATTATGGGTGGCGCAGGCAGGGCGCGGGGCGACGCGCAACGGAAAAGTGCTGAAGGCGGGAACACGCACGATCCTGCCGGGGGCGCGGGTGCCCGCTGACCAGTTGCCGCGCGCCGACCGGGATCTGGTCGCGGTGGAAAAGCCCAACAGCATCGCGCTGCGCATGGCGCTGGTTGCCGCTGACGAGGCCGATCTGGTCGCGACGGTGCGCTGGGGCAATGAATGGGACGTTGCGGCGGCGGCGCTGATCTGTGAGGAGGCTGGCGCCACCGTCACCGACGCGCTGGGCGATCCGCTGCGTTTCAACCGGCCGCAGCCCACCGCCTTTGGCCTGTTGTGCGCTGCGCCGGGCATTCATGGCGCCGCGCAGGAACGGCTCGCCCCGCGCGCGCAGGAGATATTGGGCCGCGGCTAAAGCTTGCCATATTTCGCTTCAAAGCCCGCGGTGTCGCCAGCCGCGAGATATTTTGCCTGATCCACCCATTGATCGCGGACCGGGCGGCCCTTGAAATTCCCCAGCCGCGCGTCGATGGCGGCAATGTCGGAATCCGTCCAGGCGGCGATCTGCGCATAGCGGCTGACGCCCAGTTCGATCAGCAAGGCCTTGAGCTTGGGGCCAACGCCTTTCAGTCGGAGAAGATCGTCGGGGGCGGCATCATCGGCCGGGGCGGCGATAGCGGGTGAGGCGGGGATCGGTTCGGCGTCGGCCGGCGGGACGTGTTCGGCGATCGGCTCCACCGCCGACCCAGGCTCCACTGTCTCGACGGGCTCGACATCGGCGGCGGGCGCGGGCGACGTCGCCACCGGAGCGGGCGTCGGCGGCACCGTGACGGGATCAGCCACCGGCGGCGCGGCGGCAAGGGGAGCCGTTTCCACAGGCGCGGTCGTGTCCGCCAGGGTTTCCACGTCGGGCTTGCGTTTGCCCGAAAGCAGGAACACCAGGGCGATAAGGACCAGCAGTGCGATCAGCAGCCACAGGCCATAGTCCATGAAGAATTCCTGCATCGCGCTACGTCTCCCCTCTGTGTGTCGTTCTGCTATTTAAGGATGCTTTCCGTCGCGCCGCAAGGGTTCACCCTTGTTTCGCCTCTCGCTCCACTTCGCGCCAGCCAATGTCGCGGCGGCAGAAGCCGGAGGGAAAGTCGATCGCATCGACGGCGGCATAGGCTGCGGCCTGGGCAGCAGCGACGCTGTTGCCGGTCGCGGTGACGTTGAGCACCCGGCCGCCATTGCCGACGAGCGATCCGTTCCGACTCGCCGTGCCGGCATGAAAAATCTTGGCGCCTGCCCGCTCGGCGGCGTCCAGACCCGCGATGCGCCCGCCCTTTTCCGGCGTGCCGGGATAACCGTTGGCGGCCATGACGACCGTCAAGGCGGTGCGTTCGGCCAGCGCAACCGGTCCCTGATCGGCCAGCCGACTCTGCGCGACTGCGAGCAGCAGCGCGGCAAGATCGCCATCGAAGCGGCTCATCAGCACCTGGCATTCCGGGTCGCCGAAGCGGGCATTATATTCGATTAGCTTGGGCCCAGCCTCGGTCAGCATCAGGCCGGCATAGAGGACCCCCGAATAGGGCATGCCTTCAGCGGCCAAGCTATCGACAGTCGGGCGAATGATCGTGTCGATCACCTGCTGTTCCAGGTCGGGCGTCAGGATGCGCGCCGGGCTATAGGCGCCCATCCCGCCGGTATTGGGACCGGTATCGCCATCGCCCACGCGCTTGTGATCCTGGGCGGATCCGAAGGGCAAGATTGCGCTGCCGTCGGTCAGGGCGAAGAAGCTCGCTTCCTCCCCGGTCATGAACTCTTCCAGCACGACTTCCTCGCCAGCCGCGCCAAATGCGCCGGAGAACATCGAATCGAGAGCTTCCAGCGCCTCTTCCCGGCTTTGTGCGATGATGACGCCCTTGCCGGCGGCCAGGCCGTCCGCCTTGATGACGACGGGGAGCGCGAAATCGTCCAGCGCGGCGATCGCTCCATCCTTGCTGGTCACGCGGACATAGGCAGCGGTCGGGATATTTGCGCGCTTGCACAAATCCTTGGTGAAACCCTTTGACCCTTCCAGTTGCGCGGCCTTGCGGTTGGGGCCAAAGACGGGAACGCCCATGGTGCGCAGATTGTCTGCCAACCCGTCAACCAGCGGCGCTTCGGGGCCGATCACCACCAGCCCGATCGAATGGCGGATGCAGAAGTCCAAGACCGCGCGATGATCCGCCGCATCAAGGTCGACCAGCGTGGCGTGCTGCGCTATGCCCGGATTGCCGGGCGCGGCATAAAGCGTGTCGAGGCCGGGCGATTGCGCCAGCTTCCACGCCAGCGCATGTTCGCGGCCGCCGCCGCCAAGCAGAAGGATGTTCATGTCGCCCATGTCCCCGGAATATGATGCCTATGACAGTTCGGGCCGCCTGTTAGCCGAGGATCGCGCGGGCGACAACGCGCCGCCGCTCAGCGTCAGCGAATTGTCGGGGATGCTGAAGCGCACGGTGGAGGACCGGTTCGGTCATGTCCGGTTGCGCGGCGAAATTTCGGGGTTCAAGCGTGCGGCGTCGGGGCATCTGTATCTGTGCCTGAAGGATGACAATGCCGTCATCGACGGCGTCATGTGGAAAGGCGGGGCGCAGCGGCTGGCCTTCGCGCCGCAGGACGGGGTGGAGGTGATCGCCACGGGTAAGCTCACCACCTATCCCGGCCGGTCCAAATATCAGATCGTGATCGAGCGGATGGAATTGGCCGGCGAAGGCGCGCTGATGGCGCTGCTGGAGAAGCTCAAGGCCAAGCTGGCGGGGGAAGGGCTCTTCGCGCCGGAGCGCAAGAAGCCATTGCCCTTCCTGCCACGCACCATCGGCGTCGTCACATCGCCCACGGGCGCGGTCATTCGCGACATTCTCCACCGGCTGGCGGATCGCTGCCCGACCCAGGTGCTGCTGTGGCCGGTGCTGGTGCAGGGGCAGGGCGCCGCCGAGCAGGTCGCGCGCGCGGTCCGCGGCTTTTCGGAAATGGCTGGCGATGGTGCGCTGCCCAGGCCGGAACTGGTGATCGTGGCGCGCGGTGGCGGGTCGATCGAGGATCTGTGGAGCTTTAATGAAGAGATCGTCGTGCGTGCGGTCGCGGAATGCAGCATCCCGATCATCTCCGCGGTGGGGCATGAGACCGACACGACGCTGTGCGATTATGCCGCCGATCGGCGCGCGCCCACGCCGACGGCGGCGGCTGAAATGGCGGTGCCGGTGCGCGCGGAATTGCTGGCGGGATTGACGGACATGGGGCTGCGTGCGGGCCGTGCCGTTCGGCGCGGCGCGGCGCAGGCGCGCGAGCGGTTGGACATGCAGGCGCGGCTGATGCCCACGCCCGACACGTTGCTGAGCCCCCAGCGGCAGCGGCTGGACCAGGTGTCGGACGGCCTGGCCAGCGGTCTGCGTCATCGCCTGGCCGATGCGCGTGCGCATCTGGGGCAGGCGAGCGGCGCGCTGCGCCCCGCGCTGCTGCGCCAGCAACTGGCGCGTGCGGGCGAGCGGCTCGATCGGTTGCGGTTGCGGCCGGAAAATCTGGTCCGGGCGCAGCGCGATTGCGCCACGGCGTTCGACCGCGTCTCGCGGCATTTCGCGTCGCTCAATCCCGATCTGCCGCTGCAACGCGGCTATGCCCGGGTCATGGCTGGCGACCGGCTGGTGCGGTCGGTCGAGGCCGCACGCGCGGCCGGGCAAGTCGTCCTGCACTTCCACGATGGAACCGTCGACGCGGCCGTTGGGCAGGCTGAGGCCCCCGCCGGGATGGCGCCGTCGCCGTCGGCGCGACCCACGCGCAAGCCGCGTGATCCCGCCCATGCACAGCAGGATTTGTTCTCCTGACAGATGAAGAAAGTGTCGTCCCCATGTTGATGTCCAGCCGCGACCGGATCGCCCGGCTTCATTATCTGCCCTACAGCTTTCGCGTGCTGAAGGCCGGCGATCATGTGCTGTGCGCCATGACCGGACAGCCTATCGCCTTGCAGGACCTGCGCTACTGGAGCATCGCCCGGCAGGAGCCCTATGCCAGCGCGCAAGCGTCGGTGGAGGCGGAGCAGAAGGCGGCAGGCGAGCGATGAAGGCGATTGTTCTGGCGGCAATGGTTGGCCTTGCCGGTGGGGCGACGGCGCAGCCCATCGCGCCACAAAATGCGGTATCGGCCGCATTCCGGCTTGAGGGCGCAGCAGTGCAGGGTGGCAGGCTGCTTGGCACGGCGCCCGGTGGAACAGTGGCTTTGACACTCGGCGACCGGCCGGTGGCGATCGACGCTGATGGCCGGTTCCTGATCGCCTTCGACCGGGATGCGAAGCCCGACGCCTTGCTAACCGCACGCCTGGCCGACGGACGCGTTCTCACCCATTCACTGATCGTGGCGCCGCGCGCCTGGCGTCTGGAGCGGATCAACGCGCCGCTGCGTGTGGGCAAAAGCAGCGAAGCCTTTCTGGCGCTGCGCCGCCCCGAACTGGAAGCGATAGCAGCGGCGCGTGCGAAGGTGACGGATGCGCAAGGATGGCGGCAGACATTCATCTGGCCGCGCCTCGGGCGCATTTCCGGCTTGTTCGGCGCACAGCGCATCTATCAGGGCGAGCCGGGGTCCTATCATGGCGGCGTCGATATCGCCGCCGCCACGGGCGAGCCGGTGCGGGCGCCCGCCGATGGCGTGGTGATCCTGGCGGCGACCGACAAGCCCTTCACGCTGGAAGGGCATTTGCTGATGATCGACCATGGCCATGGTCTCAACAGCGCCTTCCTTCACCTGTCACGGATCGACGTGAAGATGGGCGACCATGTGGCACAGGGGCAACAGATCGGGGCTGTCGGCGCAACGGGCCGCGCAACCGGACCGCATCTGCACTGGGGCATGAAATGGCACGATGCGCGCATCGACCCGTTGTTGATCGCCGGGCCGATGCCGCAGGGGCGCTGATAGAACCTTAGCTGACCCGCTTCATGCGGATGGCGCGTCCGCCTTCCACCTTGCCCATGAAGCTGCCCATGGCCGCGCGTTTGATCTCGATCGACTGGCCGACTTTGGGATCGCGACCGGTGACCGCTTCGGTGGTCATCCATTGTGCGCCGTCCTCCAGCCCGATCTGCCATTTGCCATAACCCAGGCTGCGCAGGCTGGCGATCGTCGCCTGAATGTGGCTGACGCCCTCCTCTTCCTTGGCTGCACCGTCATCGTCGCCGCCTCCCAGGAAAGGCAGTTTCGGGAAGGAGAAGCCGAACAGCGTCTTGCGGGTCTTGTTGAGTTCGCCCTTGTCGAGAACCACGACTTCATCGCGTTGCGAAGCGGTTTCCATAGCGCCGACCTGGCGGTCGAAACAGGCAAGGCGGTCCGCGTCAGCAGTAATCGAGCGGCATTGCAGCAAATTGGTGAAAAGCTCGGCCTGAGGCGGGCGCGCTTTGGTCGCGGCCAGCCCGGACCCCGTCATCAGCGCCAGCGCCATGACGCCCAGCATCGTCGATCCGCGTTTCATGTCACTCTGTCTCCCTTGCCGTTCGCCGCTGCCTTACCATGCCTTTCGCGGAAAATATGCGTCAAGAGAGGGTGGCAATGCGCATACGCTAAGAGATGACATATTTTAGAACAGCGTTTGACGAGGTGATGTATGAAAGCTGCACTCCGTGACATTTCAATGAAATTATATTGCAACATGATCGTAAAACCGGCGCGCTGCCGCCTTGTTGCAATTATGATACAGCGCTCGCCAAAAGCGGCGATTGGCCTTTTGCCATGCTTTACAGCGCCCTGAAGCCCGCGCAGGTTCCACCAATCCATATGGGGGGATCGCTGTCGGGCACCATATCCCTCCGTACGGGCTACTAGGTGGCAGATAATCTGCCGACTCCAGAGCAAGGGACTGGACCGTGAAGACATTTTCGAAAAGGGCACTGCTGCGTGCCAGCGCCGCACCGGCGATCCTGGGCGCGTCGCTGATCGCCAGCGCCGCCATCGCGCAAGACGCGCCCCAGGCGGCCGAAGCGCCCGCTGCTGGCGACACCATCGTCGTTACGGGCTCGCTGATCCGTAACCCCAATCTTCAATCGAACCCGGTGCTGACCACAACCGCCGACACGATCGAGCTGAAGCAGAACAACACCGCAGAAGACATTCTGCGTGAAATCCCCGGCATCGTGCCGAGCATCGGTTCGGCGGTGAACAACGGCAATGGTGGCGCTTCGTTCGTCAACCTGCGTGGTCTGGGTTCGAACCGCAACCTCGTGCTGATCGACGGCGACCGTCTGGTTCCTGCCGAACTGAACGGCCGTTTCGACCTTAACAACGTGCCCGTCGCGCTCGTTGAGCGCGTTGACGTTCTGACCGGCGGTGCATCGACCACCTACGGCGCGGACGCCATTTCGGGTGTCGTCAACTTCGTTACGAAGTCTGACTTCTCTGGCCTGGAAGCGAATATCTCGAACCAGATCACCGAAGAGGGCGACGGCAACTACTTCCGCGCCGACCTGACCATGGGCGCCAACTTTGATGACGGCCGCGGTAATGTCGTATTCGCTGTCGGCTACCAGCAGTCTGATCCGGTCTATCAGGGCGGTCGCGACTTCTCGTTCGACAATGTCGATTCCTATAGCGGTCTTGCCGGCGGTTCGGGTACGGCGACCCCTTCGCGCTTCACCAATGTGAACGTCACGGGCACCGATAATGGCAACGGCACGCGGCAGATCACCGCTGACGGCACCGCGTTCCGCCCGACCAGCGCGTTCGATGCCTTCAACTTCAACCCGTATAATATCTTCCAGACGCCGTTCGAACGTTTCAATATGTTCGGCGCCGCCAAATATGAAGTCAGCGACGCGGTTGAGGTCTATTCGCGCGGTATCTTCTCCAAGAACACCGTCAACACCATCATCGCGCCCTCGGGCGCGTTCGGCATCGCGGTCGATGTTCCGCTCAGCAACCCGTATCTGACGGCTGCCCAGCGCAACGCCTTCTGCGCCCGTGACACCAATCCGGCCGCCGGCGTCTACACGCCGCTGTTCACACAGGCCCAGTGCGACGCTGCTGCGCTCGCGACCGATCCCAACGATCCGAACTACCAGACTGTGTCGACGGCCTTCTCGCGTCGCTCCGTGGAACTCGGGCCGCGTGTTTCCGACTTCACGACGACCTTCTTCGATTACAAGATTGGCGCGCGTGGCGGCATCACCGACACGATCAACTGGGATGTTACCGGGGCCTATGGCGAATCGGAAAATATCCAGACCCAGCAGGGTTACTGGCTCAACAGCCGCGTCCGTCAGGCGCTGCTGGCAACCAACACCGAAACCTGCCTGGATGATAGCAATGGTTGCGTTCCTTTGAACGCATTCGGCGGCAATGGTTCCATCACGGACTCGATGAATGCGTTCCTGAATGCCAACAGCCAGATTGTGACCAAGACCTCGCTTGCGCAGGTCAAGGGCTTGATCAATGGAGACTTCGGCTGGACCGTGCCGTGGGCAACAGACGCTGTCGCTTTCGCGCTGGGTGGCGAATATCGCAAATATACCGCTTCGCAGGAATCGGACCTTCTCTCGCAGTCGGGTGACCTCGGTGGCGCGGGTGGTGCGGCGCCGAACATCACCGGCGGCTATGACGTTTACGAAGCCTATGGCGAACTCGTCCTGCCGATCGTTCAGGATCGTCCGTTCTTCGAGGAACTGGTCGTTCAGGGCGGTGTCCGTTATTCGAAGTACAGCATCGATGCCGCTGGTTCGCCCGGCTACGAAACCTGGACCTGGAATGCGGGCGGTACTTGGAGCCCGGTTCGCGCTCTGAAAATCCGCGGCAACTACGCCCGTGCCGTTCGCGCACCGAACATCGCCGAACTGTTCGCGCCCAACAATACGGGCCTGACCAACCTGGCGGTCGACCCCTGCGCTGGCAATGCGCCGCTCAACAACGCCAATCTGGCTGCGGTCTGCACCGCGCAGGGCGGCGGAGCGTTCCTGGGTCTGATCGAAAATGATCCGGCTGGCCAGGTCAATGCGACCTCGGGCGGCAACCTGGCGCTGAGCCCGGAAAAGTCGAACAGCTGGAAAATCGGCGCTGTGTTCCAGCCTGACTTCCTGCCCGGCTTCTCGGCAACGGTCGACTATTACAACATCAAGGTCACCGGTGCTATCACCACGCCGACCCCGGGCGATGCGATCAGTGCTTGTTTCGACAATTTGTCGGCATCAAGCGCGACCAGCGACGCTTGCACGAGCATCCAGCGTAACCCGGCGACGGGTAACCTATTCGGTGAATCGACCACCACGCCGGGTCTGTTCCTGGGTCTGTCGAACCTCGGCACGCTCAAGACGGACGGCGTCGATTTCTCGGTCAACTACGGCCGCGACATCGGCTTTGCCAAGCTGTCGCTCAGCCTGACCGGCAACTGGACGGGCAGCTCGAAGTTCCAGGCGTCGCCGACTTCGCTGAACCGTGAATGCACCGGCTACTACTCGGTCAACTGCGCCTCCATTCAGCCTGAATGGCAGTTCTCGCAGCGCACCACGCTGGGCTTCGAAACCTTCGATATCTCGCTGCTGTGGCGCTATATCGACTCGGTCAGCTATGAACCCGCCGCCTATGACGACGATCTGGCTGCGGCGATCGGCTTTGGTTGTGAAGACCCCGAAGGTGCGGATCCGGACGGCTGCGTGGTCAATCCGGAATTCCGGAAGATTCCGGCCGAACATTATTTCGACCTGACGGGCCGCTTCCACGTTTCGGACAACATCACGTTGACCCTGACGGCGCAGAACATGTTCAACAACAAGCCCAAGGTTGTTGGTTCCACGCTGGGTTCGACCGCTTACAACAGCGGCAACGTCTATCCGTCGACCTACGACGCGCTGGGTCGTCGTTATGCCGCCGCGGTGAAGTTCCGCTTCTGATCGGCGCATAAGGTAATGAAAGAAAAGGGGCCGGTGGACACACCGGCCCCTTTTTTATGTCGGTAAGACTTCGTTGCCAAAGGCTAGCCGGTGGGAAATCGCCTACCGGATGAGTGGTTGGGGCAGGGCGACGCATATGCCGGCGCTGTCTGCGACATGGCGAGCCCAGACGACGACCTTTTCCAGTTCCTCCGCATGCAAGGCGACGCCTGACCTGGCATCGGCGGCACGCTTTCCGGGCGCGAAGGCGTCCCCGTTTTTTGCATCCCGGCCGAAGACCGGGCCATTGATAATGGCGGTGATGGCCGATGGATCGAGTTCAAACTTAAAAAACTGTCCCAGCGCGTCCAGCGTGTCATAAGGCCGATCCACGAATGTTTCGCTGTCGAGCGTCGCGACGCGTTGCTTCAACGTGCCGGCAAGGCTTTGAAACTGCTGCTGTTGCGCCAACCAGCCGGCGGCTGCTACCTGCAAATCAGTGAGACCCAAAAACGCCTCCGGCGCGATGCCGAGCGCTCCTAGCATACCTTCCCTCAGCAATTTGCCAAACAGATCACGGACCCACAGCCGGCCCCACATGCCCTTGCGCGCTATTGAGGCGAGATAGGCCTCAAGCGGCGCATAGAGAAACAAGGCGCGTGCGTCAGGCCGCATCGCCATGATCGCAGGGATGAGTGGATTGACGATGTTCGACGGTTTCACGATCGTCGCCTCGCCTGCCGAAAAAGGCCGCGCAAGCAGGCGCAGCCCTTCGTCCATGACGCGAGCGACCTGGGCACCGCCACCGCCGCGATGCCGCCAGCCGACGAGGTCGTTCAGGAGCACCGGCTCTTTTAGCCCCATCGAGGTACCAGGAATGTCAAAAGCAGCGGCAAGAAGGGTCGAGCAGCAGTAAGCGGAGTGGAAGATGAAGTGGATAGGGGACGCTGGCGGCGCATGCTCGACGGCATCGACCCGGCGCAGGATCAAGGGCTTGTCACTTCCGAGATATTCGTCGGTCAGGAATGGCATAGCAGCGCGACGCGCGCGCGAGACGTGGCGCAGATGAAAGGCGTCATGCCCCGGGTCATAGCGATGGGCGAGCCATTGCGGGTCATGCATCACAGTCTGGAATGAAGGCGATTGGGTCATGATCAAGGCTTCGCACGCGGACTTGTCCGGAACAAGGGTTGGTGCGCTCAGGGCGGTTGCGCCGTTGAGCGCATCTGATACTCCTATGGAATTAAGGCTGGGGGGCTTTTGATGAAGGAACGTGAGGCGCTTCTACAGCGCGCTGCCGAAGCGCGCAGAGGTGGGCGGACGACAGAGGCGGTTGCGGCGCTGGGCGCAGTCCTGGATGCCTGGCCCGCCGATCCCTTGGCGCATAATATGCTGGGTCTGATTGCCTTGGAAAAGGAGCATTATTCCGATGCTTGTTTCCATTTCGCCAAGGCGGCGGAGGCTGATCCCAATGAAGCGGCCCTCTGGATGAATTTGGCTTCGGCCCAGCGCGGCAATGGCCAGGCGGAGGGAGAACGGACCGCCCTGCAACGCGCGATCGATGTCGATCAGCGCAACCTGATGGCGCAGATCCGCATGGCGCAGTTGCAGCAACGACTGGGTGAAAGACAGGCCGCTGCTGATAGTTGGGGCAAGGTCCTGGCGCTGACTGCAGCGATGGGCGATATTCCGCCAGCGCTGTCCGAAACGCTCGACATGGCCCGCTCCTATGTGCGCGAGCATAAAGCGCAATTTGCCGCTCTCATCGAAGCAGGGGTTGCCGAAAATTTATCCGCTGCGCCAGCACTCGGCCAACGACGATTCCAGGCATGCCTCGACCATGAATTTGGCCGCCGTGCCATTTATCAGAATCACTGTTCGGGCCTTCATTATCCCTTTCTTCCCGCTGATGAGTTTTTTGATCGTGCTCATTTTCCCTGGATGGAAGCACTCGAACGGCGTACCGACGCCATTCGCGCCGAATTTCTGGCGCTGGTGGCGCAAAATGGCGCCGCTGTAAGACCTTATGTTCGCCAGGAAGCCGGTACGCCTGAAAACAAGTGGACCGCGCTTGATGGCTCGCTCGACTGGGGGGCATTGTTTCTGTGGGAATATGGGGTGCGCAACGAAGCCATATGCGCAACATGCCCCGAAACCGTAGCGGCTCTGGAAGCGCTTCCCCGCGCGGACATTCCGGGGCGTGCGCCGTCGGCTTTCTTTTCGCTGCTGAAACCGCATAGTCATATTCCAGCGCACACCGGCGTGACGAACACGCGTGCCATCATCCACCTGCCGCTTATCGTGCCGCCTGAATGCGGCTTTCGGGTCGGAGGAGAAACACGAAACTGGCGAGAAGGCGAAGCCTTTGCGTTCGACGATACGATCGACCACGAAGCATGGAACAGGAGTGATCATCTGCGCGTGGTGCTGATCTTCGATGTGTGGAACCCGCATTTGTCACTTGAAGAGCAGATGCTATTAAAGCAATTCTACGCAACAGCCGACGCCAGCAGGGGAATGAACCAAGCCAGCGTCTGATTTGCGGCGACCGGCTTAGTTTCGAACCGCGCTGCCTTGTCCAGGGAGATGATTAGTGTCTGTTGTGAAAACTGCGATCGCTTCGGGATTTCTAGCTCTAACCCTAGCTTTTCCGGCGTCGCCAGCTATGGCCGAAGACAAGCCCAAGCTCGATCGCAATGACCCTAACGCCGTCCGCTGCAAGCGATTGAGTGTGACCGGTTCGCTGGTCAGCAGCAAACGCATCTGCAAGACCAACGCTGAGTGGCAGTCAATCGGCGACCAGCAGAACCGGGACGCCGATGACCTGATTACCCGCAGCCGTGCCGGAATGAACCCTAGCGGCTGAGCGAAGCGGCGCGGCGTGCCGCCGCGCCTTGCTCGCATCAGGCCAGGGTCAGCACCAACGCCCCGTCGCCCTCATCCACGCGCACAGTTGACCCGTCGGGTATATCCCCGCGCAGGATCATGTCGGCCAGCGGGTCCTGCAAGTAGCGCTGGACCGCGCGTTTCAATGGGCGCGCGCCATAGACTGGGTCGTAACCCACCCTGCCGAGCCAGGCCCGCGCGCCATCGGTCAGGTCCAGCGTGATCTTGCGATCCTTCAGCAGCTTGCCGATGCGGGCAACCTGGATGTCGACGATCGGCGCCATATGGGCGGCGCCCAGCCGGTGGAACAGGATGATCTCGTCCAGCCGGTTCAGGAATTCCGGGCGGAAATGGGCGCGGACAACGTCCATCACCTGATCCTCGACCTTTTCGACCGGGTCGTCATCGCCAAGACCGGCAATATATTGGCTGCCCAGGTTCGACGTCAGCACGATGATCGTGTTGGTGAAGTCAACGGTGCGGCCCTGCCCGTCGGTCAGGCGGCCGTCGTCCAGCACCTGGAGCAGGATGTTGAACACGTCGCCATGTGCCTTTTCGACCTCGTCGAACAGAACGACCTGATAGGGGCGGCGGCGGACAGCTTCGGTCAGCACGCCGCCTTCCTCATAGCCGACATAGCCCGGAGGCGCGCCGATCAGGCGGGCGACCGAATGCTTTTCCATGAACTCGCTCATGTCGATGCGCACCATCGCGCTGTCATCGTCGAACAGGAAGCTGGCGAGCGCCTTGGTCAGTTCGGTCTTGCCGACGCCCGTCGGGCCAAGGAACAGGAAGGAACCGAGCGGGCGATTGGGGTCCTGTAGCCCTGCGCGGCTGCGGCGCACGGCGGTCGACACGGCCTTGACCGCGTCCGCCTGCCCGATGACGCGCTTGCCCAGTTCGCCTTCCATCGCCAGCAGCTTCTCGCGCTCGCCTTCCAGCATGCGGTCGACCGGGATGCCGGTCCAGCGGGATACGACAGCGGCGATATCCTCGCTCGTCACCTCCTCGCGCAGCATCGCGCCGGCCGAGGCGGATTGCGCGTCGGCAAGCCGCTTTTCCAGGTCCGGGATGGCGCCATATTGCAACTCGCCGGCGCGGGCATATTCGCCCGAACGCTGCGCTTGCTCCAGCTGGATGCGCGCGGCGTCCAACTGCTCCTTGAGTTTGGCCTCGCCGGCGATCTTGTCCTTTTCCGCCTGCCAGCGCGTCGTCAGTTCGGCCGACTGCTGCTCCAGATTGGCGAGGTCGCCTTCCAGCGTCGCCAGCCGGTCCTTCGACGCCTGGTCGCTTTCTTTCTTGAGCGCCTCCCGCTCGATCTGGAGCTGCATGATGCGGCGGTCGAGATTTTCGATCTCTTCGGGCTTACTCTCCACTTCCATGCGTATGCGGCTCGCCGCCTCGTCCATCAGGTCGATCGCCTTGTCTGGCAGGAAGCGGTCGGTGATGTAGCGGTTGGACAGGGTCGCGGCGGACACGATCGCGCCATCGGCGATGCGGACGCCGTGATGCGTCTCATATTTGTCCTTGATGCCGCGCAGGATGGAGATGGTGTCCTCCACCGTTGGTTCGCCGACGAAGACCGGCTGGAACCGCCGCTGAAGCGCGGGATCCTTCTCCACATATTTGCGATATTCGTCGAGCGTGGTCGCGCCGATGCAATGGAGCTCGCCGCGCGCGAGGGCGGGTTTCAGCAGATTGCCCGCATCCATCGCGCCTTCGGATTTGCCCGCGCCGATCAGCGTGTGCATTTCGTCGATGAAGAGGACGATCTGGCCTTCCGCGCCCTTGACCTCATCGAGCACGCCCTTCAACCGCTCCTCAAACTCGCCGCGATATTTGGCTCCGGCGATGAGCGATCCCATGTCGAGCGCCATCAGCGTGCGGTCTTTCAGCGTATCAGGCACGTCGCCATTGGCGATGCGCAGCGCCAGACCTTCGGCGATCGCGGTCTTGCCGACACCGGGATCGCCGATCAGGACGGGGTTGTTCTTGGTACGGCGGGCAAGAATCTGGATGGTGCGGCGGATTTCCTCGTCGCGGCCGATCACGGGGTCGAGCTTGCCGTCGCGCGCCGCCGCCGTCAGGTCGCGGGCGAATTTCTTGAGCGCGTCGTAGCGATCCTCTGCGCCTGCCGTGTCAGCGGTGCGACCGCCGCGCAACTGGTTGATGGCGGCGTTGAGCGCCTCTGCCTTTACCCCGGCAGCGGCCAGCGCCTTGCCAGCCGCAGTGGTGGTGGCAAGGGTGAGCGCGAGCAGCAGCCGTTCGACAGTAACGAAGCTGTCGCCCGCCTTTTGTGCGACCTGCTCAGCCGAATCGAGCACGCGCACGGCATCATTGTCGAGGCCCGGCGTCTGCTGCGCGCCACTGCCCGACACGGCGGGCACCTTGGCGAGCGCAGCATCCGTGTCGCGCAGCGCCACCTGCGGCGACCCGCCAGCGGCCTGGATGAGGCCCGACGCCATGCCCTGCTCATCCTCCAGCAGCGCCTTAAGCAGATGCTCCGGACTGATCCGCTGATGGTTCATGCGGATCGCGACGGTCTGCGCCGACTGGAGGAAGCCCTTGGCGCGGTCGGTAAATTTTTCGAGGTTCATGACATCCCCATGGATTTGGTTGGTTCGGATGTAGTGTTGCTCAAAAACCACACAAGGGGCGATGCGTGATAATCCTTATTTTGTCGCCTTGCTCGCCTGCGGCGCAAAGATGTCGCCGAAAAAGTCGTTCTTGAACCAGCGCGGGGGCGTATCGGCATCGGCCATGGCGCGCGTGATGCGATAATTGGCCTGCGCAAAACGCGCGCCCGCCTGCCAGTCGATCTTTTGGGTCATATCGTCACCGGGATGATGATAGGCGCCGGAGAGGAAATCGCCCCACGCCTTTTCACCGCCATTGGCAAAGCCGGTGGCGAGGAAAACGGCGGGAACGCCCTGCTTCACAAACATATAATGATCCGATCGCACGAAGATGCTTTCCTGCGGCATGGGGTCGGGCGACAGGCTGACGCCCATGGGCTTGACCGCCTGCGCGACGATGGGGCCGAGCGTTGAGTGATCCGCGCCAAAGGCGATGACATCGGTGAAGGGATAGAGCAGCAGCGGCATGTCGAGATCGACATTGCCGACGATCTGACGAATCGGGACGGACGGATGACGGGCGAAATAATCGGCGCCCAGCAGGCCCTTTTCCTCGCCGGTCGACGCCAGAAAGATGATCGAGCGGCGTGGCTTGTCCGGTGCCATGGCCATCGCTCGCGCAACTTCCAGCATCGTCGCGATGCCCGCGCCATTGTCGAGCGCGCCATTGTTGATGCGATCCTTGTCGGCCGGTTCGCCCGGCTTTTCCGGGCTGACGCCGATATGATCAAGATGTGCGGACAGGACGACATAGTCATCCTTCAGCACCGGATCGCTGCCGGGCAGGATGGCGACGACATTGGGGCTGGTGACGCGCTGGCTGGTGCTGTCCGACTGGATGCGCACGCTGGTCTTGAGTGCGAAGCCCTTGGGCTGGCCGCCCTTGCGATCGGCCAGTTTGCGGATCGCGGCGATGGTCTGCGGCGCGCCGGCGAACACGGCCTGCGCCGCCGGGTCGTTGAGCGCCGCGCCGGCGCGGATGCCGGGCGCCTGGTCGAACGGCTCGCCTTCGGGCGAAACCCAGGTGAAATCGGGCTCGGCGGCGAACTGCACCATGCGCGCCCAGGGCCGCGCCTTCATCGATTGGAGCGTGCCCAGCGAGAGCATCCCGATCGCGCCGTGTTTTTCCGCGACCATCGCCTTGGTCGCGGACAGATGCGCGCCTTCCTCGCTTGGCAGGCCCTTGGGATAGCCGCGCAGGGTGACGACGATCTTGCCGTTCACATCCAGCCCGGCATAGTCGTCAAGACCGAGGCGCTGATTTTCCAGGCCATAGCCGACGAAGACCAGCGGCGCGCGCACGTCCAGTCGGGGTTCGGCGGCATTCATGCCGATCAGCACGTCGCCGGCATGGGTGAAGCGCTGGTCGCCGGCCGGGCCGCTGACGGTGAGCGTCGCGGGGGTCTGTGTCCGTTCCGTCTTCTGGAAGGTGATGCGCTGGAGCCAGCTGCGCCCCTGTCCATCGGCGTCGCCGGCGGGCTTGAGGCCCAGGCCATCAAACTGGCTGGCGACATAGCGGGCGGCGATCTCATGCCCCTCACTGCCGGTGTCGCGGCCCTTGAGCAGATCGTCGGCCAGGAATTCGACATGGGCGCGCATCGCGGCCGGGGTGAAGACCGGATCGGTGGTCGCTGGCCGGTCGGGCGATTGCGCGGGCAGGGTGGCAGGCAGGATCAGGGCGAGCGCGGCGGCCGACAGGGACAGGCGTTTGATCAAGGGACAGGGCTTTCTGCTGAACGGATATGGCGCGCAGGATTGCCGCTCCGCAGGGTCGCTGTCCACCCTTTGCGTATTGCGCGCCTATCACGCCTCGCTATGGTGCATGTCCTTCGGACGCATCCGCGTTCCATGGTCCATATGCTCCTGCCAGAGGCCCTTCGATGACCCTATCTTCCCTGTCGCGCCGTCTGCCCCTGCTGATCGGCCTGTCGGCGATCGCGCTGATGCCGGCGTTGCCTGCCGCTGCCCAGCCGAGCGCCGCGAGCGCCGCGCCCGCGCCCTTGTCCAGCCTGGTGGCCAAGGTCGATATTCCCTATGAGGAATTCACGCTGAAGAACGGCCTGCGCGTCATCGTCCATACCGATCGCAAGGCACCGGTCGTCGCCGTGTCGGTCTGGTATCATGTCGGGTCGCGCTATGAGCCGGCGGGCAAGACGGGCTTTGCCCATTTGTTCGAACATCTGATGTTCTATGGCTCGGAAAATGCCGACGGGCCTTTTTTCGGTCGCTTGGAGGATATCGGCGCGACCGACTGGAACGGCACGACCTGGTTTGACCGCACCAATTATTTCGAGACGGTGCCGACCGGCGCGCTTGATCGGGCGCTGTTCCTGGAAAGCGACCGCATGGGGCATCTGCTGGGCGCGGTGACGCAAGTGAAGCTGGATACGCAACGCGGCGTCGTGCAGAACGAAAAGCGCATGGGCGAAAATGAGCCCTATGGCCTGGTGGAATATGCGCAGCTCGCCGCGTTGATGCCCGAAGGCCATCCCTATCGCCATTCGACCATCGGGTCGATGGCGGACCTCAATGCCGCGAGCCTGGCCGACGTGCAGATGTGGTTCAAGACCCATTATGGCCCAAACAACGCCGTGCTGGTGCTGGCCGGCGACATCGACGCGGCAACCGCCAAGGCGAAGGTCGAAAAATGGTTCGGCAACATCCCGGCCGGCCCCGCGCCGCAGGATGTGGACGCCAGCGTGCCCACTCTGGCGAAGGACGCCGAAGTGATGATGCACGACAATGTAGCGGCCACGCGCCTTTATCGTAATTGGGTGGTGCCCGGCGTCAATTCGGCCGACCTGCCGCAGCTGGACCTGGCGCTGGCGGTGTTCGGCGGTCTGGGCTCCTCCCGGCTCGACAATGCGCTGGTGCGGGACGAGAAGGTGGCGGTTGGTGTCAAGGCCAGCGTGCAGCCGTTCGAGAAGCTGAGCCTCGCCGAGATTACGGTGGACGTGAAACCGGGCGTCGATCCGGTGGCGGTAGGCAAGCGGCTGGACCAGTTGCTGGCCGATTACCTGACCAACGGGCCGAGCGCCGATGAAGTGCAGCGCGCCGCGACTCGCCAGCTGTCGGGCACGATCGGGGGGCTGGAAAAGGTGGGCGGCTTCACCGGCAAGGCGGTGACGCTGGCTGAAGGGGCTGTCTATTCCGACGATCCGGCCAAATATAAGAAGGACCTGGCGATCTACGCCGCTGCGACGCCGCAGAGTGTGGCGGCGGCGGCGCGCAAATGGCTGGGCCGGCCGGTGCTGCGCCTGACCGTCGCGCCGGGCGAGCGGAGCGCTGCGGATAATGCGCTGGCGGGCAATGTGAAGGCAGAAGGCGCAACGCATCAGCCGGCGCATTTTCGCGATCCCGCCGCGTCGGCTCCGGCTGCCGCGACGCCGCCGACCCCCACCAGGATCGCCGAGCCGCCGATCGAACCGGTCAAGGACCTCGACTTTCCTGACGTCGAACATGCCACATTGAAGAACGGCATCCCCGTCGTCTTCGCGCGACGCGACGCTGTGCCGACGGTTCGCGTGTCGGTGGCGTTCGACGCGGGCAATGCCGCCGATGACAAGGCGAAGCTGGGGACCGCGGGCCTGACGGCCGCGCTGCTGGACGAAGGCACCACGACGCGGTCGTCGATCGAGATTGCCGAAGAGCAGGAACGGTTGGGCGCGGCGATCAGCGCGGCCAACAGCATGGACAGCACGACCGTCGGGCTGTTCGCGCTCAAGCCCAATCTGGATGCGTCGCTGGGCCTGCTGGCCGATGTGATCCGCAATCCCGCCTTCCGCCCCGAAGAGGTCGAACGGCTGCGCGGGCAGGTGCTGACCCGCATCGCGGCCGAAAAGACTGAACCGATGGCGATCGCGCAGCGCATGCTGCCACCGCTGCTCTATGGGCAGGCGCATCCCTATGGCATCCCCTTCACCGGATCGGGGACGGAGAGCGGCGTGAAGGCCGTGACGCGGGCGGACCTGACCGCTTTCCATGACGCATGGATGCGCCCCGACAATGCGACCATCTTTGTCGCTGGCGACACGACGCTGGCGGAAATGATGCCGCTGCTCGAAAAGCGGTTCGGCGACTGGAAGGCGCCGGCGGCGCAGAAGGGGGCTAAGCTGTTCCGCATGGACAGGATGATGCGCCCGTCGCGCATCGTGCTGATCGACAAGCCGCAAAGCCCGCAATCGCTGATCCTGGCGGGCGTGCTGACCAACAAGGCGGGCACTGACAATCCGGTGACGCTGCTGACTGCGAACGAGGTGCTAGGCGGCAGCACGACGTCGCGCCTGACGATGGACCTGCGCGAGACGAAGGGATGGGCCTATGGCGCGGGCACCGCTCTGCCGGGCGTCAAGGAAACGATCCCGTTGCTGGTCTACGCTCCGGTGCAGACCGACAAGACCGGCGAATCGATCATCGCCGCGCGGCAGGATGTGAAGGACTATCTCACCACCAAGGGCACGACCCAGGCCGAGCGCGACCAGACGATCAACAGCCAGATATTGTCCCTGCCCGGCAGCTTCGAGACATCGTCGGAATTGCTGGGCGCGATGATGCGCAACCATTTGATCGGCCGGCCGGACGATTATTACGAAACGCTGCCCAAGACCTATCGCGCGATGACCCCCGCCGACATGGACAAGGCCGCCCGGGAGTCGATCAACCCCGACAATCTGATCTGGGTCGTGGTGGGCGACGTCAAACAGGTGCGGCCGCAGCTTGACGCGGTGGGGCTGCCGGTGGAAATGGGCACATTGGCTGATTGACGCCAACGTAAAGGAGAATCGATATGGCAGTGGATGGCGCTTATGATTGCGTGGCCAAGACGCCGATGGGTGACCAGAAGGGCGTCTTCACCGTCGTCAGCAGTGGCGACCGGTTCAACGGCACCTTTGCCGGGATGATGGGATCGCTCGACGTGGTCGACGGCAAGGTCGATGGCGACACGCTGACCTGGAAGATGGAAATGACCATGCCGATGCCGATGACGCTGGAATGCGAGGCGGAAGTGGCGGGCGACGCCATTACCGGCACGATGCAGCTCGGCGCGTTCGGCGCGTCGGCCTTTAACGGGACCCGCCGGGCCTGACCTGGTCCGAATTGGTCGGGCCGGATTGTTTCCGGCCCGGCGACGGATTGCAATTTGCGCATCTGCGACAGCAAAAATGACAGGTGCAAAGATTGCCCAAAATCATTAGTTAGCTAGCTAATGACGAACCCCCTTGACGATCCCCGCCGCGCATTGGCGCACAAGATGGCCCCGGTTGCGCGGCAGTGGCGGCAATTGGCGGACGATGCGCTGGCGCAATTCGGCGTGTCCAACAGTGCCGGATGGTGCCTGATCCATATCGACCGGATGGGGTCCGATGTGCGGCAGGCGGACCTGGCCGATGCGCTGGACATTCGCCAGCCCTCGCTGGTGCGCACGCTGGATGGTTTGCAGGCGAGTGGTTTCGTGGCGCGGGCGGCGCACCCGGGCGACAGGCGATCCAACATCATTACCCTGACGCCCGCCGGGCGCGATCTGGTGGGAGGGATCGAACAGAAGCTGGGCCTATTGCGCGACCATTTGCTGCGCGACATTCCCGACGAGGCGATCGAGATCATGGTCGAGCTGCTCGACCTGATCGGGCAGCGCATCGCCGAGAAACGCAACCAGGCATGAGCGGCCGCCCGCTGGGCGAGGCGATCGGCCTGCCGGCCGCGCTCTTTTCGCTCAAATGCCTGATCGCCGCGATGCTGGCGCTGTTCCTCGCCTTTCATATCGGGCTGGAGCGGCCCTATTGGGCGTTCCTGACCAGCTATATCGTCGCCCAGCCGCTTGCCGGAGCGGTGATCTCCAAGGCGGTGTTTCGCGCAATCGGCACACTGGTCGGCGCGATCTTTTCCGTGGCGGTCGTGCCGCCATTGGTCAATGCACCCGAATTGCTGTCGCTCGCGATGGCATCCTGGCTGGGGCTGTGCGTGTTTGTGTCGTTGCTCGACCGGACCCCGCGATCCTATATGTTCGTGCTGGCGGGCTATACCGCCTGCCTGATCGTGTTTCCTGACGTGGATTCGCCCCAGACCATCTTCACCGTGGCGTCGCTGCGCGTGCAGGAGATCATGCTTGGCATCCTGAGTGGCACGTTGGTGCATGGCGTGGTGTTGCCCGGATCGATCACCGGCGTCCTGCTGGGCCGGGTCGAGGCGATCCTGCGCGACGCGGAACGCTGGTCGCGCGACGCCATCGCCACTGATCCGGTGCCAGGGCTGGACGCCGAGCGTCGCAGACTGGCGCAGGACGTGACCGAGTTGCACCAGATGTCGGTCCACCTGCCTTTCGACATCAGCCGGCTGGCGCCCCGCGTCCGCACCGTGCGGGCATTGCAGGACCAGCTGTCGATGCTGCTGCCGCTGGGCGCGGCGGTCGAGGATCGTCTGGCGCAGCTGAAGGCCGCCAATGGTGGCGTTGTGCCGGCACCGGTCGAAGCGCTGATCGCCGATGTGCGCGCATGGCTGGAGACGCCCGCGCCCGACAACCAAACCCGTGCGCGGCGGACCCAGGCGCTGATCGACCGGTGCCACGCGATGGAGCCGGACGCGCGCGCCGATATGGGTTGGGCCGATATGATGCGCCTTAGCCTCTATGCACGGCTGGCGACGCTGATTGCGGTCCATCGCGATTGCCGCGACCTGCTGGACCAGATGGCGACGCACCGGCGCAGCGCGGTGACGCCGCGCGTGGCCGAATTGCTGGACGGGCGGCGCAACCGCGAATTGCATCGGGACCATGCCGGGGCGCTGCGCGCCGCGTTCGGCGCCTTCCTGACCGTGGTCATCGGCTGCGCGCTGTGGATCGGCAGCGGCTGGAAGGATGGCGGGACGGCGGTGATGCTGGCGGGCGTGTTCCTGGCGCTGTTTGCGGCGCAGGATAACCTGCTCGCGCCGCTCAAGGGATTCATGATCGGTACGATCATCGCGTCGGCGCTGGGCGCGGTCTACGGCTATGTCATCATGCCGCGCCTGGATGGCTTTGCGATGCTGGCGCTGGCCTATGCGCCGCCGCTGCTGGTGCTGGGGGCAATGATGGCGTCGCCCCGGTGGATGGGCATTGCGCTGCCCACGCTGCTGGGACTGGGCAGCCCGGTGCTGCTGTCCGACCGCTATGTGAACGCCTTTGCATCCTACGCAAATGGTGCCGTGGCGCAGCTCGTTGGCATCTGGTTCGCGATCATCATGGCGGGGTTGTTGCAATCGGCCGGCGTCGAGCGCGCGATCCGCCGCACCGTGCGCGCCGGCTGGATCGACATCGCCAACCGCGCCAATATGAAGGGCGCGCCCGACGTGCGCGCATGGGTCAACCGGATGCTGGACCGCATCGCCCTGCTGGCCCCGCGTCTGGCCGCCACGCGGCAGGATAGCGGCGCGCCCCTCTATGATGCATTGCGCGACCTGCGCACCGGTGTCGCCATCGGGGAATTGCGCCAGCTGCGCATTGACCTTGCCCCCCAGGATACCGTGCCGCTGACGCGGGTGCTGGCCGGCGTTGGCGATCATTACCGCGCGATGGACCCCGATGCGCCCGCGCCCGCCGATCCGGCGCTGCTATCGGCGATCGATGGCGCGATCGACGATCTGGGCGGCCATGCGCTGCCAGCGGTGCGGCGGGAGTCGGTGCTGGCGCTGGTCAGCCTGCGCCGCAATCTTTTCCCCGACGCTCCCGGCCACAGGAGGGCCGCCGCATGACCGGAGAAATCGCCCTGGGCGGCGTCTATGTGCCGACGCTGCTGCTGCTCGCGCTGGTCGCGCTGATCCTGGCCTGGGCGGTGACCCGGCTGATTGGCGCGCTCGGCCTCTATCGCTTCTTCGCCTATCGCGCCGCAGTGGACCTCAGCCTCTTCGTGCTGATCCTCGGCGGGCTCGCCATCCTTGTCCCCACCCTTGGAATCCGCCTATGAACCGCATCCCCGCAACGCTGATCCGCAGCGCCGCCACCATCATCCTGGTCATCGCCGCCCTGCTGGCCGCGATAGGCATGTGGAACCATTATGAGCGCAGCCCCTGGACGCGCGACGGGCGGGTGCGCGCCGACGTGGTGCGGGTGACGCCCGACATCAGCGGGCTGGTGACGTCGGTGGCCGTTAGGGACAACCAGCAAGTGAAAGCGGGCGACCTGCTGTTCGTCATCGACACGCCGCGTTACAAGCTGGCGCTGGAGGAAGCCGAGGCGCAGATCGCCAGCGCGAGGGCGACATTGGCGCAGGCGCGGCGCGAGGCGCGGCGCGACACCGCCCTGGGCGACCTGGTCGCAGCGGAAACGCATGAACAGAATCTGGCGCGGGTGGAGACGGCGCAGGCGGCGCTGGCCGAAGCCTATAGCGGGCGCGACGCCGCCGCGCTGAACCTTAAACGCACACAGGTGCGCGCGTCGGTCAATGGCGTCGTCACCAATCTGGATCTGCATCCGGGCGATTATGTCGGCGCGGGGAGCCAGGCGATGGCGCTGATCGACAGCGATTCGACACGGGTGGAGGGCTATTTCGAGGAAACCAAGCTGCCGCTCATCTGCATCGGCGCGCCGGTCACGGTGAAGCTGATGGGGGAGGAGCGCGAGATCCACGGGCGCGTCGACAGCATCGCCTATGGCATCAATGACGACAGCCGGTCCAATGCGGGCAATTTGCTGCCCTCGGTCGAGCCGACCTTCTCCTGGGTGCGGCTGGCGCAGCGTATTCCGGTGCGGGTGCGGCTGGAGAAGGTCCCGGCGGGGCTGCGGCTGATTTCCGGGCGGACCGCTACTGTGACGGTGCAGCCAGCGGCGAAGGATGCCAAGCCGGGGGATTGCCGTCATGCGTAAAGGGATCGGCGCGCCGCTGCTGGCGTTGGGCCTGGCCGCCTGCGCGACGGCGGGGCCGGATTATCGCTATCCGCAAGGATTGGTCGCGACAGCGCCGACGGCGAGGGGCGATTTCCATTCGGCGCAGGGCGCGCGGTTCAGCAATGCGCCGCTGCCCGACCAATGGTGGCGGCTCTATGCCGACCGCCAGCTTGACGCGCTGGTCGAAGAAGCGCTGGCGGCCAATGCCGACCTTAAACAGGCGCAGGCCAATGTCGAACGCGCGCAGGCGGTGCTGCGCGAGGCGGAGGCGGGGCGACAGGTGACGACCGCGATCAGCGGCGGCGAGACGCTGTCCCGGCCATCGGGCGTGGCGCAGCATCTGCCTGGATCGGTGAGCTATGATCTGGGCCTGAGCGCGGCCTATCCGCTGGACCTCAATGGTCGGATTGCGCGCGGGATCGAAGCGAGCGCGGCCGATGTCGAGGCGGTGACGGCGGCGCGCGACTATGTGCGGGTCAGCGTGGCGGCGGCGACGGCGCAGGCCTATGCGCAGGTGTGCGCGGCCAATTACAGCCTGGCGGTCAATCGCAAGGTGGTGGCGTTGCAGCGCCAGACGCTCGATGCGACGCGGCGGCTGGCCAAGGGCGGGCGCGGGACGGCGTTCGACGTCAGCCGGGCGCAGGCGGCGGTGGAAACGAGCGAGGCGGCGCTGCCCGCCTTTGCCGCACAGCGCCAGAATGGGCTGTATCTGCTCGCCACGCTGCTGGGGCGGCCGCCGGCCGATTATCCGCGTGCAATCGCAAATTGCGCGGACCTGCCGGTATTGCGCCAGCCGATCCCGGTGGGCGATGGCGCGGCGCTGATCCGGCGGCGGCCCGACATCAGGCAGGCCGAGCGGACCATTGCGGGCGATACCGCGCGGCTGGGTGTGGCCATGGCGCAACTCTACCCGCAGGTCAGCATCGGCGGATCGGTCGGCCTGTCGGGGCCGCTCAAGGATTTTGGCACCGGGTCCGCCTTCGGCTTCAGCCTGGGGCCGCTCATCAGCTGGACATTCCCCAACCGGCCGGTGATCCGCGCCCGCATCGCACAGGCCGATGCGCAGATACGCGCCGATCTGGCCGGCTTCGATGCCAGCGTGCTGGAAGCGCTGCGCCAGACCGAAAGCGCACTCGAAACCTATCGCCGCGATGCCGAGCGGGCGGCGGCGCTGGACCGAGCGCGGGAGAGCGCGGGCGTGTCGGCGGCCCAGGCGGGCAAGCTGTTCCGCTTTGGCCGGGGCGATTTCCTGTCGTTACTGGACGCGCAGCGCAGCCAGGCCAGCGCGGAAGTGACGGCGGCGTCGGCGCGCACGCAACTGGTGCAGGACCAGATCGCGCTGTTCCTGGCGCTGGGCGGGGGATGGGGATCAGGCGATAGCGTCGACGAGGGCGCGGGGGACGCGCAGTAACGATCCGTGGCGCGCGCCGGCGGGGAGCGACAGCTGGTCGCCCACATCCTGCCATCGGGCCATGTCGCGGGTCATCATCGCGCCCCAGCGGCCGTCCTTATAGACATCATAATAGCAGATGAGCGCGTCGCCCACCCGGGCGGTCATCGGCCCTTCGACCCAGGCGGGGGAGAAAGGCGGCGAGAGCGGGCCGAAGGGGCCGGTCGGGCTTTCGGCGCGGGCGGCGCGCAGCCATTTGCGCGGCGGCGTGACCGTCTCATCCTTGACGATCAGGTGCAAGCTGCCATCGGGGGCGTGGGCAAAAGTGCCGTCGATGACGCTGAACCCCGGATCGTAGAGCGGCTGCGGTGCGGAAAAGCTGCGAAAGTCGGCGGTGCTGCACTGCCAGAGGCGGTGATTATAGTCCGACTCCGACGTACCGGCGGTTTCAGGGTAGCGCCCCGTGACGGTGCTGGACCAGAATAGCAGGAAACGGCCGTCGGGCATGCGGATTGCCTCGGGCGCCCAGCAATTGCGGGTGCCCGCCACGTCGCGCATCACCGGGATCGCTTGCTGGTCCGACCAGTGGACGAGGTCACGGCTGGTCGCATGGCCGATGGTCACGCCTTCCCAGGCGGTGGTCCAGAGCAGGTGATAATCCGTGCCGTCATGAAACAGGAACGGGTCGCGCATCAGCTGCTTTTCGCCCACCTGCGGCACCAGCAGGCTCCGGCCGCCGGCGAGCGTGCGGAAGGCAAAGCCGTCGTCGCTGACGGCCAGTTTGAGACCCGCGCCTTCGCCGGCCTTTCCCGTGGTGAAATAGGCGAAGACGAGCGGATCATCATTTCGCGCCACGGGGGCAGTGACGCAGGCGGCGAGCGGCAGGGCGGCGAGGGTCAGGGTGAAATCGCGGCGGTTCACGAATAATCTTTCGCCATCTGGCGATAGAGGTCGAGCAGATCATTGGCGATATAATCGCCGCCCTTGCCCATTGGACCCGCCGGGTCCGGCTTGGGCGCGGGGGATTGGTTGGCGAGGCCGCCGGGCGCTTCGGCGCTGTTGATGCCCTGGCTTAGCAGGTCGGGCTTGGGTCCGCCTCCGGCATTGCGGCCGTCAAGGTCGAAGATCGCTTCCTGATGGCGCAGCGGCTCCCAGATGAAGCTGCCCCAGCCATGCTTGCCGGGTAGATTATAGACGAGGTCGTTGAGATAGCGTTTGCGGCTGGAATATTCGGCGATCAGCAAGCCCTTGTCGGGGTAGCGCCTGACGAACTGGTCGAAGCTGTTTGCCCAGTCGCCCTGGCTTTGCTGCTGGTAGCAGGACAGGCCGATGACATCGAAAGCGACATTGCGGGCGATGAGCGCGTCGGTCCATTCGCGCAGGATCGGCCAGTGCCGGCCAAGATGATTGTGCAGCTGGATGGCGATGTCGGGCTGCGCGCGGCGGGCGCCGGCTATGCCTGCGCGCAGCAGGGCGGCGAAGCCGTCGAAGCCGCCGATCGCTTGATCGTCGACCTGCGCATGATTGGCGTCGGTGACGGGATTGCCGGTGGGGGTGGACAGCTTGACCCGGCCATGGGGCCAAAGCATGCCGAAGGTGGTTTCATTGCCGATCACCGCCATGTCGACCGGCGCGCCGCCCGCGCGCATCGCCACAAGCGTGTCATGGGTATGCGCCTCGACCGCCTTGGCGAGTTGGGGGAGGTCATAGCCGGTCCAGGCAGCGGGCACGCCCTGATGTTCCGGGTCGGCCCAGGTGTCGCTGTAGTGGAAGGAGAGGACAAGGCCCATGCCCGCGTCACGAATGCGGCGGCCAAGCCTGATGGTCTGGTCAAGCCCGGCCCAGGCCTTGTCGGGTTCACGCTTCGAATAACCCTTTGCCGGATCGACGAAAATGCGCAGGCGGATGGCGTTGAAACCCGCGTCGCGCATCAGCAGGACAGGGTCCTTCCGCACGCCGTCGACGAAATAGCGCGCGCCGGCGGCTTCGTCTTCTGGCACCCAGCTGATGTCCGCGCCGAGCAAAAAGGGGCCGGGCCGCGCGCCGCTTTTGCGGGGCGTGGTCGCCAGGGCGGGGAAGGGCAGAGTTGCAAGCGCGAGCGCGGCGCGACGGGTCAGCCGGGTCATGGGCGATGCTCCAGTTCAGGGACGATGCGAAGGGCAAGGAGGCTGGCGACCTGATCGCCTGGCGGCAATTTGGCGCGGGCCATGTCGTCCAGATAGATGGGCGCGTCGGCGCGCAGCGGCAGGATGGTGAGCGTCCAGGGGCGGCCCAGCCGATCGGCGAAGCGTTTGAGGCCGATGCGCCAGACGCGCCCGTCCCAATAGGCGTCGTCCAGCATGGTGGTGCCGTCGAACAGTCGGCCGATGTCGCCGCGCCAGTCGATTTCGAGGAAGGCGTCGCCGCTTTCCACCGCGTCGGCGGGCAGGGTGAAGGTGAAGGCCGCAGCGGCCCGATGCGCTTCGGGCAGCGGCTGCATCGCGGCTTTGGCCGGGCCGCCAATGACGATGGGAGGCGCTTTGCCGGCAGCGCGCGCCGGCGTGAAAGGGACGGCGGACGGGGCCGGCCCCTTGACCGTGGCGCTGGCAGCCGGACCGGGCAGGACGCGCCAGTCGAACCGGGCAGTACCGCGCTGGCGCAGGAGCGGGCCATGCGGTGTGAACAGGGTATCGGCCGCGGTGACGATCGCGCGGCGCTGTCCGCTTATGTCGCCGACCCAGAGTTGCTGCGCCGAGCCTTGGTCGAGCAGCAGGATGCGGACGCGGCGACCGTCCGGCGCGGTGACGGTTAGCAGCCGGTCAGCGGCAGGAGTCACGTCCGCGATGACGCGCCCCTGTTCCGAACGGGCGGGCGCGGACAGTCGCGTGTCGGCGGGGAAGGCAAGTTCGACCGGGCCGGGCAGGGTGGCGGCGAAGATGTGGATGGGGCCGTCGGCATCTGTAATACGCGTGACCGGCTGGGCGGTGGCCCAGTCCAGCGGCACGCCATCCAGGTCCATGCCGAACGGCCAGAAGAAATAGGCGCCCGGTGCAATGGTCACGGCGCGAGAGGGAAAGGTCAGCGCGCCGTTGGGGAGCGTGACGGTGAAGCGCGTCGCGGTATGGGCGGCGGTCGCATATTGGCGGACATGGTTGTTGACGAACAGGAAGCCGCTGCCGCCAGCCGCCCGGACCGACCAGCGCAGGGTTTTGAGGTCATCCTTGTCGCCAGGCTGGATCGTGGGGGCGTGCACGGTCATGGGGGCGAGCCGGTCGCCATAGGCGCCCAGAAAATAATGGAGGGGGCGCAGCGCGGCGCTGACCGCGTTGACCTCCCCATATTGGCCGATCGGCGCCTGAAAATCATAGCCGATCATCGGGCAGTCATTATAGCCGCCCGACCGCTGCGTTTCTTCCAGGCTGCGGCCGGCCGCAAGTGGGTTCGCACCGCCATGAAACATATAATAGCCCAGCAGGTTGACGCCTGATCCGACCTGCGTGGTGACGGCGGCAGCAACGTCGGCGGGCGCAAGCAGCGGGCGGCGGCGATACATGACGGGGACGCCGCCGCCATATTCCGCGCCCAGAAAGGGCGTGTCGTCCATGTCGTCGTCGGCGTCGCCGCGCCGGTTGTTGCGGGTTTGCGCGCCCAGGTCGCCGCTCACCCGGCTGTCGAACCGGAAGAGATAATTCTCCTTGGGCGGCAGCTTCGTGGTCTTCGCCGACCAGGGTTCGTCAGGATAGCCGCCATGGACGGGCACCACCTCGCCCTTGGGATAGAGCGTCTGGTCCCATCCGGTGACTGTGTAGAGCGGCACGTCATAGCCGAGTTTGAGCGCCAGGCTCTTGAGCGCCGCAATATGCGCCCGGCCTTGTCCCGGACCGTCGAGATTATATTCATTTTCGATCTGCATGCCGAGGATCGGCCCGCCATCCTTCCAGAACAGCCCACGCACCTGATCGTGGAGGCTGCGCCAGAAGCGTTCGACCTCGACCATATAGGCCGGGTCGTTGCTGCGAGGGCGCGTGCCCGCGACGATCCAGTCGGGGATGCCGCCAAAGCGCGCCTCGGCATGGCCCCAGGGGCCGGGGCGCAGGAAGAAGAGCAGGCCGTGGGTCTGGCACAGGGTGACGAAGCGGCGAATGTCGCGGTCGCCACTCCAGTCCAGCTGGCCGGGCGATAACTCGACATGGTTCCACAAGATGTAGCTGGCGACGATGGTGACGCCCGCCGCCTTCATCTTGAGCAGTTCCTCTTCCCAATAGGCGCAAGGGAAGCGGGTGAAGTGAAATTCGCCCATGACCGGCAACCAGGGCGCGTCATCGCGGGTCAGATAGCGGTTGGTGATGCCGAATGTGCCGTGCGGACCGGTGCCGGTGCCCATATGGAGATGGCCGGATTTGAGCGGCAGGCCGGGCTTGCGTGCGTCGAGGGGAAGCGGGGCTTGTGCGGCGGCGCGGGCGGGGAGGGCAGCGCCCATTGCGGCAAGGCCCGTGGCGGTGAGCGCGGTTCGCCTGTCGAATTGGGGCATCGTTCCTCTCCTGATGGGATGGGAGGGTATGTCCCTCTCCTGTCATTCACCGTTCGCACGGAGCCTGCGCTTGTCGTCCGAAGAAGGCAGGCACTTGGACAAGCTCAGTGCGAACGGTGCAAAATCGGTTGTGCCGTGTGCCGATCAGCGCGCGAGCCAGCCGCCGTCGACGGCGAGCGTGTGGCCATGGATATAATCGGCGGCGCTGGACGCCAGGAACACGGCCGCGCCGCCAATGTCGGCGGGGTCGCCCCAGCGGCCAGCCGGGATGCGCTCCTGGATCTGGCGGTTGCGCGTCTCGTCGGCCTGGAGCGCGGCGGTGTTGTTGGTGGCGATATAGCCCGGCGCGATGGCGTTTACATTGACGCCCTTGGCGGCCCATTCGTTGGCGAGCAGCTTGGTCAGGCCCGCGACGCCACTCTTGGACGCGGTGTAGCTGGGCACGCGAATGCCGCCCTGGAAGGAAAGAAGCGAGGCGATGTTGATGATCTTGCCAGCGCCTTGGGCAAGCATGTGGCGACCGGCGGCCTGACAGAGGAAGAAGGTGGTCTTGAGATTGGTGTCGATCACCGCGTCCCAATCCTCCTCGGTGAAATCGACGCTGTCGGCGCGGCGGATGATGCCGGCATTGTTGACCAGTATGTCCAAGGCACCAAGCTTTTCCAGCGTTTCGTCGAGGACGCGCTGGACCGGTTCGATGGTCGAAAGGTCGGCCGAGATAATGTCCGCCCGGCGGCCGAGCGCGCGGACCTGATCGACCGTGTCCTGTGCGGGCGTGCGGCCGACGGCGGCGATATCCGCGCCAGCCTGCGCGAGCGACAGGGCAATGGCCTGGCCGATGCCGGTATTGGCGCCGGTGACGATCGCGGTCTTGCCATGAAGATCGAAGGGGGTGGTCATGCCGGGCAAGCCTCTTGCATAGGATAGGGACGCATCACACTATACGCTCCCCGTCGCAAAGTCCAAGAAAATTCCCGCAATATGGAATGATGTTCTAATATGCGGTCATCAAGCGCGCAACAGGATGACGTGCAGGAAGCGGGGGCCATGGGCGCCCCGGACATAGGTGCCCTCGATATCGGTGGTGCCAGATACGCCGGTGATCCAGTAATGGGCGCGCGGTTGCGCGCCGGGCAACGGCGCGTCCTCCAGATAGGGGGCGATGTCGCGCGTCGCCAGCAGCACGATGTGATGCAGGGCCAGGAAATTGGGCAGCATCGGCGCGGCCGGGCCGGTTTCGAAGACCAAAGATCCGGTTTCGGCGATGCCGCGCCGCGCGATGGCGAGCGCGGCGACTTCGGCAGGCGCGGCGACATCATGCAGGGTGAAACCGTTCCAGTCGCAAGAATCGAGCCGCGGATCGGGCGGCAGGCACAATGTCCGGTCCTCGCCCTGCGCATCGAGGTAGCGGCGAATAGCGGCGGGCAGGTCCGCCATGCTGTCGATCGCGTCATGGCTTGCGCTGACGCTGGGGAGGGCGAGGCGCGCGAGAAATTCGGCCTCCAGCGCGGCTTCGTCCACGGCCGGGCGTTCGGGCGCGACCAGCAGCGCGGCGGCCTGCGCCGCATCGGGCGCTGCGCCTTTCAGCCGGCCAAGGATGGCGTCGCGCGCGTTCATGGGCGGCGTTCCTTGCGATACTGCTCCATGAAGCTGCTGGCGGCGGGCCGGGGCATGGCGCGATGGCGGGTCCAGCCGCCCGCCAGCGGCAGTGTCTCGATCCAGCCGCGCCGACCCATCAGCCGCATCGCGCGCAGCGCAAGGCTGGTGACAAGGCGGTAGAGCGCCGGGCGACGCGCGACCCAGGCCCACAGGCCAAGGCCCATGCGCATGGAGGTCGGCTCCAGCCCTTCGCGCCAGCTTTTCTCCCGCCAGCCCTTCAGCAGGGTGGGGAGGGGGATGCGCACCGGGCAGACTTCCTGGCATTTGCCATTGAGCGTGCAGGCATGGACGAGGTCGCGATTGGGGGCGAGGCCATCGAGCGCGGGGGTCAGCACCGCGCCCATGGGACCGGGATAGGTGCCGCCATAGGCATGGCCGCCAATCTGGCGAAAAACGACGCAATGGTTCATGCACGCGCCACAGCGGATGCAGCGCAGCATATCCGCCAGCCCCTCCTCGCGCATTTTCGTGCGGCCATTGTCGACCAGCACGATGTGCATTTCTTCTGGCCCGTCGCGGTCGTCGGGACGTTTCGGGCCGGTATAGAAGGTCGTATATTGGGTGAGCGCCGCGCCGGTGGCGGAGCGCGCCAGCATGCGCAGCATATGCACGGCATGAGGCATGGACGGCACGATCTTTTCGATGCCCGCCGTCACGATATGGACACGTGGCGGCACTAGAGACAATTCGGCATTGCCTTCATTGGTGACGGTGCACACCGCGCCGCTATCGGCGATGAGGAAGTTGGCGCCCGATATGCCGACATCCGCGCCCAGCATCCGGTCGCGCAGTTCGCGCCGGGCGCTTTCGGCCATGGCGGCGATGCTGTCTTCCTCATGCGGGGTGCGATGTTTCGCCTTGAAGAGGGCCGACACCTGTTCGCGCGTCTTGTGCATGGCGGGCCAGATGATGTGCGACGGGCGCTCGTCGGCCAGCTGGATGATATGTTCGGCCAGGTCGGTTTCGATCCGGCCGATCCCGGCCTCCGCCAGGGCGTGGGGCAGGCCGATTTCCTCCCCCAGCATGGATTTGGAGCGGGCGACGGTCTTGGCGCTTGCTGCCTGGCAGAGGTCGATGACGATGCGGCAGGCTTCGTCGGCGGTGGCGGCCCAATGCACCTGCGCGCCCGCGGCGATGGCATTGGCCTCAAACTGTTCGAGATAATGGCCCAGATGGGCGATCACATGATCCTTGATCGCGGCGGCGCGGGTGCGCGCGGCGTCGAAATCAGGGAAGGCCGAGACGGCGAGCGTGCGCTTGGCCTCGGCGGTGCCGGCGGTACGCTCAACGGCTGTCTTGAGGAGCGGGTCGGCAAGCGCGGCGGCGGCGCGGGTGTCGAACCCGCTCATGGCTCCTCCCCGATGGCAGGACCATCGCCCATACCAGCAATCAATTCGATGGCGTGGAAGGCGCGCACCGTGCTGCCGTCACGATGCAGCTTTCCGGCCATGTTCATGAGGCAGCCAAGATCGCCCGCCAGCAGCAGGTCCGCGCCCGTCGCGTCGATGGCATCGGCCTTTTCGCCAACAATGGCATTGGAGATGGCGGGATATTTGACGCAGAAGGTGCCGCCAAAGCCGCAGCATGTCTCCTCGCCCGCCAGCGGCGCGAGCCTGAGGCCATCGATTGCCTTGAGCAGGCGGCGTGGTTGCGCCTTGATGCCCAGTTCCCGCAGCCCCGAGCAGCTATCATGATAGGTGGCGGTGGCGTCAATGCTGATGCTTTCGGGCTTCCAGCCCAGCACTTCGTCCAGATAGGCCATGACCTCGTAGGTTTTGGCGGCGACCGTCTGCGCGCGGGGGAGCCAGTCCGCGTCGCCTTCGAAGATTTCGGGATAATGGCAGCGGATGGTGCCGGCGCAGGAGCCGGACGGGACGACGACGGCCGCATAGGGTTCGAGCGCTTCGATCGTCTGTTTCGCCAGCGCGGCGGCATGGGCGTGGTCGCCGCTGTTGAGTGCGGGCTGGCCGCAGCAGGTCTGGCCCTGCGGCACGATCACGTCGCAACCGGCTGCTTCGAGCGCGCGGATCGCGGCGAAGCCGATGCGCGGGCGCATCAGGTCGACCAGGCAGGTGACGAAGAGGGCGACCTGCTGCGTCACAGGCCATGTCGTTTCGCGAAGTTGACGAACAGGTCGGGCCAGGGCGCGGGGGCGGCGGGCGGCGCAACCAGGCCAAAACCATGGCCGCCGCTTTCGAACAGGTGACATTCGCTGGCCACGCCCCTGGCGCGCAAGGCGGCGAGCATGGCGAGGCTGTTTTCCGGCGGCACGGCATTGTCGTCCAGCGCATGGGCGAGGAAGACGGGCGGGGTGCGATCGCTCACCTGCTGGTCGAGCGAGTAGGCGCGCATCCGCTGCGCTGAAGGATCGGGGCCGAGCAACTGGGTGCGTGATCCGGCGTGGACGAACGGCCCCTCCATCAAAATGACCGGATAGAGATAGGCGGCGAGTGCGGCGGCGATCGGTTCGCGGTCGACCGCGTCGACGGGCCGATAGCTGTCGACCGGCGCGCGGCTGGTGAGCCAGGCGGCGAGATGGCCGCCGGCGGAAAATCCCATGACGCCGACACGGCCGGCATCGAATTTCTCGCGCGCGGCCAGGCTGCGCACGACGCGCAATGCGCGCTGCGCGTCCTGTAGCGGGGCTTCCGGGCCGGCCGCCCAATTGTCGGCGGGCAGGCGGTACAGCAACGCGAAGCAGACATAGCCGGCCTGGGCGAAGCGGCGGGCGATAGCATAGCCTTCATGACCGATCGCGACGCGACTGTAGCCGCCGCCGGGAAACAGCAGCATCGCCGCGCCATTGGGTTTCGCCCCCACCGCTTCTGGCCGCAACATGGTGAGCGTGGGCGTGACGATATGGGCGAAGACGCCGTCGTCCGGCCCGCTGTCAGGGCGGCGCAGCGTCTCGACTTCCTGCACCGTCACCTTTTCACCGCCCGGCGCCTTGCCCGGCCAGATGGGAAATCGCGTGAAGCCCTTTGGCAGCGGAAAGCTCTGCGCCATTGCCGGGGCGGCGGAAAGGGCGGCGCCGGCAAGCGCGCCGGCCATCAGGGTGCGGCGGTCGAAATCGGGCATGGTCACTGGCACTCCGTGCTGCCGAGCGGGGTGGTGCGGGTCAGCGCGGGACGCGGCGCAAGCACCTTGGCCGAGATGGACAGGTTCAGCGCCTTGAGGCCGCCGGCGACGAGATTGGCGACTTGCCGCGCACCCAGCTCGCTGAAATGCGTGTCGTCATCGACGCCCTTGGGGAAGCCGGGGGCGTGGTCCTGCGGGCTGTAGTGAAGATAATAGGCTTTCGATCCGTCGCGCCCGGCGCGGTTCACCCAGGCGCGCGAAAGCGATTCCAGATCAATGAGCGGCGTGTCGGTGCTGGCCGCCAGTTCGCGCACCACCGCGCTATAGTCGGCGAAATCCGCCTTGGCCCGACCGTCCGCCCCGAAACTGCGGCGCGCGACGGGCGTGAGGAGCACCGGATGGCCACCCGCGATGCGCACGTCCCAGATGAAGCGCAGCAGATTGTCGCGATACTCGGTACGGGCCGGCGCCCAACGCTCGGGCTTGGCGCGATAGGCGTCATTATGGCCGAACTGAATGAGCACCGTGTCGCCCGGCATCATGTCGGCCAGCAGCGCCTGCCATCGTCCTTCGCCAAGGAAGGTGCGGGTGGAGCGGCCGCCCATCGCATGGTTGAGCACCCGCACGTCGGGCGCCAGGCCGCATTGCAGCATCTGGCCCCAGCCGGTCTGCGGATAGCGATCGCCTGTGTAGGCGGAGGCCGTCGAATCACCGGCGATCAGGATGGTGTCGCCCGGCCGCGCGGCCTGCGCGGGCAGGGGCGCCAGCAGGGCCGCGAAGGCGATGACGGCTTTCTGGGCAATCCTCATGCTGCGATCTTTTCCACCGATGAAGGTTACTGCAAATTCACATACATGCCGCCGTCGACCAGCAGCGCAGCGCCGGTGACATAAGCGGCCATGTCGGAGGCGAGGAAGACGATCGGTCCGGCCAGGTCTTCGGGTGCGCCGAGACGACCGAGTGGGGTGCGGGCTTCCATATATTCCCGCTTTTCCTGGTCGGCGAGGTCGTCCTTGTTGATTTCGGTGAGGATGGTGCCGGGCAGGACGCTGTTGCAGCGAATGCCATGCTTGCCGAGCGCGATCGCCGTGGACTGCATCAGCGAGTGCACGCCCGCCTTGGTCGGGGTATAGTGGGTCTGATATTCGCCGCCGACCAGCGCCGAGATGGACGACACGGCGACGATCGAACCGCCATGCCCTTGCCTGACCATCTGCTGCGCAGCCGCCTGCACCATGAAATAGGCGCCATGCAGGTTCACCTTGAACGTGCGTTCCACCACATCGACCGGCATGTCGAGAAAGGCGTGGAAGGGGCAGATGCCGGCGTTGCTGACCATCACGTCCACCTTGCCGAAGGTTTCGACGGCCTTCGCCACGAAGTCCTGCGCGGTCTGCGGATCGGCGACATCGCCCTTCACCGCGATGGCGCGCTGGCCCAGCGCCTCGATCTCTGCAACGCAGCTTTGCGCGGGACCGTCGCTATGCGCGTAGTTGATCGCGACATCGGCACCATGCTGCGCAGCGCCGATGGCGGCGGCGCGGCCGATGCCGGTCGATGCGCCGGTGACGAGGACGGTCTTGCCTTCAAGCAGCTTCATGGGGGCGTTTCCTTGACTGTTAGCGCCGCACCGGGCGGCGGGGGGATTTGACGCCGGGGGTCCAGCCCAGGTCGGCACTGACTTTCTGCGCGGTGGCGCGGACATCTTCGGTCAGCATGTCCATCCGCGCGTCGTCCATATATTGCGCCGCGCTCGACAGGCTGATGGCGGCGACGATCGCGCCGGACGCATCGCGGATGGGGGCGGCGACGCAGCGTATCTGATCCTCATTTTCCTCCAGGTCGAAGGCGCGGCCGGCGGCGGCATAGCCGCGCATGCGTTCGACCCACAGGTCATAGTCGATCGGATGCGTGCCGGCCGCCTGATCGGCGTCGAACAGGCGTCTCCAATTGGCTTCCGGGTCATCGAGCAGCAGCGCCTTGCCAAGGCCGGTGGAGGTGAGCGGCTGGCGATCGCCGATACGACTGGAGATTTCGACCCGGCGGCGGCCGGGTATCTTGTCGAGATAGAGGGCATGGTCGCTGTCGAGCCGGCCGAGATGCACGACATCCTCGCTCGCGGCGGCAAGCGCTTCGAGATGAGGGCGGGCGATCTGCACCACGTCGGTCTGGCTTTGCGCGAGGAAGCCGAGCTGCAACAGCTTTGGCCCCAGTTGATAGCCTTCGCGCGGCAGGAAGGTGAGGAAGCCGCGATCAACCAGCGCATTGGCGAGCCGATGCGTGGTCGAGCGGGTGAGGCCCATGCGCTCGGACAGGTCGGCGAGCCTGACCGGACCGTCGATCACCTGGTCCAGCAGGTCGAGCCCGCGTTGCAGCGTTTGCGATCCCGAAGCGCGCGCCGGTTCGGCCTTTTCGCTGCCGTCCGCCATGCCCTTTTGCCCTCCCGTCTTTTGTCCCGATTCAGGGTTTGACGAATTTTGTCTCATCTACTAACACTCTATCCCACAAAATGAGAAAAACAAGGGTGAAGGAGGGGCCGACATGATTCTTCTCGATCGCGCCAGACCCTCATGCTCGTCCAGATTGGGGCGAGTTCGCCCGTATTTGCAATGAATTGCCGCACTGGCCCGGACGATCGGGCAGCGGGTCGGGTTCAATTGGGGTTCAAGGAGTGACTGCGTGCCGATCGTGAGCTTGCCAAAGATCAAACATGTCCGGGCCTTTACCGTACGCGGCGGCGGCGCGGATTATCATGACCAGGGCGAGGGCCACTGGATCGACGATCATATCGCGACGCCCATGTCGCGCTATCCCGACTATCGCCAGTCGCGCCAGAGCTTCGGCATCAATGTGCTGGGCACGCTGGTGGTGGAAATCGAGGCGGAGGACGGCACCGTCGGCTTCGCTGTCACCACCGGGGGCGAGCCGGCCGCCTATATCGTCGAAAAGCATCTCGCCCGCTTCCTGGAGGGGCGCGCGCCTACCGATTACGAGAAGATCTGGGATCAGATGTATTTCTCGACCCAATATTACGGCCGCAAGGGGCTGGTGGTGAACGCCATCTCCGGCGTCGACCTGGCGCTGTGGGATTTGCTGGGCAAGCTGCGGCAGGAGCCGGTCTATCATCTGCTGGGCGGCGCGGTGCGCGACGAACTGCAATTCTACGCCACCGGCGCACGGCCGGACAAGGCGAAGGAATTCGGCTTCATCGGCGGCAAGATGCCATTGCACCATGGCCCGGCCGAAGGCGTTGAGGGCTTGAAGAAAAACATCGCCGAACTGGCCGACATGCGCTCGAAGGTCGGCGATGATTTCTGGTTGATGTGGGATTGCTGGATGGCGCTGGACGTCGACTATGCGACCCGCCTTGCCATCGCCGCCCATGACTTTGGCCTCAAATGGATCGAAGAGGCGATCAGCCCGGACGATTATTGGGGCTACCAGCAGCTCAAGCGCAACGTGCCCAAGGGCATGCTGGTCACCACTGGCGAGCATGAAGCGACCCGCTGGGGCTTTCGCATGCTGATGGAGATGGACTGCTGCGACATCATCCAGCCCGACGTCGGCTGGTGCGGCGGCGTGACCGAATTGCTAAAGATCAGCGCGCTGGCCGACGCCCATGGCAAGATGGTCGTGCCGCACGGATCGTCCGTCTACAGCTATCACTTCGTCATTACCCGGCATAATTCGCCCTTCGCCGAGTTCCTGATGATGCATCCTGGACCGACCGAGGTTGTGCCGATGTTCCACCCCCAATTGCTGGGCGAGCCCGTGCCGGACAATGGCCGGATGAAGGTGAGCGCGCTCGACAAGCCGGGCTTTGGCGTCGACCTCAACCCCGACATCGCGATGCATCGCCCTTACACCCATTGATCCGACAGAAGAGAGACTGACCCCATGAAATTCTGCCGTTTTGGCCAGCGTGGCCAGGAAAAGCCCGGTATCATCGATGCCGATGGCAAGATCCGCGACCTGTCGGGCGTGGTGCCCGAACTGACGATCGAAGCGCTGGCCGCCGCGAAGGGCGCGGATGTCGCGTCGCTGCCGCTGGTCGAGGGCGAACCGCGCTATGGCGTGCCGGTCAAGGGCATCGGCAAGATCGTCGCCATCGGCCTCAATTATGAGGACCATGCGATCGAATCGAACCTGCCGATCCCGACCGAGCCGATGATGTTCATGAAGGCGCTATCCTCGCTCAACGGCCCCAATGACGAAGTCGTGCTGCCGAAGAACAGCACCCACGGCGACTGGGAAGTCGAACTGGGCGTGGTGATCGGCGAAACCTGCCGCTTCGTCAGCGAAGATGAGGCGCTGTCCAAAGTCGCGGGCTATGTCCTGGTCAACGACGTGTCGGAGCGCTTCAACCAGAAGCAGCGCGGCACGCAATGGTCCAAGGGCAAGGGCCACGATACTTTCTGCCCGGTCGGCCCCTGGCTGGTGACGCCCGACGAAGTGGGCGATCCGCAGGATCTGGACATGCATCTGAACGTCAATGGGACACGGATGCAGACCGGCAATACGAAGACGATGATCTTCAATGTCGCGCAGCTGATCTCCTATGTCAGCGAATATATCACCCTTTATCCCGGCGACCTGATGATCACCGGCACGCCGCCGGGGGTGGGCGAGGGCAAGAAGCCGCAAGCCATCTACCTCAAGGCCGGCGACGTCATGGAACTGGGCATCGAGAAGCTGGGCACGCAGCGCCAGCAGGTGTCGGAATGGCGCCACCTGGGCGACGAGGTGTTCGGATGAGCGTTTTTGCCGGACGTTATGCAGGCCGCTGCGCCATCGTCACCGGGGGCGCGTCGGGGCTGGGCAAACAGGTCGCCGCGCGCATCATTGCCGAAGGCGGCGCGGTAGCGCTGTGGGACCTGAACGGCGATGCGCTGGCGGCGACGCAGGCGGAGATCGACGCGACCCATGTGGTCGCGCTGGATGTGTCAGACCATGCCGCCGTCGCGGCCGCCGCCAAGGACAGCGCAGCAGCCTTGGGCAAGGTGGATATCCTCATTTGTTCGGCCGGGATCACGGGGGCAACCGTACCTGTCTGGGAATTTCCGGTCGATAGTTTCCAGCGGGTGATCGACATCAACCTCAACGGCCTGTTCTATTGCAACCGGGAAGTCGTGCCGTTCATGCTCGAAAATGGCTATGGCCGGATCGTGAACCTCGCCTCGGTCGCGGGCAAGGAGGGCAATCCCAACGCCAGCGCCTATAGCGCGAGCAAGGCGGGCGTGATCGGCTTCACCAAGAGCCTGGGCAAGGAACTGGCGGGCAAGGGCGTGATCGCCAATGCGCTGACCCCCGCGACCTTCGAAAGCCCGATCCTTGACCAGCTGCCGCAAAGCCAAGTCGATTATATGCGATCGAAAATCCCGATGGGACGCCTTGGCTTGGTCGAGGAATCGGCCGCCATGGTCTGCTTCATGGCCAGCGAGGAATGCAGCTTCACCACGGCGTCGACCTTCGACACGTCGGGCGGGCGCACGACCTTCTGAATTGCAAAGCCACGCGGCGCGACCGGCCGGAAGAGCCGGAGCGCCGGATGTCCATGACGGGAGAGGTTCATGATCCCCTTTGTCGATGCGCATATCCATCTGTGGGACCTGAACCACATACGCTATGACTGGCTGAGCCCGCCCTTTTCCGACGAGGGGCCGAACGGCAGTGTCGAGGCGATCGCGCAGGATTATGGCGTCGCCCAATATCGCGCCGACCTGGCCCGCTGGAATGTCGTGGGCGCGGTGCATGTCGATGCGGGCGCGGCGGCGGACAGCGCGCTGCGCGAGACGCAGTGGCTGGACGGCCTCGCCCGGATCGAAGGCCTGCCGACCGGCATCGTCGCCTTTGCCGCGCTCAACGATCCGGACGTCGACGCGCTGCTGGCCGCGCAGGCCACACATCCGCGCGTCAGGGGCATCCGCCATATCGTCAACTGGCATGCCGACCCGCAGCGGACCTATGGCCCGGTCGACCTGACCGTCGATCCGCAGTGGCAGGCGGGCTATGCGCTGCTCGCCAAATATGGCCTGTCGTTCGACCTGCAATGCTATCCGGGGCAGATGCCGGGCCTCGTCCCGCTGATCGAGCGGCATCCCGACATTCCCGTCATCATCAACCATATGGGCATGCCGGTCCTTACCGACCCTGATGGACTGTCGGATTGGCGCGCGGGCATGAAGGCGCTCAGCCGCCTGCCCCATGTCGCGGTCAAGCTGTCGGGCATGGGCTTCATCCGGCGCGACTGGAGCCGCGAGACGATCGGGCATCTGGTGCGCGAGACAATCGACCTATTCGGCGTCGAACGGTGCATGTTCGCCAGCGATATGCCGACCGACAAACTGTTCTCGCCCATCGACCGCTATATGGAAGCCTATCACGCCATCGTCGCGGATTTTCCGGAAGCCGACCGCCGCGCACTGTTCGGCGACAACGCCAATCGCCTTTATCGCCTGGAACTTGACCTATGATCGGAAATCCACTGCTCGGTGTCCTCTTCCACTGGTTGGGCGGTCTCGCTTCGGCCAGCTTCTACGTGCCTTATCGCGGCGTAAAGCGTTGGAACTGGGAGATATTCTGGCTGACGGGGGGCCTGTTTTCCTGGGTGATCGCGCCCTGGTTCTTCGCCTCGATCCAGACCAGCGACCTGATGGGTGTGATGGCCCAGGTGCCTTCGTCCGTGGTTGGCTGGTGTGTGTTCTTCGGCTTCCTCTGGGGCTTTGGCGGCCTCACCTATGGCCTTACCATGCGGTATCTCGGCCTATCGCTCGGCATGGCGGTGGTGCTGGGCCTGTGCACAGTGTTCGGCACATTGATCCCCCCCATCGTCGAGGGCACGTTCATAACGGAGATTGCCGGCACGCTACACGGTCAGATCGTGCTGCTCGGCCTTGCCGTCACGATATTGGGCATCGTCGTCGTCGCTATGGCCGGCGCGCGCAAGGATGCAGCGTTATCGGCCGATCAGAAGGCCGCAGCCGTCGCAGAGTTCGATTTCAAGAAGGGCATCGCGGTCGCCATCTTCTCCGGCATCATGTCCAGTTGCTTTGCCTTCGGACTTGCAGCCGGGCAGCCGGTGAATGAACTCAGCCGTGCGGCGGGCACCGGACCGCTGTGGGTCGGCCTGCCGACGCTCTGCATCGTCATGTTCGGCGGCCTGATCACCAATGCACTCTGGTGCGCCTGGCTCATCAGGAAGAACAAGTCGGCAGGCCAATGGGTTGGTGCGGCGGATGCGTCGGGTCAACGCCCCGCATTGCTCCCCAATTTCCTGCTCTGTGCGCTCGCCGGCACGGCCTGGTATTTCCAGTTCTTCTTCTACACCATGGGCGAAAGCCAGATGGGTCGCTTCGGCTTTTCCAGCTGGACGCTGCACATGGCGTCGATCATCATCTTCGGCACCTGCTGGGGCTTTGCCTTTCGCGAGTGGAAGGACGCGGCGCCCGCCGTGCGGCGCATGGTGTGGAGCGGCGTTGGCCTGCTGATCCTGGCGACGATCATCATCGGCTATGGCAACAGGCTGGCGATGTGATGCGCTGGACGCTCGTCGCCGCCCTGCTGCTGGGCCTTGCCGCGCCCGCGGCGGCCGACGCGCCATTGCTGACGTCGCACCTGCGCATTCACGACCCCTGGGTGGTGGCGGACGACGCGAACCGGACCTACTGGCTGTTTTCGAAGAATGACCCGGCGGTCACGGGCGATCGGCGGGTCGGCATCATGGCCTATGCCAGCGGCGACCTGGCCCATTGGCAAAGGCCCAGGCTGGTATTCGCCCTGCCGCAGGGCAGCTGGGCCGATGATGGCGGCTGGGCGCCCGAAGTGCATCGCTGGAAGGGTCGCTGGTATCTGTTCGCGACCTTTCACAATGAAAAAGCGGCCCTGCCGGCCAAGTCCAAACGCCCGCTTTACCGGCGCGCGACCCTGCTGGCGGTGGCCGACCGGATTGAGGGGCCTTATGTCCTTATCAATCGCGGAGAGCCGCCGACGCCGGTGGATGCCATGACGCTGGACGGCACGCTGCATATTGATGCGGCGGGCAAGCCCTGGATGGTTTATGCGCATGAATGGCTGCAACTGAGGGTCGGCACGATGGAGGCGCTGCCGCTGAAGGACGATCTGTCGCCCGCCGGCAAGCCGCGCGTCCTGTTCCGGGCCGACGCCGCCGACTGGGTGGTGGGGCAGACGCAGCCCGAAGGCGATACCGGCTATGTCACCGACGGGCCGGAGTTGTTCCGCACGAAGACTGGCACGCTGCTGATGCTCTGGTCGAGCTGGGGCAAGGACGGTTATGTCCAGGCGCAGGCGCGATCGACCAGCGGGACACTGGCGGGGCCGTGGGAGCAATTGGGGCCGCTGATCGAGCGGGACAGCGGGCATGGCATGCTGTTTCGCGCATTCGATGGGCGGCTGATGCTGGTGCTGCACCGCCCGTTCAAGCGCGCCTTGGCGAAATTCTATGAAATGCGTGACGCGGGCGACCGGCTGGAGGTGGTGCGCGAAGCGGTGGAATTGGATGGCGAGGCCTATCCCACCCATGGCTGCCCGATGGAAGCGCGCGATGCTGGCTGCTGATCTGATCTGGCCGCTGCACGGGGCGGCCAGCGGCGCATTCACGCTGGAGGATGACGCCGCAGCGCCCGAGGCCGCCGTCGTCAGCGCCGTCGAACGACCGGTGCTGCTGGGCTATGCACCTGAACACCCCAATGGTCGGGCGATGCTGGTGCTGGGCGGTGGCGGGTACACCGCGCTGATGGCAGGACGGGAGGGCGTGCAGGTCGCGCGCTGGCTGAATGGCCTTGGCTATCATGCCTTCGTTCTGATCCACCGCTTTCCCCATGCCGGGACCGGGCCGGCGGCCCCGCTGGACGACGCAATGGCGGCGATGGCGATGATCCGTCGCAGCGGCCTTGCCGATCGGGGGCTGGGCGTCGTCGGCCTTTCGTCGGGTGGTCATCTCGCCGCCTGCCTGGCGGCCGCCTATCCTGCCGAATGGGGGACAGGGACACCACAGCGGCCGGACATCATGGTGATCGGCTATGCGCCCATTTCCACCAATGCCCGCGGGCGGACGATCATCGCCGACAAGCCGCCGCTGCCGCCGGTGGAAAAGCAGGCGCTGTATGATGCATTGCAGCCCGACGCGCAGTTGCTGGCCGGTCCCCCGCCCGCCTTCATCGTCTATGCCGGCAATGATCCGGTGGTGCCGGTGGACAATGCCCATCGGCTGGCAGGGGCATGGCGCGATGCGGGCGGACGCGCGGAGTTGCATGTCTTTGCCGACGCGCCGCATGGCTTTGCGCTCGATACGCCCGACTTGCCGGTGTCGCTATGGCCGCGCCTGTGCGAAGCATGGTTGCGTCAGGAAGGGTTCCTGTGAGCCGGGGTCAATGCCGGGCGGGCACGGCGTCGGACTGGCGGCGGATGAGCTGATAGTCGAGTTTCACAGCGGCGATGCTGCCCGCGCTGCCTTCGTCCTGGCTGCGGAACCGCATGGCGAGGAGACCGATCGCTTCGCGGCTCATGTCGCGGATGGGCTGGCGAATGGTGGTCAGCGCGGGCCAGATGGCGCTGGCGAGCGGCGTGTCGTCGAAACCGCAGATGCTGATGTCACCAGGCACGTTCAGCCGGCGCTGATGCGCGACGGTGATGGCGGCCGCCGCCATATCATCATTACAGGCGAAAATCGCGGTCGGTGGCGTTGCAAGGCCGAGCAATAGTTCGGCCGCGTCCAATCCCGAGCGGAAGGAAAAGTCGCCCGCCGCCACCAGCGCGTCATCGACCGCGATGCCATGATCCGCCAGGCAGTCGCGAAACCCTTGTAGCCGCCGGGCGCTGGCGCGGTGACGCGGATTGCCCTCGATAAAGCCGATGCGGCGGTGGCCAAGGTCGATCAGGTGGCGGGCAAGATCATAGGCGGCATGTCTATCGTCCGTGCCGACCGACAGCCGGTCCGGGCCGTCTCTGTCGGGCGCGATCGCCACGACGGCGATGTCGCGCTGGGTCAGGAGATCGACCAGTTCCGACCAGTCGCACAGCGGCGGGGGCAGGATGACACCGGCCACATGCGCCTGCGCGACCTGATCGACCACCTCCTGCGCGGAGGCGCCGGGCGCACATTGTTCGACCACCAGATGCAGGTGACGCTGGGGCGCTTCAGCCAGAGCGCCGAGCAGCAATTCGCCAAGATAGGCCGATGTGGTGCTGTTGCTGTGGAGCAGGGCGACGCGCCGGTCGGCGCTGCCTGCCAATGCGCGCGCGGACGCATTGGGAACATAGCCCAGCGCCTCCACCGCGCGCGCCACGGCCTGCCGCGCGCTGGGACTGACCAGCGCCTTGCCGTTTATGGCGCGCGATGCGGTCATGACCGATACGCCGGCACGGGCGGCGACATCCTTGATCGTGGGCGGCTTGCGGTCGTTTCTCTGCATCGTGACCGATCCTTAGCCATTTTACAGGCAAAGGAAAATCGGCCCTGATCAGGGGGTCAGGCGGATCGTGACGGGGGCGTTGCGATCGACGCTGATGATACCGCTCTTTTCCTGGAGTTCGGCAATCTGAATAACGGATCGGCGATGCCATTCAGGGTCGGCCTTCGCCTCATCCTCGCCATCCTGATGGACGAAATAGAGAATATAGGCCCGGTCGCCGGCAACAACGATGTCGGGATGCTGGCCCTTTGCGCGATCAGTGGGGTGGCGGCCAGACGTGCCTAGAATATGGCCGGGCTGCGTGATCCAATTGTCGCCGCTATCGTCGGATCGCATGACCAGCAGCCCTTTCCACGCGTCGGAAATGAGCCAGGTGCGCCCCTTCCAGCGAAAGGCCTTGGGGCCTTCGCCCGGCGTCTGCGTCAGCCGCTTCCCGACCGTCCAGTGGACAAGGTCCGGGCTGTCGGCGGTGACGATCGCCTTGTTCTGCCGCTCATCATTGAAAAAGAGGCGGTAGTGGCTCTGGCCCAGCGCCAGCACGCTGGCGTCGATGACGCGGTCCGACCCGAGATCGAGCCGGTCGCCGCAAGTCCATGACGCAAGATCGGGGCTGGTCAGATGGACGATGTAGCGCGGCGCATTCCAGTCGCGAAAGACGCCGGGCACGACCGTCAGCCACATATGCCACTGGCCCGCCAGCCATTGCACTTCGGGCGCCCACAAGGTGGGACCGGTGCAGCCTTGGGGAATATCGGCCGTGCCGCTGTACCGCCACTGCGCGCCGTCCTTCGACCGCGCGGTGCCGATCGCGGTGCCATGCACCCAGCGCACATCCTTTTCGTCGGCGCGGGGCAGGTCGGCGCGGCGATTGGTGTAGAACATCACCCATTCGCCCGCCGCCTTGTCGTAGACGGTCGATGCGTCCGCCGCGCCGTCATGCACCGGGTCGCGATAGAGCGGTTTTGGCGCAACCGGCGCGCTGGATGCCGCCATCGCCATCACCAACAGCGATGCGATCATCACAGCAGGGCCAGGTCGATGGCGTCGGCCATGACGGCAAAGCCCGCATCATTGGGATGCAGCGCGTCGCCCACATCATAGGGCTTGGCCATGCGCGCGGGGTCGGCCGGATCGGCGACCGCCTTGGCGAGATCGACATGGCCATCCGCTTCAGTGGTGGTGCGGATCCAGTCATTGACGGCGACGCGCGTAGCCTCCCCCTGTTCGCTCCAATAGCCAGCGCCCTTATAGGGCAGGATGGTGGCCAGGATCACCTTCACGCCGCGACCATGGGCGCGCGCGATCATCTGCCGATAGGCGCCGATGATGGTCGCAGGCGGCAGCATGGGGCGTTGTTCGCGCGCGGCCGCGCCCAGATCATTGACGCCTTCCAGGATGATGACATGGCTGACGCCCGGTACCGCCAGCACATCGCTGTCGAAGCGCGCAAGGGCGTTATACCCATCGGCTTCGGATAGCAGGCGGTTGGCGCTGATGCCGGCATTGGCGACACCGGTCAGCGTCATGCCAGCCTTTTGCAGGCGTTCGGCCAGCAGGTCGGGCCAGCGGCGATTGCTGTCGGGCGTGGCGCGCACCCCGTCGGTGATGGAATCGCCCAGGGTGACGATGGTGCGGGCGGGTTTTCGGTTTTCGACCTCCACGCCGGCAATGATGACGCGCGGGCCGAGCGTTGTCGTGTCAGTCATGCGCGGCGCGGCGGTCTGGTCGCCCGGCGCGGTCCAGCCGGTGGCGGCCGAATAGCTGTGCACGGTGGCGTCCGGCGCGCCCCGGGGCAGGTGAATGCTGATGGTGAGGCGGGTCAGCGGCTTGACCGGCATCGCGATCGGGTCGCTTAGCAGCGGCGCGCGGGCGGGGATGGTCGCGCCCTGGGCCTGATTGAAGGTCACGACATGGTCGGTGCCGGGCAGCGTTTCGCCATTGTCGCCGGCCAGCGCGACATGGACCGCGCCGAGCAGCAGGGGCTGGGTCGACATCTCGTTTGAGAGGCGCAGACGGATACGCGTCCCTCCGGTTGATATGCGCACCACCTGCCGCAATGTGCGATTGCCAAGGTCGGGGCGCTTTTCCGGTGGCGTGCGGGACACCAAGGGCGCGGCCATCCAGCTGCGCGACCAGCTTTGCGCTTGGGCGGGCGCAGCGGACAGGGCCAGCAACAGGCCGATGGATAGAAGGCTGCGCATCCTTGATATCTCCCTTTTCCTTTATCGCGCGGCGGCGCCCGCGACCGGGTTGTTGCCCCACAGCTGATCATAGCGCCAGCCCGACAGATCCTCCACCACCGCGCGGGCGGCCGGGGTGCTGGGGGTGCGTGCGCCGCTGCGCAGATGTTCTATTTCGTGCATCAATATATCGTGCGTCGCGGGGCTGAGGCGGAAACGGGTGGAAATATAGATGCCTGCCGACAGGCACCCCACCGTACCGATGCCCAGCAGCAGCGCCATGGTCAGGATCGCCTGATCGCTCTGCACCTGCGCGCCCGACACGAAGCCGCCCGCCTGCATGATGAATCCGACGCCCGCGACCGCCGCCGCCTGGGTCGCCTTGCGCACGAAGGTCATGACGCCGGCAAAGCTGCCCTCGCGCCGCTGGCCGGTGACGATTTCATCGACGTCGGCCATATAGTTGTACGTTGCCCAGGGAATATAGTTGAGCGCGCCGCGGCCGAGGCCTGACAGGATGATCGGCAGCCAGATCCAGGGTGACGTGGCGGGCACGCCCAAAAGCCACAGCCCGACCAGCGCGAGCGCGCCGACCGCGAAATCCGCCGCCGCCACCTGATAGGCGCGCGATGGGGACGCGCGCAGCGCCAGGTTGATCGCGATGATAACCGCCACGAACTGGACGATATACATGGTGCCGAGCAGCCCCGAGGCGATGGCTGTCGAGCCGGCCAGCGCGAAGATCACGAAGAAGGTGAAGGCCGCGTTGAAAATGTCCTGGCTGATATAGCCGCCCAGATACATGCCCAGATGCAGGCGGAAGGCGCGGATGCGCATGGTGGAAAAGAGATTGCGGTAGAGCGCCTTCAGAGCCTGACCCGGCCCGCCGGCGGTACGTGGACCGGCCCGCGCCGCGGCGGCGGCTTCGGCGGGAAGATGCCGTTCCCAGCTGAATGCGTAAAGCAGGCCCGCCGTGGCCATGAACAGGATGGCGAAGATGATGCCCATGTAGAAGAAGGTATCGGCACTGTCGCGACCCAGCGCCTCGATCAGCCAGAGCGGCAGGAAGCCGGCGAGGATGGCGGACGCCTGACCGAAGAGAATCCGCGACCCCGCGAATTTCGCTTTCGTCCGATAGTCGCTCGACATTTCGGCGGCGAGCGTTTCGAACGGGATGATCTCCATCGCGTAGACCAGTTCGAACAGCACATAGCTGACGAGATAATACCAGAAACCCTGCCCTGGCAGCCACATCAGCGCGAAGCTGGGCAGCAGGGGAATGGCCGCGAGGATGAAGAAGCGCCGACGACCGAAACGCTGGCCAAGCCAGGTGCCGCCGAAATGATCCGAAATATAGCCGATCATCGGTGAAGCGAAGGCATCGAGAATGCGCGCCACGGCAAAGATGGTCGCCGCCTGGCCGGCGGACAGGCCGCAAAATTGCGTGTAGAAGATCAGCACCCAGCCCGAGATCACCGCCATCGACCCGGCACCCAGCACGTCGTTGGAGCCATAGGCGAGATAATTGTGGAGGCGGACCGGGCGCGTCACGGGTGGGGCAATATCGGGCAATTCAGTTCCTCCGCCTCGTCATGCGATGCGCCCATTCTTCCTGATCTTCGCGCACGTGACATAGCTAATGTCATATAGTGGGTCGCTATCACATATTTTGGAATTAGTGCAAGCTGCCATCCAACATCCGTTCCGGCAGGAACCGCACCGCCTCCACCAGCAACGGTTCTCCTGCGCCTTCAAGGGCTATGCGGTGCGCGCCGCCGTCAAGCCGCGTGGGGACCGGCACGGTAATCCGATTGTCCAGCACCGCATCGGCCCAGTCGCGGTCGCCGGTCGTACGGGGAATGTCGATGCGTTGACGCCTGCCGTCGACCGCCACGACGAGACGCAGCGGGCCACCGTCCGCGCCGGCATAGGTGGGGAGTATATCGACGACCATGCGCCATGAACCCTGGGGTAGATTGATCCGGACGCGGGCTGCGCCGCTGCCATCGCTCGCCAGAACCCCATCCTGCCGCCCAAGGCCATCCACCTTGCGCCAGCCGGCCGACACGGCAAAACGATCCGGCGCGACGATCATAGGCGCGACGGTCGGCGCGGGCGCGGGGGACGTGGCGCCGGACCTGGGTCCAGGCAGCGGCGCGTCGGCTGAGGGCAGCAGCGGCGCGGCCATGCGATAGCTGCGCCACTGGCCGTCGGCCGGTTCCATCGCCATCATGCCCCGCCACTTGCCGCCGGCAAGGTCGCGATTATAGCGCCGGGTCAGCGCGCGAAGCTGTGCGTCGGCCGCCCAGGCCATCCGTCCCCGCGCCGTCGCTCCGGCAAGGTCGGTATCGCGCAGCTGGTCATGGGCTTCGGCGGCAAAGACGCGGCGGTTGGCGGCGGCGGAAGCATGCACTGGATAGGCGAGCAGTTCGAAAAAAGCATCCTGCCGCGCGGCAGGAATCGACGGGGTGAGGGCGTCGGTCGCCGCTTCCAGCCGCGCAAATTCGGCCAGCCGGGCATCGGCCTGCGCGATGTCGAGCGGGCTGGGGTGCGCCTTTTCACCGGGCAGATACCATTGCAGATGTTCGGGCCGCCGCGCGAAGTTCAGCCGGTGATAGGCGGCAAAGAGCGGGGCGATCCGCGCGCCCTGTCCCGGCGCGATGTTCTCGTCCGCCCATTGGGCGACAACATCGTCGATCGGCCGCGCGCGCGTCCCTTCCACATCCCAGGCGAGGCGCAGAAAATAGTCGGTGGCAAGCTCGGCGGGCTTGAGATCGCCGACATTGGCCACCCACATCATCCGCGCGCCCCGATCCCAGGCGCGGCCCATCTCTTCGCGGATGAGCGCGGGCGGCGTGGTGGAGATCCAGAGATAGGACAGCGGCGCGCCAAGATAGGAGAGATGATAGTAAATGCCCGATCCGCCCGGCCGGGCGCGTTCGGCGGCATCGGGGAAGCGACGGATATAGCCGAAATTATCGTCCGGCCACATCAGCGTGACGTCGTCGGGAACGGTCAGCCCGGCGCGATAAATGTCGAGCACTTCCTTATAGGGCATGAACACCTGCGGCGCGCGTTCGATACCATGGTCGCGGAGCATGGCGCGCTGGTCGGCGAAGATGCGCTCCAGCGTTGCGCGCTTGTCCGCCATGCTGGTGGGGCCGACCATGCCGCTGTCATGGATGCCGCGCATCCCCAGCGTCCAGACGCTTTCATAGCGGGCGTTAGTCGCGACTCGTTCGCGCCAATAGGCGCCGACGCCGCCGGAATTTTTCGCATAGTCGAAATCAGCGGCCGGGGCAGTCCATTCGCCCACATTGTTGCGCAGCATCGGTTCGGCATGGCTGGACCCCATGACGATGGCATAGCGATCGGCCAGGGCGGCATTGGCGGGATCGGCGTTGAAGGGCCGGGTGATGCGGTGCATCGCCGGCCAGAGCAGATTAGCCTTGAGCCGGAGCAACAGTTCGAAGACCCGAGCGTAGCTTTTGGGGCCGAGCGGCGGTTCGTCCGGGGCATGGGTGCCTGCCGCCCAGGGGACGAGCCCCCAATCCTCGTCATTAAGGAAGATGCCGCGATAGCGCACCGAAGGCGGGCCGAAGCGGCGGGTGCCCGGTGAGACATGCAGCGCGTCGCGATGCAGCGGCGTGACGTCCGCCCACCAATGCCAGGGGGACACGCCGATGGCCTGCGACAACTCATAGGCGCCATAGGCGGTGCCGCGCCGGTCGCTGCCGATGATGAGCAGGGCCTGCCGCACGCCGGGCGCGGGGCGGTCGATGGTCTGGATGAGGAAGCTTTCCCATGCGCCGCGCAGGCGGGAAACGTCGATGCGACCGCTGGCGACCAGCCCGTCGATGGCGGCGTTGCGGCCCAGCGTGCCGATCCAGACCTGTGCCGTGCCGCCGGGGGACGCGCCGGTGACCCTGGCGATGTCGGCGCGTAGATCGGTGGCGGCGATCTGGACCACCGCATGATCGGCGGGATCGGTCACGATCCGCGCGGCCGCGCCATCGGCCGCGAGCGGAAAGCTGCCTTGCCCGGCGGCGGCGCCGACCCAGTCGGCGGCCTGCGCGCGTGCGCCGCCAACGAGCAGCATCAAGATCAGGCACAGCCGCGCCAGCATCAGGCGCGGTTCGGCTCGAACGCGGGAAGCGCCGCCAGCATCGACATGCCGGCGGCGCCCTTCAGCAGAAAGCGGCGCTCGAACGGTCCTTCCATCTCCCTTCCTCCCGCCGCTGACCGCGTCAGATATAGGTGCGCAGAAATTCCCCAAGCGCACAAATGGCCAGGCTCTGGCCATAGGGCATGGAGGTGAGCGCGATGTCCTTGTAGAATTGCTGGGTGTCGCCCATCGCGGTGCCGAAGCTGACCTGCTGCAATTCGCCGGCTTCGTCGATGTTCGCGAGCACGCCGCGCACCGCCTTGATGCCGACATCCTCATAATGGCGGGGCAGATAGCCCTTACGCACGGCCTTGAGGATGCCATAGGCAAAGCCGGCGGTAGCCGAAGCTTCCAGATAGCTGGTCGGATCGACGATCAGGGTGTGCCACAGGCCGGTTTCCGCGTCCTGCGTCTCGGCAAGCGTCTTTACCTGCGCGGCGAGCGTGTCGATCAGGAAGGTGCGGAAGAAGTCGCCATCCTTGAGGTCGAGAATCTCGATGATTTCAGGGATCGCGATCGTCACCCAGCAATTGCCGCGCGCCCACAGCGCCTGCGCGAAATTGTGACGGCCGTTGAAATCCCAGCCGTGGAACCACAGGCCGGTCTTGGTATCGAACAGATATTTGATGTGGACCAGGAACTGGCGCTTGGCTTCCTCGATATAATGGGGGCGGTTCAGCAACAGGCCGATCTTGGCCAGCGGCAGGACCGACATCATCAACGTATCGTCCCACATTTCGCCGGGATTTTCGTCATTATAGACGATGTGCTGGAACCCGCCCTCTTCGGTCTTGGGCAGGCCGTCGGGCGCCATCAGCCATTCGGCCCAGGTGTCGAGATAGGGGATGTAGCGCGGGTCGGGTTCATATTCATAGAGATAGGCCAGCGTGATGAACGGGGCCATCGTGTTGATATTCTTGGTCGGCGTGCCTTCGGCAAAGCGATCCTCGAACCATTGCTTGATGATCTCCAGCGCCTTGGCATCGCCGGTCTGCTCGAAATAGCGCCACATGCCGAACAGGCCGACGCCATGGGTCCATTCCCACCCGGCCCAGCCCTTGGTGTCGATGATGCGGCCATCGTCCAGATGGAGCAGGAATTCGCCGGTCTCGTCCTTGATATTGACGAGATTGTCCATCAGCCGGCCGATGGACTCGACGACCTGGCTGCGCGGGACGTCATGATTGAGAGCGGCCACGTTATTTGATCTCCTTGAGGTCTGAAGGTGCTTTTGGCGCGGTTACCATCTGCACGGGCAGACCGCCTTTGACGTTGCGAAGGGTGACGAGGCGCACGCTTTCCAGCGCGTCACCGGGCGCGCCGTCCGACGTGACGGCGAGCGCGACATGATTTTCGCCCCGATGATTGAGGATGCCTTCGGGAATGGGGAAGGTGCGTTGCGGGCCGATATGGGCGATGAACTGGCCCATGTTCCAGCCGTTGACGAAGACCAGCACGCGATAGCGAACCGGTGACCGTGGCGTGTCGGGATTGCCGAAGCTCAGGCCAATGGTCGCGTCCTGCCCCTTGGGCACGGCAAGGGTGAAGGCGGTGCGGAACCAGCTGGTGCCTGCCATCGCCTGTTGCGCGGGGACGCTGGCTTTCGCCCATGCGCTGTCGTCGAAGCCAGGCAGGTGCCAGCCCATCCGCTCGCCATACAGGCCGCCATTATTGGCGACGCCCCGCACCGGGTCGGCCAGCGTCTCGCCGCCCTTGCGCCCCTGGATCTTCCAGTCGATCGGCACGGCGAAGCTGCGGCCGGACGGGCCGCCTTCCAGCGAGGCGGAGACAAGGCCGCGCGCTTCCTTGTGGAAATCGTCGGAATCCAGGTCCCAATTATGGCCATTGTTGCGGACCATGACGGACAGGACATGATCGCCCGACTGCGCGCTCGCGGGCAGGGCGAAGCGGGCCGTGCCGGTCGTGATCGGGCGGGGGAGGCCATGGGGCGTTTCCGCTTCGCCCAGGAACCGGCCGTCGATCCATGCCTGGACGAGGCCTGATCCGCCCGCGCCATAGAAAAGCGAAAGCGCCTTTGCGTCGGGCGTGCCGGTGAAGCGACCGCGATACCAGACGTCGCCTTCATGGAAGCCATAGGCGTCCATCAGCATGTTGGGCTGGCCATCGGGGCGGGCGGTGGTGCTGGCATAGGCGCGGCGATCGATCGCCTGCCAGGCGCTGTCGTCAAAGGTGGGATCGGATTCGGGCGAGCCCTTGGCCATGCGCCAGTCGGTGAGCGGCGGCAGGGCAATGTCGGCAGGTCCCGCGAGCGGCCGGCTGGCGGCGATGCTGCCAGCCGGCGTGGCGGCGGTTGCGACCCGGGCGCCATTCCATGTGACGGCGCGCACGGCGGCAGGCGCCCAGATTTCGAGCGGGCTGTCCTGCGCGGTATCGCCGGTGAGCGCGAGCGTGCCGCCGCGCACCGACGCATCGCGCAGCAGGACGGGGCCGCGCACCAGCATCCCGTCGCGCCGCCAGTAGCGCGCCCCTTCCGCTTCATCGGCAAGGATGAGGGTCAGCGGGGGACGCCCGCCGCCTTCGACGCGCAATATCGCGCGGCCCTGATGGGCATATGTGATCTTGAGGTCGCCCTTGCCTGCGTCAAAGGCGCTGGTCGCCTGTCCTTCGATCAACGTCACGCGGGGCGCGGAGGCGTAGCGCAGGACGGTTTCGCCCGGTTCGCCCGCACGGCCGTAGAACAGCAGCACGTCGCGGTCGCCCATGCCCTGCGCCGATTGCAGCTCCGATGTCGAATAGACGAGCCGCTGACCGCCCAGATTTGCGCCGGCGATCAGCCATTTGGCGTCGAAGCCATTGAGCTGCATCGGCACGGTATAGCGGCCATCGGGCAGGTCGGCGGTGAAGCTGAAGCTGTCGCGGCTTTGGCCATTAGACGGCTTGTGCGTCACCATCAGGAAGCGGGTGTCGGTTTCCGGGCTCTTGTTATGATAGACCTGAATGTCGGGATCGCTGATCTGGACTGCGCCGGCGGGAATCATGCCGGCCAGGTCGGGGACAGAGGCGATGAGGCCGCCCAGCTGCTTCATCTCCTCCGCTTTCTCACGCAGCGCGCGCGGTTCGGAAATGGCCGCGCCATAATCATAGCTGGTGAACACGACCGGGGCGGGCAGCCAGCCCCAGCTGGTGCCGCCATAGGTCATGTAGAAGCTCTGGATGCCGATGCCGTTGGCCAGGTTGGTACCATAGAAGACGCGCTGGAACCGCTTGCCGCGCTGGATCGCGTTGCAGTCATAGCCGCCGTTCGACCCCCAATAGTCGAACCAGCCACCGCCAAATTCGGCGAGGAAGCCGGGCGTGTCGGGGGAAGCCGATGCGCCGCCTCTTGGGCCGCCCGGACCATAATAGCCCCAGTCGGGCGCGGCCGACCCGCGCGTGGGTTCGCCCTCCACCGTGCAGGTGCCGCCGGGATAGCCGTCGAACGCATACATGTCGTTGGGGCCGTGGACGACCTTGTCCACCTGGCTGCTTTCCGGCACCCAATAGCCGTTGCGGCCCTGATCGTTATGGAAGATCGGCACGGTGATGCCGTCGGCGCGTGCCTTGGCAAAGATATGGTCCATGTAGCGCCGCTGCGCCGGCGTGGTCAGCGCCAGCTCATTTTCGATCTGATGCAGGATGACCCCATATTTGCGCTTGGGGTCCGCATTGATCTGATGCCGGGCGATGATCGGATTGATGTGGCTCAGCCATTCGTCGGCCGCCTTGAGATAATCGGGATCGTCGGTGCGGGCGCGGGCGCGCTGGTTGACGAGCCAGCCCGGAAAGCCGCCGCGCGTCAGTTCCGCATTCACATAGGGGCCGGCGCGGGTGATGACGTAGAGGCCCTCTTCCTCCGCCATCGTCAGCAGCCGGTCGAGATCACGGATGCCGGTAAAGTCGTAAACGCCCTGTTTCGGGCTGTGATAGCCCCAGTCGAAATAGAGGGCGACGGTGTTGAAGCCGCTGGCCTTCATCTTCTGAAGGATGTCGCGCCACAGATCGGGCGAAGGCAGGCGGAAGGGATGGAATTCCCCGCCCCAGATGATGGCCCGCTTGCCATCGATCATCAGCGAGCGCGCGTCATAGGAAACGCGGCCGAACGTCTTGACCGGCGCGGACAGGTTGGCGGTGGGCCGGGCTTCCTGCGCGCGGACGGGCAGGGGTGCGGCAGCGAGTGAGGAGCCCAGCAGCAGGGCGGCGATCAGGGTGCGCATGGGTGTGCCGTCAATCCATGTGGAACAGCAGGGGGAGCGGCCATTCGCGCGGCTGGTTGCCCGGCTGCACTTCCATCAGCGGCGCCATATAGTCCCACCAGCGCTTCATCACCGGATGATCGGGCAGGGCGTCGCGGCTGTTGTCGGCACGCAGCTTGAGCACGGCAAAGAGGCTGAGCGTGTCTTCGTCCAGAAAGATTGAATAGTCATGGATGCCCGATTCGGACAGCAAAGCGGACAGTTCGGGCCATATCTCGTCATGGCGACGGCGATATTCCTCGACCACGCCGGGCTTGAGCTGCATCTTGAAGGCGTGGATCGTCATGGCTTCCCCTCGATGAACCATATTATGGAACCTTAGACCGATATTTGGTAGCAGTGTCCCATATGTTCGTCAATCAGCCAAAGGCGTGTCGCGTATGGTGAGACGGGCGACGTCATCGAGCAGCAACGGCGGCCGCGCATCGGGCGCTTTGGTCGTCGCAGTGAAGCGGTCGAGCGTCAGCCCCTCGACATGCCGTGCCCAGAGCGCCCAGCTGGGCAGTACGCCGAACATGCTGGGTTCGGGATAGGCGTCGGCCAGTTCGGCCGGGCGACGCGCGGCGTCCTGCGCCGTCCCGCCGCCGGCATAAGCCAGGTGGACGTCGCGCAGCACCACGTCGCGGATCGGGTGGCCGGGCAGGCCCGCCAGCGCGGCGGGAAAACGATGGTCGATGCCGCGCGCGTCCACTTCGCTGATTTCCACGTCGCGAATCATGCCGATGCCGGTGTCCTGCGGCCCACGCCGGCGGTCGCCGAGGCGCAGGAACAACGGCGCGGTGGTGACGTCGCGCAGGGTGAGGCGGCGGGCGACGATATGCTCCATCGCTCCGCCATCGACGGTTTCCAGTGCGAGGCCCCGGGAGCGCGTGAAGCGGCAATCCTCGATCCGGATGTTGCGATAGCCGCCATTGCTTTCGGTGCCCAGCTTGATGCGGCCCGTGACCCGGTCCTGATCTGGGGCGACCTGCTGGGTGGTGCCGCGCGTGCCGTCCAGCATGGACCCCATGTCATAGCCCGACACGTCGCAATCGCGGATCAGGATATTTTCCGCCGCGATGGCGCGGCCGAGCGCATAGCTGCTCTTGACCACGATGGCGTCGTCATTGGGCGAATTGACGCGGCAGCGTTCCACCAGCACATCGCGCACGCAGTCGAGGTCGATGCCGTCGCGATCGGTGTCGATGGAAAGGCCGTCGATCGTCAGCCGCTGCGTTCCGGTCGCCAGGATGGCGAAATGCCCGCCCTTCAGGATCGTGAAGCCCGACAGGCGAATGTCGCGGCCATTTTTGAGCGCGATCGCCTTGTTGCCAAGGCCGCGCATCTTCGCCGCGTCCGGTTCCAGCCTTGCGATATCGGCATCGGTCATCTGCGCCATGGACAGCGGCCGTTCGCCGGCCTGCGTCTTCCAGCGCGCGCCGGGGCCATCGCGGGTGAGGCCCACGCCATGGATCATGCCCGCCCCCGTTATCGTCACCTGTTCAACATTGTCTCCCCAGATGAGGCTGTTGTGCCAATGGCTGTGGCCGAAATCCTGATAGAGCTGGTCGATGCCGTCTTCGGGCAGGTCATAGCGCCCTGCATGACGGGCAGGGTCGGCCGCCTCGATCACCGCGCCGCCCGCCAGCAACAGGGTGACGCGGCTTTGCAGCCGCAGGGAAAAACAGAGATAGCGCCCGCGCGGCACGATGACGGTGCCCCCGCCGGCCGCGGATGCGGCCAGGATCGCGGCGTTGATCGCGGCGCTGTCGATCGTCCGCCCGTCGCCGCGCGCGCCATGATCGCGCACGTCGAACTGGCGCGCGGCATGGGCGGGGAAAGGCAGGCTGGCAAAGCCGCCGGCGATCAGGCCCAGTGCGACGTCGCGGCGGCTCATCGCCATCATGCTCAATTGCCGGCCGGGCGCTGATCGCTGTGGATCAGGCTGGGCACAATGGCGATTCGCTCTGCGCTCGGCGGATGGCGCGGATCGAATGCCGGCGCCGTAACGTGCGGCGCAAGATCGGGAAGGATCGTCCGGATCCGCTGCGCCACGGCGCTAGCCAACAGGAAAGCGCCATAATTATTGTGATGCGTCTTGTCGCGACCGCCATCGTTGAAGGCAGTGGGGGCGACGTCAGGACCAAGCGCTTCATAGATGGCGCGACTATCAGCGTTCAGGTCGATCAGCGGCACGCCGTCGTCCCGAGCGACGCGGCGCATCGCATCGGCATAGGCGCCCAGCGTGTCCTCTATCCGGCCCCCGGCGTCGAAATTGCGCCGCTCGGGCGATGTGACCAGCACCGGATGCGCGCCGCGCCGCCGCGCTTCGGCGATGTAGACGCGCAGCCAGGCGGGATAGGTGGTCTGCGGATCGACATAGGTTTGCGGCCATTGCCGTTTCTGGTCGTTATGCCCGAACTGGATGAACAGCCAGTCGCCCGCCTTCATGCCCGACAGCAATTTCGCCAGGCGCAGGTCGCTGGAAAAGCTTTTCATCGTCGCGCCGGACTTGGCATGATTGGCGACCGCGACCTGATCGTCCAGCATGGCCGGCAGCATCTGGCCCCAACTGGCCGCCGGTTCGGCATACTGGTCGGTAACGGTGGAATCGCCGGCAAGATACAGGGTCGGCGCATCGACGGACGCGATGTCGAGCGAGGCGACGCGCGGCTGGCCCAGAAATTCCAGCGTCAGCTTGTCATCCCATGTATATTCGGCGCGGTCGCCCGGCGTCAGCAGCACCCGCGCGCCACCGGGCGCATTTTCAGGGGGCGGCGGCAGCGCGGGGGTGCGGATATTGACCAGGAAACTGCGCTCTACATACTGGCCCTTGCGCGTGGCGATATTGCGCAGCATCAACCGCCGTGCTTCCGCCTTGACGCTGGTGTTGCCGGCCGATGTGCGACTGCCCAGCCGCACCGTCACGCGATAATTGCCCTCCGGCAGCGCAACGGAAAACAGATAGTCGCGCTCCGTCACGCCCGGCTCCATGCCATGCCCGCCGGGCTGATAGACCTGATGGCGCTGCGGCGATCGGTCGCTGAGGTCGAAATGGAGGGAAGCCGGCGCGGCAGCGGCCATGGCGATCAGCAAGAGCGGCAGACTCATGACGGGCTGCACATCCGGTAAGGAAGCAAAATGGGGGAATATGCCGAGGTCGGCATATTCCCCCAAGCCGACCGCCCGTGCAGAGGCGGCGATGGGTGCGGCCCGCGCCTGGCGGGATGACGTGGGGCCAATATCCTCAAAAGGGATTCTCCGTCCCGTTAAATAGTTTTGAGAACCATATATCGGGACTTGCCGAAACGACAAGGCCTTTATCCCTCATGTAGTTCATATTGTGGTATTATCAGCCATATGTTGATTTCTATGGCATTGACGCGCGAATCCGTATAAATTGAGCAATGGTTCCATATAGCGGGACTTCCGGGAAAGGCCGGAATCGAAGGGGAGGATTTATGTCTGTTCAGGTGACACGTGCCATGTTCGCGCGCCGGGTGTCGGCGCTGGCGATGATTTCGACCATGATGATCGGCGCGTCCGCCGCTGCGCAGGAACAGGCAGAACAGCAGGACACAGCGGACATTGTCGTCACCGGCTTCCGCGCGTCGCTGGACAGCGCGCTGGGCATGAAGCGGCAGGAAGCCGCGGCGATCGATTCGATCGTGGCCGAAGATATCGGCAAATTCCCTGACTCCAACCTGGCGGAATCGATGCAGCGCGTGCCGGGCGTGGCGCTGGCGCGTGGCGACGGCGGCGAAGGCCGCAATATTTCGGTGCGCGGCCTGGGCGCCGGCTTCACCCGCGTACGGATCAACGGGATGGAAGGCACGTCGCAGACCGGTTCGTCGGACATTTATGGCGCGGGCAATAATGGCCGCAGCTTCGATTTCAACGTCTTCCCGACCGAAATCTTCTCCGCGCTGACCGTGCGCAAGACCCCGTCGGCCGATGTGGAGGAAGGATCGCTGGGCGCGACAGTGGACCTGTCCGCGCCCAAACCGATGGACCAGAAGGACGATTTTGTCCTCTCCATGACCGCGCGCGGCGTCTATAACGAACTGTCGAAACAGGTCGATCCGCGCGCGTCGATGCTGATTTCCAAGAAATTCGGCGACAGCGGCTTCGGCATCCTCGGTTCGATCGCCTATCAGAAGCGCAATATCCGCGAAGTAGGCTATTCAGCGGTCGATATATTGTCGGCTAATACCAATGGCGGTTTTTGTTCGCCATTGGGCGCGCCGATCAACACCGCCGGCCAGACGCCCGAGCAGTTGCTCTTGCGCGGTGTAACGGCGGAAAATTGCAGCACAGGCAATCCACGCACCAGCGACCCTGCCGCCTATCAGGCGATTCAGGACCTGCGGCGCGACGACCTGCCCAATACGCCGGGCAGCGGCGCCTTCCTGCCGCGCCTGCCGCGCTACCTCAACAGCGAACAGGATCAGGAACGGATCGGCGGATCGCTGACGCTGCAATTCAATCCCGACGACGACACCGACATTTCGCTCGACCTGCTCTATTCGCGGTTCGAAGTCACGCGGCGCGACAATTATATCGCCGCTGTCTCCTTCGCGCGGTCGGCGTCCAATAATGGTCAGCCGATGACGTCGGTGCGCGATGTCGAATTCGATGAGAATGGCTCGCTCGTCTATGGCGCGTTCGACGGCGTCGATGTGCGGTCGGAAGGACTGGTCGACAATTTCGTATCGACCTTCAAGCAGGCGAACCTCAATTTCCGCCGTCGCCTCAACGACAATCTGGAAGTGAGCGGCATCGTCGGCTTCAACCGGTCGATCTGGGACGGCAAGAAGCGCCTGCAAACCTATATGGACGCGATCGACACTGATGGTTTCACCATCGATTTCCGCGATGGCGGCACGACGCCCGTTCTGGGCTTCGGCATCGACGTCAATGATCCGGCCAGCTTCAACTATGCGCCGGGTCGGCCCGATGGCACGGTCCTTGGCGGCTTCAGCTATCAGGGCAAGCCGTCGAAGAACACCACCGACAACATGACCGGCGAAATGAACTTGAAATGGACGGTCAATGACGCGCTGTCCTTCCGGGCGGGCGGGCAATATCGCCGCAGCGATTTCAAATCGACCTTCCTGCGGCCCTATTCGGCAGACCTGGTGATGCAGCCGCTGCCGGCCGGTACCAGCCTGGCCGATCTTACGCGGTCGATCACGGGGGTCGACAAGCTGTGGGGCAATGGCGCGCCGTCCAGCTGGGCAGCGATCGACCCGGAAAAATGGGCCGACACCTTCGGCTTTGATTCGGTGCGCTATTGCGGCGTCGAATGCGGCGGCGGCGACAGCCGGGTCCGCGAAGAGGTGATGAGCGGCTACATCATGGCCAATTTCGATCTGGAGGAGGCGATCGGTTTTGGCGTGCGCGGCGACATCGGCGTGCGCTACGTCAAGACCGACATGCGCTCGTCGGGCTATATCACCGTGTCCAGCGCGACATCGCCCACCGGCCTTGGCGGGCAGTTCGCCGCGGCCACCAACAGCTATGACGACTGGCTGCCGTCGGCGAATATCGTGATCGAGCCGGTGCGCAACGTCCTTGTCCGCCTGTCGGGCGCCAAGGTGCTGGCGCGTCCGGAACTGGGGCTGCTTACGCCCACCAGCGGCGTCAACGGCGTGACCCGCGTCGGCAATGTCAACAACCCCTTCCTCGACCCCATTCGCGCCAACACGTTCGACGTGGCGGTGGAATGGTATTTCCGCCCCGGATCGCTGCTGTCGGCTGCCTTCTTCTACAAGGACATCAAGAGCTTCATCCAGAATGTGAACAGCCAGATCCCGTTCAACGAACTGGGCCTGCCGATCGAGCTACTGGACGGGACCAACACCGCACCGACCGAGCTGTTCACCGTGTCGCAGCCCTTCAACACGCCGGGCGGGCCGCTCAAGGGCATCGAGCTCAATGCGCAGATTCCCTTCACCTTCCTGGACGGGTTCCTGGGTAATTTCGGCGTGCTGGCCAACTACACCCATGTCACATCGAAGATCGACTATATCCTTGCCAGTGTGAACGGTACGCCAACGGTCACAACCACGGCGGACCTGGTCGGCCTGTCGAAAAATACCGCGTCGGGCACGCTCTATTATGAGGATGACAAGTTCTCCATCCGCACCACCGGCAATTTCCGCGACAAGTTCATCCGCGGCATCCCGGCGTCGCCGGGCAGCGATCTTCAGGGCAATGCCAAGACCTTCTACATGGATGCGTCGGCCAGCTACAATGTGACCGACCGGCTGAAGATCATCGTCGAGGCGCAAAACCTGACCGATGAACAGAACCGCCTTTATATCGACAGCCAGCGTCAGGACACGCTGTTCGAAACGCGGATCGGCCGGACCTTCACCTTCGGCGTGACCTACCGGATGTAATCCCCCAATCCTCCCGAAACTTGAAGGGCGCGGTCACATCTGTGGACCGCGCCCTTTTTCTTGTCGGGGTAGGCCGCGTCAGCGCGGCGCGGCGTAGCCCACGGCGCCGCTAATCTGTTCGGCGGCGCGACGCACCTGTTCGGCAAGGTCGGGGCGCAGATCGTCGGTCAGATAATGGGCCGCGCTGGCGATCGAGATGGCAATGCCGATCTGGCCCTTGGCATCGCGGATCGGCACCGCGATGGACCGTACGCCATCGCCCAGCTCGCTGTCATGCAACACCATGCCACGCGCTTTGTGCGCGCGCATGTCCTTGAGGAAACGGTCGATCTGCGCCTTGGTGGCGGTCCCGCCCTTGGCCTCGACATAGAGGCGCTGCCACGTCTCCTCATCCTCGTCGAGCAGCAACGCTTTGCCGATGCCGGTTTCCGCGATGGGGCGGCGGTCGCCCGGCGCGGTCGCGACGCGCAGACGCTGCGTGCCGGTGACGCGGTCCAGATGGCGGGAAAATTCGCCCTCCCGCTTGCCCACGAAAACGCAAAAGCCGGTGCGTTCGGACAATAATTCCATGAAGGGGCGGGCGACGCGGACATAGTCGATCTGTTCGGTCGCCAGCACGCCCAGCTGCAACAATTTGGGCCCCAGCGCGAAGCCGTCGCGCGTGACCGACAGATAGTTGCGCGAGCGCAGCGCCTGCACCAGCCGGTGGGCGGTGGTCTTGCTCATGCCCAGTTTGCGAGCAAGGTCGGCGGCGCGGATCGGCCCGTCGATCACTTCGTCCATGATGTCGAGCGCCCGCATCAAGGTCTGCGTGCCCTTGACCCCCTGTTCCTGTTTGTCGTCCTGATGCTGTGTCGCCATGCTTGCCCCTTGCGCGTCCCATATGGCGGGCGCGTCCCATATATCGGAAAGGGTATCGGGCAATTTGGCGGCGTTGTCAGCAGATTTGTTGCGGCTGACGAAAAGGCCCGCCGATCAGGGGCGATCGGCGGGCCATCATGTCGTCGGGTCGAAGCGCCCGGATCAATATTGGATCGTGACCGTCACGGCGCGGCGGTTCTGCGCCCAGGCGGCTTCGTCGGAGCCGAGCGCGGCGGGGCGTTCCTTGCCATAGCTGACGGTGGTGATCCGGCCGGGATCGATGCCGAGCGAGGCGAGATAGTTTTTGGCGGCATTGGCGCGGCGTTCACCGAGCGCAATATTATAGTCACGCGTGCCGCGTTCGTCGGCATGGCCCTCGATCGTGACGCGGACCGACGGGTTCTGCTGCAACCAGGCGGCCTGGCTTTGCAGTGTCGCCTGATCCTCAGCATCAACATCATATTGGTCGAGGCCAAAGAAGATGCGGTCGGAGGCGACGGACGCAACGAAATCTTCCTGGCTGCCCTTGCGCGGGCCGGCGGGCGTGGCGGGGCCGGTGGGCATGGTGCTGCCAGCGTCCGTGCCACCGGGCGCGGGGGGCAGTTCGGCCGGCGGCTTTTTCGAGCAGGCGGCAAGGGCGATGATGGCGCTTGCGGCGAGCACGGTGCGGGACAATTTCATCACAAGGTCTCCTTGTTGCGCTGTCTGCCGCCCGGCTTGAAGGGGAGGGGGCGGCGACAGGGTCTGTAAACATCGTTACGCTGTCAAGACGATTGGGTTCCGGCGGCCCGGTCAGGGAAGCAGCGGTCCCCAGGCCGGGTCGGACCCGCTGAGCGGCGTCGGGATGCGCCGTTCGTTGACGCCGGTCAGGTCCACCTGCCACACCTGGCTGGTGCCCTGGCGGCCCGGCGTCGTGCGGAAAAATTGCAGCACCCGGCCATTGGGCGACCAGGTGGGCTGTTCGTCCTGCCAGCCGTTGGTCAATATCCGCTCATTGTCGCCATTTGGCGACATCACCGCGATCTTGAAGTCGCCCGACAGCTTGGTGAAGGCGATGAGGTCTCCGCGCGGGCTCCATTCGGGCGTCGCGTAACGGCCCCCGCCATGGCTGATCCGGCGCTGGTTCGACCCGTCGGCATTCATGACATAGAGTTGCTGGCCACCGGACCGGTCGCTTTCGAAGACGATGCGGCTGCCGTCGGGCGAATAGCTGCCGCCCACGTCGATGCCGGGCGAGTTGGTGAGGCGCACCGGCGATCCGCCATTGGCGGAGACGCGATAAATATCGGTATTGCCCGCGACCGCCATAGAAAAGAGAATGTTGCGGCCATCGGGCGACCAGCGCGGCGCGAAGGTCGGGTTGTTGCTTTCCGTCACAAGGCGCTGCTGTCCGGTGCCGATGTCATAGACATAGAGGCGGACCCGGCTGCCCAGATAGCTGACATAGACGATGGATTTGTAATCGGGGGAAAAGCGCGGGGTGAGCGCGATCGACTGGCCGTTGGTGATGAAGCGGTGGTTCGCGCCGTCCGAATCCATGATGGCGAGCCGCTTGGTCCGGTTCCCCTTGGGGCCGCTTTCGGCGATATAGGCGATGCGGCTGTCGAAGAAGGGGCTTTCGCCCGACAGGCGGGCATAGATGGCGTCGGCGCATTTATGCGCCGCGCGTCGCCAGTCGCGCGGGGCGACGACATAGCCCTGGCGCGTCAGTTCCTGTTGCAGCGCCACGTCATAGAGATAGCAGCCCACGGTGATGTCGGCTTCGCCGCCACTGGTCCGCACGAAGCCCTGCACCAACGCCTGGTAGGCGCCCCATTTCTGATATTGGGGGAAGGTGACTTCGGGGAAGGGTATGGCGGGTAGGCCGCTAGGTCCCGAAGGATCGAACAGGCCGGAGCTTTTAAGGTCCGACGCGATGACTTCGGCGATCTTGCGGCCAAGGTCGCTGGCAGACCCGGCCGGCGTGTCGGCCTCCTGCTGCGCGGGCATGGGCGGCACCGCGATCTTAAGATTGCTGTCAATGTCGCCGGTCACATCGACCGACAATTGCGCCATGGCCGGTGCAGTCAACAGGGCGGCGAGCGCGACCGTCGCAAGCGACAGGGTGCGCAGGAAGGTCGTTTTCATCGGTTCAGCCTCGCGTCAAAGCGGAGTGGCCGGAGCCATTTCCATTGGTCGTAAAATTCAGGGGGCAAATTCCTGAAGGGGGCGGCGAGTTTCACGGCCTGGATCGCGCGTTCGGCGTGCAGCTTGGCCTGCGGCCGATTGCTGGCCGTGACGCCAAGCTGGTCGATCACCTGCGGTGTGCCGACAAGCGCGCCGCTCTTGTCCAGCCGCACCTCCAGCAGGGTGACGAGCTGGTCGGCGTCCGCGCCCGAAGGCGGACGCCAGTGCGGTTTGAGCTGACGGCGGATTTCCGCGTCCAATGCCGATTTCTGCGCCGGCCCCATGGCGGCGGCGGGCGGCGGCGCGGCCTTGCGCGGGGCATCGGCGCTGGTGTCGATGCCCTTGAGGAAATCCTTGCCCAGCAGCGATCCGCGCGGCTTGTCCGCCTTGCCCGCGCCCGATGCCTTGGCCGGCGCGTCACTTGTCATCTTGGCTTTGCTCGATGATTTGGCGGGCGTCGCCGCGGCAGGCTTTGAAGCCGGTTTTTCAGGCTTGGGCTTTGCCTTCGCCGCCGGCTTTTCGGCTGCGGGCTTTGGTTTGGCAGGAGCCTTGGCCGTCGCTTTTTTGGGCGGCGCGGGCTTTTCCCTGGGCTTGACCGGAGCCTCCTTTGGCGCGGGGCGCGGCGGCGCTGGCGCAGGTTCGGGCGGCGCGGGCGTCGGTTCCGGCGCAGGCGCGGGTTCAGGCGCGGGCGCGGCCTCTTCGGTCGGACCCTGATCCGGGGCGACGCTGGGCGGGGGCGGCTGCGTCGAAATTTGCGGCGCCATGGATTTGAGCGCCACCTCGTCCACCAGGCTCACGTCCATGGGTGGGCTGTTGAGCTTGAGCGGGTTGGGGGTCGAGAGGAATCCGGCCGACAGCAAGCCGAACAGGAGGACATGTCCCGCCGTCGCGACGCCAAGGCCGATCTTTTCCGCGCGCTCCATATAAACGACCTATGGCCCCTATTCTGAACCGTCGCTGTCCGAGCCGGTGCTGACCAGCGCAACCTTGTTGAGGCCGGCTCGGTTCAGCTCGCCCATGACCCGCATTACCCGGCCATAGTCGAGCGCGGTGTCGGCGCGCAGGAAAATCTGCGGCGCGTCCGCCTTGCCGGCATTGGCCGCCATGATTTCGGCCAGGCGGTCGGGCAATTCGGCGTCGCTGATCTGCGCGTCGTCGATAAACAGGCCGCCGTCGCGGTCGATCGACACGACCGTCGGCTTGGCGTCCTGGTCCAGCCCCTTGGCGCGGGTTTCGGGCAGGTTGACAGGAACACCCGTCACCAGCAGCGGCGCCGTCACCATGAAGATGATGAGCAGCACCAGCATGACGTCGACCAGGGGCGTCACGTTGATGTCGGCCATGGGCGCGCGGCCGCGCCCGCGCCGCCCGGAAGGGGGACCCGCCATCGCCATCAGCGCGCTCCCGCTCTTGCAGCGATGCCCAAGTTCATCGCTGCGCCTCCAGTTCGCGGCTGAGCGTCGAATAGAAGCCGTCGGCAAAGCGCGTCATCGCCGCTTCCAGCCGGTTGATGCCGTGGCTGAAGCGATTGTAGGCGATGACGGCGGGGATGGCGGCGAACAGGCCGATGGCGGTCGCGAACAGCGCTTCAGCAATGCCCGGCGCGACGACGGCAAGCGAGCTATTCTGTTCGGCCGCGATCGAGGTGAAGGCGCGCATGATGCCCCAAACGGTGCCGAAAAGGCCGACGAAAGGCGCGACCGATCCGATCGTTGCCAGGATGTTCAGCCGGTCGGACAGGCGATCGACCTCGCTGGCGATGGTGCTGGACATGACGGTAGACAGCCGGTCGCGCGTGCCTTCGCGGTCGATCACCTTCTGCGCGGTCGAGCGGCGCCATTCGGTGACGCCGGCCGCCATGACCTTGGCCGCCGGGAAGCTGCCCTTGCCACGCGCTTCGTAGAAACGGTCGATATCCTCGGCCTTCCAGAAATCCGCTTCGAACTTGCGGCTTTCCTTGCTGGCCTTGCGCAGCGTGACGCTGAAGCCGATGATCATCGCCCAGGTCCAGATGCTGGCCAGCAACAGGCCGATCATCACGCCTTTGACGACGATGTCGGCCTGAAGGAACAGGGCGAGCGGGGAAATGGTCGCGGCGTCGGTCATCGCGCCGGCGGGCAGGTTGAGCGTCATGGGTGGAGATCTTCCCCTTGGCAAAGGCGGGTGTAAATGTCGGTCCAGGCCTTTGGCTGACGTTGCGGGCGGCCCTGCGGCGTCAGCCAGGCGACGGTGATGGTGGCGTTGGTCAGCTCTTCGTCGCCGCGCATGACGGATTGGTCAATGGTGCAACTGGCCGATCGCACGGCGGCGACCCGGCTGACCACCATCAGCTCATCGTCCAGCCGCGCGGGCCGGCGATAGCGGATCGCAAGGTCGGTGACGGCATAGACGCCGCTGCCCCCTTCATGCTCGCTCCGCTGGTCGATACCCGCGATACGCAGCATGTCGGACCGGGCGCGCTCCATGTAGCGCAGATAATTGGCGTGATAGACCAGGCCCGAAAGATCGGTGTCCTCAAAATAGATGCGCAGCGGGAAATGATGCACGGCGGACAGGAAGCGTCCGGTCGCTGGCGCTGGCATCGGTTCGGGCAAGGGCATGGCGGGCTTTTAACCATGGGGCGGGCGCTAGGCAAAGCGGGAAAATCGCTGCGTGCGCCATTCCGTTCGATTGCTCGTCCCATCCGCCCGGCTGGCCATTATAATGAGAACGCGCCTCTGGTTTTGCGCGCGCGCCGTGACTAAGGGGACGGGCAGGATGGACAGGGAGGATTTGCATGACGGATATTCGCACCTTGGGCGTCATTGGCGCGGGACAAATGGGCATCGGCATCGCCCAGGTGTCGGCGCAGGCGGGATATGATGTCATCCTGTCCGACATTGATCTGCCGCGCGCCGAAAAGGGCAAGGCGAATATCGCCAAGCTGCTGGCCCGCGCGGTCGACAAGGAAAAGATGACCCAGTCCGAAGCCGACGCCGTTCTGGCGCGCATCACGCCGGTGGGCGAGCTGGCGCCGCTGGCCGATGCCCAGTTCGTGATCGAGGCCGCGACCGAGCGCGAGGAGGTGAAGCGCGCGATTTTCGGCAATGTCGGCAAGCTGCTGGGCAAGGACGCAATCCTGGCGACCAACACATCGTCCATTCCCATCACCCGGCTGGCGCAGGCCGCGCCTGACGCGGAGCGGTTCATCGGCGTGCATTTCTTCAATCCGGTGCCGGTGATGGTGCTGGTCGAAATTATCCGTGGGCTGGCGACGACGCCTGAGGTCGTGGAGGCGGTGGAAGCCTATGCCACGCGGATCGGCAAGACTGCGGTTCATGCGTTCGACGCGCCCGGTTTCGTCGTCAACCGCATCCTGCTGCCGATGCTGAATGAGGCGGTGTTCGTGCTGGGCGAAGGCGTGGGCAGCGTCACCGACATCGACCAGGGCTGCAAGCTGGGGCTCAACCATCCGATGGGACCGTTGACCTTGCTCGATTTCGTCGGGCTCGACACGGCGCTGGAAATTCTGAACGTGTTTCTCACCACCACCGGCGATCCCAAATATCGCCCCGCGCCGCTGCTGGTCAAATATGTCGAAGCGGGCTGGTATGGCCGCAAGACCGGCCGCGGCTTTTACGATTATTCCGGGCCGGAACCCGTGCCGACCCGCTGATCCGCCCTTTGAGCTGACAGGTGGCTTGTGTTCTTGCGCCTGACCGCCTAGACGCTGGCCCGTCATCTGGGGAGTAGCCAGCCGTTCCTTTTTCCGGAACGGGCCATGCGTCAACATATTCGGCTGAGAGGCCGTGGCGCATGGGGCGCGGCGCAAAGCCGCATCGGGCGAGACCAATGGCATCGACGCGTTCCTGTCCGGCCGGGCGGAATGCGACGGTGGCATTGTGTCTGTTGCAGAAAGCCCGGCCCGGAGATTTTCCCGAATGGATGCCCTGCTGACGTCCTGCGCGCTCGTGGCGCTGGCTGAAATGGGTGACAAGACCCAGTTGCTCGCCATGCTGCTCGCCACCCGCTTCCGCAAGCCGGTGCCGATCATCCTGGGCATATTGGTCGCGACGCTCGCCAATCATTTCCTTGCTGCGCTGGTCGGCCATTCGATCGCCGGCGTGCTGACCCAGCCCTGGTTTCGCTATGCCGTCGCCGCATCCTTCATCGCGATGGCCGCCTGGACGCTGATCCCTGACAAGATCGACGAGGATGCCCCGCTCAAGGCCCCGTCGAAGGCGGGCGTGTTTCTCACTACGCTGGTTGCCTTCTTCCTGGTGGAGATGGGCGACAAGACGCAGGTGGCGACCGTGGCGCTGGGCGCGCAGTTCGACAATCTGCTCGCCGTGACGGCCGGCACGACGCTGGGCATGATGATCGCCAATGTGCCCGCCGTGCTCTTTGGCGAGGCGCTGGCCCGCAAGGTGTCGATGCGCGCGCTGCAACTGGCGGCGGCGTTGCTGTTCCTGCTGCTGGGGCTGTGGATGATCGCCGACCTGCAAGGCTGGATCGGCTGATAGCTCGATCGAGCCGCCAAAACGGGCAAAAAAGGAACGGCGCGCGCGCGGGGCGGTTGTCAGCGCGCGGCGGCTGTTGCAAGGGGATGGGCAGAGTCATTCCCTTCAGCTTGGAAGATATGGGACGCGCGTGATGAAGGACAGTCTGGTTACGATCTTCGGCGGCGGCGGCTTTCTGGGCCGGCAGGTCGCACAGGCGCTGATGGCGCGGGGCGCGCGCGTGCGGATCGCGCAGCGCGACCTGGCCAGTGCGATCAAGGTGAAATCGCTGGGCGCGCTGGGGCAAAGCCAGTTCGTCGCTGCCGACATCCGCAAGCCTGCGACCGTCGAACGCGCGATCGCGGGCAGCGACGTGGTCATCAATCTGGTCGGCATATTGGCGGGCGACTTCGACGCCTTTCATCATCAGGGCGCGGCGCATGTCGCACAGGCCGCCGCCGCCGCCAATGTGCGCGCCTTGGTGCATGTGTCGGCGATCGGCGCGGACGCGGAAAGCCCGTCCGCTTATGGCCGGTCCAAGGCGGCGGGAGAGGCTGCGGTGAAAGAGGCTTTTCCCGGCGCGACGATCATCCGCCCCTCGATCATCTTCGGCCCGCAGGACCAGTTTCTCAACCGCTTCGCGGACCTCATCGCGTCCATGCCCGTCATTCCGGTAATCAGCGGTGCCACCAAATTCCAGCCCGTCTATGTCGGCGATGTGGCCGACGCGATCGCCAACGCCGCTGAACGGCCGGACCTGCATGGCGGCACGGTCTATGAGGTCGCCGGGCCGCAAATCCTGTCGATGAAGGAGATCAACAGCTGGATCGCCAAGCAGATCGGCCGGGACAAGCCGATCGTCGACGTGCCGGGCGGCGTCGCCTCGCTGCTCGCGATGCTGCCGGGCGGGCCGATCACGCGCGATCAGCTGGCGATGCTGGGCCGCGACAATGTCGCCGCTGCGGGCGCGCCGGGCCTCGACGCGCTGGGCGTATCAGCGACGCCCATGGCGGCCGTCGCCGACAAATGGCTGGTGCGCTATCGCCGCCATGGGCGCTTCGCCGGACGCGTGCGCGCCTGAGCCAGGCTGAAATCATCGGGGCGGGATCGGGCACGGCCTGTCCCGCCCGTTAAGCTCCTCCCCGCAACCGGGGAGGATTTTTTATGCAAGCGCAATAGGGCGTCGCCATGGACCTTCATTATCTCACCGTCATCCTGCTGGGCATTGTCGAAGGGCTGACCGAGTTTTTGCCTGTGTCGTCGACCGGGCACCTTATTCTGGCGAGCGAATTGCTGGGCTATGATGCGTCGACCTGGGCGATGTTCAACGTCGTCATCCAGCTGGGCGCGATCCTGGCGGTGGTGGTGCTCTACTGGCGTACCTTCTGGGCGGTGGCGATGGGATTGCTGCGGCGCGAGCCGGTAAGCTGGCGCTTCCTGCGCAATCTGGTCGTCGCCTTCATCCCGGCGGCGGTCATCGGCCTGGCGCTGCACGACTATATCGAGATTTTGCTGGGCGCGCCGCAGGTGGTCGCCTGGGCCTTGATAGCGGGCGGTGTCGCCATCCTGCTGATCGAACGGATGGTAAAGCAGGACCTGTTCCATGGCATCGCCGACATTCCCATGGTCCGCGTGATCGGCATTGGCTTCATCCAGTGCTTGGCGATGGTGCCGGGCGTCAGCCGGTCCGGCGCGACGATCATGGGTGCGCTGACGCTTGGCGTGGAAAGGCGCACGGCGGCCGAGTTCAGCTTTTTCCTGGCGATCCCGACCATGCTGGGTGCGACCGCCCTGGAGCTTATCAAAAAGGGCGATCGGATCACCAGCGCGGCAGTCGGGTGGGACAGTATCGCGCTGGGCTTCGTCGTGTCCTTCCTCGTTGCCATCGTCGTCATAAAGGCGTTCGTCGGGCTGGTGTCGAAACATGGGTTCGCGCCTTTCGCCTGGTATCGAATCGTCGCGGGCGCGTCGGCACTGGTCTGGCTTGCGATGAGGTAGGGCCGAACCGGCTCTATATTGCGAAAGAAAATTTCAAGGAACCGCAATCTTCTCCTTTTTAGGTCAAATATTAGGTCACTAAACCTGACCTATAAGTCAAAAACCGCGTGACTCTGCGGGTTTTCCTGCTATGCGCTTGCCCAACACAGACGTTGAGGACATGCAATGGCCGACAATCCGATGCTGAAATTTGTAGGACTGGGCCAGGCCTATCCCGACAAGCGTGCCGCGGACGACCGCGCCGACGACTTTCTGGAAATCAGTCGCAGCTTCATCGTGGACAAGGCGGAGGAGCAGGCGTCGCGCTGCTCGCAATGCGGCGTTCCCTATTGCTCCACCCATTGCCCGTTGCACAATCACATTCCCGACTGGCTGCGCCTGACGGCGGAGGGGCGGCTGCGCGAAGCCTATGAGCTGTCGAACCTGACCAGCACAATGCCCGAAATCTGCGGCCGCATCTGCCCGCAGGACCGGCTGTGCGAAGGCAATTGCGTCATCGAATTTTCCGGGCACGGCGCCGTCACCATCGGCAGCGTGGAAAAATTCATCACCGACACCGCCTGGAAAGAAGGCTGGGTCGAGCCGCTCGTCCCCGGCAAGGCCATGGGCCAGTCGATCGGCGTGATCGGCGCGGGACCGGCCGGCCTCACCACCGCCGAATATCTGCGCGTCGCCGGCTATGAGGTGCATGTCTATGACCGGCATGACCGTGCCGGCGGGCTGCTGACCTATGGCATCCCTGGCTTCAAGCTGGAAAAGGACGTGGTCATGCGCCGCGTCCAGCGGTTGAAGGACGGCGGCATCGTCTTCCACGAAGGCTTCGAGGTCGGCCGCGACGCGACGATGGAGCAATTGCGCGAAAAACATGACGCGATCCTGATCGCGACCGGCGTCTATAAGCCGCGCGATATCAAGGCGCCGGGCGTGGGCGCGGCGGGCGTGGTGAAGGCGCTTGATTTCCTCACCGCCTCCAACCGCGCCGGCTTTGGCGACGCGGTGCCCGAACATGAGGATGGCAGCCTGCTGGCGACGGGCAAGAATGTCGTCGTCATCGGCGGCGGCGACACGGCGATGGACTGCGTGCGCACCGCCATCCGCCAGGGGGCGAAGTCGGTGAAGTGCCTCTATCGCCGCGACCGCGACAATATGCCGGGGTCCCAGCGCGAAGTCGCCAATGCCGAGGAGGAAGGCGTCGAGTTCGTGTGGCTGACCGCGCCGATCGCGTTTGAGGGCACCGACCATGTGACCGGCGTCAAGGTCACGAAGATGCGCCTGGGCCAGCCCGACGCGTCGGGCCGCCGTGCGCCCGAACCTGATCCGGGCAGCGAACATACGCTGGAGGCGGACCTGGTCATCAAGGCACTGGGCTACGACCCCGAAGACCTGCCCAGCTTGTTTGGCGCAGACGATCTGTCGGTCACCCGCTGGGGCACGCTGCGCGTCGATCACAAGACGATGATGACCAGCATGGACGGCGTGTTCGCCGCCGGCGACATCGTGCGCGGCGCTTCGCTGGTCGTCTGGGCGATCCGCGACGGCCGCGACGTGACCGAGCATATGCATCGCTATCTGAAGGCGAAGGCCAAGGCGGCCTCGGGCGAGAGGGTCGCGGCGTGAGGCGCGGGCTGTTTCTGTCGTTGATCATGCTGATGACGCCGGTCGCCGGGTATGCGCAGATCGCGGCGCCCGTCGCCGCCGAAACGCCGACTGATCCAGCGTTGCTCGCCAAGGCCCAACCCATTGTCGCTGTCATCCTGCCCGACGGCACGATGGAAAAGATGATGGGTCCGATGATGCAGAAGATGATGGGTCCGATGATGGATGGCATGACCAAAATGCCGATCCGTGAATTTCTGAAGGTCGGCGGCATGGATCCCGAAAAGGCGGACTCCCTGGGCCAAGGCACGATGGAACAAGTGATGGCGATCATCGATCCCAATTTCCGCAAGCGAATGGATGTGATCGTGAACACGATGATGCCGGCCATGGGGCGCTTCATGAGCAGATATGAACCCGATATGCGCGCGGGCATGGCCGAAGCGTTCGCCCATCGCTATTCGGCAGCGGAACTGGACCAGATCGCCGCCTTCATGAAGACGCCCGTAGGCGCGAAATTCGGTGCAGGCTTCATGGAGCTGGCGACCGACCCCCATTATCTGGGGCGGATGCAAAAGGTCATGCCGCAGATGATGCAGGCCATGCCGGAAATCCTGAAATCGTCGGAAGCCGAACTCGCCAAATTGCCCAAGCCGCGCACCTATGACCAGTTGTCGCAGGCCGAGCGCGACCGCCTGGTCACCCTGATCGGCGCTGACCCAGCCAAGGCGAATTGACGATCTTCGCCCGCTTCCACGCGGCGGGTACAGGAATAACAAGGCCGACGTTGAAAGCGGACGGCCGCATCCAAGGGTAGTCATGATGAGCGACACCAATTTCACCGCCCGCCCCCAAGAACGGGCGCGCATCGCTGCGCAGGGCATGTATCATCCCGACCTCGAATCCGACGCCTGTGGCGTGGGGCTGGTCGCGGCGACCGATGGCAAGCCGTCGCGGCGCGTGGTGTCGAGCGCGATCGATGCATTGAAGGCCGTGTGGCATCGCGGCGCGGTGGACGCCGATGGCAAGACCGGCGATGGCGCGGGCATCCATGTCGACCTGCCGGTGCGCTTCTTTGACGACGCGATCGCCGATGGCGGGCACAAGCCGCTGCCCAATCGCCTGGCGGTCGGCATGATCTTCCTGCCGCGCACGGACCTCAGCGCCCAGGAAACCTGCCGCACCATCGTCGAGAGCGAGATCATCGAGGCGGGCTATACCATCTATGGCTGGCGCCAGGTCCCGGTCGATGTGTCGGTCATCGGTGAAAAGGCGCAGCGCACGCGCCCGGAAATCGAGCAGATCATGATCGCCGGGCCGATGCCCGAGGAACGCGACGTCGCTGAATTCGAGAAGGACCTCTACCTCATCCGCCGGCGCATCGAGCGCAAGGTGATCGCGGCGCAGATCCAGGATTTCTACATCTGTTCGCTGTCCTGCCGCTCGATCATCTACAAGGGGCTGTTCCTGGCGGAATCGCTGTCGGTCTTCTATCCCGATTTGCAGGATGAGCGGTTCGAAAGCCGTGTCGCGATCTTCCACCAGCGTTATTCCACCAATACTTTCCCGCAATGGTGGCTGGCCCAGCCGTTCCGCACGCTAGCCCATAATGGCGAGATCAACACGATCCGCGGCAACAAGAACTGGATGAAGAGCCACGAGATCAAGATGGCGAGCCTCGCCTTTGGCGAGCAGTCGGAGGATATCAAGCCGGTCATTCCGGCGGGCGCATCCGATACCGCCGCGCTGGACGCCGTGTTCGAGGCGATCTGTCGATCGGGTCGGGACGCGCCTACGGCCAAGCTGATGCTGGTTCCCGAAGCCTGGCAGGGCGACAATGCCGAACTGCCCAAGGCGCATGCGGACATGTATGAATATCTCGCCTCCGTCATGGAGCCGTGGGACGGCCCGGCCGCGCTCGCGATGACGGACGGGCGCTGGGTCGTGGCCGGCGTCGATCGCAATGCGCTGCGGCCGCTGCGCTACACGCTGACCGGCGACAATCTGCTGATCGTGGGATCGGAAACCGGCATGGTCGTGGTTCCCGAAACCACCATCGTGCGCAAGGGGCGCATGGGACCGGGCCAGATGATCGCGGTCGATTTGCAGGAAGGCGAAATCTACGACGATCGCGCGATCAAGGACCAGATCGCCGGCGAGCGGCCCTATGGCGATTTGATCAAGGACTTCCTGACCGTCGATGACTTGGCCGACGCGCCCAGCGCACTGCCGGCGTGGGACAAGGCGGAACTGACGCGCCGGCAGGTCGCGGCGAACATGACGCTGGAGGATATGGAACTGATCCTCAGCCCCATGGTCGAGGATGCGAAGGAAGCGATCGGGTCCATGGGCGATGATACGCCGCTGGCCGTCATTTCCGACAAGCCGCGCACCATGAGCCATTTCTTCCGCCAGAATTTCAGCCAGGTCACCAACCCGCCGATCGACCCGTTGCGCGAACGGCATGTGATGAGCCTCAAGACGCGCTTTTCCAACCTGCACAATATTTTGGAGGAAGGCGCGCAGAACAGCCATGTGCTGGTGCTGGAATCGCCGGTCGTCACTAGCGGCGAATGGGCGCGGCTGAAGGCCAATTTCGGCGCGGCGGTCGCGGAAATTGATTGCACCTTTCCGGCCGAAGGCGGGCAGGAACAGCTGCGCGCCGCGATCGCCCGCATCCGGCAGGAGGCCGAACAGGCGGTGCGCGAAGGGCGGACCGAGATTTTCCTGACAGACGAGCATGTCAGCGAAACGCGCATCGCGATTCAGGGCGTGCTGGCGGCGGCCGCCGTCCACACCCATCTGGTGCGCAAGGGGCTGCGCAGCTACGCGTCGATCAACGTGCGGTGCGCCGAAGCGCTCGACACCCATTATTATGCGGTGCTGATCGGCGTGGGCGCGACCACGGTAAATGCCTATCTGGCCGAAGCGAGCATCGCGGATCGCCATGCGCGCGGCCTGTTCGGCGAGCTGAGCCTGGACCAGTGTGTCGAACGCTATCGCACGGCGATCAACGAAGGGCTGCTCAAGATCATGTCCAAGATGGGCATTGCGGTCATCAGCTCCTATCGCGGCGGCTATAATTTCGAAGCGGTCGGCTTGTCGCGCGCACTGGTCAACGACCTGTTCCCCGGCATGCCCGCCAAGATTTCGGGCGAAGGCTATCAGTCGCTGCATTACAGCGCGATGCTGCGGCATCAGGCGGCCTATGACGCGGCGGTCGTGCGCCTGCCGGTCGGGGGGTTCTACCGCCAGCGCAATGGCGGCGAAAGCCACGCCTATTCCGCGCAATTGATGCATCTGCTGCAAACCGCGGTCGGGACCGACAGCTATTCGACCTATCTGCAATTTTCGCGCGGTGTGCGCGATTTGCCGCCGGTCTATCTGCGCGACCTGATGGAATTCAACTTCGCGCGCGAAGCCGTGCCGATTGACGAGGTGGAAGCCACCACCGAAATCCGCAAGCGATTCGTGACGCCGGGCATGAGCCTGGGCGCTTTGTCGCCCGAAGCGCATGAAACGCTGGCGATCGCGATGAACCGCATCGGCGCGAAGGCGGTGTCGGGCGAAGGCGGCGAGGATGCCAACCGCTTCACCCCTTATGAAAATGGCGACAACGCGAATTCGGTGATCAAGCAGATCGCGTCGGGCCGCTTTGGCGTCCATGCCGAATATCTGGGATCGGCCGAGGAAATCGAAATCAAGGTGGCGCAGGGCGCCAAGCCCGGAGAGGGCGGCCAGCTGCCCGGTTTCAAGGTGACGGAGTTCATCGCGAAGCTGCGCCATTCGACGCCCGGCGTGACGCTGATTTCACCGCCGCCGCATCATGACATCTATTCGATCGAGGATCTGGCGCAGCTCATCTACGACTGCAAGATGATCAACCCGCGCGCGCGGGTGTGCGTCAAGCTCGTCAGCCAGGCGGGCATCGGCACGGTCGCGGCGGGCGTCGCCAAGGCGCATGCCGACGTCATCCTGGTCGCGGGCCATGTCGGGGGCACCGGGGCCAGCCCGCAGACGTCGATTAAATATGCCGGGACGCCGTGGGAAATGGGCCTGAGTGAGGCCAATCAGGTGCTCACGCTCAACGGCCTGCGGCATCGGGTGAAGCTGCGGACCGACGGCGGCCTCAAGACCGGGCGCGACATCGTCATCGCCGCGATCCTGGGTGCGGAGGAGTTCGGCATCGGCACGCTCAGCCTCGTCGCGATGGGCTGCATCATGGTGCGCCAGTGTCACAGCAACACCTGCCCGGTGGGCGTGTGCGTGCAGGACGAAAAACTGCGCCAGAAATTCACCGGCACGCCCGAAAAGGTCATCAACCTCATGACCTTCATCGCCGAGGAAGTGCGCGAGATACTGGCGCGGCTGGGCTTCCGCAGCCTGGACGAGGTGATCGGCCGGACCGAACTGCTCAAGCAGGTCAATCGCGGCGCCGAGCATCTGGACGACCTGGACCTCAACCCCATCCTGGCCAAGGTCGATGCGCCCGACGAGCAGCGCCGTTTTTCGCTCAAGGAATGGCGCAACGAGGTGCCCGACAGCCTGGACGCGCAGATGATGAAGGATGCGCGCGCGGTATTCGAACGCGGCGAGAAGATGCAGCTCACCTACACCGTGCGCAACACGCATCGTGCGGTCGGCACGCGGCTGTCCGCCCGCATCACCGAGAAGTTTGGCATGTCGGCGCTGGCCGACGGGCATCTGACCGTCCGGCTGCGCGGCAGCGCGGGCCAGTCGCTGGGCGCATTCCTGTGCAAGGGCATCACGCTGGAGGTCTTTGGCGACGCCAATGACTATGTCGGCAAGGGGTTGTCGGGCGGCATCATCAAAGTGCGCACGACTGTGTCCTCGCCGCTATCGTCGAAGGATAACACCATCATCGGCAACACCGTCCTTTACGGCGCGACCAGTGGAAAGCTGTTCGCGGCGGGGCAGGCGGGGGAGCGCTTTGCGGTCCGCAATTCGGGCGCGCAGGTCGTGGTGGAAGGCTGCGGCGCCAATGGCTGCGAATATATGACCGGCGGCACCGCCGTGATCCTGGGCGAGACCGGCGCCAATTTCGGCGCCGGGATGACGGGCGGCATGGCCTTCATCCTAGACGAGGATGGCCGCTTCCCCTCTCGCGCCAATCCCGAAAGCATCATCTGGCAGCGGCTGGAAAGCGCCCATTGGGAAGCGCAGCTGAAGGCGCTGATCGCCGAACATGCGGTGGCGACGGACAGCCGGTGGTCCAACACCATATTGGACGATTGGGATCGCTGGCGTCGGTATTTCTGGCAGGTTTGCCCCAAGGAAATGGTGAACCGCCTGTCGCATCCCCTCAGCGATGTGCCGATGCAGACGGTGGCGGCCGAGTGATCGGCTGACCGCATGCCGGCAGCGGGTCAATAGGCGCTGGCGGGCGCGGTCATAGCAGGTTGGGTCATGGCGGAACGGGGCGGAGCGTCCGCCCTGTTCTGCTGTCCGCCCAGCGCCACCCGCATGACGGAACGGGCTGCTGGCTGCGATGCCGGCCGTGATGCCGGCGTCGCGGGCCGTTCGGCGGGGGACGGGCCATCGGCAAAGCGCACGACATTGGGCGGCAACTGGTGGATGGTCGGGACGGGGACCTTCACCAAAGCGGCCTCTTGCAAGCTGCCCTCCAGCGGCGGTGCGCCATAATCCTGCGCCATATAGTCTTGCACCATCGGGTCGCTGCTGCCGCCGTCGATCATGGCATAGCTGTCATACCCTGCCATATCGGCGGCGTAGCGGCGCTCCGCCAGCGTGGGGCCACAGCCGGTGCAGCTGATCGTCTGTGGGCCAGGATCGGACATGGCGACCGGTGCAGCGGCGAAATCAGTGCTGATCGGCTCTGCGTCCGGCTGGTCCAGCGGCGATCGCTGGGGGCTGACGGCGTAGCTCCCCAACGTCAGGCCCATCGCCGTGGCGGCGGCCACCGTGCCGCCTGACAGCATCCATAATCGCATCACGTCCGCTCCTTCCGCTCCCTTAGCGGATCACCCATCGTTTCTCACTACAAAGCCAACGCAGACGCACATCACTTGTTGCATGGCCCAAAAGCCTTTGCTAAGGGCCGCCTCCTACCAAGGCACCGGCCCCGCCGGTTTCCCTGTTGATGTGCGGTCGTGGCGGAATTGGTAGACGCGCAACGTTGAGGTCGTTGTGGCCGAAAGGCCGTGGAAGTTCGAGTCTTCTCGACCGCACCATCTTTTCTTTCAGCATTCATCTGCCGGCGCAGGCGGCTGCGACCATGGCGCGGCCTCGCGCCTATTCCAGCGCCCGTATCGCGCGTTCGTCGCACCGGCGCGGGACCGACGGCACCGCGCTGGTGGTCGGGATGGCCAGCGGCTGACCGATGCGCAGCGGGGCGAAGCGCTCGGCAGGGATGCCGGCGCAGCGCAGCGCCAGTTGCAGCATTCGGGGCGGCGTGTTCCATCCTTCATAGGACAGGCGGAATGTGCCCCAGTGAATGGGAATGGCGGTCGACGCGCCCAGCCGTCTGAACACCTCCACCGCCTGGATCGGGCCGATATGCGCGTCCGACTGCATCTGCCCTTTCCAGAAGCGGAACGCGCCGATGGGGATGAGCGCCAGTCGGATCGGGCCGTAGCGGCGCGCCTCGATCGGCCAGCCCATGTCGCCCGCACCGGTGTCGCCGGCAAAGAAGATATTGCCCGCCCGGGTTTCGATCACGAAGCTCGACCACAGCGCCCGGTTACGGTCGCTGCCCCAGCGACTGCCCCAATGATGGTTGCGCGTCACATGCACGCGATAATCGGGGCAATGTTCGTAATTGCCGCACTGGATCACCGCATTGGGGGCCAGGCCGCTCAGCGCCGCGCCGCTGACCGACTGGCCCCAGTCGAGTGCGGTCGCCGGGATGCCATGATGTTTCAGGATCGTATCGTTGCCCAGGCTGGTGACGATTTTGGGCCGGTCACGCGCCCAGAGCCGTTTGAGCGTCGGCAGATCCATATGGTCATAATGATTGTGGCTGAGCACAATCAGGTCGATCTTGGGCAGATCATCGAAGCGGATGCCCGGTTGCGCCACCCGCTTGGGGCCAAGCGGGGGAAAGGGGCTGGCATGGTCGGACCAGATGGGGTCGGTGAGGATGTTGAGGCCGGCCGCCTGCACCAGCACCGTCGCATGACCGACCCAGGTCGCGATCATGCCGCGCGGCGCGGCGAAGGGCGCGGGGCGGGACGGCTTGACCGCCACCGCTTGCGGCCAGGCCGGGCGGTCGTCATCGCCCAGTAACCAACGCGCGACAAAGCCAGATCGGCTGGTGCCGGGCGGTGCCGGGGGTGTGATGTCTCCATCGGGATTGAAGAAATGCGCGCCGTCATAATGGCGACTGACCGGCCCGTCGTAATAGATGCGATCGAGGAAGGGCGGCACGATCGTGATCGCCAGGCACAAGGCGATGACAAGGAACAACAGCGCGATGCCCGCGCCCCGGATGATGGTGATGAGCCGACCCATGGATGCTCCCGCGCTGGTGACGGCCCCGTGCATAGCGCAGCGAGCGCGGGGGACAAGGGTTGGAATCCCGGCGCGCGTCGCTACATGTTTTGCGATTTGTTCTCAATTGGGAGTCCCGCTTCATGGCTGACACGCGCACCGAAACCGACAGCATCGGGGCCATCGAAGTCCCCGCCGCCGCCTATTGGGGTGCGCAGACCCAGCGTAGTATCGAGAATTTTCCGTTCGGCGCGACCGAGCGCATGCCGATCGGCATCGTCCACGCGCAGGCTATCGTGAAGCAGGCGGCGGCGCGGGTGAATGCGAAACATGGCCTGGACCCGCAGATCGTGGAGGGGATCGAGGACGCCGCGCAGGCCATCGTATCGGGCGCGCTCGACGATCAGTTCCCGCTCGTCATCTGGCAGACGGGCAGCGGCACCCAGACCAACATGAACGTCAATGAAGTGATCGCGGGCTATGCCAATGAAAAGCTGGCCGGCACGCGCGGCGGCAAGAGCCCCGTCCATCCCAATGATCATGTCAATATGAGCCAGTCGTCCAACGACAGCTTTCCGACCGCGCTGCATGTCGCCACCGTGCTTGCGACGCGCGACCGGCTGATCCCAGCGCTGGAAAAGCTGACCGCGGCGTTGACGGGCAAAGCCAAGGCGTGGGGTCACATCGTCAAGATCGGCCGTACCCACACGCAGGACGCGACGCCGCTGACGCTGGGGCAGGAATTTTCCGGCTATGCCGCGCAACTGATCAGCAGCAAGGCGCGGATCGAAGGCGCGCTCAATGGCAATATCCGCAAGCTGGCGATCGGCGGAACCGCGGTCGGCACGGGGCTCAACGCGCCGGAGGGCTGGGCGCAGGACATGGTCGCGGCGATCAGCGACATTGCCGGCACGCCGTTCGAGGCAGCGCCGAACAAATTCGAGCAGCTTGCCGCCAAGGACGGGCTGGTCTTCTATTCCGGGGCGCTCAACACGCTGGCGGTGGCGCTGACCAAAATCGCCAATGATATCCGGTTTCTGGGATCGGGGCCGCGATCGGGGTTGGGCGAACTGGACCTGCCGGCCAATGAACCGGGCAGCTCGATCATGCCGGGCAAGGTCAACCCGACCCAGTGCGAATCGCTGACCATGGTGGCGGCGCAGGTGATCGGCAATCATCAGGCGGTGACGGTGGGCGGCATGCAGGGGCATTTCGAACTCAATGTCTTCATGCCGTTGATCGGCGCCAATGTGCTGCGGTCCATTCACCTGCTGAGCGTCGGCATGGAAAGCTTCGCCGAACGCTGTGTCGACGGGCTGAAGGCGAATGAAGAACGGATCGCTGATCTGGTCAACCGGTCTTTGATGTTGGTCACGGCGCTCGCGCCCGAAATCGGCTATGACAATGCCGCCACGATCGCCAAACACGCCCACAAGACCGGGCAGACGCTGCGGGAGGCGGGACTGGAACTGGGGCTGGTCGACGGGCCGACCTTCGACCGGCTGGTGCGGCCGGAAAATATGGTCTGACGCTGGCGGAACCAGTCGCCGCGCGATACATTGACCTTATATGAAGAGGAAATCCGCGCCCCCCGCCCTTATGGCCCCCAAATCGCATAAGAAGCGTGGAATATTGCGCAAGGCGGCGCGCGTCGGCGCGACGCTCGTCGCTGCGCGTGTGGCTGCGGATACGGGCAAGAAGGGCGTGATCGGCCTGCTCGCCGGCGCAGGCGCGAAGCGGCTCATTCTGCGCTATCCCGCTGGCGCGATGTTTGTGACCGGGGCCTATATGGCCGGCAAGATGTTCGAAGCGAAACGCGCGGCCGACGCGAAAAAAGCGCAGAAACTGCTGCCCGACCGGACCGGTGAGGCTATCCCGATCGAGAGCGCGCGCAAGACCACCCAGCGCTGACCCCCCCTTAAAGCGCGGCCTGCCAGTCGCGAACGGCCTCGACCGGCGAGGTCAGCATCAGGATGTTGAGCGTCAGATTGTCGCGGATGACGAAAAGCGCCAATAATTCCAGCCCGATCGCCAGCGACACCGTCAGCCACGCCGGTGCTCGCGCCGCGAAGACAAACCCCAGCGTCATCATTGCAATATCGCTCATCGAGTTGACAATGGAATCGCCCGAATAGCCAAGCGCGATCGTCGCCGTGCGATACCGGTCGATGATGATGGGGGAGTTTTCGACAATCTCCCACGCCGCCTCGATTCCCACCGCAATGGCAAGCCGCTCGCCGAGGGGTTGCCGCCGCAGCAGCCAACGCGTCAGCGCATAGAATAGGAAGCCATGGATGACATGGCTGAGGCTATACCAATCCGCGATATGCTGACTGTTGCCACTGTCGAGCGCGCCGTGCCACACTTCCACCCGGCCGCAGGCGCAGATGGGTGGCCTGTCCATCAGGAACAGCAATCCACACGCCATTGCCGCTATCAAGGCCGCCAGCAGAAAACCGCGTCTGTTTCGTCGCCTATGCGATGCCGTCAATCCGCCGATCCCCCGCCTCTTGCAAAAATGCGTCTTTCCGGCCACTAGCGGCCATGGCCGACACCATCCCAGCAGACATTCCCGATTTCAAGCGCCGCGGCGTCCTGTTCGTCCTGTCCTCGCCCTCTGGCGCGGGCAAATCGACGATCGCGCGCAAGTTGCTGGCGGCCGAGCCCGACTTGTCCATGTCGGTGTCGGCGACCACGCGGCCGATGCGGCCGGGCGAGGTCGACGGCAAGGATTATCATTTCGTCGATCTGGAAGATTTCCGGCGCATGGCGAATGACCATGAATTTCTGGAATGGGCGCATGTGTTCGGCCAGCGCTACGGCACGCCGCGCGCGCCGGTGGAAGCGATGCTGAAATCGGGCAAGGACGTGCTGTTCGACATTGACTGGCAGGGCGCGCAGCAGTTGCACCAGATTGCCGGGGGCGATGTCGTGCGCATCTTCATCCTGCCGCCGTCGATGGAGGAGCTGGAGCGTCGCCTGCGCGGGCGCGCCACCGACAGCAATGACGTGATCGAAGGGCGCATGGCGCGCGCCGCGGGCGAAATCGCTCACTGGGACGGCTATGACTATGTGCTGTGCAATGTCGATGCGGAGGATTGTTTCCGCCGCGTCCAGACCATCCTGCACGCCGAACGGATGAAGCGCAGCCGCCAGACCGGTCTCATCGGCTTCATCCGCAAGCTCAGCCGCTATCATCAGGACGACTAATCGGGCGCGTCTGCCCGTTAGGCGTCAAACCCTGCCGGATCGGCCCAGTCCGGGTGGGTCCACGCCATCGCCTTGAACAGCGTGCCCATCGCGTCCGCATCGGTCAGCCGGTGCGCCGCGGCCTGCACGTCCTGCGCGCGCGCAGGTGCTCCGGCGGCCAGTTGCGCGGCGCGGGCGTCGATGCCCAGCTGGCGCAGGAAGCTGCCCTGACCCACCGGGCCATGGACGCGCAGCCCCGCCTGCCGAGCCATATTGCCGAGCATGGTGAAATCGACATGGGTGGTGAGGTCCACCTCGCCCGGATCGGCGAAGGGATCGGCGAACCGGTGCGCCTTCACCGCCTGAAGCGTGTCGCCCAGCGCCGGCCCTTCATAGCCATAGTCGACGATGATCGCCGCGCCGCCCTGCCGCGCGATCTTCTGCGCCAGGGCATAGGCGATTTCCGCGGCTGCGATCGGCGATTCCAGGATCGCACCATCGGGCGCATCCGCCGCAATCGGCGGCAGGCCCGATTCGATGCGGCGATAGCCTGCGACCGCGATGAAGCGGCCCGGCTCTTCGCGCGGCAGCAGCACCCGCTCGCGCCATTCGTCGCCGACCCGGATGCATTGGCGGACGGGCAGCGCGTCGAAAAATTCATTGGCGACGACCAGCAGCGGGCCTTGTTCGGGCAGGCTCGCGATCGTGTCATGGTGGATCGCGGTGGGCAGCAGCGCCTGTTGCCGGCCGCGCAGCGCTGGACTGGTTTCCACCAGATGCACTGGCGGCGCCAGGGCGGCGCGCTGCATCGCGCGCAGGGCATCGGACGCCAGCGTGCCGCGTCCGGGGCCGAGTTCGACATAGGCGGCCTGCCCGCTTCGGCCCGACCGCATCCAGATGTCGGCCAGCGCCAGCCCGACAAGCTCCCCGAACATCTGGCTGATTTCCGGCGCGGTCGTGAAATCGCCCTCCGCGCCCAGGGGATCGCGAGTGGCGTAATAATGCTGGTTCGCCTCGGCGATATAATGGGCGACCGAAATCGGTCCGCCAGAGGCGATCTGCCGCGCCAGCCTGTCGGCCAGCGGCAGCGGATCAGGCGACACTGGCGCTTCCTGCGACCGGTTCGACGCGCAGGCGCCGGCCCTTGGCGGTCAGGATAAAATAGAGGCCAGCCAGGATCATCGGAATACAGAGCCACTGACCCATATGCAGCCCGGTGCGCGCCGCAAATTCCATTAATTGCGCATCGGCTTCGCGGAAATATTCGACGGCGAAGCGGAAACAGCCATAGCCCAGCAGGAAGATGCCCACCAGCATGCCGGGCTTGTAGCGCGCCTTGGTCTTCCAGAAGGCAAAGGCCAGGATCAGGAACAGGATAATGCCCTCCAGCCCTGCTTCATACAGCTGGCTGGGATGGCGCGGCACGTCGCCGCCGGTGGGAAAGACGATCGCCCAGGGCACGTCAGTCGCCTTGCCCCACAACTCTCCGTTCACGAAATTGGCGAGGCGACCGAAGAACAGGCCGAAGGGCACGACGCAGGCGACATAATCGTGGATCCGCAGCCAGCTCAGCTTTTCCTTCCGCGCCATGTAGAGGATGCCGAGCGACACGCCCACCGCGCCGCCATGGAAGGACATGCCGCCATTCCACAGTTTGAAAATGTCCAGCGGATTGGCCAGAATTTCAGGCTGGTAGAAGATCACGTAAGCGAGCCGCCCGCCGATGATGATGCCCAGCGTTGCATAGAAGATCATGTCGTCGGCATGACGGCGCGCCATCGGCGATCCGGGCTGCGCGACCAGCTTGAGCAGATACCAATAGCCGATCAGGATGCCGGCGAGATAGGCCAGGCTGTACCATTTCAGCTGAAAGAAGCCGAGGTCGAGGGCGACCGGATCAAGCCCCAGATCGTTGAAGTGGATGGCACTCGAAGCGGCCGCGGCAAGGTCCAGGATCAAATCGGCTTCCCTCAAATTGGACAGGCCTGCCCCCATAGAGCAAGGGCAGCGTCAGACCAAGGGGCTGTGGGGAGGGGGGCGTCTTTGTGACTACCTCCCTCTCCTTGCGTCAATGTAGCAGGCCGAGCGCCTTGGCGATATCGTCCCAGGCGACGAGCTTGAAATTCTGCGCGGCCGCCGCGTTATGGCCATCCTGCGCGACGAAGAGGCCGCCGGGATAGGCCGGGCCGAAATCGCCCAGCATCACTTCGATGCCGTCGGTTTCCTCCGACCCGCCAACTTGGCCATCGACGACGCGAAAGCGGCCGACATAGGCGTCGTCGCGCAGGCGATAGAGGACATAGGCATTGTCGCCCTGGCTCGACACGATGACATAGCCGTCTTTCTCGCCGATCGGCGCGATGGCCACGCCTTCGGCATCCATGACGAGGTTCTTGCCGTCCGCCGCCGCGATCTTCGTCGGCGTGGTTGCACCGGTGCCGCGCGCGTCGAAGCGCCACAGGCCGACATCCTCCTCCGCGACATAAAGGGTGTGCGTACGGTCATCGACTGCGCAGCCTTCCGCCTGCGTGCCCAGCTTCATGGTGCGCACGATACGCCCGGTGGGTGCCGCGCCAGACGTGTCGACCGCAATCTGGTGGATGGTCCCGTCCTTCAGCACGATGAAGGCCGACAGGCCGCTCTCATCGCGGCCCAGGCACAGACCATAGGCTTCGCCCATGCCGCCATCGACCTTGCCGATGGCGGTCAGTTTCGCGGTCGCGGTATCGAGCCGGAACAGCGCCACCTTGGCATGGGCGACATCGCTGCGATCGGACGCGGCGACCAGCACGCCCGGCGCGCCGTTGATGATGACGCCATCCTTCAGATCAACATTGTTGACGCGGCCCGCGTCCAGAAAGTCGCGGGTCTTGCCATCCAGACCATAGACGTAGAGCCCGGCCTTCTTGTCGGTGCCCACGATCAGGCTCTGCGCGGGATCGGCAGCATTGCGCCAGATTGCGGGGTCGTCGGCGGCGTCGGCATTGGCGGTGCCGACCGGCGCGGTTTCGCCGCGCGCGGTGACGGAAACGGCCGGCGTCGCATTGGCGATGCGGACCTCGACCGGCACGTCCTGGTTCGCGGTCGCGCAGGCCGCAAGCGCGAGCAGGCCGGTCAGGGGAAGAATGACACGCTTCATGCTACTGCTCCTTATTTGGCGCGGGCGACGCATTTGCCCCCGTCCGGGCCGACATCGCCCGTGCAGGTGCGCTGAGCGATGGTCGGCTCGGTCGTGTCCGTCAGGTGATTGCCGTCGGCGCGCTTGTGCAGGTCGAACCCGTCATAGAGCTTGCCCGACGCTGTATAGGTGCGGAATGTCAGCCGGTCGCCCGCCACATCCACGATCTGGTAAAGTTCGGTCGCTTCGGCGGTCTTGTCGGGCTGGGTGCGGGCGCGGTCGTTAAGGCCGTACATTTTCGAACCCGTGACGGAGACGAGATAGACCGGTCCCTGAACCGCGCCATCCGCTCGCGCCTTGGCCGACGCCGCGCGCCCCGCCTCGGACGTCAGGCGGCTGTAGCAATGGTCGTGGCCTTGCAGCACCAGATCGACCTTGCGGCTTTCAAAAACCGGTTGCCATGCCGCCTTGATCTCAGGCGTATCATCGGGCCTGGCGCAGGTGAAAACCGGTTGGTGAAACAGCACGACGTTCCATGTCGCCTTGCTGGACGCCAATGTCTGGTCCAGCCAGCGGGTCTGCTGCGCCATGGTGCCCAGGTCGATGGCCGACGTGCCGTCCATGACGATGAACCGCACGCCCTGATAATCGACAAAATAGGTGGTTCCGACGCCGGGCGCGCCATTGTCGGGCAAGGCGAACTGCAGTGGGAAATAAGGGCCGAGCGTGCGGCTTTCCTGCCCATTGGGCAGTGTCACGTCGATATATTCGTGATTGCCCGTCGCGGGCAGTTGCGGGACGATGGACCAGTTATAGCCGCCGGCCTGATTGAATTCGCCCCATTCGTCGTCATGATCCAGATCGTCGCGCTGGGCAGCGAGGTCGCCCGCGTGCAGGACCAGCTCGATGCCGCCATTGGCATGGAAGGCCTGACGGATGACGCGGCTGGCATAGGTGAGGATGCCGTTCTGGATGTCGCCCAGATACAGGAAGCGAAAGGGCTTTGCGTGCGTCGCGGCGGTGCGGAATTGCAACCACTCGCTCCAGCCTGCGCTGCCCTTGAGCCGATAGGCATAAACGGTGTCCGGCGTCAGGTCGGTGAAGCGAATCTGGTGATAGAGCGCCGGGCCATTGGCGCTGTCCTTGGCCACGCCGGCGGGACCAGTGACGGTCGTCGCCTTTTCCTCCAGCGTGGGACCATCAACCGAAATAGCGATCTGCGCCTCGCTCGCCGATTGGGCGATATCGGTGCGGAAGCTCACCGCCATGGCGCGGGATGGGTCTGCCGCGGGCGTCAGCATGATCCGGTCGGGCAGGGTGCGCGCGGCATAAGGGGTGCCGGCCGAACGCGGAACGGAGGGCTGAGACGCAGGTTGCGCCATTGCCGGCAGCGCCGAGCCGAGCAACAGCGCTGCGAAAGAAAGACGGATCATGCGCGTCCCTTCATGAAAACAGGACTGCCGGCCGCGCGGGGCGGCCGGCAGAGATGAGGAGAGGAAAAGGATCAGAAGCTGGCCGACACGCCGAACTTCACCGTCCAGTTATATTCCTCATATTGCAGCAGGCGACGCGCACCGCCGTAGTTTTGATAGGCATAATATTTGGCGTTGTTGACGTTCACCCAGTCCGCGAACAGACGCACGCCCGGCAGTAGCTTATATTTCGCCGACAGGTCGAGCTGGAAGTGATTGTCCACGAACCGGTCGCTGTCGGGGCCATCGCCCAGCTCATCAAGATATTTGCTGCGGTAGGTGCCCGCCGCGCGCAGCGAGACAGGACCCTTTTCATAGCCTAGCACTGCGTTGAACGTATGCTTGGACGCATTGGGCAGGGCGATCTTGCGGCTATAGGCATTGTCGTCATCATCATAGCTGGTGATGCGGCCGGTGGCGTCGGTATAGGTGTAATTGAGGTTCGTCAGCAGCCCGTCGAACGGCGCGGGCAGGAAGCTGAACACCTGACTGTAGGACAATTCGACGCCCTTCACCTTGGCGGTGTCGCCATTCACGAAATATCGCGCCTCGCTATAGGCGACCCCATTATAGGTGCCGTCGGTGAAGTCGCGGATTTCTGCGGTATAATCCTTGATCGACTTCCAGAAGAAACCAGCGGTCAGCGCGCCGTTGCCGCTGAAATACCATTCTGCCGATGCATCGAGGTTCCATGCCCGATAGGGTTTGAGGTCGGGGTTGCCGAATTCGGCGGCGAAGTCCTCGTCCAGAAGGAAGCGCGGCGCCAGTTGCGACAGCTTGGGTCGGACCAGGCTCTTATAACCCGCCGCGCGCAGCACCAGACCACGGCTTGGTTCGAAGCGCGCGGTCAGGCTGGGCAGCCAGTTGGTGTAGTTCTTTGTAAAGACATTAGGCGTGGTCACGACGCCGGTCGCTTCGCCTACGTCGTCCAGTTCATATTGCGTCAGGTTGCCGCGCAATGCGTTGCGCGTTTGTTCGACACGGACGCCGCCGATGATGCGCACCGTATCACTGTCCCACCGACCGAGCAGATAGCTGGCCAGAATGTCTTCCGTCGCGCTGTAATCGGGCGCGGCCGATTCATAGGCGCTGGTGATCGGGTCGAGTTCAAAGGCGCCGGGATTGGCGTAGAAATAGTCGCTCGCCGCGCCCTTGGCGGGCAGTGGGCCGAGATTGGCGAGGCGATAGGTCTGGTCGCCCAGCACATCGCCCAATTCCAGGTCGCCATCGCCATAATAGGCCATGGTGAAATCATAGCTTTTCTTGCGCCAGCGCGCCTTCATGCCGGTCTGCACGGTGAAGGTGCCGCTGTCGGTGACGAAGGCGCGGGAAATATCGCCCTTCAACGCATATTCGCGATCGCGCGAATCCGACAGCACCGTCTGCTCGACGCGGTTGAAGCTATATTCCGACGGATCGTTGAACAGGTCCGCGCCGCTCGTCACCTCAAACAGGGGGACGCGCGGATCGGCATAGTTGAAGTTCACGTCCACGCCATCCCCATCGAACCGGGCGCGCCAGCGGATGGGATCGATCGAGCCGGCTTCCTTTTCGGTCGATTCCGACCAGCTGCCCGAATAGGTGAGCTTCCACGGGCCGGTTTCGGTGGTGCCGCCCAGCACGATCGACTTGATGCGCTGGCGTTCGAACCGGTCCTTGAGGTCGCGGCGCACTTCGATCCGGCCATCCTCATCGGTGAAAAAGGCGCTGTCGGCATCGCCCGACGCGGGTTCTTCGTCCAGAACGAAGGTCAGGCGGCGGCGATATTCCTGGTCGTCGAACTGGTTGTAGATGCCGCGCGCATAGAGCTTGGTCGTGTCGCTGGGCATCCAGTCGAAATTGAGCGTCGCGCCGATCCGCTTGCGGGTGACGTCATAGTCGCGATATTCCATCGTTTCGGCATAAACGATGCCGTCTTCGCTGGTGGTCCAGTCCGACGCCTCGATATTGTCGGTTTCGAACTTGCGCTTGTAATAGCTGAAACCGCCCGACACACCGAAGCTGTCGGTCAGACGGGTCGAAAAATCGACGCTGCCCTTGGGCGTGACTTCCCCCGAATAATCGTTGTAGCTGCCCTCCAGCTTGACCGAATACAGGTCCTTCTTGCGGTCGAAGGCACTGGTGGTGTTGATCTCGATCGAGGCGCCGATCGTGTCGGCGTCCATGTCGGGCGTCAGGGACTTCTTGACCTCGATTGATTCGATCAGTTCGGACGGCACCACGTCCAGCGCCACCGAGCGGACATCGCTTTCCGGCGCGGGCAGGCGCGCACCGTTGACCGACGCCGCGTTGAGTTCGGGATCAAGACCGCGCACCGACACGAAACGCCCTTCGCCCTGATCGTTCAATATGTTGATGCCGGGCAGGCGGCGGAGCGATTCCGCGACATTCTGGTCGGGAAACTGGCCGATCGCGTCGCGGGTCAGCACGCTTTCAACGCCATCGGCTGCGCGCTGGCGCGACAGGGCCGACGCCTGGTTAGCGACCTGGCCGACGACGATGATGGATGCGTCGATGTTGGAGCCGATGCGGATGTCGGCATCCACGTCGCCGGTCGCCGGCACCACGACGGTGGTGCGGACCGGATCGGCGCCGACATAGCGCGCCTCGATCGTATAGGTGCCCGGCGCGACGTCGGGGAAGCGATAGGACCCGTCGCGACCGGCTTCGGCGATGCGGCCCAGTTCGACGATGGTCAGCTGCGTCGATTGAAGGGCGCGGGTTCCGGTCCCGTCCGACACCGTGCCGCTGATCGTGCCGGCGATCGCGGCGACGGGCATGGAGAGCGCAAGGATAAGGGCAGCGCGGCTCGCGCCGCGGAAAAGGCGGTTCATTCTGGAATCTCCCTGTTGCCGTAGCGATGCGCTTTGTGTGCGCGCGCCTGCCGGCTGACCCGGCCCATGAGAGATTATTGCGTCAGCTTCATTCCATCACGATGACGAAAAAATGTAATTGCGGTTGCAGTTACGTGAACGCCCGGGAAAGTAAGCGGTAAATTCAGCGACCGACGTTGAGATAGGCGGCGACCGCATCGACGTCGTTCCCGACGGTTTCGACCGCTTCGGTCAGCTCATCGCCCGACACGTTGAACCGGTTGGTCCAGTACAGCCGGTCTTCCTCCCGTTCTAGGGACACATATGTCAGGTCCTGCGGTGTCCTGCGGCTTTCCCCTGTCGTCATTGTCCGGCGCGTTTCCCTGGTTGCCTTTGAAAAGAAGCAACGCATAAAAGGCGCGCCATGTCCCCTTCCCTTTAGGACAGGGGGCGGCTGGCCCAGCCCCGCAGGCGCGCATAGAGGCCCGCGATCACCGTAGCAAAGATCAGGATGGCGAAGGGCACCGCCCAGTGGCTTTCCCCAACCAGCGCCAGCGGCGTATCGCTGTCGGTTCCCGCGACGATGCCGGCGAAAGCGACGCCGAACAGGCTTTCGCCCACGATGAAGCCGGTCGCCATCAACACGCCCATGCGCTCGGCAAATTCCGGGTTCGCCTGCCGCAGCGCCCAGCGATTATAGATATGACCGATCACCGCGCCGACCGGGATCAGCAGCGTGAGCGCCATCGGCAGGTAAATGCCCATGCCCACGGCCAGCGGCGGCAGCCGCAGCTTGCCCGCGCGGCCCAGCGCTTCGTCGATGATGATCACGACGACGCCGATGCCCGCCCCGATGGCGATCAGGCCCCAGTCGAGATCGCCGCCCAGCACGCCCTTGGCCAGCGCCGAAATGAGAGCGGCCTGCGGGGCGGGCAGGGCATTGGCGCCCGCGCCGCTCGCCCCGGCAAAGCCGAAGGCGCTGTTGAGCAGATCCAGCACTGGCGGGATCACCAAAGCGCCGAAGATGACGCCCAGCACCAGCGCAAGCTGCTGCTTCCACGGGGTCGCGCCGACAAGCTGCCCGGTCTTGAGGTCCTGAAGATTATCGTTGGAAATGGTCGCAATGCCAAAGACGATCGCTGTGGTGAACAGGGCATAGGCGATCAGCGCCTGCGTCTGGCCTTCATCGCCACCCGACCCGTAAATGGCGGCCAGCAGCAGCGAAGCGCCCAGCACGGCGAGGATGCCGACGCCCGAAATCGGGCTGTTCGATGCGCCGATCAGGCCCGCCATATAGCCGCACACCGATGCGATGACGATGCCCGCCACCAGCACATAGGCCAGCGTCAGGCCGATCACCGGCACGGGGTTGAGGGCGATTGGCCCGCCCTGCGCGAAGACCCAGAGCAAGAGGGCAATGGGCAGCATCGCGGCGACGATCGTGCCGGCGACGATGCCGATCGGCAGGTCACGCTCGGTAATGTCGAGCAGCCCGGCATTGCCCGCCTTGCGCGTGGCATTGGCGGCGAGCGCGGAGCGGATGCCGCTGATGATGGGGCCAAGAATCTTGAGCAGGGTCCAGATGGCGGCGACGCCGATCGTTCCCGCGCCAATAAAGCGCGCCTTGGTGCTGAATATGGTGCCAACCACCGTGCTGAGATCGGCACCGGCAGCAACCGGCGCGGTCAGGTAGGGGACCAGGCCGACCCAACTGATCAGCAGGCCGATGAACATGGCGACGCCCACCGACAGGCCGACGAGGTGTCCTACGCCGATCAGCGCCATGGAAAAACTGGTCGATACCGACGTCGCACCCGCGCCCAGCTTGAAGAAAGTGGCGGCTTCTTCCGCGATCAGCCGGGTCTTGGCGATGATCGAGAAAATCGCGGCGGACAGGGCGCTGGCGACGATGGCGGCAAGCCCGCGCTTGTTTTCCTCAAGCCCCTCGCGCGATCCGGCGCCGACTTTCAGCACTTCGGCGGCGGCCACGCCTTCGGGATAGGGCAGGTCGGACCCCGTCACCAGCGCGCGGCGCAGCGGCACGGAATACATGACGCCCAATATGCCGCCGGTCGCGATGGTGAAGGCCGACAGCCAGTAGGGAAAGCCTTGCCACCATCCGATGATGACCAGGCCCGGCAGCACGAAGATGATCGCCGACAGGGTGCCGGCCGCCGAGGCGATAGTCTGGACGATATTGTTTTCCAGGATGGTGCCGGTGGAAAACAGCCGCAGCACTGCCATGGAAATGACCGCCGCCGGGATCGAGGTGGCGAAGGTCAGGCCGATCTTGAGGCCCAGATAGACATTGGCGGCAGTGAAGACGAGCGTAATGAGCGCGCCCAGGATGACGCCGCGCAGCGTCAATTCGGCCATGCCGCTAGCCTGTGCCCGTTCGTTCGCCACCGCTCACCCCTTGTCGATCATGCCAAGGGTCCGGTCATAATCCCGCCGGGCCGCGGATCAATCGCAAACTTGAGCGATGAATGGGCAGCGCAGACCCTTGATCAGTGGCGATGCAGCGCACGCAGCCGATATTTGCCCTTCGCGTACGTGCCGAACATGCCGGAAATGGCGGGATGATCGACCGGCTCGTCGCTGTCGTCCGTCACCAGATTTTGCTGGCTGACATAGGCGACATAGCTGGAATCGCCATTTTCCGCGAGCAGATGGTAGAATGGCTGATGCTTGTCGGGGCGGGCGGCCTCGGGAATGGCCTCATACCATTCCTCGCTATTGGCGAAGACCGGATCGATGTCGAATACGACGCCGCGAAATCCGAACATCCGGTGTTTGACCACGTCGCCGATGCTGAAGCGCGCATGGACGATCGGCGGGGCCGTCATGCCCGCGCCAAAAATCTGACTCATCTCTTTCATAAGTCCAATTTAGGGCCGCGCCGCGCCGACACAAGAAAAATACCCCGAAGGTCGCTTGGCAAGTGCGATTTCATCCGCTAATGGCCGCCGCTCGACCGGGAACACAGGGCTGTAGGCGCCCTGCGAACCTTCTGCGGAGAGGTGGCAGAGTGGTCGAATGCGCCGCACTCGAAATGCGGTTTACGGGAAACCGTAACGTGGGTTCGAATCCCACCCTCTCCGCCAGTCTCTCATTATTTCAGGTGACGGAATGCGTCCCCCCTTATGTCGGGTTGCGGCGTTCTCAGCCGCTTCGCAATGGCTCAGAACCGCGCCCGTGGATCTTCAGGGAGACTGCGGGCGGCTCGGTCTCGACTGACGGGCTCTATGATTTCCCGCTGGCGCGGCCTGACCGGTTCGACGCTGGCGGAGCGACACTCATCACGACTGCGGGCCGCGGCGCGGCGCCATTCGGCAGATCGCGGCGATGGGGCACCGTCCCTTTCGCCGCCATCCCTCGCTAATCAGCCATCGAACCTCGGCGCCTTGTCGAAGTCTGCCTTGCCGAACGGCTTGTCGGTGAAGAGATAACCATAATAGAAATCGCGCAGTCGTTTGTGGAACGCCCGGATACGATCCTGATAGGCCAGTTGCGCCTGCATGTCGGTCTTTGCCAGCCGCGTCAGCACCGCCTGCACGCCTACCGAAGGCAGCAGCCAGCCGATGGTCCTGGCCGCCGCATCGCGTGTCTCTATGCCGCGGCGATAGGCGTCAACCTGCTGCGCGACGCTTTCGTCGCCCACCTGGTGGAAAGCGAAATACCATTTATAATGGAAGGCGTCGGTGAGGGGCGGGCTGTCCTGCCATTCGGGATGGCCGGCGTAGAAGGCGCGCATCGTCGCGTCGCGCGGGATGTCCCAGGCGCGGTTCACCGCTTCGCGCTGGGCTAGCGTCAATTCCACCCCCTGACCCACTGGGACGGCTTGGTTGATCGCGACATGGGCAAGTGTCGGCAGGACCAGCGTCAGCACCAGCCACAGCCCCGCCAGCGTTGCCGCATTGGCGACCGATGACCAGCGCAGGCGGCCGATGAGCAGTGTCACGCTGATCCAGAAGGCGAGGTAGAACGCCGTCAGTCCCAATACCGCCAGCAGCAGGATGCCCGGCACATGCGACAGGATCGCCCCGATCGTCAGCGGCGTTCCCAGCGCCACGAACAGCAGACCGCCGCGTAGCGCAACCCGGCGCGCCCAAAGGTGCCGGCCGGACCCGGCGATCGCGTCCAGCATCCGCAGGCGGCCCGCTTCCCGCTCGCCCGACACCATATCGTGGAACAGGGCGATCACGAACAGCGGGGTCAGATAGACCAGCACGAAGGCAAAATCGAAACGGCCAGGCAGCGCCAGTTCGGGGTTGAACGCTTCGCCGTCATATAGCTGTGCCTCCAGCCCCAGCGCGCGGACCCGCAGAATATAGGGGGCGACGTCGCGCAGGCCGAGCGCGGCGAAGGCCAGCGGCGCAGGCGTATCCCATGTGGCATGGAAGCTGTAATAGGCGGCGTTGCCGGCATCCTTGGTCTTGTCCACCCATGCCGCGATGCTGGCGGTATCCTGCGCCTGTTTGGGCTGGATACGGGCGATGACATCGCGCTGGCGGGCGATTTCGGCCATGCCCGCCGCCACGGCGGCGATCGACAGCAGGGCAACCAGCAACAATGTCAGCACCGCCATGCGCGATCGCAGCAGCAGGCGCAGTTCGTGGGCGATCAGGGTCATGGACGGGCTTTCTGAAGATGACGGACGACGGGCAGCAGCGCCAGCGCGGCGGCGATCAGCCAGGCGAGCAGCAGGCCTAGGCCGGGCAGGCTGGCCTTCACCAGGTCGGCGGCGCTGGCGGGCTGGAACCGGAATTGCGGGATGGCATGCCAATGGTTGGCGGAAATGCGCTTGCGCTGATCGGCGCCCGCGTCGCTCGCCGTGTCATTCTGGTAGCTGACCGCCTCCGCCTGGAGCCGGTTCAGGCGCTGCACCATGTCGTAGCGATAGGCTTCCGCCTGCGAGAGAAAGCGGCGATGACCGGCAAGGTCCGTGCCCGCAGCCGCCATCGAAACGCGTTTGAGGGCGATGGCGGGGCTGACGATGCCGAAACCGTCGTACAGGCGGCTCTGGTCCGCCTGGATGGCGAAACTGCGGTTGGCATAGTCGTCGAACAGGCCCGATGTGAGCGCCTCGCCTTCGAGCGCAAGCAGCCCCTTGTAATTGACGGGCAGGTCTTCGACGCGAGTGACGCCGTAGCGGCGCAGTGTCCTTTCCTTGAACGCGGTGAAGAACGGATCGTCGGGATTGTGGCTGTCGCCCAGCCTGTGCAAATCCTGCGCAATGGCGATGTCGGTTTCAAGCCGCGTCGGCAGCGCATGCGCCTGCGCCGCGATGTCGGGCGCGACGCGCGGCGCCAGGATCACCAGCACCGCCCAAAGCGCCAGTAGCGCGAGCAAGGCGTCCCGCCCGCGCGGTGCGAGCGCGGAGACCAGAATGACGATGATCGTCCACAGGCACAGATAAACGGCATAGCCAAGCGCGATGACCAGCATCGGCCCGGCCGAAGCGCCCGGCTGTCCGGCTATAGCCAGAAAGGTGATCATGGCCGGCAACCCGACCAGCGCGGCAATGCTGCCCAGCGCCAGCAGCTTGCCCGTGACAAGCGATCGGGCCGATACGCCCTGGACCAGCATCTGCCGCAAAGTCCCGCGCTCCCTTTCGCGCGCGATCGCGCCATAGCCAAGGAAGATGAGCAGCAGCGGCGCAATCACCTGCAATATGAAGGCGGGGGTCAACTGGCCAAAACGCACCAGCAATGAGGATTGGCGTATATCGCCGAAATTGGCGCTATTCTGTCGGTGGCCTTCCAGGAACATGGCGTTGCCCGTGAAGGCGTCGACGCCCGGATCGAAGGCGGCAAGCGGTCCGAGCGGACGAAAGATGAAATTGCCGAAATGCACCATCCGATGCGGATGCCTGTCGGGCTGCGCCTCGAACGCCTCGGCAGCCTGGGCCTGGAACCGGGCGCGGGTTTGGGAAATCGACTGCTGGTGCGACCAGCTGATGAGCGCGGCGGCCAGGGTCAGCAGGACAAGCAGCGCAAAGGCGATGACGGCGACGCGATTGCGCCGCATCAGCCGCAGCTCGTCTCGCGCAATCAGCGTGACCGGGCTCATGCGACGGCGACCTCGCGCGTGAATTTGCGATGCAGCGCGCGCACGTCGAACCGCTCGGGCGGCTGCGCGCAGGCTTCATCGACGATGCGGCCGGCATCCAGGAAGCCGATGCGATCGGCGATGTCGGCGGCCGACAAAAGGTCGTGCGTCACCATCAGCACCGCTGCGCCCCGGCGCGCGACATCGTGGACAAGGCGGTTGAAATCGGCAGTGGCGCGCGGGTCCAGACCCGATGACGGCTCATCGAGCAGCAGCACCGGCACTTCGCGCAGCAGGGCGATCGCAATCGCGACCTTCTGCCGCATCCCTTTGGAAAAGCCCGACAGGCGCTTGTCCCATGCCCCGCGTTGCAGGCCGGTTGCCTCGAACGCCCCCTCAATGTCCTGCATGCCGGGCTGGCGTCCGGCCAGCGCCAGCAGATAGGCGGCATTTTCCCGGGCGTTCAGATGCTCGTACAGCGCGACATTTTCCGGGACATAGGCGATTTGCTCGCGCGCCCGATCCGGCTCCGCCGCCGGATCATGTCCGGCGACCAGCACCGTACCGCTGTCGGGCCGCGCAAAGCCCAGCAATGTCGACATGGTGGTCGATTTGCCCGCGCCATTGCCGCCCAGCAGCGCATAAATCTCGCCTGGCTCGACATGCAGGGTCAGGCCGCGCAGCACAGGCTGACTGCCGTAGGATAGATGAACATCGGACAAAATAATGCGCTGGCCGGTTGCGGTCAGGGGCATGGGACAAGGCTCCTTGGCTGTTGGTCACGAGCATTTCGCGATGGCAGCCTCATGTCAATGGAATGGTATAACATTTTTATTGACGGGGGCGACCCGTCGGCCATAGGGGCAGCCGCGCACGATATCGGGCTGGTCCGATCAGGGGAAAATCATGTCGATCACAACAACGCCGCGAAAGCGGGCTGCGTCCTCATGCGCCTGGGGCCTGCGCCATCTGACCGTGGCGACGCCTCTCGCGGCCTTGCTTGCCGCCGCCTCCGCGCAGGCGCAGTCGGGCGATGCCCTGCACCATCTGCCGGACGGCCAAGGGGCCATCACGGTGACCGGTGTGCGCCAGGCCTATCGCGGCGACTTTCAGCTCCGCGAAATCCCGCAGGCCATCACTCAGATCGATGGCGAAACATTGCAGCAGAACAATATTGTGCGCCTGACCGATGCGCTCGACATGAATGCGTCGGTCGCCCGGCAGAATACGCTTGGCGGCTTGTGGGACGCCTTTGCGGTCCGGGGCTTTGCCGGCGACGAAAATCTGCCCAGCGGTTATCTCGTCAATGGCTTCAACGCCGGACGCGGCTTTGCCGGCCAACGCGACGTGGCGGGGATCGACCGGATCGAGGTGCTGAAGGGACCAGCGGCGGCCCTGATCGGGCGCGGCGAACCGGGCGGGACGATCAATATCGTAACCAAACAGGCGGAACTCGGGCGCAGCTTCGGCACCGGGTCGCTGCAATATGGCAGCTATGATCGGTTCCGCGCCGATGCCGACGCCAATCTGGCGCTGACCAGCGGCCTCACGGCGCGATTGATCGGCTATTATGAAAATGGCGACACGTTCCGCGATTATGTGTCGCAAAAACGCTGGGGCCTTCTGCCTTCGGTGGGCCTGACGCTGGGCGACCGGACGCGCCTGACCTATGATTTCGAATGGACGCGGGTGGAAGTGCCATTTGATCGCGGCATCGTGGTCTTGAACGGCGATTTCGACACGGTCCCGCGCTCCCGCTTCCTGGGCGAGCCGGGCGATGGCGATACGGTGGCGCGCGCCACCGGCCACCAGCTCCGGCTCGATCATCAGTTCAGCGACGACTGGAGCCTGCAGGTCGGCGCCAGCCATCGCGACACGAAGCTGACCGGCTCCTCCTCCGACGCGGAGCAGGCGCGCGCGCGCCAGAAGCTGTATGTCGACGGTCATTCCCTGTCGCGTCAACGGCGCTCGCGCCGCTATGACGCGGAACATAGCGTTCTGCGTGCCGAACTTGCCGGTGCGTTCGACACGGCATCCCTGCGCCACCGCGTGCTGATCGGCGGCGATTTCGACCATTTCCGCTATGATAATTTCTTCACGCGATATCGTCCGCCGGCGGTCAGCACGAACCCGGACGATCAGGCCGGCTACGTCATCGACATCGATAATCCTGTTTATGGACGATATCCGCTTCCCGCGACGGCGGTGTTGACCAACCGCCTCGATACGCAGCGCAGCTTCGGCTTTTATGTGCAGGATCAGATCGAACTGACGGACCGTCTTCAGATCCGCGTCGGTGGCCGATACGACAATTTGACGCTGAAGGTCGATAACCGCCTGCTCGCGCCCGCCATCCGGCACAACAGCCGCAGATATGAACGGTTCAGTCCGCAGGCTGGCATCGTCTACGATCTGAACGCCGCGATCAGCCTCTACGCCGCCTATGGCGAGGGGTATCGCGCCAATATCGGCGCGGATTTCCTCAACAATATCTTCGATCCCGAAACCAGCGAGTCCATTGAGGCCGGCGCCAAGCTGGCGATGCTGGGCGGCGCGCTGACGGGCACCCTGTCGGTTTATCAGCTGTCCAAGAAGAATGTCCTGGCCAGCGACAACGACAATCCTGGCTTTTCCGTCGCCATCGGCAAGGCGCGAAGCCGGGGCGTTGAACTGGACCTCAATGGCCATCTGCCCGGCGATATCGATGTGCTGCTCAGCTACGCCTATACCGACGCCCAGGCGCGTTCGACGGTGAATGATCCCAATTTCGGGTTCCAGATCCTGCCTGGCGACCGGCTGATCAACATTCCCGACCATGTCCTCAACCTCCAGGCGGCCAAGCATTTCTCGCTCGCCGGGCGCGCCGCCCAGCTTGGCGCCGGCATGAACTATGTCGGCAAGCGGCTCGGCGAGACTGGCACCGACTTCACCCTGCCGTCCCATACGCTATTCCGCCTGTTCGGCAGCGTTGACGTGATGGAGAATGTCGAGCTGTTCGGAACGGTCAGCAATTTGTTCGACGCGACCTGGTATGCCAGCAGCTACAGTTCGGTCTGGGTGCAGCCGGGCACGCCGCGCACCGTAACCCTTGGCGTACGCGCCCGCTTCTGAACAGGAGGAGTCCGGAAATGGTCGAATGGATGAGGACATGCCTGGGCGCTGCGGTCCTGTGCCTGGCCGGCAGCGGCATGGCGCAGCCGCTGGCCCGCGCGCCGATGCCAGATATGCCGGTGTCAGATATGCCAATGTCAGCGTTGCCGCCGGCGCTGCCATGGTCGGGCGCCAGCGAAGCGCTGGTGGTCGATCGGGATGATCCCTGGATCACGCCGGCTGAACGGGCGGGCTTTGCCACTTCGCCCCGCTATGGCGAGGTTCAGGCCTGGCTGAAGCGACTGGACGCGGCCTCGCCGCTCATCAGCCTGGAAATATTCGGCCGCACCGGGGAAGGGCGCGACATGCTGCTCGTCCGCGCCAGCAAGGGCGGCGGGGCCAAGCCCGTGGTGCTCGTCCAGGCGGGCATCCATGCCGGCGAAATCGACGGCAAGGATGCGGGCCTGATGCTGCTGCGTGACATCGCGCTGCGGGGCAAGGACGGACTGCTGGACAAGGTCGATCTCGTGTTCGTGCCGGTCTATAATATCGACGGGCATGAGAAGGCGAGCCGCTGGAATTTTCCGGCGCTGCGCGGCCCTGCCGAAAAAGGCTATGTCGGCAACAGCCGGAACATCAATCTGAACCGCGATTATGCAAAGGCGGATGCTCCCGAAAGCCGCGCGATGATCGGCCTTTTACGCCGGCTCGACCCCATCCTCTATGTCGATTGTCATGTGAGCGACGGCTTCGACATGCAATATGACATCACCTTCACCTATGCCGGCTGGGGCCGCTACGCCTATCACCGCTTCACCGCCGATTGGCTGCAACAGCGCTTCGGGCCGATCGTGACGGCGGCGCTGGAACAGGCGGGGCATGTCCCCACCCATTACCCCAGCCCGATCGACACGCGTGATCCCACGAAAGGCATCCGCCAGGCGCCCGAAGGCCCGCGCTATTCGACCGGCTATGGCGATTTCATCGGTGTTCCGACGGTGCTGGTCGAAAACCATATGCTCAAGCCTTACCGCCAGCGAGTGCTGGGCACCTATATATTGCTGGAAGCCGCGCTCGGGCTGGCGGGGCAGGATGCCGGCGTCATCGCCAAAGCCAAGGCCAGCGACCTGGCGACGCGCCCGACCGAGATGCTGACGCGCTGGAGGCCTGCGCCTGAGCCGATCGGCTGGATCGACCAGTTCAAGGGGGTGGCCTTCGACACCTATGTCTCGCCCGCCAGCGGGCGCAGGGAACAGGTCTGGCTTGGCCGGCCAACCAATTGGCGGATGCCGGTCATCGGGCAGGAACCGGTCGAAACGGTGCGTTTGCCCAAGGCATGGTGGATACCTGTGGAGCAAGCCGATGTGATCGATCGACTGACGCTTCACGGCATCCGGTATGACAGGCTGGATGCGCCCCTCACCTTGACGCTGGATCGCGTGCGTCTGGTCAATCCGCAATTGATGCCGGCGCGTGACGCCCGCATCCCGCTGACCACGACATTGCAGCATGAGGATGTGACGGAGACGCTGCCTGCCGGTACGGTCAGGGTGCCTTTCGACCAACCGCTGGGGCTGCTCGCCGCAGCCTTGCTGGAGCCTGAAAGCCAGGACAGCTTTCTTGCCTGGGGCTTTTTCCCGGAAATATTGGCGGCTCCCCCCGGCGCGGAAGATTTCGTGCGGGCGCCGATCGCGGACGCTCTGCTGGCGGCCGATCCGCGCATGAAAAAGGCGTTCGAGGCGAAGCTGGCGGCTGATCCGGCGTTCGCTGCGGACGGCGACGCCCGGCTGGACTGGCTGATGCAGCAACGATTTGATCGCAGCCCCTACCATCATCTCTATCCGATCAGGCGGGAGCGGGACTGATCAGGCGCACGGCCGCCGGGGCGGGCGGCCAGTCTATCCCTCCGCCGCCGCCGTCGACAGGCCAAGGCCCGGCAGGCCGATCGAGCGCTTGCCCGAAAAATCGGTGCGCGCGACGATAACGCCCAGCTTTTCCATATAGTCGATCAGCCTGCGCACGCGGCCGGGCGAACTGGTGCCATAGGCGCGGGCCAGCGCGCCGTCGTCGGGACAGGGATGGCCGTCGATCGCCGCGCGCGCGATCAGCAGGAAGGGGGCCAGCATATCCTCGGGCACCGGCTCGGCCGCGCGGATGGCGTCCTGCCAGCGCGGGTCGTCGCCGTCCGCCATCCCCGCCTGCGCCATCGCGAACCGCTTGCGAAAGGCCGGCAGGTCGAGCGGCGATTTTTTAAGGCCCTTCATCCGGCAGCGGACGCCAAAATCCTGATACAGGCTCGCGACGCTGGGCGTGGCATCGCCCAGGTCCGCAACGATCTCTTCCAGCACCGCGATCACGACCGGCTCATTTTCGCCAAAGTCCAGCTCAGGCGCTGCGGGCTTGGCCTGCGGCGTGTCGGCCAATGCGCGCATAATCTCTTCGGCCGGGCGCGGGGGCGGATCGGCGCGCGGCGGGGGCGGGGGAAGGGCGTCCGCTTCGGCCTTGGCGAACAGCAATTCCTGGAAATCCCCGGTCGCGGCGACCGGCGGCGGCATCAGCTTGTGCGCGCCGCCGCGCGACCCGGTCCTCACCGCGCCGATCTTCACATTGACGGGTCGCCGCGCGATCGCGGGGCCAAGGCCCAGGAAGCGGCCGCGCTCCAGGTCGCGTATCTGCTCCGCCTGGCGCCGCTCCATCCCAAGCAGGTCGGCCGCGCGCGCCATGTCGATGTCCAGGAACGTGCGTCCCATTAGGAAGTTGGAGGCTTCCGCCGCGACATTCTTGGCGAGTTTGGCCAGCCGCTGCGTGGCGATGACGCCGGCCAGGCCGCGCTTGCGCCCCCGGCACATGAGGTTGGTCATCGCGGCGAGCGACAGACGGCGCGCCTCGTCCGACACGTCGCCCGCGGCGACCGGCGCGAACATCTGCGCTTCGTCCACTACGACCAGCGCGGGATACCAATGGTCGCGCGGCGCATCGAACAGGGTCGACAGGAAGGTGGCGGCGCATTTCATCTGCGCTTCCAGCTCCAGCGAATCGAGGCTCAGCACGACCGACGCGCGATGTTCGCGGATGCGGCTCGCCATGGTGACGATCTCGCGCTCATTATAGTCGCCCGCGTCGATCACGACATGGCCATATTCGTCCGCCAGCGTGACGAAATCGCCCTCCGGATCGATCACCACCTGCTGCACCATGGCGGCGCTTTCCTCCAGCAGCCGGCGCAAAAGATGCGATTTGCCCGATCCCGAATTGCCCTGGACGAGCAGACGGGTGGCGAGCAATTCCTCCACGTCGACCAGCACGTCCTTGCCGTGATGATCGGTTCCTATGCTGATGCTGGCGGTCACGGCAGCGTCTTTGGCCCAAGCGGGCGGCCAAGTGCAAGGGGTGAGCGCAAAGGGGGCGGACGCTCTGTCCCCTGTCCATCAGGCTTCTTCGCCTTTAGGACCGGTTGGAAAAGGAGCGATGACGTGCGCCGATTTGCGATGACGATGGCCCTGATCTTGGTGCTTGCCGTGGCCGGCTGCGGCGACGATCGCAGGGCTGAACGGCTCGCCGCCGCCGGCCCCAATCCGTCACTCGACGCGCTTTTGAACGTGGCCGACGCCGATGCGGGCGCGCGGAAATTCGCCGTGTGCGCGGGCTGTCACAAGGCGACGAAAGGCTCCCCGGACATGGGCGGCCCCAATCTCTACGGCGTCTATGGCCGCCCGATGGCGCAGCAAAGCGCGCGCTACAGCTATACCGCCGCGCTCCTCGACGCGCGGGGCCGTTGGGACGCGCGAACGCTCGACGCCTGGATGGCCCACCCGCAACGGGTCGTGCCGGGGACCAAGATGATCTATCCCGGCGTCTCCGACCCGCTCGACCGTGCCGACATCATCGCCTTTTTGAAGCGGCAGGCCGATTGATCGGCAAAGGTATGGAAAGCCCCTATCCGCCTTGACGATTCCCATGCCGCAGTGCAGCATATCCTCCATGGAGAGCCATGCACAGCAAGCCGCCCCTGCGATCACGCAGAATCCCGACATCCGCTATCTCGGGCGGCTGCTGGGTGATGTCATTCGCGCCTATGGCGGGGAAAAACTCTACCAGCAGACCGAATATATCCGCTCGGCATCGGTCGATCGCGCGCGCGGTGTGCAGGGCGCGGACCTCACGGACACGGGGCTCGACGCGCTCAACCTTGACGACACGCTGAATTTCACGCGCGGCTTCATGCTGTTCTCGATGCTTGCCAACCTGGCCGAGGATCGCCAGGGCGTGGCGGCCGAACCGGGCGCCGATGTCGCCTCTGCGCTCAAGCGTCTCGAATCGCAGGGGGTGGGGCGTGATGCGGTGCTCGACCTGCTGGCGCACAGCCTGATCGTGCCCGTGCTGACCGCCCACCCGACCGAGGTGCGGCGCAAGAGCATGATCGACCACAAGAACCGCATTGCCGACCTCATGCATCTGAAGGATGCGGGGCGAACCGAGACGGCGGACGGCGAAAATCTCGACGAAGCGATTTTTCGCCAGATCGCGCTCCTGTGGCAGACGCGGCCGCTGCGCCGGGAAAAGCTGTTCGTCGCCGATGAAATTGAAAATGTCCTCGCCTATTTCCGCGACAGTTTCCTGCCGGTGCTGCCGGCGCTCTATGCCCGCTGGGAACGGGTGCTGGGCGCGCGGCCGCAAAGTTTCCTGCGCGTGGGCAGCTGGATCGGCGGCGATCGCGACGGCAATCCCTTCGTCCAGGCGCCACAGCTGCAATATGCGCTGAAACGCGGCGCGGCGGCGGCGATCGCTTATTATCTGGACGGCGTCCATGCGCTGGGCGCGGAATTGTCGCTCTCGACTGAACTGGCCCATGTGCCGCAGGCGGTGCTTGATCTGGCGCAAGCCAGCGGTGACGACGCGCTCAGCCGCAAGGATGAACCCTATCGCCGGGCGCTGAGCGGCATCTATGCGCGCCTGGCCGCGACCTGCGTGTCGCTGACCGGGGATCAGCCGGCGCGGCCATCGGCGCTGAAGGGCGAACCCTATGCCAGCCCGGCCGACCTGCGCCATGATCTGGTCGTCGTCGCGCAGGGACTGGCGAGCGAAGGCAATGGCGCGCTGGCGAGCGGGGGTGCGCTCGGCCGCCTGATCCGCGCGGTCGAAACCTTCGGCTTTCACCTCGCCACACTCGACATGCGCCAGAACAGCGCCGTGCATGAACGCGTGGTTGCTGAGCTGCTCAAGATCGCGGGCGTGGAGGCGGATTATCTCGCGCTCGACGAATATGCGCGCATCGCCCTGCTGCGTCGTGAACTCGCCAATAACCGCCCGCTCGGATCGCGCTTTTCCGCCTATTCCGACGAAACCGCGTCGGAACTGGCGATCGTCCATGCCGCCGCCGAGGCGCACCGCCTCTATGGGCCGCAATGCATCACCCATTACATCATTTCCATGGCGCAGAGCGTGTCCGACCTGCTGGAGGTCAACATCCTGCTCAAGGAGGCGGGGCTGTGGCGCGTGGGCGACAATGGCGATCCGCCGCACGCCGCGATCATGGCGATCCCGCTGTTTGAAACCATTGGCGATCTGGAGGCCGCGCCCAAGATCATGTCCGCCTATTTCGGCTTGCCCGAAATTGCCGGCGTGGTGAAGGCGCGGGGCCATCAGGAAGTGATGATCGGCTATTCCGACAGCAACAAGGATGGTGGTTACATCACCTCGACCTGGGGCCTCTACAAGGCGAGCAAGGCATTGGAGCCGGTCTTTGCGGAGGCTGGCGCGGCGATGCAATTGTTCCATGGCCGGGGCGGGGCGGTCGGCCGTGGCGGCGGTTCGGCCTTCGCCGCGATCCAGGCCCAGCCCAAGGGCAGCGTGCAGGGGCGCATCCGCATTACCGAACAGGGCGAAGTCATCGCCGCCAAATTCGGCACGCGCGACGTTGCCATGACCAATCTGGAAGCGACGACCAGTGCGACCCTGCTCGCCAGCCTTGAGCCGGAGGGCATTTCGCAGCGGGACGCCGCGCGCTTTGCCGGGGCGATGGATGAACTCTCGAAGAACGCCTTCGCCGCCTATCGCGACCTGGTCTACGGCACCGAAGGATTCCGCGATTTCTTCCGCCAGTTGACGCCGATTCAGGAAATTGCGGGCCTCAAGATCGGCTCGCGCCCGGCCAGTCGCAAGAAAAGCAGCCGGATCGAGGACCTGCGCGCCATCCCCTGGGTGTTCAGCTGGGCGCAGGCGCGCGTGATGCTGCCGGGCTGGTATGGCGTGGGCCAGGCGCTCGCCGGGTTTGAGGACAAGGCGCTGCTGGCGGACATGGCGCAGCATTGGGCGTTCCTCAAATCCGCGCTCGCGAATATGGAGATGGTGCTCGCCAAATCGGACCTTGGCATCGCCGCGCGCTATCTGCCGCTGGTGGAGGATCAGGGGCTGGCCGACGACATATTCGGCCGCATCCGCGAAGGCTGGCAGGCGGCGCATGACGGCCTATTGCAAGCGACCGGGCAGAGCCGGCTGCTGGAAAGCAACCCGGCGCTCGAAACCTCGATCCGCCTGCGCCTGCCCTATATCGAACCGCTCAACCTGTTGCAGGTCGAACTGTTGAAACGCCATCGCGCGGGGGAGGAAGACCCGCGCATCAAGGAAGGTATCGAATTGTCGATCAACGCGATCGCCACGGCCCTGCGCAATAGCGGCTGACGGGCGCGCGGCGGTAGTGCGAATCGCGGCCGGGGCGAGGCGTTAGCGCCCCTGGTCCGCGATGATGTCGACGCTGGTGCGGCCGCCCGGCGCGTCGGTGAACAGGATGAAATAGGCTGCGCCATCGGATGCGCGGGTGCCGCCCAGCACATGATCGCCGCCCATGATCTTGTGCTCGCCATCATAGCCCGCGCGGCGGGCGAGCGTATAATAATAGTCCATCACTCCCTGGCGTGGCACCGCCGTCACGAAGCTGGCGGCGCGGAGCGTGCAGCCATCGGCCTGCGCGCCGGCGGCTTCCATCAGCTGCGCGCCGGGATAGAGGGGAAAGCCCTCGGGCAGGCGCTGGGCCCATTCCATGCCATATTTCAGTTTCTTGGCGCAGTCCGCATTGCCGCCCTTCGCCGCAGCCTGTTCGCGCGCCACCGCCCCCAGCGTCACCGTGGACGCCATCGCCTCGCCCGTGGTCGGGGCAGGAGCCGACAGCAATTTGCCGCCCGCCTGTCGTACGGCCTGCGCCTGCGCCTTGGCCGCGTCCCCGCTCATCACCGGCACCGCGCCCGTGGCGGGCTTGTCGGCGGGACGCACGGCGTCGCGATTGGCCTGCCCCACCAGTTGCGGATCGACCAGGATAGGATCATTGAGCGCCCCCTTCATCGCCGGGTCCGCCGCATTATTGGTCAGCTGTGCGTCCAGGGCGGCAAGGTCGCCATCCCCGTCCTTCTTGTTGCAGGCGGCCAGCGCCAGCAGCAGCGACGCGGCGCATACGGATCGAAACAGGGCCATTCTTCACTCCTTTGTAAATGAGCGATGAAGAGGGAAGGTTAAACATTCGTTAGGACTTTTGGTGAATCTGCCGATTTTTTGCCGAAAGGCCAGTTTCGATTGACTGGCACCGGTCACCTGTCTTGCTCTGGCACAGGTTCGGGGGCATGGATTGGCTATGCTCAACCTCCTGTCAGGCTTTATCGGCCTTGTCACCCTCATCCTCATGATCCCGGCGGTATTGCCGCTTTTGGGGGCGCTCAACTGGATATTGGTGCCGATCGCGCTGTTCGGCGCTTTCATCGGCCTGATGTCGTCAAAGAAAAGCGGCCAGTATTTCTGCCTTATCGTCGCCGCCTTCGGCGCGCTGCGCCTGTTTCTGGGCGGAGGCATTTTCTGACGCAGACGCAGGCCGAAACCCGGCGCGGCCTGCTGGCCGCGACCGCTGCCTATGGGCTGTGGGGGCTTTTGCCGCTGTTCTTTCGCCTATTGCATCATATCGACGCCATAGAGATCGTGACGCAGCGCATCCTGTGGTCGCTGCTGCTGATCCTGCCGATCCTGGCCTGGCGCGGCACGCTGCCGGTATTTCGCGCTACCTTTGGCAATCCGCGATTGGTGGTGGCGCTGGCCGGATCGGCGCTGATGATCGCGATCAACTGGCTGACCTATGTCTGGGCGGTGAACGACAATCATGTCGTTGCTGCCAGCCTGGGCTATTTCCTCAATCCCCTGGTGAATGTCCTGCTGGGCGTCCTCGTGCTCAAGGAACGGTTGCGCCGGTTCCAGTTGCTGGCCATCGGTCTTGCCGCCATTGGCGTCGCCATCCTCGCCGCATCGGCGCTCACCACCCTCTGGATCAGCCTGACCCTGGCCTTCAGCTTCGCCTTCTATGGCCTGCTGCGCAAGCTGACGCCGGTCGCGCCGATGACGGGCCTGGGCGTCGAAACGGCGCTGCTCGCGCCGCTCGCCATCGCCTATCTGATCTGGGAAGCGGGCCATGGCGGCATCGGCTTCGGGCAGGACCTCCCCACCAGCGCCCTGCTGATCCTGTCGGGCGGCGTCACCACCGTGCCGCTGGTGCTGTTCGCCACCGCGGCCCAGCGCCTGCCGATGGCGACGCTGGGGCTGATGCAGTATATCGCCCCAACGCTGCAATTTCTGTGCGGCGTCCTGCTGCTGGGGGAGGTGCTGAGCATCGGCCAGATGCTGAGCTTCGCCCTCATCTGGATCGGCCTCATCCTCTTCGCCGGCGACAGCATCGCCACCGCCCGGCGCAACCGGACGGCGGCTGCCGCCTGACCCGGCTCAATTATATTCGGTCGCCTCGAACCGCACCGGCTCGCCGATCGCATCGTTGGCCAGCGCGTCTTCCCACATTACGCGGTTGCCGCGAATGATGGTGCCGACCGCCTTGCCGGTCAGCCGATCGCCGTCGAAGGGCGACCAGTCGCAGCGCGACGCCAGCCAGTCCCTGTCCACGGTCCATTGTTTCTTGAGATCGACCACAGTGAAATCCGCGTCATAGCCGACCGCGATCCGCCCCTTGCCCACCAGCCCGAACACGCGCTGCGGCCCCGACGAGGTCAGTTCGATGAAGCGGCGCAGCGTCAGTCGCCCTTGCGCCACATGGTTGAGCAGCAGCGGGATAAGCGTCTGCACCCCCGGCATGCCGCTGGGGCTGGCGGGATAGGGCTTGGCCTTCTCCTCGATCGTGTGCGGCGCATGGTCGCTGCCCAGCACGTCGGGCACGCCCTGGTTGAGCCAGAACCACAGGCCGTCGCGATGCGCGGCGCTGCGGATCGGCGGGTTCATCTGCGCATAGGTGCCCAGCCGCGGATAGGCGTCCTCGGCCGCCATCGTCAGATGCTGCGGCGTCACCTCGCAGGTGGCGATATCCTTGTTCTGGCCGATATATTCCAGTTCTGCGGGCGTGGTGACGTGCAGGATGTGGATACGGCGTCGCGCCTTGCGGGCCAGCGCGATGATCCGCTTCGTGGCGATCATCGCGCTTTCATCATCGCGCCAGACCGGGTGCGACGACGGGTCGCCCTCCACCCGCAAATCCTTGCGCGCATTCATCCGCGCCTCGTCCTCGGCATGGATGGCGACGCGGCGCGTGCCGCTCGCCAGCACGCGCGACAGGGCGTCGTCGTCATCGACCAGCAGGCTGCCGGTCGACGCCCCCATGAAGATCTTGACCCCCGACGTGCCGGGAATGCGCTCCAGTTCCTTCAGCTTCTCGGCATTATCGGCGGTCGCGCCGACGTAGAAGGCATGGTCGCACCACATGCGGTGATGCGCGCGCCTCAGCTTGTCATGCACCCGCTCGGCGGTGTCGGTATTGGGATTGGTGTTGGGCATCTCGAACAGCGCGGTTATGCCCCCCATCACCGCGGCGCGGCTGCCCGATTCCAGATCTTCCTTATGCTCCAGCCCCGGTTCGCGGAAATGAACCTGGCTGTCGATGCAGCCGGGCAGCACGTCCAGGCCCGTGCAATCGATCACTTCGCCCGCGTCGCCCAGCGACGTGCCGATCGCGGCGACCTTCCCGCCGCGCACGCCCACATCGACCTGCTCCGCGCCGCCGGGCGTATGGACCGTGCCGTTCTTCAGGATCATGTCGAAAGTCTGGGTCATGGCAAATTCCTGTCTGCTCTGGCCGCGCGAACGGCTTGGCTTCGTCCTGTTGCCGTCCTACCTAAAGCCGATGACCGGCACCACCCTCACTGACCGCGCGCTCCTTAGAATTTCCGGGGAGGAGGCGCGCGCCTTTCTTCAGGGCCTGTTGACCCGCGATGTCCTGACATTGCAGCCAGGCCATCCGCGCTGGACCGGCCTGCTGACGCCGCAGGGAAAGGCGCTGTTCGACGTCATCCTGTGGGAAGATGGCGGCGACGTGCTGATCGACTGCGAGGCTTCGCAGGCCGACATGCTTGCAAAGCGCCTCACCCTCTATCGTCTGCGCCGCAAAGTGACGATCGCGCGCGAAGAGGCGCTGGCGGTGCACTGGTCCCCTGACGCGGCCGACCAGCCGCATGATCCGCGCCTTCCCGCGCTCGGCCATCGCTGGCTTGCGTCGGCGGATGACCAGACCGGGGAGGGCGATGCCGCCGCCGCCTTCCGCACCCATCGTCTCTCGCTCGGCGTGTTCGAAGGGGTCGAGGAGCTGGGGCAGGACCAGGTCCTCTGGCTGGAAACCAATGCGCAGGAACTGGGCGGCGTCGATTATGACAAGGGCTGCTATGTCGGGCAGGAAAATACCGCGCGCATGCATTATCGTAACAAGGTGAGCCGCCGGCTGGTCGCCGTCCCGCTCGGCAAGGCGGATGACAAGCGCCAGCGCGCCGCCCTGCCCGATCTTGGCCTGTCGATCGAGCTTCGCCGCGTGGAGGGGCTGGACCCGGCGCTGCTGCCTGATTGGCTTGCCGCGGCGATCGCGGGGGAAGCTGCGGTATGATCCGCGCGCTGCTGGCGGTCCTCGCCGCCTGTCTCCTCGGTGCGCCCGCCCAGGCGCAAACGCCCTGGACCCTGGTCAAAACCTACCCGCACGATCCGTCCGCCTTTACCGAGGGGCTCTTCTATCACGACGGCGCGCTTTACGAGAGTACCGGGCTTGAGGGCCGCTCCGACATTCGCAAGGTGGCGCTCAAAAGCGGCAAGGTGCTGCAACGCCGCGTCGTCGATCCGCCCTATTTCGGTGAAGGCATCGTCAACTGGAAGGATCGGATCGTCAGCCTGACCTGGCGGCACCGGCGCGGTTTCGTCTGGTCGCTGGCCGACTTCGCGCCGCAGGGCGAATTCCGCTATGAAGGGGAGGGGTGGGCGCTGACCCAGGATGGCCGGCACATCATCATGAGCGATGGCACGGCGCAGCTGCGCTTCCTGGATCCCGACAGCCTGGCTGAACAAAGGCGCATCACCGTGACCTGGAACGGCCGCCCGGTGCAGCGCCTCAATGAACTGGAATATGTGCGCGGCGAAATCTGGGCCAATATCTGGTATGATACGCGCATCGCCCGCATCGACCCGGCATCGGGCACGGTCATCGACTGGATTGATCTTGCGCCCTTGCGCGCGAAGGCGGGCGTCACAGACAGTGAAGCCGTGACCAATGGCATCGCCTATGACGCGGCGCGGGACCGGATTTTCGTCACCGGAAAATATTGGCCCAAGCTGTTTGAGATTCGCGTGGAAACCCGGCCGCGCGGTTGACTTGGATGTACCGAATCGCTAATGGCGACCCTCCCCAACACGCTGGCGAGCGGCAGTGCTTTTCGCACTGGCCGTCTTTTTTGCGTCTGGGGGGATAGGAAATCGGCCATTCTTCCTTGCCAGGGAAGCATGGCCCGGACGCTTTGAGATAGGGTTGCGCAAGCGCCCTGTGGAGCAGGAGAATAGTTTACCATGGCACGTATTGCGGGTGTTAACATCCCGACCAACAAGCGCGTGATCATCGCGCTCACCTACATTCACGGCATCGGCCGCCACACCGCCGTGTCGATCGCCGACAAGCTGGGCATCGACCATAGCCGCCGCGTTCAGGACCTGTCGGACGCCGAAGTCCTCCAGATCCGTGAAGCCATCGACGCCGATCACACGGTTGAAGGCGACCTGCGTCGCGAAACCGCGATGAATATCAAGCGCCTGATGGATCTCGCCTGCTATCGCGGCCTGCGTCATCGCAAGGGCCTGCCGGTTCGCGGCCAGCGCACGCACACCAATGCGCGCACCCGCAAGGGCAAGGCTAAGCCGATCGCTGGTAAGAAAAAGTAAGAAACAGTCCGGGGGACTGTTTCGTCTTCTTCTCCGCCGGGGGCAGCTCTCCCACGGGATGACGCCTCCAGCCTCACAAGTTTCAGTAGGATAGAGCAAAATGGCACGCGAACCTCAGCGCATTAAGCGCCGCGAACGCAAGAATATCTCGGCCGGCGTCGCGCACGTCAACGCCAGCTTCAACAACACCATGGTCACCATCACCGATGCCCAGGGCAATGCGATCAGCTGGTCCTCGGCCGGCATGATGGGCTTCAAGGGCAGCCGCAAGTCGACCCCTTATGCCGCGCAGGTCTGCGCCGAAGACGCCGGCCGCAAGGCGGCCGAACATGGCGTCCGCACCCTCGAGGTCGAAGTCAAGGGTCCGGGGTCGGGCCGTGAATCGGCTCTGCGCGCCCTCCAGGCCGTGGGCTTCCACATCACTTCGATCCGTGACGTCACGCCGATCCCGCACAATGGCGTGCGTCCGTCCAAGCGTCGCCGCGTCTAACCGCAGCGTTGCATGACATGCGGGCGGCGGACGCGTCGCCCGTTTTCCCGTTTGCATCGCCGGAACGTTCCTGTCGGGTCAGGATCATACAGCGTTTCGGCCCATCCCCAGGGGAAATACATGACTGTCAACATGAAGAACTGGCAGGAATTGAAGAAGCCCAACAGCCTCGAGATCAAGGCGTCGGGCGACGGCAAGCGCAAGGCGACGTTCGTTGCCGAGCCGCTGGAGCGCGGTTTCGGCCTGACGCTCGGCAACGCGCTGCGTCGGGTTCTTCTGTCCTCGCTTCAGGGCGCGGCGGTCACCTCGATCAAGATCGAGAACGTCCTGCATGAATTCTCGTCGCTGACCGGCGTGCGCGAAGACGTGACCGACATCGTCCTCAACATCAAGCAGGTCGCGCTGAAGATGGAAGGCGAAGGCCCCAAGCGGCTCCAGCTTTCCGCCACCGGCCCTGCCGTGGTGAAGGCCGGCGACATCAGCGTCGTGGGCGATATCGAAGTGATGAACCCGGACCTGGTGATCTGTCACCTTGACCAGGGCGCGACGCTCAACATGGAACTGACCGCTGACGTCGGCAAGGGCTATGTCCCCGCCGTCGCCAACCGTCCGGCCGATGCGCCGATCGGCCTCATCCCGGTCGACGCGCTCTATTCGCCGGTCCGTCAGGTCGCCTACAAGGTGGACAACACCCGCGTCGGCCAGGAACTGGACTATGACAAGCTGTCGCTGACGCTCGAAACCGACGGCACCGTCACGCCGGAAGACGCGGTGGCCTATGCCGCGCGCATCCTGCAGGACCAGCTCCAGCTGTTCGTCCACTTCGAAGACGCGCTGCCCGCCGCTGCGCCCGCCACCGGCCATGCCGCTGGTGCCGCCGCTTCGGAAGGCGAAAGCGACGCCAACCAGATCAACCGCTATCTGCTCAAGAAGGTGGACGAACTGGAACTGTCGGTCCGCTCGGCCAACTGCCTCAAGAACGACAACATCATCTATATCGGCGACTTGGTCCAGAAGACCGAGGCCGAGATGCTGCGCACCCCCAATTTCGGCCGCAAGTCGCTGAACGAAATCAAGGAAGTGCTCTCGTCGATGGGTCTGCGCCTTGGCATGGACATCCCCGGCTGGCCGCCGGAAAATATCGAGGAAATGGCCAAGAAGCTCGAACAGGAGCTGTTGGGCTAAACTCCAACCGCCGTTCGGTTCGAGCAGCCCTTCGACTGACTGCTTGCAGCAGTCGCTCAGGACAGGCTTCGAGCTTGTCGAGACGCGTCGGTCGAGAACAATTCTCGACAGGCTCGAATCGAACGGAATGGGTCATGGGCGACGACCCTCAAGGGTCGCCTGGTCTGGGCTACCTCACACGGGCCCTTAACGAACGAAGGAAACGAACATGCGTCACAAAATCGGTCATCGTAAGCTTCAGCGCAGCGCCGGTCATCGCACCGCCCTGCTGCGCAACCTCGCCGCCTCGCTCATCAAGCATGAGCAGATCCTGACCGGCACCGCCAAGGCCAAGGAACTGCGTCCCTATGTCGAAAAGCTGATCACCCTCGCCAAGAAAGGTGGGCTGTCCAATCGCCGTCTGGCCAGCTCGCGGCTCCAGGACGATGCGCAGCTGACCAAGCTGTTCGAAGTGCTGGCGGAACGCTACAAGGACCGCAACGGCGGCTACACCCGCGTCATCAAGGCCGGCTTCCGCGCGTCGGACGCCGCCCCGGTCGCGATCATCGAACTGATCGACCGCGACGTCGATGCCAAGGGTCAGGATTCCGGTCCGGTCCAGGGCGCCGACGAGGACGATTTCGAAGCCGCCTGATCTTCGCGGTCCCGCGCCGCGGGACGGGATGCTTTACCGACAGGCCGCGTTTCCTTTATGGGAAGCGCGGCCTGTTTTGGTTATGTATAAAAGAGCTTGGAAGAGAGGATGCGCGGCTTCGCCCTGATCCTGCTGTCGCTCTGGCTGGCCGCTGCCCCGGCCATGCTGCGCGCACATCCCGACGACGCGGCGATCGCGGCGAGCGATCCGGCGCTGCGGTATCCGCTCGCCCGCAGGCAGGACATAGTGGAGGATCATTTCGGCGTGCCGGTCGCCGATCCCTATCGCTGGCTGGAAAATGACCTGCGCGCCGATCCGGCGGTCCGCGACTGGGTGGCGCGGGAAAATGCGCTCACTCGCCGCTATCTCGACGCGTTGCCGGGGCGCGAGGCGCTCAAGGCGCGCTTGCAGGCGCTCTTCGCCCATGGCCGTTACACTGTCCCCCGCAAGGCGGGCGACCGCTATTTCTATGGCTATAACCGGGGGCTGGAAAATCAGACCCCGCTTTATGTGCGCGAAGGGCTGACGGGCAGGCAGCGGCTTCTGCTCGATCCCAACAGCTGGGCGCAGGATGGCGCCAGCGCGCTCGCGGAGTGGACGCCCTCGCCCGATGGCCGGATGCTCGCCTATGGCGTGCAGGATGCGGGCAGCGATTGGCGCACGCTGCGCCTGATCGACGTCGACAGCGGCCGCACGCTCGACGATGCCGTCCAATGGGTCAAATTCTCGCAAACCGCTTGGGACGGGCGGAGCGAAGGCTTTTTCTATTCCCGTTTCGCCGCACCCGGTCCCGGCGAAACGTTCCGCTCGACCAACCTTGGCCAGAGCCTCTATTATCACCGCATCGGCACGTCTCAGGGGCAGGATCAGCTGATCTACGCCACGCCCGACCGCCCCCGGCTCAGCCATCAAGCGCAGGTGACGGCCGATGGGCGCTGGCTGGTCGTCAGCTCGTTCGAAGGTATCGATCCGCGCCGCGAAATCCATGTCGCGCCCCTGACCGGCGGACCCATCGTCCTGCGCCGGCTGGTGCGCGGTCCCGCGCAGGACTGGCGGCTGATCGGCAGCCGGGGATCGACGCTCTATTTCCTCACCGATCATCGCGCGCCGCACCGGCGCGTGGTCACGCTCGACGCCGCCAATCCCCGAAGGCGCGCGCAGGAAATCGTGCCCGAACGCGCTCAGACGCTGGTGGGCGGCGCGCTGGTGGGCGATCGCCTGATCCTCGCTTCCATGAACGGCGCGCAGACGATCGCCGAACTGGTCGAACTTGACGGGCGCAGGGTGGGTGACGTGCCGCTGCCGGGCTTCGGTACGGCGGCTGGCTTTGGCGGCCGGTCGGGCGATCCGGAGACATTTTTCAGCTTTTCCGGCTTCGTCACGCCGGCCAGCATCTATCGCTTCGACACCGCGACCCGTCAGTTCCAGCTTTTCGCCCAGCCCGACCTGCCCTTCGACCCGAACGACTATGGCATCGAACAGCGGCTCTACCCGTCGAAGGACGGCACGATGATCCCGCTCACCATCCTGCGCAAGAGAGCGCTGGCCGACAGCGCGACCGCCGCGCCGACCATCCTCTATGGCTATGGCGGCTTCAACATCAGCCTGACGCCCGGCTATTCCGCCACCCGCATGGCCTGGCTGGAGCAGGGCGGGGTCTATGCCATCGCCAATCTGCGCGGCGGCGGCGAATTTGGCAGAGCATGGCACGATGCCGGGCGCGGCGCCAACAAGCAGAATGTGTTCGACGATTTCATCGCCGCGGCGGAGTATCTCAAAGCCAATGGCTTCACGCCGCCTGATGGCCTTGCGATCGAGGGGCGGTCCAATGGCGGCCTGCTGGTCGGCGCGGTGGTGAACCAGCGGCCCGATCTGTTCGCCGCCGCGCTGCCGGCCGTGGGCGTCATGGACATGCTGCGCTTTGATCGCTTTACCGCCGGCCGCTACTGGACCGACGATTATGGATCGCCCGCCGACAGGCGCGCCTTTCCGCTGCTCTACGGCTATTCGCCCTATCATAATATCGCGGGCGGATCGGACTATCCCGCCATCCTCGTCAGTACCGCCGACACCGACGACCGCGTCGTTCCCGCCCACAGCTTCAAATATGCCGCCGCGCTCCAGGCCGCTGACCTTGGCGCGCGACCGCGCCTGCTGCGGGTCGAAAGCCGCGCCGGTCATGGCGCAGGCAAACCGGTCGACAAGCTGATCGACGAATATGCCGACAGCTACGCCTTCGCCGCCCATTTCACCGGCCTTGCGATCGCCCCGCGCCCCGCCGCCGCGCCCCGTTCAGCCGCTGGACAGCCGGCGCACGTTATGGCTCCCATAGTCGCAGGAGGCCAATGAGCATGATCGGGACCAAGGCACGCTGGATGACCGGAGCGCTGGTGAGCGTGGGCCTGCTGCTGGGCAGCGTCAGCGCGGCGGAAGCCCGTCCGCGCTGGGACCGGGGCTGGGATCGCGGCTGGGACAGGCATCACCGCCATCGCGGCGACGGCTTTGGCCTGGGCGACGCCATTGGCGTGGCCGCTCTGGTGGGCGCCGTCGCGATCGTCGCCAATTCGATGTCGAAGGATCGCAAGGTCCGCGATCCCATCACCGGCGGCGAATATGACGCGCCACCGCCCCGCGCCGGCACTGATTATGGCGATGATCTGGGCAGCGACGCGCCGCCACCGCCTGTCGACGAAGCCGATTTCTCCGACATAGCCGCGCAGGACGATGCGCTCGCCGACAGCTGCGCCCGCGCCGCCCGCGACGAAGCCGAGCGCGACGGCGGCTTTGCCGAGGTGCGCACCATGGCCAGCCCGGTCGCCGCAGCCAATGGCGGCTATAATATCGACGGCCAGGTTGAACAGCGCGCCAGCACCCGCGCCCCCACCGGCCAGACCCGCCGCTTCACCTGCGCGATAGACCGCGACGGCCGCGTGGCGCAGGTCTATCTCAGCCGCGACTTGGTTTCGCGCTGACACCCGACCGGTTGTGCTTTTGCTTAACCGAATAAGCACCCGCACGTAGTTTCCGAGCTAAAATGCGTCGGTTTCAGCCATTTTTGAGCAAGCTGTTAACCAATCGACGCCACCATGGCTGAATGAGCCAGCAAGTCCGCCTTATCAACAGCTTGGTGCATCGGACAGCCCTGCCTGTCCTGACCGGTTTGTCCTATTTCGCGGCCGCATTTGGGTCACTGGAATTGACCCGAAGCGGCGATGGCATTGCCGCACTATGGCCAGCGAGCGGGATCATGCTGGCGGTGGTGCTGACCACGCCCAGATCGCGTCTCAAATGGCATATCGCCGCAGCCGCCATCGCCAGTCTTCTCGCCAATATGCTGGCGGGAAACACGTTTCAGATATCCGCGATGTTTACCGTTGCGAATATCAGTGAGGCGGTCATTGCCTTATGGCTGCTGCGCTATCGCACCAGCTGTCATGTGTCTTTCGTCGAGCCGAGCGATCTCATCTGCTTCACAAAAGTAGCCGCCATCGCGACGCTGCTGAGCGCAGCCATAGCAACAATCACAGGTCCCACGATCTCGGCCGACTTTTTTCTCTCTTGGTTCGCCACGGACCTTCTGGGTATCCTCATCGTCTCGCCACTGCTGTTGATCGTGGGAAGGGGCGTGTTCGCCCGCCGGTCAAAAGCATCGTGGGCGTCCGCACTCTTGGCTATCAAGATATTTATGGCCGTCGCGGTAGTAACGGGACTGTGCTTCTGGCAATCGCGCTATCCGCTCCTGTTCCTCCCCATGCTGGCCGTCCTCATGGCGGTGTATCGCCTCGGACCGCTAGGGGCGGCGGGCGGCGTCCTCATCGTCGCAGGGTTCAGTTCGGTTGCGACCGTGTTCGACCATGGCCCCCTGGCATTGATGGATGGCGGCCCTTTCGCACGCGGACTCTTTCTGCAAATTTATCTGCTCGCGCTTTTTGCCGGTGCGCTTCCGATCGCAACCCTTCTGGTGGCAAGAGAGCGGCTGAACAGCCTGCTTGCCAGCAAAATGCGGTTGCTCGAACTCGCGGAATCGGCTGGGCAGATCGGGCATTGGCGGCTCGACATGGAATCGCAGACGATCAGCTGGTCGCGGGAAGTGTTTCACATTCACGGATTGGCAGGCGCCGTTCCGCCGGCGCTCGACAAAGCGATTGACGCCTATCATCCCGATGACAGGCCCATGGTACGCGCGCATATCGAACAAACGCTGCAACATCACACCAGCTTTGAATTCAAGGCGCGAATCGTCCGCCCGAACGGTGAGGTGCGGCACGTCTTTTCGAAGGGAGAGATGGATCAGGGTGAATCGAACGGAGCCTATGGTCTGTTCGGCATCATCCAGGATATTTCCGCGCAGGTCGCGCATGAAGAAAGCATGGAACAGGCTCGGCGGAGCGCCGAAGACGCGGCGCAGCGTGCGCTTATCATGGCACAGACGGACCAGCTGACCGGGATCGCCAACCGCCGCCGAACAGAATTTGTTCTGGATCAGGCGATTGGCGCGGCGGAACAGTCCGGCAAGTCCGTTTCCATCGCCATTTTCGATATCGACCATTTCAAGCGAATCAATGACAGCTACGGCCATCATACCGGCGATGAGGTGATCAAGCGCGTCGCCCAGGACGCGGCGGCTCAGCTGCGCAGCGGCGATCTCGTTGGCAGATATGGTGGGGAGGAATTCGTCATCGTCCTGCCGGATGCCACCCAGGAAACCGCCTTGCGCGTGGGGGAAAGGATCAGGGAAACGATCGAGGCAGCCAACAGCGGTCCCCCCGTCACGATCAGCATAGGCGTAGCGGAGCTGGCGCAGGGAGAAACCGCCGACGCCCTCCTGCGCCGTGCCGACCGAGCCCTATATTCCGCCAAACGCGCAGGAAGGAACAGACTGCATCTGGCGGCCTGAGACGATCCGTCTTTCAGCGCGGCGCATACGTCATGTCGGCATGAAGCCGCTGCCATTCGCAGTCCGCTTCCAACACCCTTCCAATGTTGGAAAATAGCTGATCTATCCTGCCAGATGCCGGCTTACGCCTTCCTTCATCCGTCACGCGCCACGCCGCCTCGGCAACGCCCATCTGTACGATCACGCGCCGCCGATGCAGTGTCGCGTCGGTGTCGCTTCGTGGTCGCCTTGTGGTCGCTTCCTGGTCGCTTCGGGCCGGAAAAACCCGGTGACACTGTGAACTTCGCCCCTGTCGTTTTTGCCATCGGCGGCGCCATATCCGCGGCCCATCGCACGGCCATCGCCGCCGCTCCGGCTACGGCGCGAACCCCTTGCGCAGCCGGCATGGCCCGCTCAACTGGACATTGCGCCAAGGGGCGACTAACCGGGCGCGAATCCCTGCCACCACTCGACATAAAGGCGATTCGATGACGCTGCCCCTTCAGGATACGATCCTCATCGTGGATTTCGGCAGCCAGGTGACTCAGCTTATCGCCCGGCGTGTGCGCGAAGCCGGGGTCTATTCCGAAATCGCCCCCTTCACCGCCGCCGCCGAGGCTTTCGAGCGTTTAAAGCCCAAGGGCATCATTCTGTCCGGCTCTCCCGCCGGCGTTCCCGATGAAGGCAGCCCGCGCGCGCCGCAGGCCCTGTTCGATGCAGGCGTACCGATTCTGGGCATCTGCTACGGCCAGCAGGTGATGAGCCATCAATTGGGCGGCGAAGTCCGCCCCGGCCATGAAACCGGCGAGGGCGGGGAATTTGGCCGCGCGTTCCTCACCGTCACCGAACCCTGCGCCCTGTTCGACGGTCTGTGGGAGGTGGGCGAGCGGCATCAGGTGTGGATGAGCCATGGCGACAAGGTCACGCAATTCGCGCCGGGCTTCAGGATCGTCGCCGTGTCGGACGGCGCGCCCTTCGCCGTCATCGCCGACGAAGACCGCAAATTCTATGGCACGCAATTCCACCCCGAAGTCGTCCACACGCCGGACGGCGGAAAGCTGATCGCCAATTTCGTCCGCCATGTCTGCGGCCTCGCGGGCGATTGGACCATGGCCGAGTTCCGCCAGGTCAAGATCGCCGAAATCCGTAGCCAAGTTGGCGACGGCCGGGTCATCTGCGGCCTGTCGGGCGGCGTCGACAGCGCGGTGGCGGCGGTGCTCATCCATGAAGCGATCGGCGATCAGCTCACCTGCGTCTTCGTCGACCATGGCCTGATGCGTCTGGGCGAAGCGGAACAGGTGGTGAGCCTGTTCCGTGAACATTATGGCATCAAGCTTGTGCATGTGAATGCGGAGGACCGCTTCCTAGGCGGGCTTGCCGGCCTCACCGACCCGGAAAAGAAGCGCAAGTTCATCGGCGGCGAATTCATCGCCGTCTTCGAGGAGGAAGCGGCGAAGATCGGCGGCGCCGACTTCCTGGCGCAAGGCACGCTTTACCCTGACGTCATCGAATCCGTGTCCTTCACCGGCGGTCCATCGGTCACGATCAAGTCGCACCATAATGTCGGCGGCTTGCCCGAACGAATGAACATGAAGCTGGTCGAACCCCTGCGCGAACTGTTCAAGGACGAAGTGCGCGTGCTGGGCAAGGAACTCGGCCTGCCCGACATTTTCGTTGGTCGCCATCCCTTCCCCGGCCCCGGCCTTGCCATCCGCATCCCCGGCGAAGTGACCAAGGAACGCTGCGACATATTGCGCAAGGCCGACGCCATCTATCTGGAGGAGATCCGGTCAGCCGGCCTCTATGATGCGATCTGGCAGGCGTTTGCGGTGCTGCTTCCCGTCCGCACCGTGGGCGTGATGGGCGACCATCGCACCTATGACAGCGTCTGCGCCGTGCGCGCCGTCACCTCGACCGACGGCATGACCGCCGACATCTACCCCTTCGACGCCGCGTTCTTGAGCCGCGTCGCCACCCGTATCATCAACGAAGTGAAGGGCATCAACCGCGTCGTCTACGACTATACCAGCAAGCCCCCCGGCACAATCGAGTGGGAATGATTCGGGGCCATTTTTGGCTATCGCGATCAATCGGTGTTTAACCATCAACACATTGAAATAAAAAGATTATCTCACGTTATCTATCGGGATCAATCGCTGAGCAGCGGTTGGCTCTGGCGTCATGCGTGACGGTATCCGGCAAACTTGCACTTGGCCCAATCCAGCGATACCGTCAGAGGTATTGAAGCCAGTGACGGTATTTTTTCCGCACTAAACCATTGTAAATCAAGCGATAATGTCGGCGAAAATGGCCGAAAATCGCCTGACGGTATTTTGCGTAGAGGAGGTCGGTATGCTCACCGATGTTGCCCTTAAGAACCTGAAACCACGCGAGAAAGCCTACAAAGTCACGGACCGTGACGGCCTTTATGTCCAGGTCTCAACCTCCGGGACGCTGACGTTTCGGCTGGACTACCGGCTGCATGGGCGGCGCGAGACGCTAACGCTTGGGAAATACGGTCCCTCCGGTTTGTCCCTTGCTCGAGCCCGTGAAGCGACGATCGACGCTAAACGTGCAGTCTTCGAAGGCAGGTCTCCGGCCCAGGAAAAACAACGCGACAAACGCCGGATCAAGGAGGCCAAGAGCTTCGGTGAGTTTGGAGAGCGCTGGTTGGTGAAGGCGCCGATGGCCGACAGCACCCGCGCGATGCGGCGTTCGATCTTCGAACGAGAGCTTCTGCCAGTCTGGAAGAACCGGCTGTTGACAGAAATCACGCCGGATGACCTGCGCGCCCACTGCGGCAAGATCGTTGATCGCGGCGCACCGGCGACTGCGATCCATGTCCGCGACATCCTCAAGCAGATCTACGGGTTTGCGATCTTGCACGGCGAGAAGGTTGCCAATCCGGCCGACGATGTCGGCCCCGCCTCGATCGCGACGTTCGTTCCAAAGGACCGGTCGCTGTCGCCGACGGAAATTCGCGTGATGCTCAAGCAGCTCGACCATGTGGCGACGCTGCCAACGATCCGACTCGGGATGCGCCTCTTCCTGCTGACAATGGTGCGCAAGAGCGAGCTGCAGGATGCGGTCTGGGACGAGGTGGACTTCGAGAACGCCGTGTGGACGATCCCCAAAGAGCGCATGAAGCGATCCAAGGCGCATAACGTCTATCTCTCGCAGCAATGCCTCGACATTATGATCGCGTTGAAGACTTGCGCGGGCAACTCGCGCTACCTTCTGCCGTCTCGGTATGATGCGGATGCGCCGATGTCCCGGGCGACCTTCAATCGCGTCACCTACGCCGTCGTGGAGCGCGCGCAGAAGGAAGGCTTACCGCTGGAGCCGTTCACGGTACATGACTTGCGCCGGACTGGATCGACCCTGCTCAACGAACTGGGGTTCAACAGTGACTGGATCGAAAAGTGCCTGGCCCATGAAGATGGGCGGTCCTCGCGCGGCGTCTACAACAAGGCGGAGTACGAGCACCAGCGGCGGCATATGATGCAGGAATGGTCTGATATCATCGACGCCTGGGTGGCAGGGCAGAAGCGCGTGCCGGTCCTAATTCCGCCCTCGATGCCTATGCTCGCGCCTGATCCGGCGCTTTGACAGGACGTGCCTTACGCTTGCGCACATCGGGATGCGGCGCCCGGTCGATTGGCGATCGCCGGGCTGTCGCCAGGCGATCGGTCAGCCAGGCTTCGACCTCGGCCAGATCCCACACCACACAGCGTGGGGTGAGCGCAAAGCGACGAGGGAATTCGCCGCGCTGTTCCATCTCATAGATGGTGGTGTCGGCCAGCGGTACGATCTGCCGAAGCTCATGGCGGCGGATCATCCGCTTTTTGAGGGCCTCAGATTTCGTCGACATAACTCTACTCCAACGAGATTGGCGTCTGATGCCGATTGGAGCCGATAGACCCGACATGAAAAGAGCGAACGCACCGGCGTAGGGCTCGCGGCGGCAATGGCGTACAAATCGGCGGGGTCGTTCTTGTCGTCCCGTAGCCCTTAGTCAGGCGCGAGGGGCAGTCCGTCGATCGCCGCGACGGCGTCAACAAGCTGTCGTCGCAGGCTCGCCAGACCGATCGCCAAAACCAAGTCTTGCCGATCCGCCAAGCTGAGCATCGTGCGGAGGACGAGATCAGAGTGACGCATCAGGATTACCAGGTTCTCCCCGCTGGGGCTGTTTTTGCCCTCGAACCAGTTCCGAACCGCGCGCTCGTTTGAGCGCGTGAGCTGCGCCACTGTCTTGTGGGCAGAGGGCGTGTTGCCAAATTCCGCCTTCAGCGCTGCGGCGATCGCGGCGGCAAGGGGCTCGTTAGGTTGGGGCGACGGAAAAGAATTTCCAGTTTTCGACTGAAGTTTTCGGTCTTTCTCGGAGAACGACATTCGTTCTGACTCCCAATAGATTTGGTGGGAAGTCGAACCTGTCCGCTCGGAGCCTAAACGAAAGCAGCCGGTGTGATGAACCTATCGGAGTCGGTCACTGCTGAAGCATCGCCGCGACCTCCGGTGCGCGCTGCGCAGTATGTCCGCATGTCGACGGAGCATCAGAAATATTCGACCGAGAACCAGGCCGAAATCATCGCCCAATACGCCGCTCGGCGTGGCTTCGAGATCGTGAAGACCTACGAGGACTCGGGCAAGAGCGGCCTTCGGCTCGATGGTCGGCTATCGCTTCAGCAGCTCATCGCCGACGTGCGAGGCGGTCAGACCGACTTCAAGGCGATCCTGGTCTATGACGTGAGCCGCTGGGGCAGGTTTCAGGACGCTGATGAGAGCGCCTATTACGAGTTCATCTGCCGGGAAGCGGGTATCGCCGTTCAATACTGTGCTGAGCAGTTCGAGAATGATGGCAGCCTGAGCGCGACGATCATCAAGAGCATGAAGCGGGCGATGGCTGGCGAATATAGCCGTGAGCTGTCGGTGAAGGTTTTTACTGGCCAGTGCCGGTTGATCCGCCTCGGTTTCCGCCAAGGCGGCGCAGCGGGCTTTGGCCTACGCCGCTATCTCGTCGATGAGCATCGCCAGCCCAAAGCGGTCCTCAATCATGGAGAGCAGAAGAGCCTGCAAACGGACCGGGTCGTGCTCAGGCCGGGGCCACCTGAAGAGATCGAGGTGGTCCGGCGTCTCTACCGGATGTTCGTCGTCCAGCGCCGCACCGAAACGGAGATCGCCGCAGCCCTCAATGATGAGGGCATCCTCACCGATCTCGGTCGGCCATGGACACGCGGAACCGTTCATCAGGTGCTGACCAATGAAAAGTACATCGGCAATAACGTCTACAATCGGGCGTCCTTCAAGCTGAAAGCCAAGCGGGTGGTGAACACGCCCGATATGTGGGTCCGGGGCGATGGGGCTTTCGAGGCGATCGTCGAGCGTGATTTCTTCGAAGCGGCCCAGCGGATTATTCAAGAGCGCAGTCGCCGCTTCACTGACGAGGAGCTTCTTGGTCGGCTGTCAGCCTTGCTCGTTGCGAAGGGTTGGTTGTCGGGCCTCGTGATCGACGAGGTCGAGGACATGCCATCCAGTTCGACCTTCCGACATCGCTTCGGAAGCCTGGTGCGCGCCTATCAGCTTGTCGGCTACGCCCCGTCGCGGGACTATCGCTATATCGAGACCAATCGAACGCTGCGGACACTGCATCCCGATGTCGTGGCGCAGGTCATCGCCGATATCGGCGCGGCCGGCGGCACCGTGCGCCGCGACCCGGTCACCGACCTCCTGCATATCAACGACGAGTTCACGGCCTCGCTGGTGATCTCTCGGTGCCACATCAGCCCCGCCGGCGGGCTGCGCTGGAAGGTGCGCTTTGACAGCGGGTTGAGGCCCAGCATCACCATCGTGGCGCGGATGCAGGAAGATAACGCCGCCATTCACGACTACTACTTGCTGCCATGGCTGGACGTCGGCGCCACGCCGAATCTGCGGCTCGCACCAGAGAACGGCATCCTGCTCGATGCCTACCGCTTCGATACGCTGGAGGCGTTTTTCGATCTGACGCGCCGCGTGCCGCTGAAGGTTGCCGCATGAGCGCGCCGCCCCCCGAAATCCGCTCGGTGCCGGTCGATCTGATCACCATTCTCAACCCGCGGGTTCGCAACAAGCGGATCTTCCAGGAGCTGGTGAATAGCATTGCCCATCTCGGGCTGAAGAAGCCGATCACGGTCAGCCAGCGACCCGGAAAGACGCGGTTTGACCTCGTGTGCGGTCAGGGTCGCCTCGAGGCCTTCATCGCGCTCGGCCAGACCGAAATCCCGGCTATCGTGATCGATGCGGCCGAGGAAGATTGTTACGTGATGAGCTTGGTCGAGAACCTTGCGCGGCGCCAGCACAGCCCATTGGAACTGGTTCACGCCATCGGCGCGCTGAGCGCCCGGGGCTATTCGCACCCGGAGATCGCCGCCAAGGTCGATTTCTCGGTCGAGTATGTCAGCGCGATCTGCCTGTTGCTCGACAATGGCGAGGAGAAGCTGATCGCGGCGGTCGAGCGCGGCGTCATCCCGCATTCGATCGCCATGGAGATCGCCCGCGCCAAGGAGGGCGAGGTTCAGCAGGCGTTGGCGCAGGCCTATGAGGAAAAGTCGATCCCGGGCAATCAGGTACTCGCGATCCGGCAGATCATCGAACAGCGCAACACCAGCGGCAAGCAGCTTCACAAGCGCGGATCGCGGGTTGGTCGCACCCAAAAGCCTGTCACATCGGAGAGCCTGATCCGCGCCTATCAACGCGAAACGGAACGGCAAAAGCTGCTGATCAAGCGCGCCTCCTTGGCGCGCAGCCGGTTGCTGTTCGTCGCCAACGCCATGCGGCGTCTGCTGGCCGACGATCATTTCGTGACGCTGCTGCGAGCGGAGGGGCTGAGCACCTTGCCGCGCGCACTGGCCGAGCGGATTGGACCGACGAAGGCGTAGCATGTCCGATACGGTCAAAATCGCCTTCGAGCGCAAGATCCTAGCCCTCCCAATCGGTGAGCTCTTGGCGACCAAGGCGCTGCCGGCAGGGGTGCGTGAGTCCGTCAAATATCGCCGGATCGCGGCATCTGTTGCGGAAGTCGGGCTGATCGAGCCGCTGTCGATCGCGCGCCAGAAAGGTGGCAGCTACCTTCTCCTCGACGGACACATGCGGCTGGATGCCCTGCGGTTTCTTGGTGCGACCGAGGCCCCTTGCGTTGTCGCCGACGACGACGAGTCCTTCACCTACAACAAGCGGGTCAACCGGCTGGCGACGATCCAGGAACACTACATGATTGTGCGCGCGCTCGATCGTGGGGTATCGGAGGAAAAGCTGGCGCGCGCGCTCAATGTCGACGTGAAGGTGATCCGCCAGCGCCGGCATTTGCTGGCAGGGATCAGCGGGGATGTCGCCGAGCTGCTGAAGGACAAGCCGGTTGGGCACCACGCCTTCCAGAAGCTGCGCAAGATGAAGCCGATCCGTCAGCTCGAGGTGGCCGAACTGATGGTGTCGGCGAACAATTATACGGTCAGTTATGCCAAGGCGCTCCTGGCGACCTCGAAGCCATCGGATCTGCACAAGCCTGACGAACTCAAGAAGGCGACGGGGTTGTCGGCCGAGCAGATGGGGCGTCTCGAACGGGAGATGGCGTCGGTGAGCGAGGACTATAAGGAGCTTGAGGTCTCCTATGGCGACGACATGCTGGTCCTGGTCGTGGCTTCCGGCTTTATCGAGCGCCTGCTGGCGAAGCCCGAGATCGAGGGATTTCTCGCGGGGCGGCACCCTGAGTTTCTGGAGAATTTCCGCGCCATCGTGCAGGCCACCTCGCTCGATCAATCGACGACGCCCTGACCGTTCAAGATTGGGGACCGGGACCCAGAAGCGCCGGGACCGTCGGAGAAGCCGCCGCGAGGGGCGGATCAAGGGCGGTGGCGGGGATGGCGGCGAACCCGCTCGGAGCCCGCTAGGCCAGTCGCCATAGGGCTGGCTGCGTGCCGTTCGCGGCATGATTGTTCTGGAGCGCGCCGATCATTCAAGGTTGGCGCGCTCCAATTGGTCCACGGGCCGGGATTATCTCGCATCTCAGATGCGCGATAATTCTTGCACGCGAAGCCGGATCGTGGGATTAACGCGCATCTGAGATGCGAGATAATCCTATGGCTCTTCATTTGGTCGGTGAGACGATCGACGCCAAACGTGCGCATCAACGCGCGCAGGTCGGTGAGTTAGTCCAGCTCGTACGCGGTGTTTACGTCGATGACCAAGGGGATATCGAGGCGACGATCCTCGGCCACGCGGTCCGTATTGCGCACTATCTCTATCCCAACGCCTATCTATCGTCGGCAAGCGCAGCACTGCTTGCACCCACGCCGGACGGACGCCTCTTCATCAGCGGCCGCCGTAACCAGCGCACGCGGCTGCGGACGCTCGAGATCATCCAGAACGAAGCACCGAAGCATCCATCGACGGCGATCGCGGTTATCGGCGACGACCTGGGCGAATTGCGCATCGATGCCTCATCGCCGCGCCAGCGTTTTCTCGAAGCGTTCCGCCTGCGCAGCGAACATGCGAGCGCCGTTACCGCCGACATGCGCGCGCAGATGGCAGCGCGTCTGGTGGAGGAGCATGGGACGCCCCAAGCCGCAGCCGACGCCGTCTGGGTGCTGGCGCGTGAGAATGAATGGTATCGCGAAGGCGAAGGCGCCGAACGCTTCCTGTTGGCACAGTCGGGCGTTGCCAAGGCCCCGGTCAACAAGGCGGCGCTCGATCTTCTCGTCGCCTGGCACGGTGAACCGCTCGGTCGGCTGACCCACGATGGATTCGAATGGCGCTGGAAACCGGGGCGTCGAGCGGGACCGGCTCTCGTGCGCGAAACCACGCCGGGCAAGCTGCCGGCCTTCATTGAATCGCTGCTGCCCGAGGGCTGGCTGGCGCAGGTTCTCCACGAACGCGATGAACGCGAGGCGCTCCGGCGCGGACGGCGATATATGTCGAACATTGTCATCGTCGAGGGTCGAGAGGAACTGGCAGCGCTGCCTGCCGACATTCTCACGACAACACTGGCTGGATACGTCGACGCCGGTCGCTTCACCGGCCGCTACGCCGGTCCGGCGCGGGGTGAGATTGAGGAGACCTTCGAGCAGAACCTGGCGCGCATCTTCGCGCGCGCGGAAACACCGCGCCTGTCAGGCGTCCAGATCAAGGCGCCAATGAGCCTGATGCCTGATGGCGCCCTCATTCCGGCCATTGATCAGCCGTTCACCCATATCCTCAAGCCCGCCGGCACGGCGGGCTTCGAGACGTTACCGGTCGTCGAGTGGCTTTGCCTGGAGCTCGGCCGCTCGGCCGGGTTCGACGTACCCGATGCCGCGCTGCTGGAAATGCCCGACGGCATGTCGCCTGCACTAGTCGTCGAGCGGTTCGATATTCGTCGCGGGCCAACGGATCAGCGACGTCTGGCGCTGGAGGACTTTTGCTCCATTTTGGACTTACCGGCTGCGGCGAAATATGATGGCACGATTGAGCGCATGGCTCGGGGTCTGCGCCCGCTTTCGACCGATCCGGTCGCCGACCTAGACATCCTGTTCCGCCGTGCGGTCTTCGCCTGGCTAATTGCCGACGGCGATATGCACTTGAAGAACCTCGCGATGCTCAAGACGGCTGCCCCAGGTGCTAAGGCCTTTACGAGTGTGCGTTTCGCGCCGCTCTATGACGCCGTCACCACGCGTGTCTTTCCGGGACTTGGCGGTGACCGGATGGCGTTGAAGTTAAACGGCAAGGATGATCGGCTGACGCGGCAGGATTTCCTGGCGCTGGCGCGGACGATTGGTCTGACGGTCGGTGACGCCGAGGTGGCTATGAGCGAACTTGCCGGGCGATTGTCCGGGCGCGCCAAAACGCTGTGCCTGCCCGCGTTCGCCGGTGAGGCTGAAGCTGCTAGGTTCGCGCATGATAAAGTAACCGCCATCACCGTTGAGCGATGCGCTGGCCTCAGCGGGGTGAACGCGTGAGGCGCCCACAAGGCGTGGAGCCATCGCTGGGGTGGTCGTATCTTTCGCGCGATGCCTTGGCGCGCGCGAAGGCGCAGATGGATGAAGAGTCGACAGGCGTCAGAGATGAAATCGGCTTTCTGACAATCCACCAGAGTTATGCAGACCGGTTTTTCCCCGGCACATCGGTGCTGCATACGAGAGCGCGTTACGCGCTTATTGTTCCTTGGCTATTCGAAGATTTGGCAGGTCTGACGGGACCGGCGGCAACACGCGCACTTCGCGATCGCGAGTGCGAACTCGCTGGGCGCCTAGCTGGTGCAGGCGTGATAGGCAGACGCGTTTTTCCCAAGCCATCAAGCCAGCCACCATCAACGGTCTACTGGAATGCTTTAGCTGTGTGGGGCGTGCTCAGACCTAGGTTGAACGGGAAGACCATCACGCGGAGCCAAGCGCACCGTTTGCTTCGTCCCATCGGCACAACGACTGACGACGATGGCCAGCCCTTGTTCGGCTTCGATCCGCCATTTGTCGGCTTACCATCGCGTCCGGATAACTGGCGTGAGGGCCATATCACGCCTGACCTTGAACGTAAGGAGGCGGAATTCCTCCAGGAAAAACTGTCTGCGTTGCGACGCCCGAATGATCATGAGTTGTCTTTGCTGGCGCGGCTGGTGCGAACTGGTGTTGCCGCCCCAAACAGAATGTGGTCGGCGGAAGTCAGGGCGATTGCGGGACCGGATCGTCCGGCGCTCATTCGGGCCGAGCAGGCGGCTAGTTTGGCAGGTATCGGTCGTGCGATATACGACGCGCTGTTGGAATCCATGTTCGAACGGGAGGACAAGCGCCCGATATCGTCGCGCCATCGCGAGCATCTCGTCAATATCGTGGACATGCACGGTGCGACCGCCAGGAAGCTCGATGTCGACGCGCTCGAAGCGGACATCGGCAGCCTGCCTTCCAAGCTGAGAGCAGTCCTGTCTGCGACGAAGACGTGGTTAGAGGATGGATCCCGAAATGCGGACGGGCTATTCGACCCATATGAGGCAGCGGAGGCGAGAAAAGGCACGCGCGCTCGGCTTGCACGGACGCCGAACGGGCGAACTCGTCGATTAGAGTGGTCGGGTGATGAGCACGGGCTCGCTACCCCGCTGCATTATCGTTGGGAGCAGGTTGGAACTCTGCTGAACGATCTGGCGGCAGCACAGTGAGCGCGGCGATCGATAGCTGGCCCGCGCTGTCCTTTCTTGAAGGATTACGACCAGGTCCGGAGGAAACGGTCGAGCTTGCATTTCTTGCCGCCTACTCCGCAGATTTGGGTTCAATCGGAGCGGCGCTGTTGGCGCTGGCTGGCAAAGACAACGATGCGGGGCGAGGTGGCCCGTCGGACTTTGCCGATGCGGTCGAGAAGCTTCGGGGCAAGGCCAGGATCGTGATTCAACGCGGTCGATTGGCGAAAATGCGACGAACGCCAAAGGTCGCCGCGGTGCTGGACCAATTCGTGCGCGAGGTCGATATCGACGAAGCGACCGGCAGTTGGCATCCGAAAGCCGCATTGATCAAGCTGCGTGCGGGGGACGGCACAGCAACCTGGCGGCTCTGGATTGGTAGCCGCAATCTCACCGAATGCGTTAACCGCGACATTGGTTTGCTGTTGGTTTCTGCGGCGAAAGGCGGTTCTAAAGTCGAGGGTGTTGAGGACGTTGCGCGCGCTCTGGCCGAAAAGGCCGCACTGAAGGGAGTGCGCGCGCTAGCCCTTGCTTCTGAAATGCGCTCGCTGTCGTGGCGGTCACCTTTAGGGGTGAAGGTTCAGCGCATCCGATGGACGACAGGGACCGGTGACTTCGCGGTTCCCGTTCCACCCCCCGGGACTGATACTGTGGTGATCGTCAGTCCGTTCATCGACAAGACGTTCCTCGGTCGCCAGAGGGCTCATGAAAGTGGCGGGGCTCGGCGCATCCTCTTGACCACCATGCGCGAGATTGAGCGCGTAGGGCCTGCGTTGTCAGGTTTTGATGATCTTTTAGCTTTGGATGCGCCCGACTACCCGGCCCCCGACCCATCGGCCGACACGAACGAGCATACTCCGGGCGAGGTGAGCCAGATCCCCAATGAAGAAGAGGAGATCGGACGCGGACTTCACGCAAAGCTGCTCTACACACGAACGGGCCAAAAGCGCCGGCTGTGGCTCGGCAGTGCGAATGCAACGATGCGCGCCTGGACCGGACGCAATGTCGAGATCATGGCCGAGTTGCTTATCAGCGAGGCGGTCGAAAAGGGGCTCTTTTCGCTTCTCGATGCGGCGCGGCTCATCCCGGCGCCGATCGATGAATATGAGCCCGACGTCTCTGCGTTGGAAGAGGAAGCCTTGGAGCGGGCTCGTTCGCAGGTCGCGGCACGATGGGCTGGCGAGCTAACGGTCGAAAGCAACGGCCTCCGGTTGATGCATCTCTTGGGCTCGGCATTTTCTGGGCCACATCCGGACGATGCTGACATCCTCCTTGAGGTGGGTGCGCTCAACGGACCGCTTTTGCCTTGGCCGCGTGATGAACGCAGCGTGAGCCTCGGAGATGTCCTGCGGGACGAGCGCAGCGAGTTTGTGCGTCTGCGTGTCAGTCGTGCGGACAAGGGGTTGTCGTGGCTTCAGAGAGCCCCCGCGCAGCCGCCTTTCGGCGAGGAGCGTGACCGAGCCGCGTTTGCACGCTTCCTTGGCGCGCGAGGTTTCCTCCTGTGGCTTGCAAGCCTGTTGTCCGATAGCTCCGCGGATGGAGACAGTGATTGGACTCAGGACGACCGCGCTGAGAATGCGCGATCCGATATCAACCTGGCCATCGATCCGGACCTGCCCACGCTCGAGGAAATGCTGTCCGCATGGGCTAGAAACCCGCAGAAATTCGCAGAGATCGATCGACGCGTATCGACATATCTCCCGGCAGTTTTGGAACAGGTCGAACGTGAAGACCCAAAGGCGGCTAAGCAGATAAGGGTTTTCAGCGATCTTTGGCGAACGGTGCAGGCCGGTTTGGGCCACACGAGCGGCCGGAGGCGCGGTCGTTGAGTCGGCCCAAACCTTTTCAAGAAGCTGCGGTAGACGCCGCGTTGAGAGCCTTTACGGGTGGAGGCGGCGGCCGCCGCCGGTTTCTCGTTGCCGACGAAGTGGGCCTCGGAAAAACCGTCGTGGCGAAGGAAATTGCGCGCCGAATGTCGGAAGATGGCAGGCGGCCATTGATCGTCTACTACATCGCCAACGGTCATTCTGTTTCTAATCAGAACAAGGATCGTGTGGTCGGTTTCCTTGGTGATGAGGACCGCGAAGCCGCTACGGGTACACCTGATCGGTTGTCTTTGATCGCCGTATCCAAGATTCCAACGAGTTCTGTCGTCATCTATGCGTTAACGCCGGGGACATCTTTCCCAGGTGCGCGCGCGCGCTTGACCGGTGGTCGAAAGGAAGAGCGAGCCTTCCTGAAAGTGCTTTTGGAGAGAACGTATCCGGCGTTTGCTCGCGAGCTGGATCCCGCCATTCTGCGCCTTGGCGCGCGGGGATCATGGGATTGGGTGCTTGAAGACAGCGAACGCAAGCTGGCGAAGTCCCCTCCAAACCTCGGGCGTCGGTTCCGCGAGGCGCTGGCGTTGGAATTCGGTGAGCCTGTACGTGCTCAGCTTGAGTTAGCAGCCGGGGGTAAAGCAACGGCCTTCGTCGGCCGCTTACGTCGCGCCTTGGCGTTGGCGACCTTACGACATCAGACACCCGACCTTGTGATTTTGGACGAGTTCCAGCGCTATCGGCAGATTCTCGACGAGAAGGATCAAGACCCCCTTCTGAAGGCGCTCCTCGGGTCGGATGGGGCAGCAACCGGGCCTGCTGTTTTGCTGCTGAGCGCCACGCCCTATCGTCTCTTGAGCACGCGCTGGGATGAAGCACGCGGAGCTCTGGCCCAGCGGGAGCTACTCGAGCTGGTCGAATTCCTTGCCGGGGCATCTGCTAGGGAGCGGGCTAAGCAACTCTTTGCGGATTTCGGAGACCGATTGCGTGATATCGTTGCGCATACTGACACCGGCCATCCCGATCTTGCCGCGGAGGTGAGGGAAGCGGCAAGCCTGCGGGACGAGCTTCGGGCACTGTTGACCCCGGTGATGTCTCGAACAGAACGCGACAGCGTAGGGAAGATCGACCCGCTCGCGGGAACGCGTTTTCTGGACGCTGAGCCGCTTCCGGAAGATTTTCAAACCTATCGGCATCTCGTCGAAAGTTTCGATGACAGAAACCGCCACGAGGCATTGCCGTATTGGTCCTCTGTCCCGCTACCAGCGCAGTCGCTTGGTCCGCGATACGCGGCCTGGAAGCGAGATCGCATTAAAGCCGACGGTAAGCTCGTCCGGATGACGATGACACGCCGCGATCAGCTCAGTCCTCCGCCGGCTTGGCCAGATGCGAAGCTGCGTGCCCTGACCAAGATCGCCTCGCCCAGACGTCTGGCCGTTCCATGGGTGGCGCCATCGCTTCCGTGGTGGCCGTTATCTGCCCATTGGTCGTCAACCGATGGCGATCCGAAACTCCTGATGTTTAGTCGCTTTCGCGCGACCCCACCGAGTGTTGCTGCGCTCCTCAGCTTTGGCGTTGAGGCTCAGTGCTTGCACAAGAAGCGGGGCGGGTACGAAAAGGCCTATCGTCGGCGAAGGTTCAAGTTGTCAGCGATACCGGGACCGGTGATGGCGGCATTTCATCCGTCACCATGGCTGATCCAAAATACCAACCCCCTCGCGGCGGCGGGAGGATCGTTGGCCACGATTAAGAAGATCGTTCGTCGGCAGATTCTGAATGCCCTGCCGAAAGGCATTGTTGAGAAGGACACATTGAAGGCGCGCCGTCGGCATCGGTCGATCGCGAAGGTTATCTCGTCGATCGAGCAGTTTGCCGGAACTGCCGACCAGTCCGCGGACGGCTGGAAGAGCGCTGTAGGCGACGACGTCGCGGCCAAGGCCGCGGTCAATCGTTGGCGTCAGGCAGGTGCGATAGAGTCCATATCCCCGGCCGAACTGTCGGATCTCGTGGACTACGCATTGGGGGCGCCGGGCGTCGCGCTGGGGCGCGCGCTGTCGCGCCATGACCCGAGCATCCTGGGGACCAAGCGTTTTCCGGAGTTGGTGCGTTTGAGCTGGCAGGGACTGCGCGCCTACCTGGACAATCCAGTCCTATTGTCTGCGCTGGATGGCAAGACTGCCGTCGATCAGGTCATGCGCGCTGTTGTCGATGGCGGCTTGGAAAGTGCGCTGGACGAGCATTTCTGGCTTCGCGCACAAAATCTCCAGGAGGGCGCGGCAGGGCTGGCGAAGGATCTTCAAGCGGCGCTGAATCTTCGTGCTGGTAGTTTCAATTTTCATAGCGTCGGCGGAAAGCATCATAAGATTCAGGTTCGATGCCACGCGGCTGTTCCATTTGGTGACGCGGAGGCTGAGCCCGCCGTCAAGATCAAGGAGGGTGGCGACTCGACACCATCCACAGCAGCCCGCCCGGATGAAATTCGGCGCAGCTTCAATACGCCGTTCTGGCCGCATGTCCTGGCGACGACGTCGGTAGGGCAGGAAGGGCTGGACTTCCATCCATGGTGCTCGCGGGTTTTGCACTGGGATTTGTCGTCAAATCCGCTCGATCTCGAGCAGCGCGAGGGGCGTGTTCAGCGTTTTGCTGGATTGGCAGTGCGCCGACGATTGGCGAAGAATCTAACGAGCGACATCTGGAGCGATCCGGACAAAGCGGATGGGTCGCCTTGGATTCGGCTCGCCAAGTTCGCGGACAGCCAAAGCGATGTCAGCGGAATGCAGCCCTGGTGGGTCTTGGAAGGGGCCGATATAACCCGCCACGTATTCGAGCGACCCTTTGGGCGCGACATCGCACGTTTCGCGCAGCTCAAGGAGCAGCGCATGATCTACCGCTTAGCTCTGGGGCAGCCCAACCAGGAGGATTTCCTCGAAATCTTGTCTCGCGGGGGTGCCGCCACTCGGGCGCTGCTGCACCCGTTGGTCCTTGATTTGTCCGCAATGGGCCTTCGGCAGTTGCCGGGGGCGGATGGGAAGTCATTGGCTATCGAAGAAAAGAGTTAAGCACCGCCGATGATGCGACGGTTCATCGCACGAGTTTCTAGTAGATAGGTCTTACCGTCGGCGAGAAGATGCAACCCTTGGCCGTCGCTCGCGGCAACATGGCATCCGTTCCCTTCTCTTTAGACGGCCATGGGCGCGGGTGTGGGCGTGACGGCGATGACCTGCCCTGTCGTGACGAAGACAATCAGGCCGCGGTCAGTCCCCGTCATGTCGAGATAGGCAAGCACCTGCGCGCGATAGAGATTGAGGGTTTCGGCTGTCGGCTCCACATCGCTTTTCCAGTCGATCACAACGGTTGGCCTACCCGCGTTGTCGAAGCTGGTGGCGTCAGCGATTCCCACAGTCGCCTGTTCCACGCCGTCAACGTCCACCGCTGCATAGACCGCCAGCTCGGGCACTAACGTAGGACGCAACTCCGCGATCTCGGGGAGCGCCAATGTGCGGACTACGCAACCGGCAAGCTCGTCTGGAGAAAGGCCCTGAGAAGGGTCTGCCATAACGGGCCTGCCGATCTCCCCGATGAGCGCTCGTGCGCGTTCGCTGAGGGCTCCGGCATCGTCCGGCGTCTCGCCGGTCAGGACCTCTTCCAGCAGCTTGTGCAGGATCAGGCCCCTTTCGCGACCGCCCTGAACATTGGGGCGCACCGCCTCGTCATCGGGCTGACCGGCCTCCGACGCTGCCCAGATTTCTACCGCTTCCGGGGTCAAAACCGGTCCATCGGCGCTTTCGTCGCGGCTTGGCGCAAGCCTGTTGATTTCCACTGAGAAGTGACCCGGGTTTTCCATCGAGAAGTGACCCGTCTGCGGATTATGTTTCGGGTGTCACGGGTGGGTCAACCCGTGGTTTTCTCTTTTGGGTTCTGGCCTGCTTGGCAGAGCTGTTTTTGAAGCGGAAGCTATCGTTGCCGGTCTCCAGGATGTGGCAGTGATGGGTAAGCCGATCGAGGAGCGCCGTGGTCATTTTGGCGTCGCCGAACACGGTGGCCCATTCGCTGAAGCTCAGGTTTGTGGTGATGATGACGCTGGTGCGCTCGTAGAGTTTGCTCAGCAGGTGGAAGAGCAGCGCGCCACCTGAAGCACTGAACGGCAGATATCCAAGCTCATCCAGGATAACGAGATCGGAGTGCAGGAGGCGATTGGCGATCTGACCGGCCTTGCCCTGTGCTTTTTCCTGCTCGAGCGCATTGACCAGTTCGACCGTCGAGAAGAAGCGGACGCGCTTTCGATGATGTTCGATGGCCTGGATGCCCAGCGCCGTTGCCACATGGCTCTTGCCGGTGCCAGGACCGCCGACCAGCACGATATTGTCGGCGATGTCGATGAAGTCGCAGCGATGCAACTGACGCACCAGAGCTTCATTGACCTCGCTACTGGTAAAGTCGAAGCCGGCCAGATCGCGATAGACAGGGAAGCGCGCGATCTTGAGCTGATAGGCCACAGACCGAACCTCCCGTTCTGCTGTCTCGGCTTTGAGTAACTGGGAGAGGATCGGGATGGCGGCTTCGAACGCTGGAGATCCCTGTTCCATGAGATCGGTGACGGCCTGCGCCATGCCATGCATCTTGAGGCTGCGGAGCATGACGACGATGGCGCCGCTGGCAGGTCATGACGCATGACGCTTCTCCTTGCGCAGATCATCATAGCGTTCGACATTGGCCATCGGTTCGCTGACCAGCTTGAGCGCCTGGGGCGCCGTCACCGGCGGCGTGGAGATCGGTTTTCCGTCGACCAGCCTATAGAGCAGATTGAGGATATGGGTCTTGGTCGGAACGCCAGCCTCCAGCGCCATGGTGACCGCCGTCAGCACCAGTTGCTCATCATGATGAAGAACCAGCGCCAGTATTTCGACCATTTCCCTGTCGCCGCCGGGATTGCGCAACAGATGTCGCTGCAGACGCTGGAACGCATCGGGTAGCTCAAGGAAGGGCGCACCGTTGCGCAGGGCGCCGGGCTTGCGCTGCACGACCGCCAGATAATGGCGCCAGTCATAAACCGTATGACCTGGACCGTCGTGAGAGCGGTTGATGATGCGCTGATGTGCGCAGATTGGCTGCCCCTCGGCGACGACCTGGAAGCGATCAGGATAGACGCGCAGGCTGACAGTGCGATTGGCGAAAGAGGCCGGTACGCTGTAGCGATTGCGCTCAAAGTGGATGAGGCACGTCGGCGATACCCGTTTGCGATATTCCACAAAACCATCGAAGGGCCTGCCCGCAACCATCAGACACTCAGATTCATCGGCCCAGGCATTGGCAACCGATCCGGGTTCGATCCCGTGAGGGATGTCCTCCCATAACGCCTTGCAGCGCTCCTCCAGCCACAGGTTCAGCGCATCAAGGCTTTCGACGTGCGGCGTGGGTTGCCACAGACGGTGCCGCGCATCCTGGACATTCTTCTCGACCTGCCCCTTTTCCCATCCCGCAGCCGGGTTACAGAACTCAGCTTCGAACAGATAGTGGCTGACCATCGTCAGGAAGCGTGCGTTGACGGTGCGTTCCTTGCCACGCCCGACCTTGTCGACGGCCGTGCGCATATTGTCATAGATACCCCGGCGCGGCACGCCGCCCAGCACGCGGAAGGCGTGATTATGGGCGTCGAACAGCATCTCATGGGTTTGCAGCAGGTAGGCGCGCACGATGAATGCCCGGCTGTAACTGAGCTTGAAATGCGCGACCTGCAGCTTGGTCCGAACCCCGGCGATGATTGCCCAGTCCTCACTCCAATCAAACTGGAAAGCTTCCCCCGGCGCGAACGACAGGGGCACGAATGTCCCACGCCCGCCAATCTGTTGCTGGCGCCGATAATCTTCGCGCCAGTCCCGAGCAAAAGCGGCAACCCGGTTGTAGGATCCTTCATAACCCAGGCTCACCAAATCGGCGTGAAACTGCTTGATCGTGCGCTTCTGCTTGCGCGATCGGCCCATATCGCGCCGCAGCCAGGCCGCCAGATGCTCAGCAAATGGGTCCAGTTTGCTTGGTCGATCAGGCACCTTGAACCGCGGATCGATCGTCTCGGACCGCAAATATTTGCGGATCGTGTTGCGTGATAGTCCGGTGCGCCGCGTTATCTCCCGGATCGGTAGATGATCGCGAAAATGCCAGCGCCGGATAACGCTCAATAACGCCATGTCCAACACTCCATATACCCTCGCTTGTCAAAGCCAGGGACGAGTTCAACATGGGTCAATTCTCAGTGGAAATTTACGCCCTACCCGGGTCACTTCTCAGTGGAAATCAACAGTGCAAGGCGGGTGAGGGGAGGCCAATCGTGCCATTGCGGATGACACGCGCCTCATGCTCGTTCGTCACCTCGACATAGTGGACCTGGGCGCGGCCGGGCTTGGCGCCACGCTTATAGGCGGCGAGCAACGTCTCCTGCAGCACGTCCTCGAACACATCGCGGCGCGCGTGCACGAAGTCGATCGCGACCGGGGGGGCCTCCTTGGCGATCAGCGTGCGCAACGCGGAATAGTAGTGCCCAAAGAGGAAGCTGGTGGGGGTGAGATAGGCGATCGTACCGCCCTTCTTGGTCCAGCGCACGGCGATGTCGGTGAACACCCCGTAGAGATTAGCATGGCCGTAGAGGCTCCGCGCAAAGCGCAGGCGCTGCTCGGGCATGAGAGTGACACGCCCATAAACGCCGTTCCGAGCAAATGCCGAACAAGTAGCCGACCAGCAGCATCCTGAGCATCAACTCCGGAGCGATCGAAGGTCGCCCGCTCGCGCTATAGCTCGCCGCCAGCGCCTCACGCACAAAGCCGAAGTCGAGCAAATCGTTGATACGCCGGAGCAGGTGGTCAGCCGGCACATGATCGTCGAGCCGGAAACCGTAAAACAGCGCGCCTTGCGCCACCTGCCGTCCCATCATTCCCGTGGTCCCTTACCGTCCGCCAGGAGTGAATCACGCCTCCATCGCCGTCGCAAGCACACGTTTTTCAACAGTCTCAACGGGTTTTGACACCAACCAACGTAGATTATACCTTCAACTAGCGGCGGCTTGCGTCATTTGTCGGACGGGTCAAGAATGCCAGTCATGCGGACTGACCGCGCGTCTTATCAAGGACTTCGCCCATGACCGATCATAACGACGAACAGCATCACGATCATTCCGGGCATAAGCCGGGCGACCTCGATTAGCATGGTCACCGCGACACGGCGGGCGGCGAGGTTCCCGGCGAGCATCATGCCCATCCCGGCCATACGCCCAGCGACCTCGATGAGCACGGGCATCGCGACACAAGCGTGACCGAGCAGCCAGGCCAACATCATGACCATCCCGGACATCAGCTGCGCGACCTCGATCAGCATGGTCACCGCGACACGAGCGCTCCCCCAAAGCCGTAGCTCGCCGTCATGCGCCAGAACAGTTGCGCCAAGCGATGCATGATCGCTACGGGTAGTTATACTTGGAGGGCCGGAGCTGAAACCTCGGCCTTTGTTTTAAGATTGCGAGGTTAACGGACGCGGAGGACGGCAGGTTGCCCTGGCAAGCCGCGTCTTCGTTCATTCAGCATCGCTCATTGTCGGATGTCGGTCTTCGTCGCGTGAGCAGAATGCAATGTTGCGGGCGAACGGAGTTCAAAATGGCTGATTACGACTACGACGTTCTTGTCATCGGCGCCGGCCCCGGGGGCTATGTGGCGGCCATTCGCGCGGCCCAGCTCGGGCTGAAGACAGCTTGCGCAGAGGCGCGCGAGACCTTGGGCGGAACGTGTCTCAACGTTGGCTGCATCCCGTCGAAAGCACTGCTCCACGCGTCCGAGCTGTACGAGGAAGCCAAGTCGGGCACTCTTGCGAAGTTTGGGGTGGAAATCGAAAGCGCTTGCCTGAACCTGACGCAGATGCATTCCGAGAAGAGCAAGGCCGTTGGCGAGCTGACAGGCGGCATCGCCTTCCTGTTCAAGAAAAACAAGGTCGAGTGGCTTAAGGGCCTCGCTACTTTCACCGGCAAGGACAGCGTCGAAGTCGCGGGTAAAATAGTTCGCGCGAAGAATGTCTTGATCGCTACCGGTTCGTCGGTGACACCGCTTCCGGGTGTCGAGGTGGACGGCGAAGTGGTTGTGGACTCCACGGGGGCGCTGGCGTTCTCCAAGGTCCCCGAACATCTCGTCGTCATCGGTGCCGGCGTGATCGGGGTTGAACTCGGCTCAGTTTGGAAGCGGCTTGGCGCCGAGGTGACCGTGATCGAATATCTCGACGAAATCCTCCCTGGCCTCGACGGCGAAGTGCGCAAGGAAGCGCGCAACATCTTCGCCAAACAGGGGTTCGCGTTCAAGCTCGGCACCAAGGTCACGGCAGTCGCACGCAACGGCTCGATCGCAACCATTACGGTTGAGCCCTCTGCGGGTGGCGAAGCTGAAACCATCGAGGCTGACGCGGTGCTGGTCGCGATCGGGCGGCGACCGAACACCGAAGGCCTGGGACTCGACAAGACCGGGCTTGGCTTGAACAAGAAGGGGCAGATCGAAGTGGACCACCGCTTTGCAACCGCTGTTCCCGGCGTCTGGGCGATCGGCGACGTCGTGCCTGGCCTTATGCTCGCGCACAAAGCGATGGACGAGGGAATTGCGGTCGCTGAAAATATCGCGGGGCAAATCGGCATCGTAAATCATGCGGTGATCCCGTCCGTCGTCTACACTCATCCCGAGATCGCTGGCGTCGGCCTGACCGAGGAGGAGGCGAAAACCCGCGGGGAAATCAAGGTCGGCAAATTCCCCTTCGCGGCCAACAGCCGCGCCAAGACGAAACGTAACACCGACGGCTTCGTCAAGGTCATTGCCGACGCCGAGACCGACCGCGTACTCGGGGTTCATATCATCTCCACGCTTGCCGGGACGATGATCGCTCAGGCCGCCCAGGCGATGGAATTTGGCGCGACCAGCGAGGATATCGCCTACACCTGCCATGCTCATCCGACGCATTCGGAGGCGGTCAAGGAAGCGGCGATGGCGGTGACGGGCAAACCAATTCATATGTGAGGCAGAATACCTTTGGCTGCCCCGACCCGCTTACCGCACGGTGTCTGACTGCCATAAACGGTGGCTTAGAACTCAAGACACATGAAGGTCTACCATGGTCGAACGCGCGAAACTTCGTTTTCACGACATCCTGCTGCGCCCCGACCCGTCCCGCACGGTGGTAAGGCCGTTCGAGCCCGGCTACCCACGTGGCTTTGATGGCGGCAAGACGCGCACGCAGGAGACGGTCGATTTCATTCTCGCGCTCGACGAGGCGGAGCTGATCAGGCAGTTGGAGGGCGTCACGGCCTCGCTCGACCAAAACCACCGCGGAGTTGATGCGACCCTTCGGCGACGCTTTGACGAAATGGCCGATCGCTTCGACGGTGCCGATCGATGCAACGACGCGCAACGCAGGTTGATTGGAGCGTACTTCAGCCAGGAATATGCCTATGAGGCGGCGGCACTGTTCAACCCGAGTGCGGTGCTCCATCCGCACCAGGTCGACGTTGCGGATGGCGAGGTCCGCTTCGTTCTGTCGCTGCGCGGGATCGGCGAAGGCCACCTGTCTTCCATAACGTTCCGTACGGGTCGGTGGACACCCGGCGGCACGCTGAGCATCGACGATCCGGGGTCCGTGTCGGTGCCCCCCGTCATTGATCAGACCGATACGGGCAATGCTTCTGTGCGACTCTATTCGGGCGAAAGCCGGACCATCTCGGAAACGGTGCTGTTCCCGGTAATGCCGAGCCAACGCCAAGGCGTCGAGGATCTGCGCCTCGTTCGTTTCGATGAGGGCGACGGCGTCTTCGCCTACCATGGCACCTATACTGCATTTAGTGGTGCGGCTGCGCGCTCGGAGTTGCTGACCACCACCGATTTCAGCGCCTTCGAGATGCGTGCGCTGACTGGCGACGCTGCCGGCGGCAAGGGAATGGCGCTTTTCCCACGCCTGATCGATGGTCGCTTCGCGATGCTCGGCCGCCAAGACAACAAGAACATTTGGCTGCTGACGTCGGACGACATCCTCGCTTGGAATGGTGGCTCAAAGCTAGTCGAGCCGCGCTATCCCTGGGAGTTCGTCCAAATGGGCAATTGCGGGTCGCCGATCGAGCTGGACGAGGGCTGGCTGGTCCTCACTCACGGCGTCGGAACTGTTCGCAATTACTGTATTGGGGCGTGCCTGCTAGACAAGAACGATCCGTCGAAGCTGTTGGCACGCACGCCGCGTCCGGTCTTGGCACCCAGTCCAAAGGAACGTGACGGATATGTCCCCAACGTGGTTTATAGCTGCGGTGCGCTCTCAGTGGGACGCGACCTACTCCTTCCATACGCCGTCGCCGACAGCTTCACCGGGTTTGCCACCGTGTCGATTGATGACCTTCTTGCTGTAATGGAATGACCAGCTCAATTACCGTAGGTATAGTACCTCTATAAGTTGCGGTAGTCTTGCAGATATAATGTATTGTCTAATGTCACGTTCTGCTCAATGCTAATATTTCAGTCTCCGAAGAATTGATATCTTCACCATGGATATCCGGGTGATGCTTGTCGTACAGCATCATGCGCAACTGTAAGAAGCCTCCTGGCCTTAACTCCTAGCCTCCGTGGCGGGCATAAACGCGCTGGCCAGCTGGGGCGAATGCGATGACGTCGAAGGGCTGCGCCTTCGCACCCGGCATCTCCATTCCCGGCGAACCGAGCGGCATTCCTGCCACGGCCAGGCCGCGGACGCCCTTTGGATGTTGCGCGAGCACGCGTTTCATGTCGGCGATCGGCACATGTCCCTCGAATGCCATGCCATCGATGATGGCGGTGTGGCAGGATGCGAACTGCGCCGGCACACCTATACGGCGCTGAAATGCCGCCCGGTTCGCATCGTCCGAGATCTGTACCTTGCGCCCGAACTGATGGTGGACCTGGACCGCCCATTTCTCACAGCAGCCGCAACCCGGGTCGCGGTGCATGGCAATATCAGCGGCGGCCGATGCAACGCCAGGAAGGACCGTCACCAGGAGGACAGCCAGACCAACCATTCGGTGTTTCATGTCAGTTCCTCCCATCGGGTCTCTCTCTGCTTGATGCGATAGGCCGATGCCGCGGCCATCGCGGTACCCCGCCTCGATCGTGCCTGTTGCGCTACCGTTCCACTGTTTTCAGCACAGGTCCGGAACACGGCAGAGGCAAAGGTAACATCGAACGGATTTGCTATGATTCCGGCGTGCAACCGCTACTGTAAGGCGAATACGAGAAACAGGAAGGGTCAGGATGCGCCTCCCAGCTAGGTCAACATTGGCTTTTGCAATGTTCGCGCTCACCGCATGCACCGGCCCCCTTGCCCGACCCCGCGCGTCAGCCGCGCCTGTCTACGATCACGTCCCTTGCAACACTCCCGGCGCGCGGCGCGAGGAACCCGTCCCGTCAAATGGCGTGGAATCGGGATCGTCTCCGGCGAAGGCTGATTCGACCAAATCTCGTACCATCACTTGCGTGATTGAACGTGGGCTTCGCTAAAATCGCATCATACATGCGGTTCGACCGCTTGCATGGCGGTGATTTTCGGCTTCCCACGTCCGGAGCTTTGCGATGGCGGCGTTTGCCCATCCTGATTGCATTGGCAACGCTGATGGCCCTGGTGCTGCCTTCGCTGGGCGAAGCAGCGTGCGTCAGAGCCGCCGCGAGTTGGTCAGCCGACAATGGGCTTAAAACGGCAGTAGTTTCAAGAACGGATCTTACACTAAAGGCACTACAATCTGACAATGATCAAACAGACCTTCCTCGCCATGCCGTCACTTGTCAGCATTCACACTGCAGGGATGTGCAAACAGGTTTTGTAGGATCGAGCGTACATTCCACACTATTTATTCTGAACCGACCTGTCTTTGTATCTACTAAAGAAAATTCGATTGTCAGTTCACCGCCATTTGACTTGGAACGACCCCCTCGACTCGCTTAAATTCGGTAATCATGCACTGACAGGTTCTCCGATGAGGTGAGCGTGTCACTCGCATCCGCACACGTCTTTGAAGATTCCAAGGCCTCTGCATGGAGCGAAGCGGGGCGGCCAAATCTTCAATCGCCCATTCGTAGGTCGAGGGATCCTAATGATAGACGATGATATAGTGTATTTTCAGCACCGAGCTGAGACTGAAATTGAGCTGGTGCAACTTGCAACCAGTTCCAAGATAGTTGCGGCACACTACAAAATGGCTGACGCATATTTTGAAGAAATTGACGCACTGAGGGCGGTCGACGCAGCTAAAGTTATGCGTTCTCCAGCCGCCGGTGAAGACGAAGGCAATCGCGAGGCGGAACCGGAACCACAATCAATATCTGAACAGCCACTGCCCTACGCGGATCCGTCCAGAGCAGTACCAGCTGCCTCCCAGCCACAGAAGCAAGCCGCCGCAATATGGTCCCCTGAAACCGGATTCATTCCTCCTCTCAGCGACGCCGCGTCGTTCATGACAGGAATGAAACTATTATGACGAACATCCGAAAGTTTTCCATCGGCTCACTTGCTAGCGCGATCTTGCTAGGCGGTTGCGCCACCTATGCGCCGCGGCCCTTTTCCTATTCTTACTTCTCCGTGCCCTGTGACACGCCCGGCGCGATCCGTGCGGTGCCGATCTCCCGTCCGAATGGAATGCCCGGGGCAACATCCGCTGCTCCGCCGGCACCCGCCACGCCGCAAACGGCCGTCCCCTCTGCCCCGGGCAGTGCGGTTCAGGCAGACAGAAGCGAGTGTCTGATCGCCGTCGCCGACCGCGGGCGTGGTTCGCGCGGCGCCGGCTACTATGGGGGCGGCTATCTCTACCGCTATGGAAGCCTTTACGGCTACTACGGCTCCCCCTTCTATGGATCGCTCGGAATCGGGATTGGCATCGGTGGCGGCCACTATCGGGGCGGTTATCTTGGTGGCGGACATTTTGGAGGTGGGCATTTTGGAGGTAGCCACGGCAGCGGACATGGTGGTGGCCGTCATTGATCCCGCCATGCAATCCCCAAGTCTTTCGAGAGGCAAGTTCCGTTGCCTTTGCTAGCTGGTAGCTTGTCGGAAACCCTTTGGCATATGGTCAGCCTTGCGGCCGCCTATGCTCTGGCTCTTCCGATCGGTTGGGATCGGGAGAAGGAAGAGCGCAGCGCGGGCGTGCGCACTTTTCCGCTCGTCGCAATCGCCAGCTGCGGTTTCGTGCTGATCGCGATTGCGGTACTCGGTCGGGCGTCGCTCGGCCAGGCACGTATCCTGGAGGGCCTGATCACCGGTGTCGGCTTCATCGGCGGCGGAGCGATCCTGAAGCAAGGGAGTCGAACATCAGGGACGGCCACGGCGGCGAGCCTGTGGGCGACAGGGGCCGTTGGTGCCGCGGTCGGATATTCGCTGTACGATATCGCCGTCATCATCAGCGCTGTAACCTTCCTGACTCTCCGACTTTCACGTCCACTCAAGCAAACCGCGGGCGAACAGGGCGACAACGTGGATAGCGCACCGGCACTACCAGGCGGGGCCAACGCCCGACCGGAACCGGATTCAGGATAGTCGATTGCTGCGCGGATCGGATTAAGGTCGGGCGATACGCGACGACAAATGGTTTCGACCCACATAAGATAAGGAGAAGCAGTTTGGGCCAGTGGATCCAGCAGCTCGTGGATCAGCTCGGCTATCTTGGCGTCGCGGTGCTGATGTTCGCCGAAACCGTGTTCCCGCCGCTGCCCTCGGAAGTCATCATGCCGCTTGCCGGCCTGCGCGCCTCGCGCGGCGCATTGTCGCTGCCGGGCGTGATCGCCGCCGGAGCGGCGGGCGCGATGGCGGGCAATCTGTGCTGGTACGCCGTCGCGCGGATGCTCGGCATCGACCGGCTGCATGGCCTGGTCGATCGGCACGGCCGATGGCTGACGCTCGAATGGCAGGAGGTCGAGCGCGCGAAGACCTGGTTCCGCGGCCACGGTGGCCCGTTCGTCTGCATCGGGCGGATCGTCCCTACGGTGCGATCGGTCGTATCGATCCCGGCCGGGCTCGTGCGGATGCCCCTGGGACCGTTCCTCCTGTGGTCGACGATCGGCACGACCGCCTGGACCGCGACTCTGGCCGCCGCGGGCTATCTGCTGGGGCAGCGCTATGGGGCGGTCGAGCGCTATGTGGGTCCGGTCTCGACGGCGATCATCATCGCGCTCGTGCTCTGGTACGCTTGGCGGGTAGCGACGTGGGGGCGTCGTCATGGGCGTTGAGGTGCCAAAGCCCATGAGCGACGCCACCATGCGGCGCGCGTTCTGGCGGACCGCCACGGCAAGCCGTGCGGCCGTCATCGTCGACGCCGATGACTATTTCAGGGCGGCCCGCTCGGCGATGCTCAAGGCCAAGCGGCGCATCGTGCTGATCGGCTGGGACTTCGACGCCCGGATCCAGTTTGCCGGGGAGGGTCAGGACGAGGGTCCGCCAACGGTCGGGGCGTTCATCAGCTGGCTGGTCAAGCGCAGTCCCCTGCTCGATATCCACATACTCCGCTGGGATACCGGTGCGCTCAAGACATTGTTTCATGGCCGCACCCTGTTCACGATCCTGCGCTGGATGCGCGACCGGCAGATCCACCTCAAACTCGACGGGCATCATCCGGTCGCAGGATCGCATCACCAGAAGATCGTGGTAATCGACGACTGCATGGCCTTTTGCGGCGGCATCGACATGACCCGCGAACGGTGGGACACGCGAGACCACCGGGACGAGGAACCGCGCCGCATCCGACCGGACGGCACGCCGCACGGGCCGTGGCATGACGCGGCGATGGCGCTGGAGGGCCCGGTGGCACGCGCCCTCGGCGACGCCTGTCGGGAGCGGTGGCATGCCGCCGGCGGGTATTCGATCGAGCCCGTGACCGATGGCGCGGATTGCTGGCCTGACGGGCTCGAGGCGGACTTCAGGGACGTGCCCGTCGGGATCTCGCGCACGCTGCCAAAGCTCGCCGACCAGGAACCGGTTCACGAGATCGAGGCGCTGTATGTCGCGCTCATCGCGCGGGCGCGGCGGCTGATCTATGCCGAAAGCCAGTATTTCGCGTCCCGGCGGGTCGCCGAGGCGATCGCCAGACGGCTCGACGAGGCCGATGGTCCGGAAATCGTCGTCGTCAATCCGACGACCGCGAACGGCTGGCTCGAACCGATCGCGATGGATACGGCCCGTGCCCGGCTGGTTGCCGAACTCAGGACGCGCGACGTGCACGACCGCTTCCGGATTTATCACCCGTTCACCGCCGCGGGCGCACCGATCTATGTCCATGCCAAGGTCATGATCGTCGACGACGTCGTGCTGCGGGTGGGATCCTCCAACTTCAACAACCGGTCGCTGCGCCTCGACAGCGAATGCGACGTGACGATCGACACGAGCGGGGCATCCGACGCCGATGGGCATAGAACGATAGCCGACATCCGCGCCGGTCTGCTCGCCGAGCACCTCGGCGCCCACAAGGACGCGGTCATCGCGAAGTTCGCCGAAACCGGCTCGTTGCTCGCAACGATCGCGGCGTTGCAGGCACCGGGTCGCTCGCTACGCGAGTACGAGCTGCCCGAACTGTCTTCGATGGAAAAATGGCTGGCCGACAGCAAGCTGCTCGACCCCGAGGGGCCCGACGAGATGTTCGAGCCGTTTTCGCGACGCCGCGGTCTGCTCTTTCACTTGCGGCACCGACACCGCCGTCAGCCGTGACGCGTATCGCCCGGATCAGGAGGACCGGGGGGCCAGTCCCGAACAAACATCCTTAACGGTTTCTAATCGTTCTTGCGCGAAGATGCGCTTTCCATCGTTGGGGCAAGAGGTCGACAGGCATGAATGTGAACGGCGTGGCCGACGTCATGGCGATGCGCAACGCGGTGCTTCAACGCAATGCCGCGCTGAGGGATGTCGGCTCGGCTTCGTCGCCAAATGCACTGCGAGGACCGGATGGCACTGCCCCATCGACGAGCTTTGCCGCGACGATGCAGACCGCGCTTCAAAAGGTTAATGCGCTCCAGGAACAGGAGGATGTCGCGACCGAAACCTACGAACGCGGTGAGACGACCGATATCGCGACCGTGGCGCTGATACAGCAACGCGCCTCGGTTTCGTTCGAAGCCACCTTGCAGGTCCGGAACAAGGTTCTTTCGGCCTACAAGGACGTCATGAGCATGGCCGTCTGATCACAGCCTGCGTCCATCGAGTTGCCCGATGGCCCCGGGATGGCTCACCTGCGGTCAAGACTCCGAACCGCCGGTGGTGATGAACGACGATCGTCATGCCGGACGGCGTGATCGCTGCTGTCATTTTGGGCGTATGGCGTGCGAGGTTCATGCATGGGATAAGGCGTAGGCTGCGGCATCTGGTACGCGGGACGGGGTGCGGAAGAGGCAGGGTAACCGCCGTAGCTTCCGCCCTCATAGGCATGCCCACCATCCCAGTTGACCCCGCCATGCGTACCGCTCCAGTTGACGCCGGCGCCATGGGACAAGACCTGCGCGCCGGCCGGCGCTGCCGCCAAGCCGAAAAGGATAAGGATCATGATCCCAAGTGTCAGCCCGCATCTTCTGGTCACGCTATTTCTCCCTCCATGCACCGACAACCATGAAGCGGCTGCCTGTTCAGAACGCCGGCCAATTGCGGATCAATGCCGGAACAGACCGCCAAGAAAGCCGCCGGGACGATAGCCGCCGTGCCCACCACGGTCATGCCCGCCGCCATGACGTCCACCGCCGTGAGATCCTTCGTTGTACCCGCCCCAAGGAGCGGGCTGAGCATATCCAGGCGCCGTCGGTTGTGGCGGGTAATCGGGTGCCGGTTTCGACGTCGCCTCGTACGAAGCGTTCTTCTCGATGATCTTGTCGAGTTCGCCGCGGTCCAGCCAGATGCCCCGGCATTGCGGGCAATAGTCGATCTCGACCCCCTGTCTGTCGGCGAGCACGAGGTCGACCCGGCACACGGGGCAGAGCATGCCCTGCATCCGGGTGGTGCCGGGTATTGTTGCGGCATCCGTCATGGTGCATTCCTCTCTTTGGTCGGCACCGCTGGGGCGGTCTGCCCAGGAAGCGCTGCTTTCATCTTAATAGCCATAACCCCCGTAGCGCTGATTGCGCTCCTGGCGCTCATGCCGGCGTTCACGACGTTCCTCGCGGCGATCGTGGCGATTGTTGTAGCTGTAACCACCCTGGTAGTAGCCGCCACCATTGCCGCGCCATGATTGCCGGTAACCATCGTCGCGATCACGATAACGATCACCATATCCGCCGTGTCCTCGGACCTGATTGGCGTAGGACGGACCGCTATTATATCCGCTGTAACCACCATGGGACTGGGCCACCGCAGCCGGAGCAGCAAACGCCAGCGCGGCTGCGGCAAAAATCAAGGATCCTCTCATGACTACCTCCATCAAGCGTGACCGAATGTCACGTCTAGTAGATAGGACCGCGATATTGAATGCAGGCGGAATGCGATCGACAGCTCATGTTCACTAACAAGAGATGATATTATATTTATTGCGTATTCAAATAAGCATCAGCGTATCGAATTAGTTCAACGACCTTCTTAATCTCCCGAGGCGGTTGTACCCTCGCGTTGGCGCAGATCGTTGTGAAGCGTCGTCGCTGCGATCGCCGCATGGCCCATCGCGACGCTGATCTGGTCGAGCGACATGACGATGTCGCCTGCTGCATAGATTCCTGCGGTGCTGGACCGCTGCTTGGAATCGACCACGATGCAGCGATCGTCGCTCAGCTTAAGGCCGAACGCTTTCGCGAGCGCGCTGTTGCTGTCTGAACCAAGTGCGGGATAGATGGTGTTGAATCGGCACAGGCTGCCGTCGCGTAACCGAACCACTGCCGCGTCCGTGAACTCGAGCGCGTCGATTGGACTCTCCTGTACTTTGATGCCGGCGCTCGACAGGCTGGCGCGATCGGTCTGGGAAAGCTCGACCGACTGGTGGGTCAGGAGCGTCACGTTGTCCGAGAAGGTCCGCAAAAACAGCGCTTCCGCAACACCGTGACGGTCGGCACCGATCACGCCGATAGCCTGTCCAGTTGCCTCGTAGCCGTCACATACAGGGCAGTAGCGCAGCAACCCCCGGTCGAGGGCGTCGCGGTGCGTCGCCCCATCCATCGGAGGGCGTCGATTCTCCACGCCTGTCGCCAGCACGACGGCGCGAGCGGTAAAAGCCATGCCCGCGCCGCGCGCCTCGAAGGCGTCGACCTCGCCTTGGAGTTCCTCGATAAGGCCCGTGACGATCGTTGCGCCGTAACGCTCGGCCTGCTCGCGCATCCGGCCTAGCAGTTCTTCACCGTTAATCCCGTGCGGAAACCCGGCATGGTTGTGAGAGAGCGGAATCCACTTTGCGCGGCTGTGACCAGCATCGACCACGATCACGCGGCGATGATAGCGGGAGAGGTAAATGGCTGCGGTCAGGCCGGCAGGTCCGCCGCCTACGATCAGAACGTCGCACTGCTCGGACATCATGCCTCTTTCACCGGATCGTGATGGACGCGCCGACCGGCCGGGCGGAGCGCTATTACATTGAATCGCCGGGGCTTGGCGGCAGCCATCCCTATTTTGGGCAAACCGCGCGGCATTAAAGTCATGTCCCAGCCGAACTCCCCTTGGTTTGCCCGGGCGAGCAAGAGCTTCTTATCGGCGGTCGAACCATGCCCCTCGAGCCCCGGGTCGTCGATGAGCGCAGTGTTACAGGATGCGAGCTGCGCAGGCCTGTCTTGCCCGAACCAGTTCCACGAACCGCTCTCGGCGCAGCCTCTCGTCATTACCGGCTTCATCGCCCGGTCCCTTCTGGCCGGCATCGCTTCAAAGCCTCCTGCACGATCGGACTGCCCTGCGCGATCCAGCCTGGCGTCGGGAGATTCATGGAGCGGAGGAAATCGGCGTTGAAGAGCTTCGACTGGTACCGCGTGCCATAGTCGCATAGCACCGTCACGATACGGTGGCCGGGACCGAGCTGCTGTGCCAGACGGACCGCCCCGGCGACGTTCACCCCGGAGGACGGCCCGAGACAAAGACCTTCGTGCTCCAGCAGATCGAAGACTGTCCGGAGCGCCTCGGCGTCCGGGACCAGGTACGAGAAGTCCGGGGTGAAGCCCTCGAGGTTGCCGGTGATCCGTCCTTGGCCGATGCCCTCGGTGATCGAGGTGCCCTCGGCGCGAAGCTCGCCGCTCGTGTAGTAGCTGAACAAAGCGGCCCCAGGCGGATCGGCGAGCGCTATAGCGACTTGGGGGTTCCGTTCCTTGAGCGCGATGCTGACGCCGGCCAGGGTGCCGCCGGTGCCTACCGCGCAGACGAAGCCATCTACCCGTCCTTCGGTCTGTGCCCAGATTTCCGGACCTGTTGTTTCGACATGCGCTTGCCGGTTGGCGACATTGTCGAATTGATTTGCCCACACGGCGCCGTTCGGCTCGACTTCCGCCAGTGCCTGGGCGAGCCGACCGGACAGTTTCACATAATTGTCGGGGTCGGCATAGGGTACCGCCGGCACCTCGATGAGCTCGGCACCGGCGAGCCGAAGCATGTCCTTCTTCTCTTTCGCCTGCGTGTCCGGAATAACGACGACGGTGCGGTAGCCGAGCGCGTTGGCGACCAGCGCAAGGCCGATGCCGGTGTTTCCGGCCGTCCCTTCGACGATTACGCCGCCGGGCCGAAGCATGCCGCTGCGCTCGGCGGCTCGCACGATGAAGAGCGCGGCCCTGTCCTTCACCGACTGACCCGGATTCATGAATTCGGCCTTGCCGAGAATGTCGCACCCGGTCGCCTCCGACGCGCGGCGGAGCCTGATCAGCGGCGTGTTGCCGATCGCATCGAGTATGTTGTTGTGAATGGTCAACAGTGGCATCCTTTTCGGCCCGCGCAGCGGCAAGCGGTTCTGATCAACCCTGGCGCGACGGCCCCGGCAGCTTGGCAGCGATCGCCTGATCTTCCCCTGGGCAGGCGCCGCAAACAAGATTGGCAGGCACGGCGACGTCGATCCGCTTGGGGTAGGGGAGATCGAGGTTGGCCATGATCTCGACGAACTCGTTTAGCGTCTTTCCGCCGCCAAGCCTGGGATTGCGATCGCGTTCCTGAGCTACGGTGCTGACATGGCGATGTTCGTAATCGTGCGCCGGATAGACGAGCGCGTCCTCCGGGAGCGAGAACAGCTTTTCGTGGACCGAACGATAGAGCGCCGGGGCGTCGCCGTTCTGAAAGTCCGTGCGTCCGCAACCGTCGATCAACAATGCATCGCCGGTGAAAACCCGCAGCGCGCCGGGATGCTCTAGAAGATAGGAATGATGCGCGTCGGTATGCCCCGGTGTGAACAGCGGCTGGAGAAGGAGCGCGCCGACCCGGAGCGGGTTGAGCTCGTTCACGAGGACGTCCGCGCAGGCAAGGCCATCCGTCTCCGGATAGGCGACCTTGCAGCCGGTCATGCTTCGCAACCGGCACGCGGCGGTGACATGGTCGGCGTGGACGTGCGTTTCCAGGCTGAACGCCAGCTCGAGGCCCAGTTCCGCCAGTACCGCGAGGTCCCGTTCGACCGTTTCAAGTACGGGGTCGATGAGCACGGCCCGTTTCGTATCGCCGCAGGCGACCAGATAGGTGTACGTCGAGGATTCAGGTTCGAAAAGCTGCCTGAAGATCATCGCGCGGCCTGATCCGTACGAGAGGGTCCGGCTTCTCCGGTTCGAAGCGTCGCGGGCGGGGCAAGCTCTTGGGCGGCCGGCTCGGCTGCGCTTTGTCCGCTTGCTGCCGCAACTTCGTTGGCCTCGATCCGGTCGAGATAAGCCTCGGCGAGCCGGTAATGGGCGGCCGTTGCTTCTGGCACGATCGACCGCTGCGCCATTTCCAGTTCCTCCTCCGCTCGGCGTTGGAGATAGCGCAGATCCTCACCGGGTCCGGGTTCGATCACGTGGTCCACGTCCATCACTCTACTGCAAAGATCTGCGTGCCTTGCGCGCCGAAGCTCATCACCTTGAAGGGGGCGGCCTTGGCGCCGCCCATGCCGGGCGATCCGGCCGGCATGCCTGGAAGGGCGATTCCTCGGACGGCGCGTTTCTGGGCGAGCAGTCGCTGGATGGCGGCGACCGGGACATGTCCTTCCACCGCATGGCCGCCAATCAGTATGGTATGGCAACCTTGAAGCCTGGCGGGAACGCCGGCGCGTGTCTTGAGGTCCGCGAGGTTATCGCTCGCCACTACGCGGAGATCGAGGCCGGCCCGCCGAAGCGCCTCGGCATGTCCGTCGCAACATTCGCATCCGGGATTTTTATACATGACGCCGGCGGGCCTTTCCGCGGCGGTCCCCATGCCAGGCACCAGCAGGAGCGCAGGTCCGACCGCCAGCATCATCAAATTCTTCAGCATCTGTGCCACTCCATCTCTGGCTTTCGCCCCGACCTGCCTACCAGCGAAGGTGGCCTTCAATCCGCCGGTTGCGGGATGGTGCGCAGGTACGGCTTCACCGTCTTCCAACCGTTCGGAAATTTCTCCTTCGCCTGCTCATCCGCCAGCGAAGGGGCGATGATGCACTCTCCGCCAGGGTTCCAGTTCACCGGCGTGGCGACGGGGTGCTTCGCCGTCAGCTGGATGGAGTCGAGCAGCCTCAGGATTTCCGCCAGGTTGCGGCCCGAGCTCATCGGATAGATCAGCATCGCCTTGATCTTCCTGTCCGGGCCGATGATGTAGACCGTGCGGACGGTGGCGTTGGTGGCGGCGGTGCGGCCCTCGGTCTCGGCCTCCTCGGCCGGCAGCATGTTGTAGAGCTTGGAGACCTTGAGGTCGTGATCCCCGATCATCGGGAAGTTCACGTCCTGGCCGCTGACATCCTTGATGTCCTGCATCCAGCCCTGGTGATCGCCGACCTTGTCGACGCTGAGACCGATCAGCTTGGTGCCCCGCTTGTCGAACTCAGGCTTCAGGCGGGCAAACTCCCCCAGCTCGGTGGTGCAGACCGGTGTGAAGTCCTTGGGGTGGGAGAACAGCACGGCCCAACTGCCGCCGAGCCAGTCATGGAAATGAAACGAACCCTCTGTGGTGTCCGCCTCGAAATCCGGAGCAATGTCGCCAAGCCTCAAACTCATCATTCTTCTCCTGCATCGATCTGCGCCCTCGGGCGGTGTCTGGCGAGACAGATAGGGTCTATAGTAACTATAGGTTCAAGGGCTTGGTTCGACGATGTGACGCAGCGCTGCGATGGGCCGACATGCCCGTGCATCTTCACGTGGCGCGCATTTGCAATGCAGAAACCAGCGCCTCGCCTCATCTGACATAAGTGTCGAGCTCCGACGCGATCTGATCGGGTGTCGCATCGCGGGCGAAGAAGGTGATTGGATCGCCCTTCGGGCCCATCAAGTACATCAACGCGCTGTGGTCCATGAGGTAGCTGCTGGCTCCGCCCACTTGCTGGCGACTGGCATAGACCCCGAAGCGCCGTAGAGTATCGGTGATCGCGGCCGGGGGCCCGGTCAGGCCGATGAGCCGCGGATGGAAGTTACTGACGAACTGCTTCAGGATCTTGGGCGTGTCGCGCTCCGGATCGATGGTCACCATAATTGGCTGGATGCGTGCGGCGCGTGCAGGATCGCGCTGCTCGAACAGCCGCAGAGCCTGGCTCATCTTCTGGACATCGGTGGGGCAGATGTCGGGGCAGTAGGTGAAGCCGAAATACATGAGCCGGTAGCGACCGCGGAAGCTGTCGCTGGTAACCACCCGCCCGTCCTGATCGATTAACCTGAACGGCCCGCCGACTGCCGCTCCTTCGAGCGCACCAGTTGGGGCCGGCCGCGGCGCCATCGGGCTCCAGCCAATCGTCAGAGCCGTCGCCGCGGCCAGGACAAGAACAGACGCGAGGGCCGCAATGCCCACTTTCATTCGGCGGCTCATCGCCCGAACCCGTTGAACACGGCGCAGGTGATCGCGATCATCGGCGGCGGGCTTCCACTTCAGCGCGGATCAGCGCCTCAAGCTGCGGCAGCCCGAACTCGGTCAATGGCGTGCCGTTGACGAAGTAGGTTGGCGTTCCCTTGACGCCGAGGGCTTGGCCGTCCGCGATATCCTGCTGCATGTTCGCCGTCACCGCAGGGGCGTTCAGCGCGGCCCTGGCGCGCTCGACGTTCAGCCCGGCCGCAGCTGCGGCTGACCACGCGCTCTCCATGTTGCCATCGTGCCATTGCGGCTGCTGGGCGAGCACGGCTTCAAGCACCGGAACATACACATTCTGTGCACGCGCCGCTTCCAGAATGCGCACGGCCTCTTCGGACCCGGGGTGGTTCGGTGCGTAGCGCACGACCAACCGCACCTCCCTCGGATATCGTGCCATGATCTGCTTCACTTCGGGGTAGAAGGCGCGGCAGGCTTCACAGGACGGATCGAAGAACTCGACGATCGTCACCGGCGCGTTGCGGGGGCCAATCACAGGGGAATGGGCGCGCACGAGCGTTTCGCTCGGCAGGCCCTGAGCCTTCAGGCCCGAGGTTGCGACGGAAGCACCGGGCGCGGTGGCATTCCCCGCAACCACATTCGAGGCCCCGACGTTCCCGACGGAGCCGTTGAAGAGAAAGATGCCAGCCACGAAGGCCGCTATGCCGAGGGTGAGAACCATGGGGACCAGAACCTTCCTGTTCATAGGTTAGCGCTCCTGCGAGAGAGGATAAGGAGGACTGCGACGGCAGTGAAAGCACCGAGCGAGACGAGAGGAAGAGGCACAGCCCCGAAAATGACCATATGGGCGCTCGAGCACGAGGGACCGGCGCCACATGGCCGGACCGGTTCCGCGATCTGTCCCAGATAAAGCAGGCTATGATACAGCGCGATGGCCCATCCGAGACCCGCTAGTGGAAGCGCATAACGCCACACCCGCATGTCCGAAACATGAACCGCGACCGCCAGCACGATCGCCAGCGGAAACATGAAGGCGCGCTGAAACCAGCAAAGCACGCAAGGTGCCTGACCCATCACCTCCCCGACGAACAACGCGCCCAGGCTTGCGAGCAGTGCGACGACCCAGGCGGCCGCGAGCATCAGCCAGGCGTTTCGATCCGCGCGATGAACAGAAGTCACAATGGGCTCCGATCAATCCAGGGGCACCGCGGTTTGCGGGCGGGCCGACCTGAATTGCGGCCAAGCCTCGCGAAGCACGCGGATCGCCGAACGGAAGAAGAGCAAGGCGATGATGCTTCCGACGACGATATCCGGCCAGCTGGCGCGGAACGCATAGACGCCGGCCGCCGCGACGAGCACCCCGGTGTTCGCGATGACGTCGTTGCGCGAACATTCGAACGTGCTTGACATGTTCACGTCGCGATTTCGGAAGCGGTAGAGAAGCGCGAGGCAGGTCAGATTGGCGACGAGCGCGATCAATCCGAAAATGCCCATCGTCTGCGCGACGGGAACGGTCCCGCCTGCCAGTTTCAGGATGACCTCGACGAACACCCATACCCCGAAGACGGCGATGATCCCGCCTTTCACGACCGCAGCGCCGGCTCTCCAGCGCAGGCTTCGATTGAGCGCGTAGAGGCTGAGAATATAGACGAGCGCGTCACCGAGCATGTCGACCGAATCGGCCATCAGAGCGGAGGATCGGGCAAGAATGCCCGCGGTAAACTCGGCGAAGAACATGGCGAGATTGATCGCGAGCACGATCTGCAGAATTCGCTTCACGTCGGCATGCGCTCCAAGCGCGGCGATCTCCTGCTCCTTGGCGGAGCAGCAATCGTCTCCTGCGACATGTCTGGAGTCGTCAATTGCGGAATTTGGTACCGGCCGCTCGACTTCGGGACGTGCTCCCCTCGCAGCGAAGCAATCGGCTTGTGCGCCCGGGGAGAGAGCAAGCGAAGAAGGGGCGATTGGCGCCGGCTCCCCAGCCGTGTCCGGAGTGGGCTGGCTTTGGTGGTCGGCGACACCAGGACAGCATTCCTTCATCGGCGTTCCAATCTGATTGGCAGCGAGGCTAAAATCTCCCTATAGGACCTACAGTAGCTATAGGTTCAAGAGGAATATGCGCGACAGTTTTTCCATCGGCGAACTCGGGCGCCAGACTGGCTGCCGTGTCGTGACGATCCGTTATTATGAGGGCATCGGCATGTTGCCGGAGCCGGCGCGAACGACCGGCGGGCACCGCGTCTACGGACATGCGCATCTTGACCGACTGGGCTTTATCCGAAAGGGGCGCGAGCTCGGCTTCTCCCTGGATTCCATTCGCAGCCTTTTAATGCTTTCCGAACGCCGGCAGGACGCTTCCTGCGCCGAAGTCGACAAAATCGCGATATCGCACCTCGCCGAAGTGCGCGGCAAGATTGCCGACCTGAAGGTGCTCGAGACGGTTCTGGTCGACGCACTTGACGGTTGCAGCCGGACGAGTGTCGAAGACTGTCAGGTGCTTGACGCACTGCGCGGCGACGCGGGGGATCGGGACTGATCGGTTCGCGATTGACGGCGCGCTAGCCGGCAGTGTCGCGACCGTGGTAGGGCATCCTCGACATCGTCGGCGACGTGGCTCGGTGGTGTTTGCGGGCGGTGTTGCACGATATCGGCTCGGTGCTGCTAAGTTGTTGCAGTGGTTGCATCTACCTGAATCGATGGATCATCGCGCATCTCATATGCGCGATAATTCTAAGGCTTGAAACGCAGTGACGGTATTTGTTGGTAGTCCCAAGCTAGCGTCAGTCAGGTTTTGACGGTATTTTTGGCCCTGTCTCGATTGCGCGTGAGAGGTGCAGGACCGTAAAATTATCGCTAAGCGGGGCGAAAGGTAGCGATAGGTCCCGAAACGAGGATTTTTAAAGGAGGCAAAAATTGCGCAATGAAATCAACAGCCCGACTTTTTGACGGCACACGTAGCGGCATCTTGAAACGTGAAAAATATTTTAGCTGACAGAATCAGACGGTTATGGTGAGGGCGCACAATCGAGTGGGAATGACGGATATAATCGGCGGCAATGGCGTCGGTTTAAGCGGTCGGTTTCGTCTGCGCGTCTCCTCGGCCTCTGAACGCATCCAAAATAGCAATGGGGCACGCGTGGCGCTCGTCGTGGATCAGCTACTCCCCCGGCCCGCCCGCTGCCTGCCCGAAATCGTGCTGGGCCGTCGTCCGGTCATGCGACGATACCAGCGGGAGAAATAGGACGGGTCCTCGAACGACAACTCGTCGGCGACATCGGCGCAGCTTGCATTGGTGAAGCGCAGCAGACGTGTCGCCTCGACCGCGAGGCGTTGGTGGAGATAGTCCATCGGGCTTACCCCCAGCGCCTCCCCGACCCGCCGCGTGAGGGTACGCTCGGTACAACATAGCCCCTGCGCGTAGAAAGCCAGCCGCCGCTCCCGACGGCAATGCGCCTCGACCAGCGCCTGGAAGCGCGTGACAAGGCGGTCGCCATGCTGGCGCGCCGGTTGGCCGCATTCCTCCGCCGCGATGCGCAGCAACGCCTCGGCCAGCGACCGACGCAGCAGTTCGCGCGGAGGTTCATGGCCGCTGGCGAGCAAGACCTGCTCACCCATGGCGCGCAGCCGACGAGCAGAAGCAGGCCATTCTCGACCGGGATTACAACCGGCTGCTCGATCTTGGCGGGAACATCTATTTCCTCACCAAGATTATTTCCTGTGACGGCCTGTCCTTTGTTCAGGCCGTCTCGACGATGACGGGCATGAGCGTCGAGGATTATCAGGCCATGATGAACGCTGGCGGGTGCTCGCCGGACGGTTTCCGTTCGATAAGGGACAAGAACTGATGGCGCGCATCACCCACGGCATAGCGTGCAGCCATATCCCCGTGCTGGGCTATGCGTTTGATCATGGCAAGGAGGGCGAGGCGTATTTCAAGCCCGCTTTCGACGGTTTCGAATGGACCCGCCGTTTCCTCGCGGACGAAAAACCCGATGTGATCGTGCTGGTCTATAACGACCACGCATCGGCGTTCGACATGAAGATCATCCCGACCTTCGCCATTGGCTGCGGCGACGTCTACCACCCCGCGGATGAGGGATTCGGCGCGCGCCCGGCGCCGCCGGTCGAGGGACACGCTGACCTTGCCTGGCATATCGCGCAGTCGCTGATCCTCGACGAATTCGACATGACGATCATCAACGAGATGGAGGTGGACCACGGCCTGACCGTGCCGCTGTCGATGATGTACGGCCATGTCGACACATGGCCGGTCAGGGTGATCCCGCTCGCCGTCAATGTCGTGACCTATCCGCCGCCGTCGGGCAATCGCTGCTGGGCGCTGGGCGAGGCGATTGCACGCGCCGTCACAAGCTTCCCCGAGGATCTGAAAGTGCAGGTCTGGGGCACAGGCGGCATGAGCCACCAGCTCCAGGGGCCGCGCGCGGGCCTCATCAACAGGGCATGGGACAACCGCTTCCTTGACCGGCTGACCGGCGACACGCAGGAGCTGCGCCATATCCCCCATATCGAATATCTGCGCGAGACAGGCAGCGAGGGGATCGAGATGGTCATGTGGCTGATCATGCGCGGCGCGCTGGGGACGCGCACAAGGGCGCTTCACCGCCACTATCATGTGCCTGTCAGCAATACGGCGCTCGGCCATTTGGTGCTCGAACCGGTGGATGGCACCATTCCACCCGGCCCGACACCGGCAGGCAATGACGCGACCGCACAGGCACCGATCGCCTGACAACCCCATTTTATCCGGGAGACCGAAACATGAAGATCGCACTCGTCGGCGCGGGCGCCTTTGGTGAAAAGCACCTTGATGGCCTCAGGAATATCGAAGGTGTGGAGATCGCCTCGGTCATCTCCCGGTCAGCGGAGCAGGCCGCGGATGTCGCCGCCCGATATGGCGCGCCGCATTCGGGTACCGATCTGGCCGAAGCGTTGGCCTTGCCCGAAGTGGATGCGGTCATCCTGTGCACCCCAACGCAGATGCATGCCGGGCAGGCCATTGCCTGCATGGACGCGGGCAAGCATGTGCAGGTCGAAATTCCGCTCGCCGACAGCTGGCAGGATGCACAGGCGGTCGAGGCAAAAGCCAGGGAAACCGTGCTTGTCTGCATGGTCGGCCACACCCGCCGGTTCAACCCCAGCCATCAATGGGTGAAGAAGCGGATCGAATCAGGCGAGTTCCACATTCAGGCGATGGATGTCGAAACCTTCTTCTTCCGCCGCAAGAACATGAACGCGAAGGGCCAGCCCCGCAGCTGGACGGATCATCTGCTGTGGCACCATTCCGCGCACAGCATCGACATCTTCCAGTATATGACCGGATCGAAGGTGATCACAGCCAATGTGCTGCAGGGACCACGGCATCCCGATCTGGGGATTGCGATGGACATGTCGATCCAGCTGAAGACCGAAGCGGGGCAGATCCTGACGCTGGCCCTGTCGTTCAACAATGACGGCCCGCTCGGAACCTTCTTCCGTTATATCGGCGATACCGGTACCTATATCGCGCGCTACGACGATCTCGTCACCGGGCATGAGGAGCCGATTGATGTATCGCAGGTCGATGTGTCCATGAACGGGATCGAACTTCAGGACCGCGAGTTCATCGCCGCCATCCGGGAGGGGCGCGCGCCCAACAGCTCGGTCTCGAGCGTGCTCGATTGCTACCGCGTGATCGGTGAGCTTGCCGCCAGCCTCGAAGCGCAGGACGGCTGGTCCTGATGACGCGCGACCTCGCCGGACGCCGCGTAAACGCCGTCGGCCTTGGCTGCATGAACGTGGCCTGGGCCTATGGCTCGCCGCCTCCGCGCGAGGACGCGGTGCGGCTCTTTCGCCAGGCGCTTGACCTCGGCTACGATCACTTCGACACAGCCAACATCTATGGCAAAGGCGTGTCCGAGGAGATTCTGGGCGACGCCATCATGGACCGGCGCGATGAATTCCTGTTGGCGACCAAGACCGGCATCGTCGTCGACGGCCCACGCCGGGGCATCGATTGCAGCCCGGAGGCCATGAGGGCCTCGATCGAGGCAAGCCTGAAGCGGCTGAAGACCGATCATATCGATCTCTTCTACATGCATCGCTTCGATCCAAAGGTTCCGATCGCGGACAGCGTCGGCGCGCTCGCCGAAGCGATCGTCGCGGGCAAGATCGGCGCCTATGGCGTTTCCGAATGGAGCAGCGCGCATATCCGCGAGGCGCATGAAGCCTATCCGATGGCGGCGGTGCAGGCCGAATATTCGCCCTGGACGCGGAACGTCGAACTCGGCGTGCTGGAGACGACGAGGGAACTGGGCATTGCGCTCGTCGCCTTTTCACCCGTCGCGCGCGGGGCACTGGCTGGCGCGCTGGGCGATCCTCTCGTGCTGGCGGAGAAGGATCTGCGCGCCACGCATCCGCGCTTCAGCCGGGAGAACTGGCCGCGCAACATGGACATGATCCGCGCCTTCAACGCTGTCGCAGAGGATGCGGGCATCACTCCGGCGCAACTGTCGCTCGCATGGGTTCTCTCTCGCGGCGACCATGTGCACGCGATCCCCGGTACGGTGAACAGCGACCATCTGGCGCAGAATATCGCGGCTCGTGACCTGGCGCTGGATGACGCCGTGCTGGAGAGGGTGGGAGCCATCGTGAACCAGCAGACCGTGTCCGGCCATCGCTATCCTGACGTCATGCGCGCGACCATCGATACCGAGGACTTCTGATCCCGCACCCAGTGGGAGGTGGTGTGCTGTGGCCTCTTCAGGACCATCGCCACTGAGGATGTTCAGGACACCGGCGCCGCCGAGCGCACGCCCGCAGCGAGCTTGAGTATCCTGCGCTTCAGGTGAGCGCGTTGCCCATATTGCAGTGCGCTATCCAGGAATGGTTCGACCATTTTTGCTCCTCCCTCATATTGCCGCGCCGGGTCTTGGGGAAAGTCCCGGTCGCAGCAGCGCATCCACCGACCATGCGCCGCCACCGCGCGCGACGAGCGGCAGCAGGATCGCGATCCAACTTAGATGGGTAGGCCAGGCGTCGGGATAGACGAAGACCTGGATCACGATCGTCATTCCAAGCAAAGCGAGCGCCGAAAGACGGGTGCCCAGACCGGCTATGAGCAGTAACGGGAACACATGTTCCGACCAGGTCGCCACCGTCGCGGCGAGTTCCGGAGAGATCAACGGCAGCGCATATTCTGTACGGAACAGTTCGTAGGTGCTGTCGGCGATGGTGATGACGCCTTCGACCTTGGTACGTCCCGAGAGGAAGAAGATGACTGCACTACCCAGGCGGGCGACGAGCAGCAGCAAAGCATCGGGCAGGAGCGCGGAGAAGCGCGCGGTTATGCCGTCATAGGATGTCGGTGACAGGTTCATGGATGAACTCCTCGCATGAATCGGCCGGGATGGCGCGAGCCTGCCCGGCCGATCGCTGTCAGGCCTTCTTCGGTGCGAGCGAGCCGTTGCCCTTGGGCGTCTTGATGCTGGTGCAGGTGCCCGCCTTCACTAGTTTCCAGGCATTGCCCTGATAGTCGACCTTCGACGTTCCAGCACAGCTCGTGCCCGGCCCGGCAGCACAGTCATTCTTGCCTGCGAGCGAAACGCCATAGCATTTTTCCATCGCGGGTTTGGTCTGCGCGCCGACCGGCGCAGCGAGGCCTACTGTCATGATGGCGATACTCGCCGCCAATGTGGCATGGGTGCGCATAATCTAAGTCCTTCCAGATATCGCCTCTTCGCGCGGCCCGGCAGAATTGCCTGGGCCGCGCGGTGACCGGGAAGGAGGCGGGGGACCCGTGCCACGACAGGTCATTCGCTGTCGGATCAGTCCGCGTTACAGCCGGGACCAGAAAAATCATTTGCGCCCCGTGTAACCTTTAGGCTGCCCAGGACGAACCTACATGCGAGGAGAGTGCATGCAGACGGGCGAGGAAGTCTTACGTGGACTGATGATAGACGGGCTTGGCGGCGATGCCGCCGCCCACGCGTCATTGCTGCGCCAGATCGTTCCGCTGCTGCGAGGATTCTATCGGCGACGAGTTCGCGGTGCCGATGACGATGTTGAGGATCTTGTGCAGGAAACCCTGATCGCCGTTCACACACGCCGCGGGACCTATGACCGCGATCGCCCATTCACTGCGTGGATGTTTTCCATTGCGCGTTACAAGATGATCGATCATTTCCGACGGGCCGGCCGGTTGCGTCCCATAGGAGACCTGGAAGAGACGTTGGTCGTCGAAGACTTCGAAGCCGGCCTGATCGCGCGGCTAGATATCGACGACCTGCTTGCAGGCCTTCCCCCCAAGCAGGCGCGCATGATTGTCGCAACCCACATAGATGGCCTGACGACGGCAGAGGCGGCCGCTGCGGGGGGCATCGGTCAATCCGATGTGAAGGTTTCGGTTCATCGCGGGCTCAAGGCCCTGATCGCAAAGGTGCAGAGGACCGAGCGATGAACACCGACGATCTTATTCTCAGACTTGCTCGGGATACGCGCCCGGTACGCAGAGGATCTGTATGGCGGCGGATTGCGATCGGCGTCGCGATCGGCGGCATGGTGGCCGCGTTATTGACGGCGATCGGTATGGGGATGCGCCCCGATCTCGGCGTCGCCATGCAAGGCCCGGCCTTCTGGATAAAGTGGGGTTATACCTTGTCGCTATCCGCAGTCGCGCTGGCTGTGACGGCGCAACTTGCGCGGCCAGATGCCGGCCGCGTGCGCGGTCTGTGGCTGATCGCGGTGCCCGTCATGTTGCTGGCGTGTCTCGGATTTCTCGAACTGGCCCGCACACCGCCGTCGGCTTGGCTGACCATGTGGCTCGGACAGAGCTGGAAAACATGTCCCTGGCGGGTATTATCCCTTTCTGCGCCGATCTTTGCCGGGTTATTGTGGTCATTCCGCAAACTGGCGCCAAGCCGGCTGCGCGCCGCTGGGGCAGCCGCAGGCCTGTCGGCAGGCGCGTTCGCCGCGACGGTCTATTGTCTTCACTGTCCGGAGGTATCGGCAATCTTCGTACTGACATGGTATTCGCTTGGCATCCTGCTCGCGACGCTACTCGGCGCTTTGCTGGGCCCCCGCCTGTTGCGCTGGTAAACTTCTGCCCCGCAACGCACTCACCCGGTCTGGCCCGCAACGCACTCACCCGGTCAGGGTATATGGCTCCCGGCGTTGGATTTGAGTCTGCTGCTATCGGCGCGATGATCGGCGTCAGGTCCGGCATAATCGGATTTCACAGGCGCGGCTGTAACCAGCGCCTCCCGTGGTCCGAATGGTGGATGCCATCACGGCAGACATATTTTCTGGAGAACGTGCCATGCTCATGATCGACTCCCGCTTCGGCGTCGCGACTGCCGCCGCCGCCATTGCAATCACGGCCGCCGCTGCGCCGACTGTGGCCTTCGCCAACGATAGCACGGCCGCCAAAGGCCAGACCGTCCATTGCTACGGCGTCAACAGTTGCAAGGGCACGTCAGACTGCAAGACCGCGAGCAACGAGTGCAAGGGGCTGAACAACTGCAAGGGCCAAGGCTTTAAGGCGATGACCGCCAAGGCCTGTACGAAGGCCGGCGGTAGCCTCACCGAGCCGAAATGATATCCATTGGCCCGGCGTGTCATCGCGCCGGGCCGATCATCCCCGGCAGGGAGCGACCAGATGACACCGACCTTTTCCGGATTTGGCCTTGGCCTGCGCAAGCCCCATTATGGCGACTTTCTCGAACATAGGATTGCTGTCGACTTTCTCGAGGTGATTTCCGAGAACTTCATGGTCGACGGCGGCCGTCCCCGGCAGATTCTTCGCGATATCCGCGCGCGCTACCCGGTGGCGCTGCACGGCGTATCGATGTCACTTGGTTCGGCAGATGGGGTCGATGGCGCGTATCTTGCGCGACTGCGCGCGTTGGTCGATGAGGTCGAGCCCCTTTTCATCTCCGATCATCTAAGCTGGAGCCGGCTGGAGGGCTTCAATGCGCACGACCTGCTGCCATTGCCTTATACGCAGGAAGCACTCGACATCGTCTGCGCCAATATCGACCGCGCGCAGGAGGCGCTCGGCCGCATCATGCTGATCGAGAACCCTTCAACCTATATCGACTTTGCATCCTCCGACATGAGCGAATGGGAATTCATCGACATGATGTGTGCTCGAACGGGCTGCGAGCTGTTGCTCGACGTTAACAACCTGTTCGTCAGCGCCAGCAATCATGGGTTTGATCCCCTCGCTTGTCTGGATGCGGTGCCTCATGCACGCGTGCGCCAGATCCATCTGGCGGGCCACAGCCGAGGCGAAACGTTGCTCGTCGATACGCATGACCGGCAGGTCCCGGCGTCGGTGTGGAGTCTCTATGCCCACGTCTTGCCGCGACTTGGACCGGTGGCGACGATGATCGAGCGCGACGACGCTATTCCGCCGCTGCATGATTTACTGGGCGAACTTGGGACCGCGCGGGAGATCGCGCGTGAGCGGGTCGGTACGACGCCATGAACTTGCTAGCGCTGCAACGCGACTTGCGCGCCTTCCTCCTGGCCGAGGACGAGACTGCCGCTACACGTCTGGGTGCGTCGGCCAGGCCCGGACTGAGCGTCTATTTGAACAATTATCGCGCGCAGCTTGTCACAGTGCTGGAAGGCAGCTTCGCACAGACGCATGCCTGGATTGGAGACCAGGCATTTCTTCGTGCGGCCGCGCAACATATCGACCGGGTGCCGCCCAGCAGTTGGACGCTTGATGCTTACGCGCGTGACTTTCCTGAAACGCTCGCCTGGCTCTATCCGAAGGATGCGGACATAGCGGAGATCGCCCGTATCGAACTCGCGCTTGGGGAATGCTTTGTAGCCTCTGATCATTCAGCGCTGACGGTCGAGCAGCTTCATGACGTGACGTGGGATAGCGCGATTCTGCGCATCGCGCCGACGATCGATTTCGTGCAACTCACGACCAACGCTTTTGCAATCTGGTCAGCCCTGGTCGGAAACGAAACGCCTCCCGCTGCGGAGCCGTTGACCAGTATCGCCCTGGTGTGGCGACAGGATTACCGAAATCGCATCCGTCTCCTGGAGGCTTTTGAATATCAGGCTTTGCTGAAAATCCGGGGCGGTATGGCATTTGGCGATCTGTGCGACGGCGTCGTGGATATACACGGAGCGGCCGAAGGCGCGGCTCGGGCGGGCGAATGGCTCGGCCGCTGGATCGGCGATGGCCTGATCGTCGCGATCGAGGCGGCACCCGGATGACTGCGGCAATGCGGGCATAGGTGACCCGGCGATCGCTCCAGATAGCCCCGTGTGGGCAATATTGTCCGGCACTCCCGCGTACCAAAGCGGCTGCCGAACCGGACCAGCGCAGCGGCGCTGCCAGCCACATGCGATTTTGCCGATCATTGTGTAACCATGTCTCGCGCCGCCGCGTATTAGGGCTGGATACGGGAGCGAACCATGAAGAACTTTGTTTTCAGTGAAGCTGTGGTGATGGCCGGCCTACGGTGGACCATCGTGCTCATTTTCATGCTTTTCGGCCTCGCCAAATTTGCTGAATATGAGGCGGCTGGCGTGGCTAAGATCGCGGCCCATTACCCGCTTTTCGCGTGGATGTATCCGCTCTGGGGCGAAAGTGGAGCGAGCAATGTGATCGGAACCATCGAGTTGTTGACTGGCGCGATGATCGCAGTCGGCGCATTCTCCGCGCGGGCCAGTTTTGTTGGCGGACTGATGGGCATATTCACCTTCTGTGTGACGCTTAGTTTTGCACTTGGAGCGCCAGCTTTTTGGGAAGCCGGCTATGGCGCGCCGTTCCTGGGGTCGACCGGACAGTTTCTCGTCAAGGATGCGGTGCTGCTGGCGGCGTGTTTTGCAATTATGGTTGATGGCCTTCGTCGCCATACGGCACACTGATACGGGGCCCGTCTAGCCAAATGGCGGGGCAAGATGCTTGACCCGATGAACTCGGCGGGTAGACGCCGATGATAAGGGCATTGCCCTCGATCCTCGTCCCTTCGCCCGGCTCGGTTGACGGACCACGAGGGTGTTCTGTCCAAAAACTTCGGAGAGCTGGATGCGCTGACGCAAGGAAGGTGCTCTGCCTAATTCGGCTCAAGGCTTAGGGAGGCATTCAGTCGAAGCGAAACAGATTTGGTTCGGTCGATCAGTCATTCTCACGATCGTACAGCGGCGCTGACACGCATATTTCCCGCCCGCGTCAGAGGCGACGGACCCATGCTCCCATTTGCTGGCAAAAAAAGGGCCGCCTCCGCGTTGGAAGCGGCCCTTCTTCATGATTGAAGCGTCGATTAGAAGCGGAATTTCAGGCTTGCGCGATAGCTCTGATATTCGACGTCGCTGCGCCAGGCGGTCGTGTCGGCCGACAGGCTGATGTCGACATTGCCGGTCGTAACCGTCAGGCCACCGCCAATTTCGGCCCAGTTCCTGTCCTGGCCGCCCAGCGCGAACGGCGCGAGCGGGCCGGTACCGCCGATCAGGTTCGCCTGCAAAAAGGCGGGTTGATCTTGGAACTCATGGACATAATTCGCCGTAAGATAGGGGCGGAAGCCACCGCGATCGGCCTTGGCGGTTGCGCCCAGACGACCCTGGGTGCTCTTGATCGCTTGGCGATGGATGACCAGTGCCGCATCCCCGCCATATTCGGCCAAGTTGCCCGAACTGATATAGGCACCCCGAAGCGCCGCGCGCGGGACGATGCTGAAGCCATCATTGCCCAGCGCCTTGCTGAGGCCGATTTCACCCGACAGCGCCAGTTCCTGATCGCTGCCATACAGGGTGTAGGGCGTGGTGCCGACCGAGAAGGAGCGGCGCGACCGGGTTGCCATGGTGCCCGCGCTGCCGACCGCGTCGAGCTTCAGCCCGCCAAGGTCGAACGCGCCATAGACGGTACCCTGATACAGGCGCGCCCGGCCCCAGTCACTGGCAGCCGTATTGCCCTTGAGTTCGCTGAACGAGCCCGAAAGACCGACGACGCCATTGTCGCCAAACGCTTTTTCGATGCCCAGCGCCACATACCAGCCATCGAACGTGTCGCGGCCCATCGGCATGGTCGACCGCATGGGCTGCGCCTTGCCGTCGATATAGCCGCCCGCCAGGAACGCGCTCATATCGTCGGGCAGAACGCCTTCACGCGTCACGCTTTCGTTTCCGCCCTGATCCATGCCGAGGTCGATATTGTTGAGGCTCGCGGCCGCCAATTGCATCGGCTGACCCGTCATGGTCAGCGTGCCGCCCATTGCGCCGCCGTCCAGCTTGGTCAGCCGGTCACGATAGAAACGCGCCATATTGTCGTTGAGCACTTCGCTCATCGACGTCTTGAGCGTCTCCGTGCGCGGCGCCATCGCCTCCAGGGTCGCCTGAATGCCCTCGACGCTCAGAAGGTCCGCTTCGCCATAGAGGTTGGCATAATTGGCGTAGAGCGACCGGTTCTGGTCGAGCAACTGCGCGAAGCTGGTTTGCGTTACCGACGCGCCATTGACGACATCGGCATAGAGCCCGGCGTCAATGCGCATCGAAACGGCATTGTCGCTATAGCTCAGCACAGGCTTGAGGATCGCGGTCAGCTGCGCAGGCTGCTCGAAGCTGCCTTCGACCCCGCCTTCGGCCGTGACCAAGGTGTAGCTGTCGCCATAGCGCGGGCGGGTGCCGCTGGTCGCGCCAACGACCACGCGGCCGCCGACCGATGCGACGCCATCATCGCCAGCGTCGCTGGCCTTGACTGCCAGCACGTCCGACGCGCCATTGGGACCGATGTCGATGTGCAGCGTGCTGCCCGAGGTCAGGATCGCATTGCCTTCGACCGACAACGTACCGACCGTGCCGACGCCGCCGGGCGCGATCGTGCCCATGACGCTGGTGAGGAAGGGGGCGCGAAGAGTGCCGCTACCCGACAGCAAACCAGACAGCAGGAAATAATCGCCCGTGCTGGTCAGCGACCCGTCGACATTCACGCGGCCTGCCAGATGGGCGACGTCCATCTCGCTGGTCAGCGATCCTTCGCTGGTGATGTCGAGCGCCGACTCCCCGCCGGAAATCGTGAAGCGATCGATCGTCACATCGGTGTCGAGCGTGGTGGTGCCCGCGGCGCTCAGCGTCACGTCATAATAGCGCCCGATGACGCCCTGGGATGCGACCGGATCGATATTATCGGGGACAAAACCGCTCGCGCCGGGCAGCCCGTTGGCCAGCGTAGCGTCGGGCAGGGCGGTCGCCGAAACATCGCCTTCCGCCTGCGGCTGCGCGGTTGAATTCAGCGAAGCATTGGCGGCGGTGGGGCTGCGCTCGGCGATCTCGACCTTGCCCTTGTTGTTCGACACCGTCTTGCCGCCGGCGTTGGCGACCGCCTGCGTTTCGCCCGTCGCCGGTTCGCCATTGACGATCAGCGTGTCGGTGCCGACGTCATAGCAGACATTGTCCGACCCATCGGTGGGCTGGTAGCAGAGCTGACCGAATTTCTGTGCGTCGTCCTGGCCGAACGCACCCGCTCCCGGTGATGTCGGAACGCCATTCACCAGCGAGCCGTTGCTGTCGATGATACGATAATTGGGGTCGAGCGCGGTTACCCAGTGATCGGCATCGCTCCACTTGCCGTCACCCGCCTTGGTCGTGGCATAGCGATAGGGGTTGTTCTGCGCGATCCAGTCCCAGAACAGGTAGAGCGGCTGATAGAAGGAGGTGCCGCCATAAGAGCTTTCGGGCTGCTCGAAGAAATAGCGGCTGCCACCAGAAAGAACGCCCAGGATCGTCTTTTCGCTAAATGCTTGGTCGAGGATCAGCGGACCACCCGAATCGCCGCCCGCGGTATTGCCTTCGTTGGGCAGGGCGTCATCCTTGAACGCGTTGAAGTCAAAGGGGTTCTCCCGATCCGGATCGTCAAAATCGGTCTGGTAGAGATTTTGCGTGTAGCCGCCGGGCGCGCCGAACAGGAAGCTGTCGATGTCATCGAGCGAGCCCAGCATGCCGAGGAAATTTTCGGCCGTCTTGCGGCGGAAATCGATGCCCACGCTGTTGCCGGTGGTGCCGCTGCCGGTGCGGCCATAGCCGGTGACCGTCACATGATAGCCGGTGCCTGTGGTTTCGTTGATGGCCGCAGGCGCGGGCAGGGCGGAAAACAGCATCGTCCAGGTTGGCACATCGGCTGCGGGCGTATCGAGCGTCGCCATCGCCACGTCGCCATAGAGGAAGCTGAGCGCCGGCGGATCAAGCGAATCGGGGTGATAGGCGATGTTGTTGACGTTGTAGACGCTAAGCGCCGTATTGGTGCGATAGCCGTTCGAGATCCAGTCGATCAGGCCCGGGCGTGCGTCGCTCTGAAAAGCGAAGGCCACCGGCACGCCGCCATTGACCGTACTATAATCCGGCGTGCTGAGGTCGTTCACGCAGTGCGCCGCGAAGATCACGGTGCGCGGATTGATCAGCGTGCCCGTGCATACGAAGCCGTCGTCGCGATACATGATGCCGACGCCGTTCACGTCGGTGCCGTCGACAATGTCCTCCGGGCTTAAATTGTCGTTAGGCACGACCGCCTGTGCGGCTGGTGCGATGCTCAAAGCCGCGGCAGCGACGGAGGCAAGGAGGCTGGAACGACCGGCGCGCGCCAGCATTTCCGCCCCATTCTTACGAATGCGCATGATAAACTCCCCATAGACCGAGATCGAGGCTAACCAACGGAATTGGCGAAGACAATTGGCTGCGAAAAGAAAGTTCACGCCTGTCGTAAAATAGTCACTATCCTCTCGATCGACTTGCGATCGCGCCGGCTGCTTTGATCGCCCCTTTGCTTTTTCTGGCATTAAGGACGGTCAGTCTTGGTGAAGTGCGGTTTTCGTTGATCGTTGCAGGTCCGTTCCCTTGCCATGGTCGCGCCTTGCGTATCGCGCACTATCTGCTTAAGCATGAAGGCAAGTTCCGGCCCCATGCGGGGTTGGCGATGCAGAAGAAGCGAGTACGGCATGGTGCAGCAGAGCCGCCCATCGCCGCAGAGTTCCGGCCCGTCCGGCGGTTATGTGGGCAAGCATGCCCGCTCCGGATCGGGCAATGGGAGCAAGGCTGCGGCCATTCCTCCCCCGGCAAAGCAGCGGGGCTTTTCGTCCGCGGGCGCGCGTGACCGGCGATCCTATGCCGCCATTGATCTGGGCACCAATAATTGCCGGCTGTTGATTGCCAAGCCTTCGGCCGACGGGTTCATCGTCGTCGATGCCTTTTCCCGAATCGTCCGGCTGGGCGAGGGGCTGGCGTCGTCGGGTCGGATCAGCGACGCAGCGATCGACCGCGCGATCGCGGCCTTGTCGGTCTGCGCCGACAAGCTGCGCCGCCGCCATGTGACGCTCGCCCGGTCGGTAGCCACCGAAGCCTGTCGGCGCGCTTCCAACGGATCGGAATTCATCCAGCGAGTCTATCGCGAAACCGGCATCGCGCTCGACATCATCAGCGCACAGGAAGAAGCGCGGCTGGCGGTGCTGGGCTGTCACGCACTGCTGGAGCCGGGCGATGGGCCAGCGCTGATCTTCGACATTGGTGGAGGCTCCACCGAACTGGTACTGGTTGATGCGCATGGTGACGGCGCGCCGCACATAGTCGATTGGGTCAGCGCGCCCTGGGGTGTTGTTTCGCTGACCGAAAGCGAGGCGTTCGATCATGATGATCCTGCCGAGCGGCTGGCCGCTTATGGCCGCATGAGCGCCCGCGTGTCTGAAGCCTTCCTGCCGTTGGCGCGCCGTTTGCCGCGCAACGCGCAGGGCATCCGCCTGCTTGGCACATCGGGAACGGTGACGACGCTCGCCAGCCTGCACCTCAATCTGCCGCGTTACGACCGGCAGGTGATCGACGGGCTGATCGTGCCGTGCGATGCGATGCGCGCGATTTCGGATCGGCTTTCCGGCATGGCCCTGGCGGAGCGGCAGCAGCTTCCTTGCATCGGCACCGAGCGCGCCGATCTGGTTGTCGCGGGATGCGCGATATTGGAGTCCATCCTCGACATCTGGCCGGCGGAGCGCTTGGGCGTAGCCGATCGCGGCATCCGCGAAGGCATTTTGCGCGGCCTGATGGATCGCGACGGGAGGGCGATGTGAGAGGCGCGGGCGCAGGCAAGGTTCGCGTTAAGACCGCGAAGGGCCGCACGGCACAGTCGGTGCGCTGGCTCGAACGGCATTTGAACGACCCCTATGTCAAGAAGGCGAAGGCCGAAGGCTGGCGCAGCCGCGCCGCCTTCAAACTCATCGAACTGGATGAGAAATTTCATTTCGTGAAGGGGTCGCGCGCGGTCGTCGACCTGGGCGTGGCGCCAGGCGGCTGGGCGCAGGTGGTGCGCAAGATGGCGCCCAAGGCAGCGGTGGTGGGCATCGACCTGTTGCCGACGGACCCTATTCCCGGCGTGACGCTGTTCGAAATGGACTTCATGGATGACAAGGCGCCCGACCTGCTGCGCGAGGCGCTGGGGCAGGAGCCGGATCTTGTGATCTCGGACATGGCCGCGAACACCGTCGGCCATGCCCCGACCGATCATCTGCGCACCATGGGCCTGGTCGAGGCTGCGGCGCAATTTGCGGTCGAAAATCTGCGCAAGGGCGGCACCTTCGTCGCCAAGGTGTTCGCCGGTGGCACGGATGCGCAATTGCTGGCGGTGCTGAAAAAGCATTTCACCACGATCAAACATGCCAAGCCCCCGGCCAGCCGCAAGGGCAGCGTGGAATGGTATGTCGTGGCGCAGGGGTTCAAGGGGCGGACGGACGAAGCGGCCTGAACGGCCATCTAGGGGGATCATTGGTCGCAACGGTTTCGACGGTCGCCTATCTGGGGCTGGAGGCGCGCGCTGTGGAAGTGCAGTGCCAACTGGTTCCGGGCCTGCCCAATTTCATCCTCGTCGGGCTGCCTGACAAGGCCGTCGCTGAAAGTCGCGAGCGGGTGCGCAACGCCATCGCCGCGATCGGCCTGTCGCTGCCGCCAAAACGGATCACCGTGAACCTGTCGCCCGCCGACCTGCCCAAGGAAGGGTCGCATTTCGACCTGCCGATCGCGCTCGCCCTGCTGGGAGCGATGGGCGTGATCGACGCCGAAACCCTTTCGGGCTATGTCGTTGTTGGCGAACTGGGCCTGGACGGGCGCACCGCGCCGTCGCCGGGCGTGTTGCTCGCCGCGCTCCATGCGGGAAGCCAGGAAATGGGGCTGGTCTGTCCGGCGGCGCAGGGGGCGGAGGCCGCCTGGGCTGGACAGGTGGAAGTGGTTGCCGCACCGGATCTGCTTAGCCTTCTCAACCATTTCAAGGGCACGGCCGCGCTGTCGCCGCCGCAGCCCGGCATCGTGGAATCACCGCCGCGCACCGCCGACCTCAAGCAGGTGAAGGGCCAGGAAGTCGCCAAGCGCGCGCTGGAGATCGCGGCGGCCGGAGGCCATAATCTACTGATGGTCGGGCCGCCGGGCGCGGGCAAATCCCTGATGGCAAGCTGCCTGCCGGGCATCCTGCCTGACATGACCCCGTCCGAAGCGCTGGAAAGCTCCATGGTCGCAAGCGTCGCCGGAACGCTGGAAGGTGGACGCATCAGCCGGGCGCGGCCGTTCCGCAATCCACATCACAGCGCATCCATGGCCGCGCTGGTCGGTGGCGGGCTGAAAGCGCGGCCGGGCGAGGTCAGCATGGCGCATCTGGGCGTATTATTCCTCGACGAACTGCCGGAATTTCAGCGCACCGTGCTCGATTCGCTGCGCCAGCCGCTGGAAACGGGTGAGGTCACGGTGGCGCGGGCCAATGCGCATGTGACTTTCCCGGCCAGAGTACAGTTGATTGCTGCGATGAACCCGTGTCGGTGCGGTCATCTGGGCGATCCGGCGCTCGCCTGCTCCCGCGCCCCGCGTTGCGCCGCGGATTACCAAGCCAAGGTGTCCGGGCCGCTGCTTGACCGCATCGACCTGCATGTCGAGGTGCAGGCCGTGACCGCCGCCGATCTGGTGCTGCCGCCGCCGGCCGAAGGATCGGCCGAGGTCGCCGCGCGCGTGGCGGCAGCGCGGGCGGTGCAGACGGCCCGCTATGCCGGCACATCGACACGGACCAATGCCGAAGTGGATGGCGAGCGGCTGGAAGAGGTTGCCGGGCCGGACGAGGCGGGGCGGCAGTTGCTGGCGCAGGCCGCCGCCGCGATGAAGCTGTCCGCACGAGGATATACGCGCGTGCTGCGTGTCGCGCGGACGATCGCCGACCTTGCCGGCGCAGACTCTGTTGGCCGCGTCCATGTTGCCGAGGCCTTAAGCTACCGCCGGCGAGCGCCAGTCAATTAACCTGATGGATGCCGAGCACGCTGGGCGACGTTTATTCGGCCGCTTCGTTTGCCAGCAGCTTGATCTCGGCGGACGCTTCACTGGCCTTGGGGCTGAACCGGCCTTCTATCCTGCTGCCCGGCTCGATCGTGATGCGTTCGTAGACGACGTCGCCTGTGATCCTGGCGCTGCTTTCCACCACCAGCTCGCCAGCCGCAATCGACCCGTCGACCAGGCCCGCAAGCCGCGCGCTTTGCGCCGTCACATGGCCGATGATCCGGCTGTCAGGTCCCTGGACCAGCGCAGCGCACCGGATATCGCCTTCCACAACGCCATCGACATGCAAATCGACGCTGGCTGACAGGTCGCCGGTGATCGTCACGTCCCCGCCGATCAGCGAGAAGGGAATGGACTTACCCCCGGTTGCCGACGTCGGCAAAGCGGGCCTTGGCGATTTGCTGGACTTGGAGAACATCTTTGCGGGCCTCCAGAAAGCGGCGGGGATTGATGGCCTGGCCATTGAGCCGGACCTCGAAATGCAGATGCGGCCCTGTCGAGCGGCCGGTCGAACCCATGCGGCCGATCGTCTCACCCCGCGCGACCTTGTCGCCGATATGGGCGGCAAAGCCCGACAGATGCGCGTAGCGGGTCATGATGCCATTGCCATGCGTCACTTCCACGACATTGCCATAGCCGCTGCGCTGGCCAACGAAGCTGACCTTGCCATCGGCAGCGGCATTGATCGGCTGGCCGCGATGGCCGGGGAAATCCAGACCCGCGTGAAAGGCGGCGTGGCCGTTGAACGGGTCGCGGCGATAGCCATAGGAACTCGACAACATCGGTGTGCTGGTCGGCTGGCCTGAAGGAATGGACAGGAGACTGCGTTCCAGAAACTCCATCCGCGCCATCGCATCGGCCAGTTCTTCCAGTTCCCCGGTCAACGCCTTTTCATCGCCGTTCCAGGGAACGAACGGGCCGCCCTGCGCACGCGCTGCGTTGCGCGCCAATTTGTCAGGGTCCAGCCCGAAGCTGCGGATCGCGGCCGCGGCGCGCTCGGCGCGGCGTTCCACGGCGCCCGTCAGCAGCAGGGCGAAGCGCCGCTGCCGATCCTGAAGGCGCATCAAGGGCGCGGCTTCGGGCGCGATGCTGATCTTGGTCTGCCGCGCGGCCTTTTCATCCTGCCCGTCCGTACCCAGCAGATTCTCGCCAGCCTTGTCGTCATCGCCGCCAAAATGCGCGCGATAGAGTTCGTCCATGAAATCCTGGCGCGCTTCCAGGTCTTGCGCCAGTTGGTCGACAGACTTGCGGTAGTCGGCGACCTTGCCGGCGGCCTTGGCGACAGACTGGCCCTTCGCCGCCAGCGCGGCGCGCTCCTGCTTCAACGCCATGCCATCGATCGCCATGGCGGCGGTGACACCGCCCCAGCCAAGCAACAGTGCAGCCGTGCCGCCCAGCGTCCAAAGCTGGGCGCGGCGACTGATACGGAGGAATTTGACGTGGCCGCCCGAACGCAGGAAAATTTCCCGCTCCGGGCAAAGCGCATTCCACCATGCGCGGAGGGCGACGACCCTCTGGCTATTCAACTGCAACAATGACGACCCCGTGCTCTTTTCGACTCGGGCCGGTAGCAAAGCATGGCGCCGGGCGCGAATCCTCGGCTCCGGACTCGTGACGAGTCGAAGGGGTGGCGCGATGAAATGAAATGGAGCGGCTTTTGTTCCTTGCGGAAAAAATAAATGTCAGGCCTGCCGAGAAATCCCTTCCGGGCTCATCAACACTTGTTCCACCCCGTCTGCCGGCATGGCCGCCCCGAACAGATAGCCTTGTCCATAGTGGCAGCCACCGGCGCGCAGATAGGCCAGTTGCTGCGCATTCTCCACACCTTCCGCCACCGTGCGGATGCCTAGACTGTGGGCCAGGTTGAGCACCGCGCGCACGATGGCGGCGTCGTCGGGATCGGTTTCCATGTCGCGGACGAAGCGCTGGTCGATCTTGATGATGTCGATCGGGAACTGCTTGAGATGTGACAGCGAAGCATAGCCAGTACCAAAATCGTCGAGCGCGATACTGATTCCCGCGTCGCTCAGCCGCTGAAGAATATGACACACCCGATCCGCATCGCGGCCTAGGAATACCGACTCGGTCACTTCCAGTTCGATCATCGCGGTCGGTATTCGTGCCGTGCGCATCCGGCCGAGCAGCCGATCGGCGAACGCTTCATCTTGCAGGTCAACGCCCGACACATTGAGCGCCACATGACCGACGGCCAACCCTTTGCTGCGCCAACGGGCGCAATCGTCGATGACCCGCTCGACCATTCTTTCGGTCAGCGCCGGGCCGAGCTCGGGATGCTCGAACGCCCGCGCAATATCGCCCGGCATGATGATCGACCCGTCGGCAACCGGGCATCGGAACAGCGCCTCGAACCCGATGATGCCGCCATCCTGCAAAGATATTTTCGGTTGATACCAGGGGCAGGGCTGTTCATGCGACAGAATATGGCGCGCGCGATCTAGCATGGCGGTTTCCCGCTCCCAACTGTCGAGCAGGTGCGGTTGGAACAGGATGGCGCGGCCGCGGCCATTATTCTTTGCGTGATAAAGCGCAATGTCCGCATGTTTGAACAGCGCCACGTCATCGGCACCATGATCGGGATAGAGCGCAACGCCAATGCTGGCGCGACATTCCAGCGGCCGGCCCGCATGGCTGAAGGGTGCGTGAAGCTGATCGGTGATCCGCATGAGGATCGGCTGGAGCGCCTCGGCATCGGGCAGACGCGTCAGCAGCACGGCGAATTCGTCGCCCCCCATGCGCGCTATAAGGTCACCGGGGCGCAGAGCGCCGCGCAGTCGCTCCGCAACCGTCTGCAAAAGGGCATCGCCCGCGTCGTGCCCGGCCGTGTCGTTGATGCGCTTGAACTCATCCAAGTCCAGCAGAAGGATGGCGACAAGCCCGCGATCGCCCGAAGATGCGGTTGCTTGCGTAACCGCAGCGACGAAATGCGCCCGATTGGCTAATCCGGTCAGCGGATCGCTCATGGCAAGGCGCTGGAGGCGTAATTCTGTTTCCTTGCGGTCGGTGATGTCCACGACGCAGGTCATGTAGGCCGCGTCGCCATCGACCATGATGGCGCGTGACGACAACATGGCGTCTCGCGTCTGCCCGTCCGCGCGGCGCAACCGGCATTCGAATTGATCGACGGCCTCGCCGCGTTCAAGCCTCTGGACCAGCAGGCCGCGCGATCGACGATCGACATAGCTGTGCTCGACATTGTCGAGGTCGATCTCCAGCCCGGCTGCGTAGCCGTCGCTTGCTGCGCGGTTCATGCGCAGCAAGGTGCCATCGCGCCGTGTGACAAGCAGCGGCAGGGGTACTGCCATGAACAGATGCTCCAGCGTATCGCGGCTTGCGGCCAGGGCGGCCTGCGCTGATCGGGCTGTTTGCCCGGCATCCCATTCCTTGCGCTGCAACCGGTTATTCCGCGCGATCGCGATCCACATGCCGCAATGCAGGATCAGCATCGCCATGATCATGCCTGGCATCGTTGACGATAGCGGGTCGGGGGCAAGATAACCGGTCAAAAGCGCGATTTCGCATACCAGCCCCCCGCCAACATTGCCGCGAAAGCTGGTCGGCACCACGAGATAGAAGACGAGCGGCAACAGGACCATGACGAAAATGGCAATGTCACTGCGGGAGCTGACCAGAAAGCCTACTGCGATGGCGACCACGCCCTGCCATGCCCAGCAGATGCGCTCCAAGGCCCGAAAGCTTGTCATATGTCGACATAGGTAAAGGCAAGCGATGGACCAGATCACGATCGCCACGCGAGCGGGCACGGCCACCCAGAAATGGTCGGTTCCCGCAAAGCGCCAATCGCTCAGCAGAAACAGGCTGTTGAGCGCCGCAGACAGGGCGAACAGGACATACGCATGATGTCTGGATTCGGGCAGTCGCTCAGCCTGGAACGCGGCTTCGCGATCGGGGGAGCGAAACTCGCCGGTAAAAGAGGCAATATCGGGCACGGCTGATCCAATCGCGGCGCGTCGGCGCGTTACCCTGGAATTAACTTGATCGAAGTTATCAAAAGCCTAATTCTGCTGCCGAACTGCCGTCTTTTTGGAGGGAGGGCGCACGCTTGACCCTGCGCGCGGACGCAGCTATAGCGCCGCCTGCCCAGCGGCCTTGCCGTGCGAAGACTCGTCTCCTCGCGTCATATCGGCTGAGCGACATTAGAGCTGAACATTGCCGGGTGCTCTTGCGGCTCCAGGGGGCTTATGCCCGCCGGGGCCTTTGCTGTTTGGCGGAATCCTCCGTCATCGGCACAGGACGCGGGAATGCCGGTAAAGTAACTGAAAAAGGTGAAGGGCTTCATGCCAACGATCAACCAGCTGGTCCGCAAGGGCCGCGAACTGCAGAAGGCCAAGTCGAAGGTCCCTGCAATGGAGGCGAACCCGCAGAAGCGCGGCGTTTGCACTCGCGTCTATACGACGACCCCGAAGAAGCCCAACTCGGCGCTTCGCAAGGTGGCGAAGGTGCGTCTGGTCAACCAGCGCGAGGTCATCACCTATATTCCGGGTGAAGGTCATAACCTTCAGGAGCACTCGGTCGTGCTGATCCGTGGCGGCCGCGTACGCGACCTTCCCGGTGTGCGTTACCATGTGCTGCGCGGCGTTCTGGATACCCAGGGCGTCAAGGACCGCAAGCAGAGCCGTTCAAAGTACGGCGCGAAGCGTCCGAAGTAAGAAGGGGAGACCAGGAATATGTCACGTCGTCGTCGCCCCGAAAAGCGCGTTATCCTGCCGGATCCCAAGTTCGGTGATATCGTGCTGTCGAAGTTCATGAACAGCATCATGCAGGACGGCAAGAAAGCCGTTGCCGAATCGATCGTCTATGGCGCTCTCGAAACTGTCGAGACCCGCGCCAAGAAGGACCCGATCGGCATGTTCCACGATGCTCTGAACAACATCAAGCCCGGTATCGAGGTCCGCAGCCGCCGCGTTGGTGGTGCGACCTATCAGGTCCCCGTCGAAGTGCGTCCCGAACGCGCCCAGGCGCTGGCCATCCGCTGGCTGATCACCGCCGCGCGCAACCGCAGCGAAACCACGATGGCCGCGCGCCTGTCGGGTGAATTGCTGGACGCCGCCAACAATCGCGGCAATGCCGTGAAGAAGCGCGAAGATACGCACCGCATGGCGGAAGCGAACCGCGCCTTCTCGCACTACCGCTG
>NZ_CH959306.1:305837-348044 GCF_000153545.1 Sphingomonas sp. SKA58
GCCCGCCTATCCAACAGGGTCTTGAACATCGGTCCGTTCGTCAGGGGTGCTACCCATGGCGGACGGATTGGTTTAGGGGCCTCGCGCAGAACAAACGAATCCCCTCACCGCCGGTGCGCCGGCAACGGAGAAGCATCATGGCCCGCAGCCATCCGCTCGAACATTATCGTAATTTCGGTATCATGGCGCATATCGACGCCGGCAAGACCACCACGACCGAGCGCATCCTTTACTACACCGGCAAGTCCTACAAGATCGGCGAAGTCCATGACGGCGCTGCGACCATGGACTGGATGGAGCAGGAGCAGGAACGTGGTATCACCATCACGTCGGCTGCGACGACCTGCGTGTGGAAGGCGGCTGAGGGCAAGGGTCCCGAACATCGTCTGAACATCATCGACACCCCCGGCCACGTCGATTTCACCATCGAAGTCGAGCGTTCGCTGCGCGTGCTCGACGGCGCGGTTGCCGCGTTTGACGGCGTTGCAGGCGTGGAGCCGCAGTCGGAAACCGTGTGGCGCCAGGCGGACAAGTATAAAGTGCCGCGCATGTGCTTCATCAACAAGCTCGATCGCACCGGCGCTGACTTCTATTACTGCGTGCAGACGATCATCGATCGCCTGGGCGCGACCCCGGCCGTTCTCTATTTGCCCATCGGCGCGGAGAGCGATTTCAAGGGTCTGGTCGATCTCGTCGAAAACCGCGCGATCATCTGGAAGGATGAAAGCTTGGGCGCGGAATTCTACTATGAAGACATCCCCGCCGACCTCGCCGACAAGGCTGCCGAATATCGCGAAAAGCTGATCGAACTCGCCGTCGAACAGGATGACGAGGCGATGGAAGCCTATCTGGAAGGCAATGAGCCCGACACCGCGACGCTCAAGAAGCTGATCCGCAAGGGCACGCTGGGCCACGCCTTCGTGCCGGTGCTGTGCGGCAGCGCGTTCAAGAACAAGGGCGTTCAGCCCCTGCTCGACGCGGTTGTCGACTATCTGCCTTCGCCGCTCGACATCGAAGACGTCCAGGGCGTCAAGATGGACGGCGAAACGCCCGACAGCCGGCCGACCGCCGACGACGCGCCCTTCTCGGGCCTGGCGTTCAAGATCATGAACGACCCCTTCGTGGGCTCGCTCACCTTCCTGCGCATCTATTCGGGTACGCTCACCAAGGGCACCTATCTGAACTCGGTGAAGGACAAGAAGGAAAAGATCGGCCGCATGCTGCTGATGCATGCCAACAGCCGCGAGGATATCGACACCGCTTACGCCGGCGACATCGTCGCGCTGGCCGGCATGAAGGAAACGACCACGGGTGACACGCTGTGCGCCGAGCGCCAGCCGATCATCCTGGAGCGGATGGAATTCCCCGAGCCGGTCATCGAGCTGTCGGTGGAACCCAAGACCAAGGCCGATCAGGAAAAGATGGGCGTCGCCCTCAACCGCCTGGCCGCCGAGGATCCGTCCTTCCGCGTCTCGACCGACCATGAATCGGGCCAGACCATCATCAAGGGCATGGGCGAACTGCACCTCGAAATCCTCGTCGACCGTATGAAGCGCGAGTTCAAGGTCGAGGCGAATGTCGGCGCGCCGCACGTCGCCTATCGCGAATATCTCAAGAAGCCGGTCGACATCGACTACACCCACAAGAAGCAGTCGGGCGGCACCGGCCAGTTCGGCCGCATCAAGGTGAAGCTGACGCCGGGCGAGCGCGGCGCGGGCATCATCTTCAAGGACGAGATCAAGGGCGGTAATATTCCCAAAGAATATATTCCCGCGATCGAAAAGGGCATGCGCGAAACCGCTGCCACCGGTTCGCTGATCGGCTTCCCGATCATCGATTTCGAAATCCTGCTCTACGACGGCGCCTATCACGACGTCGACTCGTCGGCGCTGGCGTTCGAAATCACCGGCCGCGCAGCGATGCGTGAGGCGGCGCAGAAGTCGGGCATCACCCTGCTTGAGCCGGTCATGAAGGTCGAAGTCGTGACCCCGGAGGAATATCTGGGCGACGTCATTGGCGACATGAACAGCCGTCGTGGTCAGATCCAGGGCACCGACACGCGCGGCAATGCGCAGGTGGTTGAAGCCATGGTGCCGCTGGCCAATATGTTCGGCTATGTGAACTCGCTGCGTTCCTTCACCCAGGGCCGTGCGAACTACTCGATGATCTTCTCGCATTATGACGAAGTGCCGCAGAATGTTGCGGACGAGGTCAAGGCGAAGATGGCCTGAGGGTAAACCCGGGCCGACCCGTGAAAACGGGTCGGTTTGGGGCTGGTAATCTGTAAATTTGCTGCTATGGACGCGCCTTCGCGAGGCGCGGCCGAGCGGTCTGACCAAGCTGATTTGATTAGAAGGTAGGAAAAAATGGCTAAGGCTAAGTTTGAGCGGAACAAGCCGCACTGCAACATCGGCACCATCGGTCACGTTGACCATGGCAAGACCTCGCTGACCGCGGCGATCACCAAGGTGCTGGCCGAAACCGGCGGCGCGACCTTCGTTGATTACGCCAACATCGACAAGGCGCCCGAAGAGCGCGAGCGCGGCATCACCATTTCGACCGCCCACGTCGAATATGAAACCGAAGCGCGTCACTATGCGCACGTCGACTGCCCGGGTCACGCTGACTACGTCAAGAACATGATCACCGGTGCGGCCCAGATGGACGGCGCGATCCTCGTCGTTTCGGCCACCGACGGCCCGATGCCGCAGACCCGCGAGCACATCCTGCTCGCCCGTCAGGTCGGCGTGCCGCAGCTCGTCGTGTTCATGAACAAGGTCGACCTGGTCGACGACGCCGAAATCCTCGAGCTGGTCGAACTGGAAATCCGTGAACTGCTGAGCAGCTACGATTTCGACGGCGACAACATCCCCGTCATCGCCGGCTCGGCTGTCGCCGCGCTTCAGGACAAGACCCCTGAAATCGGCCATGAAGCTGTTCTGAAGCTGATGCAGGCTGTCGACACCTTCATCCCGCAGCCCGAGCGTCCGATCGACAAGGCGTTCCTGATGCCGATCGAAGACGTGTTCTCGATTTCCGGTCGCGGCACCGTGGTCACCGGCCGCGTCGAAACCGGCATCATCAAGGTGGGTGAAGAAGTCGAGATCGTTGGCCTGAAGCCGACCGCCAAGACCACCGTCACCGGCGTGGAAATGTTCCGCAAGCTGCTCGACGAAGGTCGTGCGGGCGACAATATCGGCGCCCTGGTGCGCGGCACGAAGCGTGAGGAAGTTGAGCGCGGTCAGGTTCTGGCCAAGCCCGGCACCATCACCCCGCACACCGAATTCGACGCCGAAGTCTATGTGCTGTCGAAGGAAGAAGGCGGTCGCCACACCCCGTTCTTCGCGAACTATCGTCCGCAGTTCTACTTCCGCACCACCGACGTGACCGGCGAAGTGATCCTGCCCGAAGGCACGGAAATGGTCATGCCCGGCGACAATGTGAAGCTCGGCGTCAAGCTGATCGCCCCGATCGCGATGGATCCGGGTCTGCGCTTCGCCATCCGTGAAGGCGGTCGTACCGTCGGCGCGGGGGTTGTCGGCACGATCTCGAAGTAATATAGGACCGCAGCGGCGCGAATCGTCTGATTCGCGCCGCTCGGAATTTTTGCCGCCCCGGATCGCCTTTCTCCGGCTCCCTTGGAGCTAGAAGGGCAGGGAAGGGGCGGATATTTTTTGTTGGCGCATTTCCGCAAGTCATCGGCTGCTCCGGCTGACTTTCGAAAATGCTCCGGGTTTTTGGCTCTTTCGCATCGGTACAGGAACAATGGACAGCAATATCCGCATTCGCCTCAAGGCGTTCGATCATCGCGTGCTCGATCAGGCGACCGGCGACATCGCCGACACCGCCCGCCGTACTGGCGCCCTCATCCGCGGTCCCATTCCTCTTCCGACGCGCATCGAAAAGTTCACGGTCAACCGTGGCCCGCATATCGACAAGAAGTCGCGCGAGCAGTTCGAAGTCCGCACGTACAAGCGTATGCTTGACATTGTGCAGCCGACGCCGCAGACGGTCGACGCGCTGATGAAGCTGGATCTGGCTGCCGGCGTGAACGTGGAAATCAAGCTGGCCTGACGCCGGCAAGTCCCTGCTCCCCGCCTTCGGGCTTATGGGCGGGCAGGGTATCGGGCACTTTGCCAAGGCAGAGGCTCAAACGACACAAGGGATACCGCACGGCCCCACCGGTGAACCGGTAAGGCGCGTGGTCCTGGTCCCCCGTCGCCTTCCCCGAGAGGGGTTGGCATCCGACCCTGACGGGGTGATCGCTAATTTGGGTTGGGCCGCGAAGGAGTTATCCTGCGCGGTTTTTTCGTTGGATACGCCCGCTGCTAAGGCGGGCCTCTATGGGAGTAATCAGTGATGCGCACAGGCGTGATCGCTAAGAAAGTCGGGATGACCCGTCTGTTCCAGGAGGACGGACGGCACGTACCGGTTACGGTTCTGGCCCTTGAAGGCAACCAGGTCGTGGCGCGCAAGGAAACCGATCGGGATGGCTATATCGCTGTTCAGCTCGGCGCCGGCGTCGCCAAGGTCAAGAATGTGGCCAAGCCGCAGCGCGGCCAGTTCGCTAAGGCCGAGGTTGAGCCCAAGGCTCGTCTGGTCGAATTCCGTGTCGCCGAGGATGCGCTCCTTGATGTCGGCGCCGAAATCGCGGCCGATCATTTCGTTGCCGGCCAGCTGGTCGATGTTGCCGGTCATACCCAGGGTAAGGGTTTTGCCGGTGCGATGAAGCGCTGGGGCTTCGGCGGTATGCGCGCCACCCATGGCGTGTCGATCAGCCACCGCGCCCATGGTTCGACCGGTAACCGCCAGGATCCGGGTCGCGTCTTCAAGAACAAGAAGATGGCCGGTCACATGGGTGATCGCGAGCGGACCCAGCAGAATCTGGAAATCGTGCGCACCGACGTCGAGCGTGGCCTCCTGTTCGTCAAGGGTAGTGTTCCGGGCGCCAAGGGCACCTGGCTGACCGTCAAGGATGCCGTCAAGGTTCCGCGTCACGCCGATGCTCCCTATCCGGCCAGCCTGAAGGCTGCTGCCAACAGCAACAACGCTCCGGCCGAGACGCCCGCTGATGAAGCGGCCGCTCCCGAAGCGACCGAAGGCCAGGAGGGCTAAACCATGAAGGTCAATGTACAGACCCTCGACGCGCAGACTGCCGGCGAGCTGGAGCTGAACGATGCCGTGTTCGGCGTCGAGCCCCGCACCGACATCCTGCACCGCGTCGTAACCTGGCAGCTGGAAAAGCGTCGCGCGCCCGCTCGTGCCACCCGTGAACGTTCGGACGTCGCCCGCACCGGCAAGAAGTTCGGCCGTCAGAAGGGCGGCGGTACGGCCCGTCACGGCGACCGCAAGGCGCCGATCTTCATCGGCGGTGGTAAGGCGCACGGCGCCCGCGCCCGCGACTTTGGTCACGACCTCAACAAGAAGGTCCGTGCCCTGGGTCTCAAGATGGCGCTGTCGGCTAAGGCCAAGGACGGATCGCTGATCGTTCTGGACAGCTTCGACGTGGCGGAAGGCAAGACCAAGACCCTGGTCGCGCATCTCGCCAAGCTGAACCTCAACAAGGCGCTGTTTATCGACGGCGACGCGGTGAATGTCAGCTTCGCGAAGGCTTCGGCGAACATCGTCGGCGTCAACCTGCTGCCGGCCGTTGGCGCCAACGTCTACGACATCCTGAAGGCCGATTCGCTGGTGCTTACCCGCGCCGCGGTCGAAAAGCTGGAGGCCCGTTTCAATGGCTAAGAAAGAAGCCGCGACCGTGGACAATCGTCATTTCGACGTCGTTGTCGCGCCGGTCATCACCGAGAAGTCGACGCTTCTCTCCGAAAACAATGCCGTGGTCTTCCAGGTCGCCAATGACGCGTCCAAGCCGGAGATCAAGGCAGCTGTCGAAGCCCTGTTCGGCGTGACCGTGAAGGCGGTCAACACGCTGGTCCAGAAGGGCAAGGTCAAGCGCTGGAAGGGCAAGCCCTACAAGCGCAATGACGTGAAGAAGGCGATCGTGACGCTGGCCGAAGGTCAGTCCATCGACGTCACCACCGGAATCTGAGGCGGGATAGATGGCACTCAAGCACTATAATCCGACCAGTCCCGCACAGCGCGGCCTGATCCTCGTCGACAAGTCGAGCCTGCACAAGGGTAAGCCCGTCAAGGCGCTGACCGAAGGCAAGCGCAAGACCGGTGGCCGTAACAACAAGGGCCATGTGACTTCGCGCGGTATCGCCGGCGGTCACAAGCAGCGCTATCGTATCATCGACTTCAAGCGTCGCCTGTGGGACGTGGAAGGCACGGTCGAGCGTCTGGAATATGACCCCAACCGCACCGCCTTCATCGCGCTGGTCAACTATGCCGACGGCACCCAGGCCTATGTCCTGGCGCCGCAGCGTCTTGCCCCCGGTGACAAGATCATCGCCGGCAAGAAGACCGACGTGAAGCCGGGCAACGCGATGGAACTGGGCCAGATGCCGGTCGGCACCATCATCCACAATATCGAGATGAAGCCGGGCAAGGGCGGTCAGCTCTGCCGTTCGGCGGGCACTTATGCCCAGCTCGTCGGCCGCGATCGCGGCATGGTGATGGTCCGCCTGTCGTCGGGCGAGCAGCGCTACATTCGTTCGGACTGCATGGGCACCATCGGCGCCGTGTCGAACCCGGACAATGCCAACACCAATCTCGCCAAGGCCGGTCGTAACCGCTGGCTGGGCAAGCGTCCGTTGACGCGCGGTGTTGCGAAGAACCCGGTCGATCACCCGCATGGTGGTGGTGAAGGCCGGACCTCGGGCGGTCGTCATCCGGTGACGCCATGGGGCAAGCCGACCAAGGGTGCGCGCACCCGCCACAACAAGGCGACGGACAAGTTCATCATCCGTAGCCGCCACGCGAAGAAGAAGAGGTAAGCGAGATGGCTCGTTCCGTCTGGAAAGGTCCGTTCGTGGACCTCAGCCTTCTGAAGAAGGCGGAAGCCGCGCAGGACGCGGGTGGCCGTGCGCCGATCAAGACCTGGTCGCGCCGTTCCACCATCCTGCCGCAGTTCGTCGGCCTGACGTTCAACGTCTATAATGGCCGCAAGCATGTTCCGGTCTCCGTGAACGAGGATATGGTGGGTCACAAGCTGGGCGAATTCGCCCCGACCCGCTTCTTCCCCGGCCACGCCGCCGACAAGAAGGGCAAGCGCTGATGAGCAAGGAAAAGGCTCCCCGTCGCGTCGCCGACAATGAAGCGCTCGCCGTTGGCACGCAGATCCGTGGTTCGGCCCAGAAGCTGAACCTGGTCGCCACGCTGATCCGCGGCCGCAAGGTCGAGGACGCGCTCAACATCCTCGCTTTCTCGAAGAAGGCGATGGCGGTCGACGTGCGCAAGGTGCTGGCTTCGGCCATCGCCAACGCGGAAAACAACCACAATCTGGACGTCGACGCACTGGTCGTAGCGGAAGCATCGGTGGGCAAGAGCTTCACCATGAAGCGCTTCCACGCGCGCGGCCGCGGCAAGTCCACCCGGATCCTCAAGCCCTTCAGCCGCGTGCGCATTGTCGTGCGTGAAGCTGGCGAAGAAGCGGAGGCGTAAGCACATGGGTCACAAGAGCAACCCGATCGGTCTGCGTCTGCAGATCAACCGTACCTGGGACAGCCGCTGGTTCGCGGAAGGCCAGGACTATGGCCGTCTCCTGCTGGAAGATCTCAAGATCCGCCAGTATATCATGAAGACGCTGCCCCAGGCCGCGATTTCAAAGGTCGTGATCGAGCGCCCGGCCAAGCTGTGCCGCGTGTCGATCTATGCCGCCCGTCCGGGTGTCATCATCGGCAAGAAGGGCGCGGACATTGAAAAGCTGCGCAAGAAGCTGGGCAACCTGACTTCATCCGACGTGTCGCTGAACATCGTCGAGATCCGCAAGCCGGAAGTTGATTCCAAGCTCGTGGCGCAGGGCATCGCCGACCAGCTGGAGCGCCGTGTGGCGTTCCGGCGTGCGATGAAGCGCGCGGTGCAGTCAGCCCTGCGTCTGGGCGCTGAAGGCATCAAGATCACCTGCGGCGGCCGTCTGGGCGGCGCGGAGATCGCGCGCGTCGAATGGTATCGCGAAGGCCGCGTTCCGCTGCACACGCTTCGCGCGAATGTCGACTATGCCGAAGCCACGGCGCACACCGCCTATGGCGTGTGCGGCATCAAGGTCTGGATCTTCAAGGGCGAAATCCTTGGGCATGATCCGATGGCCACCGACCGGCTGATGCTGGAGGCTCAGACCTCCGGCGTGCGCCCGGCGCGCTGAAGATAAGAAGGTAATAGCGTCATGCTGCAACCGAAGAAAATGAAGTTCCGCAAGACCTTCAAGGGTCGGATCAAGGGCGACGCCAAGGGCGGTTCGGCTTTGAATTTCGGCGCCTATGGTCTTAAGGCCCTGGAACCCGAGCGCGTCACCGCTCGCCAGATCGAGGCGGCCCGCCGCGCGATCCAGCGTCACCTTCGCCGTCAGGGCCGTCTGTGGATCCGAGTGTTCCCCGACGTGCCCGTGTCGAAGAAGCCTGCCGAAGTCCGTCAGGGTAAGGGCAAGGGTTCGGTCGAATATTGGGCGGCGCGCGTCAAGCCCGGCCGCATCCTGTTCGAACTGGACGGCGTGCCCGGTCCGCTCGCAGCAGAGGCCTTCTCGCGCGCCGCGATGAAGCTGCCCATCAAGACGAAGGTCGTTGCCCGCCTCGGCGACACCTCGCACCTGGAGGGTTAAGCCGTGGCAAATGTCGCAGACCTCAAGACCAAGACGGACGACGAACTGTCGACCGAACTCAACAACCTGAAGCGCGAGCAGTTCAACCTGCGCTTTCAGGCCGCTACCAACCAGCTGGAAAAGCCCAGCCGGGTGCGTGAAGTGCGCCGGACCATCGCGCAGATCAAGACGCTGCAGGGCGAACGCGCCCGCGTGGCGAAGTAAGAAGGAAATCACACGATGCCCAAGCGCGTGCTGACGGGAACGGTGGTTTCCGACAAGACCGACAAGACGGTGGTGGTTCGGGTGGAGCGCAAGGTAAAGCATGCGCTCTACGGCAAGATCATCCGCCTGTCGAAAAAATATCATGCCCATGACGAGGGCAATGTCTACAAGGAAGGCGAGACGGTCCGCATCGAGGAAACCGCCCCGATTTCCAAGCTCAAGACCTGGAAGGTCATCGAGCGGGTGGACACCCACAAGTCGCCCGAAACGGCGGCCTGAGGATTAGTTGCCGGCCCATAAGGGCTAGAAAGTTCGAACGCGGGGCTGGCCTTTTCCTTTCGAAAGGGTTACAGGCCCGCGCTTCGTGCATTCGAATCTGCCGGGTCGAACACGAAATTCGGAACCGCCGGGAATTGTCCCGGTAGGCCAAATAAGAAGGAACCGGATCCATGATCCAGATGCAATCCAATCTTGACGTCGCTGACAACAGCGGCGCCAAGCGCGTCCAGTGCATCAAGGTGCTGGGCGGGTCGAAGCGGCGCTTCGCTGGCGTGGGCGACATCATCGTCGTCTCGATCAAGGAAGCCCAGCCGCGCGGCAAGGTGAAGAAGGGTGACGTGCATCGCGCCGTCATCGTGCGGACCGCCAAGGACGTGCGTCGCGCTGACGGCAGCGTGATTCGCTTCGACGGCAATGCCGCTGTGCTCATCAACAAGAACGAGGAGCCGATCGGCACCCGTATCTTTGGCCCGGTCGTTCGCGAACTGCGCGCCAAGAAGCACATGAAGATCATCAGCCTTGCGCCCGAGGTGCTGTAATGAGCGCTGCTAAGATCAAGAAGGGCGACAAGGTCGTCGTCCTGGCTGGCAAGGACAAGGGCCGGACCGGCGCCGTCCTTCAGGTGATGCCCAAGGAAGACCGCGTGCTGGTCGAAGGCATCAACGTGCATGCGCGTCACCGCAAGCCCGATCAGGCCAACCCCCAGGGTGGCATCGATCGCAAGCCTGCGCCGCTGCACATTTCCAACGTCGCTGTCGCCGACAAGGATGGTAAGCCGACCCGCGTCCGTTTCGAGGATCGCGACGGCAAGAAGGTCCGCGTCGCCGTCAAGTCCGGTGAGGTGCTGTAATGGCCGACAAATATATTCCGCGCTCCAAGGCGCTCTATGACGCCGAAATCGCCAAGGCGATGACCGAGAAGTTCGGTTACAAGAACGTCATGGAAGTCCCCCGCATCGAGAAGATCACGCTCAACATGGGCGTGGGCGAAGCGACGCAGGACAAGAAGAAGGTCACGTCGGCCGCCGAGGAAATGGAGCTGATCGCCGGCCAGAAGCCGGTCATCACCAAGGCTCGCAAGTCGATCGCCCAGTTCAAGCTGCGCGAAGGCATGCCGATCGGTGCCAAGGTCACGCTGCGCCGCGAGCGCATGTATGAGTTCCTGGATCGCCTGGTGAACATTGCGCTGCCCCGCGTGCGCGACTTCCGTGGTCTCAATCCCAAGAGCTTCGATGGTCGTGGCAACTATGCCTTTGGCATCAAGGAGCAGATCATCTTCCCGGAGATCAACTATGACCGCATCGACAAGGTGCGCGGCATGGACATCATCGTGACCACCACGGCGAAGACGGACGATGAAGCGCGCGAATTGCTGCGCCTCTTCGGCTTCCCCTTCCCGCTCGAAGAGAAGCAGGCGGCCTGATTGCAGGTCCCGCTTCTCTCCCAACGCTTAAGCTAAGGAAGAGAACTTAAGTCATGGCGAAACTGAGTTCGATCAACAAGAACGAGCGCCGCAAGAAGCTGGTGAAGAAATATGCCGGCCGCTATGCGAAGCTCAAGGCGATCGCGAATGATACCGCGGCCGACGACAGCGATCGTCTGATCGCGCGTCTGAAGATGGCGGAGATCCCCCGCAACGGCAACCCGACCCGTATTCGGAACCGCTGTGAGCTGACGGGGCGTCCCCGCGCTTATTACCGCAAATTCCGTCTCTGCCGCGTGCAGCTGCGTGATCTGGCCAACAAGGGCCTGATCCCCGGCGTCACCAAGTCGAGCTGGTAAGGATCATTTGAGATGGCATTGACCGATCCCCTGGGTGATATGCTCACCCGCATCCGCAACGGGCAGCAGGCGAAGAAGGACAGCGTGATGTCCCCCGCTAGCAAGCTGCGCGCCCGCGTGCTCGACGTGCTGCAGCGTGAAGGCTATATCCGCGGCTACTCCGAGGAAGCGCTCGGCAAGCATGCCGGCCTGCGCATCGAGCTGAAATATTTCGAGGGCCAGCCGGCGATCAAGCATGTCGCCCGCGTGTCCAAGCCTGGCCGCCGCGTCTATTCAGGTTCCAAGGAACTGCCGATCGTGCGCAACGGCCTAGGCATCACGATTGTCTCGACGCCTCGCGGCGTTCTGTCCGACGCTGAAGCGCGTGAGCAGAATGTCGGCGGCGAAGTGCTGGCGGAGGTGTTCTGATGAGCCGCACTGGCAAAAAGCCGGTCACCGTACCTTCGGGCGTGACCGCGTCCATCGCTGATGGTCAGCTGTCGGTGAAGGGGCCCAAGGGCACCCTCGCCATTCCGCTGGCTGATGAAGTGACCTACAACGTCGAGGACGGCAAGATCGCCGTGCAGCCTGCCAATGACAGCAAGCGCGCTCGCGCTTTCTGGGGCATGCAGCGCACGCTGATCGCCAACCTGATCACCGGCGTTACCGAAGGCTACACCAAGAAGCTGCTGATCACCGGCGTCGGCTATCGTGCGAATGCCCAGGGCAAGACCCTGAAGCTGCAGCTCGGCTACAGCCATGACGTCGATTTCGCGGTGCCCGAGGGCATCGAGATCAAGACCCCGGATAACACCACGGTCGAGATCAGCGGCATCGATAAGCAGCAGGTTGGCCAGGTGGCCGCCGAAATCCGTCGTTGGCGCAAGCCCGAACCCTATAAGGGCAAGGGCATCAAGTATGACGGCGAGTTCATCTTCCGCAAGGAAGGGAAGAAGAAGTAAGATGGCAAAGCTTTCCCTCTTCGATCGGCGTCGTCGCCGCGTTCGTACCGGGCTCAAGGCGCGTTCGGGTGACAAGCCTCGTCTGAGCATCCATCGCTCGGGCCGTCACATCTACGCCCAGGTCATTGATGACGCCGCCGGCAAGACCGTCGCCGCCGCTTCGACTCTGGACAAGGATGTGCGCGCCAAGACTGGCGCCACCGCCGAAGCCGCTGCCGATGTCGGCAAGCGCGTCGCCGCTGCGGCGACCGCCGCTGGCGTCACCAAGGTCGTGTTCGACCGTGGCGGCTTCCTGTTCCATGGCCGCGTCAAGGCGCTGGCCGATGCCGCCCGCGAAGGCGGGCTGGAGTTCTGATCATGGCTGACGAAAACCAAATCCAGGCCCAGCCTGGCGCACCTGCCGCCGTCGAAGGCGGCGAGCAGCCCCAGACCGAAAATCGCGGCCCCGGCCGTGGTCGTGGCAACCGCGGGGGCGGAGATCGCAACCGTGGTGATCGTGGCGGCCGTGGTCGTCGCGATGATCGTCGCGGCAACCGTGACGAGGATCAGGGCGAAGAACTGATCGAGAAGCTGGTGCACATCAACCGCGTGTCCAAGACGGTGAAGGGTGGTAAGCGCTTCGGCTTTGCCGCTCTGGTGGTCGTCGGTGACGGCAAGGGTCGCGCCGGTTTCGGTCATGGCAAGGCGCGCGAAGTGCCCGAAGCCATCAGCAAGGCGACCGCTGCCGCGAAAAAGGCGATGGTCCGCGTGCCGTTGAAGGAAGGCCGCACCCTCCATCATGATGGTCTGGGCCATTTTGGCGCGGGCAAGGTGACGGTGCGTTCGGCCCCGGCCGGTACGGGCATCATCGCGGGCGGTCCGATGCGCGCCGTGTTCGAAAGCCTTGGCGTTGCTGACGTCGTGACCAAGTCGAACGGCACGTCGAACCCCTATAACATGATCCGTGCGACCTTCGCGGCGCTGGGCGAGCAGACCAGCCCCAAGTCGGTGGCGCAGCGTCGTGGCAAGAAGGTCGCCGACCTTCTGCGTCGCGGTGGTGCCTCGGCGGACGTCGCGCAGGCCGACGCCGAAGCGATTGCGGAGTAACAGGACATGGCAACCATCAAGATCAAGCAGATCGGTTCGCCGATCCGCCGCCCCGAGAGCCAGAAGAAGATTCTGATCGGCCTGGGCCTTGGCAAGATGCACCGCGTGGTGGAGCTGGAAGACACGGCGGAAGTCCGCGGTGCGATCAAGAAGCTGCCCCATATGGTGGAAGTGGTCGAAGGCTAAGGCCTTCCATCCATGAAGATTGAAGCGGGAGAGGGGGCGACCCCTCTTTCGTTTTTTTAGCGGAAGCGCTATGGGGCGCTTCCTTCAGAGGGTCCCGCAGGGACCAGCGCGATAAAAGCGAAAGCGAGTGCGAACATGAAACTCAACGAACTCAACGACAATGCCGGTGCCCGCAAGGGGCGTATGCGTGTGGGCCGCGGTATCGGCTCGGGCAAGGGCAAGACCGCCGGGCGGGGCCAGAAGGGTGCCAAGGCACGTTCGGGCGTCAGCATCAATGGCTTCGAAGGCGGCCAGATGCCGCTGCACATGCGTTTGCCGAAGCGCGGCTTCAACAATATCTTCGCCAAGGATTACGCGATCGTGAACCTGGGTGAAGTGCAGAAGGCGATCGACGCTGGCAAGCTGGACGCTGCCGCGACGCTCGATCATGCCGCGTTCAAGGCAGCGAACCTGGCCCGCGGCGGCAAGGATGGCGTTCGCCTGCTGGGCAAGGGTGAACTGACCGCGAAGGTCAGCTTCCTGGTTGCCGGTGCGTCGAAGGGTGCTGTCGAAGCCGTCGAAAAGGCGGGTGGCAAGGTCGAAGTGATCGAAGTCGTCCCGGCCGCGGAAAAGGCCAAGGCCAAGAAGGGCAGCGCCCTGGCGGCCAAGAAGGCCGCAACCAAGGCCTGAACTGACCAACGAGTCTTGCAAGCAGGACCCCGCTGCCCGATATGGGTCGGCGGGGTCATGTGTTTCGGGGTTTCCGAACGCTTCTCCTCTCCCTGTTCGTTTCGAGCGCAGTCGAGAAACGCAAGGCTGACTGCTCCGTGTCTCGACTTCGCTCGACATGAACGGAGTTGGGTGCTTAAGGGGTTAGCGATTCCGGTCGGGCGTCTGTCCGGCCCAAGAGTGATTTTGAAGGGCAGCCACCATGGCATCGAGAGCCGACCAGCTCGCATCCAATCTCAGCCTCGCGAAATTCAGCCAGGCGACCGATCTCAAGAAGCGCCTGTGGTTTACGCTTGGCGCGCTGATTGTGTTCCGTTTCTTAAGCTTCGTGCCGCTGCCGGGGGTCGATCCGACCGCGCTGTCGACGCTGTATGCGCAGACCAATGGCGGCATCCTCGACATCTTCAACACCTTCTCGGGTGGTTCGTTGTCGCGCATGAGCCTCATCGCGCTCGGCGTCATGCCCTATATCACCGCGTCGATCGTGGTGCAGCTGGCCGCCTCCCTCTCGCCGCAACTCGCGGCGATCAAGAAGGAAGGTGAAAGCGGGCGCAAGAAGCTTAACCAATATACCCGCTATGGCACGGTCGGCCTGACCGCGGTGCAGGGCTATTTCATCGCCGCTGGCCTTGAAAGCTTCGGCGCGCAGTCGGGCGTCCAGGCGGTGGTCGATCCCGGCCTGCTGTTCCGCCTCACCGCGGTCGTGTCGCTGATCGGCGGCACCATGTTCCTGATGTGGCTGGGCGAGCAGATCACCTCGCGCGGCATTGGCAATGGCGTGTCGCTCATCATCATGGCCGGTATCGTCGCCCAGTTGCCGGTGACGCTGAGCAACCTGTTCAAATCGGGTCGCGAAGGCTCCATTTCGGGCCTGCTGATCATGCTGGTCATCGTCATGGCGCTCGGCCTCATCCTGCTCATTTGTTATATGGAGCGGGCGCAGCGCCGGGTGTTGATTCAGTATCCCAAGCGCCAGACGCGCCAGGGCCTGATGCAGGCGGACCGCAGCCATCTGCCCTTGAAGGTCAACACCGCCGGCGTCATTCCGCCGATCTTCGCCAGCTCGCTGCTGCTGATGCCGCTGACCATTTCCCAATTTGCGGGCCAGACGGTCGCGGGCGAAAGCCGGCTCGGCGATTTCGTGCTGACGTTGAACCAGTATCTGTCGCACGGCAGCCCGGTCTACATGGCGCTTTACGGGCTCGGCATCGTCTTCTTCTGCTTCTTCTACACCGCCGTGGTGTTCAATCCGGAAGAAACGGCCGATAATCTCAAGCGCAATGGCGGCTTCATCCCCGGCATCCGTCCGGGCAAGAATACCGAACATTATCTCGATTATGTGCTGACGCGCATCACCGTCATCGGCGCGGCCTATCTGGCCTTCATCTGCCTTGTGCCGGAATTCGCGATCGCGCGTGCGGGCATCCCCTTCTACCTTGGTGGCACTAGCCTTCTGATCGTAGTCAATGTTACGGTCGATACGGTGACCCAGATTCAGAGCCATCTGCTGGCGCATCAATATGGGGATCTGATCAAGAAGGCGAAGCTCAAGGGGCGGTTGCGCTGAGGGGCGCGCCGACACTCTGACACAGCGCAACGAACAGGGGAGTATGCGCGCAATGAACATCATTCTGCTTGGCCCTCCAGGTGCGGGCAAAGGCACGCAGGCGGCGCGCCTCGTCGACAATCTCGGCATGGTGCAGCTATCGACGGGCGATATGCTGCGCGCAGCGGTGAAGGCGGGGACGCCGATCGGCCTCAAGGCCAAGGCCGTGATGGAAGCGGGCGAACTGGTGTCGGACGAGATTGTGTCGGGCATCATCGGCGAGGCGCTGGACGCCCTCTCGCCCGAAACCGGCGTCATCTTCGACGGCTATCCCCGCACCGAAGCGCAGGCGCATGCGCTCGACACCATTCTGTCGGACCGCGATCGAACGCTCGACCATGTCATCGAGCTTGAGGTGAATGAAGACGCACTGGTGGATCGCATCACCGGCCGTTTTACCTGCGCCACCTGCGGTGCGGGCTATCATGACCGTTTCAAGCAGCCCAAGGTCGATGGCGAATGCGACAAGTGCCACGGCCACGAATTCAAGCGCCGTCCTGACGACAATGAGGAAACGGTGCGCACGCGCATGGCCGAATATCGCGCCAAGACGGCGCCCATCCTGCCTGTCTATGAAGCGCGCGGCATTGTGTCCCGCGTGGACGGCATGGCGGACATGGATGACGTGACCAAGGCGATCGCCGCCATTCTGGATGGCAAGGCGCTCTAAGGCGCCGTTCCTCTGACAGGGCGGGATAGCCGCTCATGGCACCTGACCAAGAGCCGGCGCTGCATGGGGCAGCGCCGGCTCTTTGCGCATCGGGAACCCGCGCGGATGATCATGATCACGTTGAGCGCTCCACCTTGGTCAGATTGTATCAAAGCGGGAAGGGCCGCGCTGCAAATCGGCCGCTTATCATGTCTGGTTAACCATCTTCGTGGCGGACTTGTTGCTGCTTGATTGCTATAGAGGCGCATGGATCGCCCGAAGCTCAACCATGGTCGCCTGACCGAACTGGACGCCTTGCGCGGGATCGGGGCGCTGTGCGTGCTGATCTTCCATTATTCGACGCGCTTCCATGAGCTTTTTCCGCAAGCGGCGCATGTCCCGTTCAGCTTCCCCGGCGGTAATTATCGCGTGCTGCTGTTCTTCACCATTTCGGGCTTTGCGATCTTCTTCACCCTCGATCGAATTGGCACGGTCGCCGACTTCATGGTCAACCGGTTCGCACGGCTTTATCCCGCCTATCTCGTGGCGATGCTGCTGACGCTGGCGGTTGAATATCTGGCCCATGCGACACAATTGCTGATCGGCCCCGTCGCCATCCTCGCCAATTTCACCATGCTCCAGGGTTTCGCCTTCCTGCCGGAGGTTGATGGCGCCTATTGGACGCTGACGGTGGAGATCGCTTTCTATTTCTGCATGATCAGCATCTGGAAATTCGCCGGCACGCGTCGTCTGGAGCCTCTGCTGGCGGGATGGCTGCTGTTGCGTTGGCTTTACTGGGCCTGGCCCGACATGCCTGAACGCGTCATCATGCTGCTTGTGCTACGCTACACGCCCTTCTTCGTGATCGGCATGCTCGCCTATCGCTGCTGGCGGGGGGAGCGCAGCCTCAAGCAGCAGGTGCCCTATGCCGTTCTGGCGTTGCTATCCATCGCGACGATCGAGACATGGGATGTGACTTTGGTCGGCGTCGTGCTGCTTGCGGCCTTCACCGCCCTCATCAACGGGCGGCTTCGCTTCCTGCGCATGAAGCCACTGATCTGGCTCGGCGGGATCAGCTATTCCTTCTACCTCATCCATCAGCATGTCGGCTTCGTCATCATGCTGGAAATGGCGAAAGCCGGCTACAGCCCCTGGATCGGCTTTGCTGCCGCCTTCACCGTGGCGCTGCTGCTCGGCACCGCGATCAATCGCTTGGTTGAACGGCCGGCAGGCGAAGCCATCCTTGCCTGGTGGAAGCGCCGCCGCACCGCCCGCATGCTCATACCCGGCGTGACGCCCAGCCAGACATGACAAGGGCGCGGCCATCGCTGGCCGCGCCCTTTTGCTTCGTTTGCTGCCAACCCTTATTGCGCGACGGGCGCTGCCGCCGCTGCATTGTCGGGCAAGCCGCCCAGTTGCGTCACCAGCTTGGTATAGGCGTCGAGGTAGGCCAGCACGATGACCTGGCCGATCTCCGTATTCTGATAGCCCGCACCGCCGGCCGCCGCGAAGCCGCCCCACCAACCGCCGCCTGCGCCGCCGCCAAAGCCGACATCGGTCTTGCGCGCATAGCCTTCGGTCAGCGCTTCTTCCTCTGTCGTGCGCGCGTTCACGATCGACAGGGTGACATTGGCTTCCTTCTTCTTGATGTTGAGCCCGCCCAGGATCGCGCCGCCAAAGCCGCCCATCAGGCCGCCCAGCGCGCCGCCGATGCCGCCGCCGCCGGAATTGCGGTTGGACGACACGATGTCGGGCTCCAGATAATAGTCCGCCGCCTTCACCTGGCCCTTGCCCAGATTCGATCCGGCCTGCAATTCGCCGGCGTCCGCCATGGCGCGTTCCATCGCACGGCTCTGCATTGACCGGCCGCGGTTGACCATGCGGAAACAGCCGGACTGCTGGACGAACACCTTCAGGATGGCCTCTGGACTGCCCAGATTAAGTTCGCGCCACCACTGATTGTCCGGTTCGACGATCGCGACCGTTCCCAGCATCTTCGTGCAGTGCGGGATTTCGCGGGTTGCGCGCTCCTGCGAGCGCCGGCCGGACGACGCGCCCTTGGTCGTGCCGTCCTTGTAGGTTTTGCCCGAAGAACTCATGTTGGTCTGCGCGATGGTCGTCGCTGGCGCGGCGGTCAGAACCGCCGTGGCGGCCAGCGCGGATAGGATTTTCGACATTGCCCCAATTTTCCCCTTGATGCGGTGAAGTTCAGCCGTTTTTTCTTATGGCGCGACCCGGCAAAGGAGCGCTTCCCTTAGCATAGAGTGACCCACTTGCCTACAGATGGCGCACCGCGCGTCAGCCGTGCTGACAGGGCGGAGAATCGCTGCTATCGGGCGCCGATGACTGACCTGTCCCAGATCCGTAACTTCTCGATCATCGCGCATATCGACCATGGCAAATCGACCCTGGCCGATCGCCTGATTCAGCGCACCGGCGGCCTGACCGACCGCGAAATGAGCGCGCAGGTGCTCGACAATATGGATATCGAAAAGGAACGCGGCATCACGATCAAGGCGCAGACCGTGCGCCTCGATTATGTCGCGAAGGACGGGCAAACCTACGCGCTCAACCTCATGGACACGCCAGGCCATGTTGACTTCGCCTATGAAGTCTCGCGCAGCCTGGCCGCCTGCGAAGGCGCGCTGCTGGTGGTCGACGCCGCCCAGGGGGTGGAGGCGCAAACGCTGGCCAACGTCTATCAGTCGATCGAGCATGATCACGAAATCGTGCCCGTCATCAACAAGATCGACCTGCCGGCCGCCGAACCGGAAAAGGTGAAGGCGGAAATCGAGGAGGTGATCGGCCTCGATGCGTCCGAAGCGGTGCTGGCCAGCGCCAAGTCCGGGATCGGCATCGACGACATATTGGAAGCGATCGTCACCAAGATCCCCGCGCCCAAGGGGGACCGGGATGCGCCCTTGGAAGCGATGCTGGTCGACAGCTGGTATGACCCCTATCTCGGCGTCGTCATTCTGGTGCGCGTCATGAATGGCGTCATCAAGAAGGGCCAGAATATCAAGTTCATGATCGGCGGCACCGAACATCTGATCGACCGGGTGGGCTGTTTCCGGCCCAAGATCGAGCAGCTGGCTGAGTTGGGACCGGGCGAAATCGGCTTCATCACCGCGCAGATCAAGGACATCAGCCAGACGCGCGTGGGCGACACCATCACCACGGTCAAGAACCCGGCAACCAAACCGTTGCCGGGATTCAAGGAAGTCCAGTCCGTCGTCTTCTGCGGCCTCTTCCCGGTCGATGCCAACGACTTTGAAAAGCTGCGCGATTCTATCGGCAAGCTGCGCCTTAACGACGCCAGCTTCTCGTTCGAAATGGAAACCTCTGCAGCGCTGGGCTTCGGTTTTCGGTGCGGGTTTCTGGGCCTTTTGCATCTGGAAATTATCCAGGAGCGGCTGACCCGCGAATATGATCTCGACCTCATCACCACCGCGCCATCGGTCGTCTATGACATGCATATGAAGGACGGGACGGTGCGCCATCTGCACAATCCCGCCGACATGCCCGATCCCAACCATATCGAGATGATCGAGGAGCCCTGGATCGAGGCAGTGATCTACTGCCCCGACGAATATCTGGGCAGCATCCTGAAGCTCTGTCAGGACCGGCGCGGCATCCAGAAGAACCTCACCTATGTCGGCGGGCGTGCCCAGGTAACCTATGAATTGCCGCTCAACGAAGTCGTGTTCGATTTCTACGATCGGCTGAAATCGATCAGCCGCGGCTATGCCAGCTTCGATTATCACCAGATCGGCACGCGCGAGGGCGACCTCGTCAAGATGAGCATCCTCGTCAATAATGAGCCGGTCGATGCGCTCTCCATGATCGTCCACCGCTCGGCCGCCGAAGCGCGCGGCCGCCATATGTGCGAACGGTTGAAGGACCTCATCCCCCGCCACCTGTTCAAAATCCCGATCCAGGCGGCGATCGGCGGCAAGGTGATCGCGCGCGAAACCATCGCGGCGATGCGTAAGGACGTCACCGCCAAATGCTATGGCGGCGACATCAGCCGCAAGAAAAAGCTGCTCGACAAGCAGAAGGAAGGCAAGAAGCGGATGCGCGAATATGGCAGCGTGCAGATTCCGCAGGAAGCCTTCATTGCCGCGCTGCGGATGGGCGACGAAAGCTGACCGCGACGGGCGATCCCTACTCGGCTCTGGCCGATCAGGTCGCCCGTATCGAACGCGCCGCCGCCTTCCTTGCCAATGGCATGTCGACAGGCAGCAGCCCCGACGCCTGCGGCCGCCGCCGTGACGCCATGCCCGCCCGGCTCATCGGCAATGGCCTGCGCGAACTGGACCTGTTCCTGACCGACCTCATTGTCGAGGCCGACCGCCTAGACCGGCTGGGCGTGGCCGCCGGCGTGGACCCTGGCGTCCATCCGCAGCGCCGGATCTTCAGCGCCGCCGAAGCGTGGCGGCGCTTCGCCCCGCGGCTCGGCCTGCCTGTAGAAGTGCGGGAACGCCTGCGGCAGATGCGCGCGGCGCAGAATCGCCATTGTTTCGGCGCATGGCGCGACGCGGGCAGCGGCCCGGCGCTCCAGCGCGCCTGCGCCGATTACGCGCGGCTTGCCGGTGATGTGCTGGCGGCGGCGCGGAGCAAGGCGGGGTAGGGGCATTTCGGCAAACGCGACAGCGGGTGCATGGCTGTCGCGTTTATCGGAAGCCCGGCGCAAAGCCGTGCACCTGTCGCAGTCGATGTCGCGTGCCGGGTCAGCCCGCCTTCGGACAATCGCCCACGCGCCGCGCGGTCAGGTCGTGCGTGGTGCGCAGCACCGGCTTTCCGCCCTCCGTCTTGGTCATCGTCGTGCCCAGCGTCATGCTGTCGTTGGTATAATTGCCCTCCACCACCAGTTCCGACACGCCCGCGCCGGCCTTGCAGCTAAGCGTCGCGATCAGCCGTCCCTTGCGCACCAGCTTGTCCTTGTAGACGCAATCCTGCCCCTCGGGTCCGGCCAGTGCATCGGCGTCCGGCGCATTATCGGCGTCGAAGGCAATGCACAGTTTCTCCTCGCCAATCTGCTTCAACGCCTCCTGATATTGGGCGGGCGTCACGGTCGGCGTATTATAGCCGGTGGTCTTGCGGGTCAGTTCCCATTCCCCGGCCTGCATGACGATGGGCGGCTCTTCGGCCTGCGGCGCGGGCGTCGGATCACTGCCGCACGCGGCGAGGGCCAGCATCGGGGCGGCCATCGCGCCCAGCATCACAAATCGCATATCCTCTCTTCCCAACCGTTATCGATCCATGGCGCAAGGCTCTACTGCCCGGCCGCAAAGTGCAAGACCAAAGCACATCGGGGCCTGTCATCGCCGTCGTGGGGCGCCGCGCGTGGGCACATGGAAATCGGCCGGCTTTCCCTCGATCCAGCGTAGGAAGGTGGCGATCGCCGGGGCTGCGCGTAGGTCGGCGGGGCCGGCAAAGTCGCGCGCCAGCTGCGCGTTGGTAAAGGTTGCATGGATGGTGCGATGACAAAGGGGATGCACCGCCACCGTCTCCCGCCCGCCCCGGCTCTTGGGCACAGGATGATGCCACTCGATCCGCGCGCCCAATGGCCGGCCGCAGAGCCAGCAGGGCAAATCCCTATTCACCCTCGCCAATATCATCATCGTCGACAAGCGCCTTGACCAGATAGCCGCGCTGAAGCCGACCCAGACGGTTGAGCGGAAGAGAATATAATTCGGTGAGGAAACGGAAATCCCAGTCCGTCAGGCTGTCGGACCCGTATTCAGCCTGGAAGAGGTTGATGATCGATCGAACAGAAGACGGCGAATTTCGGCGGATTTCGGCGAGGCCAACGAACGCGGCGTAATCCGCTGCGGCGTTCAACGTGATGCCCTCGGCCCTGTTCACGTCGATGATGACGGTGGCAGCACTTATGAGCCGGATCGCCTGACTGCGGATGAGGCTCGGCGCATAGGAGCCACCCGTTGGCACGCCATCGGGCAATATGGATGCCCCTGCCTCGCCATTGCCCCCGGTGATGGGAGAGGGGGTCGATGACAGGGCGTCGCCGTCGCCCGATCCATAGGCAATCGTATACCACCAGCGAATAGGCGCATCGCCTTCGAGCAATTCGCGGCGTTCTGGACCTTGGATATCCGTCATGCTGCCGGGCTGCCGTTCATTGACAAGGGCGGCGAGCTCTTGTCCGTCGCTTACGAATGCGACCAAAAGGTTGGTTTCGCATTTCCGCGCCGCGATTGGAGCGCCGACCCTCTGGACCGTCGACGTCATGCGCGCCGCAACAATGTCCGCGATATCGGCCGAAACACCTTTGATCTTGAGGCAAATGCCCGACGACCACCGCGCGGCCGGCCTGTCTCCCTGGACGACGCCCAGGCGCCGGACAAAGTCGGTCGCCCGTGCGCGCGCTTCCTCTTTCGTCAGTCGCTGACCGTTCACCACGATCGTGTCCGGTTCGGCAGCGTTCGCAAGCCCGCAACAGATGCTCAGGCTAAGTGACAGTAAAAGGATCAGCCGGACGATCACTTATTCTCTTCACATTTCGGGCCGATCCACTTACCCTCCGAACGCGCTGTCATTGCCATGGTCTGGCCTTCGGGGCCGCCCTCCATCTTCATGTCCATGTCCATCGCATAGCTGTCGGGCGCGTAGCTGCCCGACATGGCGGCGTTCATGGTGCCGCCCTCCGCCTTGCAGGAGACGCGGCCCTTCACCTTGCCGTTCGTGGCAGAAAAATCGGCGAAGCGGCAATTCTTGTCTTCCTGCCCCGAAAACATTTCCGCACCGGGATTGGCGGCCTCTTCGGGGGTCACGCAATAGGTGAGGGATGTCTGGCTCATCATCCGCTTCATCTGCTCTTCCATCGTTGCCGGCGCACCGGGCATGCCGGACAGGTCGATGTCCTGGATGGTAAAGCGCCCCTGCCACTGGCCGGGTTTCAACTGCACCTTGTCCACGGCTTCTTTCACCTGCGTCTTGCTCATGGCGTCGGTCGCGGCAATGTCACCGGCCTTTTCGCCTGGCTGGTCCCCGCACGCCGCTAGCGTCATGGTCAAGCCCAGCATCGTCAAAAACGCTCCGCGCATCGTCCGATCTCCCTGTTGCACCCCTTATGTTCCGGTACCATATCAAGGCGCGATGACAATTCAAATCCGCACCGACCTGTCCGAGCCGGAAACCGGCCAGAGCTTCGTCCCGCATCGTCCGGCGCGCCCGGAAAAGAGCGAGGGCGGGCGGCCGTTCACGCTGGTAAGCGACTATGAACCCTCCGGCGACCAGCCCACCGCGATCGCCGAACTGGTGGCGGCGGCCAGGCAAGGCGAAAAGGACCAGGTGCTGCTCGGCGTCACTGGCTCGGGCAAGACCTTCACCATGGCCAAGACGATCGAGGCGTTGCAGCGCCCCGCGCTCATCCTTGCGCCCAACAAGATTTTGGCGGCCCAGCTCTATGGCGAGTTCAAGAGCTTCTTTCCCGACAATGCAGTCGAATATTTCGTCAGCTATTATGATTATTACCAGCCCGAAGCCTATGTGCCGCGGTCCGACACCTATATCGAGAAGGAGTCGAGCGTAAACGAGAGCATCGACCGGATGCGCCATTCGGCCACCCGCGCGCTGCTGGAACGCGACGACGTCATCATCGTGGCGTCGGTGTCGTGCCTTTATGGCATCGGATCGGTCGAAACCTATTCGGCCATGACCTTTTCGATGAAGAAAGGCGGGGTGGAGGATCAGCGCGAAATCATCCGTAAACTCGTCGCGCTTCAGTATAAGCGTAACGATGCAGGCTTTGCCCGCGGCAATTTCCGCGTGAAGGGCGACAATCTGGAAGTCTTCCCCTCGCACTATGAGGACACGGCCTGGCGCGTCAGCTTCTTCGGCAACGAGATTGAGGATATCGTCGAATTCGATCCGCTCACTGGTAAGAAGATCGCCAGCCTCGATTATGTGAAAGTGTTCCCCAACAGTCACCATGTCACCCCCGGCCCGACGCTGAAGCAGGCCATGGAAGCGATCCGGTTCGAATTGGCCGAGCGGCTGAAGGAATTGGTCGCCGAGGGCAAGCTGCTGGAAGCGCAGCGGCTCGAGCAGCGCACCAATTTTGATTTGGAGATGATTGCGGCGACAGGAAGCTGCGCGGGGATCGAGAATTATTCCCGCTTCTTGACTGGCCGCCTGCCCGGCGAACCGCCGCCGACTTTGTTCGAATATCTGCCTGAAAATGCCGTGCTGTTCGTGGACGAAAGCCACCAGACCGTGCCGCAGATCGGCGCGATGGCGCGGGGCGATCACCGGCGCAAGATCACGCTCGCCGAATATGGCTTTCGCCTGCCTAGCTGCATCGACAACCGCCCGCTGCGCTTCAACGAATGGGACGCGATGCGGCCACAGACGGTCAGCGTGTCCGCCACCCCCGGCACATGGGAGATGGAGCAGACCGGCGGCGTGTTTTCCGAACAGGTGATCCGCCCCACCGGCCTCATCGACCCGCCGGTCGAGATCAAGCCGGTCGAGGATCAGGTCGATGACCTCATCAACGAATGCCGCAAGGTCGCGGCGCAGGGCTATCGCACGCTCGTGACTACTCTCACCAAGCGGATGGCCGAGGACTTGACCGAGTTCATGCATGAAGCCGGGATCAAGGTCCGCTACATGCACAGCGACGTCGAGACGCTGGAGCGCATTGAACTGATCCGCGATCTGAGGCTGGGCGTCTACGACGTTCTCATCGGCATCAACCTGCTGCGCGAGGGGCTGGACATCCCTGAATGTGGGCTGGTCGCGATCCTCGACGCGGACAAGGAGGGTTTCCTGCGCTCCGAAACCTCGCTCATTCAGACGATTGGCCGCGCGGCGCGCAATGTGGAGGGCCGCGTGATCCTCTATGCCGACCGCATCACCGGGTCGATGGAACGCGCGCTCAACGAAACGTCGCGACGGCGCGAGAAGCAGCAAGCCTATAATCTGGAGCATGGCATCACGCCGACCACGATCAAGCGGCAGATCGGGGACATCATCGCCCATGTGGCATCCAAGGATCAGGTCACGGTCGACACTGGGCTGGACGATCGCCCGCATATGGTCGGCCACAATCTGCGCGCCTATATCGAGGACCTGGAAAAGAAGATGCGCGCCGCCGCCGCCGATCTGGAGTTCGAGGAAGCCGGCCGCATTCGCGACGAAATCCGCAAGCTGGAAGCGGAGGAACTTGGCCTGCCCGCAGACGAGCAGGTTGCCGCCCCACGTGGCCGCGCGACGGAGGGCAAACCGGGGACGCGGAAGCTGCGATATGGGAAGACACAGCGGAAATTCGGGCGCTAGGGCTACCGGACCAATCCAAGAGTTTCCGCCCAGGGATAGCGAAGTCGATTCAAATCGATGTCACGAGTTGGCAAAAGTTGGATCGAAAGGATGTCCCGATGGTCAAACCCGCCAAACTCTTGCAACGACTGCTCCAAGGCAGCCGCAACATCAGCTTTCGCGATTTCCAAAGGCTACTCGAAGCCTTCGGCTTTCGCCTTACCCGCGTCAGCGGCAGTCATCATGTCTACGGCCGCGCCGGCATCGACCGTCCTTTGATTATCCAACCCAATGGCAAGGATGCCAAGACCTATCAGGTCGAGCAATTCCTTGATATGATCGAAGCACAAGGACTCAGCATGGACGAATGATGGACCATCAGTATCACATCAATGTCTTCTGGTCGAAAGAGGACAAGGTCTGGATTGCAGATGTGCCTGACCTCAAACCGTGCTCCGCGCATGGCGACACGCCAGGTGAAGCCATTGCGGAGGTCCAAGTAGCGATCGGGCTATGGCTCGATTTCGCGCGCGAGCACGGTCATCCCATTCCGGAAGCCCGCTACCGCCCTGCCATCTACGCCGCTTAATCCGTTATCAGTAAGTCCGGCTTGTCACCTTCGCGGTACCGTCCGGCGTGATTTCGATCAGATGCGCGCTGTCATTGTCGCATTGCGCTTTCCAGCCTTTGACGCCCGGTCGAATCTCCGTCCGCTCCGATCCCGTGACGGCGGGGCACGCGACGCCCGAATCACGGATCGCCTTCTCGAAGACACCATTGCGCTGCTCGGGCGTCAGCTGGGCGACCTGCGCCGCAGCGCCGCTTTCAGCGATGGCCTGATTGTCCCCGGTCACGGCCTGATCCCTGGCGGGCTCCCCGCAACCGGCAAGCGTTGCGATCATGGGCACCATCGCCCATCCCAGCATCCGTGTCATCATTTGCACCACTCCTGGTCGCGTTCTTTCAAGGCAAAAGCAGGTTTCGTTCGACAGTTCCAAATCAGTTAGCCGCATTCGTCCGTGGCGCCAGCCGGCTGCTTTCCAGCAGAGGCAATCCGCTCTCGGTTGGGACGTAAATGATGCTCGCATCTTTAGCGTCGATGGCCTGAATCTGAAGATAGCGCAAATAGCCGTCCGGACCGCCCAGACTATCCTGCAAGATTCGGTTTGCACGTGCCGCGCCTTCTGCGCGCACGACTTCTGCATCAGCGAGCATCTTCGCACTTTCCAGCCGCGCCCGCGCTTCGAGCACCGCGATCTGGCGGGAGGATTGCGCTTCGGCCAAGGCGGCGCGGCCCGACTGTTCCTTGCTGTAGACATTATAGGCCGGACAGCCCCATAGAACGCCGGATAGCGTGACCATGAAGAGGATGGCGATGCCCAGCATGCCCGTTCCGGTCAATCTTATCATTGCATGCTCCCCCTTCAGCCTGCAAAATCGTCGGTCGCGCGGATCAGTGCGTCCAATATTCCCGGTTCATTATAGGCATGGCCCGCGCCCTCGATCAGTTCGAAGCGCGCCTGCGGCCACGCCTTGTGCAAGGCCCAGGCGGTTTCGGCGGGGCAGGCCATGTCGTAGCGGCCATGAATGATGACGCCGGGAATGTCGGCCAATATAGCGGCATTGGCGATCAATTGACCATCGTACAGCCAGCCGCGATGCGTGAAATAATGATTTTCGATCCGTGCGAAGGCGAGCGCGAAATCATCCGCGTCATGCACCGCCGACAGCGCCGGGTCGGGTAGCAGGCGCACGGTCTCGCCCTCCCACACGCTCCAGGCCCGCGCCGCAGCGATCCGTGCGGCAGGATCGTCGCCGGTCAGCAGTTGTCGATAGGCCGCAACCAGATCGCCGCGTTCTGTTTCAGGGACGGGGCCGACGAACCTCTCCCATTTGTCGGGATAGATGCGGCTCGCGCCCTCCTGATAATACCAGTCTATTTCCGACTGGCGGATGGTGAAGATGCCGCGCAGCACCAGTTCGCTCACCTGCGCGCGATGCGTCTGCGCATAGGCAAGCGCCAGCGTCGATCCCCAACTGCCGCCGAACACCAGCCATTGGTCGACGCCCATCATGGCCCGCAGCCGTTCGATATCGGCGACCAGATGCCAGGTCGTGTTTGCGTCCAGCGATGCATGCGGTGTGGACTGCCCACATCCGCGCTGGTCGAACAGCAGCAGATCGTAGCGGGTGGGATCGACTAGCCGCCGATGTTCGGGGCTGAAGCCTCCGCCAGGTCCGCCATGCAAAAAGACGGCAGGCTTGGCGCCCGGGGTGCCGCACCGTTCCCAGTAGATGCGATGCCCGTCGCCAACGTCGAGATGGCCGGAGGCAAAGGGTTCGATGGGTGGATAGAGACTGCGCATGCGGACCTTGTAACAGGCGATGCGATTTGAACCAGAGGCGTAGGCCGCCGCTTATTTCTTCTTGCCGAAATCCACCGTGACGACGTTCGATCCATCCTCGTTCGTCACCTGCGGCCCGTCATTTTCCGCTTCGTCATGCGGTTCGGGGATTTCATCCGACTGCACCTGAAATTGGAGCGCGAAATTGACGGCCGGATCGACGAAGGCCGTGATCGCGCTGAAAGGGATGACCAGATGCGCCGCGACCTGGTTGAAGGTCAGGCTCACCTCGAAATGCTGATCGCTGACCTTCAAGTCCCAGAATTTATTCTGGAGTACGATCGTCATTTCGTCAGGGAAGCGTTCGACCAGATGCTTGGGAATGTCGACGTCCGGCGCCTGTGTCTTGAAGGTGATGTAGAAATGATGCGTCCCAGGCAGCCCGCCCGTCTGCTGCACTTCGTCCAGCACGCGGCCGACGACCGCGCGCAGCGCCTCCTGCACGATTTCGTCATAGGGAATCAGGCTGTCGGGCAGGTCATCGCTCATGGCGCAATGTCCTAACGGCCCTAAGCATGGGGTCAAGCCCGCTCCAGCGTGCGCGCGCACATTGCATGCTGCGTCCCACACGCTATAGGGCGGCCATGCGCACGGCCGAAATTCACCGCAACACTGCGGAAACGCAGATCGATGTGACCGTCAACCTGGATGGCACCGGGCTTTACGCCGTGTCGACCGGCATCGGCTTTTTCGACCATATGCTCGAACAGCTTTCGCGCCATTCGCTGATCGACATGACCGTCAAGACGGTCGGCGACCTGCATGTCGATCAGCACCACACCACAGAGGACACCGCGATCGCCATTGGCGAAGCCGTGGCAAAGGCACTGGGCGATAAGCGCGGGATCAGCCGCTACGGCAGCGTCTATTCGCCGATGGACGAGACGCTGAGCCGCGTTGCGCTCGACATTTCCGGCCGTCCATGGCTGGTGTGCAAGCTGCCCTTCACCGTCACGAAGGTGGGCGAATGGGACACCGAAATGGTGGAGCATTTCTTCCACAGCTTCGCCCAGGCGGCCGGCATCACGCTGCATATCGAACTGCTTTACGGCAGCAACAATCATCATATCGTTGAAAGCGCGTTCAAGGGGCTGGCACGGGCGTTGCGTCAGGCGGTGGAGGTCGATCCGCGCAAGGCCGACGCCATCCCGTCGACCAAGGGCATGTTGTAAGCCGATGACCATCGCCCTCATCGACTATGGCGCGGGCAATCTTCATTCGGTGCATAATGCGCTGAAAAAAGCGGGCGCGCAGGACGTCGCTATCACTGCCGATCCGGAGGTGGTGGCGCGGGCCGACCGTATTGTGCTGCCGGGCGTCGGTGCGTTCCGGGCCTGTCGCGACGCGCTGGTCGCGATTCCCGGCATGGTCGAGGCGATGGGTGAGGCCGTGAATCAGCGGGGCACGCCTTTCCTGGGCGTGTGCGTGGGCATGCAACTGCTCGCCGACGCGGGCGAGGAATTTGGCCGCCATGAAGGGCTGGGCTGGATTCCGGGCACGGTGCGGCGGATCGAACCGGCCGACGCCGAGGCCAAGGTGCCGCATATGGGATGGAACGATGTGGCGCTGACGGGCGCGCCGGGTCTGCTCCAGCCGGGGGAAGCCTATTTCCTGCACAGCTATCATTTCGAGGCGGCCGATCCCGCTCATGTCGCTGCCCGGACCGATCATGGCGGCCCGCTGATCGCTGCGGTCGCGCGCGACACGATCATCGGTTGTCAGTTTCACCCGGAAAAAAGCCAGGCTTATGGCTTGTCCTTCCTGTCCCGCTTTCTCGACTGGCGGCCCTGACGGCCGCTGCGCGTAAAGGTTTCGCTCATGTCCCTGATCGTATTTCCCGCCATCGACCTTAAAGGCGGCCAGGTCGTCCGGCTGGCCGAAGGCGACATGGATCGCGCCACCATTTATGGCGATGATCCTGCTGCGCAGGCGCACATATTTGCTCAGGCAGGCGCGCAGCATCTCCATGTGGTGGACCTGGACGGCAGCTTTGCTGGCGAGGCGGTCAACGCTGCTGCGGTCGAGGCAATCATCGACGCTTTCCCAGGGCATGTGCAGTTGGGCGGCGGCATCCGTAATCGCGCGGCCGTGGAACGCTGGTTCGATCTTGGCGTGTCACGTATCGTCATCGGTACCGCGGCGCTCAAGGACCCCGCCTTCGTCAAGGCGGCGGCCCGCGACTTTCCGGGCGGCATCGTTGTCGCGGTGGATGCGCGCGATGGGTTCGTCGCCACTGACGGCTGGGCGGAAAAGAGCGACATGCCGGTCGTCGATCTGGCGCGCCGGTTTGAAGATGCGGGTGTTGCCAGCCTGCTTTTCACCGATGTCGGCCGTGACGGCCTGCTCAAGGGATGCAATATCGACGCAACCGTCGATCTCGCGCGCGCGACCGACATTCCGGTGATCGCCAGCGGCGGCGTGGCGGGCATTGCCGACATTCGCATACTTAGCCTTCACGCCGATGAAGGGATCGAAGGCGTCATTACCGGCCGGGCGCTCTACGACGGCCGCCTTGATCTCAAGACGGCCATGGCGGTCGCGCAGGCGGCGGCATGACCGTCCGCACCCGCGTCATTCCCTGCCTCGACGTCGCCAATGGCCGCGTGGTCAAGGGCGTCAATTTTGTTGACCTCAAGGATGCCGGCGACCCGGTGAAGCAGGCGCGGCTCTATGACGCGGCCGGCGCGGATGAACTCTGCTTCCTTGACATTACCGCCACGCATGAGGCGCGCGGCACGATATTGGACGTGGTGCGGCGCACGGCGGAGGTGTGCTTCATGCCGGTCACGGTCGGCGGCGGCGTGCGCAGCGCGGATGACGCGCGCGCGCTGCTTCTGGCGGGCGCGGACAAGGTCGCGGTCAACAGCGCCGCGGTCGTCCGTCCCGAACTGGTCGCCGACATCGCCGATCGCTTCGGAAGCCAGTGTATCGTCGGCTCCGTGGACGCGCGCAAGGTTGGGGGGGGGCGCTGGGAAATCTTCACCCATGGCGGGCGCCAGCCCACTGGCATCGACGCGCTGGAGCATGCGCTGCGCCTCGCGGAACTGGGCGCTGGCGAATTGCTGGTCACGTCGATGGATGGGGACGGGACGCGGCAGGGCTATGATCTGGCGCTCACCCGCACCATTGCCGACGCGGTATCCGTGCCCGTGATCGCCAGCGGCGGCGTCGGCACGCTCGATCACCTTGTCGACGGCGTGATCAAGGGGCATGCCAGCGCCGTTCTGGCCGCTTCGATCTTCCATTTTGGTCAGCATAGCGTGGGCGACGCGCATCGCGCGTTGGCGGCAGCAGGGGTGCCGGTCCGCGCCGCCTGATTGACGGGTGGATCGTAATGATACATTCCCGCCGCCATTATCGTGGTTAATCCATTGGAAAGATGCGTGCGTGTCCCGTATTTCCAGCCCTAGAACTATTTCATTCTTTGGCAGCAGGGGTGTGACATGAAATACGGGAAGATGCTTTTGATGGTTGGGGTCGCTGGTTTGATGGGCGCAGCCGTGCCCGCGCCGGCGCAGGCCACCTGGGGATGCTGGTTTGGCAAGTGCGGCGGTGGTTCGTCCTCGTCGGGCGGCGGCTCGTCCACTGGCGGTTCGTCGGGCGGCACGCCGACGCCGGTGCCCGAGCCCGAGCAGATGGCGCTGTTCGCGATGGGCGCGGCCGTACTGTGTGGCCGCGCCGTTGTCGCGCGCCGCAAGAATCGCCGGAAGTAAAATTCATTTGACGGGTCGCGCGCGCGGCGCTTGATGCGCCCCATGCGCGCGACTCTTCATCATCTCGAACAGACCATCCGCCAGCGGCGCACGGCTGACCCGACGGCGTCCTATGTCGCAAAGCTGGCGGCCAAAGGCCGCGCGAAGATTGCGCAGAAGGTCGGCGAGGAAGCGGTGGAAACGGTGATCGCGGCCATGGCCGACGACCGCGCCGGCGCTGTGGGCGAAAGCGCGGACTTGCTTTTCCATCTGCTGATGCTGCTGGCTGATCTCGATATCCCGCTGGATAACGTCCTTGACGAGCTGGATCGTCGCGAAGGTGTGTCGGGAATCGTGGAAAAGGCGGCCCGACCGTCCGACTGAACGGATAAAATTGCCTCACCCCGCGTTTAATCGGCGATTTCACCGCAGGGATGGGGGTCTATCATGGTTCGTTCGGTCATCGGGGGGCTGCTTGGCGGTCTCGCCATGTATATTATCGGCTTCATCTTTTGGGGCACGCCGCTCAGCGCACTCGCGTTCAGTCGCGCGGGCGATCAGGAAAGCGCCAATCTTCAGGCTGCGCTCGCCCAGGGGCTGAACGCCACCGGCACCGGCGTCTATGTCATCCCGGATCCGGCCACCGCGCAGGGCACCATCCTCTATGGTCGCGGCCCTATCGCCCAGGTCTTCTATAACAGCAGTGGATTTCCCGTCACTGATGGCGCGTCCCTGATCGGCGGGCTGATCCTCGCGCTGGCGGTCGGTATCCTGATCGCGCTCGCGCTGCGTTTCGCTCTGGCCGATTTCGGCAGCCGCATGCGCGTGACCATCCTGTTTTCGATTGCGGCCGTGCTCTGGCTGCATATCGGTCAGCCGGTCTTCAACCATGCGCCCTGGGGCTATTTCCTTTATCTTGCGTTCAGCGATTTCGTCGCGCTCGCCGCTGCGGGCCTGATCGCGGCTAAAATCATGGAATCCAGGGTCGCTGCAAATGCGTCCACCACCCACTGATCCGTTAGTCTCACATTTCCTGCGCCATGCGGATCATGCAGTCCGCATGGCGCCGCGCAATCAGCATGCGATTCGCGCCATAGCCGCCACCCATGGTGCTGGCGACCGGAATAGTGCGCTTGCGGGCCTGTCGCAGGACAAAACGGTCCCGCGCGTCAAGGCCGGCGTCGGTCAGCTCCAACCTGCCCAGCCGATCCTCGCCATGGGGGTCGACTCCAGCTTGATACAGGATGAGGTCGGGCGCGAAGTCGTCCAGCACGCGCGGCAGGGCATAAGTCAGGACCGCCATATAACCATGGTCATCGATGCCATCCTCCAGCCCGATGTCCAGGCTGGATCGCGCCTTGCGCACGGGAAAGTTGCGCTCGGCATGAATGGATAGCGTAAAGACGTCGGTGCGCCCCGCCATCAGCGCCGCCGTGCCGTCTCCTTGATGCACGTCCAAATCCAGGATCAGGATATGTTTCGCGTCACCTTCCGCGATCAGCCGGGTGGCCGCGATCGCCAGGTCGTTGAACACGCAATATCCAGCGCCTGTGTCGTGCAGCGCATGGTGGCTGCCGCCCGCTGCATTGGCTGCATAGCCATGGATTTTCGCCAGCCGCGCGGCGGCCCACGTGCCGCCCGGCGATAGCAGCGACCGCGTCGCCACGCGATCGGTGATCGGAAATCCAATCCTGCGCATCTTTTCGGGCGGGACGCTCAGGCTTATCACCTCGTCCACATAAGCGGGGTCATGCACGGCCTCGATCCATTCGCGCGGCATCACCTCGGGCGTATGAACCGTCATCGCCGTTCCGCTCTCTGTCAGGGCATCCATCACCAGCCCATATTTGTCGAAACGATAGGCGCTGCCGGGTGTTGCAGGGGAGACATAGGCAGGATGGTGAACAACGTGCAGCATGATCTTTTCCACTATCGCGATTTGAACCTAGAGAGCTTTGCGCTATCTGGTCCAGCATGAACCGCCCCTCCATGACCCGTTTTCCCGTCGCGGCGATGATAGGCCTTGCCGCTTCATCGCTTGCCGCTCAACCAGCCCTGGCGCAGACGCCGCCGCCCGCCGTTGCGCCAACCCTGCCTGGATCGGGCTTGGTGCAGCCCATTCCTGCAATTCGTCCGCCCGTTCCTATTCCGCCGCTGTCCGCCGCGCAGGAGGCGTGGGCCAATGACTGGCTCAAGACCGGCGCGGCGCAGGGGCTGATGGCCCGCCAGAAGCGCAGCGGCCCGCTCCATGGCGAAGCGCTTGTGAATGCCATGCTCGACCGCGCCCGCGCGCTCAGCACCGGGCGCGTCGACACGGCCGACTTCCTCGACATCTGGGCGCTGCGCCCGGAAAAATTCGATCCGCGCCCCGGCTTGGCCAAGGCCGTTTCCGACGATGATCTAGACCGCTGGGCCAACCGGCTGACCCCGCCCTGGGCGGGGTATGAGACATTGCGGCAGGGGCTCGCCCGCTACGAGGCAATTCGGGACCAGGGCGGTTGGCAGTCGCTGTCCGCCTCTTCGTCGTCCGACGCTATTCGCAAACGCATTGCTATGGAGGACCCCAGCGTCTCGCCGGACGAAAAACTGGCCGACATCATCCAACGGGCGCAACGCCGCTATGGCCTCAACCCCACCGGCAATCTGGATGCCCGAACGCTTGCCGCGCTCAACGTCGGCGTTGATGATCGTATCGCCGCGATCATGGCCAATATGGAACGGTGGCGCTGGATGCCGCGCAGCTTGCCCGTCAATCGGGTACAGGTGAACATCGCCGCTGCCGTGCTGACCCTGTTCGAAGGGGATCAGCCGGTTACCTCCATGCGTGCCGTTACTGGCAGCCCGGATAACCAGACGCCGATGCTGTCGTCCAGCATCCATTCAATTGTCGTCAATCCGCCCTGGAATGTGCCGATGTCGATCGCCAGGCGTGAACTTTTCCCTAAAGGACGGGCGACGCTGATCCGGCAGGGTTACAAGATCGTCAAGACGCCCGAAGGGGGCGAGCGCATCGTGCAGCCGGCAGGTCCCAACAGCGCGCTGGGCCGTTTGAAGTTCGACTTCAACAACCCGTTCGCCGTTTACCTGCACGACACGCCCGCGCGCGGCAAATTTTCGAGCTATGATCGCCTGGCAAGCCACGGCTGCATCCGCCTGGAAAAGCCGGTGGCGCTGGCCGAGCAGATGGTCGCCGCCTCCCCCGACCTCAACGGCCAGATCCAGAACCTGATCGACGAAGGCAAGACGCAGCGGGTGTCGCTGCCTCAGGATGTCGCGGTCTACCTCCTCTACTGGACGGCCTTCGCCAATGGTGATGGCGTCGTGTCCTTCCGCAACGACCCCTATGGCTGGGACAAACTGCTGGCGCAAAAGATCGAGGCATCGAGCAGCCGCGCCGATCCCACCGCCGCTCCCGCTCCCGCCTCCATCGCATCAAAGGACTGATTCCATGCGTAAATTCGCCCTGATCGCGCTGTCTGGCGCCCTTGCTCTGGCCGCTTGCGGCAAAAAGGAAGAAGATGCCCCGGCGCCGGTCAACAATCTGGTCGAACCGCCAGTCGAAAATGTGATTGTCGAGGAACCGGACGTACCGATGCCCGAGCCGAAGAACGAGGTCGAGGCCGCCCCTGTTGCGCCGCCGCCGTCAATCTCACAGGAGCAACAGATTCTCGATGACGCGGAGGCGACCGGCATGACGTCGCGCCTTCCGCGTGACGGCGAAGCGGTGCAGCCCGCCGACGAAGCGAGCAACAGCAGCGAGTGACCGGCCAGAGCCCGGGTTCAATCGGCGCGCGTCTTTTGCTATAAGAGCGGCCATGGATCGCCGCAATTTTACGAAGTTCGCTTTGAGCGGGCTCGCTTTTTCGTTTCTGTCGGACAGCATGGGCCGTGCCGCGCCGCCCGTCATGCCTCAACCCGCTGCGCCGTCTCCGGTTCCTCCTGTCGCGGCTGCGCCTGCCAGGCCGACGCCGCGCTATGCTGCGCTGCTGGATCGCGCGCGCGCCGCGCTGGACCAGCATGGATCGGCCTTCCCTCTGCGTGACCGTGTCGGCATCGTCGATTTCGACGCCCCATCGAAGGACATGCGGATGCATATCGTCGACCTGGTGAGCGGGCAGGCAAATAGTTATCTCGTGTCGCACGGGCGGGGATCGGACCCTGGCCATTCCGGCTGGCTGCATAGCTTCTCCAACGAATTCAATTCCCTCGCCAGTTGCCGGGGGGCGTTCCGCACGGAGGCGGAATATGTCGGCCAGCATGGGCGGTCGATGCGTCTTGCCGGGCTTGATCCCCAGAACAACAATGCCGAAGCGCGCGCCATCGTCGTTCATGGCGCGGATTATGTGACGGAAGATCATGTGGCGACCTGGGGCAAATGCGGCCGCAGCGAAGGCTGCTTTGCCGTCGCGCCGCATTTGGTGCCACAGGTGCTGGGACTGCTGGGGCAGGGCCGGCTGCTGTATTCGGGCAAGCTTGGCGCAGCCTGATCCGACAACATCGTAAGGCGCTCATTCGCTGTCTGGCGTTGGTGATACACCGCTGATAGTCTGCCGGTATGAACGGGGGAATCGAGGCGACAGGTGACGCGGTCACCGGGGCGATGCTGGCGCGGGCTGTCGAGCCCGCCCATGGGGAGGCGCACCAGGCCGGCCATGGCGATTGTCTGAACTGCGGCGCGCCGCTTGGCGGGCCTTACTGTGCGCAATGCGGCCAGGCGGCGCATATGCATCGCAGCTTCGCCGCGATCGGGCATGACCTTGTGCATGGCGTGCTGCATCTGGAAGGCAAGATATTCACGACGCTGCCCGAACTCGCGCTGCGGCCAGGCAAGCTGACACGGCGTTATGTGCATGGGGAGCGGGCGAAGTTCGTGTCGCCTTTCGCGCTGTTTTTGTTCAGTGCCTTCCTGATGTATGCGGTCTTTTCGCTGACCAGCCATCACGGGCCGGAAGGCGAAGGCAAGGGCGTGCAGATGAATGCAGCCGCCCGGGCCGAACTCACCCAGGAACAGGCAAAGGCTGACGCCCGCATTCGCGCGCTGGAGGCAGACCTGGCCAAGCCCAATCTGTCGAGCGAACGGCGCAAGGCACTGGCCAGCACATTGGAGGATGCGCGGGAGGACCGGGAAGGATTGACGCTGGCCGGCAATATCGCCAACTCCCTGACCTCCGACGGCGTCAATGGCGGCGTCGCGAAGACAGTGGGAAAAACCATCAACGCCGCCGCAAAAAATCCCGAACTCGCTTACTACAAGCTAAAGGCCAACGCCTATAAATTTTCCTGGGCGCTGATCCTGATCTCGCTGCCGTTCATGTGGCTGCTCTTTCCCTTCAGCCGCCGCTATAAAATATATGATCACGCCATTTACGTGACCTATTCCATTGCTTTTATGTCGCTGCTGTTCTCCTTGTCGATGATATTGACGGCGCTGCATGTGACCAGCGGAATTGTGACGACCGGGCTGCTGCTTTTCGCGGCGTGGCATATGTACCGGCAATTCAAGGATGCCTACCATTTGTCGCGAACAAGCACGTTTCTGCGTTTGCCGCTGCTCTATGGTTTTGCCTGCATATCGTTATCGCTCTTCTTCACCTTGGTTGCGATGATGGGATGACGGGGCGCGCGTCCCCGTTATAGGACGCGGCATGTTCAGTTCACCCATCTGGCTGCCGGCTACCTTGGTCGCCGGCGCGCTTCAGGCGTGGCGCACGGCGGTTCAGCGCCGGGTGAGCGAAAGTCTCTCCCTGAACGGGGCGGGCCTTGTCCGCTATCTTTACGGCATGCCCTTCACGACGGCGCTGCTGGCACTGTATCTGGTCGTCTTTCCGACCCCCTGGCCGCGGCTGAATGCGGATTTTCTGCTGTTCTGCGGCGCTGGTGGCCTGGCGCAGATCATCGCGACCAATCTGCTGATCAGTGCGTTCCGGTATCGCAATTTCGTGGTTGGCACAGCCTATTCTAAAACGGAAGCCGCCCAAGGCGCTGTGCTGTCTTTCTTTCTTCTGCGGGAAACGCTGCCCCCGCTTAGTTGGGCGGGGATCGGTTGCGGGGTCGCGGGCGTCATGCTGCTGTCGACCGGCGGTCGCAAATTGGGCCTATGGGATTTTGTGCGCGCCTTGGGTCAGCCAGCCGCAGTCACGGGCATCGCCTCCGGCTTTTTCTTTGCGCTCACGGCGATCGGCATCCGCCGCGCGACGCAGGGTGTGGACACCGACACTCCGGTATTTGCCGCCTTGATCGTGTTGGCGGTCACGGTCCCGTTGCAGACTGTGATGCAGGGCGGCTGGCTATTGTGGCGGGAGCCGGCCGAAATGCGCAGGGTCTTGAGCAGCTGGCGCGTGTCCGGCCAGGTCGGCCTCCTGTCGGCCTTGGGTTCGGCCTGCTGGTTTACCGGCTTTGCCACCGCTCCCGTCGCGCTCGTGCGAATCGTGGGTCAGGTGGAGGTGGCATTCACCATGGCGTTCGGACATTTCTACCTGCGTGAAACCGTGCGTCGCAGCGAATTGGCTGGTCTCATTCTTGTCGCGGCAGGCGTCATTCTCGCGCTCGCGGGGACACTCTAGAGGGTAAGCAAGTGGCGCTAACCGATAATTTACTATGCCAGCATAAGGCTACATGGTGATGAGGGACACGCATTCAGACAATGTCGCGCGCGCGGTGATGAAGGTCGCCAAATTATCTGGCGACCTTGGCATCCGCACGCTCGATCTTCAGGCCGATATCGGCGAATTGGCCACACGCGTGACGCAGCAGGCATGCACGATTGAAGCCATCAGCTCTGCCGCGGCCCAGCTTTCGCAGGATGGCGAACGCGTGTCGCTTGCCGGACAGGATGCCCGCGAAAAGGCTATTGCAGCCCGCTCGATCATCGATGATTCCGGGCGGCAGCTGTCGGCAGCCAATATGAATTTCGTGGACCTGATCGAGCAGGTCAGCCGCATCCATGCGCGGCTCGATGGCTTTGGTGAGGCGCTCAAAACCGTCGCCCATGTCACCAGCGTCATCAGCGGCATCGCCAGCCAGACCAATCTTCTTGCGCTCAACGCCACGATCGAAGCCGCCCGCGCTGGCGACGCCGGGCGAGGTTTCGCCGTAGTCGCGGCGGAGGTGAAAAAGCTCGCCCAGGAAACCGGAGCGGCGACCCAGACGATCGAACGATCAATCGCTGCGCTGACCGGTGAGGCGGACGGCATGTTGGACAGCATTTCGCGGGGCGCCCAGACGGCCCGGACGGCTCAGTCCGATACGCGCAATATCGAAGCGCTGGTCGAACGCCTCGCCGCGCTGATGCTGGATTTGTCGAGCAACAGCGAGACGGTCGCGCAACGCATCGGGTCGATGGTGGGTTCTGCGGGGGAAATCCGGGCGGGGCTGTCAGCCTTGGCCAGCACGTCCAGCGACAATGCCGGTGGTTTGCAGCGTCTGTCCCGCCGCATCACCAGCGCCAGCGAAGACACCAATCTGCTGCTCCAATATCTGGCCGAAAGCGGCGTCGATATTCCCGATTCGCCCTATATACGGTTCAGCCTCGAATCAGCCCAGGCCGTGGCCGATGCGGTCGAGCAGGCGATCGCTCAGGGGCATATCACCGAAGCGGACGTTTTCAGCGAAGACTATGTGCCGATATCCGGCACGGATCCTGAACAATATACCCATCCCGTGCAAGCAATCATGGTTCCGGCAGCCCGCGTGCGCCAGGAAATGGCAAAGACCTATACGGGCCTGTTCGGCATGACCTTTACGGACCGCAATGCCTTTGGCGCGGTCGCCATGCCGGAGCGCGCATATCCCCAACGTCCGGGGCAGTCAGTCTGGAATGCCGAACATTCGCGTCAGGGGCTGATTTTCGATTTCCCCGATACGCGCGAGCAGTGCCGTACGACGCAACCCTTTTGCATCAAGGCCTATCGCCGCCCCACTGCCGAAGGCGCCATTATCCTGTTGAAACAGGTCATTGCATCCATCCACATTTGCGGACGCCACTGGGGCGTATTGCAAATGGCCTATCAAGATCAGGGATGACGCGATGTGCCGGGATCAGGCGTGTCCATGCCTGATCCCGGCCCGTCATTCAGCTGGCTTTCGCGCCGGTCATGATTTCGATCGAAGGGCGATTTGTCGCGTCGATCGTGCCGTCGGCCATCATCGCCTTGCCCATGTTCAACGCTTCATCGCGCAGACCTTCTTCCGTCGTCGTCTGGCTGGCGCCGATCAGTGCGGACAGAAGGATATTCTTGCTCACCGCGTCGGCAGGCTGGGCGGCGGCGGACTTGCGGGCCAGCGTCAGCGCCTCCTGATAATAGGGATCAGCGCCATCCGTGTCCTGCGCCGCCAGCTTCTGGTTGCCCATCTGGATCAGCATGCCGGCCAGAATATTGCGACTGGCCGTATCCTCGGGCTTGGCCTCCACGACCTTGCGCCAATAGGGCAGGGCCTCGTCGTACAGCGACACCACCTTGTCCATCTGCCCCATCGCGCCATAGGCGGCGGCGTCTGCGTATAGTGCATTGGCCAGGAAGTTCACATTGTCGATCTTGCTGGGATCGGCTTCGACTGCGGTACGGATGGCTGGGATCGCCGCGTCATATTTTGCCACGGCACCGGCATTGTCGCCGGCCTGCTGAGCGCTCTGGCCAGCCGTGAAGTCGGTCACCGCCTGATTGAAAGCGGCAATTTCGTCCGGCGTCATTTCGCGTGCCGTTGTGGCCGGCGCGGGTGTGGTGGCGCCATCGGCGGGCATTGTGGTGGCGTCAGCTGGCGCTGCCGGATCGGCGGGGGTAGCCGGAGTGGTTGGAGCTGCCGGACTGGTCGAAGCAGCAGGCGTTTGCTGCGCCATGGCGGGCGCGGCCAGGGCAAGCGGCGCGGCGAACGTCAGATAGGCGAATTTGGCATATCGGGCCAATGTCAGGGTCTCCTTGAACTGGTTGCATCGAAACAATCGATCCAGCGCGATTTCCGCGCGTCTCAACTCCTTCAATGAACGAAGCAATAGCCCGGTTCCGAGTCCCTTAAACTCGGCTCATCGTGCAAAACGCTCCGGCTGTGGAAAACTCGCGGGCGCGCAGCAGGTTCCGCGCCGCTGCTTCTGAATCTTCCCCCCATTGCTCGCTCTGCCATTGTTCGTCGACCTGCACTGCCTGCCATAGCTCTTCGGGATCATATCCGCCCTCGGCGATCGCCAGCCCGCATATCAGCGATCCGCTCAGCGTTACGAGCGTCGACAATCCTGCGAGCATGAAAGGATCATGCGTTCGCACGGCCGCCTCCAGGCGCGCGAGGCTGTCTTCGGGCTGCGACACTGGGATGACACCCTGGGTCACGATCATAGGCGCATCATAGCGGCTGGCCGCCCAGTCCAGCAGCGGGTCCCATGCCGCCGCCTGCCGCGCCACGAGCGCGTCAGGGCCGTCCGCGCGATAGCAGAGCAGGTCGCTCTGCGCATAGCGGGCGATGCCGGCCGCGAACGCCCCCGGATTGGGCGCGATGTGATCGATGGCTGCGTTCGACAGGCCGGTGAAGATCATCGCCGCCGGATTGATTTCGCCCTCCTGCGCCCGCCATTCGGCCGCGACGGCCTCGGCCAGGTTCCGGGTCGGCAGCGCCAGCAGCGCGCGCGCGGGCGTGCGCACGGCCCGGCCATCCAGTTCGATGGCAAAGCCTTCGCTGCCCGCGACGATGGCCACATCCTTGTAAAAGCGTTTCATTGCGGCGGCCTCTTGCGAAACAGCGCCAGTAATAGGCGGGGCACCACGACGAACTGGAACAGGCCGGTCAGCACCATGATGGTCCCGAACGCCTTGGCCTTGCCGCCCTGCACCCAGGAAAATCGCTGCATGATCGCCAGGAAGCCGAACATGACGATGAAGGCGCCGGACAGACGGAACAGGCCGATGGCGAAATGGCGCTGCCGCGCGACCTTTTCTGGATCAACGGGTGGGGGAGGGGGGCTGTCGCTCATGGCGCGCCGATATGGCGGCGCAGGTCTGCGCTGTCCATGGCTATGCCATGCGCGCCCGCCGCTGTCAGTTCCTGCGGCGGATGATAGCCCCATGCGACGCCGATCGCGCGCGCGCCGGCCGCCAGCCCCATATCGATGTCGAAACTCGTGTCGCCGATCATGACTGTTGTCTCGGGTGCCGCGCCTGCTTCTGCCATCGCCGTCAGCAGCATCGACGGATGGGGCTTGGACGGGTGACGGTCGGCGGTCTGGAGCGTCACGAATCGGTCAATGATGCCATGATGCGTGAGGCAGAGATTGAGGCCGCGATCGGACTTGCCTGTCGCCACGCCCAGCAGCCAACCCGCCGCATCCAGTTCCGTGACCAGGTCGGCAATGCCGGGATAAAGCGGTTCCGACACGGCATTGTCCTGCCGCAGCGACCGGAAGGCCTGTTTGTAATGCTCGGCCAGATGGTCGTGGAAATCGCTCTCCGCCTCCGGCAGCAGACGCGCCATCGCGACCGGCAACGACAGCCCGACCACCGCCAGGATCGCCAGCCGTTCTGGCGGCATGATCTGCACCGCCTCGAACGCACGGGTCATGGCGGCGCAGATATTATGCTGGCTGTCGACCAGCGTTCCGTCACAATCGAACACGGCCAGGCGATTGGTCATGCGCGCTGTCTCACGCCTTGCGCGCGCTGCCGCGGGCGCGCCGTTCGCCCTTGCGGTC
>NZ_CH959306.1:348075-445083 GCF_000153545.1 Sphingomonas sp. SKA58
CAGGCTGTTGGCGAAATGGGTGGGCAGCTCCGCCGTCATGTCGACGCGCCCGCCATCGGGATGATCGACCCGGATGCGTCGCGCATGCAGATGCATCTTACGGCTGATCGTGCCAGACAGGAAGGCGTCCTTGCCGCCATATTTGCCGTCGCCCACGATCGGGTGGCCGATCGCCGCCATATGCACGCGCAACTGATGGGTGCGTCCAGTATAGGGTTGCAACTCGATCCAGGCGGCGCGGTTGCCCGCCCGTTCGATCACGCGATAGCGCGACCGCGCGGGCAGCCCTTCCTCCTCATCGACATGCATTTTCTCACCGCCGGTTCCCGGTTGCTTGGCGATCGGCAATTCGATCATGCCATCCTCGATCGAGGGTACGCCCATCACCAGTGCCCAATAGACCTTGCGCGCGGTGCGGCTGGAAAAGGCCTTGGCGAAATGGGCGGCAGCGCGGCTGGTGCGCGCCAGCAACAGCGCGCCCGACGTGTCCTTGTCCAGCCGATGCACCAGCTTCGGGCGGGATTCGGCGTCGAACAGCAGCGCGTCGAGCAATTTGTCGACATGCTCGTCCGTCTTGGTGCCGCCCTGCGTCGCAAGGCCTGGCGGCTTGTTGATGACGATGGCTTGCGCATCGCGATGGATCACCATGTCCTGCGCGTAGCTGATCTCGTCGGGTGTCAGATCGACGATGCGGGCGCGCTTGGGCCGGTCGGCCGCGTCGGGCTTCTGTTCGGCCGGCGGCACCCGGATCATCTGGCCTTCGCTGATGCGGTCGCCCGGCGCGGCGCGCGCGCCATCGACCCGCAACTGCCCCGTGCGCGACCAGCGCGATACCAGATTGAAGCCAACATCGGGCAAATGCCGCTGGAACCAGCGATCCAGCCGGATGCCATCATCGTCCGCAGCCACGCGATATTGCCGTACGTCGAGCGATACGCCCTTGGCGGGATTGGGCTTTGCAGCAACGGACTTGGCGACGGCGGGCTTGGGCGGTGCGCTGCGGGCGGCGCCCGATTTCGCCGCTGCCGGCGCGCGGGGCTTGAAGGCAGGTTTGTCGCCATCGCGCGTGCGCGCCCCTGGCGCCTTGCCGCGAGCCGCTGGCTTGCGGTCCGGCGTGCGGCCTCCATTACCCTTGCCGCCGCGCGAAGGCGGGCCGCTTTTGCCAGGAGGACGCCCCTTCATGCGCCAGCGCTCCGCGTCAGCATCAGGCCCAGCCCCAGCGCGCATACCGCGCCGCCAACCGATGCCAGGGCATATACCATCGCCATGAGTGCCTGGCCCCGGTCTATCATCAGCATCGTTTCCAGGCTGAAGGCGGAAAATGTGGTGAAACCGCCCAGCAGGCCGACGCCCAGCAGCAGGCGCAGCGATTCGCTATTAAGCGGCCCAGTCGCACCGCTTTCGCGCGTCAGCCATCCGGCCAGCAGGCCCATGGCCAAGCCGCCGATCAGATTGGCGGCGAAGGTGCCCCAGGGCCAAGTCGCGCCCGGCGTCAGATGCCCGGCCAGGCGGCCAAGCTGGTAGCGCAGTGCCGCGCCGACCGCGCCGCCCCCCATCACGAGAAAAATATTGGTCATAGGCCCGCCCTATAGCGAATCGGCTACAGGGGAAAGAACGCAATCAGGCCATTTCCGCCAGCCATGGGGCACGGTGGGACCGCGGATGCCATCCTACCCCCATCCTACCCCTCGTCACGCTATCGCCCGCCGCCAAAAGCCGGCGTGAACAGTTTGCGGAACTGGATCGAAATGGTCCGCCCGAGCGGATCAAGATAATCCTGCTGATAACGCAGCGGCGTCATCCCTGTCGCATCGCGCACCTCGCGCCGCTGATTGAAGACATTGTCCAACCGCAACGAAATGCGCGATCCCTTTAGGAATGGCATGGATTTCACCAGATCGGGCATCTGCCCCAGATTGGCGAACAGGCGCAGGTTCGCTGTCGCCAGGCTGCCAAACTCCAGCCGTGAATTCCCGCCCAGCGCGCCATCGACATGGGTACCGCTTTCCCAGTCGACCCCCAGCCGCGCGCCGATCCCGTTGTTGGAATAGCCCACGCGCGCCTTGATCTCGTGACGGGGCTGCCCGCCCGATGATCCGGTCGCGTCGCCGTTGAGCAGGTCAAGCTCGGGCACGCCAGGCGCGATCAGGATGCTCTCGTCCAGATGCCAGGTGTGATAGAGGCTGAAGCTCAGCCGCCCGCCGCCCTGACCGCCGCCGCGCCCGCGTCCGCCGCCTCCAAAGCCCCGCCCCGGCCCGCCGCGATCGCCACGCGTTTGGCCCCCATCGCCGTTTCCGGCACTATCGTTCGACCTGTCTCTTTCGCCGTCGGTGTTTCGGCGTTCGCCGCCCGGCGATCCTTCGCTCCGCCTCCGGCTGCCGCCATAGGCAGCGCGCATGTCGTCCAGCTCTTTCGGACGATCCTCCGGCCGTGCTCCGTTGGCCCGCCACGCCTCGATGACCTTCTGGATATGCGACTTCAACGGCACGGACAGGTCAAAGCCCCACCGCAGCTGCTCGCTGCGCGATTGCAGGAAATTGATCGGCCGCGCGTCCACCTGGATCAGGCTGCCATCCTCGTCGCGCACGAAGCGTTGCGGAAATGCGGCCTCCAAATCGGGCGTGGGCGTGGGAAAGGCGGCGATAGGGTTGCTGGTCCGGCTGTTGAGATAGGTCGCTGTCAGCGTCAGATTGGGCTTGTCGAACGGCTTTATGCGTGCGCTCAGGCGAAACTGATCGCGCACGCTTTCTTTCAGCGCACCGTTGCCGCCCGACAATTGCGTCACGAACACGCTTTGCCCTGTGGCATAATCGAACACGGACACATTGGGCGTGGAAATTAGCGGATCGGTAATCTGCGCGCCAGTGGGCGCGGCGCGGTCCTGATTGGCGGATGCCAGGATCTGCACCGCCCTTATCGGTTGCCAGCGCAATCCATAGCCCAAAGTGGACAAGGTGCCGAAGTCCGAAAGCTGTTGCGCCGCGACGTTCAGGTTGACTCCGATGTCGCCGACGCCGCCCAATATGCCTTTGGATCGACTGGTCAGCGGCACGTCGACGCTGATTTGCCCGCTACCGGTTTCGCGGCTGTAATCGGTGTTGCGCTCGATACCCGATCGCACCGACCGGCTTTCAAACCCATTTGCTGACGCGCCCAGGCGGATGGATGTCATGACATCCCCGGCCGGCATGCGGAACAAGGCCCCGCTCACCAGCAGGTCGCCGGTTACGGCCTGGCTTTTGGCGCGCGCCGTGTCGATGGTCCGGGCGGCGATGAGCGCGGGAGCGAAATCGCCATAGGGATTGACCGAAGGATCGCCGGCATCCAGCGCAGTCTGTATCGCATCGGTATCAATGCCGCGATCAGTCCGGGTGCGGGTGATCGACAGGTCTCCATTGCCGGTGAAGGACCATTGCCATTTGCGCCCGATCTGCCCGTTGAGTGTTACGCCGATATGGCCGGTCGTGCCCCTTACCTGCTGCGCCAGCGCGCCGCCTTGGGCCAGATAGCGATAGAGGGTCACGTCCTGCGCAAAGGGTGAGAAGGGCGACCCGGCGGCCAGGCCCAGCGCGGTGGTCGACAGCCCCTGAAGCGAATCATTTTCCGACAGCGCCAATCGCCCGTTGATCGTCGCCGACACGCCCCCCAGTGCCCGCGCCAGTGTCGCATTGGCGGAAAAATTCTCAGTCGCCGGGCTCAGCGTGCGATAGGGGGTCAGGTCGGTGACAGACGCGTTGTTCGCGCCCGCGACGAAATCGGTCAGCGACGGCGCTCCATTGGCGGCATTGGCTGGAGCAGTGGCGATGGAGACGGTCTGACCGACCAGCGCCGACAAATCAGGGTCGATCTCTCCCCCATCGACGGTCCCCGTGACACTCCCACCCAGCGCATAGGGGCGACGGGCCGGCGTGGTGATGATATCCCGCTCGCTCTCCAGTAGGCGAGCGGCGCGGCTATATTCCAGGTCCAGCGAAAAGCGGTTGTCGCCCCGGATGCGCAGCAGTCCGGCCTCGACTTCGCCATTGTCCCGGCCGCCCTCGGTCGTCGTTCCCAGTTGCACCTCTGCCTTCTCGGATCGGAAACGCTGGCGCAGGACGACATTGACGACCTTCTGCGTCGGCGCATAGCCATAGGAGAGGGCAACCTGCTCGGGCAAAATGTCGACCCGCGCGACAGCCTCTGACGGAATGTCGCGGATCTCGGAAAAGCTGGAAATCCGCTTTCCGTTCAGCAGGATGATCGGCGTTCCGTTGGTCTGCGGCTCCAATTCGGTGATAAGTTCAGCGATCGACGTAACGCCCAGCGCCCTTACGTCGGCGGACGACAATTTCTGCTCCGGTTCGATATCGCCGATCACCGCACCCCGTTCCGGTTGCCCGGTGACGATGATTTCCTCGCCCTCGTCCACGTCGTCCTGCGGCGGGGCAGCCCGCTGATCGACCTCCTGCGCTATCAGGGCGCCGGGCGCGGCGCCGGTCAGCAAAGGCAACAGGATCAGATATGCGGATCGACGCACGAACACCCCCGGACAAATCATTGAAGCTTCCATGGCGATCTAGCCGACATCTGTCGCAAGATTCTGGCATATGTCGGACAAATTTGTCGCAAAATGTAATGGCTTGGCTGAACACAGGCTTGCACAGCGCCAAATGAGGCAAGCGCCTGTGAGCATGCCGCTTGACGAACTGCCAGGCCTCATGGTGAAACACCGAACATTCGCGGGAGGCGGCATGAGCGACACCTGGCTATATGACGAGCATCCTGCGATGTTCCGGGCACATCCCGTGCTGTTCGTGCTGCTCCTCATATCGATAATCGGCATCCTCGCCATCGCGATCTGGTGGGTGTTGCACAAGGGCGAGCGACTGGCGCTGTCGGATCGCGAAGTACTGATGGAAAAGGGCCTGTTGTCCAAGCAGCGGACGGAAATCGCGCTGTCGAGCATCCGGTCGGTGCGGATAACCCAGACGCTCGGGCAGCGCATCTTTGGTGTGGGCCATGTCGAACTTTTCAGCGCCGGCGACTATGCTGAAATCGCGATCAAGAACATGCCGAACCCGGACCGGATAAGGGCGATCGCCGCGTCGCGAAACGTGGACCTGTTGCCCCAGCGATAGACTATTTCACGCAGCCCCTTGACTTGGGCGCATATATTTCAACGATAGCAGCATCATGGAGCCGGCAGAGCTCCAACCGTGAGGACGCCATGTCAGGAACCCTTGGCCGCATTTGGGCGGGCAGGGCAATGAAGGGGTGTCGCCATGGTGGGCTTGCGAGTGATGCCGTCCTTGCCGGACCTGACGGCCGAGGAACGCGCGACCGTCCGCCAGGCCTGCGGCTTCGCCTGCGTCCGGTGCGGCGTCACCATCTATCGCTATCTGCGGCTGCCCGACAGTCCCGGCGTGACGCTGTTCTGCCCCACTTGCCATGGTTTGGTGGAGGAAGGTCGGCTGACGCCGACGCAGGTGCATAGTTTTCATGCCAACCCGGTCGTGCGGCAGCGCCATTTCGCACGGGATCGCCTGCCATTTTCCGCGGAACTTCCTCAATTGATCGTGGGCGGATCGCGCCTGCTTCGTGATACGCCCATTCCGATCACGCTGGACGGGGAGCCGATCCTGATGTTCGCGCCGCCACGCCGCACCAATGGCGCGACCCGCATCAGCGTGCGGTTGGGCAATGCCGATGGCGATGCGATGCAGGTGATCGACGGCAATGAATGGAAGCCGCTGGATGGAAGTTGGCATTTCCTGCTGCGTGGCGATCGCTATTCGATCATGGCGGCACGGGGGGACGGCCTGTGCGTGCTGCGGATCGTGGCGCGCAACCGGATCGCGGTAGAGCATTTGCGCACGACCATCCGCGGACGGCGGCTGGAAGTCACACCCGACTGGCTGGAGATCGACGGCAAGCGCCATGTCGATCGTATTGGCAGCGGAACTCTGATCGGGCTTGAGCTGTGATCGCGCGCGTCAGGCCAGGGTGACGAAAATCTCCGCTTCGATCAGCCAAGAGCCCGACATTTCGCGCCATTTCGCGCAATAGCTGCCAGCTGCCAGAATACGCCCATCCTCGGTGGATGCGCCGGACCATCGTCCTTCTTCCATCGCGATCGGCTCGACCGCGGAAATTGTGACGCGTTCGGTCGTGCGCGTGTAGACCAAGCGGTCCGATGCGGCGAAGTCCCGCTTCCAGGTGGCGAGTTGCGCGCGTTTGCCCATGAGCACGGCGCTGTCCGTTCCCGTGACCAGCACGACGTCGCGTGCCAGCAACGGCTCGATCGCCTTCAAATTCGCCTCGGCCAAAGCGCGGTTGAAGGCGGCACGGGCCATCCGAATGGCCAGATCGGCAGAGGCTGTCATCGAACGATGCTGGCCACGCGAGTGCTTATCCGCAGCGAACGGTGGTGATCATCATTGCTTCATCATAGCTGACGGTTAGCCGGTCAGGACGGAAATCCATCGTCATGGCCATGCCCGGAGCGCCCCAGCGCAGCGTCTTTGCGCCCGATGCAGCTAGCAATTGCGCGCCGACTTCGCCGCTTGCCTTCTGTCCAACGAACCGGTCCAGCCCTGCGTCACGGCAGGGGCCATCCGCCATCGCGGGCGGCGGCGTTTGGGGGCCGGAGCCATTGGCACCGGCACAGCCGGTCAGGCCGGCCAAAGATAATGCCGTCATTGCCCAGCGCATCGCTTCGTCTCCTATTCGGTTCGCGTCATTTTCAGCCGCCCGCCCTTGACCGCAAAGGCGAGCCGCCCCTCGACCAGGTCAACCGCGTCGCGGCCAAATTGTTCATAACGCCAGCCTTCCAGGATCGACAAACCCTCGCGCGCGCCCGCCGCCAGCGCATCAATATCATCGCTGCGCGCGATCAGGCGCGCGGCCACATCAATGTCGCGTGACCGGATTTTGAGCAGCAGTTTCAGCAGGTCGGCGACCAGCGCGCCGTCCTTGCCCAGCCCCGGCCGCTTGGGATCGCGTTCAGGCATTTCGTCGCGGTCCAGTGGCGGGGACGCCTTGATCGCGCTCATCAGCCGCGCGCCGATGTCGTTCGTCTTCCACGTGGCGGACAGGCCCCGCACTTTGCCAAGATCCTCCTGGGCGCGCGGCGGATGGCTTGCGATATCGGCCAGCGTCTCGTCTTTCACGATGCGACCGCGCGGGAGATTCTTGTCCTGCGCTTCCATCTCACGCCAGGCGGCCAGCGCTTTGAGGCGGCCCAGCACATCGGCCTTGCGGCTGGCGATGCGCACGCGCTTCCACGCATCCGCCGGATCATTCTCATAATTGCTCGGATTGCTGATCCGCTCCATTTCCTGGTCCAGCCAGTCGCCGCGCCCGGTCTTCTTCAACTCTTCCAGCATTTTTGGGAAGATTTTGATCAGATAAGTGACGTCGCCGATCGCATAGTCGATCTGCCGCTTGTCGAGCGGTCGCCGCGCCCAATCGGTGAAGCGCGCCCCCTTGTCGAGCTGAACGCCCAGCCATGCATCGACGAGATTGCCATAGCCGATCTGCTCGCCAAAGCCGAGCGCCATGGCCGCGATCTGGGTGTCGAACATGGGATGGGGAGCCTTGCCGGTCAGGTTGTGGACGATTTCAATGTCCTGGCCGCCGGCATGGAAGACCTTGAGCACGTCCTCATTGTCGACGAGCAGGTTGAGCAGCGGCGTCAGGTCGATGCCCGGCGCCTTGGGGTCGATCGCCGCCGCCTCGTGGGAATCGGCCACCTGCACCAGGCAGAGGTCGGGCCAGTAGCTATTTTCCCGCATGAATTCCGTGTCGACGGCGACATAGGGGGAATTCGCAATGCGGGCGCAAAAATCTGAAAGCGTCTTGCTGTCGGTAATCAGCGGATGAATTTGCATATGGTCTTCGATCTTATTATGGGCTGGCCCGCGTCCGGCGGGCTGGTCGAAAGGTCGACAAGGCAAGCCCATAGCCGGGCCGCAACAATTTGTCATTTCCGTAAAACGATTCTGAAAGATCAAAACGCCATGCACGCCTATCGCACCCACACCTGCGGCGCCCTGACCATCGCCGATGCCGGCAATGAGGTCCGCGTATCGGGCTGGGTGCATCGGAAGCGCGATCATGGCGATCTGGTCTTCATCGACCTGCGCGATCATTATGGCATGGTGCAGATCGTGACCGAAGTGGACGGCCCTGTCTTTCAGGTGATCGAGGGGCTGCGGGCCGAAAGCGTCGTCACCGTCACCGGCAAGGTCGTCGCCCGCGCCACGGAAGCGGTGAACCCCAACCTGCCGACCGGCGAGATCGAAATTCGAGCGCTGGACGCGGCCGTCCTGTCTGCCGCTGCCGACCTGCCGCTGCCAGTCGCGGGCGAACAGGACTATCCCGAAGATATCCGCCTGCGCTATCGCTTCCTCGACCTGCGGCGTGAGACGCTGCATGCCAACATCGTCAAGCGCACGAAGATCATCTCCGACATGCGCCGCCGCATGGAAGGCGCGGGTTTTACCGAATATTCGACGCCGATCCTGACCGCGAGCAGCCCGGAAGGCGCGCGTGACTTTCTGGTGCCCAGCCGCATCCATCCGGGCAAATTCTACGCCCTTCCGCAAGCGCCGCAGCAATATAAGCAGCTGCTGATGGTCGCGGGCTTCGACCGCTATTTCCAGATCGCGCCCTGCTTCCGCGACGAAGATCCGCGCGCTGACCGCCTGCCCGGCGAATTCTATCAGCTTGACCTCGAAATGAGCTTCGTCACCCAGGAAGACGTCTGGAACACGATGGAGCCGGTCATCGCGCAGGTATTCGAAGCCTTCTCCGACGGCAAGCCCGTCACCCCGGCCGGCAGCTTCCCGCGCATCCCGCACGCCGAGGCGATGCTGAAATATGGCAGCGACAAGCCCGACCTGCGCAACCCTATCATCATCCAGGACGTGACCGACCATTTCATTGGCTCGGGCTTCGGAATTTTTGCTTCGCTGGTCGATGGCGGCGCGCGCATCCGCGCGATTCCCGCGCCTGGCGCGGGCGCTGGCAGCCGCAAATTCTTCGACGACATGAATGTGTGGGCGCGCGGCGAAGGCTATTCGGGCCTTGGCTATATCAACATCAAGGATGGCGTCCCCGGCGGCCCGATCGCCAAGAATCATGGGCCCGAAGCTACGGCGAAGCTGATCGAAGCGCTCGGCCTTGGCCCCAATGACGGCGTCTTCTTCGCCGCCGGCAAGGAAGCGCAGGCAGCCAAGCTCGCCGGTCTCGCCCGCATCCGTGTCGGCGAACAGCTTGACCTCATCGACAAGGACCGGTTCGAGCTTTGCTGGATCGTCGACTTCCCGTTCTATGAATATGATGAGGACACGAAGTCGATCGACTTCGCGCACAACCCCTTCTCCATGCCGCAGGGCGGCCTGGACGCGCTGGAAAATCAGGACCCTCTGACGATCAACGCCTTCCAGTATGACATGGTCTGCAACGGCTATGAAATTGCGTCCGGTTCGATCCGCAACCAGTCGCCTGACCTTATGGTCAAGGCGTTCGAACTGGTGGGCCTCAGCAAGGCGGATGTCGAGGAGCGCTTCGGCGGCCTCTACCGCGCCTTCCAATATGGCGCGCCGCCCCATGGCGGCATGGCGGCCGGCGTCGATCGCATCGTGATGCTGCTCTGCGGCGCGCAAAATCTGCGCGAAATCACGCTGTTCCCGATGAACCAGCGCGCCGAGGACCTGCTGATGGGCGCGCCCAGCGCGGTGGAATTCAAGCAGTTGCGCGAACTCCATGTCCGCGTGGTGGAGCCGCAGGCCAAGGCATAATATCTCCGTTGATAGCCGATACCAAGTAATGGCCCCCGTCCCGCGACGGGGGCCATTTTGCCCTATGTGCGTCAAGCTGTATTGATTGAATAATACACTATGATAAGGTCGGCTTGGTCAAGCAGGAGTGTCCCTTATGTCCCCGGTCTCCTTATGGGTTGTCGCATTTCTGGCCGGCGCCGGTTTCGATCCCGGCACGCTCAAGGATGTTGCCGGACCACCCAATGAGGTGATGGTGTTGGGTACACCACATTTGTCCAATTGGCCGGAGAGTTTCGAGGCGAAGCAACTCGATCCGCTGCTTGACAGGCTGGCAGGATGGAAACCGCAGGCAATTGCCGTGGAATCCCTATCCGGACTGCAATGTGATGCGCTGCGCCGCTTCCCCTCGCGTTATGCCGACACGGTGAAGGATTATTGCTGGGACGCGGCACCAGCCCGGCAGGCGACCGGGCTGGACGTTCTGGCTGCCACGGCCCACGTCGATCGTCTGCTGGCAAACTGGCCGGCGAATCCCACAGCCGGCGATCGTCGGCATCTTGCCGCGCTGTTTCTCGCATCGGCCGATCAGGGGTCGGCGCTGGTCCAATGGTTGAGGCTGCCGCCGTCCGAGCGCCATGCGGGCGACGGCCTCGACGCGACATTGGTCGCGCGACTGGAAATGCTGCGGGGACGGCACAATGAGGAGTTTTTGATCGCGGCGCCGCTCGCCGCGCGGCTGGGGCTTGAGCGGCTGGCCCAGATAGATGATCATAGCGCCGATCGCGCCTATCGCAATGCCGAGGAAGAAAAGGCCGCTGGCGAAGCGCTCATGAAGGCATGGGACAATCCCGCCACCAACCGGCGCAAGGCGGCGGACGCGACATTGTCTAAAGGCATAGGTTTGGGCGAGGGGGTTCTCACGCTCTATCGAAACTATAACGCGCCCGACCAGGCGCGCATTATCTATGACAGCGATTTTGGAGCAGCCTTGAACGAACCCTCGCCGCAGCGATATGGGCGAAACTACGCTGGTTATTGGGAAACACGGAATCTGCGCATGGCGGCGAACATCCGTGATATATTGGGGGCGGCGCCGGGGCAGCGCATGCTGGTGATCGTGGGGGCGTCCCACAAATTTTATCTTCAGGCCTATCTGAACATGATGCACGACGTTCGACTGGTCGATACGCGCGTTGCGCTGCGCTGAAGGCCTTGCTCTCCTGCCAGCCGTGCGATCTAATCGTGGAAACGGACACGCAGGAGACGCGCCCATGACAATCGACCTGCCCGACTATGAAAAGGGCAAGAAATACAAGGGCGATTATGACGCCGATCTGGCAGCCCTCCAGGAACGGCTGGCCAAGATCCAGGTGGCGCATATCGTCCATAATCGGCGCAGCGTCATCCTGCTGGAAGGATGGGATGCGGCGGGAAAGGGCGGGATCATCAAGCGGATGACGGCCGATTGGGATCCGCGCTATTATCAGGTGCATCCCATTTCCGCGCCGTCGCAGGAAGAGCGCGATCATCATTATCTTTGGCGCTTCTGGACGCGCCTGCCCGCGGGCCGCAACATCGCGATCTTCGATCGTAGCTGGTATGGCCGGGTTCTGGTGGAACGGGTCGAGGGCTATTGCGACAAGGCCGACTGGAAGCGCGCCTATGAGGAGATTAACGCCTTCGAACGGCAGCAGATCGACGCCGGCACCAATATCGTGAAACTCTTCGTCCATATCACGCAGGAAACACAGGACGAACAACTGGCGCAGCGGCTCGACACCCCTTGGAAACGCTGGAAAACGGGACCGGACGATTATCGCAATCGAGCACGGCGCGACGATTATCTCGACGCGATGCATGACATGTTTCGCAAGACGGACCGGAAAGATGCACCTTGGCATGTCATCGACAATAATCATCGGAAGGCAGGACGCATCGCGGCGCTCACCTATGTCGCTGACCGTCTCCAAAAGCTTGTGCCGCTTCACTTCCCGGAAGCGGATCCGGCGGTGGTGAAGCTTGCGGAGGAGGCATTTGGCTACCGTGCGAAGCGATAAAGAAAAACATGAAAAAACAAGTGGTTGTCATATAATTGTAACGTAGGCCTAACGGTGCCTTTACGATTTGGCCCTATGGTTCGGGCCATGACCGCAACCGTGCTGCCCTTCGCACCGCCTGCCTCGGCGGCCTCTTTGGCTCCGGCCGACCTGTATCTGACCGCGCATGCGCCGGCTGTTCGCCTCGACTGCCCGCTTAGTGAGGCTGTGGATCATTTCCAGCGCGATTCCGGGCTGCGTTTGTTGCCGGTGCTGGACTGCGCCGGCAGGCCGTTGGGCGCAATCTATGAGCGCGACATGCGCCGGATCCTTTTCAATCCCTTTGGCCACGCCCTGCTGCGCAATCCCAGCTTCGGCGGTCGCTTGGATGACCATGTCCGGCCTTGCGCGATCGCGGATCGGGCGATGGGCATAGAGGCGTTGGTCGATCTCTACGCTGCGCAGGGGGACGGGTGCGAAGGGTTGATCGTGACCGACGCTGGCGCTTTTGCCGGCGTGCTCAGTGGATCGCTGTTGTTGCGGCTGACTGCGGAGCGGGACGCGCGCGTGGCTACGGCCCGGACCGAGCGTATCGAGAAAATCGCGCAGGAAAGCGCCGACTTCAGGGCCGATGTCGAGCGATTGATCACCGACCTGGTGGTGATGGCGGACCAATTGGCGACCCTGGCCGGTGAGGCGACGGAGCGTGCGGCGCTCGATGATGCGGATGCAGGGGCGATGGCGGTAGCCGCGCTCCAGACGGCCGACCGGCTTGCGGGAATCGCCGCAGGCGGCTCGGAACTGGGGAATCTGTTCGCCACGATGGAAGCCGAGGTCCGGGATGCCGGCGACGCGATAAAGGAAGCGGTGGCCCGCAGCCGTTCCGGAGCGGCGCGCAGCGAGGCGCTGGCGCAGGAGGCTGACGATATCGGCGCGGTCATCGCCCTGATCGATAATATCGCGCGGGCAACCAGCATGCTGGCGCTCAACGCCAGCATCGAGGCTGCCCGCGCGGGCGCTGCGGGGGAAGGCTTTGCGGTCGTCGCCAGAGAGGTGCAATCCCTGGCTGCGCAAACACGCGATGCGGCGGCGGAGATTTCCGGCCGGATCGACCATTTTCGCGGCGCAATCGGGGAGGTTGCCGCCGGACACGCCCATATGGATGCAACGATGACGCGGGCAAATCGTCTCTCGGCTGCCGTGTTCGATGCCGTGGCCCGGCAGGGCGCGTTCAGTCTGACGATAGCCGAGAGCGTTGCCGAAGCTGGACAGTCGAGCGATCATATCCGCGCCGGCGCGCGGCAGATCAGTGACAATGCGACAGGCCGCGCCCAGGCGGCCCGCCTGATGCGCGACGTGGCTGGCCGCCTGGCGCAGGAAGCGCATCGTCTGGAGGACCGGGCGGGTGGGTTTATCACGGCGATCCGGGCGGCCTGATCGCGGCCTCTGGCGCGATCCTGCTAACCCGCTACTCTGCGTCTCCCATATAAAAGGAGAGGTAAGCCATGATCGTCATGTTCGTCGGCACGGATCGCACGCAGACCGCGGTCAATCCCGCACAGGTCACATTCGTCACTCAGGTCAGCGACGGCACGCGTATCCGCTTTGGTGAGGGGCGCAGCGTTACCGTGACCGAACCCATTGACGCGGTGATCGACAGTCTCAACCAGGCCTTGCGACCGCACGAATAGGAAAAGGGAAGGGCCGGCGCTCCCGGCCCTTCCTCAATAATCCTTCGAATAGCGCAGGTTCGCCGAAGATCCGGCATTGGTGCCAGTCTTCGACAGGAGGCTCAGCGTCTTGGACAGCGCGATTTCCAATTGCGTGGCGGTAAAGCCCTTGGAGTCGGTGATGACCTCCACATAGATGTTGTTGGAAATATGCTGGCCAACCGCCAGGCTGGTGCCGCGACCTGTCGCCTCATCACCCCCCACGATGCCGATCCGGTCGAGTCCGGTCGCGCCCTGCAATTTACCCATCGGGTTCAGCCCTCCGCTGCCACCGCGCAATCCGTTGAGGGCTGCCGCGAGCTGCACCGCCTGCATGGCCGACAGGTTGGCGACATTGTCGCCAAACAGGATCCGAGACAGGATTTCATCCTGTGGCAGCGTGGGTGTGGAAATGAAGCTGATATCGGGCTGCTGCGCGCTCCCCGTGACACGGATCCCCGCTGTCACCGTATCAATCCGCGTTTGGGCGGTGATTTGCAGCGTCGGGTTCGTCATCGGGCCATTGAAGCTGATCAAACCCTGTTCCAGCTCGAACTGATGGCCCGAAAAGCTGTACCGACCGCGGATCACCTCGACTTGGCCGACGACCCGTGGGTCTGTCGCCGTCCCCGTGACGCGCATGTTCGTCTTCCATTCGGAATCAAGGCCCATGCCGGTCACATATATTTCGTTGTCGGCGCGCACGCGGATATCCAGCTTCCACGGTTTGGGCGCTGCGGCAGCCTTGCGATCGGCCAGGCGTTTGTCGAGCAGGTCGGTGCCTTCGCCCTTGCGCCGCACGCCGGTCAGCTGGCGGATTTCGGTGCCGCCTTGCCAGGCGACCCGATAGCGTGTTTCGGGCAGGCGCAGATCGCCCTTGATCAGACCGCCATTGGCCGCGCTGTTGGTGATATTGAGCGTTCCGCTCACGACACTGGTTATCGCCTCGCTGCGCGCCAGACGCGCGCGGTCGAGCTTGACCGCGATATTGATCGGGAAGCCGCTGTTCGCCGCCAGTCCGACATCGCCTGTGGCCTGCACTGTTCCATCACCGGCCCGGCCCGAAAAGTCACGGATTTCGAGATGATCGCTGGTGAAGCGGCCGTCGAGCCGCATTTGCGTGACCCGGGTGCCGAAACTCTCATTCTCGTACGTCAGGCTGTTGGCGCGCACCACGCCATTGAGGCGCGGATCGCTGAGGCGGCCATTGAAATCGGCCGCGACGGCAAGACCGCCAGTCAGCTGCTGATCCGCCAGACCAGCAAAGGAGAATAGCACGTCGGCCGGACCCGAATAGCGGATGCCCCCACCCAATGGTGCATTTTGCAACTGCTCGGTCCAGGACGCGCCGGCACCCGGAGGGGCCAGGGTGGCGATGAAGCGGCCAAGGGTCGTACCGCCACGGCGAATGAGACCGCGCATGTCGCCGCCTGCCGACGACAGCTTGCCCTCGACATTCATCGATACAGGGTCCGACACGGCGGTCAGGCTGGACCGACGAAAATCATTGATGGAAAGGCGGGTGGTCGCGGTGGGGAAGGCGTTGCCGGTTTGCGTATAGTCCAGCGTGCCGGTGGCGCGTCCACTGATGCCCAGGCCAGGCGCTGCCATATTGGCGATGGCAAGGTCGAAATCCTTGAAGCGCGCCTGCATCGCGGTGGTGCCGCCGAACCGGCCGGCAAGATCGACCTTGCCCTGGGGCAAGACCAGCGTGGCCGGTTCCAGCCGATATCCGCCTGTTTCGGACCGAATGATCGCCGGCTGAGCGAGGCGGAAGTCGATATTGGCGGCCTTCCCCTGTAATGCGACGGCATAAAGATCAGGGCGCAGCGCCGCATTGACGGCGACCGAGAAGGGTACCCCGCTGGAACCATCGGCGACCAGTTGCGCCTTGCCCCGCCCGCCCTGATAATCGAGCTTGGCGCGAGCCTTGCGCACGACATAGTTGCCGTAGGCTGCATTGGCGATCTGCGCGTCGGCGCGGATTTGCGGCTGGTCGGCAAGAAGGACCGACGCGTTGACGATGGCGCGACCGATGATGATGTCTGCCTCACCGGGCAATTTGGCGTTGGAGGCGTTGGCGTTGACGTCCACGCCTTGCACCTTGCCGACCGCTGCGAGCCGGACGGCGCCGGTGATGCCCGATCCATTCATCTCGAGTTGCCCGGTAAACGGACCGGCGGCGCTTTGCTGGATGCGGCCGTTCATATCGACCCCGGCAAAGCGCGCACGAGTGACGTCGATGGTCAACGGACCCTGCGCCGTGCGGATCAGGACATTGGCGAAGAAGGGCCCATAGGGCGATCCGCCGGTGGCCTCGAGCCGGTAACCAGCCGCTTCGCCGTTCACCTTGGCCACCACGTCGGTCAGCTGGACACCGACATTGGGTCGCGCTGCGCGCAATACGGCCTGCGGTCGATCGACGGTGCCACGAACAGTCAGGGCCAGCGGACCATATTGTTTGGACGACGCAGCCGCGTCGAAGGCGATCTGCCCGTCGGTGTCATAGCTGCCGGAGCCCGACTGGATCGTGAAATTGGGGGCCGCGCCCTTGAGGCCGGCCAGCGTGAACTTGCCCTCCGGCGTCATGCCGATCCGTCCCGACACAAGGGCATTGCCACCCAGAAAATCCCGGACCGATGCATTTTCCCAGCGCGCCGTGCGTACGCCGAACCGGCCTGAAAGGCCAAATCCGCCCTTAGGCCCCGGCACAAGTTCGACATCGGTGTTCAAATTGACGATGCCAACGCCATCGATCCGATAGTCGTTGACGCGGCCTTTCAGGCCACCGCGATAGATGGCGTTGTCAAGGTCCGCCAGGATGATCGCTGTTGCATCGACCTTGTCGCTGTCGATCTTGAGATTGTCGCTGATCAGCTTGCCTGCGGCATAGGCGAAGTCGCCTTTTACCCGCAAATTTTGGAGCAGGCCGCCTGCCGCTGCGTTGAGGCCGGTCACGCGGCTGGCGGTGGCGTTCACTGGAATGCGGATGCGATCGGCGTCTATTACCGCCCGGCCGCTGGCCTTGAGGTTTTCGATGCCTGTCGCGTCGAAGGCGATATTTTTAGCGGTGATGTCATAGTCGATGAACGGCGTCGCCATCGGTCCATCGAGGATGACCGATGCGCGCACGTCACGACCCCTGACTTTCTCCATGATCGCTCCGGGGGTCAGCAAGGCGGCGTTGACGCGCAACGAACCGAATTTGCTTTCGGCAAGATCGACCAATCCCTGAATGTCGGCGGTCATGGCCGACGAACGCACCGATCCCTTGAGATTGACTTTACGCTCATTCAGTCCCGCAAACAGATCGACGTTCAGTTGGGGCGCAGTCAGCCGATCGACGGTCCCGGCAAAGACCAGTCCGGGGCGCAGCGGCCCCTTGGCCGTGAAATTGCCGTCGCGTGCGGCAAGGGCGATATTCGCCAGCTCCCCCTTGGGCGACGTTGCGACGATGCGACCGTTCCACGCCTCCCAACTGCCCTTGCCGTCCAGTGTGGCGGTCATGCCATCGGTCAGTCCCGACATCGCAGCGATGACGCCGCCCTTGGGCGCGGTCAGCGTGCCGCTCATCGCCAGGCGATTCTGTTCGGGCACGGCGTCGAGCTTTGCCTGCAAGCGGTCGCCGCTATCAACCAGCGCGCTCGCTTCCAGCTGAGCACGGCCATCGGCGATATGCGTCACAGCATCGATCGCGATTTCACGCTTTTGGCCTATGACCGGCTTAGCGAGAACGAATTTTGCGATCTTCAACCTGTCTACGTCGATGTCCAGATCGGGCAGGATCGGGGCGTTGGGGTCGCTTTCGGTGACTTTGAACTGCGGGCTTCGCGCCAGCACGACCAGAGGCGTGTCCAACAGGCTGACAGAGATATGGTTGTTGAGGTAGCGGAACGGCTTCCACACGACATGGACGCGCGGGGATACGGCGAATACGCCTTTAGGGTCGCGCAGGATGAGGTCATGGATGACCATGTCGCTGTAGATCGATCCGTCGATCCGCCCGACCTCGATCTGCATCCCCGATTCCATCTGCAGGGCGGCAATCTGCTTGATGAGGAATTTCTTGCCGGGCTGGGTGTTGAGGCCAAGCAGCAATATGCCGACCAACAGGACGAGCCCGACCAGAACCCCGACGACGCCGATGGCGATCTTTTGCCACAGTGGCCGCTTGTCGCGCACGACAATGGTCTCCGCAGGCGCGTCAGCGGCTGACGAAGCGTTGGAAGGAGTGTCGTCCTGTGCCATCAGAAAGCCTGCCCAATGCCGATATAGATGGCGAATTTGGATTCACCGGGTTGCCGGTTGATCGGCATGGCGATGTCGGCGCGGAAGGGACCGAAATTGGTGTAGAAGCGCCCGCCCACGCCCACGCCATAGCGCATGTCGGAAAATTTGGGGATCGCGCTTTCATAGACCTGGCCCGCATCGACGAAGGCGACGACGCCGTAATTGCCGAAGCGATAACGCCCTTCGACCGCGAATTCATTGACTGACCGACCGCCGATCGGATCGTTGTTCACATCCTTGGGGCCGAGTTCCTGATAGCCAAAGCCGCGCACCGATCCGCCGCCACCCGCATAGACCCGCCGCGATGGCGCAACATCGTCGCGATCGACGCCGCTGATCGTGCCCAGTCGGGTGCGCGCCGCGATGACCAGGCTGTCGGACACAGGATAATAGCCAGACAGATCGAACGTGGCGCGCAGATAGGGTGAGAAATTCCCTTGCAACGACCCTTCTGGTTCAGCGCGCAGATTGGCGCGGAAACCCTTGGTGGGATTGAGCAGATCATTGGATCGGTCATAGCCGATCTGCAACGGCAGCCCGCCGATAAAATACGTGCGCCGCGTCTTGTCCGCCGTTGCGGGGTCGATGACGACCTGTTCGTTGGTCAGCAGGATTTCCGCGCCATAGCTATAGGTCCAGCGCTTCTGGAAAATCGGTGTGGATTGGCGCGCCCAGCCGATATTGATGCCGGCGGTATAGGCTTCATAGGCGTCGTAATTCTGGTGATTGAGCGTGATGCCGGTCTGGAAGGTCTTGTCCCGCTTGCCTGCATTGGATCGCCGGAACGTCGCCGAGGCGCCCTGTTCCTGCGTGCCCGCGATTGCCCCCAGGATCAGCGCGCCTTCAGGTGGGAAAAGGTTGCGATGCGTCCATGTGCCTTCGGCGCGGAACCCCTGACCCGTGCCATAGCCCGCTTCGCCGGCCAGCGTACGCGGCGGGCCGGCATCTTGATCGACATGCAAGTCGACATATTCCGTGCCATCGGCACCCGCTTCACCGGTGCGGACCGGATCCACCGCCACGCTGGAAAACAGGCCCGTCGCCACCAGCGCCTTGCGCAGGTCATCCACCTTGCGGCTGTCATATAATTCGCCGGGTTTATAGCGCTTGATCACTTCCATATGGTCCGCGCCAAAGGCCTGATCCTCGCCGCTGGTCGTGATCTTGCGGAAGCTGGCGCGCGGGCCGGTTTCCACCGGCAGGGTGTAGGCGCCTGTGACGGTCTGGGGATCCAGCAGGATGTCGCGCTGCCCAACTTCGACGAAGGGATAGCCATTTTCGGGTAGCTTGAGTGCAACATTCGCCTCTGCCCCCTCAACATTGGCGGCGATGATATAGTCCCCGGTTTTTAGGGGCAGGCTTTCGCGCACCAGGCCCGGCGGCACGGTAGGCTGGGAATGGATGACGATATCGCTGATCTTGTAGCGCTTGCCCGGCGTCACGGACACGACAGCCGTCAACGTTCCGTCGCCACCCTGATCCAGGCTGGCGAGCGCGGTTCCATCATAATAGCCCTGCGAATAGAGCAGGCGGACCGCCAGTTCCTGATCCGCCTTCGCGCGCTGCTGCACCATCGTAGCCGTATCGGCCTTGCCATCGCCATCGAACAGCGCCGACTCCGCGCGAAACTCATCTTCCAACCCTGTTTTGCCAAAACCTTCGACCCGGGTGGCGTACCGGACGTCGGGCAGTTCCGCATCCGGATCGTCCTGCTTAGCTTCATTGGCGGGAACGGTTACGCTACCCAGCGGAGGCAGGGGCTGTGCAAGTTCCTGTTCTTCTGCAGGATCGACGGCAGCCGGCAGTTCAGCGGGCGCAGCGGACTGCGCCGGCATCTGCTGGTCGATCCAGGTGTCGATGGATGGAAGGGGGGCGTTGGGATCGTTGCCTTCCATCTTGGGCAGTCGCGCCTCAAATTGCGCATCAGGGAGAATGGGTTCTTCGGCGTCGGTTTCAGAGGCGGAAGTGGTCTGCGCCAACAAGGGCAAGGGGGATGCGGTCAACAGCAATAGGCTCAACATGCGCTGGACATGGAATGCCTGTCGTCTCGTCATCGTCGTGCGTCGCCCCTTTTGCGCCACGCCCGTTATGACGTCCGGCAATGCTTGAATACGCCCGACAGGTTGCAACGGTTCCGCCTGCGACATGATTCCAGCGACTTTCCATGGGGCTTGCGGGCGGCTAGAGCTTTTTCATGACATTCGCGCTTAACATTTCGCGCTCGCTTTCCGGGCAGCCCTGGCGCTGGCGCGGCGCCGGGGCAGACACGCGCGACCCGGCCTGCGTCCCTGATGATCTGGTCACGCAACTGTTGCTGGCGCGCGGTTGCACGCGCGATGGGCTGGACGCGCATCGCAATCCTACCATCCGCGGTTTCATGCCCGATCCCAGCTTGTTTCGCGACATGGACGTAGCGGCCGAACGCCTGGCCGATGCCGTACAGCGCCAGGAAGATGTGCGCATCTTCGGCGACTATGACGTCGATGGCGCGACAAGCGCGGCCTTGCTGATCCGGCTGCTGCGCGATCTGGGGTTGCATGCGCGGCCCTATATCCCGGATCGGCTGATGGAAGGCTATGGTCCATCCGGTGAGGCGCTGGTCCGCTTGGCGGGCGAGGGGGCAAGCCTGATCGTTACTGTCGATTGCGGCGCGCAGGCGTTCGAGGCGCTATCCATGGCCAAAGCCTCGGGCGTCGACGTCGTCGTGGTAGACCATCACAAATGCGCAAGCCAGCTGCCCGAGGCGTTCGCGCTGGTGAACCCCAACAGGCTGGACGAACATCCCGAAGCCGCCCTGCACGGGCATCTGGCGGCCGTTGGCGTCGCCTTTCTGCTGGGCGCGCGGCTGCTGAAGACCCTGGACGCCAGAGGCTGGTTCGCGAGCCGTCAAAAGCCCAATATACTCGACCTGCTGGATATCGTGGCGCTTGGCACCGTCGCCGACGTGGCGCAGTTGAAAGGCCTCAATCGCGCTTTCGTGGCGCAGGGGCTCAAGGTGATGAGCAAGCGGCGCAACATCGGCCTGTCCGCGCTCATCGACGCCAGTCGCCTGACGCGCGCGCCGCTATGCCATGATCTTGGCTTTGCGCTTGGCCCGCGCATCAATGCGGGCGGGCGGGTCGGCCAGGCGGATCTTGGCGTCCGTCTGCTGACAACCGAAGACCCTGCCGAAGCGGCGCGGATCGCGGCACAACTCGACCAGTATAATGAGGAGCGGCGCGCGATCGAATCGACGGTGCAGGAACAGGCCGAAGCACTGCTTGCCGCCCAGGGAAACCGGGCGGTGGCGGTGATCGCGGGCGCCGGCTGGCATCCCGGCGTCATCGGTATCGTTGCCGGACGGATCAAGGAAAAGGCGGGTCGACCCGCGATCGTCATTGCGCTGGACGACGCAGGCGTTGGCAAGGGATCTGGCCGTTCCATTTCGGGCGTCGATCTGGGCGCGGCGGTGCTGGCCGCGAAGGATAGCGGGCTGTTGGTCGCGGGCGGCGGGCACGCGATGGCGGCGGGGCTGACCGTAGCTGCGGACCGCATTGACGCGCTGGCGGATTATCTGGACGAACGGCTGTCCGCTGCGGTGGCAAAGGCGCGGGACGACCGCGCGCTCCTGATTGACGCCGTGCTTGCGCCGACCGGCGTCAATCCGGACTTTGTTGCCGCGCTGGACCAGGGCGGCCCCTATGGCGCGGGTTGGCCCGCACCGCTGATCGCGGCTGGCCCGATGCGCGTCATCAAGGCGGACGTGGTGGGCAACGGTCATCTGCGCGCGATCATGGCCGGGGACGACGGCAGGTCCATCAAGACGATCGCGTTCCGTCGCGCTGAAACGGACCTTGGGCAGGCGATCCTTGCTGCTCCGCGTGATCGACGGCTTTGGGTGGCCGGTAAGGCCAAGATTGACGATTGGGGCAGCCGTCCTGCCGCCGAACTCCATCTGGAAGATGCAGCCTGGGCGGATTGAGCGAGTTTGCAATTTTCTTGGCGTTTAGGGGTTGACCCTTTTCCCGTCCCCGCCTAATTGCGCCCTCGCTTCGCAGCGCTGCCCGGCAGCGCCGCCGAACGGCCCCTTCGTCTAGCGGTTAGGACGCGGCCCTTTCACGGCTGAAACACGGGTTCGATTCCCGTAGGGGTCACCAAAATCCTCTCCCAGAGGGTTTCAGGAAGTGCCGGGAACGGCGGAATTCTGCGGTTTTTCGTGGTATAGGTATCCCATACGGAGCGGTCTCGGACCACCGGATACCAGCATGTTGATGGTATGTCTGATGGTAGCGCGGCCCTCCCCGAGACGGAGATACCATCATGGCGCTTACCGCTGCTGCCATCAAGAACGCCAAGGGCCGGGAAAAGCCCTATAAACTCACCGATAGCGATGGCCTGTTCCTCCATGTGACGCCGAACGGCGGACGCTACTGGCGGATGAATTACCGCCATCTCGGCAAGCAAAAGACGCTGGCGTTCGGTGTCTATCCCGACATCGGCCTTGCCGATGCCCGCGAGCAGCGCGACGCCGCCCGCAAGGTGCTGGCGAAGGGTGACGATCCCGCCGAGAGAGCAAAGCTGGATCGGCTTGCCGCCACCGTTGCCGCCGCCAACAGCTTCAAGGCCGTCGCCGACGAATGGCTTGTGAAAGTCGAGCGTGAAGGCCGCTCCGCCGTCACGATGAAGAAGCTGCGCTGGTTGCTGGACTTCATCAATGTGTCGCTGGGCAAACGCCCGGTCACCGCCATCACCGCACAGGAGGTTTTGACAATGCTGCGCAAAATGGAGGGCAAGGGCCGCTATGAGACGACCAAGCGCCTGCGCAGCACGTGCAGTCAAATATTCCGCTACGCCATCGCTACGGCGCGCGCGGAGCGTGACGTGGCAGCGGACCTGCGCGGCGCGCTGATCGCGCCCCGGCCTGTCCACCGCGCCGCGATCACCGGTGCGGACAATGCAGGCGGACTGTTACGGGCCATTGAGGCGTTCGAGGGTTTAGCCAACACCAAGGCGGCGCTGCAACTACTTCCCCATGTGTTCGTGCGCCCCGGCGAGCTACGCCATGCCGAATGGGCCGACTTCGATTTCGACAAGGCGCTGTGGACCATCCCAGCGCACAAGACGAAGATGCGTCGCGCCCATACGATTCCCCTCTCCCGGCAGGCATTGGCGATCCTTGGCACCATCGAACACGATGCAGACTATAGCCGCTACCTGTTCCCGTCGCTCCGCTCGGTGGACCGGCCCATGTCGGAGAACACCATCAACGCTGCCCTGCGGCGCATGGGCTTCGCACAGGATGAAATGACCGGCCATGGCTTCCGGGCGATGGCGGCAACGCTGCTCAACGAAATGGGTCTATGGCATCCAGACGCGATCGAGCGTCAGCTTGCCCATTGCGACAACAACGCCGTGCGCCGCGCCTACACGCGGGGCGAATATTGGGACGAACGGGTCCGCATGATGCAGCACTGGTCTGACCATCTCGACTTCTTGCGCGACGGGCAGAAGGTCGTAACCGGCAAGTTCGGAAAGGCGAAAAACCAAGCCGCCTGATGACAGACCATCGAAGTTGCCGTGCCCCTGTCCCGAACAGGCGGGGCACGGCAACAAGATCAAACGCCCAACTCCTCCCGGTAGCTTACCGGATCGGCAATCCAGCGGTTGATGGCGGACTCGCGCCAGCCAGCGCCGTGGACGCTGATCTTCACTTGGCGCGGGAAAGTGCCTTCGCCCATCTTGCGATAAAGCGTCGTGCGGGAAAGCCCTGTGCGGGCGAGGACGGTTTTCAGGCGAATGATACGATCAGGGTTGTTCATGGAGCAGTCTCTTCAAATTAGGATGTTGCACGCGCCCCCGGCCACGAGCATTGGATGCCTTGCCGTCCCGGACAAGAGTATTCCGGGCGTGCTGGCAGCTACGCTTTCATGGGTCGGTGAACGCTGGCGGCAATTGGCGGTCAGCGGCGGAAGACGGCGGAATTTGGCGTAGGCCTCTTACTGATGACAATCAGCGAAGATTTTTTCCCAGCCTGTACCAAAAACTTGATGCCAAGCCTTCGCATCCGCCCCGTTTCGGGGGACAGCCAGAAGGCGTCAGGCCGAGTCGAACATTTCAGGCTCCTTTTAAGGATCGCCGTCGCAGTGTGATGAAGCAAACTCATGCTCACCCGCAGCCTATGCGCTGTTAAGAAGGCCGATACCGTGTCGTTCCTTCCCATCCATGTTGAAATATAACGCTAAGTGTTATATGCAGCCATAGAAGCAGGAGAACCGCATCGCGCGCATCTTCAAAAATGTTTGGTTCGAGCGCTTCGCGCGAAAGGAACGGATTGCCGATGCGTCGCTTTGTGAAGCCGTAGAGCGCGCAGAAAGCGGTCTGGTGGATGCCGACCTTGGCGGCGGCGTCGTCAAGCAGCGGGTCGCGCGTGCCGGACAAGGCAAGTCTGGAGGCTATCGCACGCTGATCCTGTTCCGGCAGGGCGACCGGGCAATATTCGCTTTCGGGTTCGCCAAGAGCGCGCAGGCGAACATATCGAAGGCGGACCTGGCCCTGCTCCGGGACGCGGCGGGCGAGGCACTGGAATGGAGCGGTGAGGAACTGGACCGACTGGTGGCGTCGGGAACGTTGGTGGAGATCGAAGATGGGAACGGTGATGAAGGATAAGGGCTATCGCAGCGAGATTGCGGGCGCGATCCATGAAATGATGAGCGACGCCCATGACGCGGGCGTGGTGTCGCGCGCGACGCTGCGGACGTTCGATGAGGCGTGCCTTGCCCCTGCCCCTGCGCTGGCAGGCGATGAAATCCGTGCGATCCGGGAACGCGAGCATGTCTCGCAGCCGGTGTTTGCCGCCTATCTCAACGTCTCGCGCAATTTGGTGTCGGATTGGGAACGCGGTGTGAAGCGGCCCGGCGGCCCTGCCCTGCGCCTCCTGTCCATTATCCAACGCAAGGGATTGCAGGCGGTCGCGTAGCTGTCCCCGTCGGAAAACCTGTTTTGTCGGACAATGGCCGATTTGAGACTGTCGGCTTTCCGGCGTGCAGGTCGCTATAGCTGCCCGTCCTCTTTTGGGGCAGGGGACAGGTCGCAGGCAGAAATAGCTGCCCGTCGGCCATCGACCATTTGTGGTCACTCTGCGCTTCTTTTGCGTATCCCGAAAGCGGACATACGCGATCCGGTATTGCAGCAAGCTGCATCTTGTCTCATCGTTCGTTGATGACGCTTCACGCCATCACGCAACGGATCGGTTTTGTGCCTTTGTCGCTTTTGTCTGCTTTGGTGCTATCCAGGTTTCCTGCGCACGCATGTTCGTATCCTCGTATCGAAAAATCGCCTGCAAGAATCAGGCAAGCAGCTCAAAGCGCATTTTCCAAAGCTGATTCCGTCGTCGATGCTGAAGTTATTTCGCCGATGACCTTTGGCTCGGCGTGGAAGGAAGGCCTCACGCCAATGGCGATGCTGAAGGTCTTAAACACGTGGAAAGGACCACATAATAAAGGCGAATTTATATTCGTGATATACCTTAGCTCTTGCGACATAGGGCTTCCAAATGCCGGAGAAAAAATAAGAGTAGTTCTTTCGGGTGGCCATGACATGTATCGAGCAGAGCTGCGTGCCAACGGCTACGGGTATGCGCAAAGGCCATATAATGTCGAAATAGATCGGCTGGTTAGGCGCGTCCGCCCGGCATATATATCGGCTTACCCCGGTATGCAGAAATAGCCCGCGCTCTCGATTTGATATGCTATATCGAGCAAAGGCGCCTCTAAGCAGTCAGTCCGCTAACCACCCATCCTGGCGATTCAGCCGGGGCAAAGGTGCGGCGAGTCGCGCCGATGCTGCCGGTCCGGTATATATCCGCATGAATCGAACGCGAGAACGGCGCTGACGGATGGTTAGCGGAATGTCAGCGTTCAGACGAGATATCTTTAAAAACTGACGGTTTTCAATCGGGGAGGCGTTCCAACCCGCCGGAGGTTCTGGATATCTGTTATTCTAACAACCAGACCTAAGGGCGCATCCTCATTTACTGTGGCGACCCCAATGATGTCTGCGCGGAAAAATTTACCGCCATTCCAATCGGAAGTGCTTTGGTCTGCGTGATCTGCCCCCACCGAGTGGACCGATTGGTTTGTTAGTTCATTAAGCTCATCGCCGCCATATCCGGACGGAGGTGGAGCGAAGCGGAACCGGAGGCCGGATATGGCGGTGTCGCCGTTTCCGGTGCCGGCGGCCGGTAGCCCAGGCTGCTATGGGGCCGAACGGTGTTGTAATGCCGCCGCCATGCCTCGATCAGCACCCTGGCCTCGGCGAGGCTGTAGAAGATCTCGCCATTGAGCAGTTCGTCGCGAAGCGACCCGTTGAGCCGCAGGCCGGGCGAAGCCCAACCTTTCGTTATAGCCATTTTCCCATGGTGATCCCGGCGCGATGTAGAGGGTCTTCACGCCTATCTGCCCCAGCCACTTCTGGACGGCGGTCGCGATAAACTCGCTACCATTATCGGATCGTATATGCGCTGGCGGCCCACGCGAGATGAACAGGTAGGCCAGGGCCGCCAGAACATCCTCGTGTTTGAGCTTCCGTGCGACGATGAGCGCCAGACATTCCCTGCTGGCCTCGTCGATGATCGTCAGGATGCGGAACTTGCGGCCGTCATGCGTGCGCCCCTCGACGAAGTCGTAGGCCCACACGTGCCCCGGATACTCGGGCCGCAGCCGGATGCACGATCCGTCATTGAGCCATAGACGCCCGCGCTTTGGCTGGCGCTGCGGGACTTTCAGTCCTTCACGCCGCCATATCCGCTCGACCCGCTTATGGTTCACCGTCCACCCCGCATGGCACAGCAACGCTGTAACCCGGCGGTAGCCGTAACGACCATATTGCTTCGCCAATGCAATGATGTCCTCGGTCAGTGCCTGTTCGTCATCCGCCCCGCGCGGTATCTTGCGCTGCGTCGATCGATGCTGACCCAGCACCCGGCATATCCGTCGCTCGGATACACGGACTGGCAGATCCCGTCGCACCTGATCGATGCAGCGCCGCCGCCGCGCGGGGCTCAGAAGTTTCCCCGTGCAGCCTCCTGCAGGATCAGCTTGTCTAGCGTCAGGTCCGAGATCGCCCGGCGCAGCCGCTGGTTCTCCTTCTCCAGATCCTTCATCCGCCGCGCCTGATCGGTCTTCAGGCCGCCATACTCCTTGCGCCACCGATAATAGGTCTGCTCGCTGACCGCGATCCGCCGGCACGCCTCGGCAGTCGAGGCTCCCTGCGCCAGCACAATCTCAACCTCACGCAGCTTGCCGATGATCTCTTCTGGCTTGTGCTTCTTGCTCGGCATTCAATGTCCCCTTCATGGTCCAGACTATCATAGTCTCTGGGCCACTCAGCGGGGGGCAGATCACCGCTCGATGGCGCTTTCGGGGATGGTGTCGAGGTCCACACCCGCCGATCCTCGCCCTATACTGTTGTTGACGTTGAGGACGGCGTTGGCGTGGCGGCGCTTGCCGTTAACCAGGACGAGTGTCTGGTCAGGAGACAGGCCTCGCATGGTAATTGGTCTCGTGTTGGCGGCGGAGGCAGTGGTCGCGGCGCGTGCGAAATTGATCGAGGGCTGAAGGAAATTGAGAGCAGCCCGAGATCGCTGAACCCTGTCCGACAATTGTATCGCCTGACACGACATCTATCGGCGCAGAGGAGGCCAGCGCCGCGCGCCCTTCCGATCGTGTGCCAGTTACGACGATGTCATTGGCAACCGGTTCCTTGCTCTCTGTCTGGGCATGAGCAGGGATGCAGACAAAGGCAATAGAGGCAATGATGGACGTTTTATGCATGGCCGATCCCCCGAGTGTGCGCTTGGCGCTCGGATAGAGCCGAACGATGACATGCGGTATCGACGAAACCGGGACAGTTGTTGCGCCAGGCGCAACAACGGGTTGTCGCCATGCAACGGCGGATGAGCGAGCGTCCGAACAAAAGGCTCGGTTCCGAGGTCGACCAGGTGGGCAGGTCAATGTGCTGGCCGATCTGTTCATCGAGCATGGATCACCTGAGCATATCAGGTCCAACAACGGTCCTCAGTTCGTCGCCCACGCGGTGCGCAAATGGCTGGGAAGGTTCGACGTCACCACGTTCAACATCGAGCCGGGCAGTCGATGGGAAAACAGCTACATCGAGAGATTCAATGCACGCCTGCGCGATAAAGCGGAGCCAGTACCATAATCCGGATTGAGCGGAAAGTTGAGCTGCTTGGGTCTCATGGCAAAGGCACCGACCTTCCGACATGGTCGCGACGGTCATGCGCTTGTAGCGCGCCTTGTCCTTCAACCTGCGGTCATACGAAATGCGGCGGTCGCTTCGCCAGGAAAGCGGCGACTCCTTCCCGCCCTTCGGCCGCTCCGGCGGACTCGGCAATAGAGGCGGCTTCGCGATCTAGTTGGGTGGAAAGGTCGGCGTTTACCGATTCGACCAGCAAAGAGCGACATCTGGCGAGTGCGCGGATCGGCCCTTTTGCAAGCGTCGATGCGACGGCCGACGCCTCGGTGCGCAGCCTATCATCGGCAACCACACGTGTCACAAGGCCCATTCCCGCCGCTTCCTCGGCGCCGATCCGTCGGTTGGTGAATATCATCTCCTGCGCCCTGCGCATCCCGATCAGGCGCGGCAACCACCATGACGCGCCGCCGTCGGGCGTCAGTCCGACCGCGCTGTAGGCCGAGGTGAAATGCGCGGAAGCGGCCGTAAGCGCGATATCTCCCAATATCGCAAGGCTGAGTCCCGCGCCTGCCGCAGGACCGTTGATCGCCGTGACGAAAGGCTTTTCCATCGTAGCGAGCCGATGGATTCCGCGATGGAAACTGCGGGCAAGGGCACCGACTGCCGCTTCGGCATCCTCTCCGGCTGCGGAGAATGCGTCGATGTCGCCTCCAACGCAGAAGAATTTCCCGCTTCCGGTCAGGACGACGCAGCGTATATTCGCGTCCTCCGCACATTGCTCCGCCAGTTCATTGAGGCGGAATGCGAATTCGGGATCGACGGAATTGCGCTTTTCGGGCCGCGCCAATGTCAGCCAGGCGATGCCGTCCCGGATGTCGAGCGTGATGGCAGGATTGTTCATTGCGCGCCCGCCTTTTCCGCCTGCTGCCACGCCAGACGCATGAGTTCGGGAAGCACCGCAACGCGCTCGCGCGCTTGCGCGGATGAGGCGTTGCCGCGGATGACCCGGCCCTTGATGCCATGAAATATGGCTGCGAGCCGAAAGAAGTTGAAGGCAACGTAAAAGTCGTAGCCGGGCATGCCCGCCAGCCCCCTGCGCCGGCAATAGGCGGCGAGATAGGCCGCTTCGTCGGCTATGCCGAGCGCGGCAGGTTCGGTCCCGCCCAGACCAGCGACGATATGCGGCGGCATGCGATACATCATCGCATGATAGGCGAAGTCGGCACCCGGATGTCCCAGCGTCGAAAGCTCCCAGTCGAGCACAGCCAGAATGCGAGGTTCGGTGGGATGGAAGATCAGATTGTCGAGGCGGAAGTCGCCATGGACGATGCTCGTTTCCTCTCCGTCGGGGATGTGGGAGGGGAGCCATTCGACCAGGCGATCCATATGGGGATCGCGCCCGGCCGCCGTATCCTCAAGATATTGGCGGGACCAGCGCGCAATCTGTCGTTCGAAATAGTTTCCGGGCCGACCATAGTCTGCAAGGCCGATGGCAGTGAAATCAATGCTGTGAAGATCGGCGATCGTCCCGTTCATCGCATCGAAGAGCGCGGCTCTTTCCGCGCGGGAGACGTCGGGCAACGCAGCGTCCCAGAAGATGCGGCCCTCCACCATGTCCATGACATAGAAGATTGTGCCAATGACGGTGGGATCGGTGCACAGGCCATGGATGGCTGCGACCGGGAATCCTGCCCGCGAAAGGCTGGTGAGCACTTTTGCTTCCCGATCGAGTGCATGCGCGCCCTTGAGCAGAGGGCCGGGCGGTTGCTTGCGCAGGACATACGTCTTGCCGGGCGTACGCAACTTATAGGTCGGATTGGACTGCCCGCCCTTGAATTGCTCGATTTCCAGCGGCTCGGCATAGCCTGCGACATTGGCTCGCATCCAGCCATCCAGCACCTCCAGATCCAGCTCATAGCCGGGGCGGACGGTCGCCGTTCCGCTGTTGCTATCAGCCGGAGCGCTCATTGCGCCCCCCGGTCTGCAGAGATGGGGGGCGGCAGCCATTGGCCGTTCAGCATGGCAGGCTTTGGTCCATAGGCGCGGATCACGACGAAGAACGGCCCCGCCGGAGCGGGCAGCCAATTGCCGGTGGCGGGGGCGTCATGCTGTATCCGGATATCGATCGAGCCGTCTTTCCGTATCTTGAGGCCCTTTGTCCGGTCGCTCACCAGATAGCGACCGAGCGGATTGGGATATAGGGCAAACGTTTTCGAGTCGTAGAGCGTGACCGACCAGAAGCTGTTGACGGGCGGCGGTGTTTGCAGGCGGAGCGTGTAGCGGTTGGATGCGCCATCCAATGTCGCGCCCTTGCCATCGACGAAGGTGGTGTAGGAGGCGTTTTCCTCTCGCACATTCGCGCCGAGCCCGGCGATGTTAATGACGGACCGGCGCACATAATTGAAACCGTAAACGGCCTTGTTGACCTTCATCCACCCCGTACCGGTGGGTTCGCCCAGTTGCGCCTTGGCGCGGGTAAGCATGCCCAGCGCTTCCGTATAGCCGCTTTCAATCGCCGCTTGCGCAGCAGGAGTGAGCGCGTCCGGATCAAACGCCTTGTCTCCCATTATGCCGAGCGAGCGGAACTGCGATACGAGCGCCGCTTCGCCCGGCTGCCATCCGTTGGTCCGCAGCACATAGTCGAGCACCCGAAGATAGCCCAAGGCGCCGGAAGCGGGAGGCGGGGGGGACGCATAGCCACTTACATTCGCGGTTTCTTCTCCTTCTTTCGGAGGGATGATTTTGACTGCATCCTGAAAGGCGCGCGCCGTCCGGACTTCCGCATCGGACTGGGCAAAGGCGCGCATGAGAATCCAGAGCTGGGTGGTTGCCGCGTGATAGATCCTCACCCCTTTTGGCGGAGTTCCGTTCCATCCGCGCGGTACCAGCAGGAAGCGGCCGCCCTCAAAGCCGATCGTTCGATTGCTGAGATTGCTCGGATTGCCGAAGATGTCGAAGATGTTGAGCGTGAAATATTTGAGCTGCGTTGCCGGGATATCGATTTCGACCGGCCCCTTGCTGAGGTCTATCCAGGCGGTGGAGTAAAGCGTGTCGGTGTTGGGAACCTTGAACGTGGCATAGTCCGGCCCGGCAAGGTTTCGGTCATGCGCGAAGCGGTTGAACCCGGTATAGTTGTCGGAACCGCGGTCAATCGCTTGCCGATAAAGCTGTTCATATTGCAGATACGCCGACATGCCGTAAACGGTCGCCTCGAACGCGGTGGTCCGCAGCAGTGCGGCGCGGTCCTTCTCGTTTCGTGGCAGCAGGTCTTCGCCATAGCCGGATCGGGTGGCCGGGGCTTCCGGCGCGGCGAAACTTCTTGTCTGGGCATGCCCCGCGCTCGAAGCCAGAAGTGGCAGGAGCATGGCCACCGACCGCGCGGCAGGTGCATATGATCTCATGTTCATGACTGTCCTTGCTTCCATTCGCGCTTGATCTTTTTGGCGAGGCTCCACTTATGGACTTCGGTTGGACCGTCGTAGATCCGGAACGCGCGGATTTCCCGGAATGCCTGTTCGACGATCGTGTCGCCGGAAACACCGGTTCCTCCCATCACCTGTACGCACCGATCCGCGACGCGAAACAGCGCGTCCGACACCGCGACCTTCGCCATGGAGCTTTCCGCCGTGCCGAGCGATCCTGTGTCGAGAACGCCTGCGCACCAGTCGATCATCAGTTCGGCCTGTTTCAGGTCGATGAGGTTGTCGGCAAGCATGAAGCCGACGCCTTCATGATCGACGAGCTGCTTGCCGAATGCATGGCGTCGGCAAGCATATTCAGCGGCGATTTCGTGCGCACGCATGGCGAGGCCGAGCCAGCGCATGCAGTGCGAAAGGCGGGCAGGGCTGAGGCGTATCTGGGCATAGGTGAACCCTTCTCCGCTGGCACCCAGCATCTGGTCTGCCGGGACGCGCAGATCGACGATGTCGACTTCGGCGTGGCCGCCGGGCATCGAACTGTCGATCGTGTCGATCACGCGCACTGTCCGGATCGCCGGATCGGGCAGGTCGACCAGGAACATACATGCGCCGTCGTCGGATCGCGCCATGACGATGCCGACATGAGCGCCTTCCGCCCCGGTAATAAACTTCTTTCGGCCATTGATGCACCAATGGTTGCCGTCGAGATGGCAGGAGGTCTGCATCATCGACGGATCGGAACCTGCGCCGCCCGCTTCAGCGGGCTCGGTCATGAAAAAGGCGGAGCGTGCTTCGCCTTTCACCAGCGGGTCGAGGAAGCGGGCTTTCTGCTCGGTGGTCCCGACCTTGCCCAGCAAATACATATTGCCTTCATCCGGCGCGGCGGTGTTGCATGCGATCGGACCGAGGGGAGACAGGCCCGTCCTTGTCAGAACGATCGCCGTTTCCCGCTGGGTCAGATGCGATCCGTCCTCCAGGATATGCGGGGTCAGCACGCCGGCCTCCCGCGCTTTGGCGCGAAGTTCGCTGACAAGTGCGTCCGCCGGTCCGTGGAAACCGAGGCGATCGTCGCTTTCATAGGGGACGACCACATCCCGGACAAAGGATTCCACCCTTGACGCGATAGCAGTTGCTCGCTCGGTCATTGCGCCGTGCTCCCCCCGTCGATCACGAGCTCGGCACCCGTCATGTAGCGCGATTCCTCACTTGCCAGAAACAGGATGCCGTCCGCGATCTCTTCGGCCTGTCCGATCCGGCCCAGCGGGACATCCGCCAGCAGGGTCTTGGCGATTTCCGCATCGGCATGGGCGGGCGCAGTCAGGGGAGTGGCTATGTGGCCAGGATGAATGGAATTTGCTCGTATGCCATTGCCCGCCGCCGCACATTCAATCGCGGTCGCCTTGGTGAACATCCGGACACCTCCCTTCGCGGCGCAGTAGGAGCCGGTGCCGGGGCCGGCCACGATACCGCGAATGGAGGACATGTTCACAATCGCGCCCTGGCCCGATGCGGCGAGCAAAGGCATCATATATTTCGTGCCCAGGAACACGCTGTCGAGATTGACGGCGATGATCGATCGCCACTGCTCCAGTGTCGTATCGGTGATCGAGGCGAACTTGCCGAAACCCGCATTGTTCACCAGAATGTCGAGCTTCCCGAACTGTGCGTCGATCCGTTCGGCCAACGCGGCCCATGCCCGTTCATCGGTGACGTCCATCGTGACCGTCTGGTGCCCGTCGCCGCGGAGCGATGCGAACACGCTCGACAGGGCATCTTCGTTGTGGTCTGCCATGACGACTTTCGCGCCTTCTTCCGCGAAACGGCGGGCGGTGGCCAGCCCGATGCCGGACGCCGCACCTGTTATCAGCGCAATCCGCGCGTCGAGCCTGTTCATATCCTTTCCTCCTCTGAATCGGCCTTGCCCTTGCTGAGAGAAATCAGACTGTCGAACTGAGGATTTTCCCGCTTCAGAATGGCTTGCGTCCTTTTTTCGATTGGTCCGTCGTACCGTGCGGTGGTGAAGACGTAGAACAGATCCTTGCGGATGCCGTCGAACGCCAGCGCGGCCACGTCCTCGGGGGAGGGGGCATTGCGGAACAGATTGTCGGAAATTGACTGGAATTCGGCGGCTTCGGTCGGTTGCCCGTCGGCAGGTTGCAAATGGGCCGGGCGCGATCGCTCGGCCTCGTAAATCCGCGTCGCGACGAGGCCGGGGCACAGCATCGTCACACCAATCGGTGCGTTCAGCGAGCGAAGGCCGGCATAGAGCGCTTCGGTAATGCGCACCATGGCGTGCTTTGACGCGCCATATACGGCGGACCCTTCACCGCTGACAAAGCCGGCCACAGACGCCGTGTTGAGAATATGCCCCTGACGCCCTTCGGCTAACATTCTTGGCACGAAGCTGCGGATGCCGTTTACGACGCCGTCCATGTTCACGCCAAAGGCCCAGCGCCAGTCCTCCGGCGCATATTCCCAGACGAACCGGTGGCGACCGCCGGGAACGACACCGGCATTGTTGCACAGCAGAGATACCTCGCCGAAGCGGGACCAGGCGAGGTCGGCGAGAGCCTGTACTGCTTCCGGATCAGCGACGTCGGTCTTCTGAAGCGCGATACCCGAACCGTCGATGGTGTCAGCCACCGCTTCAAGATCGGCAAGATTGATGTCCGCAAGGACGAGATTCATGCCCTGCTGCGCGGCCAGGCGCGCAAGCGCCGCACCAATGCCGCTGCCCGCTCCCGTAATAACGGCCGTCTGCCCCATAAAGTCTCTCATCCGGGCACGCTCCTCTCGCATCGGCCTTTATGCAAGAGAGTGTAGTCGACCGTCCGGTCGGACGTCAACTAGTTGTCGGATGTTGACCGCGCTTGCGAAGCGGCATAGCCATAGTCAACCGACCGGACGGTCCAGACATTATCGGAGAGACTATGACTGATCTTCTGCCACCGCTCACCAGTCTCGGCCGCTTGCGTCGTGACGCGCCTAAGACTGTTTCCGGTTTCCGACGGTGGCGCGCGATTATCGATACCGATGGCGCGGTCCCTGCCAGAATCAAGCGTCTGTTCGTCGCCTGCGCGGCTACGATCAAGGGCTATCGGGAGCTCGCGCAGCGGGAACTGGTCTTGGCCCGGGCGGATGGGCTGACCGAGGCGGAAGCCGGCGCGGCTTTGGCGATCCTTGCGAGTGTGCGCGGCGAGGGGGCGTCGCTGCGCTTTTACGATATCTACCAGGAGACATTCCCGGAAGCCGACGATCCCGATTGGCCAGACGAAGACATGGTCGTGGAAGATGGCGAAGCAGAGGCCAACTTTCTTCAGTATTTCGGAACGATGCCGCCTTCACTGGGCAAGTTGTTCGAGCTCAAGCCGCTTGGCGCCGACGCTTATTATCTCATGCGTGAGGGTACATTGTCGGGGACGGCGCTGGGGCCTGTATATGCCGAGCTGTTGCTCGTTACCGTCCTGGCTGCCGACTATAGTTCCTGGGCATCAGTGCATATCAAAGGCGCACGAACCGCCGGTGCCAGCGACGAAGCGGTGGCAGAGGCGATAATCTGCGCCGTGCCGACCGCTGGCCTGTCGGCATGGGTTATCGGCGCGACCGCAATGGACGCTTAATGTGGTGGATTTGGAATTCGCCTCATTGGCCGGGAGAGCTGGAGCGAATTGCAAATCCTTTAACCGCACTGGAATCCGGCGTTCAAAGGCCGCTGACCAGATGCCCGCCATCCACCGCGATAACCGCACCCGTCATGTAGCGCGACTGGTCGGAGCACAACAGCAGGAGCGGACCGTCCAGATCGTGCATTTGGCCTAGCCGCTTCTGCGGGATGCGCGAGATGAGGCGTAGCCCCGCATCGGATGCGAAAAAGTCGCGATTGAGGTCGGTTTCAATATAGCCGGGGGCGAGCGCATTGACCCGGATGCCCAGCGCCGCCCATTCCAGCGCGAGTGCCTTCGTCAGCTGGATCAGTCCGGCTTTGCTGGTTGCATACGCGGCCAGTCCCTTGGACACGCGTTCGCCCAGAATCGAGGCGATGTTGACGATCGTTCCGCCTTCGTTACGCATCATGCGCGCCGCATGTTGGGCCACCAGAAAGGCGCCGGTCAGATTGGGCTGGAGCACTTGCGCCCATTCCGATGTACTGAGATCGAGCGCCGCGCTGATATGGGCAACCCCTGCATTGTTAACGACGATTGAGAGAGGTTCGGCAAGGCTCCGTTCGATCTGTTCAAAGGCTGCTGCGACGGCAGCCGGATCGGTGACATCCATGGCGATGGGAATGCAGGTGCCGCCCTGCCGGTCAATCTCGTCGGAAAGCGCGGCCAGCGCGTCCACCCGGCGTGCCGCGGCTATGACCCTCGCTCCCTCACGCGCCAGAAGATGAGCGAAATGCCGGCCCAAACCTGAACTCGCTCCGGTGATCAGTACTGTCTTGCCCTTAAGTTGCATTGTCCACTACCTCGCCCTTGCATTCTCGTCATCCAGCCGTATCCCTAGGAGGAACCGACCAGACGGTCGACTTGCCTTTGTGAGAGGTAGGACGCGGAACAGGGAACAGAGCCGACAATGGCGCGAGAAGCAGCAAAGAAACGACAGACGACCGAAGCGCATGACGAGAAGCGCAACGAGATACTCGGGCATTGCGCGACGCTTTTCGACCGGGTGGGATATCACAAGGCCTCGATGCAGATGCTGGCGGATGAGGTCGGCCTCGGCAAGCCGACACTATACCATTATTTCTCGAGCAAGAGTGCGATCCTGTTCGCTATGCACGACGCGCATATGAGCGCGCTGCTGGCCGGTCTCGATGAGGAACGGGGATCGGACGATCCGCTGAGGCGCCTGCACGCAGCATGCGTTGATATCCTGCGACAAATCGCAGAGCATCCGGGCTATGTTCGCGCGTTTATGGACCATTATGAAGATCTGGAAGGCAAGATGCGCGAGCATATCCGGGCGCAGCGCAATGCCTATCTCCAGCGGGTGCGCGGCATCATCGAGCAGGGTATCGCGAACGGCCAATTCCGAGCCTGCGATCCGGGGCTCACGACGCTGGCTTTCCTCGGCATGTGCAACTGGGCCTATAAATGGTATCCTCCGCTGGCGAAGCGGAGATCGCCGGAAGATGTCGCCGACGCGATTTGCCAGCCGTTTTTCGAAGGGTTGAGTTTGAAGAGTAACTGACCATGTCCGCTATCGGCCCATGCTGCGCGATGCCGTCCAAAAGCTTGATCGACGCTATCCGCTTTTCGGAACCCGGTGGCATAAGACCGGCGGCAGAGCGACTGCGTGATGCAGTGGTCGATATTTGTGGGTTGCACACTGCGGTCACGCACAATGTGGCTTCCCGCGAACCGATGCGAGACGGCGATGGTGCGGTGCTTGCAAGTGAGGTTTTCGGATTCCGCAGCGAAGAGTCGCGCTGGTGGGAGGTGCCCCAGCTTGCCCTTTCCTCGCCGATCGTTCACGCCTGCCGGGTCGAAGCGGAGCCGTTCTGGTGTAATGCGCACGGTTTTCGCACCCGCTTGCCCAACCCGCTGCTCGATCTGATCGACCTGCACGATTTCCGTATCCGAGCAATGACGGCGGCAGCGATCGTGGTTCCCATCCACCTGCCGTTCGGTCAGATCGGTGCGGCGAGCTTCCTTTCACCTGAACCCGACACCAATGACCTGTCCGATGCCTATTCGTCTGCCGCCGACGCGCTGGCCGTGCTGGCGCGGGCCTTTGTGCAAAGCTATTCCAAGGTAACGGCGCGGGCGCGCCACGATCTGGCCAGCATTTCGTTGACTAAGCGCGAAGTGGAATGCCTGCGCTGGGCGGCTGCCGGAAAGACGAACGAGGAAATCGGAATCATTCTGGGTCTGCAACGCACCACGGTGCGATTTCACATCCGATCGGCGTCGGTAAAACTTGACGCCGTGAACCGCGATCAGACGATGTTCAAGGCCGCGCAGCTCGGATTTCTGGGCATGATCAGCTAGGCCCCTGTCGCATTGGTCAGAAGCAGACCGAACGGTCGGGCGCTATATCTTCGGCAGGAGATTAGCCGTGCCCGACATCCTGGAAGTCCCGATCGCAGATGACCTGATCCGCTCTGATACCGAGGGCGTCGCTCTGCTTGCGTCCCGCGAGCGCGCGACCGGGCGGCTCTGTTTTCCGGCGCGGACCGAAAACGATACGCGGTACGAGCGCTTGGTGCTGCCCAGGACCGGTCGGTTATGGTCGTGGACCGTTCAGCGGTTTCGCCCCAAATCCCCACCATATGCCGGCCCGGACGCATTCGAGCCCTATGCGGTCGGCTATATCGAACTGGAGGGTGCGTTGATCGTCGAGGGACGTCTGGTCGACGTGGCATTCGACGCGTTGGAAATCGGTATGGCGATGCGGGTCGTGCCGCTGCCCTTCCGGCTGGCGGACGGCTCGCTGCGCACCAGCTTCGGGTTCACAGCGGACGAGGGGCAAGGCGCATGAGCGACGACGTCTTCATTGTCGGTGCAGGCATTCACCCCTTTGGTCGCACCCCTGATCTTTCGGGCCTTCAGCAGGGAGTCTTCGCCGTCAGGCAGGCACTCGATCGCGCGGGGCTGGCATGGCCTGACATTCAGTTCGCGTTCGGCGGATCGGATGCTGCGGGGAACGCCGACACGATGGTGGCGGAGCTGGGACTTACCGGCATTCCCTTTATCAATGTCGCCAATGGGTGCGCGACGGGTGGCTCGGCGATGTTCGGAGCCTACAGCACGATCAAGTCTGGTGAGTTTGATCTGGGGCTTGCGGTTGGGTTCGACAAGCATCCGCGCGGCTCATTCTCACCGCTTCCCGCGGATTGGGGCCTGCCGGACTGGTATGGCGAAACCGGGCTGATGCTGACCACCCAATTTTTTGCCATGAAAATACAACGTTATATGAGCATATACGGCATCACCCCGCACGCGCTGGGCGCGGTCGCCGAGAAGGCATTTGCCAACGGCGTCCTTGCCGATCATGCCTGGCGGCGCGAAGCGGTCGACATCGATACCATCATGAATTCGCAAATGGTCAGCGATCCGCTGACCAAGTTCATGTTCTGCTCGCCGGGAGAGGGCGCAGTGGCATTGTTGCTGGCGAGCGGCAAAAAGGCGCGCGAACTCGGCCTCCCGGCGGTGCGACTGCGCGCGGCAGCCGTTCGTACCCGCCCCCCGGGCTCCTTCGAGGTTTTCTCGCCAGCGCTTGATCTTGAACGCGGTGGTTCGCCGACCAGCATCGCCTCGCGAGCGGCCTACGATATGGCCGGCGTCGGCCCCGAGGATATCGACATCGCGCAGCTTCAGGATACGGAGGTGGGCGCGGAGATCATGCACATGGCCGAGAATGGCTTTTGCGCTGATGGCGACCAGACCGAGTGGATCGCGAAAGGTCGCACGCGGATCGACGGAGACCTGCCGGTCAACACCGACGGCGGATGTCTTGCCTGTGGGGAGCCGATCGGCGCATCCGGACTTCGCCAGGTGTACGAAAATTATATGCAGTTGACCGGGCAGGCGGGTGCGCGGCAGGCACCTGGCAAGCTGCGGCTGGGCTATAGCCATGTCTATGGCGCACCCGGCGTCTCCGCTGTCGCGATCGTGGAGCGTTGACGCCATGGACCTGTCCCTTACCAAAGATCAGCAGTCTTTTCGCGAGGAGGTGCGGGCTTTTCTCGCCGCCTCGCTTACGCCCGGGCTGCGACGCGGAGCCGGACTGACATCCGGGGTGTTTGCAGAACCCGATATTGCGCGCGAATGGCAGGCAATTCTGGAAGCGAAAGGGTGGCTGGTCTACCATTGGCCCGATCATGCAGGCGGGCCGGGATGGACGCCGATCCAGCGCTGGATCTTTGAGAAGGAATGCGCTGACGCGGGCGCTCCTGTCCTGCCGGGTATGGGGCTGAAACTGGTGGGGCCGGTGCTCTACACATTCGGCACCCAGGCGCAGCAGGATTATTATCTTCCGCGTCTGCGCTCGGCAGAACATTTCTGGGCGCAGGGCTTTTCGGAGCCCGGCGCGGGTTCCGATCTTGCCAGTCTGCGGACGCGCGCCGTGCGCGAGGGAGATCATTACATCGTGTCGGGCCACAAGATCTGGACGACGCAGGCCCAGTATGCGAACCGGCTTTTCGCGCTGGTCCGTACCGACGCCGAAGTGAAGCCGCAAAAAGGCATCAGCTTCCTTTTGATCGACATGGCGCAGCCGGGTGTCACCGTAAAGCCGATCCTCAGCGCATCCGGCGATCACGAGCTGAACGAGGTCTTCCTCGATGAGGTAAGGGTGCCTGTTTCCGACCGTGTCGGCGACGAAGGACAAGGCTGGTCGATCGCAAAATTTCTACTGGAGAATGAGCGGGGAGGGTCAAGCTTTGCGCCGGCGATCCTCGCTGACCTTGCCCGTTTGCATACTTCGGCAGGCCCATTGACCGGCGAACTCGCCGACCGCGCTCTTCGACTTCGACTGGAGGCGGAAGCGCTTGAAATGACAGAGCTTCGGACGCTGATTGAGATTGAGCATGGCGCCGCGCCCGACCCGCGCAGCCTGACCACCAAGCTGCTGGCGTCCGAAATCCGGCAGGGCTTAGAGGCCCTGGCGGTGGACGCATTCGGACTAGCCGGCCTTCAATTGCCGGGCGAACGCCCTTTTTATGGTGGCGACATGCCCGCGCCTGTCGTTTCGCCGGCGGCGCAGGTCGCGGCGGCCCGCTATCTCAACGCTCGCGCCTGGTCGATTTTCGGCGGCACCAGCGAAATCCAGCTCACCCTCATCGCAAAGGCCGCGCTCGGCCTTTAGACAAAGAAGGACGCATCATGCCTGAAGCCTATATCGTTTCTGCCCGCCGTACCGCCGGTGGCCGCCGCAATGGCCGCCTTGCCGGCTGGCACCCCGCCGATCTTGGCGCCCTCGTTCTGAACGCACTGGTCGCCGACGCCGGTGTCGATCCCGCAGCGATCGACGATGTCATCATCGGCTGCGTGAGCCAGGTGGGCGAGCAGACATTCGCCTTCGGTCGCAATGTGGTGCTCGCGTCCAGCCTGCCCGACAGCGTGCCGGCCGTGACGATCGACCGGCAGTGCGGATCATCCCAGCAGGCGGTGCATTTCGCGGCGCAGGCGGTCATGTCAGGCCTTCAGGACATCGTCATTGCAGGCGGCGTCGAAAGCATGACGCGCGTGCCGATGGGATCAGCCATCACGCTGGCCAAAGCCGGCGGAATCGGCGCCAATCCTTTCTCCGGGGCGATTCAAAAGCGCTATGGCGTGGAGATGTTCAGCCAGTTTCAGGGCGCGCAGATGATTGCCGACAAATATGGTTTCACCCGTGAGGATCATGACCGGTTTGCGCTCGCCAGCCACGAGAAGGCGGCGGCGGCGATGAAGGCGGGCGCATTCGACCGGGAGATCGTGCCGGTGCCCATCGTAACTGCGGACGGCGAGCAGGCAGTGCATGATCGCGACGAAGGGGTGCGGGCCGATGCATCACTGGAGTCGATTGGCTCGGTCAAGCTGATCAGCGAGGGAGGCACGCTGTCCGCCGCCGCTGCTAGCCAGATTTGCGACGGGGCGAGCGGTGTGCTCGTCGCATCCGAAGCGGCGGTTCGGGCGCATGGCCTGAAGCCCATCGCCCGCATCGTCAATCTGGCGGTGACGGCTGGCGACCCGGTGATCATGCTGGAGGAACCGATCCCTGCAACCCGCCGCGTTCTGGATCGCGCGGGCATGACGATGAAGGACATCGACCTGTTTGAAGTGAACGAAGCCTTCGCGCCCATCCCGCTGGCATGGATGAAGGCACTTGATGCGGACCCGTCCAAACTGAACGTCAACGGCGGCGCGATCGCGCTCGGCCATCCGCTCGGCGCGACCGGCACGAAGCTGATGGCGACGCTCATCCATGCGCTCAAGGCGCGGGGCAAGCGCTACGGCCTCCAGACAATGTGCGAAGGCGGCGGCATCGCCAACGCCTCGATCATCGAGGTGCTTTGAGCCATGAACCTCGCGCTCAGCGATGAGCAGGCTATGGTCCGTGACATGGTCCGCCGCTTTCTGGCGGACCGCTACGACGCGACGACCATGGCGAAAGGGCCGATGTCCTCCGACGACTGGCGCGCGTTGGGGGAGCTCGGCCTCTTCGCTCTGCTCATGCCGGAACAGGCCGGTGGGCTGGGTGGCGGTGCGGTGGAGGTGATGATCATCTCGCAAGAGCTGGGACGCGCGCTTGCGATCACGCCACTGGCCGAAGCCATCCTGCTGTGCGGGCGCGCGCTGGCCGCTGATCAGGCCGTCGGAGGTTGGACCGACAGACTGATGCAGGGAGACGCCTTGCTCGCTTTTGCTCGGGGCGGCGAAGTTGTGGATGGACGGCTCTCCGGTTTGGCGGATATCGTCCGGGACGGGGTCAATGCCGACGCCTTCGTCGTGGAGACGGAAGCGGGCGCGCTTCTGTTGGTCGATGTGCAGGACAGCCGCATCCGCCGGATACCGGTTCGCCTGGCGGACGGCAGCATGGCGGCGAATGTGCGGTTCGATGCGGCGCTGGCCCAACCGCTCACGGCCCCCGCAAGCCTTTGGGCAGAAGCGCACACTCTCGCCGGCCTGTCGATCATCGCCGAACTGGTTGGCGCGATGTCGACATTGCTCGACCTTACGGTCGACTATGTCAAACAACGCCATCAGTTCGGTAAGCCGATCGCGAGCTTTCAGGTCGTGCAGCATCGCTGCGCCCGGATGTACACTTGGCTGGAGCAGTCTCGCTCGCTTCTTTTGAAAGCGGCCATGGTCGGGGAAAAAGAACGGACCCGGGCTGTGACGACCGCGAGAGCCTATATTGGCGATACTGCCTTGAAGCTTGCTGAAGAAGCGGTGCAGCTGCATGGCGGCATGGGGGTCACCAATGAACTCGCGGTCGGACGTGGGCTGCGTCGGGTGCTACTGCTGTCACGCTTACACGGCGGTGGAATCGCCGCCCGTTCTGCCCTGGCGGCCTGACGGGATCGGCCATGGCTACGACAGGCAGGGTCGAGGGAAAGGTCGTTCTCGTGACCGGCGCGGCGCACGGGCTGGGCCGGGCCGATGCCGAAGCATTGGCGCGCGAGGGCGCGCGGGTCATCGTCGCCGATGTGGATGAGGAAGAAGCGCAACGGGTCGCGGACGGGCTCCCGGCCGCGATAGCGCTGCGTCTGGACGTGACCTCCGAAGCACAGTGGCAGGCTGCGCTGACGAAGATCATGTGGGCGCATGGCCGTCTTGATGCGCTGGTCAACAATGCGGGCATCGCGGCTTTCGAGACGGTCGAGCAGTCGTCGCTGGAGGTATTCCGCCGCGTGATGGCCGTTTCGGCGGAAGGAACGTTTCTGGGATGCAGGACCTGCCTGCCGGCGCTTGCAGCCAGCGGTGCGGGATCGATCGTCAACATAGCGTCGGTGGCCGCGATCCGGGGCAATCCGTCGGTTTTCGCTTATAGCGCGGCCAAAGGCGCCATACTTTCCATGACGCGCAGCCTGATCGTCCATTGCCAGCAGCAGGGCTATCCCGTTCGCGCCAATGTGGTTCTGCCCGGCTCGCACGATACGCAGATGGTCCGTGACGCTTATCAATTCGCCGCGCCCGAATTGCGCGAAGCCGCGCAACGGCATGAAGGGCAGCCGGAGCATGTCGCCGACCTCGTCCTGTTTCTGGTGTCGGACGAGTCCGCCCGGCTGAACGGCGCTGAGATCGTGATCGACAACGGCCGGACGGTAGCCTGATGCTATGGGCTCCTGCAACCCGCTGAATCGGGCGGGACTTTTGGGTTAACCGGCCTGACCGCTGGAGGATGCCATCCCGCCTCCGCAGCCCTTGCCTCGGGGCGGTAAAGGCGCATCATTAGCATGAATGGTTCGCGGGGAGCGGGCAGCCAGTTTGCCCGGCCCTCTTCGCCGGGATCGTCATTCTGGATGAGAAGGCGAAGGAATCCATCCGGTCCATAGACGATGCCCGGCGTCCGGTCGCCGATTGAGTAGCGTCCGATCGGATTGGCGGCCAGAAAGCCTTTCTCATAATATAGTGTGATGGACCAGAAGCCGTCCACCGGGGGCAGATCCTGCTTGCGAAAGCAGAGGGTATAAGTGTTCCGGCCGTCCAGCTGTTGCCCCTGCGCATCGAGATGCGCGACCGGATAAAGCGCTTCGTCCTTGTCCAGAACATAGATCTGGTCCATCGCCACGGCCGCGCGCAACAGGAAGTCTCCGCCGAAGCGGGAACCAGCATAGCTGGTCGTCCAGCCGCCTGAAAGCGTGCCCAAATGGCGGGTCTTCTCGCGGATAATGGCGAGGCCGTCGGCAACGCCACGTTCGATGACAGCGCGCTCGACTGCCGGCAGATGCGCATAGCGGAAGCCGTTTTCAGTGGTGAGGCCTATGCGGCGCAGAGAAGCGATGAAGTCAGCATCCTCTTTCGACACGCGCCAGTCTTCAAGAACAGTGCCCAAGTTGGCGAGAAGCTTTAGGCCATTGGGCGCGCCGTTAATATCGCCCGCCAAGGGGCGCTGCGATGTTATCGGAGCTTCGACCAGGCGTCCTTCGCCAAGCCACTTGCGCAGCCTTATCGCGTCCTGAATACGGTGTACGTTCGGTAGATCCTGCGATCCGTCGACGAGGACGCGTCCCGCCACCATCAGGTAGCGCTGCGCGCTGCGCACGACTTTTGTCCCCTTCGGGATTTCCCCGCGATAGTCAGGCCCGGCGATGAAGATCGGTGGAAGCCGCCCACCATGGCTGCTCTGACCATAGGATTGTCGTGTCTCACTGTCGGCTTCGCCGAACTGAAAGATATAGTAGCGTGTCCCGAAGTCCGGCGTGTCGAGTTGAAACGGCCCTGCCTGCGTGTCGACAAAGGCAAGGCTGTAGAGCGTGTCGTTGTTCGGTGCGACGCCAATTCGCGTATCAGGTCCGGCAAGGTCTCGCGCCTGGCCGATCCGGTTGATGGGGGCCGTGGCAAGCGTCGTCGGGCGGGGAGCGAAGGGATGCTCTGGCTGGGTTGCCTTCTGCCGCAGCTGCGCCGCCCGAACCAACGGGTAGCCCCAAACGGTCGCGCGAACGGCCAAGGTGTAAGGATCGGTGCTCGCGCCGGAAAATATCTGCTGGGTGCTCGTCGCGTTTCGGAGCGGCTCTGACTGAAGCGGTTGCGAGGCTAAAACGCTCAGCAGAAACGCCAATAACAGCCTATGAGGAAAAAAGAGCGGCATGAGAGATTTAATGCTCTGTCAGATCGCTTGCGTAGAACCGGGATGCCCAAGCGATGCTCCCAGCGCCCGCGAGCGAGAACAGCACCACGACCGAAAGCGCGTAACGTAGCGATATGTCGTGCATCCCGTCCGCCGCCGCCAGATGATCGCTGAGGAACCCCGTCACCGCTGGTCCCAGGCCAAGCCCGAACAGATTGAAGACGAGCAGGGTCACCGCCGACGTAAGGGCCCGGATGCGTGGCGGAACGACGGACTGCGGAACGCCGATGATTGGCCCATAGTAGAAGAACATGAGCATGGTCGCGACGAAGCCGAACACCAGCGATGCCGTCAGCGATGGGATCAGGAATTGGAGCAGAGCAGCCGGCACCATCAGCAGCATCGCGACGGCGCTTACCCACACGCGGCCCGCCGGGTCGCGCGATCCTGCCGCGTCGGACAGGCGCCCGCCCAGATAGATGCCGATGCCGCCGCCGAGCCCGTTCATCAGCGCCAGCCAAGAAGCGACATCGGCCAGCGGCATGTCGTGAACGCGCATGTAGAAGGGCGCGGACCAACTCATCATCGCATATTGGGCGAAAGCATGAAGGGTCGTGCCGATCAACATGTAGCGATAGGTGCGCAACCGCCATAGGAATCGTATGGCTTCGCCCAGGGGTGGCGCTGTTTCCGCTTGCATCGAAAGGCCTGATCCCGTCCGCTTAGGCTCCCGCACGAGCAGCAGGACGAGCGGCGCCAGGGCCAGCCCCGCAACGCCTATCACTCCAAAAGCGAGACGCCATCCCAGCGCCGCGGCGATCCATCCGCCGGACGCATAGCCGAGCATGATCCCGGCCGGGAGAGCCAATCCCCATAGCGCGAGCGCCGTGACCCGTTTTTCAGGCGGATAATAGTCGGCTATTATGGAATGCGAGGCCGGCACGGAACCCGCCTCGCCCAGTGCGACCCCGATGCGGAAGGCGACGAGGGAGCCGAAACCGGTCGCCAGGCCCGAAAGCGCCGTCATGCCGCTCCAGGTGGCGATCGAGGCGGCGATGATATTGCGGCGGTTGAAGCGATCCGCCAGGCGCGCGATCGGAAGGGAAAGCGTCGCGTAGAACAACGCAAAGGCAAGGCCGGTGAGTAGTCCGAGTTGGCCGTCGCTCAACTTCAGTTCCTGTTTTATCGGTTCCTGAAGCACCGAGAGAACGGTACGGTCGATATAGTTGAACATCGAGACCAGCCCCAGCATGACCAGCATCGTACGGCGCAAACCGGCCGCAGAGGTGGTCGGCTGGGCAGTTAAGCCAATGGGAGGGCTGTTCATGCGCTTACCTCTTGAAAAGCTCTTCATTGAAGGAAGACCCGCCTCGGGCGGGCCTCCCCGAACTATCGAACTTCCCTCGCCGGCAGTCCGTTTGGCAACTCATCAGAACTTGAAACGAACCCCGGCCGTGAGCGTGCGCCCAGCGACGTTATAGAGCGTGAACAGGGTTGGATAGAGAAGTCCCGGCGCTGCAGCCGCGGCAACCAGCGGCGGCTTGCGGTCGAACAGGTTAGTGGCTGTCACGAACAGCTCCGGCTCACCGCGCACGTCGAACTTATAGGAAGCCGTGGCGTCGGTATAGAAGACCGGCTTGATCGCCGGGACATCGTAAAAAGACGTCGGATCGTTCTTGAGGTTGCCGATGGTCACCTTACCGATCATTGATTCCTGCACGAACAGGGTCAGGCCGCCATTGGTGTAATTAGCGCTGAGCGTGCCCCTGAACTTGGGATAGGCATAGCCCGTCTGGCTGTTGACGCCATGGCCCGCATAATCGATGACCGGGGCGATCGAGTTTGTCTGCGACTTGTAACGATCAAGATAGTTGGCAAAGGCGCGCAATGCGAGCTCGCCATCGCCGAGCTTCGTCCGGTACGACATGGTGATGTCGAGGCCGCTGGTCCGCAGGAAGCTGATATTCTGCGTGATGAGGCTCACCGAAATTGGATAGTTGGCGGCCGAGCGATCACTAAACGGCAGCGGTCTTTCGATGAGGGCGCACGTCGGCGATGTGCCGTTCGAGGTTTCGCACTCGTTGATCACATCATTCAGCCCTTGCGTGGCGATGGCGCCTTTGATCTTGAGGTCGTAATAATCGACCGAAACATCAAGGCCGGGGAGGAAACTGGGGCTAAGGACCACGCCAGCGGCGAACGTGTCGCCCGTTTCGGGATCGAGGTCGGGGTTGCCGCCGCTGAATTGGCGGATCGAACCGGGCTGGCCCGTGTGAGGATCGTTGAAGTTCACCGGCTGGGTCTGGACGCCGGCAAACAGCTCAAACAGCGAGGGCGCGCGAATATCGCGCGAGCGCGTGACACGGAACATGATGTCCTGGATCGGCTTGTAGACCGCGCCGACCTTCCAAGTCTTGACGCTTCCGCTGGTGCTGTAGTCGGTAAGGCGAAAAGCGCCATTGAGGCTCAGTTCCTCGGCGAAGGGCTGGCCCTTGAACACCGGAACCTGCGCTTCCGCGAACGCCTCCTTCACGTTCAGCTTGCCGTAGGCCGAGCCGACATTGGTGTTGTTGAAACGGGTCATACGATTGGCCGGAATGCCGCGCAGGCCGGTAAAGTCTGTGGGCACCGCGGGATCGGAATTAGACCTCAGGTCCAGCTTCTGCTTACGATATTGCCCGCCAATGGCGACCGTCACCGGACCAGCCGGAAGCTCGAATAGATCTCCGCGCGCCGACACGACGAAGTCGTCGGTTGTGTTCATGGCGCGGTAGCGGGATACGCCAAGGACGGTCTGCAGATCGGCGGCTGAGGGTGTTCCCGCGCCGAAGACATTGAGCGGCGTGCAGCCCGGATAGAGGCCCGGGTTGGTCAGCGTAACGCGGCAGATGATCGAGCCGTCGGGTCCGCGAACCGCATCCAGCGCTGCTGCCATCTTGGGAATCTCGACCTGCGTCTGGGCAAATTTGGTGACGGAATTGCCATGAGTATAGTCGGCGGTGATGTTCCATCCGCCGAGGTTCCACTCAAGCCCGCCATTGATGAGATAGGCATTGGTCGCCTCCCGCGTCGGGATGGGGCCCTGCTCGCCGATGAAGCGGAAGACGGTGAAGCTATCGTTGGGTCCCATTTGCGCCTGAACACCCGGGTCCAGGAAGGCATTGCCACTGAAGAAACGGAAGCCGAGCACGGACTGCGCCTGCGTATCGTAACTGGTGACGCTGCGCGAATAGCTGCCCTGGACATGCGCCGTCAGCCCGTCAGTCAGATCATAGGCCAGTCGGCCAAAGCCCTGGGTGGTTGTCAGCGGCGCGATAAGCTGGTTGAAGCCGGGAATATAGAGCCCGTCGCCGCCCACATTGGTGCCGGGCGTCCCGGTGGGGGTGCCGCGCTGTATCGGGCGGACCGCGCCGCCCGGCAGGAAGATGTTGTTGGCGAGCGCGGGTACGGTGCTCGTCAGGATGATGCCGTTATTATAGTCGTTGGTCGTGAAACGCAGGTTCGGCAGGAAGATGAACGGGTTTGCCTCGCGACCAGGTGCGGCGGTCGATCCTGGGACCGAACCTACGGCGGCATAGGCATCGTCACCATAGATGCGCGCGCTACGCTTGATGCCATCGCTGTGGAAACGCTCGATCGAGGCAAGAACATGACCGCGATCGCCTGCAAAGCTCAGGCCCCCTGCAATGCCAATGCGATAATTGCCGAGATCGCCTCGTGTCGATACGCCGCGCTGCGCGACGCCCTTTACGCCTGTGAACTTCTTGTCGAGGACGAAGTTGACCGCCCCGCTCACGGCGTCAGAGCCGTAGACGGCCGATGCGCCGCCGGTCACAACATCCACCCGCTGGATCAGTAGTTGAGGAATCGTATTGACGTCCACTGCGCCGCGGAAAGTCGTAGGCGGAACGCGGATGCCGTCGAGGAGGATCAGCGCTCGCGTCGGGCCGACGCCGCGCAGGTTGAGCAGGTTGCCATGCTCGCCACTATTGCCCTGCAACTGGCTGTTGGATTGCGGGCTGACAGAGTTGGCAAATTGCGGCAACTTGTTGATCGCATCGGCAAGGTTGGTCGGGGTCGCCTTCTCCAACTCCGTTGTGGGCGCAACAGTGACTGGTGTCGGCTGGCTGTAGCCGTCGCGCACGACGCGCGTTCCGGTGACGACGATGTCGCGTGTGGTAGGCGCGCCAGCATCCTCCATCGGCTGGGGTTCGGGCGACGCTGTCGTCGCCGTTTGCGCATGGGCCGGTGCGATTATACCGGCGAAGGCGCATCCAGAAAGGAGCGCTAGTCGGCCAAACTTGAACCTTGTCATCATCTCTCTCCCTCCGATTAGGGCCATTTTGTCTTTCGCCCTGAATTCCCGTTTCATCCTGTCAGAAGATCAGACTGCGCCGGCCTCCTGCGCTGCCTGCCAGGCGGCCTTGGCCAGTGGTTCGATCCGTGTGACGATGTCGCCGGCATTGCTTGCGGTCTGCACGCCGTCGCGCGCCCGGCCGGCGATGCCTTGCAAAATCGCGGCCACCCGGAACAGGTTGAAGGCGCGGTAGAAGGGGTGCGTTGGATCGCCGCGAAGGCCGGTCCGCTCGCAGTAGCGCCGGGAATAGTCCTCCGCAGTTGGAATGCCGAGCGTGGCTAGATCAGCCCCGCGCAGGGTACCGCGCACATCAACGCCCTCTGGCCGGAACCATTCCATCATATGATAGGTGAGGTCGCCGAGCGGATCGCCCAAAGTCGACAGTTCCCAGTCTATGACAGCGGAGACGCGCGGTTCGGTCGGATGGACCAGCAAGTTGTGGAAGGAATAGTCACCATGGATGATCGTGGTGCGTTCTTCTGTGACTGGAATCGCGCTGGGCAGCCAGTCTATCAGCCGGTCCATTTCCGGAATATTCCGGGTGCGCGAGGCATCATATTGCCGCGACCAGCGTGAGATTTGCCGCGCGAAATAATTGCCCGGCTTGCCATAGTCGCCGAGCCCGAGCGACGCAAAGTCGACCAGATGCAGGCGGGCGAGAGTTTCATTGGCGGAATCATAGATCGCGGCCCGCTCCGCACGGTCGAGGCCTGGCATGCGCGGGTCCCAGAAGCTGCGTCCCGGGACGTAGCGCATCACGTAGAAGATGCTGCCGATGACATCCTCATCCTCGCAGAGCAGTAGCGGCTCAGCAACAGGCAGCCCTGCTTCGTGCAGGGCCATGGTGATGCGATATTCGCGATCCACCGCATGGGCGGATTTCAGCAAAACGCCCGCAGGCTTGCGTCGCAGGACGTAGCGATGGTCCGGCGTCGACAGAAGGAAAGTCGGGTTGGATTGGCCGCCCTCGAACTGCTGGACGCGCATGGGTCCGGAAAAATCGACGATCCGACCTGTCAGATAAGCGGCAAGGCGCGTCTCATCGAACGCGCTGTTAATGGCGACATCGATTATCGAGCCGATCGTGGCGGCAGGCTGCGCGGTGCTCACGATGCGGCCCTTTCGGCATATTTTGCGAGCTCCATACGGGCAAGCTGGCGTTCATGCACCTCGTCCGGGCCATCGGTCAGCCGCACGATGCGGGTGTTCGCCCAAAGCTCGGCCAGGCCAAAGTCGTCGCTCACCCCACCTCCGCCATGCGCCTGGATGGCGTCATCGACGATCTGTTGCGCCATCTTGGGCGCGGCGATCTTGATCATCGCGATTTCGGCGCGCGCGGCCTTGTTGCCGACAATGTCCATCCTGTGCGCGGCCTTCAGGCACAGCAGGCGCGCCATTTCGATCTCGCAGCGGGCGCGGGCGATCCGTTCTTCCCAAACCGAATGTTCGGCGATGGCCTTGCCAAATGCCCGCCGCGAGAGCAGGCGGCGGCACATCTTTTCCAGCGCGACTTCCATCGTCGCGATGTTGCGCATTGTGTGATGGATGCGTCCCGGACCCAGCCGCCCCTGTGCGATTTCGAAACCGCGGCCCTCACCGAGCAGCATGTTTTCGGCTGGCACCCGCACGTTGTCCAGTGCCACCTCGAAATGGCCATGGGGGGCATGATCGTAGCCAAAGACGGGAAGGTGCCGCACAAGCGTCACGCCCGGCGCGTCGCGCGGCACCAGAATCATCGACTGCTGCCGATAGGGCGCGGCGTCCGGATCGGTCTTGCCCATGACGATGAAGAAATCGCAGCGCGGATGGCCGGCACCCGACGACCACCATTTCCGGCCGTTGATGACATAGTCGCTCCCGTCGCGGCGAATCTCGGTCTGGATGTTGCGCGCGTCGGAGGACGCGACGGCCGGCTCAGTCATCAGGAAGGCAGACCGGGTCATCCCGTCACGCAGCGGCACCATGAAGCGCTGCTTCTGCTCAGCCGTGCCATAGCGGTGGAGCACCTCGAAATTGCCGGTGTCGGGCGCCATGCAGTTGAACACCTCGCTGGCGAAGGAAATCCGGCCCATTAGCTCGGCGATCGGCGCATATTCGACGTTGGTGAGGCCAACGCTGGTGAAAAATTCGTCGTCATGCTCAGATGGCGGCATAAAGATGTTCCACAGCCCGGCCGCCTGCGCCTTGTCCTTGAGTTCGTCAAAGATGGGGGGAATTTCGGTCCAGCGATCAATCGCGGCGGACTGCGAGTGATAAAGGGGGACCGCCGGAGCGATGTGCTCCTCCATGAACGCCCGCACACGCTCCATCCAATCCCTGGACTTGGCCGACTGTTCAAAATCCACGCATCCGCTCCATTTATGCCACCGGATTCGAGCCGGCCCAGTTATGTTCTAGGACTCACCCGACCGATCGGTCGAGTGATTATTATTCAACCGACCGGTCGGCTGTCAAACTGGTCAGGGAAAAAATTTTCAGTTGACGTCCGACCAGTCGGTCGAGCATCTCAGTGGCAGGAGAGCATGCAATGACCAATAACCCGCTCATGGAAGTCGCCCTGTTGCAGGGCCATGCGCCCTACACGCTTGCGGGGTATGAGAAATTTCGTTCCGTGATCGATTCAGACGGCGCGCTTCCGGCCAAGTTTAAGGCGCTATTCGCTGCAGCGGCAGCAATCGATCGCCGGCATCTCGCCCTTGCGCGGCGAGAATTTCGGCGTGGCGTCGTTCTTGGCCTGACGCCCAAGGAGGCAACGGCAGGCCTGATTGTATTGGCAAGCCTGCGCGGCGAGGCCGCCGCCATCGATTTCGCGTTGATCATCGATGAAAGCTTTGACGATCCTGCCGCACCGCCGCCACAGGCGCTGCCAAACGCAGCTGCGGGCGAGGCAGAGGCTAATTTCCGGGCCTATTGGGCGGGCAGCATACCTGCGCCGCTCGCCCAGTTGATGCGCCTCGTGCCGGCAGCGGCGGATGCCTATTATCTGATGCGGCGCGGCAGCATCGACGCCAATCCGCTGTCGCCCAAATATGGCGAGTTGCTTCTGCTCGCCATACTGGCGGCAGGATACAGCCCGATGGCAGCGACCCATGTGCGCGGCGCGCGCAATGCCGGTGCTACGGACGAGGAAATTGCGGAGGCCGTGCTGTGCGCGATCCCCGCTGCGGGGATTGCAGCCTGGATGGCGGTCGGCGGGATGCTGGCGCCACCCGAAGAAGGCGGCATTGCCCGCTGAACCACTTAGTTTTCACATCTTTGCCAAGGAGAGAGATTTATGGAACCGGAAAAGGATGTCATCCAATATGAAGTGGCTGACAACGGCATCTGCACCATCTGGCTTAACCGCCCCCATGTGAAGAACTGTGTGAGTCCTCAGCTGCTGCGCGATCTTGAGGCGGCGGTGGACAAGGCGGCGGATGACGATTCGGTGCTGGCGGTCGTGTTCCGTGGGCGCGGCCACACCTTCTGCGCCGGTGCGGATCTTGGGCAGCTCGTAGGACCCGTGCTGCACGAAACCAGCACCTCGCTTCAACTGGCGATCGACTCGGCGCGCACCTATGACAAGATCTACAACATGAAAAAGCCGACCATTGCTTGCGTCGAGGGTTACGCTGTCGCCGGCGGATTCGAGCTTTTTATCTCTTGCGACTTCGGCATTGCCGCCGACGATGCCAAGATCGGCGACTTTCACATCCGCCGCGCCCTGTTCGGCGGCGCCGGCCCGATCTATCGCCTGCCGCGCTATATCGGCATGCGCAAGTCGAAGGAACTGATGCTGACCGGCAAGCTCCTGTCCGGCAAGGAATGCGTCGAATGGGGCCTGTGCAACGCCTCGGCGCCCAGCGACCAGCTGGATCAGCTGATCGAGGATTTCTGCGCACCGCTGATCGACAAGAGCCCCTTCTGCATGTGGATGACCAAGATGGCGGTCAACCGCGGTATGGACGCCGATACCAACTCACTCATCACGCTGGAAACGATGACCTGCAACGTGGTGCATCACTCCGCCGATGCGAAGGAAGGTGTCGCGGCGTTTCTCGAAAAGCGCCAGCCGGTCTGGACGGGCAAGTAAGCCATGGCGGTGAGCATGGTCGTCCTGGCCAGCCGGCCGCAGGACTGGACGCACGAGCAGTTCACTGCCTGGTGGCGCGGCCCCCATGCCGACGCTGCCAAGATACTGCCCGGGCTTCTGGCCTATCGCCACGGCGCGGTGACGAAGGATTATGACAATCCGGAAGCGCCGGCCTGGGACGGTCACGCCGTGCTGACTTTCGCCGATCACGGCGCGCTCGACGCCGCCTTTGCTTCTCCGGAATGGAAGGCGGCGACAGCCCAGACGAAGGGCATGGGCGGTCAGCGCATCATCCTCATCACCGATGAGGTAAATCTGCTTGGCGAAGACGATCATGGCTGACTGGAACCCCGGGTTCACCTCCGCGCAATTTCGCCTCGACGGCAAGCGGGCGCTCATAACCGGTGGACGCGGCGCGTTGGCCGAAGCAATGGCCGCGACGCTGGCGGATCTGGGCTGCGCTGTCGCGCTTGCTTCGCGCACGGAGGCCGACTGTGCCGATCTGGCCGCCGGCATTGCCGAGCGGTTCGGCGTTCCGGCTGTCGGCCTTTCCTGCAACATCGCCGACGAAGCATCGGTGGAGGCGGCGGTCGCGGGAACGATCGACCGGCTGGGCGGCCTCGATATCCTCATCAACAATGCCGGCGCGTCTTGGTGGGGCCTGCCGCAGGATATCCCGCTCAAGGGCTGGCAGAAGGTGATGGACGTCAATGTGACCGGCACCTTCCTCGCTTGCCGCCATGCGGCGCGCCATATGATCGCGGCGGGCGGCGGCGCGATCGTCAACATCGCGTCGGTGGGCGCATTCCTGTCCTATCAGCCTGACGCGGGCCAGGTCGTTCCCTACACCACCAGCAAGGCGGCGATCGTTCACCTGACCAGCGACCTCGCCGCCCAATGGGCCGGACACAATATTCGCGTCAACGCCATCGCACCCGGCTCGATCGAGACGGGAATGACCGAAACGCTTGATCCCGCCATTCAGGAAAAGACGCGGGCGGGCATATTGATGCGCCGCTTCGGCCGCCCGGACGAAGTGGCAGGCACGCTGGCCCTGCTGGCGTCGGACGCGGGTAGCTTCATAACGGGGCAGACCTTCTTGGTCGATGGAGGGCAATCCCTTGCCTGAAGAGCAAAGCCATCCGGCGTTCGAATGGAACGCTGAGCGGCTGTGGCCGCAATTCGCCCGCCTTGCCGACGCCGAACCGGACGCGCTTGCCCTGGCGGATTGCGGCGACCGTCTGTGGAGCCGGGCAGAGCTGCGAGGGCAGGCGGTCGAGATCGCGGCCTTGCTGAAGGCGGCCGGGGTCGGACCGGGCGACCGCGTCCTGGTCACCGCACATAAAAGCCCCGCAACGATCGCCACGGCGCTTGCCATATCGTCGCTGCAGGCGATCTTCTGCCCCGTATCGCCAAAGCTCGGCACGGGCGATCTTGCCGCGCTCGAGTCCTTGCTCGGCCATGCTGCCAAGCTGAGCGGCACCAGCAGCGCCTTGCCTGTTGTCGCTGCCGTATCCGGCAAACGGTCAACCGATCCGCGCGACCGCAACGCCGCGCTCATCGGCTTCACCTCTGGCAGCACCGGTGTGCCCAAGGCTGTGATGCATGCCCCCGAAGCGCTGAATTACGCGACCCGTGCCTGCGCGGTGATCGCGGGCCTGCAACCGGACGACGCTATCCTGGGCATCGTCCCGCTCGACAGCGCGCCTGGTTTTACCTTCACCGCACATTTCGCGCTGTCTCTGGGGCATCCGCTGGTGCTGGTCGATCCCTGGGTGCCGGTCGAGGCGCTGCGTCGGGCCGAACGCTATGGTTGCGGCTGGGCGATCGCGGTGCCGACGCATCTCTTCACGATGGTCGAGGCTGCCCGGCTTGGCGAATGGACAGGCCGCTTGCCGCTTCGCGCCATGGCGGTGGGAGGCAGCGCGATGACGCCGGAGCTTATCGAGGATGCTGACCGGCTGCTCGGCCTCAGGGCGCTGCGCATGTTCGGTATGTCCGAATGCATGGGCCATGCGTCCACCAGTCCCGTGCATCCGTTAGAACGCCGTCAGATTTTCGATGGCATCCCCTTCCCCGGCACGCAGGAGGAGGCGTTCGACGCAGAGTTGCGCCCACTGCCGCGTGGCAGTCGGGGACAGGCAGGCGTGCGCGGCCCCTCGCTCTTTCTGGGCTATGCGCAGGGCATGGGGGCAGGACAGGAGCGGATGACGCCCGACGGCTTCTATCTGACCGGCGACGAGATCGTCCGGGATGAAGAGGGCTTTGTCCGCGTCGTCGGCCGCATCAAGGACCAGATCATTCGCGGCGGCTTTAACATCGACCCCGCCGAGGTGGAGGCTGCCCTTCTGCGCCACCCCGCCGTCGCGGAGGTGGCGGTGGTGGCCGTGCCCGAGCGCAAACTGGGCGAGCAGGCCTGCGCCGTCTGCCGGCTGCGGACGGACGATGGGAGCATCGACCTGTCCGCGCTGCTTCACCATCTTTCGCAGCAGGGCTTGTCCCGCAAGAAATGGCCCGAACATCTGGTGCTGGTGGAGGCAATGGCCGTCACCGCCACCGGTAAGCTCGACAAGAAGGCGATGGCCGCCATCGCCGTGGAGGAGGTCGCCCGCAGACGCGCGGCGTCGGCCGCCAGACAGGACGCATGACATGAAGCAGACAGCAACCAGCGCCTTCGTCGATGGCGTGGCTCTTATCACGCTCGACAATCCCCCGGTGAACGCGCTCTCTGCGTCCCTGCGTCAGGGATTGCAGGCCGAACTCGAACAGGCCTTTAGCGACAAGGCTGTTCGCGCCATTATCTTGCTCTGCGCGGGACGAACCTTCATCGCTGGGGCGGACATCACCGAATTCGGCCAACCCTGGCAGCCGCCGTCCTTGCCAGATCTGTGCGCCATGCTCGACGATGCGCCCAAGCCGGTCGTCGCTGCCATTCACGGCACCGCTTTGGGCGGCGGTTTCGAACTGGCGCTAGCCTGCCACTATCGGGTGGCTGCACAAAGCGCGAGGGTCGGACTGCCGGAAGTGCATCTGGGCCTGCTGCCTGGAGCGGGCGGTACCCAGCGCGTGCCCCGGATCGTCGGTGCGGAGACAGCGCTCGAGATCATCACATCTGGCCGGCAGATCAAGGCGGCGGAGGCTCTTTCGCTCGGACTGGTCGATACCGTGGTCGAAGATGCCGCCTTGCGCCACAATGCGCTGGCCTTCGCCCACCGCATTGTGGCTCATGGCAGTGACAAGCCACGAGTCCGCGACCGGGCCGACGCGCTCAGCGCCGATCGGGATCGTCCGGAGCTATTCACCGCCTTTGCCGCCGCAAATGCGCGTCGGTTCAAGGGGTTCGTCGCACCCGCCGCCATCATCGAAGCCGTCAAGGCAGCCGTGACTCTCCCCTTCGAGCAGGGGCTAGCGAAGGAAACCGATTTGTTCGAGCGGCTGATCGCCAGCCCCGAATCCGCCGCCCAGCGCCATGTCTTCTTTGCCGAGCGCGAGGCGGCCCGTGTTCCCGACATCGGCCCCGACACGGTCGCGATCGACATCCGGTCGGTGGGTGTCATCGGCGCGGGCACGATGGGCGGCGGCATCACGATGAATTTCCTGAACGCCGGCATTCCCGTCACGCTGTTGGAGACAAGCCAGGAAGCCTTGGATCGCGGCATCGCCACCATCCGCCGCAACTATGAGGCGACGGCGGTCAAGGGGCGGATGACGGCAGCGCAGGTGGAACAGCGCATGGACCTGATTGCGCCCAGCCTCGACCTTTCCTCGCTTACCGACGCCGATCTCATTATCGAAGCCGTCTATGAGAGTATGGACGTCAAGACGGGCATATTCGCCAGTCTTGACCGGATCGCCAGGCAGGGCACGATCCTGGCGTCCAACACCTCCTTCCTCGACCTCAATTGCATTGCGGCAGCGACCAGTCGGCCCGAATGGGTCGTGGGCCTCCATTTCTTCTCACCCGCCAATGTCATGCGCCTGCTGGAGGTCGTGCGAGGGGCCGAAACGTCTAAGGCGGTCGTCGCAACAGCGATGCGGCTTGCTAAACGGATCGGCAAGGTGGCCGTGCTGAGCGGCGTGTGCGACGGCTTCATTGCCAATCGGCTGATGGCGCCGCGTGGCGCGCAGGCGGAAGCGATGATGCTTGAAGACACGCCGATCGCGGAGATAGACCGCGTACTTGTCGACTATGGTTTTGCCATGGGCCATTTCCAGATGATGGATCTGGTTGGCTTGGACGTCATCGGCCGGAACGCGACGGAACGAACCGTGATGGGCGATTTGGTCGCTGTCGGCCGACTGGGCCAGAAGCGTGGCGCGGGTTATTATGATTATGATGATAAGCGGCGTTCGCGTTTTTCGGACGTGACAGGCAAGCTGATAAAGGAGGTGGCCGCCGCCCGAGGCATCGCAAGCAACCGCACTTCAGGCGACGAGGCTTTGCTCGGCCGGCTGCTCTATCCGGTCGTCAACGAGGGCGCGAAAATCCTCGAAGAAGGCATTGCCCTACGCGCATCGGACATCGATATCGCCGCCGTGCTTGGCTATAACTGGCCTGTCTATCGCGGCGGGCCGCTTTTCTGGGCCGATCAGGTTGGACTGGACCGGATCGTCGCAGACATGCGCGCGCTGGAGGTGGTGCATGGCGAAACATTCCGCCCGGCGCCGCTGCTCGTGCGATTGGCGGAGGCGGGGCGCCGGTTCGGCGACAAGTCGTGACCCTCAATCGCGCCTGTGTGCTTGCGCACAGGCCCGAAGGCGCCGCGCGCACCAACGATTTCGCCTTCCGGGGAGGACGTAGTCTAACCGCCCGCGCTACAGGAGGGCGAAATCCTGGTCCGCACCCGAATCATCTCCTGTTCTCCGACGATCCGCAACAGGCTGAACCCGGCCGGACGCAGCTATCGCGGCGCAATAGGTATCGGTGATCCGATCCGGGGCACTGCGGCGGTCGAGATACTGTCGTCTCGTCATCCACTTTTCAAAATCGGGCGGTGGGTAAAGCGGTGGCGCATAGGGTCAGAATCCATTGATGTGAGAGGCGCAATCTGATTCAGGCTCCGCGAGGAGACGATATGAGCGACTTGTGCTGGCTGACAGACGAGCAAATGGCGCGGCTCGAACCATATCTTCCCAAGAGCCATGGCAAGCCGAGGGTTGACGATCGGCGCGGGCTGAGCGGGATGATCTTCGTCAACCGGAATGGGCTGCGCTGGCGGGATGCGCCGAAGGATTACGGACCACACAAGACGCTCTACAATCGTTGGAAGCGCTGGGGTCAGATGGGCGTCTTCACGCGCATGATGGAAGGGCTCTCGGCCAGTGCTGAGCGCAAGACGGTGATGATCGACGCGACCTATTTGAAGGCGCACCGCAGGGCATCAACCCTGGCGGTAAAAAGGGGGATCTCGGGCGCCTGATCGGCCGCACCAAGGGCGGCATGAACACCAAGGCTCTCCTGAGCTTGTCGAAGGGCTCATGCCGTTACCGATGCCAACGGACGCCCCTTGAACTTCTTCATGACCGCCGGTCAGATCAGCGACTATCGGCGCAGCGGCCCTTCTTGACGAATTACCCAAAGCACAGTGGTTGCTCGCCGACCGAGGCTATGATGCCGACTGGTTCAGGGACGCGCTGGAGGAAAAGGGCATCAAGCCCTGCATTTCGGGCCGGAAATCGCGCAACGAGCCCATCAAATACGACAAACGCCGCTACAGGCGCCGCAACCGGATCGAGATTATGTTCGCCCGTCTGAAGGACTGCGCCGTGTCGCCACCCGCTACGACCGCCGCCCAATCGCCTTCTTATCGGCGATAGCACTCGCGGCCACCGTCATCTTCTGGCTCTGATCAGTGAGTCCTGACCCTAGCCGCGCAATCGGCGCGCTCTGGCGCGGCGCAGGCCGTCCTTCTGCGATCCGATCATAACGGCTTGTTGAGGATGGTGGGGAATGTCGGTCCGATGATGTCGATGTCCGGCCAAGCAGGGGTCATTCGTGCCGATCGCGCTTCGAACTGTGCCTCTTCCATCGGTGCCAGGCCAAGGCCCATGATGATGTCGCCCCTGCCGGTTTTTCCTTCAATCTCCGCTCGCCACCGGCAACGGCCCTTCCTGCTCCTCAGCTTTGCAGGAAGGCAAGGATGTCGGCATTCAGTTCTTCGGCGTTGGTCGTCAGCATGCCGTGCGGGAAATCCTCATAGATTTTCAGTGTTGCATTGGGCAGCAATTCGGCCTGGAGCACGCCCGCATTCTTGTAAGGCACAACCTGATCGTCATCGCCGTGCAGCACCAGCGTCGGGACGCTGATCGCTTTCAGATCGTCGGTCTGGTCGGTTTCCGAAAAAGCCTTGATGCCGTGATAATGGGCGAGTGCGCTGCCCATCATGCCTTGACGCCACCAATTATCGACAACGCCTTGCTTCACGTCCGCATCCTCGCGATTATAGCCGTAAAAGGGACCGCTCGCGACGTCACGAAAGAATTGCGCACGGTTCTTCGCCAGGCTTTCGCGAAAGCCGTCGAACACGTCGATCGGCAGGCCCCCGGGATAGCGATCGGTCTTGACCATGATCGGGGGCACGGCGCTGACCAGCACAGCCCGGTCGACGCGGCCCTGAGCAATGCCGAAACGCGCGACATAGGCGGCGACTTCGCCACCCCCAGTCGAATGGCCGATATGAACGGCGTTTCTAAGGTCCAAATGCTCGGCAACCGCTGCGGCGTCTGCCGCGTAATGGTCCATGTCATGGCCGAAATCGACCTGCTGCGATCGGCCATGGCCGCGCCGGTCATGGGCGACGACGCGATAGCCCTTGTCCAGGAAGAAGAGCATCTGCGCGTCCCAATCGTCGGACGAGAGCGGCCAGCCATGATGGAACATGATCGGCTGGGCATCCTTGCTTCCCCAGTCCTTGTAGAAGATGTCGACGCCGTCGGTGGTGGTCACGAAGCTCGATGAGGCGGGGCTGGGCATAGCAGGCTCCTGATGAAGCGGGATGACGATGAATGTTCGGTTCCGGTCTGGGAAGAGGGTGGCCCTCGTTCGTTGCACAGTGTTGAACGCATCGGCCAGGCACATGATGCGTGCGGCCGATTATGCCATTTTTGCGGGCTGAACGATATCCGGAATTGTCACGTGACCGCATCTGCCGCGGGTCTGGCCGCCCACTGGTTGAATAAGTAAAGGCGGAAGCGGCTTGCACCGCTTCCGCCTCAGAAGCACATCGTTCTCTCTGCCAAGCCAGCCGTCAGAAGTTGGCGCGAATGCCAGCCAGAATTGTGCGACCGGGATAATAGACCGAGTAAGGCGCATTATCATATTCGAACAGGGTACGGATCGGCTCGTTGGTCATGTTGAGCGCATCGAGCGTCAGGCGCACGCCATCGTTGAGGAAAGGCAGCTGATAGCCGGCCGACAGGTCGAGCTGGCCCCGAGCCTTCGACCGCAGCGAGGCATTCTGGATGCCGTTTTGCGGACGATTGACTGCGATCGCGTCGTCATTCCACACATAGTTCAAGCTGACCGACAGCCGATCGTCTTCATAGAAGCCCTGAAGATTATAGGAATATTTCGACACGCCTGTCGCCACCAGTCCGGAGGAGGAGGATTGGTCCAGATAGGTGCCGTTGGCCGAGAAGCCGAGTCCCTTCATCAGGAAGTCGAGCGGCTGGACCCAGGTGATTTCCAGCCCCTTGATCTTCAGGTCCGACAGGTTGATCGGCCGGTTCACGGTGATGGGCAGCTGCCCTACGGGAATGCCCGTCTGCAACGAGCGATCATTAAGCGCATTTTGCTGTGTCGGGATCAGGCTGTCGAACGGGATGTTGAGCGAGCCGAAGCTGACCTCCTGCGACGTGGTGACGGTGAAACCCTGGATGTTCTTCATGAACAGGGACAGCCCGACATAACCGATGCCGCCCGTATAGATTTCCCCGCCCAGATCATAATTGTCGGACGTATAGGGTTTCAGGTCCGGATTGCCCGCACTGGCGACGAGGGCGGACGGATCGGAAAAGGTGATACCCGGCAGAATTTGGCTGGCATCGGGCCGGGTCATCGTCCGCGATGCTGATGCACGCAGCTTGATATTGTCCGCGATATCATATGTCAGATTGATCGACGGCAGGAAGTTTTCGTAGGTCGACCGCGACGTGATATCGACGATTTCCGAACCGATCTGGCTTGGTCCGACCACTTCTTGGCGGGTGCGGGCATAGCGCATGCCGGTATTGATGCGCAGGTCGCGGCCCGCAATGGTGGTGACGCCGTTCAGCTCGAAATAGGCGCCCCAGACTTCTTCGTCCATGTCGCCGGTCGCGCCGCCGGTCACCGCACCACGTGTTTCCGGCGCGCTATCGCGATAGCTTTCATAGTCGGTTACGTCGCGGATCGCACCAAAATCCGGCATGATGTAGCGGGTAAAGCCGATATTGCCGCTGGCAAGATGCCCGAAATTCTTGACGGAACCGGGCATCAGATATTGCGGGATCGCGCTGGTCGGGATCGATCCGGTGTCGCCAGTGCAGCCGGTGCCGCACACCGACAGCTGATAGGCAGGGCTGTTGTCATAGGCGCGGATGGAGCGCTGCGCCCGGTCAAAGGCGGCACCCACCTTCACGTTGAAGACGTCGTCACCATAGGTGACATCCAGATGCGCGCCCTTGGTTTCCGTCTTGCGGCGGACAAGCGCGACATTCTGGCGATACCATTCCCACAGGCCGTTATTGGGATCGTTGAGGTCCACATTGGTGGTGATCGACGGATAATCCCCCTGGCCGCTATTGTCATAATATACGTCGACGCCGGATTGAGGCGCGGTCTGGAACACCCAGCTCGGCTGCTCGCGGAAGAAACGGCTCTTTGAATAGTTGGCGCTCAGGTCGACCTTCAGCAGGTCGCTGGGCTGCCAGCTCAGGCTAGGGTTGATGTTCCAGAATTTGGTGGTCTGCCTGAACTGGCTCGCCTCCAGAAAGAAGGAGCTATTGGCAAAGGTGCCGCTGGTGACGACGCCATTGTCATCGACCGTCAGGTCGATCGGAATCATGCCGCCTGTTGACTGAGCGCTAGTCCCGGGGCCCGAATTGCGTACCTGCCAATTCATGATCAGGCGGTCATAGTTGCGTTTGGACTTCGCCCAAATGCCGTCCAGTGCGAAATGCAATTCGTCGCTCGGCCGCCATTCCAAAGATGCCAGCGCCGAGATGCGCGAGCGATCGCCTTGCGTCAACGCCTGGCGGCCAAGACGCGGAATGAGCGCAGTGCTGAGTTGGTCGCGCGTCAGGCCCGAAGTGGCGACGACATCGACCGGCTGGCCAGCGACCAGGCCATGACCAGCATTGTTCGGCACGATCGAGGCGTAGCTGAAATTATTGCCGCCCGGATCGCCCGCTCCCAGATTGCCGTCGCTATAGCCCAGCGTTTCATAGCCATCGACCCGCGTTTTCGTCTTTACGCCTGCTACGCCCAGCAGGATGCCGAACGTATCGGTGGTGTGGCTCGCGACGATCGCGCCGCGCGGGCTGATCTTGTCGTTGCTGTCGGTATATTGGCCCTGCGCGACGACCGTGACATGCGTGCCGGGCTTGTCGAACGGCCGCGCGTTGCGCAGGTTGACCGTGCCGGCGATGCCGCCTTCCAGCGTGGAGGGCGAGGGGGTCTTGGCCAGATCGAGCCGGGTGAACAGTTCCGACGGGAAGAAGTCCAGGTCGACCTCGCGATTGGCGCTGCCGCCATTGGTGCCGCCATCCGACGCGACCTGCAACTGCGATCCGTTCAGCAGCACCCGGGTAAAGCTCGGCCCTAGCCCTCGGATCGCGACCTGCGTGCCTTCGCCATTGATGTCGCGGTTGAGGCGGACGCCCGGCATGCGGTTGAGCGTTTCGGCAAGATTGGTCGCGGGCAGCTTGCCGATATCCTCGGCAAAGATCGAGTCGCCAAATGCCACCGCGTTCTTCTTGGCGTTGGTTGCGCTTTGGAGAGAGCCGCGGATGCCGGTCACGACGATATCGGCGACGTCGTCTTCCTGTGCGGCGGGCGGTTGCGGCGTTACCTGGCCAAGGGCCATGGTGGAGGCGGACAGGGCTCCCACTGCCGAGGCCGCGAAGAGCGCGGAACGTAGATGGTTCTGGCGTAACAACATGACAAATCCCTCTCCTGCAATCTCTGTCCGCTTGAGCGGCAAAGTTTTTACTGGTAACGCTATCAGCGGTAACCAAAGCCGCAAATCAGCAATTCTGTCAACAAAAATTTGAGATATGATAGCGCTATTCGTCATGCGCGCCTTCGCGTCTGCCGGACGGGCTGCCGCTATTCGGACTGCCGCTGGGGGCGCGGATTGCAAGTGTCATCTTGTAGTGGAGCGAGCCGGCAATGACCTGCGCACGGGACTTCCAGGCAGCGGAAAATCCGATCCGGGGGGCGCGAAAGTTTGTAAGGGCTGCAGCGAACGGCAAGTGTCGGCTTCTACCTGATCAGGGGCACATGCCGTCTGATGCTTGACCGCCGGGATGTCATGGATCAGCTGAGCCGATCGTACCGTCCTTTATCGCGTTGACACCGCTGCGGCCATGGTGCCCTCAAACTGAACCCAGTCGAGAATATAGTGCGGTTGATGCGCGACATCGGCCTCTCTGGCCGCATCTTCATTTTACGACGACGGTGTCGAACATTGTTGTCTCGCTTGGAACCAGCGCTTCGACCAGATTTGACGTATCACGTCGCCAGACTTGGGAAATTAGGCTTATGGCTCTAACACCTGCGCCTTGGCCTGAGAGCGATACAGGCGGGCGTCATTTCGGCATCGCTTTACCTAGCGCCAAGGCAGGCGCGGATCGCATGATCGAAGTCAAACCGACTACTGCCGCCGGCGAGGCCGACAGGCCGTGTCCCGTTAAGTGGTGTAACAGCGTCACCGTTGGGGCGTGAAGCGGAGGGAGCGTAGCGACCGGAGCTTCATGCCCCAACGGTGGCATGGCTTCTGTCTAGGCGGCCATCGCCAATCTTCGGTAGAGTTCGGGTTGCGAAACCAATGAACCTATCGGAGACGACGATGACCACAGACAGAATGGCCCTTATTGAGCTGGTTGAAAAGGGCGCTGATGCGGATCTCGTTCGCGAGATGTTGGCATTTGCCGCTGAGCGAATGATGGAAGCTGAAGTGCAGGTGCTGACTGGCGCCGCGCATGGCGCTCGCGACCCTGCCGGGCGACAGGTCCAGCGCAACGGCTATCGAGAGCGTTCCTGGGAGACCAGGGCCGGCCACATCGAACTGGAGATCCCGCGGCTACGCAAGGGATCGTATTTCCCATCCTTCCTTGAACCCCGTCGGACTGCCGAGAAGGCGCTGACGGCGGTGATCCAGGAAGCCTATGTCCAGGGCATTTCGACGCGATCGGTCGATAATCTCGTGAAGGCCATGGGCGCTACGGGCATCTCCAAGAGCGCCGTCAGCCGACTGATCCAAGAGATTGACGAACGGGTTAACGCTTTCCTCAACAGGCCAATCGAGGGCGAATTCCCTTATCTGTGGCTCGATGCGACCTACATCAAATCGCGCCAGGGTGGCCGGATTGTGTCGACCGCGACGATAATAGCTGTCGGTGTCAGCAACGATGGCCGCCGCGAGATACTGGGCGTCGACACCGGGCCAACCGAGGCCGAAACCTTCTGGAAGGGCTTCTTGCGCTCTCTTGCCGATCGCGGGCTCCGGGGCGTCAAGCTTGTCATTGCAGACGATCACAAGGGCCTACGCGCCGCTGCCAGCAAGGTTTTCCACGCAACCCAGCAACGCTGTCGGATTCATTGGATGCGCAATGCGCTCGCCCATGTTTCCACTAAGCAGCGTGCCGCCGTCACCGCCATGATCAAGACAATTTTCGCGCAGGAAACTGCTCAGGAGGCTCATAAGCAATGGCAAACAGTCGCCGATGCCCTGCGTGATCGCGCTCCCAAACTTGCTGAGATGATGGATGGCTCCCGCGAAGACGTCCTCGCTTACACAGCCTTCCCGAAAGAACATTGGCCGCAGATTTCCAGCACAAATCCCCTGGAACGTCTCAACGGAGAGATTAAACGAAGGTCCGACGTTGTCGGCATCTTTCCCAATGACGCGGCCATTGTACGCCTCGTCGGAGCCCTCATGCTCGAACAGCAGGACGAATGGGCCGTGGCTCGCCGATATATGACACTTGAAAGTCTCGCCACCGTCAGCGACAATCCCCTCATCAGTTTGCCCGGCGTGGCAGCCTGATCCAGTCCGATCCTCTACCGAGGATACCCGCTGTTACACCATCCCCCGGGACACGATCGGCCGACAAGGCCTGACAGGTGCAACTGTAGGCAAATTCGAATGAACGGATGCGTTAATTGGTGGCCAGAAAAGCCGTAGGATTTTCGTCGCTTTCGTCAGCTCCGCTCGAACACTGATGAATGGGTAAATGGCGGACCGAAAGATATTCGAACCATCGATATGGTCTCTGTTTCCGCCATTTCCGCAGGTCGCATAGTGCCGACACAACCCATTTGGTTATTTCCGTTGACATGTTGGAAATGTTCATGAATTGTTCTTATGCCAGACGAGGACAGAACATGCCCGATCAACAGCCTGTCACCGAAACAAAGTCATCTGAGCGGCTGGTTTTTGAACATTATCTTCGGACTGGACAGCTGTCGACCCAAGCGTGGGTTCAAGAGGTTGAGTACAAGTTCAACCCTTATCACGACCAGCGCAATGGCGGTTTCACTTTCGCGCCGGGCGGTCCGCGCTCGCTAAGTCATGTCATCGTCTCGGACCGCCGTGGATTGCATAGGACACCGCAACAAGATTGGGGGAGCATGGCGGCGGTCGGTGCGAGGGCTACGCCCGCACCGACCCATCCGGTACAAACCGTCTCGACAAGCGAAGCGGTCTACCGGCCCTCCGAAGCTTCCGCGTCCATCCAACCTGCACAGTACCGCCCCAATCCCCGAGCGCGCATGGGCGGCAACGGCGGTCCGCCGCTGAACGACCCGCTGACTCTCGAACGGACGTTCCCGGGTTTGGCCAATGCACCGGGCGGCTGATTGGTGGCGCTTGCCGACAATATCCTCGATCTGACCGGCCCGGCCAATCGGTTGACCACCGGATTGGCGGAAGATCATGTCAACATGCTGATACAGCAGATCAGAACCATCGATCCGAAATATCGCCAGGACTCGCTTGGATTTCCGACAACCCTTGAAGGGCAGGTAAATCTGATACGCCAGCTTCGCCTTGATCGAGCCGTGGCCTTCTATCGCGTGAAGGGTGAGACTAGGCCGCTGCAAGTTGAGACACTGCGTATAATGCAGGAGCGCGCGGACAGCACATACGCTGAAGGACAAGTCCTCTTCGATGCGGGACGCCTGCAGTCGCGCCTCTCTCGCGAGGAGACGATTGGCAATTACGTCGATCGCGCGGTAAGGCGTGAACTGCGCGAGTTATACAACGTTCGAGGAATCGATTATTCCAAGGGACAGCAAATCAGGGTGAAATATGACACCTCAGGGAGTGATCCTACATATAGGATTCCCGATGCGCGTGTAGGCAATATCGCGTTCGATGTCACGCTCAGCCGCAAGACCCTCGCGACTCCACAAGTCCGGGGATTTTTCAACAGCGATTTCAAGCCGGACGCAGTGCTTATCGTTCGACCGACCCAACTTGTTTCGAACAGCACGTACGCCATTTCCAGTCCGAGGAAGTAATATGTTTAGTTCGAGCTACCGTTCCACTAAGCTCTACATCCCCCAGGGTATCAGTGAGATATGGGACTTTCTGGGGGCGATGATGCTCTCGGCGCCGAAGTTCAAGGACAAGACCGGATACTTCCCGGATCGCAACATCGACACCGAATTCTTCGCGCTCAACGAGGGCCTGAAAACCATTCGCAAGAAGGTGGGTGAGGAGAATTATCAGGCGCTCGTCGCGCTGTCCGACAAAATGCGGGCGCATTTCGAAGCCGATCCCAAAGACAGCACCAAGGGACGGAATTGCATTGTTGAAATGGAGGCTATCCTGAAGGCCAGCACTCGGGGCAAGTCACGCTGATTTCGAGCTTTTTGCCCTTCCCAAATCCGGTAGCACGCAAGAGGCCAAGAGAGAAAGCCGACCGAAAATACAGGATTTATCCATTATTCGGCGGTTCTCCGGTGTGTGAATGACTCCAGAAAAGACCGGAACCCGCCCCAAAAACAGAAATATATCCTTTTTATCAATCACTTACAATGAAATGGCGGAGCGGGAGGGATTCGAACCCTCGATACGCTTTTGACGTATACTCACTTTCCAGGCGAGCGCCTTCGACCACTCGGCCACCGCTCCGCACGGAACCCGGCTGCCGCTGCAAGCGGCATCATTCGGGTTCTTTCATCCAATCGCACTGGAAGGCGGCTCCCTATCGCGGGGCGGGCGAGGTGGCAAGGGGCATCAGCAACAGAGCTTTACTTTGTTGAATAGGCCTTGTTTGATGGCCCGATGATCCGTCCGCTTCGCATCGCGCTGACCGCAGCCTTGGCCTTTGTTACTGTCCAAGCGGCCGGCGAACCGCCAGCCACGCCTGCCGCTCTTGTCGCATCATCACCTGCCGACGCGTGGGCAAATATTTCTGCAGAAGATCTGATCGTCATGACGATCGATGGCGGCGCACAGGTCATCGTCCAGCTTGCCCCGGCCATGGCCCCACGTCACGTCGCCAATATCCGCACACTCGCCCGGGCGCACTGGTGGGACGGGACCAGCATCAATCGGGTGCAGGATAATTATGTCGCGCAATGGGGCGACGCGACCGAAAAAAAGCCGTTGCCCGCCGGTCTTCTGCAGACCAGCGCCGCCGATTATGCGTTGCCCCTTGCCAATCGACGACTGCGCGTGACGTCCTTGCCCTATCCCGATGCCTATGCCCAAAAGACCGGTTTCGTTGCGGGCTGGCCGGTAGCGATGGATGGAAATGCCGCCTGGCTGCCGCATTGCTATGGTTATGTCGGGGTCGGGCGCAACCTGTCATCGGACGCGGGCACGGGCGCGGAACTTTATACGGTGATCGGTCAGGCCCCGCGTCAGCTCGATCGCAACATCGCGGTTGTCGGACGGGTGATCGACGGGATGGCGCATCTGTCCAGCCTGCCGCGCGGATCGGGTGAACTGGGCTTTTATACCGAAGCCGAACGCCCGGTGCCCATCCTGTCCATCCGTCTGGCAAGCGAACTACCTACCGCGCAACAGCCGCATTTTCAGCAGATGGATACCACATCGCCCAGCTTCGCGGCCTATCTGCGCCTGCGCGCCAACCGGAAGGATGATTTCTACGAGCGACCTGCGGGCGGCGTCGATCTTTGCAACGCGCCCGTGCCGGTCAGGCCGGCGCCCTGAGCCCGCGCAAGCGATAGCCCTGCCAGTCGCGGATGCGGCGGATCGCAAAGCTGGTGCGAATGGCGGAGACGCCGGGCAAACGGGCGAGGCAGTCGCGGTGGATGGCGTCGAATCCTTTTAGGTCCGCTGCGGCCACGCGCAACAGATAGTCGGCCTGTCCCGCCATCAGGTGGCATTCCAATATTTCGGGAAAGTCGGCCACCGCGTTTTCGAACCGATCCATGGTCTCGCGGCTCTGGCTGGTCAGCGAAATCTCGACAAAAGCCTGGAGGTCCAGTCCCAGAACCTTGGGGTCGAGCCGTGCGGCATAGCCGGCGATCAGACCCGCTTCCTCCATTGCCTTGATCCGACGATGGCAGGCGGATGCGGACAGGCCGATCCGTTCCCCCAGGTCAGCCATCGATCGCCGGGAATCGCTTTGCAACGCTTCAAGTATGGCAATATCGAACCGATCCACGCAATTTCATCCCGATGATAAGCCGTATCGCGGCATATCATTTACTAAATCCTTTTTCCATCCCGGAAATGCAGGACCACTCGTCGTCGGCTTTGCGTTATGCTGACGCTCAAGGACGCGCAGCAGAGCGCTGTCCCTTGTTTTCGGAGAGACATGATGATCGTCGGCACCGTCAAGGAAATCAAGAATCACGAATATCGCGTCGGGTTGACGCCTGAAAGCGTTCATGAACTGACCGCTCATGGCCATCGCGTGCTGGTCGAAACCCGTGCTGGCGACGGCATCGGCGCGGGCGATGATCTTTACGTCAAGGCGGGCGCCGAAATCATCGCCACAGCCGCCGAAATCTTCGCCACGGCTGACATGATCGTAAAGGTCAAGGAGCCGCAGGCGGCAGAGCGCGCGATGCTGCGTTCTGGTCAAATACTCTACACCTATCTGCATCTGGCGCCCGATCCGGACCAGACCCGCGACCTCATTGCCAGCGGCGCGACCTGCATCGCCTACGAAACCGTGACCGACGCAAGCGGTGGCCTGCCGCTGCTCAAGCCCATGAGCCAGGTCGCTGGTCGCATGGCGATCCAGGCGGGCGCGACGGCGCTTGAGAAGGCGCATGGCGGCCGGGGGGTGCTGCTGGGTGGCGTGCCCGGCGTGCTACCCGCCAAGGTCGCGGTGATCGGCGGCGGCGTTGTCGGATTCAATGCGGCGCAAATGGCGGCAGGCCTGGGCGCGGACGTCACCATTTTGGATCGCAGCCCTGAGGTGCTCGAAAAACTGGGCATGTATTTTGAAGCACGGGCCAAGACGCGCTTTTCGAACAAGGCAAATCTCGCCGATTGCGTGGCGGATGCTGACCTGGTGATCGGCGCGGTTCTCATTCCTGGCGCCGCTGCGCCGAAGCTCGTGACCGCCGATATGCTCAAGACCATGAAGAAGGGCGCGGTTCTCGTCGATGTCGCGATCGATCAGGGCGGTTGCTTCGAAACCAGCCATCCGACGACCCATGCAGACCCGACCTATGTCGTGGACGATGTCGTGCATTATTGTGTCGCCAACATGCCCGGCGCGGTCGCGCGCACCAGCACCTATGCGCTCAACAATGTCACGCTGCCCCATGCGCTGCGGATCGCCGAGCTGGGGTGGAAGGAGGCGCTGCGCCGCGACGTGCATCTGCGCGCCGGCCTGAACATATGGGATGGTAAAGTCACCTATCAGGCGGTGGCTGAGGATCTGGGGCTTCCCTATACGCCAGCGGAAGACGCCGTGGCCTGATCCTGGCACGGTCTTCATTCCGGCAAACGACCGCTGCGTGCACCGACGCCGTGGCGAAAAGCGCCAGCCCTTTCATCGGGGCTGGCGCTTTTGTTTTTCCTCGCGGCGCCCGGCTGGCAATTGTTTCCAGTTTGTAACTGGCGTGATGCGAAGTTCGTTGCGGGTTCTCCGTCCTCGTTCGTTGAGCGGGCAGGGGGACATCGCCGCATGCCTCCCATGCATTCTGGTTCCGCCGAAGAGAGGCATGGTCTTACATCATGGACGATTACCCCATTTTCGCCGCCTTGATCCCGCAGGGCGATGGCATCCACATGCGCGCGGGCGGGCCTGCGCAGACAGGGGGGCTGTGATGTCCGCTGAAATCACGACATGGCTGGTGCCGCTTGTCGCCATGCTGGCGGCCGGGCTTCTGGCCGGCTTTGCCGCGGGCATATTCGGCATTGGCGGCGGTTTTGTTGTCGTGCCGGCCTTGCTGGTCGTGCTGCCGCTGCTGGGCGGGACCAAGGATGCCATCGCCCATGTTGCGATCGGCACGTCTGCCGCCACCATCATCGTCACGTCGATCCGGTCGCTGATGTCCCACGCCAAACGCGGAGCGGTGGAATTTGAGGTGCTCAAGGCTTGGGCGCCATGGATCATCCTGGGGTGCGGCGCGGGCGTCCTGCTCGCCAGCCATGTCGATGGCCGCACACTCAAGATGATCTTCGGGGGCGGCGTGGTCCTGATGTCGCTCAATTTCCTGTTGCCCAAGGTCAGTGGCAAGGTGGTCAGCGACACGATGCCGTCCGGTATCGTCCGGGTCGGCATCGCCGGTGGCCTCGGCACATTTTCCTCGCTGCTCGGAATCGGCGGCGGCACCATCGCGATCATGGTGATGACGCTGTGCGGACGGACCATCCACCGCGCTATCGCGACGGCGTCCGGCATCGGCACATTGATCGCCATTCCCACGACGATTGGCTTTGCCATCATTGGTCTTAAGGAAACGGGTCTGCCCTGGGGGTCGCTGGGCTATATCAACATCCCCGGAACGCTGGCGATTGCGTCCATGTCGATGCTGACCGCGCCGCTGGGCGTCGCTGCGGCGCACAGCCTGCCGGCTGGGCCGCTGAAAAAGATTTTCGGCGTCTATCTGCTCATCATCGGCCTGCTGATGCTGCGCAACGGGCTGAAGATGTAATCTGCTCGATCATCAAATGTGCGAAAACGGCTGCCTGCACGGTGGCCGTTTTCCGTTGAAGGAGGGATGGGCAGAGCGGATGCGCCATCCCGTGGGCAGATTAAGCCATGGCCGAAACGATGCCCGGTCGCGCGCCCTCTAACAGGCTTTGTCACTGGCGGGCTTTGCCGTTAAGGCTAAGCCGGGGGGATCATGGGGCAGTCTGATCAAATTTCCGTTTTGCTGGTGGAAGATGACGAGGCGGCGCGCACGACGATCGCGGCTATTCTGACCGCCGCGGGCATGACGGTGGAACAGACTGCCGATGGGCCAACCGGGCTCAATCGCGCCGGCAGCGGCGGACATGATGTCGTGATTCTTGACCGCATGTTGCCGCATCTGTCGGGCATCGACATTGTCACGCGCATGCGTCTCGCAGGAATTGGCGCGCCGGTCTTGATGCTGTCGGCTTTGGGCCGCAGCGAACATCGGGTCGAGGGGTTGGAAAGCGGCGTCGACGACTATCTCGCCAAACCCTTCGAACCGGATGAACTGGTCGCCCGCGTCCGTGCACTCTGGCGCCGCGCCAGCCGTCGCAGCCATGAATCGGTGCTGCTGTTCGGCGACCTCGAATGTCATGTGAAGGCGCGTACGGCTTTTCGGCAGGGACGGCATCTTCCGCTGTCGCCCAAGGAATTCGAACTGTTCCGTTATTTGATGGATCATGCCGGAGAAGTGGTGACGCGCGAAATGCTGCTGCGCCATGTCTGGAAGCTGAGTTTCGATCCGCAGACCAATGTCGTTGACGTGAATGTCGGCCGCTTGCGACGTAAGCTGGAGGAGGGCTTCGATACACCGGTATTGGAAACGGTGTGGGGGACGGGCTACCGGCTGATAGCTCGCGCAGACGCGGCTCGTGGCTAGGCCTGGCCTTTTCCGGTCGATCTTCGGCCGGGTCACGATGTCGGCGTTGCTGGTCAGCCTGCTTTCGACATTGGCGCTCTTCCTCGTCGTGCGTCAGATCGTTGATAATGATGCGCGCGCCATGCTCGCGCGGGAGGTTGATACCGACCTTGCCGGCCTTGCCGATATTTATGTCAGCGCCGGCGGCGAAGACCTGAAGGCGCGAATTGCTGACCGGTTTGCGGTAGAGCGCCAGGATGGCGAGCGTGTCTGGTATCTGCTGGCCCGCGACAATGGTGATCGCATAGCTGGCAATCTGACATATTGGCCGCGCATTGCGCCCGACATATCGGAAGCGCGGTTCGTCACCTTGGCCGAAGGCGAGCGCATGTTCGCGCGGGCGACGCGGCTTGGTCCGGACATGCAATTGGTGGTGGGGCGCAGCGACTATCGCGGGCAGGCGCTGCTTGCACGGCTGGCAATGGCTTTCTCGACGGCGGGCGCGCTGATCGCGGGGCTCAGCCTTGTCGCCGGCCATTTCGCCGCTCGACGCCTACGCAATCGGGTGGAGGCCGTGAACGCCACCTTCGCCGCGGTCCGTGCCGGTCATATCGAAGCGCGCGTGCCGGGTGCGGGGGACAGCGACGAACTTACGGAATTGGCGTCCAATACCAACGACATGCTTGACCAGGTCGAACGGTTGATCGAGGCGCAGCGCGCTGTGTCTGACCAAACGGCGCATGAAATTCGCACCCCGCTCATGCATCTGGATACGCGCATCCTCAAAGCGATGGAGGCGGCGCAAGACGATCTGCTGCTGGCAACGCTGGAGCGGTCAAGAGCCGAGATACGCAGCGTTGTGCGCCTGCTCGATTCCCTGCTCGACATTGCCGGCACGCAGGCGATGCGCGGCGACATGCGTGGCCTGGCGGAGGTCAGCTTGAGCGAGATCGCGGAAAATCTGGCCGATCTCTACGGCGCAAGCGCAGAAGAATTGGGGATAGGCTTTCATGCCCGCATTGCGCCCGGCATCCGGTTGCGCGCCGATGCCATGCAGATGATGCGCCTCATGTCGAACCTGCTCGACAACGCCTTCAAATATGTGCCCAGCGGCGGTAGCGTGTCGCTCGAACTGTCTGCCGGGCCCTGCATCATCGTTCAGGATGATGGCGATGGTATCCCTGCGGCGGACCGCGAGCGAATATTTGAGCGTTATGTTCGTCTGGATGGGGCGGCGGACGGCGGTCATGGTCTGGGGCTTGCGCTTGCGCTGGCGATCGCGCAGCGGCATGGGCTTTCGCTCCATGTCGAGGATGCGGAGCCGGGCGCGCGTTTTATCGTCCGGCCGGAGGATGCCCTGTGATCACCGTCCTGTTACCCTTGCTGTTCGCCGCGGTGGCGTCACCCGCCGATCCTCGTCCGTCCGATCCCATATTGCGTGCGCTGGTCGAGGGGGAGGCCGCGCAGACGCAGGGCGACAGCGCATCGCTCGGTCGGAAAGCGCGGATGCTGTCGGTGCTGGGCGCGGCGCCGGTGCGGGGGCAGGAGGATCTTGCAGCGCTCTGGCGCAGGCAGGCGCAAGGTGTTGGCGCGACTGTCGATATGCCGCCCTTTCGCGGGCGCGCTCTGGGTCCCGCCTATCGTCGCGGATCGCTTGTGCCCGGTGGCAGCATGACGATGCGGCAGCTTTTCCTTGGCGGCCAGCGTGCGCAGATCATGGTGGCGCCTGTGGGAGAGGGAAGCGGCCATTTGTCGATCCGGGTGGAGGGCGCGCAAGGCGAAACCTTGTGCCAGAAGGCCGTCGGCGGCCCCCAGGCGGATTGCGCCTGGATGCCGCTGTTCACCGATCGCTACAGCATCGTGATTGAAAATGTCGGAGAGGCGTCGGCCAGTTTCTATCTGCTGGTCCGATAGGCTTAAGTTTCTGACTCTATGGCATAACATGGCGATGCCGGGCGCGTGTTAGCCACTCCGCCTGTCTCCGCTCGGGCTCGGTCTATCCATTCTGCACATTCGTTCAGGCTCAAAATGTGCGGGTTGGCGCGTTGTGCCAGTCATGGTTCAGATCAGCAAAGAGGAGAAGAACCGATGACTCGTTCGACGTTTCTTGCCGCCGCCCTGTTGGGCCTTGCCCCCGCGATCCTCCCTGCTGGCGCTGCGGCGCAAAGCCCGGAGGGGCCGATCAGCTATGAAGAGCAGTTGGCTCAGGTCGAGGACCAGCTGGTCTACCAGACCCCGATCGCCGGCGTAGAAAATGACTATTGGTTCAATTACCAGACCGATCTTGCCGAGGCACGGAAGGAATTGACCAAGGATTTACGCCGTTCCTCGGACGCGGATGATAATCGTGACGCCTGGGACGAATATCGGGCCGAATTGGCCGACGCCCGCGGCGATTATGCCAAGGAAATGGCGGAAAAGGGCTATCCGATCGGTCAGGTGCGCGTGCTGGCCAATAACGGCCGATAAATCGGCCGGGACGATTGAGGAGCGGGCATGTCGTCCCTCCTCAATCGGCATCCAGATTGCGGAAATTCAATCGCCGCGTGACGGTATAATCCAATATGCCGACCAGCAGATAACTGATGAGCTGCTTTACCAGGGTGATACCGCTGCGGCTGGACTGATACTGTTTCAGATCGATGGGCCGGCTGTCGCGCATTTCCCTACTGATCAAATCCCGGACCCGGTCAGCGAACGCCTTGTCCTCGATCCGCAGCATGACCTCAAGGTTCAGGAAAAGGCTGCGCATGTCGAAATTGGCGGATCCGACAAACACGGCATCGTCGATGACGAGAAGTTTCGTGTGGAGCTTGCAGGGCTGATATTCCGCAATCTCGACACCGCGCCGGAGCAACGGACCGTATAAAAGTCGCGCCGCCGCGACAGTTGTTCCGTTATCCGAGACGGCCGGCAAGATGATGCGCGCGCCGGACGCTTTGGCGGCGCGTGCGATACGTTTCAGCATGCCCCGACCGGGGGAGAAATAGGCGGCGATCATATCGACGCGCCGCGCCTTTTGAAGATCCTGCTTCACGACCTGCGCCCAGGGACTAAGCCGCCTTGTGGGGCCGCCAATCAGCCATCGAAACGCTGAACCCTCATCGTGGTGCAGCGCCGGATGCCATTGCCGTACCATCGCGCGCAATGTCCTGAACCGTTGCCGTTTCGTTGAGACCCACCGCCACAGGCCACCATACCAGCGGGTCATGGCCTCCACCTGCTCGCCCTCGACCAATAGGCCCAAATCCCGCCAGCAATCCTCTCGAGGAATGCCGAAATAGCCGTCTTCCACGTTGAACCCGCCGATCAACAAACGGGCATCGTCGGCGATGGCCATCTTTTGATGGTTGCGAATGAGATATCGCGTCGATCGCCGCGCGCCAAAGCGTCCGAAATGCCCTCCGGCCTCGATCAGCGGCGTAAAAAAACTGTCTGGCGTTTTGCCCGACCCGAATGCGTCGATCATCAGCGTCACCGATATGCCGCGCCGCGCAGCATCGCTCAACGCGTCGCGCACCATCGCGCCGCTCGCGTCATCGGCGAAGATATAATAATAAAGTTTAAGGCTGTAGGTGGCACCCTCGATGAGGGCGATCAGCGCCTCTCGCAGCGCGGCTCCACGCGTGATGAGGCGCAGGCGATTGCCCTCCAGCGTTGCCGATATGTCAGGCTCGCCGTCAGCATCGGGACGAAGATTTGCTGTCGCCATAGCGGCCTCATGCCCGTTCCTGGCCGTTATGGCCATGGCTTAATGGCCTTTTCATTGACTCTCTGTCCCGAGCCTGCTAGCTGCCCGGTTCACGCTTTTCCATTCGTTGTATTCAGGAGGCCCTGTTTGGCCCGCGTCACCGTCGAAGATTGCGTCGACAAGGTTACCAATCGTTTTGACCTGGTCCTTCTTGCTGCTCAGCGCGCCCGCGAAATTTCGGGCGGCGCGGAACTGACGCTGGATCGCGATCGCGACAAGAATCCTGTCGTTGCCCTGCGCGAAATCGCGGAAGAAACCGTCCTTCCCGATGAGCTGCATGATTCGCTGATCGGATCGCTGCAGAAGGTGCAGATCGATGATGACGACACGCCTGATGAGATTGGCTCGATCGCTCAGTCAGCGGAGGCGCTGCGCCTGACCGCTGCTGCTCCGCCGCGCAACCAGAATATTGGTGGCGATTACGACGGCTGATCGCTGAACCCGTTTGGAGAGGGAATGGGGCCCGGCCTGCGCAAGCAGGACCGGGCCACGACCTTTACGGGGCTTCGTCGTTGCTATAGTCTGGTGATCGAAACGGAACCTTTTGGCCTTGTCCATTCGTTCCACCTGTGGCAGCCGACCCGGGTCGCATTGTCCCGCCATGGTGGGACAGATGGCGCAAGCGATCGCAGGGCGTCTCATCCGCGCCGCCAGTTGCGAGAAAGATCATGGATCGTCCCAAACGCTCCAATGTCTTCATGGCCGCGAGCCTGAAGACCGAAAATGATACATCGGATGTCCAGCTTGTGCGGATACGGGATATTTCTGCCGGTGGCGCCAAGGTGCAGGGGCCTATGCTTGACGTCGGCACCCAGATCATCCTGACGCGCGGGCGTTTCACGATTCCCGCACGCGTCGTATGGTGCGGCGACGCCCAATTTGGTGTTGCGTTCGACAAACCCATAAATGTCGACGAGGTGATGAAGGCGACCGGTCCTGAAAAGGCTCCGGACAAGCCGGTCTATGCGTCTGCGCTGACATCGGATTATCCCGGGCAGGCGAAAGCGTCTTCGCATGGCACGGTCCGCCCGCCCGACCGCCGTGCTGTTTTCGGGTTACGCGTCACTGGCTAAAGCCAGGCGTCCTGACCGCTATCGCTCACATCCTTTCGCCTTCCTGTTGACTACAGCTGTAAACGATGCGATTACAACTGTGGTTGTGACGGAGTCGAGGCCGGGTCGTGAGCGAGAAAATCAGCGAAGCCGAACTTGTGGTGATGGAGGCGCTTTGGGAATGCGCGCCCCAGACCGCTAATGATGTTGCCGATCGCGTCGTGGAACGGCGCGGCTGGAGCCTGCAGACGGTTAAGACCTTATTGTCCCGCCTGATGGCCAAGGATGTGATCGCCGCCGATCAGGATGGCCGTCGCTTTCTGTACCGCCCCCTCATCCAGCGGGACGACTATGTAGCGAGTGAATCGGGCCGGCTGGTCAACCGGCTGTTCGGCGGCCGCATATCCCCGCTCGTCGCACAGCTTGCGAGCCAGGATCAGTTGACGGCGGACGATATTGCCGAACTTGAGGATATTCTGAAAGGGTTGAAGCCATGATCATCTGGCTTGCCGAAACGCTGGTTGCAACCAGCCTGCTGATGGCAGCGGTCATGATGGTCCGGCGCCCCCTGGCACGATGGCTGGGGGCGGGCGCTGCCTATATGTTGTGGATTCTGCCACTGGCACGGATGCTGATGCCTGCTCTTCCTGATCAGGTTGCAGACGCCTCGCCCCTGCACCAGGTCATGAACCAGTCGGGCTTGCCAGCCATTCTGGTGCCAACTGCCGCTGCGCAAACCGTAGAAACCAGTCCGGCCGTGCCTTGGCTGGAACTCGTGATGGCCCTTTGGCTGCTTGGCATGGTGAGCTTCGTCTTCATCCAGGCGGTTGGCTATCTACGATTTCGCAGGATGATTTTGAAAGGTGCAACGTCGGTCGGTTGGGAAGGGCGCCTCCATGTCGTGATCAGTCCTCATGCCTCCGGTCCGCTCGCATTCGGTATCGTCCATCCGCATATCGTGCTGCCACAGGATTTCGCCCTGCGCTACGATCCGCAGGAGCAGGACATGGCGATCGCGCATGAGCGGGCGCATCATGAACGTGGTGATCTTGTCGCCAACATGATCGCGCTCCTGCTGCTGGCGTTGCACTGGTGCAATCCTATCGCCTGGATCGCCTATCGGGCCTACCGCGCCGACCAGGAAACAGCCTGCGACGCCCGCGTCCTTGCTCTCTATGGCAGCGACCAAGCTCATGCCTATGGCCGCGCCATTCTTAAAGCCGCCGGTGGTCGCCAATATGCCGCCGCCTGCCATCTCACCCGTCTCGCCACGCTCAAAGGGAGGCTGAAAATGTTGTCCAGTCATGAAACTTCACTGCGTCGCATCAGCTGGGGCATGGCCGCCGTCGCAGTGGCGACCGCAGCCGGCCTGGCGCTGACGGCATCGGGCAGTCGCGCCGCGAAGCAGATGGCGGCAATCACGCAAAAGGTGGAGCAGGCCGATCTGACGCGCCTGACCGATCTCGTTGCGCAGCCCGCCCATGCGACCATAAACGCTGCGGCCCTACCTGCCGCCCGTGACATGCCTTCACCTCCTGCTGCTCCGGCTGCGCCCGAGGGCGAGCCAGCAGTTGCGCCCTTGGCTCCGATCGCGGCTGTTCCTCCGGCCGCCGACATGACGCCGCCTATTCCTCCGGTGCCGCCGACGCCGCCCGTCACGGTGCGTAGCGAAAAGGGGCGCATCATCGTCACCCATGCCGATGGCCGTGTCGTGACGCACCGCGTCCCGACCGAGGAGGAGATTACCCGCATGGTGCCGGTCGTCGATGTGCGCGAAGGGTGCGAAGGCAAGGGCATCACCAGTCATCGCGAAACGGTCGATGCCAATGGCCGCCGTCATATTCGCGTGCGCATCTGCCAAAATGCGATCGAAGCGCAGGCGCGCCAGGCCGAACATGTGGGCAAGGTGGCGGCGCGCAGCGGCTTGATCGCGGCGCGCGCGCAACTAGCGGCCGCCCGCATGTCAGCGCAAGCCCGCGCTGAAGCGCTGCGGGAGATTGACGACAATATTGCGGAACTGGATGGCCAAGGCAATTAGGCCTCAGTTGCGACCCATCCGGCGTGCAACAGCGACGAATTCCTCGACGCTGACGGTTTCAGCGCGCCGCTGGGGATCGATGCCCTCCGCGTCCAGCGCGTCCAGCGCGCCCGGCAACCCCTTCAGGCTCTGACGCATCATCTTGCGCCGTTGGCCGAATGCAGCCGCCGTCAGTCGCTCCAGCAGCTTCAGCTGCACGCCTTCGGGGGTGGGCTTGGGCGTTATATGCACAACCGCGGACATGACTTTGGGCGGGGGAGTGAAGGCGCTGCGATGCACTTTCATCGCGATCCGGGCATCGCTGCGCCACTGCGACAGGACGGCCAGCCGGCCGTAATGATCCGTGCCGGGCTTTGCGACGATGCGCTCCGCCACCTCCATCTGGAACATCAGCGTCAAGCTCGACCACCAGGGGAGCGGCGTCCAGGCCGCCGAAAGCCATCCCACCAGCAACGGCGTGCCGACATTATAGGGCAGGTTTGCAATGATATGCGCGCCATCGCCCGCTTCCGCCTGGGCGTCGATCTGCATTGCGTCGCCCGCGATTACCTTTAACTGGCCCGGAAAGGCATCGGCCAGTTCCGCGAGCGCAGGCAAGCAGCGATCGTCGCGCTCCACCGCGACCAGTCGTCCGCCCGCCCGCAGAATAGCGCGCGTCAGGCCGCCGGGGCCGGGGCCGACCTCGAAAGCGGAGGCGTCCGTCAGCGGGCCAGGAATGGCCGCGATCCGGTCCAGCAACTGCTCATCAAGCAGGAAATTCTGTCCTAGAGCCTTACTGGCCGCCAGCCCGTGTCGCGCAATGACATCCCGTAACGGCGGCAGCGCCGGTCGATCGTCAGCCATGCAGGATGCGCGCTCGTGCCGCTTCCGCCGCCATTCGCAGCGCTGCCATCATGGCGCCGGGATTGGCGCTGTCAGTGCCGGCTATCCCGAAGGCGGTGCCATGGTCGGGCGACGTGCGGACGATTGGCAGGCCCAGCGTGATATTGACCCCTTCATCGAAATTCAGGGTCTTGATCGGGATCAGCGCCTGATCATGATACATACACAGAGCGGCATCATAGGTTTCGCGCGCGCGCGCGTGGAACATGCCGTCGGCGGCCAGCGGTCCGGCGATATCCAGCCCATCGGCGCGCAACTGATCGATAGCGGGGCGAATGACCTCGATTTCCTCGCGGCCCAGCGCGCCATTCTCGCCTGCATGGGGGTTAAGCCCCGCAACCGCCAGGCGCGGGCGGGCGATGTTGAAATTACGCTGCAAGCCCTTGGCCGTCGTCAGCGCCCGGGCGCGGATCAGGTCGATGGTCAGTGCGGCGGACACATCGGCCAGCGCGATATGGATCGTGATCGGCACGACCTTGAGCGCTGGCCCGGCCAGCATCATCACGGCGTTGTGCGGGGCCACGCCGCAGCGTTCGGCGATGAATTCGGTCTGGCCGGGATGGGTGAAGCCCACGCCATAAAGCTGTTCCTTGCCGACCGGCGCGGTGACGATCCCCGCCGCCGAACCGGAACGGGCCAGGCCAACGGCGACCTCCAATGACTGGAAGGCGACCCGCGCGCCATCGACGCCGGGCGCGCCCGGAATGACCTCGCCGGCTTCTCCGACTTGAAGGCACGGCAGCGCGCGCGGGAAGACCTGCGCCGCCTCTTCCGGGCTGTCGATCCGCTCGACAGGGCCAAGCCACACAGCGCGCAGCGACGCCGCGTCGCCTACCGCGAAAAAGGCCGGCAGGCCGCGCGCTTCGCGCATCACCCAGCTTTTGGCGACGATTTCCGGGCCGATCCCTGCCGGATCGCCCAGCGACACGGCGAAGGGCGCCAGCAGGGGCGCGGCGTCAGTTATAATCGATGACGGCATCGCGGCGAAGGTCACGCAGATAGATGCGCGCCCGCTTGTTGACCCGTTCCTCTTCCAACTGCGCCATGATCTGATCGGCATTGGGCGCGTTCGCCGATGCCGGATCGTCGCGACCGCACACAATCAGGACGCGCACACCGTCCTCGATCGACCCGAAGGGCGGGGTTGTTTCGCCCACTTGCAGGTTCAGTAGGATTTCCTGCAACTGCGGCGGCAGGTCGCGAACCTTCACATTGTCGTTGTCGACTACGTCCGCGCCGATGCGCGCGCCAATTTCATTGGCCTGGCCGCAACCCTTGATCTCCTTCACCGCCGCGGCAAATTCCGCAGCCTTGGCACCAGCCTGTTCCTTGGTGGTGCCCTTGGGGAACAGCACGGACAACTGCTTCAGGCTGAGCAGCGCGTCGCGCGGATCGGCGGTCAGCACCTTGCGCTTGTCCATGACATAGATGATCGACACCCCGCCCACCGTCTCGATGGGTCCGGCAATCTGGCCAACCTGCATTTCGGCGGCGGCCTGCGCCAGTTCGGACGGCAACTGCGCGGGGCGAATCCAGCCCAGGTCGCCGCCTACAGCGGCCGTGGACGCTTCGGAAAACTGCCGGGCATAGGCCTGGAAGCTGCCGCCCTGCTGGATCTGCTGGATGATGTTGCGGGCATTGGCGACGATCTGCGCCTGATTTTCCGGCGTTGCCGACAGATAGATTTCGCCGATCCGATATTCGTCGCTGCCCTTGGCCGCGTTCAGCCGGTCGATGACCGATTTCACTTCGTCCTCGGACACGTTGACGAAGGGCTGGATGTTGCGGCGGAGCAGGCGGCTCCACGCCAGCTCGCCTTCGATCTGGCGCTTGATGCTGGCGGCCGAACTGCCCTGGCTGCGCAGATAGGCGTCGAACTCGGTCGGTGACTTGCGGAAATTCGCCGCAACCCGCTGATAGCTCTGCTCGATTTCCTCGGGCGCGATCTTGATGTCGTTGGCGGCCGCTTCCTGAATCTGGAGCGTTTCGTCGATCAGGTTGCGCAGCACCTGAACGCGCAGCCGCTCCTTTTCCTCATCCGACACCTTGCCGCCATTGGCGGTGATGATGAGCGCCAGGCGCTGGTCGACATCGGTGCCGGTGATGATGCGGCCATTGACGATCGCTGTTGCCTTGCGAACATTGGGGTCGCTCTGGCCAAAGACGGTGACGTCCTTGGGCAGGTTCAGTTGCTGCGCGGCCATGCTTGCGTCGTCGTCATCGACCGTCTGCGCGGCGACGGGCTGGATGCCCGCGGCGACCAGGGCCGATGACAAGACAAGGGTGCGCAAGCGGATACGCGCGCCGCGGGTCAGGCGGCTGGACGAGGAAACGGCAGGCAGCATCGTCGGCAATAAACTCCAATGCGGTTCCGCGCCTGATGCACAGCCCCGCCTTAACCGGCCCTGACGAGAGGACGAAGCCCGTTCCTTATATGCCAATATTGCGGAAAGCTAGCCGTAGCTGGAAACCATTGCCCTTTCGCGCGTCGCCATTGGTCTGGTAATCGCGCCGCCAGGTGAAGCCCAGCGTCAGGCAATCATCCTCATAGGCGATGCCGAGCCGGTGCCGGACCGGTTCGTAGCCGTCCGATATGCTGACCGGATCTTCCTTCGCATCGGTCAGGTCGACGACGGTCGATCCGAACACCGACCAGAAGCGCGCGAATTGCACGCGGGCGCCCAGGCGCAATTCCTCACGATCCTGCAAATCCTCCAGCCCGGTGAGCGCATTGCGATTGAGCCGCAGATAGCCGACCATCGCATAGGTTTTCTTGCTGCCCACGGTCGCGTCGATTTCGTTGCGGCGCACCGACAGATTGTCCTTGTCCAGCCGATAGCGATGAATCAGGCTGACGAAATCCTTGTAGCGAACGGTGGTGCGCCCGACGATGTCGGACGTACGATCCGACAGGCCGGTGCCGTCGGGCAGGATGCTTTCCTGCCGATCCAGCCGATAGCTTTGGCCGATGATCGCGCTCAACGAGAAATTGGGCAGGTCCAGTCCATATTCCAGACCGTAGGTGATGCGCGAACTATCCTCGAACCGGTCATAGCCGGCAAAGCGGTTGAGCGCGAAGAGGTTGCTGTCCTCCAGATCGACCGCGCGCGCGTCCTCATTGGGCAGCGACAGATTGGCGAGATGCGGGGACGCGACGATCTGCACGCGCGGTGCGATCCGCTGCACGCCGCCAAAGGCTTCGCCCACGAACGGCCAGCGCATGTCCACCGCCGCCGCGGCAATGCCGCGCGCCTGCCAGCCCGGATCGCCGGCATAGCTTGCGACCGATGTCAGTGCATTGTCGCTGCTATGATAGACGTCGCCGCGCAGATAGCCGGTAAAGGTCACTTCCTGGCCCAGCCCCGTCAATGTGCGCAGGTTCCATTCCGCGCCGGCAAAGGCGCGCTGCGTATCCTGGCCGGCGGTGCGGGTGATCGCGAGCGTATTGGCCTGAAGCTGGAGCACGCCGCCCAGCAAGGGGTCCTTCATCCGCAAGCGATAGTCGATAACCGGCAGCGCAATCGGCGTCTGGCCCTGCGAATCGCCGGGACGCAGCGTCTGCACCGCCCAGCCGCGGAGCGAAAAATAGCTGTTTTCGCCAATACGCTGCGCGCCGATGGTCGATCTCAGGCGGTCCTCACGGCTGATATCGTAGCGGCGCAGGAAAGTGCGGTCGGTCGCCACCCGGATCGACCCGTCCAGGCTCCATTCGGGCGACAATTGCATCGCGCCTGACGCATCGAGATAGCCGCGAATGTCCTTTTCGCTGTCGGCGATGGTCGTGCCGACCGGGCTTTCGCCAGTGGCGACGCGCCGGCCATGGGTCACATAGCCGGTAATCTGGTAGGCGCCGCGATCGTAGAGATGCCGGAAATTGGTTTCCAGCATCGGCAGCGTGTCGGTATAGACATGCGGCGTGATCGTCAGGTCGCGATTGGGCGCCAGCTTGAAATAATAGGGCAGCGCGACTTCAAAACCATTATTGCGGTCGTAGCGCAGATTGGGGACCAGCAGGCCGCTGCCGCCATTGTCGCCGACCGGATGGCTGAAACCAGGCAGTGGTATGAGCGGCAGGCCGAACAGCTCGATATTGGCGTTGCGATAGGTGACGCGCTCGCGGGTCGGGTCATAGACGACGCGTACGGCATTGATCTGCCAGGTCGGTTCCTTGGGGCAGCCCTCGCTATCCTCGACCGAACAGCCGGTATAGGCGGCGCGCTCCAGCGTATAGACGCCGTTGGTACGCGTGCCCTTGACCGCCGCCAGCCGACCGCCCGATTGCAGCACCAGCAGCATATTGTCGACCGCGCCGTCCTTCAGGCTATCGGTGACGTCGAAGCGGTCGCCATAGGCGACATTGCCGTCCGGGTCGGTGACGGACACATTGCCCTGCGCTTCCACCTTGCCGCTGTTGCGGTCCCACACGACCTTGTCGGCGCGCAGCCGATTGCCTTCGCGCAGCAATTGGACGTTGCCGCTGGCCGTGACCATCTCCGTCTCGCTATTATATTCCAGCGTGTCGGCGGCAAAGCCGATCTGGTCCTCGCTGGCCGGCATCGGCGCGTCGGGCGCACTGATCGGCGTCTGCGGTTCGTTGAGCTGCTGCGCCAGCGCCGGCTGGCACGCGACCAGCGCCACGCCGCCCAGCAGGACGGCGCGAATGGGGGCGCTGAAGGATGGGAAAAGCAAGGCGGTCTGCAAGCAATGGGCCTCTATGGACGGCGCGTCTGGCCTTCCCGCCTATCGCACTGCTGCGCGCTCCGCAATCGCCAGCCGTGGATCGAATCGTGCAAAATCGGTCGAACGCCTTTGCCAGACGCGCCGGGCGGCACTATCTGCGGAAGTAGCCGCGCGGCGCCTGCCGTAGCCACCGATACATCGACAAGAGGAAAAACGCCCCGATGGATATCCGTTTCAGCCCGACCCGCCCCGAAGCCGCCGACACTCTGGTCCTGGCCGTTGCCAAGGGCGGGCTCGATTCCCTGCCGCTGGCGGCCGCATCGACGCTGTCAGCGGGCGCAGCAGCGTCACGGTTTAGCGGTGAAGCAGGCAGCAGCCTTGAAAGTTTCGCTGAAGAAGGCGGCCGGACGGTCCGCATCCTGCTGCTCGGCACCGGGGCTGGCGGCGACCAGGATCTGGAAAAGGCCGGCGGCGCGCTGGTCGCGAAACTGGCGACCAGTGGCGCGACCCATGCCGCAGTCGAAGGTCTGAACGGGGAGGGTGCCGCTACCCTGGCGTTCGGCGCCCGTCTGCGCAGCTGGCGCTTCGACACTTACCGCACGCGCCAGAGTGAAAAGGCCAAGCCCACGCTCAAGACCATCACTATCGTTGCCAGCGATGCCGACGCGGCTTGGGAACGGCAGGCCGCGCTCGCCGATGGTGTCGCCTTCACGCGCGAACTGGTCGCTGAACCCGCTAACATCCTCTATCCCGAAAGCTTCGTCGAACGCTGCCGTCATCTGGAACAGCTGGGCGTCAAGATCACCGTGCTCGACAAGGATGCGATGACGCAGCTGGGCATGGGCGCATTGCTGGGCGTCGCGCAGGGTTCGGTGCGCGAACCGCGCCTGCTGGCGATGGAATGGGACGGCACCGGCGGCGCGCAGGACAAGCCGCTGGTGTTCATCGGCAAGGGCGTGACCTTCGACACTGGCGGCATCTCGCTCAAGCCCGGCGCGGGCATGGAGGACATGAAGTGGGACATGGGCGGCGCGGGCGCTGTGGCGGGCGCGATGAAGGCGCTGGCTGGGCGCAAGGCGAAGGCGCGGGTCGTGGGCATTTGCGGCCTGGTTGAAAACATGCCGGACGGCAATGCGCAGCGGCCGGGCGATGTCGTTACCTCCATGTCTGGCCAGACGATCGAAGTGCTCAACACCGACGCCGAAGGGCGGCTGGTGCTGTGCGACGCCGTCACCTGGGCGCAGAAAACCTATAATCCCGACATGATCGTCGATTTGGCGACGCTGACCGGGGCGATGATCGTCGCGCTGGGCCATGAACATGGCGGCCTGTTCGCCAATGACGACGCGCTTGCCGATTCGCTGGCGAAGGCTGGGCAGAGCGTGGGGGAAAAGCTGTGGCGCTTCCCGCTGTCGGACGCCTATGACAAATTGCTCGACAGCCCGATCGCCGACATGAAGAATATCGGTCCGCGCTATGCCGGGTCGATCACCGCCGCCCAGTTCATCAAGCGGTTCGTCGACGAAGGCGTCAAATGGGCGCATCTCGACATTGCCGGCATGGTCTGGTCCGACAAGCCCGGCGCGACATGGGACAAGGGCGCGACCGGCTATGGCGTGCGCCTGCTCGACCGCTTCGTGACGGACCGGTTCGAACGCTGACGCGCCGGCGATGCAGGTCGACTTCTACCAGCTAAGCCGCGATCCGGTCGAACAGGTGTTGCCCGCGATCGCCGGGCGCATCCTGGCAATGGGCGCGCGGCTGCTGGTGGTGGCGGGGGAGGGCGACCGGCTCGACCGGATTTCGCAGGGCCTGTGGGCGGGGCCACCCGAAAGCTTCCTCGCCCATGGCCGCACGGGCGAGGGCGGGGAGGCGTATCAGCCGATCCTCCTGAGCGACACCTGTACTGCGGGCAATGGCGCGCGCCATATTGCGCTCGCCGATGGCCTATGGCGTGAAGAGGCGCTTGGCTTCGATCGCGCCTTTTACTTCTTCGACGCCGACACCATCGACGGCGCGCGGGCCAGCTGGCGCACACTCAGCAAGGCGGAAGGCGTCGAACCGCGCTTCTGGCGGCAGGAGGGACGGAAGTGGGTGCAGGGGCCGTAGTATCCTGCACAAGCTTATACGTAGCGCATGTTCAAATGGGACGCATATGCCTTATTTGGGGCATTCCTATGCCCTGCTTGCTTGGTTGCTACCAGCTTTGTAATGGGTTTGCCCGATGACGTAGGCTGGGTGGCGCTTCCTTTCCTGCTGCTTATCGCGGGCTTTTTCTTCGGTGCACCGCAGATCGCCATGCTTGTGGCCATTTTGGCAACTAAACATAAGAGCTTAAAGTTGCTATTCGTCGCGGCGTCCCTGGCGATGATCGCGGTGTATTGGATCGCTTTGCAGGATGTTCGTCGATCGACAGGATCTACGGCCGTCGTAGCCCTCCCATTCCTTTCGATTGCGCTGGCCGCAATGTCAGGGATAGCTGTCGGTTTGATATTGGTTGTCCACCATTTGCTTTATAGTCAAGCGAGTGGGGATCACGATGAGGATAAGGCGCAAGGTTAAGCCTCTTGCAGCCCATGCCGCCCGCGTCTAAAGGGCGCGCAACTTTCCAACAATCCGGAGTTACGAGGGCCATGGCCGTCACGCGCACCTTTTCGATCATCAAGCCCGACGCGACCCGTCGCAACCTGACCGGCGCGGTCACCAAGAAGCTGGAAGAGGCCGGCCTGCGCGTCGTCGCTTCCAAGCGTATCCGCATGAGCCGCGAACAGGCCGAGGGCTTCTACGCCGTTCACAAGGAACGCCCCTTCTTCGCCGACCTCGTCGCCTTCATGATCTCCGGCCCGGTCGTCGTCCAGGTGCTGGAAGGCGAGGACGCCGTGAAGCGCAACCGCGACATCATGGGCGCCACCAACCCCGCCAATGCGGACGAAGGCACGATCCGCAAGGATTATGCCGAATCGATCGAAGCCAATTCGGTCCATGGTTCGGACAGCGAGGAAAATGCCGCGATCGAGATCGCCTATTTCTTCAAGCCCGAGGAAATCGTCGGCTGATCGACGCCTGACCCGCTCGGGATGAAGAGGGGCTGCCGCAAGGTGGCCCCTTTTCTATGCGCCGGGCTTTTGGGCTGGCCGCCCCGCCGGCGTCCCCGCCCAACGCCGGTCCAGCGCCTTTTGCGCACCCGCGACCGTAACCGCGTCCACCAGCGACAGGCCGCGCAGGCTCAACCGATGCCCCGCCAGCCAACGGCCGGTAATGCCATAGCCGATATCGTAAAGCGCCGCGCTTTCATGCGGCTCGCCATCGACCACGAAGCGGGTGACGATCGCCACCGGCAGCTTTTCGTCGCCCACGCTGTCATCGGGCAACTTCGCCTGTTCCCGCGCCCGCTTCAGGGGATTGGCGAACCAGTCCGCCTCGATGCGCGGTTCGCCGGTGGTATCGACCGGCGTCAGCTCCAGCGCCTTGGGAAACAGGATGGTCTGGCTCTGCACGACCTGGGCCGGGTCGGTCGTGCGCAGCCGGATGCGGTCGCCTTCTACCGAATCGGCATGCAGCACCAGCCGCGCCGCGCGCACGGACGCAGCTTGGCTTTCCGCCGCTTTCTCGGCGCGTCGGTCCTGCTTGTCCGACCAGTTGATATAGAGCGTCAGCGCCGAAATCGTGACCGCCAGCACCGCAATGCCTTCGCCCAAAGTGATCCAGCGCCGCCGAATCGCGGCGGCTTCCTTGGCACGGGCTTCCTTGGCCGTTTCGCTGACTGCTTCCGGTTCGTCCGTCATCCTCACACCGTTTGCGGCGGGCTTTCGAAACGGTCGATCACCCAATCCTCCGCCTGCGCGCCGCCAATCCATTCCTGCATCCAGGGATGGGCGATGATCGCCTGCATATAGCCTTGGGCAAAGCGCGCGACGGGCAATTGATAGGTGATGAATCGGGTCACGACCGGCGCGAACATGATGTCGGCCGCGCCAAATTCGCCGAACAGGAAATCGCCTTCGCCGCCATGACGCGCACGCGCCTGCGCCCATAATTCCATGATACGCGCTATATCCTGCGCGACGCCGTCTGATGGCGGGACGGGGTTGTAGATCTGGCGGATATTCATGCTGTGCTCGCGGCGCAGCGCGGCAAAGCTGCTGTGCATCTCCGCCGCCATCGACCGCGCCATGGCGCGCGGCGCGGGATCGGCCGGCCAGAACCGGTCGCCGCCGCTCTTTTCATTCAGATATTCGACGATGGCCAGGCTGTCCCACACGACGATGTCGTCGCCGTCCCACAATATCGGCACCTTGCCTGATGATGGCGCGAATTCGTCGCCCTCGCGCCGCTGCTCCCATGCCTGGTCATAGAGCGGAACGACGACTTCCTCGAAGGGCAGGCCGGACAGCTTGCACGCCAGCCAGCCGCGTAGCGACCAGCTGGAATAGGCCTTGTTGCCGATAAAGAGCTTCATCATGCGCCCTTCTTAGCGCCCTGTCCGGACCCAAGTCGAGCGGGAAGACAAGTCTCGATCATGAACCGCAATGTCAACTGTCCTTGACAAGTAGCGTTCGTCTATGTCAATGAAACTTGACATTATGTCAAAGGAGCTTTGCCATGCCGCCTATTCCGACCGCCCGTTCGCGGCATCCCGTCCTTCTGTGGTGCCTCGCCTTTTGCGGCGCGATGGGTGTTGCGGGCCTCATTGTCCACAAATTCGACCTTGGCTGGGCCGGGACGCTGGCGATCATGCTGACCGCCACTGGCATGACCATCCCGATCGTCCGGGCGGCCGAGCGGTCGGCACGGTTCGAAGGCAATCTGTCGCCCGCCATGCGCCGCTATAATCGCCGGATGGTGGCGGGCAGCCTGCTCTACACGCTGGGCCTGTTCCTGGCGGTCTACGCCTACAAAAACTGGGAACCGACAGGCGCGCTGCTCTGGGGGCTTGCCTTGTTGCCGGCCGCCGGCGCCTTGGCCATGGTCGCCGCGATGGCGCGGTTGCTGATCGAGGAACAGGATGAATATCTCCGCCTGAAACTGGCGCAATCCGCCCTGTTCGGCACCGGAGCCCTGCTGGTGCTGGCAACCATCTGGGGTTTCCTGGAGCAATTCCGACTCGTTCCTCATGTCCCCGCCTGGGCGGCCATCCCCGTCTTCGTCATCGCGATCGGCGTGTCCCGCTGCCTGACCTGGGCGCGGGCGTGAAGAACCGGCTCAAGCTGCTGCGCGCCGAGCGCGACTGGAGCCAGGGGGAGCTTGCTACGCGACTGGGCATTTCGCGCCAGAGCGTCAACGCGATCGAAACCGGGAAATATGATCCCTCGCTCCCGCTCGCCTTCCGCATCGCTGACTTGTTTGCGCTGCAAATAGAGGATATTTTCCTGCGCGACGAAGAAGGAGCGGGGGAATGAAGCTGGTGCGCGCCAGTGCGGCTATCCTGATATGCCTTGCCGCCTTATGGGGCGCGGCGCATGTCGGCGTGCTGCCCGTGGCGTTAGGCTGGCGGGCGGAAGCCCTGTCGCCCGGCCCCGTAGTCCACGCCCGGCCGCCGGGTCTCCATTGGCGCCTGCCGATCCTGCGTTGATCGGTTCAGGCGAAGATCAGGCGATCTGCCTCGGTCTGGGCCTGCAACAGGGCGATCGGCCCGGTGACCTCTGTCCCTGGGGGCAGGTCGGCAAGGGATAGGCCGGCAAGGCTCATCCCGCTCTGGCAGGCGCTCAATGCGACGCCCAGCGAAAGCGCCTCTGCGAGCAGGTCTTCAAGCGACGGCAGTCCCGCAGCCTTATGACCGGCATCACGCGGCGCCGCGATCGGTGCACGAAGCAGTGCGACGGCGTCCAGTTGCAGGAACAGCCGTGCCCGACCGCCTAGCGCCGCCTGCGCCGCCGCCAATGTCAGCGCACCGCGCAAACGCTCCGGGTCCGGTGCCGCAACGATGATGGTCAGGGCGCGCATAGTTCCATCGCGCATCCCGAACAGGCCGGGTCCTTGGCAACATCCACTGTGCGAAATCGCATGGTCAAAAGATCGGCGATCAGCAATTTGCCGGCCATGTCCGTCCCGAACGGGACAAGCGCGCGGATCGTCTCCAGCGCCGCCAGACTGCCGATCGTGCCGGTCAGCGCGCCGATCACGCCGGTTTCGGCGCAGTTGCGCTCCGGCGCGTCTTGTGGATCGCCCACCAGGCAGCGGTAGCAGGGTTTGTCCGCCTCCCACCCCCGATAGGTCGCAATATGTCCTTCGAACGGGCCGACGGCCGCCGACACAAGCGGGATGCGCAGTCGCTGCGCGGCATCGGCGACGATCAACCGGGTCGCGAAATTGTCGCACCCGTCCAGCACCACGTCCGCGTCGCGGAGCATCAGGCCGGCATTGTCGGCATCGATCCGCGCGTTGATGGGGATCAGCTTCACGTCGGGGTTGATCCGCGTCACCGCCGCCATTGCCGCTTCCGCCTTAGGGCTCCCTATATCGTCGGTGCCGAACAGCACCTGCCGTTGCAGGTTGGACAGGGCCACCACATCATCGTCGATCACGCGGATCGTGCCAACGCCCGCAGCCGCCAGATACAGGATCGCGGGGCTACCGATGCCGCCCGCGCCGATAACAACGACGTCCGCGTTCAAAAGTCGCATCTGGCCCGCACCGCCAATTTCCCGCAACACGATATGCCGGGCATAGCGGTCCAGTTGCGCGTCGGTGAGCGTCACGGTGCGTCCGACCAGAGGAAACGCACCTGCGATCGCATCCAGTGCGGTTCTGCCGATCCGCTTTTCGGGAATGACCCGCGCAGTGATCCCAGGATGCGATTGCTGACAAACTGTTCGACTTCGGGGCATTGGGCGTTGACCGGCGCGACCTTGAGCGGCTTGCCATCACCCGACAGCAGGAACAGCATGTCGATTTCCAGCAGGTTGGACCCTTCATAGGGCACCGCGCCCGAACAATTGCCCTTGCGATATTGACGCGCCACATCTTCCGACCAGCGCGGCGAAATCCTGCGGCCCAGCCAGCGGTCGATGACCGGAACCTGGCTCAGATCCTGCGGCATCGCGGGTAGCGCCGCCGGTACAGGCGCCGCGGCCAGCATCAGGGAAAGCAGGATGGTCATGGCGTCACACTCCCGTCGAACCAAAGCCGCCCTTTCCCCGGGCGGTATCGTCGAGACTATCGACTTCTGCGAAACTGGCAAGCTGGACCGGCGCGACCACCAATTGGGCGACCCGGTCGCCGCGCGCGATGGCAAAGGGCTCGTCGCCCAAATTGATAAGGATGATCTTCACTTCGCCGCGATAATCGGCATCGATCGTGCCCGGCGTGTTCGGCAGGCTGATGCCATGTTTCAGCGCCAGACCCGATCGCGGGCGCGCCTGTATCTCATAGCCTTCGGGTATCGCCATGGCAAAGCCGGTCGCGACGGCGTGGCGTCCGCCCGGCGACAGTACCAGTTCCTCGGCCGATACCACGTCCATGCCGGCGGCCTGCGCGGTCGCGTAGGCGGGCAGGGGCAGCCCTCCACCATGGGGCAGGCGCTTGATCCTTATTTCAATCGGCGGAAAGGGTGAGGGCATAAGCGACCTTTTCGATAAGTTTGTCGGCGACGACTTGCTTGGGCAGGCACGGCCAGCTTTCGATGCCCTGCGCGCTGACAATCTGCACGGCATTGTCGTCGCCGCCCATCACGCTGTCGCCCGGCGCGCCGGACACGTCATTGGCGACGATCCAGTCCGCGCCTTTCTTTGCCAGTTTGACCTGCGCATGGTCTGCAACCTTTTGCGTCTCGGCGGCAAAACCTACCAGCAGCTTGGGGCGCAGAGCATGACGCCCCAATGTCGCAAGAATGTCGGGATTTTCCACGAGGGCCAGCGGGGCCGGCTGACCTGAGCCATCCTTCTTGATCTTCTGCCCGGCGGCGTCGGCCGTGCGCCAGTCGGCAACGGCCGCGACCATGATGGCGGCGTCTGCCGGCAGCGACGCGTCAACGGCGGACAGCATCTCGCGCGCCGTTTCCACATCGATCCGGGCCACGCCTGCCGGCGTCGGTAGCTGCACCGGCCCGGCGACCAGCGTCACGCGTGCGCCTGCATGCGCGGCGGCGGCGGCGATGGCGAAGCCCTGTTTCCCTGAGGACCGGTTGGCGATGTAACGCACCGGGTCGATCGGCTCATGCGTCGGCCCGGCGGTGACCAGGATATGCTTTCCCGCCAGCGATCCCCTATTGCCCGTAAAATCGCACAGTCCGGCCAGCGGATCGGCCCGCAAAGCCAAGGCAAGAAGCCGCTCGACCTCCACCGCTATGGCCTCGGGCTCGGGCAACCGCCCCTTGCCATATTCGCCGCACGCCATTTCGCCGTCGTCCGGTTCCATGACGTGCACGCCATCGGCCCGCAACTGCGCCAGATTGCGCTGCGTCGCCTTATGGTGCCACATGCGCACATTCATGGCGGGGACAGCCAGCACCGGCTTGTCGGTGGCCAGCAGCAGCGTCGTCGCCAGGTCGTCCGCAATGCCGGTCGCCATCTTCGCCAGGATATTGGCGGTGGCCGGCGCGACCACCACCAGGTCGGCCTGGCGGCTGAGCTGGATATGCCCGATCTCGCGCTCGGCCTTCAGGTCGAACAGGTCGTCATACACCTGATCCTCGGTCAGCACGCCCAGCGACAGCGGCGTCACGAACTGTTCGGCGCTCTTGGTAAGCACCGCCCGCACAGCGATACCGCGCTTGCGCAAGGCACGGACAAGCTCCAGCGACTTGTAGGCGGCGATCCCGCCGGAAATGATAAGGAGGACGCGCCGGGTCATTCGGAAAGGCTATCCAAGTCCGCGCGGCATAGCGCCAGCAACTCGCCGATCCCATGCGCCGCCGTGCCAATGTGGAGCAGGCGAAATCCGGGCGCTGGCTTCCTCGCGTGTCATACTGACGAAGATAGTAGCAAAGTCGCTCCCACGCCAGCCGCTGCTGCGACTATCGCCACCAGCGCGTAGCGCCACCCGCCGCCCACGCGGATCAGCCTGACTTCGTTCAGCGGGGGAGGGGGCGGGGCGCCGCCCTTTTCGGGAAAGGCGTCTTCTATCCGTTTGATGAGACCCGGCAGACGCTGGAGCGTGCGCCAATTCTCGATCAGCGTATCGGCCGCCTTGGCCTCCGGCCCAAGTTCGTCGCGCAGCCAGCCCTTCACATAGGGGCCGCTCGTTTCCCACATATTGATGTCGGGGTCGAGCGAATGGGCCACGCCCTCCACCATCACCATGGTCTTTTGCAAGAGTAGCAAATGCGGCTGGGTCTGCATGTCGAAATCGCGGGTGATGGCGAACAGGCCGTCCAGCATACCGCCCACCGACAGCTCGCTCGCCGCCTTGCCGCGCATCGGCTCGCCCACTGCACGCAGCGCCGTCGCGAACTCGGCGACATTATGATGGGCGGGCACATATTGCGCCTCGAAATGGATTTCGGCGACGCGCTTGTAGTTGCCGGTAATGAGGCCGTAGAGAATTTCCGCAAGCCACATGCGCGCGCGCCGGTCTATCCGGCCCATGATGCCGAAGTCGATCGCGACGATCTCGCCGCTTGCCGTCACGAACAAATTGCCCTGATGCATGTCGGCGTGAAAGAAGCCTTCGGCGATCGCCTGCCGCAGGAAGGCGTTGACCAGGCGGGCGGCCAGATCCTTCATGTTGTGGCCTGCCGCGACCAGCGCGGCGCGATCGGCGATCTTGATGCCGTCGATCCACTCCATCGTCATGACCTTGCCGCTCGTGCAGTCCCAGTCGATGGCGGGGATGCGATAGCCTGGCATCGCCTCCATCGCCTCGGCCAGTTCGGACGCCGACGCCGCTTCGCGTCGCAGGTCCAATTCGCGTGCGGTCCAGCGCTTGAGGTTGGCGATCACCAGGCGCGGGCGCAGTCGAGCGACTTCCCCGCCCAGCTGCTCGATATGGGCTGCGGCCCATTCATAGGTCTGGATGTCGCGGTTGAACTGATCAATAACGCCGGGGCGGATCACCTTGACCGCAACGTCCCGCCCATCGGTGGTGAGCGCGCGATGGACCTGCGCGATCGACGCCGCACCCACCGGGGCTTCGTCGAACCGGCTGTACAATGCTTCCAGCGGCCGCCCGAAACTTTGCTCGATCTGGGCGCGGATCGTGTCGAACGGCACGGGGGGCAGGGCGTCCTGCAACCGCAGCAGGTCGTTGGCCGCTTCCTCACCGACCAGATCGGGCCGGGTCGCCAGTGTCTGGCCCAGCTTGATCGCGGCCGGGCCGATCGCCTGAAACGCGTCGGCATAGCGGGGCTGCTTGGGCACGCGTGCGCCCAGCCGGGCGATCCGCACCAGACGGCGCACGGGCGCGGGCGTCAGCGGATCGCGCTCGATCCCACGCAGCGCGCCATGCCGCGCCAAGATGCGCCCCCATTTCAGGAGCCGCCAGATATGGGTGATGTGGGACGTCATGCGCGGGTCAGATCTTCCACCCGCTATGGATCGCCACCAGCCCGCCCATGATCGGCTCGACCTTGGTGTTCACGAAACCCGCGTCCCGGATCATCGCTTCAAATTTGGGCATGGGCGGGAAGCGTCGGATCGATTCGATCAGATAGCGGTAGCTGTCGGCGTCATTGGCGAACAGTTTGCCGAGGTGCGGCACCAGCTTGTGCGAATAGACGTCATAGACGTCCGAAAAACCCGGCCAGGTCGTCGTGGAAAATTCCAGGCAGAAGAACCGGCCACCGAACTTGAGTACCCGGTGCGCCTCCTTGAGCGCCTTGTCGATATGGGTGACGTTGCGGATGCCAAAGGCGATCGTGTAGGCATCGAATGCGCGATCGCCAAAGGTCAGGTCTTCGGCATTCTGCTCCGACCAGATCAGGCCTTCATATCCCTTCTTCTGCGCGCGCTCGACGCCGACGGCCAGCATTTCGGGATTGATGTCCGACACGGTCACCTGCGCCCCATGGCGGTGCATACGGAACGCGATGTCGCCCGTTCCGCCGGCCATGTCGAGAATCTCTTCACCGGCCTGCGGCTTCACGCGGCGGACGAACTGGTCCTTCCACAGCCGATGCGCGCCGCCTGACATGGCGTCATTCATCAAATCATATTTGGCTGCGACATTGGAAAAGACCGCGCGGACCATGCCCGCTTTTTCGGCGGCATCGACGTCGCGATAGCCGAAGGATGCTGTTTCGCTCATGCCTCTCGCTCTAGCCGCTGTTGTCGTCCCATGCCAGCGCGAAGGCAGCCGTGGCCGGAACGTTTCGCCTGCGTCATTCATTCCTCCGCCTTACCGACCGATCTGGGGGAATGTCGATATGCGCCGACCTGTCCACTTCGCCGTCGCGCTCGCCGCGCTGCTCTGCCTGGCGCAAGCTGCGCCGCCACCCAGCCCGCAGCAAATCTACGGTCCCTTGTTCGAAGCGGTGCAGAGCGAGCGGGTCTTCGAGGATGGGAAGACCTTCGTCGACGCCGTACCAAAAGGCGACCCTGCCGCCATCGTCGAGGCCTATCGGCGGGAACAGCCAAAGGGCGCGGCCCTGCGCCAGTTCGTCCTGCGCCATTTCAGCGTGCCGGGCGAGCAGGACGAGCGGCCGGCCCAAACGCTCCGCGACCATATCCGCGCGCTCTGGCCGCAGCTCACCCGGCCGGCGCTCAATCCGCCTGCCGGCTCATCGGCCCTCTCCTTGCCTGCGCCCTATGTCGTGCCGGGCGGGCGATTTCGCGAAATCTATTACTGGGACAGCTATTTCACCATGCTCGGCCTCAAGGCGGATGGGCAGCAACCCCTGATCGATTCGATGCTCGCCGATTTTGAAAGCCTCATTGCCCGCTACGGCTTCATCCCCAACGGCACCCGCACATATTATCTGGGGCGGTCGCAGCCTCCCTTTCTTTCGCTGATGGTCGATCTGGCCAGCAACCCAACCGATCCTCGTCACCTGGCCGCCTTGCGCGCCGAACATGACTTCTGGATGCGCGATCGCGCATCCAAATCAGGGGCCGCCCTCCGCGTGGTGCGCATGCCCGATGGCGCGCTGCTCAACCGCTATTGGGATGATCGGCCCGGACCGCGCGATGAAAGCTGGGCCGAAGATGTCGCGACCGCGCGTCAAAGCAACAGGGCCAGGGGCGACGTCTATCGCGACCTGCGCGCCGGCGCGGAAAGCGGCTGGGACTTTTCCTCCCGCTGGCTGGCCGATCCCAAACGCCTGTCTACGATCCGCACCACGCATATCGTGCCCGTCGACCTCAACAGCCTGCTCTGGCGGCTGGAGCGCGCCATTGCCGAACGATGCGCGACAGCGGGCGATGCCGGTTGCGCGCGTCAGTTCCATCAATTCGCCGCGGCGCGCAAAGCCGCCATCGACCGCTGGCTCTGGCTACCGGA